>NZ_FZNL01000003.1:0-368696 GCF_900187965.1 Flavobacterium sp. ov086 | reverse complement strand
GAATCCTTGGTGCCCTTTGCGGTTAATTTTTTTGCCACAGATAAAAAGGATTAGAAAGATTTTTTTGCCACGAATTCCACAAATTGACACAAATTAATTCGTGCTTATTCGTGAAACTCTTGGCTAATAAACTCCGCAAGAGACTTTTTTAAACAACATACAAAACCTGAAACAAAGAAAACCTGAAACAAAATTTTTAGATTATGAACATGAAATGTCTCGTTATTGACGACGAACCAATTGCAAGAAACGGAATAGTAGATTTTGTTTCAAAAATTGATTTTCTGGAAGTGGTTGGTACTTGTGCTTCGGCATTGGAAGCCACTTCATACATTCAGGATAAGCAAATCGATTTGTTATTTCTGGATATCAATATGCCTTATTTGTCTGGCTTAGAATTTTTAGAATCTCTGGATAATCCGCCGTTGGTAATTTTTACTACAGCTTATTCAGAACATGCCTTGGACGGATATCGTTTGCAAGTCGTTGATTATTTATTGAAACCAATTACGTTTCAGCGTTTTTATCAGGCTTCTTTAAAAGCAAAACAATGGTATCAAATGATTTCTCCTAAACAAAATCAATTAGATCCGTTTCTTTATGTTCGTCAGGAAGAAGGATTTCAAAAGATTTCGTGGGTAGATATTTTATACATTGAAGGAATGCAAAATTATGCTAAGCTTCATTTTAAAGATAAAGTTTTGGTGATTCACCAAACCATGATTTCATTAGAAGAAACACTGCCTGCGGAGATTTTCTTTAGAATTCACAAATCATTCTTGGTAAATATTACTCACATTGACTCTGTTTCCGGCGGACGATTATTTGTAAAAGGACAGGAACTACCTATTTCAAGAACCCGTCGTGACGCATTATTGAAAGAGGTAGTCTATAAAAACCTGTTAAGCCGATAGCTCTAGAATTGCCATTTTACAGCTAAAGCGGCATAAAATGTAGTAGTAAATCGTGGATTTGCAAGATCCTTTTCTTTAAACATATTTTTTATTTTTCGGTCATTGGTAGAGAATGAACGGGCCAAAGTACTACCAGCTGTAGGTTCAAATGTCCAATGTTTACCAAATTTTAATTGAGGTCTTAAACCTGCAATAATTTGTTGGTATCCAAGTAACATAGATTTGTTTGCCGGGTTTATTTCGGCAGTCATTCCGCTGAGTTCGACAACCGTTTTAAGATCTAATCGATCAGACATTCTGTAGCCTAATTCTAAACCTTCGGGAAAAGCAACTTTAAAGTGTAAAGCGCCTTTAGACTCCCAATTGAAGTAAATTCCAGGAAGCACCATCGGAACACCAAAACTATTGGTCAAAACCGGTCCGAAACCAAAAGCCAGATTCTGATTAAATTGTTTGATAAAAAGTACGCCGCCTTGTATAAGAACATCGTCTTTATTGATTTCGATCATATCTGTATAAATACCAACAGAAGCCATTATTAATATGGACCAGGAAGGAGAAATTGATCTTAAATGTTTGACACCAATTTGAGCATTTAGAAGCTCATCGGGGAAACCGTTTGGAAATTCTACAGGAAGAGATTGTACTTCATAATTCTTATTCTCCATTTTGGCATAAGTTCCCTGAAGCATAATTGACCAAAGCTTTGGATGATTGTATTTGTCCATTTTCATGGAAAGCGGAATTTCTACAGAAAGCTGAGCTCTTTTAAAATTACTTTTAGCATCAGTTTTGGAACTGTCAATTGGTCGGACATAATTTGAAAACGGAACATAATCTACTTTGAATTCTCCCGAGATATTCGACTGAGCTTTTGCAGAAATTGTAACCAATAGAAAAAGAAATAGTTGCGATAGATAAAAAACTGTTTTGTTCATGATTTCGATTAATTTTTCTGCGAAGTACAGTGTTATTCATTAATCTGAAAAAATCATTTGACGACTGGTTCTTATCTTTTGACCAACGGCATAAAAAAACGAAACCCGACAGACTATGCGATCTATCGGGTTTGTTACCAAAAACAAAAAAATTAATTAAACCTTTGCTTTTATAAATCAAAACCATAAGCTAGACGTAAAGCCACTTGGTTGGTTTTGAACTTGTTATAGTCCTCATATCGGACACTAATATCAATGTACTTGTTGGCATACCCAATTCCAGGCGCCCATAAAAAAGTGGTTTGATCGTAACCGTTTGTAACGGCAAATCCAGCACCAACTTCACCTAAAACATAAAATTGATCTTCCCAGATAAAAGCTTTGAAACCTGCTTTTGCCGGAATAAAACCAAGATCTTTTACATCAACTCCATTTTCATCTTTTCCCATAAACAAATTAGTAAAACCAGTTGTTAAGGTCAATGAAGTTCTTTTTGATAAATCGTATTGTAAACGAACATCTCCACCCAGAGACCAGTCATAAGCATTGTCAGTTGGTAAACCTCCGTTAAGTCCAAAACCTAATCTAAAGCCCTGATCGTATTTTTTGATCTCGCCTTCAGTTTTAGTTGGCGTAGTAGTGTCTTGAGCAAACGTGGTATTGGCGTATAATAAAGCGAAAGTCGCTAGGCAGAACATTTTTAGATTTCTCATGACAATTTTTTTTGAATTTATAATGTTGTAAAAATAATAGTTAGGCTTTGGGGAATTGTTATATAATTTTTTGGAATTGTTATATAATCTCGAGGTTGATTAAAAATCGCTTAATATTTGCTTATGCTTTTAATATTATCAAAGAATCCAAAGCTTCTGACTATCTTTGCCGACTAAAAAAGAACAGAATTGAATTTAAAGCAGTACACCAAAGAGTTTTCATACAATTTAAGATTGGCATATCCTATTATATTAGGAATGGTTGGGCATACCTTAATAGGTATTGTCGATAATATAATGGTAGGGAAATTAGGAAGTACTGAACTTGCAGCAGTTTCATTAGGAAACAGCATGATTTTTATTGCTATGTCTTTAGGAATTGGTTTCTCGACCGCAATAACTCCAATTGTTGCTGAAGGTGATGCTGAAAAAAACGATTCTAAAATTCGCTCCGCATTTCATCATGGTTTGTTTTTATGTATTATTTTAGGATTGTTACTTTTTGGAATAATTATTCTGGCAAAGCCAATAATGGAATTGTTAAAACAACCAGCTGACGTAATTGCACTTGCAAAACCCTATCTTGACTGGGTTGCTTTCTCCTTGATTCCGCTAATTATGTATCAGGGATACAAACAATTTGCTGACGGAATGTCGATGACAAAATATTCGATGTACGCCATGATTATGGCAAATGTGCTGCATGTTGGGATTAATTATATGTTGATCTACGGAATCTGGATTTTTCCAAAAATGGGAATTGTTGGAGCCGCTTTGGGAACCGTAATTTCAAGAATATTTCTAGTAATGTTCATGCACATTATGTTATCCAGAAGAAATGATTTGAAACAATATTTTAAGAATTTTAGTTTTGATGAAATTAAAAAAGAAACCATAAAGAAAATTGTAAGTATAGGATTCCCATCGGCAATGCAAATGTTATTTGAAGTAGTATTGTTTACAGCCTCAATCTGGCTCTGCGGTAATATTGGTAAAACCAGTCAGGCAGCTAATCAAATTGCGTTGAGTTTGTCTTCGATGACTTTTATGTTTGCAATGGGATTGAGTGTAACTTCTATGATTAGAGTTAGTAATCAAAGAGGATTAAATGATTACAAAAACTTAGTTATTGTTGCCCGCTCTATCTTTTTATTGGCAATTATAATTGAAACTGTTTTTGCGATGCTGTTTATAGTTTTCCATGATTTCTTACCACATCTATTTTTGAATATGGAAAATGGAGGTCAGCTTCTCGATAATAATGAAGTAATAAGTATTGCATCAAAATTATTTATAATAGCAGCAGTTTTCCAGATTTCTGACGGAATTCAGGTTGTTGTTCTTGGAGCTTTGCGTGGTTTACAGGATGTAAAAATTCCAATGTATATTACATTTGTTGCCTATTGGGTAATTGGTTTTCCAATTTCGTATTATTTAGCCGAATACACAGATTTGAAAGCACAAGGAGTTTGGATAGGACTTTTGGCAGGATTAACTTCTGCGGCAATATTCCTATACATTCGTTTTCATTTCCTGACCAAAAAATTAATCAAAAATTCAGTTTCAAATAGTTAAATTTGAAGCATTAAAAAAATAAGCACAGATTAAACGATTTAAAAGATCTGTAAAATCTAAAGCAAAAAACAATAAATCAAAATATAAATAAAATGGAATTACCTAAATTTTTACTCGGAGATAATACTGATTTTCCAGATGATATTTTTATCATTCACCTTGATTATCCAAGATTTATAATCAACTTAAAAGATGATGAGGTTGAGTTTATGGAAGAAGCAGAAGATCTTGATGAAGCAGAATTAAATACTGAAATGGAAGGTTTAATTGAGCAGGCTAATGAATTTTATGATCGAGAAATAAAACGTTACGAAGAATAGAGATGTACAGTAGAGACGCACAGCAGTGCGTCTGGTAATACGTTTTACAATATTTCTCAACCAAAAAACAATTTAAATCTTTCTAATGAAAAAATTAAGTTTTTTAAAACCCATTTTCAATTTTATAGCAATAGGATTGCTAATTACTACTTTAAGTCGAATCTTTTTATTTTTTCTTTTTAAAGATAGAGTAGTAGAAACACCAAATTTCTGGTATATTTTTCCAATCGGTCTTCGAATGGATTTGATTTTACTTTGTTATTTATCATTTCTACCCGCAGTTTTAATTACATTTCTACCTAATAAATCGCTAAAATTCACCAACAAATTTCTGGTAATTTATAGCTTTTTATTTTTGTTTCTGATTCTTTTTGTAGAATTGGCAACACCGGATTTTGTAAAACAATATGATACACGCCCAAATAAGATATTCTTAGATTATCTAATTTATCCAAAAGAAGTTGTGGGAATGCTTTTAAAAAGTTACCTGACTTCGATCATTGTGACATTCTTAATCTTAGGCGTTGTTCTGTATTTTGCTTTCAAAAAAGGAAAAAAATATTTTTATACAACAAATACGGATTATAAGTTCAAATTAATGATTTTTCCATTACTTGCTTTTCTGTTGTTTTTTGGAGCACGTTCAAGTCTTACTTCAAAACGTCCAATAAATGCCAGTAATGCGGTTTTCTCTACAGATCAGTTAACGAATACTTTGGGATTAAATTCATTTTATACCGTAGCTTTTGCAGCTTATTCGATTAAAAATGAAGGAAACACCAAGATGTACGGTAAAATGGATGAAGCCGAAGCAATTGCTCGTGTTAAAAAATATATGATTGCCGGACCAAGTGATTTTACAGATGCTGAAATTCCGTTTCTACATGTACAACAACCAGATACAGTAGTGAAAAAGCCATACAATTTGGTGATTTTTCTACAAGAAAGTTTAGGTGCTGAATACGTTGGAATTTTAGGTGGAAAACCATTAACACCGGAATTTGATAAATTGTCAAAAGAAGGTTTATTGTTTACCAATTTATATTGCACAGGAACAAGAAGTGTCCGCGGAATTGAAGCGGTTGTAACCGGATTTTTGCCTTCACCATCTGAAAGTGTAGTAAAGTTAGGAAACTCACAACAAGGATTTTTTACACTTGCCGATGCTTTAAAGCAAAAAGGATACGACACTAGTTTTATTTACGGTGGAATGGCGAATTTTGATAATATGGCTTCGTTTTTCAACGGAAATGGTTTTCAGGATATTGTAGATCAGGAAGATTTTGAATCTGATGGAAACAAATATGCTTTCAAAGGAACATGGGGTTATTCAGATGAGGATTTGGTAACAAAAGCAAACAATTATTTTAAAGCTAAGGGCGATAAACCTTTCTTCTCTTTAATGTTTTCGACTTCTAATCACGAGCCTTTTGAATATCCAGCCGGAAGAATCAAACCTTTTGATACAAAACCTGCAACGGTAAATAATGCGATGAAATATGCAGATTTCTCTATTGGGAAATTCTTTGAAATGGCAAAGAAAGAGCCTTATTTCAAAAACACAATTTTCATCGTAATTGCTGATCATAACACAAGAACGTACGGAAAAAATCTAGTGCCAATTAATAAGTTTCATATTCCGGCTTTGATAATGGGACCTGGAGTGCCAAAAGGAGTTTCGTACAGCAAATTGGCAAGTCAAATTGATATTCCGCCAACATTGTTAGGATACTTAGGACTTTCTTTTGAAACACCAATGGTGGGAAGAAATCTAAATAAACTAGATCCAAAAACGCAAGGAAGATCGATCATGCAGTTTAATGATATTAATGCATTCCGTGTAGAAAATCAAGTTGTAATCATGCAGCCTAATTTGAAACCTCTGCAATTCGAAATCAAAAATGATACGACTTTGATTCCTGTAAAATTAAATGAAGAATTAGCAAAAGATGCTTTAGCACATGTCATTACAGCAGGAAATTTATATAAAGAAAACAAATATAAGTTAAGGAAGAAATAGGTTCAGAGGGACTAAGGGACAAAGGTTCAAAGAAACAGAGTGCAAAACCTTTGTCGCTTTGAACCTTTGCTACTTTGAGCCTTTATTGAAGAAATAGGTTCAGAGGAACAAAGGAACAAGGGTTCAAAGAAACAGAGTGTAAAACCTTTGTCGCTTTGAACCTTTGCTACTTTGAGCCTTTATTGAAGAAATAGGTTCAGAGGAACAAAGGGACAAAGGTTCAAAGAAACAGAGTGTAAAACCTTTGTCGCTTTGAACCTTTATTGAAGAAATAGGTTCAGAGGGACAAAGGGGCAAAGGTTCAAAGAAACAGAGTGCAAAACCTTTGTTGCTTTGAACCTTTGCTACTTTGAGCCTTTATTGAAGAAATAGGTTCAGAGGAACAAAGGGACAAAGGTTCAAAGAAACAGAGTGTAAAACCTTTGTCGCTTTGAACCTTTATTGAAGAAATAGGTTCAGAGGGACAAAGGGGCAAAGGTTCAAAGAAACAGAGTGCAAAACCTTTGTTGCTTTGAACCTTTGCTACTTTGAGCCTTTATTGAAGAAATAGGTTCAGAGGGACAAAGGGACAAAGGTTCAAAGAAACAGAGTATAAAACCTTTGTCGCTTTGAACCTTTGCTACTTTAAACCTTTAGAAAAATACAATTTTAATAAATTTTGAGCAGCTGCAAAAGGAGATATTTCATCATTTTGCACTGCTTTTTTGTTTTGTTCTAATTGGGAAATGATCTCCGGCTGATTGTAGAAATTCAGTTTCAATTGTTCGTTTATGGTTTCCATCATCCAAAACTGATTCTGCTCTTTTCGTTTTTCGGGAAAGAAACCAGTCTCATTGGTCATTTCGATATAAGATGAAATAGTATCCCAAATTTCAGAAATTCCATCTTTGGTGATGGCGCTGCAAGTTGTAACTTTTGGCTGCCAGTTTGATTTTTTTGGAGGGAATAAATGCAAAGCACGATTGAATTCCAGTTTCGCCTGATTTGCTTTTTTGATATTATCACCGTCAGCTTTGTTGATAACAATAGCATCTGCCATTTCCATAATACCGCGTTTGATGCCTTGAAGTTCATCGCCTGCACCGGAAATTTTTAGAAGCAAGAAAAAGTCAACCATACTGTGAACCGCAGTTTCACTTTGTCCCACACCTACAGTTTCGATAATTATAGTATCAAAACCTGCGGCTTCACATAAAATAATAGATTCGCGTGTTTTTCTAGCTACACCGCCCAAAGTATCTCCGGAAGCACTTGGTCTTATAAAAGCATTTTCGTCTTTTACGAGTTCTTCCATACGGGTTTTATCACCCAAAATACTTCCATGCGAAAGTGAACTGCTTGGGTCAACGGCCAAAACCGCTACTTTTTTACCTAAGTTTGTCAGGAAACTTCCAAAAGCTTCAATAAAAGTACTTTTTCCAACACCTGGAACGCCTGTAATTCCAATTCGGATTGATTTATTGGCGTAAGGCAAACAACCGTTAATAACGTCATTTGCTTTTGAGGCATGTTCCGGATTTGTACTTTCGACCAAAGTAATAGCGCGACTCAGTGCCGTTCTGTTTCCTTCTAAAATTCCATCGATTAATTCCGTTGAAGAGGGTTGTTGTCTTCTGTTTTTTTTAATTTGACGAATAGCAGAAACATTGGTGATTTCAGGAGGTGAAATTCCGGCTTTTTCTTGTAAGCTGCTTGATAGTTTTTTTGAACTTGACAAAATATACTTTTTGGTACTGTAAAAGTACAGAAAACAAAAACAGTTTCAAAAAGACAATTACGCTTTTGAAACTGTTGAGGTTGTTTGCCACGAATTACAAGAATTTCCACTAATTAAATATTAGATCGAATATTTACTAAATATAATTAATATCAAGAAATTTGTGAAATTTCGTGTAATTCGTGGCTAAAAAAAAATTAATAAGCCGCTGTAAAACGAACTTGGTGGTGTTTGGCATTTTCTGCTTCATCAGCGATAACAACCGCTAAATCTTCTACAGATAAAATACTTCTTTGTTCGTCATTAAAAACTGGGTTTTCAAGACCTAAACGGTATTTTCCGGTTCTTCCTGTTGTAATACCTTGATGCATTTCGAAAGCCGGGCTGAAAAATGCCCAATCCAAATCTTTTTCTTCTTTCAAAATATTCAAATAATCCCTCGCTGCAGTTGCGCCAGCGTGATATTCTTTTGGAAAATCTGGAGTGTCAACCGCTTGTAAACCCGGAGCTACAAACAAACTTCCGGCACCGCCAATGGTGATAAAACGTTTTACACCAGATTTTTTAACCGCTTCCTGAATTGCTTTTGATCCTGCAATGAAATCATCGTAAATGTTAGGATTCGTCCAACCAGAATTATAGGCATTGATTACAACATCATTTCCTTTTAAAATTTCAGACAATTTGTCAACGTTAAAAATATCAGCACTTTTCCAAGTTACATTTGAGGTATCTTTTGGGTTTCTTGCAATAGCAGTAATGTCGTGATTTCTGTTTGCTAATTCGTTTAAAATGGCTGAGCCAACAAATCCGGTTGCTCCAATGATTGCGATTTTCATAAATATATAATTTTAATTAGTAATAAAAAATGTTACAGTTTTGTGTAAAAAAATAGTTTTAGAATTGATTAGAAAAATCTTCCAGAGAGATTCCTTCTAATTGTAAACTAATTTTTTGATTCATATCAGCATATAAAGAACTTAAATTTTGATTGATTTTCTTTCCAACAGGACAATCAGGATTAGGCTGATTTTTTGCATACCCTAAGTTAATGGTTTCAAATGTCATTTCAAATATTTCTTTTAATGTGATTTTCGAAGGATCGATCGACAGTTTTGTTCCGCCATTTTTTCCTTCTTTGCTTTCTACAATATGATGTGCTTTTAGGTTTGCAATTTCTTTTCTAACCAATACCGGATTCAAATTGATACTACCCGCAATATACTCAGATGACAAAAAATCATTTGGGTATTTGGTGAGTAAAGTCAAAATGTGAATCGTTATGGCAAATTTACCTGAAACCATACTGTAATAAAATATGTTACAAATGTAATGCGTTTTGTCAAATAAAAAAAAGTTTTAACTAAAATTTAATTTAAATAGAAGCTAAGATAAAACGAGAAGTTGCGCACATGATTCGTTTAAACAATGTGCATTCCCACGATTGATTATTTGATTTTTGATTGATTCCTGATCGAAGAGTAATAAACCCAAAGTATAAAAAGAAGCTGTAGCGGTATTCTAAACCATAGATACGAGATGCCCTTACCGCTATAATCGGCAGTTTTTAAATTTATATTGTGGTATGCGGCATAAATATTAGCGGGAAGCAGCACTATAAAAAACACGATAAGTAGTTTGCCTGTAAGTAATGTCATTTTTGGTATCAAGAGCCCTGCTACTGCTGCCAGTTCTATAACTCCGGTAATGTATACAATTAAGATAGGCGAAGGCAAAAAAGAGATCATCATTGCCATTCCTTTGGCAAATGCAAAATGACCAATCGCCGTAAATACAAGCATGGCTGCCATAGCAATTCTGCCAGCCTGTGAAATTTCAAATCTTTTAGTTATTAGTTTTACAATAAGCAATGCACTTGCAAAAACTCCGAATAAAATAATTAAGGTTTCCATGTTTTTTTTATGCAAAGTTGCATCCTAAAGAAACCTAAAACAATGAACCTGGGTTAATAAATGATCAATCCCAAAACCTGTGAAAAAAAATTACCGCAAAGAACGCAAAGATTTTTATCTAAGAATGTCTTAGAAAGCACAGAGTTCGCAAAGCTAAATCAATACAAAGCTTTGCGTCCCGAGCCTTCGGGATGCCTTTTTGAAACCTAAGAGCAAAAGAACTTAGTGTTCTCTGGGGTAAAAAATAATTAGTGGGTATATTTATGTTTTCCACAATATTTAGCGTTGATCCTTACTAAATACGTTTTCTTATTCTGCTCAAAGCTTGTGGAGTAATGCCAATATAAGAAGCGAGGTATTTTTGAGGAATCTTTTGAATCAATTGTGGTTGTTCTGTAAATAAATTGCGATATCGTTGCTCTGCAGAATCATTAAGTAGTGAAAGTTCCCGCTTGGATTTTTTTAGAAATAACCCTTCACTTGCAAGGCGTCCAAGAGTATTACCAATTTTGGTTTCGACATAAATATCCTGAAGATCGGTATAAGAAATGCGCCAAAGTATCGTATCTGCAAGAGTTTCAATCGTATAATTTACGGGTTGTCGGGTAATAAACGAATCGTAACCACTTGCAAATTCGCCATCAAATACAAACGTAAAAGTGAGATCATTATCTTCACCCGGAATATAATATCGAACTAATCCTTTCTCTATAAACGAAAGGTAATTTTCGACCTGACCTGTTTCAATTATGGATGTTTTCTTTGAAAATTCCTGTCGTATGAGCTTTGATGAAAAAGTGTTCCATTCTTCATCTGAAAGTTTTGCCATTCGCTCAAAATTGTCTCTTATTTGCTGCATTGATTTCTAGAATTATACTATATATTAAAAATAACAAAAATCTTTTTGAAGTACTATAATTTGTTTTATAGATCAACTTATAAATGTCTATTTTTGTGATTACTCAACGATATGAACAACTTTATTTTAATATTTTTCTTCCTGACATTAGGTTTGCTTTTGCAAAGAGTAAAAGCTTTTCCAACTAATATTTATAAAGTTTTAAATAAAATTGTAGTTTACTTTTGTTTACCTGCAATTACCTTATACCATATTCCGAAAATAAAATGGAGCAATGAATTGTTGTTTCCAATTGCTTCCGGTTGGATTTGTTTTATTTTGGCTTTTATCTTTTTTCATTTTTTAGGAAGAAGATTTGGCTGGTCTAACAAACTTATTGGCTGTTTAATTTTAACCGCCGGATTAAGCAACAGTTCTTTCTTGGGATATCCTATAATCGAAGCTTTGTTTGGGAAAAAAGGTTTAGAAACGGCGGTTTTGGTCGATCAGCCTGGAACTTTTGTTGTGGTTTCTACTTTAGGAGTTTTTGTGGCAGCTTTTTATTCAAAAGGAAGCCCGAATGCAATAAGTATTATCAAAAAAGTACTGCTTTTTCCACCTTTCCTCACCTTTGTTGTGGCATGTTTAATGAATGTTTCTGACTATCAGTTTGATGTTACTATTCAATCGGTTTTATTAAAGACAGGAAGTTTGGTGACGCCTCTGGCATTACTTTCAGTAGGATTGCAACTTCAATTTGATAGAAGAAGCCAACATTGGAAATTTCTGCGATTGGGACTTTTCTTTAAGTTAATTCTTAGTCCTCTGATAATTTTTGTTTTGTATGTCTTTATTTTCAACCAACATTCTGAAGCTATAAAGGTCACTTTGATTGAAGTTGCTATGGCTCCAATGATTACTGGCGCAATTTTGGCTTCAACCTATGGATTAAAACCCAGATTAAGTAGTATGATGATCGGTTTCGGAATTCCGATTTCGTTTCTAACGATTGCTATTTGGTATCTGATTCTTAGTTTTATTTAAAATATTCAGATTTATTTTAATTTATTTATATAAAATTGACCGAAAAAGTAGAGTTTAGGTTTTTTTAACTTTTTTTATGAAAATCTATGGTTTCCTTGTTCATTTTTTAAGTAATTTTAGAGGAACTAAAAAAAATAAATTATGTCAACATTAAGATTAGGTGATATAGCTCCGGATTTTCATGCAGAAACCACCGAAGGGCCAATCAATTTTCACGAATGGCTAGGTAATTCGTGGGGAGTTTTATTCTCACATCCATCAGATTTTACGCCTGTTTGTACAACTGAATTAGGAACGGTTGCAAATTATCTTCCAGAATTTACAAAAAGAAATACAAAGGTTATAGCCTTAAGTGTCGATGGTTTAGAGTCGCATTTAGAATGGATTAAAGATATTAACGAAACTCAAAATACAACAGTTAATTTTCCTATAATTGCCGACGAAGATAAAAAAATAGCAACTTTATACGATATGTTGCATCCAAATGCAAGTGATAAATTTACAGTTCGTTCTGTGTTTGTAATTGGTGCCGACAAAAAGATAAAATTGACGTTAACGTATCCGGCTTCAACAGGAAGAAATTTTGACGAATTACTTCGTGTTATTGACAGTTTACAATTAACAGCAAATTATAGCGTAGCAACTCCGGCAAACTGGAAAGACGGCGAAGATGTAGTAATCACGCCAGCAGTTCCGGACAGTGATATTCCTGCTAAATTCCCAAAAGGGCATACGCCAATAAAACCATATTTGCGTATGACACCGCAACCTAATAAGTAAGCTTCTGAGATACTAAGTTTCTAAGGTGCTAAGTTTAAATCTTAGTGTTTTAGAAACTTAGTGACTTAGTATCTTAGTACCTTTCTCAAGCTTTTTTCATCAACTCGGCCATTCGTTTTTTATCGCCAACGACCCAGATAATATCATTTTTTTGTAAAATTAAATGTGATTCCGGGTTTAAGATACGATTACCGTTTCTTTCAAGTCCCACAACAAGTCCACCTGTTTTCCCTCTAAATTGCCCAATGCTTTTTTGGATGAAATCTTCATTGAAAATTTCCATTTGGCGCAGCACAATTTCAGATTCTTTAACATTTTCGGCAGCCTCGATTTCATTTTGATTTAGGTATTTGGCAAACTCAGTGACCTGGGCATCTGTACCAATTACACAAATTTCATCACTAGGAAACAAACGCTCATTTTTAGTTGGAATCGGGATTGTAATGTCACCACGCTTTATATAAGCAATATTAATTCCCAGTGATTCCCTGATTCTTAGTTCTTCTAGGGTTTTACCCACAAGGTTAGATTCTTTCCCAATATCAAAAAATGACATGTGACCATCCCAAGGCATTAAATTGGCATATCGTCTGTCAATTTTTTTGTTTTCGCGATCGTTCAGATTCTTCAAAAAATGACTTTCAATTTTATGATATTGCTCATTCAATTTTTTTGGGAATATTTGATAAACAGTAATAGCAATAATCAGAGCTACAAAGGCAATTAAAGGGGAGAAGAAAATATTCAGTAAAAACCCAATAAGAAATAAACCAAGCCCCATTCTTATTAAAATCAACATTAATAATGCGCCACGATATTTACGTTCTTCCCATAATAGTTCTACTTCTTCTACAGCAACTCGTCTAAGGGACAGTGCCCATAAAAATGGAGCAATTATAACTATAGTAATAAGAGCCGCCAATGTGTTGCCAAATCTTGTGTCTTCAACCAAAGGAGCCACAAATTTTGCCGACAATAAAATAATGGCAGTAATAATAATAGTGTGTAATATGATTTGAATGAGATAAGCATTCAGTACTTTTTGCCAAATACTTACGGATTTTATAGCTTGTGCATTCACACTATAACGGTTGATGTTTTTAACCCATTTTTTAGGAAGTTTTCGTTCCAGAAAATGAGAAAATGGCTCTGCATATTTCACCATAAAAGGCGTCGTAAAAGTGGTTATTGCTGAAACTGCCACAACAACAGGATATAAAAATGAACTGGTAACATTAAGTGTCATTCCCAGTGTGGCTATAATAAATGAAAACTCTCCGATTTGCGATAAACTCATTCCTGTTTGCACCGATTGTTTTAACGGCTGACCCGCTAATAATGCACCAATAGTAGAACTCACAGATTGACCAAAAATAGTCACTAAAGTTAAAATCGCTACAGGCAACGCATGTGTATATAACATTTCGGGATCAATAAGCATCCCTACCGATACAAAGAAAATGGCGCCAAATAAATCTTTTACAGGTTTTATTAAATGTTCAATATGTTCTGCCTGAGTGGTTTCTGCAATAATAGATCCCATTATAAAAGCACCCAAAGCCGGAGAAAAACCAACATTTGAAGCAAAACTCACCATCATTAAACAAAGTGCAAGAGAAATGATTAATAACATCTCATCCGTCAGTAAATGTTTTGCTTTTTTAAGAAGCGTCGGAATAAAAAAGATTCCGCCCACGAACCAAGCGGTAAGGAAAAATACCAATTTTAATACAGACATCAATAATTCGCTTCCTGAAAATTGCTGACTTACAGCAATAGTCGAAAGTAAAACCATCATTAAAATCGCTACAATATCTTGCACGATTAATGATCCAATTACAATTCCGGCAAATTTTTGTGCTTTTACGCCAAGTTCGTCAAAGGTTTTCAGAATAATTGTTGTTGATGAAATAGACAAAATAACTCCTAAAAAGATACTATCCATTTGTCCCCAATCCATCCATCGCCCAACCAGATAACCAATTATTACCATCGTAATAATCTGGGTAATTGCCGTTATCGAGGCAGTTCCCCCTACTTTCATTAGTTTCTTAAAACTAAATTCGAGCCCCAAACTAAACAATAAAATGATCACACCAATTTCTGCCCAAACTTCAACACTTTTCATCTCAGTAATAGTAGGGAAAAAGTCAAAGTGATTTCCAGCTAAAAATCCCGCAATTAAATACCCTAAAACCAAAGGTTGTTTAATTAATTTAAATAGTAAAACGGCAATTCCGGCAGTCATCAGGATTAATCCCAAATCACTGATTAAAGGTTGTAAATGGTGTGTAGTTTCTGCAGCGGCGTTTAAGGCAATCATAAAGTGTAGAATGTTTTTGTTTAGGAGCTAATCCAGCTTTCCATTTCAAGCTTTTATTCAAAAAAGCTATTTTTAAAGCAGTTTCAGGAGCTTCCTTCGGTCGCTCTGTTCCTGCAAAAAAATATGCTTTTTTGAGTAAAAGGCTTTTCATTTCACTCTGGGCTAAAACCCTAACAAGATTTATAAATAAAAAAAGCTATCGATAAAGATAGCTTTTTTTGAGAAAATATTTTAGGTTTTCTTTAAATACCTGTGTAATTACTAGGGGTTATAGCCATTAATTCGGCTCTAACGGCATCAGAAACTTCTAAAGTTGCAATAAAATTATGAATTGCTTTTTTGTCAATCGCTTCATTAGTTCTTGTCAAACCTTTCAAAGCTTCATAAGGATTTGGATAAGCCTCACGACGCAAAATAGTCTGAATAGCTTCTGCTACTACAGCCCAGTTTCTTTCTAAATCTTCAGCAAATTTAGCTTCGTTCAATAACAATTTGTTTAAACCTTTCAATGAAGCTTCAAAAGCAATAATAGTATGTCCAATTGGTACACCAATATTACGTAAAACAGTACTGTCAGTCAAATCACGCTGTAATCTTGAAATAGGTAATTTAGCAGCCAAATGCTCAAAAATAGCATTAGCGATTCCTAGATTTCCTTCAGAATTTTCAAAATCAATTGGGTTAACTTTATGTGGCATTGCAGAAGATCCAATTTCTCCCGCTTTGATTTTTTGTTTAAAATAATCCATTGAAACATACGTCCAGATATCACGATCTAAATCGATAATGATATTGTTGATTCTTTTTAAAGCATCAAAAAATGCAGCAAAATGATCATAATGTTCAATTTGTGTAGTTGGAAAAGAGTGGTGTAAACCAAGATCTGTTTCTACAAATTTACTTCCAAATTGTTTCCAGTCGATTTGTGGATATGCCACATGATGCGCATTGTAATTTCCGGTTGCACCACCAAATTTAGCTGCAAACGGAATATTAAACAACAAACGCATTTGTTCTTCCAGACGCTCTACAAAAACCAAGATTTCTTTACCCAAACGAGTAGGAGAAGCCGGTTGTCCGTGCGTACGAGCCAACATTGGAATGTCCTTCCACTCAACGCTTAATTCTTTTAATTTAGAAATTAAAGTAATTAGCGAAGGCATATAAACCTGCTCAAAAGCTTCTTTTGTAGAAAGCGGAATCGCAGTATTATTAATATCCTGAGAAGTTAATCCGAAGTGAATGAACTCTTTGTATTGAGATAAACCTAGTTTTTCAAAAGCATCTTTGATAAAATATTCAACCGCTTTTACGTCGTGGTTGGTTACTTTTTCTGTTTCTTTAATCCAAAGTGCATCTTCAGTAGAAAAGTTTTTATAGATGTTTCTAAAACTGTCAAATAAATTTGAATTTACGTCAGCTAGTTGTGGTAATGGCACTTCGCACAAGGCAATAAAGTATTCAATCTCAACTAATACACGGTATTTGATTAAAGCTTCTTCAGAGAAAAAAGGTGCTAATGAAAGGGTTTTGCTTCTATATCTTCCGTCAATTGGCGATATGGCATTCAATTCGTTTAAAGTAGTCATTGTTATGTTGTTTGTTCGAAAGGTGCAAATATAAGTCATTGTTAAAACTTCTGAAAGTTACAAGAGATATATTATCCTTTAATAGTGCGATTTAAAAAATAGTTTTAAAGATTTTGTCCCAAATGGTAAAATAAAAACCATAATTATGAGATTGATGTTTATGATGATCGGAATGAAATTTGGTCGTTGAAATCCATTTTGTAGCATGGTTTTTATACCAGAAATCAGGGAAGATATCTTTTTTCAAATGACCAAATATTCCATATAAGAGATTTAAAACTAGGTAAATGATAATACTAAGATAATTGAAATTTAAAACCGTAATTGAAAACAACCAGATAATCCCAAATCCTAAAGTTTCTATAGGATGTAATACGTACAAACTATATACACTTGTACTTGTTTCGACATGTGTGTGATGAAGTTTATGAATGGGAGAAAACCATTTTAAATAATGCGCCAGAAAATGGAAGCAAAACATGAAGAAATCCATTACCACAACCAGCAATAAAGTATCTGTTATTATTGAAAATAGGGATGGCGAAAAATCTATTTTGAGGATACCCAAACGATACAATTCAAAACCCAACAGCGTTATAAACGTATTGCAGATTAAGGTTGAGAAAACCCATTTACGATCCTGTTTATTCAATTTAGTATTGTCATTCTCAATTATTTTGGCAAGAATAACCGAAAGCACGATCACGATAAAATTTTCGATCAAAAAGAAAATAAATAAAGGGAGTAAATTGTATTGCGATAATTCTTGTAACCAAGTTTGAAATATCATACTGTTTTTTCTAGTTCAAACAATCGATCCTTTAATTCAGCTACACCTTCAGAGGCAACTTTTGCAATCACTTCAACTTTATTCTGAAGATTCGGAATCGAGATTGGTTTTGGATCAATATAAAAAACGGGTGTAATACTATAAGTATAAGAAATTAATCCCGCCGCAGGATAAACTTGTAATGAAGTCCCGATAACGGCAAAATAATCGGCAGTTTCAGTAATTTCAATTGCTTCTTCAAGCGCAGGAACATCCTCGCCAAACCAAACAATATGAGGTCGTAACTGATGTCCATTTTCGTCCAGATCTCCAGTATACAAATCATTAGACCAATCTAAAATATGATTTCTGTTTTGAGTACTTCGTACTTTTAGTAATTCTCCATGCAAATGCAAAACTTTGGTACTTCCGGCGCGTTCGTGTAAATCGTCGACATTTTGAGTGATGATATGTACATCAAAATCCTGTTCTAATTCGGCTAGAATTTTGTGACCTAAATTTGGTTCAACCTCTTTAAGTTGTTGACGTCTTTTGTTATAAAAGTCAAGAACCAATTCCTGATTTTTTCTCCAGCCTTCAGGAGTTGCAACTTCCATAACATCGTGACCTTCCCATAAACCGTCACTATCACGAAAAGTTTTGATTCCGCTTTCAGCACTAATTCCGGCTCCGGTTAAAACAACCAATTTCTTTTTCATTTCGAATTATATTAAAAGATAAAAATAGTGATTTTTGTTCATTATCATGTGAGTTCATGTAAGTGATTATAAGTTTTGATATTAATTTGTTTTGTGCCGTTAGGTACTAAATATTGGTAGAAAATGTGAATCAGGATAAATTTACGTGCCGCAGATCAATGTCATTAAGTTAAGTTTTAAACACAATCCCTTTGTGATCTTAGAGCAAAGCATAATTCATAAAATTTTGCGTCCCGAGGCTTCGGGATGTGTAATTCTTTGTGAACTTTGCGGTAAAATTTTCTTTATCGAGTTACTTATTGGCTTTGATTTCGCCTGATAAAATTGCATTTAAAAAAGCAACCTTAGCTTACACAATTCTTTTAGTATTTTTGAGTAGAAAATAAAAGCGTATTTATACTTATTGTTTCGGTCTGTTAAATTATTTAGTTTTAATGTGGAATTAAACAAAAGAGATTTTCGATGATTTTAATACAATTTACAGGATTATCAGGTTCAGGTAAAACGACATTGGCAGAAAATGTTCGGCAACTGTTAATTGAAAAAAGTTATAAAGTCGAAATAATCGATGGTGATGTTTACCGAAAAACGATCTGTAAAGATTTAGGATTTTCTAAAGAAGACCGATGTGAGAATGTCAGGCGACTTTTTAATGTTGGACAAAATTTTATCAGCGCAAATACAATCGTTTTAATGTCAGTGATAAATCCCTATGAAAACCTAAGAAACGAATTGAGAAATCATGAATTTGTCAGAACCGTATTTTTGGATTGTTCCATTGATAATCTAATTCAAAGGGATCCAAAAGGATTGTACAAAAAAGCGCTGTTACCGGATGATGACGTTAATAAGATAAGTAATTTTACAGGAATTAGTGATGTTTTTGAAGTTCCTGTAAAAGCTGATCTAGTATTAAAAACGGATCTCGAAACAGTACCTTTTTCAACGCATAAACTCTATAATTTTATTCTGGACAGCATATCTGATTTAGCTTAATTTTTAAAATTATAGCCCTGAATAGAAAATCTTTTTTACCTATTTCTTTGATGATAAATCTTTTGTAAATTTTATATATTTACAGGATACAAGGAATACTTTCTAATTTAATCTTTTAAAAAGCATATGAATCCTTCTTCCATAAAACTTCCAGTTTCGTTTTTAATAGATAAGTTACAAGCAGAACTCGCCATATGCGAAAATGATCTTTGGACTCCTCATTTTAACACTGGTCGTTACGAAGGAAATTGGACAAGCGTTTCTTTGAGATCACAATCTGGTTTGATAAACGATATTACAGCTTTTCCTGATAAGGGATATAAAAATACGGAATTGCTGGATCGTTGTCCGTATTTCAAAGAGATTATGGATTGGTTTCAATGCGAGAAAGAAGCTGTACGTTTGCTAAGATTAGGACCTGGAAGCGAGATAAAGGAACATATTGATAATGATACTTCTTATGAAGATGGTTTTTTTAGAATTCATATTCCTATTATAACAAATTCTGAAGTATATTTTTATGTGGATAAAAAACTGGTTCCTATGAAAATGGGGGAGTGTTGGTACGCTAATTTTCAGCTTCCGCATAGGGTAGAAAATAAAAGTTCAGAACCTCGTATTCATTTCACGCTTGATTGTATAAGAAACGATTGGTCTGATAAATTGTTTTCAGAAATGGGTTTTGATATCAACTCTGAGCCTAAAAAAGTACAATATTCAGATGAAGAGAAGCAACAAATTATAGCAGAACTTTCTCTAAATCCATCAGAAACCGCAGCAAAAATTATATCAGATTTATTAGCCGAGTAAAATATATAAAATGGAAAATACAGATCATCCTCTTTCAAATTGGATTCCTTATAAGTTGGTAGAAAAAGATAATGAAGTTTATTTTGAATGGGTTTATTTGGCTGATAAAAAAATTGTGGAGCCTTTTTTTGATGAAACAATTTCCAAATGTAAAAGCCATGAGTATAATTCAAAACTTCTTAAGGTAGTTAGTACGATTGAAAATCTTATTGATTGGTCAAAAGAGTTAGTTCCGGTAGATTTGAAATCATTGGTTTTTCATGTCTCGCGATGTGGTTCTACAATGTTGAGTCAGTCTTTAGCGACTTCGTCTGAGAATATTATGATTTCTGAAGCGCCAATTATTGATGATGTTTTAAGAAGTGATCGTTTTGGCTTAGATAAAAAGACAGTTCTTTTAAAAGCTATACTAACTTTTTTAGGACAAAAAAGATTCCCGGAGCAAAAGAATTTAATTCTAAAACTGGATGCCTGGCATATATTTAATGCCGATTATTTTAGATCTACTTTTCCGGAAATACCTTTTGCTTTACTCTACAGAAAACCAATTGAGGTTTTAAAATCGCATCAGAAAATGATAGGAATGCATATGGTTCCGAATTTATTACCGCCTGGCATTTTTGGAATTGCACCTAAGGAAATTAATGAAATAAGTTTTCAGCAATATGGAGCTTTGGTTTTAGAGAAATATTTTCAGGGCTTTATAGATTTTTACGAAAAAGATCAAAATGTCACATTACTTAATTATAATGAAGGAATGAAAAATGTCGTAGAGAAATTTGTTTCCTTTATTAAGGTCGATTATTCGAAAAATGAATTGGAGAAAATGTACGAACGTCTAAAGAAACATTCTAAGAATGTGAGTACTGTTTTTGAAGGCGATTCTTTTAAGGAGGAAGCATTAGAAATAAATTTTACACAGGTCGACAAGTTGTATGAAAAATTAAGGGATACTCTTGTAGAATATTAAGAGCATAAAAAATACAATTTCGTTTTCCGGGATATGACTTTTTTCGTTTGTTAAATTAGAAAGTAAATGTTTTTTTTAAAATTAGATTTGCGCTTTTTTCTTACTTTTTGATAGTATCTTTATCCAATGAAAAAATTACTTTTATTGTTGCTTTTGTGCACAACAACTTCTGTTTTATTCGCTCAGGCTAAAAATGATAAACTGGTTTCATTTAGCAGTAAAATTGACTTTGTAAATTTTCAATTTTCAAAGAAAGATAATTATTTAGTAGATTATAAAAAATATTTAAGTTTCCCGATTCAATTTTCCATTTATAATCCCAAGCCTGGTTTTAATCCAACTAAAATGGAATATCAAAAGTATTATTCTTTTAAAAACACCAATTTATTACTCAAAAGAGAAATGAGTAATAAGGAACCGGAGCCAATTTTTCCGGATCAGGAGAAAAAGAAAAGCTTAGGAGAATCCATTTTTAATGATGTTTTAGATGGAATTTTTAATAAAAAATCAAAATAAAGCAATACACATACTTCTTTTAAAATGTATTTTTGCGATAAATAAGATTGAAATGATTGACTTAGATTACCTTGCTTTCCTCGAAAATATATTAACAGATAACCGTAAAGAGAAATTTCTAAAAGTACTTGGAGATCGTACGAAGCATTTTACAATTGTGGTTGAAGATGTTTTCCAGATGCATAATACAAGTGCTGTTATGCGTAGTTGCGAGGTTTTTGGAATTCAGGAACTGAATGTGATCGAGCAGCGTTACGGAAAAAAAATCGATAAAGAAATTGCGATGGGTGCTCAAAAATGGGTAGATATTCATCAGTACGATTCGGTGACCAATTGTATTTCGACTTTAAAAGATCAAGGCTATCAAATTATTGCGACAACGCCGCACGAAAATGATTGTTTGTTGGAAGATTTCGATATTACAAAACCAAGTGCTTTATTTTTTGGAACTGAAAGAGACGGTTTGTCAGAAGAAATTCTGGAAAAAGCAGATGGATTCCTTAAAATTCCGATGGTTGGTTTTACAGAGAGTTTAAATATCTCTGTTTCTGCAGCAATTATCATTCAAAACTTAACCAACAGATTGCGTAATTCAGATATTAACTGGCAATTGTCAGATGAAGAAATTTTGGAGAAACGTTTGGCTTGGGCTAAAAATTCAATTAAAGATATTAAACGAATTGAAGCGCGATATTATGAGGAAAATCCTAAATAAGTTTCTAAGGAACTAAGTTACTAAGTTGCTAAGAAAAAAACTTAGAGCCTTAGTAACTAAGAAGCTTAAAAATTACTTTTTCAAAAATAAAATTATCTTCCAAAAGAATCATAATTATCTTCGGCATATTTTTCAAAGCGTTTCAACAAAACGACATTTTCTTTTTCAACTTCTGTTAGTTCATTATTGACATTATCTGAAACCGGGATATACCATTCGACATCATCAAAAAACTGACGAACTGTTTTGGTTTTAAAAGTAAGTCCGTGTCGTGCGAAAATGGTATTTCTCAGAATTTCCAAATCAAGTTTCTTTAGATTTTTTACATCAGATTCTTTTAACTTTTTGGTTGATGAATTTATTTTGAAAATACTTTCAGAAGCTTCTCTGTATACTGTTGTCATATAAGTTTCCTCTTCTTTAGCATCTTCAGGATTATCACTTTCAGACTCTGTTACTTGTTCTTCTTTCGGGTTTTGGTAATCAATATACATTCCTTCTTCCGGAAGCATCACCTTAGGATCGTATTTAAAAGCTTTTTTATAAAGTTCGAATTTCCTTTTACGAACCTCTTTTTTAGTATTATTGGCAGTCCAGGTGCCAACTAAAAGGGTGTCATTTTTTATTTCAAAATCAAAAACACCGTCGTATTTATCATCTCCGGGTTCATTAAGTACAAAATGAACTGTATTTCCTTCTGTTGTTACTTTGCCTTTCAGAGGTCTGCTATTCCCGGCAACAACACTTTGTCCTAGAACCTCCGAAGCGGTTATTTTTTTTATTACAATATTAATTTTGTTGCTATACATTTCAGATTCCGGTCTGGTTGTATCACGTTCCAATACTATAAAATCACCTACCCATGAACCATATAAATCAGTATGGATTTCTTCGGGTTGTGTATTATCTATTTTCTGGGTTAGGTCTTTTTTCTCTTTAGAATTACAGGAGAAAAGTACTATGGATAACAATAAATAAAAAAGGTTTTTCATTTTTTTAATTGGTTATAAAGGTAATATTCAATGATTAGTAAATTCGGAATCCAGCCTAACCAAGCGATTATTTGATAGACATCCATAGGTGCAGGGTGAAACAAATATACAAGAATCACCTTCCAAAAACGCAATGTTACAGCAGAAAAAGTCAGGGCAAAACTTCGTAACATAAATGCCTTATGTTGGGAGATATTTTTGTTTTTAATAGCGGTAAAACCTTTGAGGGTAAAATAAAACCATAAAATCGATAAACTGACAAAAGATATTTGAGAGTAAAGTCCGCCATTTGCAAAAAAGCCAATAAATAAACCCGAAGGCGCACTTAAAAACAGCACTACAAAAACGTAAAACTTACCAATGTTTCTATGTACTGCAGGAAATATTTTTAAAAAAGTAGCATTCAACTGAAAAAATCCGGCTAGTAAAACAAAAATAGCAGAATAAACATGTGTGTAAAAAAAAGGAATATAAAATGGAATTTTCTCTACCTCGGATTGTTTTATTTGAAGAAAAGCAATGTCTTTATGAAAAGGAATATATTGCCATGTAATCTTAATCATTAAGATAAAAAAGTAACTAAAACAGATTGTCCAGATTAAGGGAAATAAAAGACTAAGGTTCTTTCTCAATTTTAGCTTATAAGATTAAATACAATCAAATATATGTAAAAAAAAAGGTTCTAAGGGGCTAAGTTGCTAAGAAAAAAAACTTAGCAACTTAGAATCTCAGTAGCTTTATATTACTTTTTCAAAAACAGAATAAAGCCAAGAATACTAACAACCAAAATGGTCAAAGCTGCCAAAACCATTGTTAGATCGCGAATGTTTTTTCCTGCCCAATCCATGAATAAGAATTTGTGGAGAATTGCAAACGAATAACCTTCGACCATGTCTGAACTCTTAACTACTGCCGCTAATCTTGAAGTACCAGTTTCTATAAAATAAGTTATTTTCTCCGGAGTTTCATAGGCTAATTTTACAACAGGTAATCTTTTGTTGACAAAACCATATTCTCTGCTTTCGAAATCTGTTAAGACTTTAGATTCTAACAATTTTGCATTTTGTAATGAAACTTCCGGTTCATCAGAGCTTTCGACCATTTCGCAACAAGCGGCTTTTGGTGCCCCATCAGTAAAATAATAAGCCAGAAATTCGGCATATTGAAGATCGATGTTTGGTGTGATTTTATTGGTTGTTGCATTAATGTAAACCACTTCAGATTTTTGATCTTCTTTTTTATTCCATTTTGTATTAGAATCTCCTTTTGGTTTTTTGAATTTTCCCTTTTCCAATAATTGACAGCGATAATAAGTAGTATCATTTAAGGTAATAATGCTCGCATTTTGAAAACGAGTCCAGTCTAAATTCAAAGTATTATTCGCTACCGGAATTTCTTTGGTTTTAAAAGTTGGTTCGTAAACCATTTGCGATAAAGTATAAGGCGCCCATTTTGTTGTGGCGTGATAAGCACCGCTAAAAGCAAATGTCAAAGTAAAAAGTGAAACCCAGATTCCAATTTGTCGGTGGTATTTTCTAAGTCCTTTTTTAGGTTGTAGATTGTCAGTTTTTTTGAATTGCTTCCACAGCAAACCATAAATCAGAATTCCGCTCAAGGCAGAAAATCCAATTATAGACAATAAGAAAATCATTGTAATAATTCGGATGCTGTTATTGGTAATTGCATCGATGAAAGACCAATTATGAAAAGTGTCAAAGAACCAAATAAACCATTGTCTTGAAGTTGGATTATAAGTAGCCAGTTTACTTGAAGAAGTTTCTACATAAACTTCCATAGTATCTGCGCGATCAAAACTAAGTTTGTAAACCGGTAAATATCGATTTACATATTTGTATTGCGAAGTAAATTCGGTGAGAACTTCGCTCTTTTTTACGGCACTTTTTTGATCGTCTAAGAAATATCTTGAAAGCCATTCGGCATATTTTTGATCTCCGTTTTCCAGTTTCTCAGCTGTTGAAGTATCGTAATACCATAATTCACCAATTATAGTTTTAAGCTGATAATACGTTTTATTGTTGAAGGTAACGATTCTGAAATTTTTGAATTGTGTTAGTTCATTTTTCTGTAAAACTTGCTGAATCGAAAATTTCAATTGGTTTTTATCAATAATCTGCTGTTTCAGTTTGTCGTGTGCAATTTCCGGTTTGAAAAAATGCGCCATAAACGGATGCATCAACCCTGATAATGTCCAGAAGATTACGGGAATAATTGTAACTAAACCAATAACACGATGCCATTTGTACATGTGTTGTTTGATTTTCTTGACAATTTTGGAATCTTTCTTTTTAGACTTTTTTTCTTTTATTTCTTTGCTCATTGTTAGTTTTTTTAGCCCCGATGGAAGCGATATCCTTTTTTGAGTCGATTTTTTTCGCCTCAAAAAAGATAAAGCTGAGAGCGGGATTAGCTTCTAATAATTATTTTTTTAATGAAAAATTGTACTGTATTCCAAACACAAAAGTTCTTGGGGCAGCTGCTGTATAAGTTGGTTGTGCATTTGTGGTATTGGCTCTCGAAACATTGTAAGCATACAATTTATCGGTTAGATTAAGTACGTTTCCGTAAACTTCAATGTGTTTCCATTGATAACCAACTCTTGCGTTGAATATGTTGTAACCGCTATATTTTACGGTGTTTATCTGATCCTGATAGTAACTTCCCACAAGTTGCCATTCGACAGAAGTTCTAAGATTTGGAAGCCAGTTTGGATAATAACTTACTTCTGAATTTCCGGACCATTTTGGAGCAGCAGGCATTTCTTTTCCGTTTAAATCCTGAATTGGATCTGACGGTTTGTCTGAAAGTTTAAAATCGATATAAGTGTGTTGCGCGTAAGTTCCGCCAAGGCGAAAGTTGAATTGTTTTGATGGACGGTATGAAGCTCCAAATTCGATTCCTTTATGACGCGTTTCTCCGGCCGAACGATAATCTGTTGAATTATCAGCAAGTTTGATGTTCAAAAGTTCATTTTTTCCTTCCATATAATAGAAAGCGTAGTCAAAATTTAATTTATTCTGAAGGAAAGAAAACCATCCGCCCACTTCGTAATTGTTGAAAGTTGCGGGTTCTAAGTTGTAATAAAAGTCAGCAGGAACGCCAGTTGTTCCGCCAGTTCCCGGTTTAGTTCTAAAAATAGAAGTAATTCCCGGAGGCGCAAAACCTTCAGAATAATTTATATAGAAGCCTGCAAATTCAAAAGGATTGTAATTCACACCTGTTTTATAAGTCGTTTTGTCGTAAACTTTGCTTCCTGTAGAGTTATCCAAAGCATTGTTGTAATTGACTTTCATATTGTCATAACGACCTCCAAATGTGATAACTAATTTTTCAAATGGATTAAAACTAAATTGTGCATATTCTGCATAGTTATAAATATCTGCCGTATAATCTGCTAATTTTGAATCGGGATGTTCGGCAATAATCTCATAAGAATCTACCGTTTGTTTCCCTGGAGTTCCCGGATTCAAGTTCGCTTTTAAATCAATAACATAAGACCAATACGTCACAGGAGAATAGTCGTATAATGCTCCGGCAACAAGTTTGGCATTCAAAAAGTTGAATTTTTGAGTATGTTGTCCGATTGCTCCGTAGCTTTTGAAGTTATTCGAATTTACTTCGCCTTTTGCTGTTGTAGGATTTACGGTTGGACTCCATTTTATTCCGTATGAAGGATTTTGGCCTAATTTATTGTCGCGCAAATAAGCTGTAATATAACTGCTAGAATTGCTGTTCCAATCGTGTTCTAATGTTAATCTGGTTCTTAAAGCATCCGATTTTCTATAGGTAAAATTAGAAGTGCTTTTGTAGGTTCTGTTATTAAATGCGTCTTCGTTTACGGTTCCGCTCATGTCCGAATAATATTTTCCATACATGGTATTACTGATCAATCGGGTAGAGGGCGAGATGTTGTAATCGATTCTTGCATTCAGATTGTCTTTGTTATAATCCGAATATGCCATCCAACCGTTTTCTTGCAGGCTTGAAATTCCCGCAATATGAAAACCAACTTTCCCGATTGTTGCGCCACCGGCAGCCTGAAATCTTCTGTAACCGTAATTATCTGCCTGAACACCAAACTTAAATTCGGGATCAACAGGTGGTTTTAGCGAAATTAAATTAATTGTTCCACCAACAGCTTCCGGTCCGTATAAAGAAGAAACAGGACCTTTTACAACTTCGATACTTTGCAAATTATATTGATTGATTTCTAATAAAGCATTGTGATTGAAGATTCCCATTGGGCGAATTGGCAAACCATCTTCGAGATATAAATAATAAGCATTGGTCGTCATTGGCTGACGAATCGACATCATATGTTGTTCGTTTCCTAAATTCACCATTAAAACTCCGGGAGTTTTATTAATGATTTCGTAAACTGCTGTAGCTTTGGTTTCGTTGATTGTTTTTGCCGTTATTTTACTAATAGCAACAGGAGTATCTTTACGTAAAGTGGCGGTACGATTGGCTGTTATAAAAACGTTTTCAAGTTCCTGAGATTTGGTTGTGTCTTTTTCAACTTTGTTTTGTGCTAAAACACATTGCCCCATTATCAATAGGATAAGGTATATTTTTTTCATTATGAATTATATAAATTTTAAAAGTAACAAGTGGTTTTCTTGCTTTTTTGACAAGAAAGTGTGACTGAATTTATATAAAACAGGAGGGAGGACGGAAAGTAGAATTCGAAATCGAAATTGGTTTTTTATCAAAATAATCGAAAATTTTTGCTTCTGATTTGATTTGAACTATTAATTTGAAATCAGCAATAATTGTGTTTTGAATGTAAACCACTTCTGCTTTTTCTTTCAGATTGTCCTGCATTCTTTTTTCATTGTCCGAATATTTCTTCAGGCTTTTTTGAAGTTCGCAACGACCATTACAACTATTAAAAATCATTTTTCGTTGTACACAGATGGTTTTAGAAATTTCTTCCTGATTTAATTTGAATGAAGTGTAAACAAGGAAACTGCCAAAAGAAGGCAGTAAAAGCATGGCAGAAAGAAATAGGATTATAATTTTTTTCAAAGCTTATTTCGTTGTTTTGATAATTTTATTTTTAATTCGAATCAATTTTAATATGTGCTGTTAGGCACATATTTAATTATAGCGTATAATTCAAATTTACACTCCATCTGTAATTGGCTTCCATTTTTCCATTTGATAAATTTTGATTGATTGGAAGCATCGCATTTACACCAATCGAAAGCTTGTCTTTTCCGGCTTCAAAGCCAAATTTCCCAAACAGAATATCTCCCGCAGTATTTGGTAAATCCAATCCGTGTTGTTTGTTGGTTTGATAAACTTCGCCTGCTAATCCGGCCTGAGGAACTATTTGCACCGATTTTAAATCGAATAAATAAAATAGCGTTGCGGCATAATTAAACTGATCTCCGTATTGGTATTCCTTTTTATTTTCTGTTTTAAAAATATAATTCAGCGTTGTGTTTAGTCCCAAATCTTTTCTGTTAATCACATATTCTGAAACTACTGAGTAATCCCAACTTCCGGTTCCTAACTGAAAACTTTGGTTTACGCTTCCTAAATTATTGGCTTCGGTAAATTTACCCGTTGGTATTTTTATTCCCGCCCCAATATTTACTTTATGCGTAAAAACGGCACTGTCTTTTTTCGTTTCGAAGATTTTATATAATCCCATAACCGTAATATCTCCCAAACCAGAAATACTTTCTGTTCCAGCCGTTAATTCTCTTTCATGAAAATGATACGGAATCAATGCCGAAATCTGAATTTTCTCGGTTACGGGAATTCTTGTCCAAACCTGAACGGTATTGAAATTTTCGTCAATCCACGGTGAATTGTCAAAAATCCCGTCGCGGCTTGTATAGCTTTGTTTAAAATAGCGGACACCCACAAAATTATTATTCAGCATTGAGCTAAAACCCATACTTCCGCCACTTGCCGAACAACCGCAAGCATCGCAATCAAAGTCTTCCATCATTGCCAAACGTTGAAAAGTAAAGGCCGAAATACTATCTTTTTCTGTAAAACTAAAGGCCGAAAAGCCAACCAAAAATGTACAGATTACTATTAATTTTTTCATTTTAATTGTTTTTAGGAGCTGATCCCGCTTTCGGCTATATCTTTTTTCGGGTGAAGAAAAATCACCCAAAAAAAGGATACCGCCTCTATCGGGGCTAGGACTCCAGTTTTTATTATATTTTTATTTTTTTGCCACAGATTTCAAGGATTTTGCAAAACAACTTAAATTGTTTTTAATCTGTGTTGATTTGTAAAATCCGTACAATCTGTGGGCTATGTTTTTCTCTAATATTCCGAGAAACGCTTATCAGTCAAATATTGATTATCAGTCAATGTTTTCAGAAAAGCTATGATTTGTTTTTTATCCGTTTCAGAAAGTGCAATTCCCAGTTTTCCATTTTTATTTAAAAGCAGATCTAAAGTTGCCGATGCTACAATACCACTTTCATAATGATCTAAAACACCTTCAAGAGTTCCAAATCTTCCGTCGTGCATATATGGAGCCGAAACTTCTACGTTTCGTAAACTTGGAACTTTGAATTTGTAATAATCACTCGCTAATTCGGTTACTTTATATCTTCCAACATCATTAACCATTGGGTTTACAGCAAGACCATTATTTCGAAATGAGTTATCAGTCTGTAAATCTGTAGCATGACATGAAGCGCAGTTTGATTTAAATAAATTGTAACCAGCCAATTCATCCGATGTGAATGTTCCGCCAGCTTCATTTCGTCGGTATTTGTCAAATTTTGAGTTCGAAGAAACAATCATTACCATAAATTGCGAAAGTGCTTTAAGCATGTTTTCAGTAGTAATTGCTCCATCATCAAAAGCTTGTCCAAATAGTTTTTGATATTCTTTGTCGGCTTTCATCATTTTTAGAATAGCGGTAAAATTGCCATTCATTTCAATAATACTTGTAAGCGGAATTATAGGCTGCAAGTCTAAATGATCTGTCGCGCCGTCGTACATAAAGATACTTTGGTAAGCCAGATTTTGAATTGGCGGTGTATTCCGTGTGCCTTGCGCATTGTCTACACCGTGACTTACAGTGTGTCCGTGATGCGTAAAGGCATTGGCTTGTATGTGGCAAAAACCGCAGGAAACCACTCCGTCAGAAGCTAAGCGTCCATCGTAGAATAGTTTTTTTCCTAATTCAAATCCTTTTTGTGTTGGCGGATTCAGTGCGATATTGTAAGCTAAATCAGGGAAATTCGAAGGAACTTTAAATTCTAGTGGAACATTTACATATTCCTCGTCTTCGCTTTGATTTGAGCAACTCCATAACAATGGAATCATTAGCCATAGAAAATATTTTATTTTCAGCATGATTTTTTATGTTTAAAAAGCAAAATAGTATATTTTTTTTGCCACGAATTGTACGAATTTCCACAAATTACAATGGAGATTAAATTTTTTTAATTGTTATTGCTTTTTTTGTTTATTAGGAATACAAAAGTTGTGGTCTAGCCCCGATTGCAGTGGAAATCCTTTTTATTTTTTCTTTAAAAATAAAAAGATTGAAACGTAAAGCGGGACGTCATTTCTGGGAAACCGAAACTTTTGTGCTCCTGAAAATAAAATTAGTCGTTATGTACGTGATCAACTCTAAACATTCCAGATACGTTTTGAGTAATTAATGGCAAATTAGCACCGCCCATAATCATGGCGCCCATTCCTCCGGCATTATTGTCAGAAAGTTTGATTTTGTTTGTTCCGTCGATAATTTTAGAAACGTCTGTAATAAGGTGAACCTCTGGAGTAATTGTAGTACGAACTAAGGCTTTTGTTGGTAAATCCAGGGTAACTTCGGTATAATTATAATCCGTTCCTGTTTTACCGGTGTGAACCATAAAAGAGGTTGCGGTAGTTACAGTTGGAGAAGTAAAAGTTCCTTCGAAAGCAAGGAATTTGTAACCTGCTGACCAAGACCAAAACATTTCAGCATCATCTGCCTGAGCAAGAAAATCACCTTGTCCTGTTGCGCCTAGTTTCCATTGCTCTTCATCGACTCCTATTCCGAATTTTACTTTTACATAATCTCCCGCAGGAACATCAGTAAGTTCAAATTCACGACCTTCTGCAGAAGCTTCATCTGCTATAAAATAACTTTTACTTTTAGGATATGTAAAGGTTGTTCCGTCAGCTTTTGTTAAAACCACATTGCTAACAATGTATTTTACCATGCTTATTTTTAAAATCTCGTTGTTAGAGGTTTTGTTGGGTTGTGTATTTAGGATAAGATCGTTTGTTCCGTAAGCATTATCAAATTCTAATATAATTTTTCCTTTTCCGGATACGTCGCTACTGCTGTCATCACTTGAACAAGAACCTAGAGTAATAGAAATTGCTACAATAGCAAATGCTTTGTATAATGTATTTTTCATTTTATGAATTTTATATAATAGTAATTTTAAATTTTATTTGTGTGTAAACACAATTTCATTGTTTGGTGACAACGAAAATTATTTCAATAGAATTGAAATGTTATTTAAAAAATTATATAAAATAGGATGGAGGACGAAATGTAGAATTCGAAACCGAAATTGGTTTGTTGTCAAAAGAAGCAAAGAATTTTTCTTTTGATTGAATTGGTGTTGCTAATTTAAAATTTGCTGTAATTGTACTTTGAATGTAAACAACTTCTGCTTTTTCTTTCAGATTGTTTTGCATTTTCTTTTCGTTATCAGCGTATTTTTTTAAACTTTTTTGAAGTTCACATCGGCCGTTACAACTATTAAAAATCATTTTTCGTTGTACGCAGATGGTTTTTGAAATCTCTTCCTGATTTAATTTGAATGAGGTATAAACAAAGAAACTGCCAAATGATGGCACCAGAAGCATGCAGGAAAGAAATATGATTAAAATTCGCTTCAAAGCTTTTTTGTTGTTTATGATTGCAAAAGTACTGTTTATTCGATTTAGAAAGAATAAATATTAGTTTTTTTGCAAAAAAAATCCGCAATTACAAAGTAGTTACGGATTTTCGATATGACAAACCCGACAGGTTTTTAAAAACTTGTCGGGTTTAAAATTGTAAATATTATTTATTTAACAATAACCCATGCTCCAGAAGCGATTAGAGTTTCTGCTTTTTTAAATTTCATTTCTTCAGTTTTACCTGTTGCAACTTCCTGAACTGTTACAGTATCATTACGATTGATTTTTGGCATATCTCTCACGATAGTTTCTGTAACCTGACGTTGTTGTGTTTCTCCAGCTTCGCGGTTGATGTCTTCGCTGTTTACAATTTCGTCTTTGCTTAATTTGAAGTTTTCCTTTTGACGAACTTCTTTTGCTTCGTGAATTTCAGGAACGTTTTGAGCTGGTAAATCACCTTTGAATAAGAATGAAATAACTTCTTTATTAACGTTGTCTAACATTCCTCTAAACAAATTAAAAGCTTCTAATTTGTAAATAAGCAATGGATCTTTTTGCTCGTGAACGGCTAATTGAACTGATTGTTTCAACTCGTCCATTTTACGTAAGTGTTTTTTCCAAGCTTCATCAACAATAGAAAGTGTGATGTTTTTCTCAAAATCAGCAATTAACTGAGTACCTTCGCTTTCGTATGCTTTTTTCAAGTCAGTAACTACGTTCAAAGTTTTGATTCCGTCAGTAAATGGAACTACGATACGCTCAAAATGATTGTTTGGCTCTTCGAAAACTCCTTTAATGATTGGGAAAGCTTCTCTTGCGCTTCTTTCTGTTTTTTCTGTATAGAAAGCTAGAGTTTCTTTATAGATTTTTCCAGTAATTTCGATATCAGATAATTTCGAGAAATCTGCTTCAGAAATTGGAGAAGTGATCGAGAAATAACGAATCAAATCAAATTCGAAGTTTTTGAAATCATTAACAGGTTTGTTTTGACTTACAATTAATTCGCAAGTATCATACATCATGTTAGCGATATCCAGTTTCAAACGCTCACCAAATAAAGCGTGACGACGACGTTTGTAAACTACTTCACGTTGAGAGTTCATAACGTCATCATATTCTAATAAACGTTTACGAACACCAAAGTTGTTTTCTTCTACTTTTTTCTGAGCACGCTCGATAGATTTCGTCATCATAGAATGCTGAATAACTTCACCTTCCTGAAGTCCCATTCTGTCCATTACTTTGGCAACTCTTTCAGAACCAAATAAACGCATTAAGTTATCTTCAAGAGAAACATAGAATTGAGAACTTCCCGGATCTCCCTGACGTCCTGCACGACCACGTAACTGTCTGTCAACACGACGAGAATCATGACGCTCTGTACCAACGATTGCTAAACCTCCGGCAGCTTTTACTTCTGGAGATAATTTAATATCGGTACCACGACCAGCCATATTTGTTGCAATAGTTACAACTCCGGCTTTTCCTGCTTCTTCAACAATTTGAGCTTCTTGTTTGTGCATTTTAGCATTCAAAACGTTATGTGTAACGCCTCTCATTTTCAACATTCGGCTTAATAATTCTGAAATCTCTACAGAAGTTGTTCCAATTAAAACTGGTCTTCCTGCATTTGATAATTGTGTTACATCTTCGATTACAGCATTGAATTTCTCACGTGTAGTTTTGTAGATGTAATCTTCTTTGTCTTGTCTTGACATCGGACGGTTTGTTGGAATTTCAACAACGTCTAATTTGTAAATCTGCCATAACTCTCCAGCTTCTGTAACCGCTGTACCTGTCATACCACCTAATTTGCTGTACATTCTGAAATAATTCTGTAATGTAACTGTTGCAAATGTTTGTGTAGCAGCTTCGATTTTTACATTTTCTTTAGCTTCGATCGCTTGGTGTAAACCGTCAGAATAACGACGGCCATCCATGATACGACCTGTTTGCTCATCGACAATCATAATTTTGTTGTCCATGATCACGTATTCTACATCTTTTTCAAAAAGAGCATACGCTTTTAAAAGTTGTGTAAGTGTATGGATACGCTCGCTTTTTACTCCAAAATCCTGGAATAATCTTTCTTTAGCTTCCGCTTCAGCGTCTTTATCTAGTTTTTGTTTTTCGATAGCAGCGATTTCAGTTCCAATATCCGGAAGTACGAAAAAGTCAGCATCTGTATCTCCTGAAAGGTATTGAATACCGTTGTCAGTCAATTCAACTTGATTGTTTTTTTCTTCAATTACAAAATACAAAGCTTCATCAACTTTATGCATTTCGCGATTGTTATCCTGCATGTATTGATTTTCAGTTTTTTGAAGCAATTGTTTGATTCCTTCTTCACTTAAAAATTTAATTAATGCTTTATTTCTAGGTAAACTTCTGTAAGCTCTTAACAATAAGAATCCACCTTCTTTAGTGTTTCCTTCTTTGATTAATTTTTTAGCTTCAGATAAGAAACCATTCGCTAACTGACGTTGTTGAGATACTAAGTTTTCGATTTTTGGTTTCAACTCATTAAATTCATGACGATCTCCTTGAGGAACAGGTCCTGAAATAATAAGTGGTGTTCTTGCATCATCAATTAATACAGAATCGACCTCATCGACAATTGCATAATTGTGTTTTCTTTGCACTAAGTCGCTTGGCGAATGTGCCATGTTATCTCTTAAGTAGTCAAAACCAAATTCATTGTTGGTTCCGTAAGTGATATCAGCGTCGTATGCTTTTTTTCTTTGTTCTGTACTTGGTTGGTGATTATCGATACAATCAACAGTTAAACCGTGAAATTCGAATAAAGGTGCTTTCCATGTACTATCACGTTTTGCAAGGTAATCATTCACAGTTACCAAGTGAACTCCGTTTCCTGTCAAAGCGTTTAAGTAAAGCGGAAGTGTAGCAACCAAAGTTTTTCCTTCACCCGTTTGCATTTCGGCAACTTTACCTTCATGCAAAACCATACCTCCAATTAACTGAACATCATAATGAATCATGTCCCATGTAATTTCTTTACCGGCAGCATTCCATTTGTTAGCCCAAGTCGCTTTGTCACCTTCAATAGTAACATAAGTTTTTGAACCTGAAAATTCGCGGTCTTTTGCAGTTGCAGTAACTTCGATAAAAGAATTGTCTTTAAAACGACGTGCAGTTTCTTTTACAACAGAGAATGCTTCCGGAAGGATTTCCAATAAAGTTTTCTCTGAGATTTCGTAAGCTTCTTTTTCAAGAGCATCAATAGCATCATAAAGATCTTCTCTTTTGTCAATGTCTTCGATGTTTTCAACTTCTGCTTTAAGCGAAGCAATTTTAGCATCTTTGTCAGCTCTGGCTTCTTTTATTTTTTCTTTAAAAAATGCGGTTCTGGCTCTTAGTTCGTCGTGAGACAATCCCATTAAGCTGGTTTCGAATGTTTTAATTTTATTTAAATATGGCTGTAAAGCTTTGACATCTTTCTGTGATTTATCACCTACAAAGACTTTAATAATACTGTTTATGAAACTCATGATTTATTGTATTTCTATTTTATGTAAATGTGTATTTGAACCAAAAAAAAAGCCTCGGTGATGAGACTTTTTCCTTTGGTTTATTTTTTAATATTCATCCTCATTCCAAAGATAATCTTCGTCTGTTGGATAATCAGGCCAAATTTCTTCCATTGATTCATATATCTCGCCTTCGTCTTCAATCGACTGAAGGTTTTCTACTACTTCTAATGGAGCACCAGCTCTAATAGCGTAGTCAATAAGTTCGTCTTTGTTAGCAGGCCATGGCGCATCACTTAAATAAGATGCTAATTCTAATGTCCAATACATCTGTTATCTGTTTAGTTTGTGCAAAAATAAATTTTTTACTGAAAAAGACAAGTAAAATTTGATTTATTTTAATAAAATTTAAGAACGTCTCTATATATTGTAGATTGTAGAAGGTAGATTTTAGATTTTTGCAATCCGAATAATCTAAAATGTGAACTCTAAAATCTAAAATTTCATTTTCGGGGAATCCATTTCACTTCATCCGCTTTTAAGTCTGACGACAACTTCCGTGCCAAGACAAAAAGGTAGTCAGAAAGTCGGTTTAAGTACATGATTGCGATCTCTGGAACGGGTTCATTATGGCTTAAATGTACTGCCAAACGCTCTGCGCGACGGCAAATACAACGTGCTATATGACAATGTGACACGGTTGGATGACCTCCGGGTAAAACAAAATGAGTCATTTGCGGAAGGCTTTCCTCCATTTTGTCTATTTCGTTTTCTAATAATTCTATATCAGTATCAATGATTCCGAGATTTTTCAAGCGAAGTTCACCGTTTTTTAAAACTTCTTTTTCTGCCGGAGTTGCCAAAATGGCTCCAACGGTAAATAATCGGTCCTGAATTTCGATTAATATAGTTTTATAATGCTCGTCAATTTCCTGATCGCGAATAAGACCTATATAAGAATTTAATTCGTCAACGGTTCCATAACTGTCAATTCTGATATGATCTTTAGGAACTCTGGTGCCTCCAAAAAGAGCCGTGGTTCCTTTATCTCCTGTTTTTGTATATACTTTCATTTTTTTGAGGTGCTAAGTTGCTGAGTACGTAAGTGACTAAGTTTTTGTTTTCGATTAAACAAATAACCAATTAAACTATTTCGTAGTGTCACTTTCAATCAAACCATCTCGCAAACGAATTACGCGATGTGCATAAGCAGCAATATCTTCTTCGTGTGTTACTAAAATCACCGTGTTTCCTTGCGCATGAATATCTCCAAAGAGTTTCATAATTTCTACAGATGTTTTACTGTCTAAGTTTCCGGTTGGTTCATCGGCAAGAATAATAGAAGGTTTGTTGACCAAAGCACGGGCAATTGCAACACGCTGACGTTGACCTCCCGAAAGCTGGTTAGGCTGATGGTCCATTCTGTCTGCCAGATTTACTTGTTTCAAAACTTCTTCAGCTCGTTTAGTACGTTCTGATTTAGAATATCCGGCATAAATCATTGGCAACGCTACATTGTCTAAAGCTGTAGTTCTAGGTAAAAGATTAAAGGTTTGAAAAACAAATCCAATTTCTTTGTTTCGAATTCCTGCTAATTCATCATCTTTCATTTGGCTGACATCTTTTCCATTCAAAATATAATGTCCGGAAGTTGGTGTGTCTAAACAACCTAACAAGTTCATCAAAGTTGATTTTCCGGAACCAGACGGTCCCATTAAAGCTACATATTCGCCTTTGTTGATTTTTAAATCTATACCTTTTAAGACATAAACGATCTCATTACCAAGAACAAAATCTCGTTTTATATCTGTTATTTTAATTAATGGATTTGCCATTTCGATTTACAATTTTGGATTTAAAAGTACAAAACACTTTTCAATAAACGATAAGTAGTTTTAATTGATTTTTGTTACAGATTTCAGGATTTAAAATCATGATTTTCTACAAATTATCATTTTTATAAAAATTATAATTTAATCAAATGAAATATGTTATACGATTTTGTATTATTTTTATATAATTTTCATTTTTTCGGGTTTTTATTGAATTATAATGTTTTAAATATTATAAAAGTGATAATTGTGTAATAATAAGCTCTGCTTTGTAGCTTATATTTGGTATGTAATATTAAATAATCAGAATTATGAAAAACATACAATTATTATCAGGACTTGCTATTATAGCATTAAGTTTTACATCATGTAAAGATGAAAAACAAGAAAAAGCTCAAAAAACAGTAGACTCTTATGTCGCTTATGTCGATTCAGTCAAAAATGTTAAAGCAGATGATCTGAAAGCAGATTGGAAAAATGTTGAAGCGGAATATGACAAAAAAGCTGCAGAAGCAGAATTAGCTTTAGCAGATATTAAAGATAATGCGGCCGCGACCGATAAAGTAAATTCGAGTAAAGTAAAATACGAAGAGTTTAAAAAAGAAATGACCACCGTTCTTGCCCCACCTGCTCCAAGTCCGAAACAACAATTGCGTAATGCATTATTTGGAGAAGGAAAAATAGGAGAGGATATGAGTTTTGCTTGGGTAAATGCCAAGAATATTCATAGTGTTTATCAGCAATTTGTTCATACAGTTGAGAATAATAAGGATAGTTACTCACGTGAAGACTGGGACGAAATTAAATTAATGTATGAAGCGCTTGATAGTCGAAAAAACACTGTTGAAAAAGAAGGGCTTACTGCGGAAGATAACAGAAAAATTGCAGGTTTGAAATTGAAATTTGCTCCAATGTATACTTTAAATAGAATGGGAGCTAAATCTGAAGAAACCAAAGAAGCTAAAAAATAATTATTTATAAAATTGAATTAGTATTAAAATGACAATCAGAAATGGTTGTCATTTTTTTATACCCTAATTTTGCTGAATCGTCCTGAAATTTATTTGATGATAAGTTTTTCAAGCATTGACATCATTTCATCTTTTTCTTTCAGCATACGCTCATATAATGCAATTTTTTCTTCATGCAATTGAATAATCTTTTCAATAGGATTATTATTTTTAACTATAAGCCCAATCGCATTATCATTGGTATTAAATGTATTCGCAATAACATTTACTGCTTGTTCTTCATCAAAATTTTGAAAAGCTTCAAGAGGAATTTTCATAGAATTAGAGATTTGTTTCAGCAGATTATCTTCAATTACTTCTTTCTGTTCCAGTATAGAAATTTTCTTCTGGTTCCAGTCTTCTCCCAAATCATAAGCCAGTGCTTCCTGTTTGATGCCAAGCATTTCTCTGAAACGTTTTACGTTTCTTCCCTGATGAATTTTCTGTTCCATAAATGAGTGTTATTTTTCTAAAGGTTCAAAGATAAAGCTATCTCTACTAAAAAGTGAATTTCAAAGATAAAAAAACATTTCATAAAAACATCTATTTTTGTAGGATATTATCTCTAAATTCAGAATAATTTACCTTAATAATAAAAGCAAATTTTTTGAATAGGAGTTAAATCTGAAGAAACTACACAAGCTAAAAAATAATTTTTTTATAAATTGAATTATTATAAAAATGACAATCAGAAATAGTTGTCATTTTTTTTTGAAATATAATTTTAAAATGAGTTTGTTGTGATAATAATTTTATTTTAGCGATCTGAAAATTAAATAATGGAAATCTATCTTATAATACTACTAATTACAATACTACTTTTTAGACTTTGTTATTTTTTTGAGTATTTTTCTAAATTCGAATTTAAGAGTTTAGTTGGTATTTTTGTTTTTTTGTTTCTGATAATAGCTTTCTTTTTTAGTATCGCGACACAAATATACTTTGTCAAAAGAATAAAAGACAATTATGCTTTATCAGAAGGAAAAGTAACATTTTATCACACTGGAAGAGGAAAATCGGAAGGAAAAGTTCAATATGATTTTAAACTAAACGGGGAATGGGTTTCTAATACGTATAAGGAAAATCATTATATAGAGATTCCGGACGAAAAACCAAATACAAATATTAGCTATTTGGTTATCTATGAAGAAGATTCGCCTCAAAATGGTTATATATTATTTAATTATCCAATAACAGATGAAGATGATTTATTAGAGTACGAAGAATTATTTAAAAAAGGAATACCTGATGATGTGTTTTATAATTAAGCACGAATCACAAAATGTTCTTTTTCCTGTTCGTATCTGAAAAACACAAATCCCCATTGAAAAGTATCAATTGTTACGGTTACTTTTGGATGGTTTTTTATGATTTCCCAAGCTTCTTCCATTTCTGGAGACCAATGAATATCATCAAAAATCCAAACAGAATCATTTGTTATTGTTGGTAATAAAAGGTCAAAATAAGCGATAGTGGCTTTTTTAGAATGATTTCCATCAAAGTATATTAAGTCGAAGTTTTCAGTCTCGGTTTTCAGTCTCAGTTGAAGGTCTTCAAGATAACTTTCGAATTCAGTTATTACCGAATCTACATTATTGAAATTGAATTTTTGTAATTGCAATTGACATTGATTTGCCGTTTGCGGGCAACCTTCAAGCGTAATCACTTTTGCGTTTGTGCTTCCTAAGGCTAAGGCAGAAGTTGCCAATCCTAATGAAGTTCCTATCTCAAGAATGTTTTTTGGCTGAAAATAATTGGTTACGCGAAATAATAATTCGGCACGTTTTGGAGAAATTCCTGCTGTAGATGCAATTTTCGAAATCTGTCTTCTATTTGATTTAAACACTTTTGAACCGGCGCCAAAATCGGTTACTTCAATAAAGTTTTTGTTACTGAGTAATGATTTTCGATAGTTTCGCAAAATCGAATATTCGGGTTTTGTTTTCTTGTCGTAAAAACATTTTGTTAATAAACTAAACACAAACGGTGAATGAACTCCATGTTCGTTTTTGGAATTCCAAAGGAATTTTAAATAAGATTTAATTTGAAATAGCATATAAATGGTTGCAAGGAGGTGCGAAGATACAAAAAAGTCGAAAGTCGTAAAGTCGAAAGTTTTAAAGACACGGGTGTTGCTTTATGACTTTTGATTTTGAACTTTTCCGACTTTTAAAAAGACTATATTTGCGAACTTTAATTTTAAGCTAATAGTAATACTTTTTTATGATGTTGAAGGAAGAAATAGAAGATAAGAATATAATATCTTCTGAAGAAATTAATCGATGCATTGCTATTTTAGCACAATTGAATACGAATACGGATCAGATTTTTGATATTCCAAAAGAGCAACGAATTGCTTTAATCAAAGAAGCGGGGATGTTTTCCAGACCTGACAGAGGTGAGTTTGCAAGACGGGTTAAAGATGGTTTGCAAGCTGCCAAACGCAAAAAAGAAAAGAAAGACAAAACCGCTCGTAAAGAAACCGGAATTCGTCATGCAAGAGAAGCAAGTATATTTGTTGCACCTAAATTATTGGCTTTTAACGATCTTGCCAGCAAAGAACAATTAGAGCTTGAAACCCCCAGAAACTGTTACGTTTGTAAAACAGAATTTACTAAAATGCACCACTTTTATGATACGATGTGTACGGATTGTGGCGATTTTAATTATGCCAAACGTTTTCAGACGGCTGATGTAAAAGGGCAAATTGCAGTTATCACGGGTTCCCGATTAAAAATTGGTTATCATATTACATTGATGCTTTTACGTGGTGGTGCAACCGTTATCGCGACTACACGTTTTCCGGTAGATTCTGCTTTGCGTTTTGCGAAGGAAGATGATTTCATGGAATGGGGACATCGATTAAAAATTCACGGTTTAGATTTGCGACATATTCCAAGTGTGGAAATCTTTTGCAATTTTATAGAGCAAAAATATGAGCGACTGGATATTTTGATTAATAATGCAGCGCAAACGGTTAGACGACCTTCAGGATTTTATTCCCATTTAATGCCGAATGAAGAGTTGCCCATAAGTGCATTGCCCAAACAAGCACAAGAATTATTGGCAGATCATCTTAATTGTCTGGAGGAATTAAAAGTTTTAACAACTGGATTTTCTTCAAATGAAAATATGCCTGTAACCTGGCACGGACCAGAACCCGGAATTGGTTTGCGTGCTTCGGCTCAATTGTCTCAAATTCCGTATTCTTTTGATAATGCGCTTGTAGCAAATGAGGTTTTTCCGGAAGGAGAACTTGATGCTGACTTGCAACAGGTTGATTTGCGAAAAACAAATAGCTGGCGTTTACGTTTAGGTCAAATCGAAACTACCGAAATGATCGAAGTGCAATTGGTGAATTCTGTTGCGCCTTTTGTGTTATGCAACCGACTTTCCGAAGTAATGAAGAAAGATAATACAGGTAAAAAACATATTATAAATGTTTCGGCTATGGAAGGAAAATTTCATCGCTTTTTTAAAGAAGATCGTCATCCGCACACCAATATGGCAAAAGCGGCTCTTAATATGTTAACGCATACTTCATCAGGAACTTTAGCAAAACACGGGATTTTTATGAATGCTGTTGATACAGGCTGGGTAACTGACGAAGATCCTGCCGAATTGGCAAAAAAGAAACAAGAACTTGAAGATTTTCAGCCGCCATTGGATATTGTTGATGGTGCAGCACGTGTTATGGATCCTTTGTTTGACGGAATCAATACTGGAAAACACTGGTGCGGAAAATTTTTGAAAGATTATAATCCGATTCCTTGGTAGAGTTGAGTTTTCAGTCTCCGCTTCATATTAGAAGAAAATAAAAAACCACAACAGAAATAATATCTGTTGTGGTTTTTTAATGAGCTATTTTTAGGTTTTCTATTTGTTGACTTTAATTAATTTAACGTCAAAAACAAGTACTGAACCGCCTGGGATTCCATTATTAGTAAAACTTCCGTAGCCTAAATGTGACGGAACTAGTAAAATTCCACTTCCTCCTTCTTTAAACAAAGGAATACCTTCAGTCCAGCCTTTGATAGCTTTATTTAAATCAAAAGACAGACCTGCTGCGGTACTTTGATCGACGATTTTTCCACTTGTATAATAACCTTTGTAAGCTACAGTTACATTTGATGTTGCTGTTGGTTGTGCTCCTGTTCCGGGTTCATTGATAACATAGTATAAACCTGAATCACTTCTCTCGGCGTCTAGTTTATTTTTGGAAATATAAGCTATGATTTCTTTGTCGTTTTCCATAGTGTAATCCACTTTTGGCGGTTGTGTGACTGTCGGTTGTTCGTCACTATTGCAAGAAACAAAAAGTGTAAAAATTAATAGTGTAGATAAAAGGTGTTTCATGATTTTTTTTTAAAGGATGTAAATATAATGAATTAGGTATTTTATTTCAGGGCTTATTTGCAAATTATATATTCATAAAATGGTCTGGCTCCCATGGGGGGAACTACAAATGTGCCTTTATTAGATAATGTCATTGTAAAATCATGATTGTATTCTTCATTTGCATCAGCATTATGAAAAATGATTTTTCGTGTTTTTAATTTTTTGGATTGTATTTCGATATTTCCAATTTCATAACTTTTAAATACGAATGGTTTTTCTTTAAAATCCCAATAGGTAAATTCTTTTTTACCAAAATCGAGATAAGATTTATTTTCGGAATCACAGAATTTTTGCTGTTCTGTAATATAGTTTTCAATATCTTTTTTGGAATCAAAAGGGATGAAATCCGTCTGTGGATCACTATACGTAACGTCTTCAGTATAATCATAAGATAAGCCTACAATCTTTTTCTTTTCTTTTGTAATTGCAAAGTAGAAATTAAAAATTCGTTTTCCATCTATATCCATTGCACGTGCTCTGTAATTACATTTGTCTTCCAATGCATGATGGGATTTAAAAACACTATCCGAAAGATTTACATAACCATTATCAAAATCAGAGAGCTTGAACTTATTCTCATATTTTTCATAAAAAAAACCTGTTTTCTCAAATTGGGTATCGCCCAGATAAGTTGGAAATTTTTCAGAAGAAACGGTTGTGTGGATTTTAGTTTCAAACCATTCCGTATGACTCATTTTGTTACCGAAAATTATTAAAGGATAAGGACCGTCATAAAGATATTCGACAAAACCATCTTTTTCGTCAATGAACTTATTTATTTCTTTTTCATTATTAGTATTAAAAGCTTTTATAAAATCTTGAAAAAAGAGATTTAATTCGGCTTCTGATATTTCTTCCGGAGCTACAACCGTTTTTTGGACCGTATTTAGTTGTGTTGTATTTGGAATGTTTTTTTTAGGCGAATCACTTTTGAATGAAAAAAATAGTATAACAATTAATGCAAATGCAAAACCTATAATTAAGCTTAATTTTAAAATCTTGTTCTTCGATTCCATCTTTTTTATGTCGTGTAGTGTTGTTGAACCTTATTAGTGGTAATATTGTTCTTCTTTTTGTTTTACAGAATAGTTATTTTTTCTTCTGCTAAAATAGGTATTTACTATTGCAAATGATAAAAAAGACTTTATTTTTTGAAATGGTTTCTTGTTAATTTTGAATTACTTTTTTGAAAAAAAATAACCTCAATACTTTTAGTTATAACACTAATAGTATTGAGGTTCTTATAATATAAGTTTCTGTTTTTCCTTTCGGACGCTCGTGGATTATCCTTCAATCTTAGCCGAAAGCTCAAACCATCTTTCTTCTTTCTGGTCTATTTTATTGATAATGTTTTGTAATTCATTTGCTTTTTTCTCAATATCAGTATCGGCAACTTTTCCGTCAGAGAATAATTGTTCGATTTTAGTTTTGTCTATTTCTAAATCTTTTATTTCTCTTTCTAGTTTTTGATATTCTTTTTGTTCGTTGAAAGTCAGATTTCCTGTTGGATTATTTTGTTTCCAATCTTTCTTTTCGGCTTTGTTTTCTTCTTTTTGAGCAACATCAGCACTATCTTCATAAGCTCTAAAATCTGAGTAGTTTCCTGGGAAGCTTTCGATTTCTCCCTTTCCTCTAAAGATAAATAAGTGATCTACAATTTTATCCATAAAATAACGGTCGTGAGAAACTACCAATAAACATCCTGGGTAATCTAAAAGAAAACTTTCCAAAACATTTAATGTTACAATATCTAAATCGTTTGTAGGTTCATCCAGAATCAAAAAGTTAGGATTCTGAATTAAAACCGTACATAAATACAAACGTTTTAACTCACCACCACTTAATTTTTCGACAAAATCATATTGTTTTTTAGCGTCAAAAAGAAAACGTTCCAGCAATTGTGAAGCCGAAATCATTCGACCTTTTGCCAACGGAATAAACTCTCCGTATTCTTTAATAATATCTATAACACGCTGATTTGGTTTTGGATTAATTCCGCTTTGTGTGTAATATCCAACTTTTATAGTTTCGCCTTTTACAACGCGGCCACTATCTAACGGAATTGTTCCGGTAAGTAGATTTAAGAAAGTAGATTTTCCAGTTCCGTTTTTACCAATAATTCCGATACGTTCTCCACGTTGAAAATCAAAACTGAAATTATCCAGAATAACGTGATCCTTGAATTTTTTAGAAATTTTGTGAAGCTCGATAATTTTGCTTCCCATACGTTCCATATTAATTTCCAGTTCAACTTTATTTTCAAGACGACGGCTTTGTGCTTTTTCTTTAATTACATAAAAATCATCTTGGCGCGATTTTGATTTTGTAGTTCTGGCTTTTGGCTGACGACGCATCCACTCTAATTCTTTTACAAATAAGTTTTTGGCTTTGTCAACGCTGGCATTTTCAGAAGCAATTCTCTCTTCTTTTTTCTCTAAATAATAAGAGTAGTTTCCTTTGTATTGGTATAATTTACCGTTGTCAAGTTCTATGATTTCGTTACAAACACGCTCCAAGAAGAAACGGTCGTGCGTAACCATAAACAAGGTGATATTTTCTTTTGCAAAATAACTTTCCAGCCATTCGATCATTTCAAGATCCAAGTGATTGGTTGGCTCATCAAGAATTAATAAATCAGGGCGATTAATTAAAATGATTGCTAATGAAAGACGCTTCTTTTGTCCTCCCGAAAGATTTTTTACTTTAAGTTTAAAATCTTCCAGTTTTAATTTGAATAAAATCTGCTTGTATTGCGTTTCAAAATCCCATGCGTTATGCTGATCCATTCCGTCAAAAGCTTTTTGATAAGCTTCTTCGTCGTCTGGATTTTCAAGAGCTTTTTCGTAAGCTTCAATAACTTTAAGTGTTTCATTGTCTGATGCAAAAATGCTTTCTTCAATAGATAACTCGTCTTGTAAATTATTGTCTTGCGAAAGAAATGCCATTCGGATTCCTTTTCTCAAAACTACCTGACCAGTATCTGGTTCATCCAAACCATTGATAATACTCATAATGGTCGTTTTTCCTGAACCATTTTTAGCTATAAAAGCAATTTTTTGGTCTTTATTGATTCCAAATGAGATATTGTCAAAAAGCGTTCTTTCGCCAAATGACTTCGATATATTTTCTACAGATAAGTAATTCACTTTGTAAAATATGAGTTATAAATTATAAGTTATGAATGTTTTACAAAACATAACTTTTTTGCAAAAGTAAACTTTTATATTACCATTTACGAATTATTTATGGAGATAGGAACCCAATATAGAAGTTAAGTCAATACGATGAATTTGTTGCGGAACATTAATTATCGGTTTCCGAACCAACGATTCGTTTGTCAGATAATAATGCAAACCATCATTGGTCGCAATACCTTCAATTTGAATAATGGGTAATTTTATCGTAATCCTTCGTTTGTTTCCGGATAAAAAATCATTGTTTTTATAATCATATAAAAGATATAAAAATGGTTTTCCGAGTTTAGAATAACCACAAAGAGCCAGGAGCTTTTTTGACTGTAAATATGTAGCTCCGGTGACTAAACCTTTTGTGTCAAGTGTGTCTTTTAGTTGTGCAACGTGATTACCGGATCTGTTTGGCAGCGCATAAATACTAGTTTTGGAGGTGCTCCATTCTTTGGTAAACAAATAAATAGTGTCTTTGCTAACAATAAAAGCTTCACAGTCAAAATTGGTTGTGTTTTGTTTTTTTGGAGAAAAATCAGCTTGATTAGCGTATTGAAATGAAATTTTTTCAATGTTTGGATTTCCCTCTAAGAAAGATTTTTTTTCTATTTTTAAAATATGTAGATCTGTTCTGTTTCCGGCATAATTATTTCCAAAATCACCAATGTATATATGTGTACTATCTTGCGAAATTTCTTCCCAGTCATTGTTTTTTACTTTGTCTAAAACTATTTTTCTTTTGATATTTCCTAATGTGTCTAATCCATAAATAGTTTTATCATGATCATCGTTATGTGTCCATAATAAATTATTGAATAAAATTAATCCGGAAGTTTCTTTGATCGAGTCGGATATTTTATTAGAATATGTCGGTTTAATTTTGATTAAAGCATATTGACAGCTTCCATTATTTATAGTTGTTAATGGATTATAGTTTTTTGAAAGTGGATCTGTACAGCCTGAAATTTGTGCATTTACTGAAGATAAAATCAGGAAAAAAAATAGAATTGTTTTAAACATAATCTGCAATATTAAATCTGCAAGTTATAAAAGTAAACTTTTAAAGAATAGATTCTAATTAACACGGAAAAATGTAATTAAAATATTATTTTGCACTGCTTTTTTGAATTGAATTTTATTTTTCAAATTAAGCATAAAATACCAACATGAAAATTCTACAACAACTATCACATTATCGTTTTTCGCGCTATTTTAAACTTTTATTTGTTTTAGTAGATGTAGTATTATTGAATCTGGCGACTATTTTGTCTGCATTAGTCAGATTTGGAAATTTGGACAAGCTTTTATCGAAAGAAGAAAGAACAGTTTCGTTATTGGCAATTTTAATTTGGATAGCGTTATTGCTTCAAAATGATTCCAACAGAAGTATAAGGGTCGAGCCTATAGAATCTATATTAGTCCGAACAATAAAGAAGTTGGTAATTCACGCTGCTTTAATTTCGGTTTTTGTTGTTTATTTAAAATATACAGACATTTCACGATTAAGATTAGTTAGTTTTTATTTGATTTTCTTCGGATTACTTATGATTACCCGTTATTTATCAATGAAACTTTTAAAATATATCCGGACACAAGGATATAATTTTAAAACTTTTATCGTGGTGGGAGCTAACGAATCGGGAGAAAAAATACGCAGGATATTGGCTAAAGATTTAACTTATGGATATCGTTTTTTAGGTTTTTTTGATGATAATATAAATCCTCAAATTATTGATTCTTCTTCTGTTTTGGGAGGTTTTGATGCTATTCGTGAATTTGTTTCCGAAAAACAAATAGATGAAATGTATGTGGCGCTACATATTGATAATATTGAAATTATTAATGAGCTAACCAGAATTTGTGAGCAAAGTATGGTACGTATTAAGTTTATTCCTGATTTTCAATTGTACACAAAATCAAGTAAAGTTGAGGTTACCTTTTATGAAAATACGCCTGTATTGATGTTTCGAACAGAGCCTTTAGAATTTGCAGTAAACAGATTGGCAAAAAAAGCTTTTGATGTTATTTTTTCGGTTTTTGTAATCTTGTTAATATTTCCGTGGTTGTTTCCTATTATAATGCTGATTATTAAAATAGAGTCGCCGGGGCCAGTATTTTTTAAACAAGAAAGATCTGGTCGTGACAACAGAACTTTTATGTGTTATAAATTTAGAAGCATGTATGTTAACGGTTTGGCTCATAAGAAACAAGCCGAAAGAGGAGATCAACGTATTACTAAATTTGGTGCTTTTATTCGTAAAACAAGTATTGATGAGCTGCCTCAGTTTTTTAATGTTTTTTATGGAGACATGTCGGTAGTAGGACCAAGACCTCATATGGTAAATCTTGCGAAAGAATACAGTGATTTGATCAATAATTATTTAGTGCGTCAATACGCTAAACCCGGAATTACAGGCTGGGCGCAAGTCAATGGTTATAGGGGAGAAACCAAAGTATTGAGCGATATGGAAAATAGGGTCGAATATGATATCTGGTATATTGAAAACTGGAGCTTATTATTAGATATGAAAATCATTATAAAAACGGTTATCAATATTTTTAAAGGCGAAGAAAACGCGTATTGATTAACGTTTAAAAAAATGATTATTAGCAATTACTTCTTTCAGATTAGAGACGCTGTTTATTTTAATCTTGTTGCTAAAAGAGGCAATATGCTTCATATTATGAACATCTGTTCCAGCAAAATCGTACATTCCTTTTTTTAGAAGTTCTTCTGTAATTTTAGCTATTCTCTCCCCATAATAACCAACGGTCGACAGTAAATTCAATTGAAAAAGACAGCCTGCTTTTTTTAGCTTTTCGTATTCACTAAAGTTTTTATGGTAAAAGGTATAGCGTTCCGGATGTGCCAAAACCGGAATGTAACCTGCAACTTGCAAATCAAATAATGTTTTATACAATTGTATTGGAGCATTGAGATAAGACATTTCTACCAATACATAATTGTCTTTTAATGTTAGAAGTTTTTTTTCTTTAAAATAATTTTCAAACGAATCATCCATTAAATATTCGGCTGCGGCGCGAAAAGGAATTTCTAAATTATTTTCTTCCAGTAAAAGCTTTGTTTTTTTATGATTTTCTGTGATAGTTTCCGGAGAGTTATTCCAGATATAGTGACTAATATGGGGTGTGGTTGTAAATTGAGAAAAACCCATATCCTGAAAAGCCTTTGTAAGATGTATGGTCTCTTTAATGGTCTTGGCTCCATCGTCAATACCGGGTAGTAAATGGGAATGAATATCAATAAAGCCTTCGGAAATAAGGTCCTTTAAGTGTGGTTTGGATTTAAAGAATGATAACATAGATGCAAAAGTAAAAAAAATGTAAGGATTTTCAAGGGTATTAATGAGAGGATTTATTTAAAACGATTTCCGGCACATTTGTTACAGAAACCTAATTTGACATTCCGGCTATTAGTTTATATTTGTTACTATTAATACGGTGAAATTTTATGAGAATTAAAGAGAATTTATACAATCAAAGGATTATTTCGATAGATGCTTTACGCGGAATCACCATTTTTATAATGATTTTTGTAAATGAACTGGCAAGTATTATAGATGTACCGCAATGGATGAAACATATGCCCGCTGATGCAGATGCTATGACTTTTGTTGATGTGGTTTTTCCTGCCTTTTTGTTTATTGTGGGTATGTCAATTCCGTTTGCATTTAATGCCAGATTATTAAAAGGAGATAGCGCCAAAACAATTTGGACACATACATTAAAAAGAGCATTGGCTCTAATTATCATAGGTGTTTTTATGGTTAATGCTGCAGAAGGATATGATGAGACTAAAATGATAATTTTACCTGCATTTTGGGGACTTCTTGCCTATGCAATGCCTATCCCAATTTGGAATAAATACGCAAAAGACTTTCCGGTTTGGATAAAAAACACACTTCAATATGGTGGGATGTTGGTATTAGTAGCGTTATACTTTTTATACGTGCAGGAAGGTACCGGCGCAATTGGTATGACGCCAAAATGGTGGGGAATTCTAGGTTTAATAGGTTGGGCTTATCTGATTACGGTAATTTACTACTGGTTAGTTTCAGGAAGATTATGGGCTATGATTGTTTTTTTGATTGTTTGCGTAATTGCAAATTCTCTTAATTTGACAGAAGGATCTTTTATACAGCAAACATCATGGTTAAACTTCATCGCCGGACATTTAACAGATGCTTCATTAGTAAGTGCAGGAGTTGTAATTTCGTTATTGTTTTTTGATCGAAAAGTAGCAGCCAAAATTAATTGGGCTGTAATAGGTTTTGCTGTTTTGTTTTTTGTGACGGGTTATTTATTAAGACCATATTTCGGAATTTCAAAAATAAAAGGAACTCCATCCTGGACCATGTTTTCGGCTACGATTTGTACGGTATTATTCTATTTTCTGTATTGGTTGATGGAAATTAAAAAACAAACCAAATGGAGCAATTTCTTTATCCCGGCAGCAGCAAATCCATTGTTGATTTATATTTTGCCAGGAGTAATTTATTATTTCTGTAAAACTTTAAACATTCATATTATTCCGGGATATTTCCGTGTAGGAGTTCCGGGAATTATCTGGTCATTAGTTTTTTCTACAATAATGTTGTTTGTAATGAAATTATGTAATAAGTATAAAATTCAATTACACTTATAAAAGGGAATTTAACCCCAAAGTTCACAAAGATTTACGCAAAGTTTTAAAAACAAAGCTTTGCGAACTTTGCGTTTGCTAAAAATGATCTAAGAGAAAAAACTTTGCGGACTTTGCGGTTAAATAGTCTCATTTCAACTTGAAACTTGAAACCTGAAACCATTTTTAACGAATTCTTTTAAACGAAATTGGTCCGGTTCTTTTTTTATTGTCTACAAAAGTACCTTCAAGGGTGTTTCCGTCTTCAGATAATGTTAGGGTATGAGTTCCTGCAGTTGCCCAACCTTTAATAGGTAAAGTAACATCTACTGTATAACCAATTGTGTTTCCAATTCGTTTTCCGGTGCCGCTTTCTACAAATTTTTGCCCTTTCCATTCTAAATAATGCGAGAAAATAACTTTTCCGTTTTGCTCAGATATAATGGCAACAGCATTTTGAACGCCGGGATTTATATCTTCCCAAACACCATTAATATCAATTTTTGATTTTGCAGATTTATTTTGGCTATAGCCAAAATTTGAATATAATACAGTAATAAAAAGCAGTAATAAAAGTCTTGTTTTCATATTTTTTAATTTTGAACTATAACTGATTTAATTTCTAAAAATGCTCCTGAAACCGGATTGTAATTCACAAAATTGAATTTACAAAGATTATGAATATCTAAAAGTTTTCCGTTTGACAATCCGTCTTGTTTAAAGTCTGACCACGGAATTTTAATGGTTACAAATTTCTTTGGAGAAGCCGCAATGTCAACTCTCGGATGCGAACTGCCATGCACACAGCCAGTCCCTTCGTTATTTCCCTCTCTGGCTTGCAATTTTGTAAGATGAGAGGATTTATAGGTAATACTTACGAATTTTGAACTATCAGATAAGTTTGTTGGACGACCATCATTTGAACCTGATACCGTAATCATGACATTCAATTCAATTTCTCCAACTGGATTATCTTTGGCAGTTACCCTAATAATTCCTTCTTTTTCTCGAATCGCATTAATTGTTCCCTGATTTTCTTCGGCAGGGCCAGCAATATACCAAGTAGAAGATTTTACGAGATCTTTATCTGTGTTTAAATGATCTTGTGCTAAAACAAAACCAGATGTCAAAAAGATTGTTAATATCAGAAGAAAAGAATCAATTAGAATCGGTGTTTTGTTTTTCATAGAAAACTATTTTGGTTCAAAATCAAAAATATAGTTTTTTATAATCTGTTTTAGTTTTCTTTTTTTATTATTTCTAAAATTAGCTTCTGTTTTAAATTAAATTTTAAATTTGTAAGAAGTTGTTTCTGAAAACCTTACGAAATGAAAAGTATAAAATCGCTAATAATTTTATTTTTCCTTTTATTTATGCCATTTTGTTATTCGCAAAATGACACAATTCAAAATAACCAAAGAGATATTTTAGATGTTTTGTATAAACTATTTAAAAAGAACGATTCAATAGCAAGAAAAGATAAAAAACTGGCCTTTTCGTTATTACCGGCTCCAGCTGGAGCAAATTCAGAAAATGGGCTTGTAGTTTCTTTTTTAACCACTTTTTATCTGGGCGAAGATCATGAAACGACCAATATGTCACAGATTACTTTCTCGCCTTATTTTAGTTTTAGTAACCAGTATGTTTTCCCAATTCAGTCCTATATATATACCAAAGACAATAAATGGAATTTTATTGGCGATTATCGTTACTTAATTTATCCACAGCTTACTTACGGATTAGGTGATCACAATACAAAAGAAGAAATGTCGACTTTAGATTATCAACAATGGCGTTTTTATCAATTTGTTACTCGAAAGGTTATTGGTGATTTTCGATTAGGTGTGGGATTGTTGTTTGACAATTATAAAAATATCTCGGAGAAATCAGATATTGATGAACCAACAGATTATGTGAAATATATGAACGGAGATTTTTCAGATGAAACTTCATTCGGATATGCCTTTCAGGGTTTGTATGATTCGAGAAAAAATACGGTTAATCCAGAACAAGGACTTTACGTTGAAGCCGATTTCAGGATAAATACAAGTGGGGTACTAGGCGATAAATGGCAATCGTTGTATGTTGATGCCCGAAAATACCATTCGTTTAGTAAATACAAACACAGGGTTTGGGCTTCACGTGCTTTTTATTGGTCTACTTTTGGCGGAAAGCCACATTATCTTGATTTGCCAAGTATTGGCTGGGATCGTGATGGAAGAACGGGGCGTGGTTTTACCAAAAACAGATATCGTAGTAACGCATTGATGTATTTTGAAACAGAATATAGAACTGATATAACCAGAAATGGTTTTTTTGGTGCTGTATTTTTTGGTAATATTTCGTCAGTTTCAAAGTTAGATACCTATAAATTTGACAAATGGCATCCCGCCGTTGGAACCGGAATTCGAATTAAGTGGAATAAGAAGAATAATAGTAATTTGGCTCTGGATTACGGAATCAGTAAAAACGATTGGTCTTTACGGTTGGGATTATCTGAAAATTTCTAACTTTCCGAAAAATTCACAGTAAAAATTCTTCATGCAATTATCCGTAATTATTCTTAATTATAATGTGCGTTACTTTCTGGAACAATGTGTTTTAAGTGTTCAGGAAGCGCTTTCGACTCTTGATGCCGAAATTATTGTAATTGATAATAATTCCTCTGATGATAGTTGTGAGATGATGCAAAATAAATTTCCAAGGATAAAATTGATTGAAAATAAAGTCAATTTTGGCTTTCCAAAAGGAAATAATATTGGAGTTTCTCAAGCTCAGGGAAAATACATTTGCATCTTAAATCCCGATACAGTTGTCGCAGAAGATACGTTTATTAAAATTTTGGCTTTCGCCGAAAGGCAAGCAGATTTAGGAATTATAGGCTGCAAGTTAATTGATGGAACAGGCAATTTTCTGCCGGAAAGCAAACGCGGAGTTCCAATACCTTGGGTTGCTTTTACAAAGATTTTTGGTTTGTATAAAATTTTTCCAAAAACAAATCTTTTCAATCAATATTATGCACAACATTTAGATGAAAATGAAACCGGAAAAGTTGATATTCTGGTTGGAGCTTTTATGTTTCTAAAACGCGATTTATATCTGGAACTAGAAGGTTTTGACGAGGAATGTTTTATGTATGCAGATGATATTGATTTGTCGTATCGTGTTTTGCAAAAACAAAAAACAAATTATTATTTTCATGAAACAACCGTTTTGCATTATAAAGGAGAAAGTACAGTGAAAGACGAAAAGTATATGAAGCGTTTTCAGGAAGCGATGAATTTCTTTTACCAAAAGCATTTTAAGAAATCGTGGTTTTTTACTTTTTTTATCCAAATTGGCATTTGGTTTTTCTCTTTTGTAAAAATGTTTCAGGGAAAAGTTAAGTCAAAACTGTTGCCTGAAAGTTTCATTTTTTACTCGGAAAATAAAATTTTGTCTGAAAAATTACCTTCTATTTTAAAAAATAAAGTACTGTTTTTAGATTTCAAAAAAGAAAAAATGGTAAATTCGTGGCAGGTTTTTAAGGGTAAAAGAGGGGAGATTATTTTGGATAATCAGTATGTTTCGTTCAAAAAATGTATCAAAATCATAGAAACTCTTAAAGATAAGAACATTACTTTTAAGATTTTTCCCAAAAATACCAATTTTATTATTGGAAGCAATTCCCGGAACGACAGAGGGCAAATTATAAAAATTGAGTAAAAAATTATATTAAGTGTAATTTATATTTAAAATATTCAGTAATTTCGCAATCAGAAAATCAAAATCATCCTTTAGATTAACAATATGGCAAGATTTGAATTAAAGCTTCCTAAAATGGGAGAAAGTGTCGCTGAAGCAACTATTACAAACTGGTTGAAAGAAGTTGGAGACAAAATTGAAGCTGATGAAGCAGTACTGGAAATTGCAACTGATAAGGTTGATAGTGAAGTGCCAAGCGAAGTATCAGGAATTTTGATCGAACAATTGTTCGGTAAAGATGATTTAGTTCAGGTTGGACAGACCATTGCAATTATTGAAACAGAAGGTGACGCGCCAGCAGCAAAAGCTGAAGAAACTGTTGCGCCAGTTGAGGTTGCTGCAATTGAAGCAACAATTGAAACTGCAAAAGAAACAGTTAGTGCTCCACAAGATTTTTCAGGATCTGATAAATTCTTTTCTCCGTTAGTAAAAAATATTGCGAAAGAAGAAGGTATTTCTGTTGCTGAGTTAGAAAATCTTGCAGGTTCAGGAAAAGATGGTCGCGTAACGAAAGAAGATATCTTAAAATATATTGAAAACCGTAAATCAGGAATCGTAGAAACTCCAAAAGCGGTTGTTCAGGCTCCAAAAGTGGCCGAGCCAGTAGTTCAGGCAGCTCCGGTTCAAAAAAGTCAACAAGCAGTTCCGGTTTCTGTAAATGGAGGTGATGAAATCATTGAAATGGACAGAATGCGTAAACTGATTTCAGGTTATATGGTAGCTTCGGTACAAACATCTGCTCACGTACAATCGTTTATTGAAGTTGACGTAACAAATATTGTAAAATGGAGAGAAAAAGTTAAAACTGCTTTCGAGAAAAGGGAAGGTGAGAAATTGACTTTTACGCCAATTATGATGGAGGCGGTTGCAAAAGCATTAAAAGATTTCCCTGGAATGAATATTTCTGTTGATGGAGATTATATCATCAAAAAGAAAAATATAAACTTAGGAATGGCTGCGGCTTTGCCAAACGGAAACTTAATTGTTCCGGTAATTAAAAATGCGGATCAGTTAAATCTTGTTGGAATGGCAAAAGCGGTTAATGATTTAGGAAACCGTGCAAAAGCAGGAAAACTTAAACCAGACGATACACAAGGCGGAACTTATACGGTGACGAATGTGGGAACTTTTGGAAGTGTTTTTGGAACGCCAATTATCAATCAGCCTCAAGTTGGAATTCTGGCTCTTGGTGCGATTCGTAAAGTGCCTGCGGTTATCGAAACTCCGGAAGGTGATTTTATCGGAATTCGTCAAAAAATGTTCTTATCACATTCTTACGATCATAGAGTTGTTGATGGTGCTTTAGGTGGAAGTTTTGTGAAACGAGTAGCAGAATACTTAGAAGCTTTTGATGTAGACAGAGATTTCTAAAATCATAATAGATATAAATTCAAACCTGGGAAATTTTAATAATTTTCCGGGTTTTTTGTTTTGTGAGAAAAGGTTAAGAAATGAATAGAAGGTTACTTTAAGAATGAATTCAAACGTTAAAATGTCGAAATTGCATTCCTTTTTGTTTAAAAAAATCCAGAATAAAAGAGGAAATTCGGCTTTAAAAATTACATTTGTAATCTTATAAAAATTAAAAATGGAACTCAAACTCAACAAACCAATTTGCTTTTTTGATCTTGAAACAACCGGAATTGACATCGGTAAAGATCGAATTGTAGAAATTTCGATATTTAAAGTTTTTCCAAACGGAAATAAAGAAAGTAAAACATGGTTGGTAAATCCAACGATTCCAATTCCGCCGCAAACTACCGCTGTTCATGGTATCACAGACGAAAAAGTAGCAAACGAACCTACTTTTGCAGAACTGGCACCACAGGTTCATAGCATGATTAAAGATAGTGATCTGGGAGGGTTTAATTCAGATCGTTTTGATATTCCGTTGTTGGCGGAAGAATTGCTTCGCGCCGGAGTTGATTTTGATATGAAAAATAAAGTTTCGGTCGATGTGCAAACTATTTTTCATAAAATGGAAGAACGTACCTTAAGTGCAGCATTGAAATTTTATTGTGGAAAAAGTCTTGAAAATGCGCATTCGGCAGAAGCAGATACCATGGCAACATACGAAATCTTAAAAGCGCAATTAGATCGTTATCCGGAATTAGAAAATGATATGAAATCATTGTCTGAATTTACAACCCGTAAAAAAATCGCTGATTTTGCCGGAATGATTGCTTTTGATGCAGACAACGAAGAAGTTTTTACCTTCGGAAAACATAAAGGAGTAAAAGTTGATAAGGTATTGGAATCAGAGCCGGGGTATTTCAGCTGGATTCAAAACGCCGATTTTCCTTTATATACCAAGAAAGTCTTGACGGCAATTAAATTAAGAAAGTTAAATACTAAATAAGGTTCTAAGTTACTAAGACTCTAAGATGCTAAGTTTTGTATGGTTTCTTAGAGTCTTAGTAACTTAGCGACTTAGAGACTATAAAAAATGAAGATAATTTGTATCGGTAGAAATTATACCAATCATATCGAAGAATTAAAAAACGAACGTCCAACAGAACCAGTAGTTTTTATGAAACCCGATTCGGCGGTTTTATTAAAGCAGCATCCGTTTGTAATTCCAGAATTTTCTGAAGAAATTCATCACGAAATAGAAATAATTGTTAAAATTAATAAGGTAGGAAAGTATATCGAGCCTAAATTTGCTCATAAGTATTACGATGAAATAAGTGTAGGTATAGATTTTACAGCCAGAGATTTACAGGATAAATTAAAAGCAAAAGGATTGCCTTGGGAAAAAGCAAAAGCGTTTGATGGCTCTGCTGTTATTGGAGATTTTTTGCCAAAAACTGATTTTGTTTCTATGGAAAATCTTACATTTGAGTTGACAAACAATTCTCAAACCGTTCAAAAAGGCAATACTAGTTTAATGCTTTGGAAAATTGACGAGCTAATTTCTTATGTATCGCAGTATTTTACATTAAAAATAGGCGATATTATTTTTACAGGTACGCCTGAAGGAGTTGCGGCAGTGAAACCAAATGATGTTTTAGAGGGCTTTTTAGAAGATAAAAAATTATTTAGAATACAAGTAAAATAATGGCTTTAAAATACAACCTTTCGAAAGTATATGCGCTTTCAGATAATGATCCTGAATTTGTAAATGAAATTCTAAAATTATTTGTTACCGAAGTTCCTGAAGATTTAAAACAAATCAAAGAAGGAATTAAAAAAAAGGACCACAAATATGCTTACTCTTACGCGCATAAAATAAAACCTACATTGGATTTGATGGGGTTAAATGTAGCTTTTGAAGAAATTCTTCAAGTTGAAGCATGGACAAAAGCTGAAGGCAAGAAAAAAGAAATTGTCGAAACTTTTAAGAGTATTAAATTACAGGTAAAAGAGGCAATAAAAGAAATCAAAAAAGACTTTGATTTGTAAGATATGGGCGTGACTCTATTTTTGTCCTTTTTAAATTAGGTCAAAAATAGAGTCGGGTTATTCGCTATATCTTTTGTTTCTGAAAAATTCATTAAGCGAGCATTTGTCGTTTGTCACAAAAGGATGCCGTTTCTACCCCTCACGCAAAATCGTTGCGACAACAACCTTCTTTATAATAATGACTTACAATTCAGTAAGTAAATATATTCCACAGCTATGAAAGCAACTATCATTACTATTGGAGATGAAATTTTAATAGGTCAAATTGTAGATACAAACTCAGGTTTTATCGCAAAATCATTAGATCGAATCGGGGTTGAAGTTCATGAAATGATTTCGATCAGCGATGATAAAAAACACATTTTAGGTACATTTGCCCAGTTACAAAACAAAGTCGATGTTGTCATTGTAACAGGTGGTTTAGGACCGACAAAAGACGATGTTACCAAGAAAACTTTCTGTGATTATTTTGATGACGAGTTAGTCGTAAATCCGGAAGTTTTGGCTCACGTGACAGAATTAATTGAAGGTTTTTATAAGCGACCAATTTCTCAGTTAAATAAAGATCAGGCGTTAGTGCCGTCAAAATGTACCGTTTTGCACAACAAAATGGGAACAGCGCCGGGAATGTGGATGAAGAAAGAAAATACAGTATTTATTTCGCTTCCGGGAGTTCCGTATGAAATGAAATATTTAGTTGAAGAAGAAATAATTCCTAAAATAGTTAGAGAGTACAAACGCCCTTATATCATTCATAAAACTATTTTAACCTACGGTCAGGGCGAGAGTTTAGTTGCAGAGCGTATCGAGGATTGGGAAAATAATTTGCCTGAATTTATTAAGCTTGCTTATTTACCAAATCCAGGTAGAGTACGTTTGCGTTTGTCTGCCAGAGGAACCAATAAAGAAGAATTGGAAGCTGCTATTGAATCGAATGTAAAATCATTAGATGCTATAATTCATGATATTATAGTAGGGTATGAAGAAAATGAAACAATAGAATCCGTAGTTGGAAAAATTTTGACGAAACAAAAGAAAACAATTTCGACTGCTGAAAGTTTTACAGGCGGAAAAGTTGCTTCACTTTTGTCATCTATTCCGGGAGCGTCAAATTATTTTAGAGGCAGTATTGTTTCTTATGCAACAGAGGCGAAGGTCAATGTTCTTGGTGTCTCGCAGGATTTAGTAGATCAATTTACAGTAGTTAGTGCAGAGGTTGCTTCGGCTATGGCTTTGAACGTGAAAGAGATACTAAAAACAGACTATGCAATTGCAACAACTGGGAACGCCGGACCGACAAAAGGAGATTCAAATGCTGAAATTGGAGCTGTTTTTATCGCTTTGGCTACTCCTAACGGAATAATTGTTGAAGAATTTAACTTTGGCCAACCACGTGAAAAAGTGATAGATAGAGCCACAATTAAGAGTTTAGAAATATTACAGAAAGAAATTTTAAAAAATGTGTACTAATTTTTTGTTTCAATCGTTTATTTTTCTTTTCTTTGCACCCTGATTTTGAATAACGATAAAAGATAAGTATAATGTCAAGAGTTTGTGACCTTACAGGTAAAAGAGCGATGGTAGGAAATAACGTTTCTCACGCTATGAACAAAACTAAGAGAAAATTTTCTGTTAACTTAGTTAAAAAGCGTTTTTATCTTCCAGAAGAAGATAGATGGATTACTCTTAGAGTAGCAGCATCTACGATAAAAACAATTAATAAAAATGGAATCACTGCGGTTTTGAAAAAAGCTCAGTCAGAAGGATTTATCAAATAATCTTTTCCTAAATAAATATATAGCAAGATGGCAAAGAAAGGTAATAGAATCCAAGTAATTTTAGAATGTACTGAGCACAAGACTTCTGGTGTTCCAGGAACTTCTAGATACATTACAACTAAGAACAAAAAAAATACTCCAGACAGATTAGAGATTAAAAAATTTAATCCAATCTTGAAAAGAGTAACTGTTCACAAAGAAATTAAGTAATAATTAGAGATTTTTGTAAATCTCAAATGGTTTAGCCATTTCGAGTTTTATAAGAAACTTCAAATAACATTTGAATCATGGCAAAGAAAACCGTAGCATCGTTACAAACATCTTCTAAGAGATTATCAAAAGCCATCAAAATGGTAAAATCTCCTAAAACTGGTGCATATACATTCGTAGAATCTATTATGGCTCCTGAAGAAGTTGATACTTTCTTGAAAAAGAAATAATTACAATCACATTATATAGAAAAGCTACTTTCATTCGGAAGTAGCTTTTTTATTTTTTATATTTGTCTAAAATTTAAAGAAACATATGTAATTTTTGTTTTCTTTAAATATTAAGGATTATTTGGATCGTAAAATCGAATAATCTAAAAAACTAACAATCTATAAAAAATGAGTTTTTTTAAAAAATTATTCTCTACTGATAAAAAAGAGACCTTGGATAAAGGACTTGAAAAATCAAAAACTACTTTTTTCTCAAAGTTAAGTAAAGCCGTTGCCGGAAAATCTAAAGTCGATGACGATGTTCTGGATGATCTGGAAGAAATTCTGGTTGCGTCAGATGTTGGTGTTGATACAACTTTGAAAATAATCTCAAGAATCGAAAAACGCGTTGCTGAAGATAAATATTTAGGAACAGAAGAATTGAATCAAATTCTACGTGAAGAAATTGGAGCTTTATTGTCTGAGACTAATACTGGCGAAGCTACAGAATTTGAAATTCCGAAAGATAAAAAGCCATACGTTTTAATGGTGGTTGGTGTTAATGGAGTTGGTAAAACAACGACGATTGGTAAGCTGGCTTATCAATTTAAGAAAGCGGGTTATAATGTGGTTTTAGGAGCTGCAGATACTTTTCGTGCTGCTGCTATTGATCAATTGCAGGTTTGGGCAGATCGTGTAGGTGTGCCAATTGTAAGACAAAATATGGGTAGTGATCCTGCTTCTGTTGCGTTTGATACGCTGCAATCTGCGGTTGCTCAAAATGCTGATGTTGTTATCATTGATACTGCGGGACGTTTGCATAATAAGATCAATTTGATGAACGAACTTACGAAAGTAAAACGTGTGATGCAAAAAGTCGTTGCTGATGCTCCACATGATGTGCTTTTGGTTTTGGATGGTTCTACTGGACAAAATGCTTTTGAACAAGCGAAACAATTTACTGCTGCAACCGAAGTGACTTCTCTTGCTGTAACTAAATTAGACGGAACTGCAAAAGGTGGTGTTGTAATTGGTATTTCTGATCAATTTCAGATTCCTGTAAAGTATATTGGAATTGGCGAGGGAATTGAAGATTTGCAGGTTTTTAATAAGTATGAATTTGTAGATAGTTTTTTTAAATAATCTTTTTTAGATAATTTCGATGAGTTTTTCTTCTTTAAAAAATATAACGCCTGTTAGTTTTTATTTCGCAAGCGTTATATGTTTTGTTATGGCAAATGTATTAAAAGATAAAAGTTTGCCTTTTTATTATATTATGTTGATTCTGGGATTGGTTTTCTTTTTTATGGGAATGCTAAAAAGATTACGTAGAAAATAATATCTCTTTATTTTAAAATGGAATTTTTAGTTGTGGAAATTATTTTTTTAATTTCCATTTTGTTCCGTCTGAAAAAACAACATAATATGCTCTTGCTGATATAATTGTATTAGCATCAGTTGAAAAATCCTCCCATACTTGAGATTTTCTTTCTTTAGGTCTTAGTAAAGTACTGCTAAAACCATCACTTTTTCCTTTCATAAAAAAGTTTCTTCCACTTGCAGGTTTGTCAAAAGCATTTTCGCAATACCACTCAAATCGAATGGCTTTAATGTTTTTTAAGGTTACATTTTTGTAAACTAATTCAATGTCTTTGTGATCTGAATATTGAGATTTAAATAGCCTTGCTGAGATAATTTTGACTGGGGATCCTTTTATATTGTGAGTTTTTATAAAACTATTTTTTGTTGAATCAGCTGCTATATTTATAGTGTCTTTTTTTTCGACTTGTTGATAGTCTATTTGGGGAGTCATAGCTATCTGATTAGTATTGCTTTTTTTGGTGCATGATATTAATACTAATATAATAGCAAGAACAGATAGTGCTTTTTTCATGATTGATAGTAGGTTGCTTTTTTAATTGAACGTTTTCTTATGTCTCACTAGAAAGGTGTGTGTTTTCTAAGAGGCCTGAAAAAGAATAATATTACAACACGTAAATTATTTTTAATTTACGGAATAGATACAATTGCTTTTAGAATAAATTTGGGTGTAAAAGTCTCTATTTTTTTTGCTTTTTTGAGCCATAAGAAGTTATAAAAATATTGGGATAGGGTTTTCGTTTGTATAACTTATGGCAAGTAATAAAATGTTGTTTGCTTTTAGAAGGATCTATTAAATAAAAACGCAATAAAGAATAGTGTATTTCTTTATTGCGTTCATTACATGCAGTAGTAAAAAAAAAGACTTTAATTAAATATTATTGATACAAAGCGTTAATTTTTGTCCAAAGTGTTTTATCAAAGTCGGATAAGGCCAGATTAACATCGTCTGCAGCATCTCCCATTCTAATAATGACCATATTTTTGCTGGGAACAACATATATTTTCTGGTCATTTTTACCGAGTGCCATGTACATATCATTTGGTGCTGTTGGAATTACGCTGCCAGCGAAGGTAAGTTGTGATTGTGGTAAATGATAGGATGTTTTTCCGTTTAACCACCATAAATAGCCATATCCTAAATTAATGTTTTGAGAAGTAGTTGTTGCTTCATTGAAGTAAGTTTCGTTTAGGATTTGGTTGTTATTCCACTTACCTTTGTTTAGCATTAAAAGTCCAAAGCGTGCCATACTTCTTGAGGTACTGGTATAAACGCTATTGACGCCAAGTTGTACCCAAGTGCCGTCCATTCCAATTTTGTCTCTTAATTTGGTATTGAAATAGTTTTGCCAGGTTTGTCCGCTTGCTTTTGCGATTACATCTTGCAATTTTACGTAAACATTGTGGTATGCCCAGCGTTTTCCCGCTTCGGCTTTATAGATTAGGCTTGCAGGATCAACATCGTCTGTGCTGTCATCAAGTCCTGATGTCATTGTGAGTAAGTTTTTGCAAGTAATAAGGTTTTCTTGTGCAAGAGTTTCACTTGTCCATCCTGTACCAATGTATTGTGAAACTTTATTATTGATGTTTATTAGGTTTTCCTGTTGTGCAATTCCGGTCATGGTTGATGTCAGGGTTTTTCCTGCGCTTGCCCAATACCAGTTTGTGGTTGCGGAATGATTGTTGAAATATTTCTCGATTACAATTCGGCCATTGATTAAAATGATGAAAGATTTAGAATTTTTAAGTTCTAAATAATCTAAAAGCGGCTGAACTGCTGTTTGATTCCATTTGAGATCTGTTATGGATTTTGTTTCCCAAGTATTTCCTGTTAACGGAGGAAAATACATAGTGTCAGTTGGAGTAGGTGCTTGTTCGGTTGGGTCTGAACTGCATCCTGCAAATGCTAAGATTGTCAGGATTATACAAAAAGTTTTAGTCATGTTTTTTGGTTTTGGTTTGGAGTTGGACTAAAAATAGGCAAAATAGTTTAATGGGTTTCGTGAATTTTTATTTCTTTTCATCTTTATAAGTTTAACTTTGTAGTTCGCAAAATCTCTTTTAGAATCTGGTGCCTTAGCCCTGATGGAAGCGGCATCCTTTTATGGTGGGGTTCACCATAAAAGATATAGCGGACAGCAGGAAATAGCTCCTGATTCTTTGGTTTAGCTAAGAGGGAAGCAATTGAATTTTAATATAATAAACTATGAAAAACACTTTTATGATTTTGGTTTTGTCGCTCTTTTTTGTAGGGTGCAAACAGGAAATTAAACCAACGGATATCGCTAAATTAAATGGTTATTGGGAAATTGAAAAGGTGGTTTTTGATAAGGGTGAACAGAAGGATTACGGGATGAATGAAAGTTTTGATTATTTTGATATTAAAAACAATAAAGGAATTCGAAAGAAAGTGATGCCGCAGTTTGACGGAACTTTTTTGACAAGTGATTCTTTTGAAAATGTTTCGGTTCGATTTAAGGATGATCAGGTGTTTCTGGATTATAAAACGGATTACGCAAAATGGAGTGAAGAATTGATTTCGATTTCGGATAAGGAGTTGGTGTTGAAAAATCAGCAGAAAAAAGAATATCATTATAAAAAAGCAGAACCAATAAATTTATTAAACGATGGCAAAAAGACTAAATAATCAGAGTACGATTGGGGCTGTTTTGCAACAGATTATCCAGGTAAATAAATTAGGTCCGGGAATGGATCAGATTGACGTAAAGGAAGCGTGGAGACAATTGATGGGGAATGGTGTGAATACGTATACTAAAAACGTTGTTTTAAAGGGAAGTACATTGTATGTTGAACTTGGATCGGCAGTTTTGAGAGAAGAATTAAGTCATGGAAAGTCTAAAATCGTAAAAATGATTAATGAGGAATTGGGGCGCGAGGTCGTTAAGGATGTGATTTTGCGATAATCTTTTTGCTTTTAAAGGCGCTCAATTATTAGATTATAATGTTGAAAAAATAAAGTTAACACTTCTGTTTTAGAAGTGTTTTTTTTATAATACATTTGAGCAGTAAGTATTTTTTTAATAAATAAATACTTGTTTAAATAAAAATTAACCAATAAAAACAATTCTAAAAGAATGAAAAAAGTATTACTTATTTTAACCGTTTTATTTGCTTTAAACGGCTATTCACAAAAGAAAAAAGTTGCAGTTGTTGCTTTTTACACAGATAAAACAATCGATCTTTCTGATTTAGGCTTAAGTGCTGTGGCTGCAATAGCAGATTTAGGAAGTAACCCTGACTTTAATTTGTCTCCTATTTTAGAGAAATATCATAATGCTTTTTTTAATGAATATTCAAAACAATTTCCGTTTGATTTAGTTCCAGAAAGTGAAGTGACTCAAAAGCAGGAATATATTGACTTTTCTCCTAAATTTGCCAGAGAAGGTAATGCAGGGAAAACTATAATTAATTACCCTGGATATAAGTATATTTATGAGGGAACGAATGGTGAAGCTAATGAAGTAGGAACTGCTACTATTTTTAAAGAAGTTGCTGATGGTGTTTTATTTACGGAAATTCATTTTGCTTTGCAAAAAGGATTTGCTGTTGCAGGTACCGGAACAGTTAAAATGAGAGCTAATGCAAGAATTGCTTTATATGATAAAACAGGTAAAAAAGTATTTGCTTTTAGCGAAGGAGCTAACTCAAAAAAAACGGGTGCTATTGTAGGTGGAATTCCTGTTTTAACTCCAGAAAAAGTATTGCCTATGTGCGAAAGTGCTTTAGATGAGCTTTTGAAAGATTTAGATGAAAAAGTTGCTAAAATTGTTAAAAAGACAGCTGGTAATCTTTAATGATTACATATAAAAAAGAAAACCCCACTTCATTGAAGTGGGGTTTTTTATTTGACTCTAAATTTAAATTAGAATTGCTCTCTTCCTGCAAAATGAAATGCACTTTCGATAGCTGCATTTTCATCACTATCAGAACCGTGAACTGCATTTTCTCCAATAGAAGTTGCATATGCTTTACGAATAGTTCCTTCAGCAGCTTCAGCTGGATTTGTAGCTCCAATTAAAGTTCTGAAATCTTCTACTGCGTTGTCTTTTTCTAAAATTGCAGCAACAATTGGTCCACGAGACATGAATTCAACTAATTCTCCGTAGAAAGGTCTTTCTGCGTGAACTGCATAAAATGCTTTTGCATCAGCTACAGTTAGTTGAGTTAATTTTAATGAAACGATTTTGAAACCTCCATTAGTAATCATTGCTAAGATATTACCGATGTGTCCGTTTTGAACTGCATCTGGCTTAATCATTGTAAAAGTTCTATTTGTTGCCATTTTATTGCTTATTTTTAATTTTGTGCAAAAGTATACTTTTTTTATGAATTGATTTTAATAAATTCATAATTTAAACAGTGTGAAATGATATTTTGGCAAAGAAAATTGTAAAATACTTTCACCATATAAGTGATTTAAGTTTATTTTAGTAAATGGTTAATGTATAAAAAGAGAAAGACGCACTGTTGTGCGTCTCTGCTTATAAGAACTTATATCATTTATATGATGAAAAAAGATGTTTTAGACTTTGAAAATTAGCTTATTTTTATAGAAACCCCATAAAATAAACGACCAGATTCCAACATAAACTAGTGCTCCTGCTAATGATGCCATCTTTGGATCGCTGAAGAATGGTGCAATTCCGAAATGATATAAATAGTTTAAAAGATTAATTTGAGTTTCAGGATTTTCAGGATTTTTCAGCTGAACCATTACTAAGGCTTGTGGAATAATCTGAGAAAAGAAAAATACAATCATTGGATTTACTCCCCAAATTAAAAACAATTTAAATCCCTTTTTATAATCAGCAATATCAATTATATAATACAAGATTGCTAAACAAGTTGCAGCTAATCCTGTGGTGTATAAAACATAACTGCTTGTCCAAAGTGATTTGTTTATTGGGAAAACAATACTCCAGATTAAACCTGCAATGATAAGTGCAACGCCAGCAATGGCAATTTTTGATGCTTTTTGAGTTTTGGGTATTTCTCTTTGCAATATTAAACCAATTAATAAACCAATGATTCCGTTTACAATTGAAGGAAGTGTGCTTAAAATTCCTTCCGGATCCCAGGTAATGGTTTCACGATACATGTGTCCTTTTAGTAAAACGCTGTCTAACCAAGAGGCTAAATTTGTTCCTTTTTCTAAATTTGCCTCGCCAATTCCGGGAACAGGAATTAAAGTCATTATTGCCCAATAAGTCAATAAAAGAATTACTCCGGTAATGATTTGTGTTTTTTTGCTAGTTTTTAAATACAAAAGTGAAACTACAAAGTATACAATTCCAATTCGTTGTAAAACACCTGGCAAACGAACACTTTGATAGGCTTCGATACCACTATAAGCTAAAAACAGATAAATAAACAAAACCGAAAAAGCCAGAATGTTTTTAACTTTTGAACTGAAATTGCCCATTAACGCATAACCAACAACTATGGTAATGATTAAACGGCTAATAAGTAGTGGGATTCCGTCAAGTCCAAAAAGCTGAATTTTGGCAAAAAAATTAAAGAAAATTCCAAGACAAAACATTCGTAAAGATCGAACGAGGATTTTGTTAAAGGTGGTGTCATCCCAACTCTTAGTTGGCATTGCTAATGGAACTGCAACTCCCATAATAAAAATAAAAAAGGGAAAAACTAAATCGGTTGGCGTACAGCCATGCCATTCAGAATGTAATAAGGGTGCGTAAACATGTCCCCAATCTCCGGGATTGTTTACGATGGTCATTAATAAAATCGTTAATCCTCTAAAGACATCCAAGGATATCAAGCGCTCTCTGGTCATAAATTTTGGTAAATAGGTTAATTTTTGTTTTTAAAAGTTACTATTTGGTTTAGAGAGGCAATAACTTCAGAAGGAGGTGGTTATTTATTTCTGAGGATTATTACTTTATTTTTATCCGCTTATCGGATTGTTTTTTGCCACGAATTTCACGGATTATCACTAATTTTTATTCGCGAGAATTTGTGAAATTCGTGGCAATGTTTTTTATATTGTAATGATGTTAAAATTATTCTCTAAAGGTTTTAGTTTTTGAATTAAAAGCGGAATCAATTGTTCTCCTTTTTCTAAATAAAATTCAGAAAAATTAGCTTGACGTTCCTGTAAACTCTGATTCGGAAATAATTCGCATTGTAAATCTACTACACGTTGCAATTCGTTATCCAATTTTCGTTTTTGTGCTTTTAATAAACGTTTTTCAAGGTTTTCTAAACCTTTCTTTTGTTTTACTTCTTGTGCTTTTACAGCTCCGGTAAATGATTTATCGGTTTGTTGCGCCAGTTCATAAAGATATTCAAATTGTTTTTCCAACGTTTCTTTTTGAGGTGTTAAGTTAATAGGAAAGGCTGATAATTTGTGTGTGATCGCATTTATTAAATCGGCTGGTTTTGTAAATAAATCGGCCCAGCTTAAACCTAGTTTGTCTGCTTTTTGGGCTTGTTTTTCGGTGTTTAAAAGTACAGAATTACGAACCAAAAGTATTGGAAACGTAATTTTTACAGCGTCAAAGAATGATTTTAATTCTAACCAATAGGCAATTTCTCCGCCTCCACCAATGTAGCATAAATTTGGGAGGATGATTTCCTGATATAACGGACGCATAATTACATTAGGACTAAATTTCTCAGGATTAGTTCCTGACAATTTTAGAATTTCTTCTTTCGAAAATGAAATTTTAGTATTGTTTACGAAGTATTTATCTTTCTCAAAAATGATTCTTTCTCTTAAATAATCTTCAATATAAAATAAATTGATTTCGCGAGGATTTACCTGAACGGTATAATCTTTAAAATTCGCAATGGTTTCCTGTACTGCTTTAAAGGAAGTTTGTTCCTCTAATTCTTCTTTGATGTATGGAATAAAAGCACGTTTCAAATTAGCATCATCGGCATCCAGAATCACCAAACCATAATTGGCGAATAGGTTATTGGCTAAAAAACGAGTTGCATCAGCAAGGTTTTCGTATTTTAGATACGCTTCTTCAAACATTTTCTTCAAAGCATTGGCATTTGTACTTGAGCCTAAATCTTTGGAGTATATTTCGAAAAATTCTTCTAAACCTTCTGTAGAAAGTCTTCCGACCGGACCGCTGCTTTCTTTATTCCAACGGAATTTTTTCCCTTTAAAATTGAAATAATTAATCTCTTCAAAATCGTGATCTTCTGTCGCCATCCAATATATGGGAACAAAATTATTTGTTGGATATTTAAGTTTTAATTCTTTGGTGAGATTAATTGTGGAAATGATTTTATATAAAAAGTACAACGGACCACTAAATAAGTTCAATTGATGTCCGGTTGTAATCGTAAACGTATTAGGAAGCGCCAGAAGCTCAATATTTTGTTTTGTCGAATCTGATATTTCAATGTTTTGATATTGCTTTTTTAAGGTTTCAACCAAAGGAATTCGGTTGGCATTATCAAAGTTTGCCTGTTTTTCTGTGATCTGTTTTTCGAAGTTCTCCGAAGTTGGAAAATGATTGTACAGCGGCTTTAATTCTGGTTTTTGATCTAAATAATCTTGTATTAACTTAGAGAAATATCCTGAAGTTTGATAGCTGATACAGTCGGTTGGCATAATTTTAAATTTATTTTTGATAGCTGTAAATTTAATGAAAATATGTACTTAAAAATGGTTTTAACGATTGCTTATGATTTGATTTTTGTTTTTAAGTTTAAAATTCTTGTAATCAGGTTTTTAATTTTTTTTGGTTTATAGATAATTTAGAGAATTGATAGTTTAGTAAATTTGTTAAAAAGAGAAGTTGTTCTGAAACTAATTCTCTTAAAGATGAATTATTAATAATGAAATTATATTTTTGCAAGGAAAAAAAGTATATCTATTCTACATGAAAAATAATCCGAATAAGGAGAACTCCTTGCGACATGTTCTTTTTGGTTCTTTAATTGGTACCACAATTGAATTTTTTGATTTCTATATTTATGCCAATGCCGCTGTATTGGTTTTTCCACAACTATTTTTTCCGGGTGCTAATAGTACAGTTTCTACGCTGGAATCATTGGCTACGTTTTCGATAGCGTTTTTGGCAAGACCTTTGGGATCTGCTGTTTTTGGACATTATGGAGATAAAATTGGACGTAAAGTCACTTTGGTTGTAGCGTTATTAACAATGGGATTATCAACAATTGCAATTGGTTTCCTGCCAGGTTATGCAAGTATCGGAATTGTTGCGCCAATTTTATTGATGTTGTGCCGCTTCGGTCAGGGAGTCGGTTTAGGAGGTGAGTGGGGCGGAGCTGTTTTATTGGCAATTGAAAATGCGCCTCCACATAAACGTGCTTGGTACGGAATGTTTCCGCAATTAGGAGCGCCAATAGGATTATTGCTTTCAGGAGGAACTTTTTTAATTTTAACCGATAGTATGAGCAGTGAGGCTTTTATGGATTATGGTTGGAGAATTCCGTTTATAGCAAGTTCACTTTTAGTAATAGTTGGATTTTATATTCGTTTAAAAATTAGCGAAACACCAGCGTTTGAAAATTCGAAAGAAGAACAAAAAGAGGTTAAAATTCCATTTTTTACCTTGCTAAAATCATATAAAAATCAATTGATTTTTGGGACTTTGTCTGCTGTTACAACCTTTTTGGTTTTTTATTTAATGACAGTTTTTACACTTAGTTGGGCTACATCTGATTTGGGTTTTACCAAAAGAGATGCTTTATTGATCCAATTACTTTCAGTATTGTTTTTTGCCTTTTTTATTCCTGTTTCAGCTTTAGTTGCCGATAAAATTGGACGTAGAAAAATATTAATTATTACGACAGCAGCTATTGCTGTTTTTGGATTTTTCTTTTCGTACTTTCTAAATTCGGGAAATTCTGTTTTAGTAACAGCTTTTGTATGCATCGGAATGTCTTTGATGGGATTTACTTATGGACCATTAGGAACTTTTTTATCTGAGTTGTTTCCTACTACAGTTCGTTATTCTGGTGCTTCTTTGACTTTTAATTTGGCAGGGATTCTGGGTGCAGCATTTGCGCCAATGATTGCAATTTGGCTGGCAAGTACATATGGTTTGAATTATGTAGGTTTTTACCTGACAGCTGCTGCTTTAATTTCTTTAATTTCATTTTTAGTGATTTCTAAGAAAGTACATCAGTTTTAATTTTTAACCGCAAAGTTCGCAAAGTATTTTTAGATCGCGATTTTTATAAAAACACAAAGTTCGCAAAGCTTTTTTAATCTGGCTTTGCGAACTTTGTGTTTTCTATACGTAAAGAAAAATTAAAACTTTGCGAACTTTGCGGTTAATTAATTCTTTATCGCTTCAAACTAAAATGCCCTCTATATTCAGTTCTGTTTAATCTCGTTACTGTAAACCAATAATCAGATGCAGGTTGTTCCTGACCAAGATAATTTCCGTCCCAAACGCCATTATTAAATAACTCTTTGATTAATTTTCCGTAGCGATCAAATATTTTGATTCCTGTATTTGGTGCTAAATAAGCAAAATCAATTGTCCAGTAATCATTATAAGTATCATTGTTTGGAGTGAAGAATTTTGGAAAAGGAAGTTCATCAACAAAATTAATACAATCACCAGTAGTTGCTTCAAGAACTTTTATCGTTACCGGAATTCTGTCACTTTCGCAATTGTTTATTGTTTGCGAAGCATAATAAGTAATGCCGTTTTGTAGTAAAGTTGATTCTGATAAAGTACTATTTGAAGAGATGCTTTCAAACCATTTAATGTTTTCTCCTGTAATGTCAATGTCACTTATTTTAGCATTTTTTTGAATACAAAATGTTTGAGGAGAGTTGGCAATTGGGTTTTGAGTGTCTTGAATTTTTACAACCACAGCAAATCGTTTACTTTCGCAACTGTTTAAAGTTTGCGTTGCATAATACGTTGTGTTTTCAAGTAAAGTTGTTTCTGTCAAGATGTTTCCAGCAGTTGCTGCATCGTACCAAATGATTCCTGTTCCCTGAATATTAATATCAGCAATTGTGGCATTTTGATCAATACAGAAAGGTTGCTCTGCTTTTGCTATTGGTAAATTTGTGTCATTGACTTTTACCAAAATTGGAGTTCTTTCACTTTCACAACCTGTAGTTTGCGAAACGTAATAAGTAGTATTATTTTCCAGCAAAGTAGTGTTCGGTAAAGTACTGGCTGCAATGTTTGAACTGTACCATTTTAAATTTTGTCCATCAATTTGAATATCGTTTAAAGTTGCATTTTCATTTTTGCAGAAAGAACGACTATTAAGTTCAAGAGGAGCAAGAGGAGTATTTTTCACCGAAACCGTTACAGCAAATCTTTGACTTTCGCAACTGTTTGCAGTTTGAGAAGCATAATATGTTTTTCCGTCTTGAAGATTTGTCGTAGTTGGCAAAAGTGTTCCATTTGACGCAGCATCATACCATTTTACAAGATCTCCGGTAACCATAATATCTGCGATAGTAGGATTTGATCCGGAACAAAAAGGCTGATTTGCATCTCCAGTTGGAGGAAGAGTATTTTCAATTTTTGCGATTACAGCAAATCTGTCACTTTCACAACCGCTAATTGTTTGTGTAGCATAATACGTTACATCGTTTTGAAGTAAAGTTGTTTTTGGTAATAATGTTCCCGCAGTTGCAGCGTCGTACCATTTTATATTTTGCCCTGTTATACTAATATTGTCTAAAGTGGCATTTTGAATACTACAGAAAGTTTGCGGAGTATTAGCACTAGGAATTGGTTGGCTCGTAATAGTAACAGTTTGATTTTGTGTTGATGTATTTCCATTTCCATCATCGTAATTCCACACAATTGTATAGGTTCCAGGTAAATTATAAGATAACGGATTTGTAGTTGTTCCTGTAATTGCACCTGCACAAGCATCTGTCGCAGTTGGAGCTGTGTTTATTGTAGTATGGCAATCTCCAGTTATTGTTGGAAGAGTTGCCAAATCAGGAATTGGCTTTTCTACATCGCCAATAACTACTGTAATTTTTTTGGTATCATCACAATCGCCAGTTCCGGTAATTGAGCAACTATATTCACCACTGTTAATAGCCGCTGCATTTGTAATTGTTGGATTTTGATCTGTAGATGTAAACCCGTTTGGTCCAGTCCAGGAGTAATTGGTTCCTCCAGAAGCTTTTAGCTCTAAGGTTTTACCAACACAGACTGGGGAGTTGCTTGTGGTAGTTGTGTACAATTGACAATCTTGGAACTCTGCAACAAAAATATCAATAAATCCTCCGCCATTTGATTTATGCGTTCCTGGTGTACTTAAATCTGATGAGTCATCATAAACAGTTCTCCCTGAAACGACAATTTTTCCGTCTAAAACATCAATATTTCCTAAAAAATCTCCTCCTTTTCCACCATAATAAGTACTCCAATTTAAATCACCGGCTGTCGAAAATTTTGCAATATATCCATCAGGTCCATTTTTAATAATGCTTTGGAAAGAATTGGGAGTAGAGATATTTTTTGGACTATCTGTATATCCAATTAAGTATACATTCCCTTCTGCCGACGAAACAAAACAGTTTGTGCCAAAATCAGTATATGTTGAGGAGTCATCTCCAAAATATGTTCCCCATTGTCTTTCCCCATTCGTATTAAATTTTGCAATGAAGGCATCTTGACCTCCTATATTTTGAGCAGTTTTAAATGCTCCGATTGTGGACATATTGTTTGAACTAGTTGTAGACCCAACTATATATATGTTATTTGCATTATCACTTCCAAGTCCGCTTATTATATCAGAATTTGCAGATGGGTCTATGGCAGTTTTATCTCCACCGTAGTAGGTGCACCACAGTTTTGTAAAACTTGAATTAAATTTAATTATAAAACCATCATTAGAATTATGAGAAGTTTTAAAAGCTCCGGTTGTTGAGATATTTGGATAGGTATAAAAATCACTGAAATATTGATTTCCTGCAAGAATTATATTGCCGTTTAGGTCTATTGTACTGCATTTTATTACAAAAGGGAAATAACTTCCATAAAGTCGCTTTCTACCATCTTTGTCAAGTTTTGCAAAGAATCCTGTATAATCAGAGGAATTACTTAATGTAGTTTGATATCCATCGGGAGTTGCAATTCCTTTAAAACTATGAGTTTCTCCTGCGATTATTATATTTTCATTGCTGTCTAGAGAAATAGCATCTATCCGTTCAAAACCTTCTCCTCCAAAATAGGTTCCCCAAATTCTTTGGCCATTATTGTCAAATTTCATTAACAGACCATCAGTAAAGTCACCAATTTCTTTGTATGTATTGGGAGTTGAAAGGGATCCGTCTTCAGCATATCCTGCAATATAAATTTCATTCAGAGAATTAATTTTAGCACATTGAATTCCTGCCCTTCCCAAATAAGTTCCCCAAATTCTTACTCCATTTGAATTTAGCTTAACCATGAAAGCAGGCCGAAATGCTGTTGCAACTGATTGAAAAGAACCGCTAGTTGCAATTCCAGTGGTACTCTCAGTGCTTCCTGTAAAAATTGTATTTCCTAAGTGATCAAGATTAATAGAATTTGGTTCGTCAGTGAAATGAATATCACCATAATAAGTTCCCCATAATCTAACAGGCACAGGATCAATAATAACAGTTTTGCCAGAAACACCACTTAAACTACTAAATCCATAAACATTCTTTTTAATCTTAGTATATCCAACTTCAATCTCTTTTTTACTATTCCCATCTTCAATCCAACTTGCTGGTAACGTTTCTTCCATTTTTCCAAAACGAACATTCATCTGGATTTTGTTATCAACTAAATCAGTTTCTGCACCATTAAATTTTAATTGAATATCAGATATTTTCCCTTTTGGATGAATTACAAAATTGTATTCAACTGTTTTTTGAGGATCATTTGGGATTGAAAAAACAACATCAATATTAGGATAGATATTTTTGTATGTAATTTGTTTGTACTGATAAACACCAATGATTCCTTCTGGTTTATTTGGGACATTGTAGTAATTGTCAAAGTCTTTTGATTTCTGATCTGCGAGTAATTCAACTTTAGAGCTTGAATTTGCAAAGTCAATGTCTATTCTATGAAAGGTATATTCTAAATTATATTCTGGTTTTGTTTCTTTATCTTTTTCCGGAATCTGAAGAGGAATTCTTTTTGTCGCTTTTGAACGAACAATAGGAGTTTTTTTGACTTCATAAACATCATAAGAAAAACCGTTTTTTCTAAGCTGAACATTCAGGCCATTAGAATTTAAAAGATATTTTACGGCTTGGTTAGATTTTCCTTTTTGATCTATTATTTGACCTTTATTCTCTTTAAAACCAATAGATTGGTTTTTATTCTGAGAGAACAACTGAATGGTAATTATAAAAAAAAGTAAAAGTAATTTGTATTTCATTTGAATAATTTGGATAGCGGCAAATGTAATTAAATATCTACAAAAGACAATCTAAAACTCTGCATGTTAAAAAGCAGATTTTGAATCTTTATTATGAGAATCAAAATCTGCTATATAGAGTTTTTGGACTAAATTATCTTTATCGTTTCAAACTAAAATGCCCTCTATATTCAGTTCCATTTAAACGTGTTACTGTAAACCAATAATCAGAGGCAGGTTGTTCCTGATCAAGATAGTTTCCGTCCCAGGTTCCGTTATTAAATAATTCTTTAATAAATTTTCCGTAACGATCAAATACTCTGATTCCTGTATTTGGAGCTAAATAAACAAAATCAATTGTCCATGTATCATTATATCCATCATTATTTGGGGTAAAGAATTTAGGGTAAGGAAGTTCATCAACAAAATTTATACATTCTGTAGTCGTAGCTCCAAGAATATTTATTGTAACAGGAATTTTGTCGCCTTCGCAGTTACTAATAGTTTGTGATGCATAATAAGTGATTCCGTCTACAAGTTCAGTTATATCAGATAACCCGATAGTAGATGAGGCAGTTTCATACCACTTAATGTTTTCTCCTATTATTTTAATATCCCTAATTCTTGCATTTTTCTGAATACAGAATTGTTGCGGAGAATCAGCATTCGGTATAGAGGTATCTTGTGTTTTTACTGTCACAGCAAATCTTTGGCTTTCGCAGTTATTTATTGTTTGAGTAGCATAATACATTTTGCTTTCTAGCAAAGTGGTTTCAGATAAAATGTTTCCGTTTGCTGGTGCATCATACCATTTAAGTGCAGTTCCGGAAATATTCAGATCTTCAATTGTTGCAATTTTATCAATACAAAACTGTTGACTGTTTTTACCTACCGGCATTGCAGTGTCATAAACGCGAACCAGAACCGACGTTCTATCACTTTCACATCCAATTGTCTGTGAAGTATAATAAGTTCTATTGTTTTCTAAAATAGTTGTGTTTGGCAAAGCCGCTGCAGAGAAATTAGTATCGTACCATTTTAGATTTTGACCAGACATTTGAATGCTGGCTAACGATGGATTATCGTTTTTGCAAAAAGAAAGATTACCATTTACACTTGGAGCAGAAGGTGTATTTACAATTGATACTGTAACTCCCAGTCTGGAACCTTCACAATTATTTTCTGTTTGAGACGCATAATAGGTTTTTCCATTTTCGAGGGTTGTAGTTTCTACTAATAATGAACCATTGATTAATGCGTTATACCATTTTATTGAAGTTCCCGTAATTTTAATGTTTGCTAAAGTTGGATTTTGTCCTGTACAAAATGACTGATTAGCATCGCCAGAAGGAGCAGGAGTATCTAGAATTTTTATGGACACAGCAATTCTTTCGCTTTCACAACCATTTATAGTTTGCGAAGCGTAATATGTTGTATTGTTTTGAAGCAAAGTTGCATTGGGTAAAAGAGATCCGTCTGTTACTGCGTTATACCATTTTATACTTTGTCCTGTGATAATAATTGAATTTAGTGTCGAAATTTGTTGAATACAAAATGTTTGAGGGCTCGCTAAAGAAGGCTTTTGAGTAAAATTTGTAAAAGGAGTGATGGTAACTGTGGTTGCATTTGAAATACAGCCGTTATTATTTTTTACCTTAATAAGATAGGTTTTTGGGTCAAGATTTGATTTCGTTGCAATTGTAGTCCAGCTAGCACCATTATCGAAACTATATTGTGATGCAGCGTCGGTAATTGTAATAGCGCCTTTAAGATTATTACAATCGGGCTGGATAGTTGTAAATACAGGATTGCTCGGATAATCTGTTGGAGGATTAATGGTTGTAGATAATGGAGCAGACTCGCAGCCACTACTATTTTTAACACGAACCATATAGGTTCCGGCTATTAAATTTCCTGAATTAGGATTGGCTGAATAATTTTTACCATTGTCAAAACTATATTGATCAGTTGTACTTGTAATTAAAATCGAGCCAAATGGATTGCTGCAAGTAGTAGGTTGAGTAACATTTAAAGTTGGAGTTACTGGAGCATTTGGCGCTACATTGATGGTTGCTTTATACGCAATAGATGCACAGCCATTTGTGTATTTTATTCGGATAAAATAACTTCCGGGAGATAAACTGGCAGTGTTACTAGTATTCCAGGTAAGACCATCGTCAAAACTATATAGATTAGCAACTGTAGAAACCATAATGCTGCCTGTAGTCGAATCACAGCCAGTTGGGTCATTGACTACAACTTGTGGAGCGTCAGGAATTACTGGAGCAGCTTCTATAGTGACAGGTGCCGCAAGAGAAATACAACCCGAATTATATTTAATCATCAAATTATAGGTTCCTGCAGACAGATTAGATTTTTTATTGGATGTCCCATACGTGATTCCGTTATCAAAACTATAAAAATCGGCTACGGTATTAATTGAAATTGATCCTGTAAAATCGGTACAATTGGGTTGAACTGTTGTAAAGGCAGGAGCTGAAAGCGCTGATAATGGTGAAATCGTGACCGGAGCAGCATCTGAAATACAACCGGCTAAACTTTTAATTTTTATGAAATAAGTACCCGGAGAAAGATCTGTTTTTGTATTAGAAAATACGTAGGTTAATCCGTTGTCATAGCTATAAGTTGCTGCATTTGTTGTAATGGTAATAGAACCTTTTGATGAGCTGCAATTTGGCTGAGTAGTAGTAAAAGTTGGAGCTGCAATTGTAGTGCCAGAACTCAAATTAACAACAGTTGTTGATGATTCGCAACTATATGAATCTGTTTTGATTTTAATAATATAGGTACCAGCGCCTACATTTATTTTCGTAGGACTTGTTGTCCAACTGTTTCCATCATTAAAACTATAACTTATGGCTGATGTTGTTATGTTGATGCTGCCATCAGTGGCGCCGCAGGAAGAAGGTTGAACTATCTTTACAGCGGGTGCAGCAGGAATTGTAGGAGGAGTATTTATATAGGTATAACTGCCATAAGAGGTACAGCCCAGAGTGTTTTTTATCACTACATTGTATGAGCCGCCAGCTAAATTTTTCTTTACAGGATTTGTAGTCCAGGTTATTCCTCCATCAAAACTATATTGGTCTGCGGTAGAATTTACTATTATAGTTCCACTAGGATTACTACATGTGGGTTGAATATTAGATACATTTGGTGAGGGAAGGTAATAATTGTTTATGTAGAGAGATTGTGAATTTGATTTACAACCTGTTGCATTTTTAATAAGGACATTATAAATCGAACTTACAGGATTTAATAAAATTGGATTTGTCGTCCAAGTAGTGCCTCCATCAAAACTATAACTGTCAGCAGGAGTTGTAACGGTAATGCTTCCTCCATTTCCGCAGCTGGGTGGTACTACTTTTATATTTGGATTGGGAAGATAAAAAGCATTGATTGGTATTGATAAACTATAAGATTTACAACCTGCTGCATTTTTTATCATAATGTTATAATAGCCAGAGGTAAGTCCTGAAAGAACTGGATTAGTTGTCCAGGTATAGCCGCCGTCAAAGCTATAAGAACTTGCAACTGTTGCAATGTTAATGCTTCCGTTGATACCACAGGTTGGTTGTATAACTGTAAAATCCGGATTAGGTAAATAATATTCTTGTAGGATAGCGGATGTACCGTAAGGTTTAGACGTGCATCCGGAAGCATCTTTTATTGATAAATAATAATATTTTGGACTTAGATTAGTAAATACAGGATTAGTGCTCCAGGTAGTACCTCCATCTATACTGTATTGTGCTCCAGTTGAAGTAAAGGTTATACTTCCTCCAACTCCACAAGTAGGCTGTGCTGCTTTAAAAGTGGGAACTGGAAGATAAAACTCTTCAAGATATACCGAGTTTGAGTTAGAAATACAACCTTGAGCATTTTTGATCACTGGATAATAATATCCTACTGAAAGATTCGAAAAAAGAGGATTTGTACTCCAATTTACCCCATCAAGACTATAAGAGCTTGCGGTAGTATTAATTTTAATACTGCCTTTTGTCCCGCATGCTGGCTGAACGACGGTTAATTTGGGCTGTGCTAACTTCGAGTTATCCAGATAAACAGAAATGTAATTGGATATGCAATTGTCTTTTTTTACTATTAAATAATAAGATCCCTGGCTTAAATTATTAAAAATATTACTTGCGCTCCAGGTTGCACCATAATCGATACTATAATAATCTGCAGTTTTGCTGAATGTAATATTGCCAATATTTCCACAACTTGGATTGGTAACTGTATAATCTGGTTCAGGAAGCCTTCCGTCGTTAATTGAAATACTTGCAGAGTTAGAAATACATCCTAAATTGTTTTTTATTGCAATGTTGTAATATCCATAAGAAGTAAGATTTGATAAGGTAGGAGAAGTTCCCCAAGTATAGCCTCCGTCAAAAGTATAGAAGCTGGCAATTGTATTTATTGTAATGCTACCCGAGGTTGTACAAGTGGGTTGAACAACAGTATAATCAGGTAGATCTATATTTGGATTATTTAAATAAACACTATTTGGATAAGAGGTACAGCCAAGACTATTTTTTATAAGTATGTTATAATAACCAGGAGGCAGTGATTTAGAATTGAGAGTTGTCCAGGTTGCACCATTGTCAAAACTATAAAAATCAGATAATGAGTTAATAGTGATTTTTCCGTTTGTACCACAAGTCGGTTGTTCTGGGGTAATAATTGGCGTACTCAAGTAAGGCTGATATAAAGAAGCATAATTACCACCGCTGATACATCCCGCCTTGTTTTTTATTTTTATTTGATAGGTTCCGAAAGGTAAAATTTTAACATTATTACTAGTCCACGTTGCTCCATTGTCAAAACTATACGAATCTCCTACTGTAGTTATAGTAATACTGCCATCTGTTCCGCAAACAGGTTGTTCGGCTGTATATTCAGGATAAGAATTTTCAAAATCATTTAAATAGGCATAAGTATAATTAGAAGTACAGCCTAAAGCATTTTTAATTCCTAAAACATAACTTCCTGCATTTAAATTACTCATTGTATTGTTTGTAACCCATGTGGTTCCTCCATCAAAAGTGTAAAAATCCGAAAGAGTATTGATCGTAATACTTCCTTTTACAGTACAAGCAGGTGATTCGATTGTATAAGTTGGAGTTTCTAGTGTATTACTACTGATGAGTACATTGTTTGACGACGAAAGACAACCTTGTAAATCTTTGGTACGGATTTTATAATTTGCTGGTGAAAGATTGTTAGCAGTAGGATTACTTCCCCAAGTTAAACCATCATCAAAGCTATAGTATGCAGCTGGAGTTGTAATAGTAATACTACCTTTATCTCCACAAAATAAAGGATTGGTATAACTGTAATTTGGATACAAAGTAGAAGCAGCTGTAATAATTACGCTTTGAGAATAGGAGGTACATCCATTTACGGTCTTTATCTTTACTAAATAAGTTCCGGGGTATAAATTATTCTTTGTGTCGCTTGTTTGCCAAGTTGCGCCATCATCAAAACTATATTGTGATGCCGCAGAAGTTACTTTTATCGTTCCTGTGTCGGCAAAACAAGAGGGTTGCGTAATCTGTAAGACCGGAGAAACGGCAGTTTGGCTTGGTTCGATAGTAACACTTGCATTGCTGGTGCATCCAAAAGAATCTGTTACCGTAACAGAATAAGTTCCTAATGAAGTTACCTTAATACTTTGGGTAGTTCCTCCAGTACTCCATAAATACGAAGACCCTGGAGAAGAAGTTAATACAGTGCTTCCTGAGCAAACATTTAGGATACCTGTAATATTTGCTGTGGGATTTCTTACCTCTAAATTGGCAGAAATTATTTTGAAGCAAGTTGCATCCTTGCTCACTCTGACAAAAATAGAAGCACTTGAACTTGGATAACTTTTAAAATTGGTGATCGCACTCAAGTTAGCTTGTGCCTCGTTGTAATTTTTGAAATAACTAAAATTTAAACCTGCAGTAGAAGGAACGATTAAAGAATTTAATGTAGACAAATCAAAATTTTCACTTCCGTCATGGTTTGCATCACATTGAGATATTTTGGCAGTCGTTACATTAATAGTACAACTTGAAGAGCAATTCAAAAAAGAAATATCCCAACCAGGATTTGCGTCAGAATCTGTGGCAGAATTAAATGTGGTTCCCGCGCAAGAAGTTCCAGAAATGTCATAATCTATTTGTACGCCTACATTATAATTAGCACTTGTAATATTTGGAAAATCGCTGGTTTTTAATGTAAAACAAAATTTCTTATTTGTTGTGTCTAAGCTTGAGGTAGTTGATGTACTATAAACTGACACATTACTGCTGTTGTAAACATTTAAAGTAATTTTGTTTACTGACGCAGAAATTCCTCCAGAATTAGGAATAGTATAACTGCCGCACACTGAAATAGGTAAAGTTGGACAAACTTTATTCAAAGGATCAAGTTCTATAGAACCTTGCAAGTTTTCTGTGGAATGTAAGATACAAACATCATCAATATACATATACCCGAAATGCCCACCCAATCCACATCTTGAAGCCATAAATTCAACGGTAAATTCTTCATTATTGGGGATTGATGAAATGTCCAATAATCCTGATTGCCAATTGGTAGTATATAAAGTAACAAAATCAGAAGTCTGACTCGGAACCTTGCTGAAAATGCAATTTTTTTCATCTCCTACCAAACAAAATTCACTGACAACGGTCTTATTTTTATCTAAAATCCGTGCTTTTACAAAAGCTTGATTATCAGTATGACTATTGTCGTACACACTTTGTAATACCGCTTTGTAGTTAAATTTCAGATAATTTTCATTATTTGTTTTAAACCTTTTGCCCTGAACAATAGAACCATAAGTAGAGGAGTTCTCATAATTAATTTTAAGAGCATATTGATCATATGCTTTAATGTCTCCTATGTATGGGTCAACCAAATTGGCAGAAACGCCAGTTGCCATAATGTCCATATCATTAGGATTATAGCGATTGATGTATGAATCGGCAGTATTGGTGATCGATCGACATTGCGTTGGTCCAGGAGGATCACCTATTGTGCAAAGAAAATTCTTAAGATAACTACTTCCATTTATAGTTTCATATTGCTCAAAACCTCCGTTAGTGCACATTTCCACTCCTTGAAGAGTAGCTGCTGTTTTTGAAGTCAAATTCCCATCTTTTGAATTTAAAATTACTTTTTTTAAATCCAGGATTTCTGCTTTCATCTTTTCTTCCCTAATTTTCAAAAATTGTTTTTGTTGTTCCAAATTTTGAATGAGATGTCCATTTTTATCTTCGATTAAGATTTTTTCGTTTAAAGTATATTTGGATATACTGTCTTTATTTATTTCTTGTTTTATTTTTTGTGCGAATAATGGAGTAACAAGTACTAAAAAAAGGAGGAGTAAAGTATGTTTCATAGATTAAATTAATGGCAGCCAAATGTAATTAAAATTCTATTAAATAAAGTGAAAATAAAAACGGAATAAAAGCATTTAATATGGATTTAAAATTGAAAATGAGCAATCCAAATCTTTTCATAGAAAGTCCCTAAATATCTCTTATTTTTGCAAAAACATTTCTTTTGAAAACCAAACTTTTCGTCATCACGCCTCCTTTTACCCAGTTGAATACTCCGTATCCCGCCACTGCGTATATAAAAGGATTTCTAAACACTAAAAATATCGAATCGGTTCAGGCTGATTTAGGTATTGATGTGATATTGGAATTGTTTTCGAAGAAAGGATTAATTGATTTGTTTCTTTATGCAGAGAATGTTTTTGAAGGTTTGTCCTCCGGAGCGAAGTCGAAGGATGAAGTTTCAGATAACTCCAAACGTATTTTTGCTTTGCAAGACGAGTACATCAAAACGATTGATGCCGTAATTCAGTTTTTGCAAGGAAAAAATCCAACTTTAGCATTACAAATTTGTCAGGAAGATTTTCTGCCGGAAGCTTCTCGATTTGCACAATTAGAAGAACTCGATTGGGCTTTCGGGACAATGGGAACGCAAGACAAAGCCAAACATTTAGCGACTTTATATCTCGAAGATATCTCAGATTTTATTGTAGAATGTGTAGATGAAAATTTTGGCTTTAGCCGATATGCCGAACGTTTGGGCCGAAGCGCCAATTCGTTTGATGAATTATATGAAGCTTTACAGCAAAAACCAACCTATATCGATTTGATTTTAATTTCGCTTTTAAAAGCTAAAATCGAAGCTGTAAAACCAACCTTGTTTTTAATTTCTGTTCCCTTTCCCGGGAATTTATATAGCGCTTTTAGATGTGCACAATGGGTAAAACAAAACTATCCTGAAATTAAGATTTCAATGGGTGGAGGTTTCCCAAATACCGAATTACGTTCGCTTTCTGATGCTCGTGTTTTTGAATTTTTCGATTTTATTACTTTAGATGATGGAGAAGTTCCAATAGAAGAACTTGTTGAAAACTTGTCATCCCGAGTAGAGTCGAGGGACGAGAAGCATTACAAAAGAACCTTTCTTCTGGAAAATGGAAAAGTTGTTTACAAAAACAATTCTTTAAAACACGATTACAAACAAGCGTATGTAGGAACGCCGGATTACTCAGATCTGCCATTGGATAAATATATTTCGGTTATCGAAATTGTCAATCCAATGCACAGAATGTGGAGCGACGGACGTTGGAATAAGCTTACAATGGCGCACGGTTGTTATTGGGGAAAATGTACTTTTTGTGATATTTCATTAGATTATATAAAAGTTTACGAACCTGTTGCGGCGAATTTATTGTGTGACAGAATGGAAGATATGATGCTGCAAACCGGTCAAAATGGTTTCCATTTTGTAGACGAAGCAGCTCCGCCGGCTTTGATGCGCGCTTTGGCTCTTGAAATTTTACGCCGAAAATTAGCGGTAACATGGTGGACAAACATTCGATTTGAGAAAAGTTTCTCTAAGGATTTATGTCTTTTACTAAAAGCTTCCGGTTGTATTGCAGTTTCCGGAGGTTTAGAAGTTGCTTCTGACCGTTTATTGAAATTAATCGATAAAGGTGTAACGGTTGAACAAGTTGCAAAAGTTACCCGAAATTTTACCGAAGCCGGAATCATGGTTCATGCGTATTTAATGTACGGATATCCAACACAAACGATTCAGGAAACTGTTGACAGTCTCGAAATGGTACGTCAATTGTTTGAAGCAGGAATTCTGCAATCAGGTTTTTGGCATCAATTTGCGATGACCGCTCATAGTCCGGTTGGGTTGTATCCGGAGAAATTTGGCGTTACTAAAACAACCGAAGCAATTGGAACTTTTGCAAATAATGATATCGATTATACAGATTCTACGGGAATCAATCACGATAAGTTCAGTTTCGGATTAAAGAAATCGCTTTTTAATTTCATGCATGGAATCTGCTTTGATTATGAATTGCAAGATTGGTTCGATTTCAAAATTCCGAAAACTAAAATTGATCCCGATTTTATTTTTAATGCACTTGAAGAAGGAAATGACTTTAATACAAAACCAAATGCAAAAGTTGTTTGGTTAGGAGGAAAGCCTTCAGTAGAACATTTTACAAAATCTAAAAAAGGGCAGACTTGGGAAATGATGACTTTTACTTTTCATGATAAAAAGGAAAGTTTCAACATTCAGACCAATAAGAATGAAGGCGAATGGCTCGTTGAAATCTTGACCAAAATCACGATATCAAATGCTAAAAACTACACTTTTCAAGAAGTAAAAGCTGATTTTGAAACCAATTTAGACGATTTTGAATTGTTCTGGTATTCGAAACCAATTAATACTTTACGAGAATTTGGGTTGTTGGTTCTATAATCAATATTCCACATAAGTTCCATCATTAGGAACCGCAGTTTTTGACAAAAGATCATTTTCAGCCAAAGCTGTTTTCAATTCTTCTCTGGTTGTTGGACAATGATTCAAAGCCTCCAAATGATTCGCAAAAACTTTTCCTGGTGCCAATGCTGTAAACTTCAAAATATCATTCATTCTCATTAACAAAGGCTGACCAATATCTAATCTTGCAGTACCGCAGGCGACAGTTGCAATGTCAGGTTTAAATTCGATTAGAACTTTTTCTACATGCTCTGTAAAAATAGTATCTGCGCTTATATAAATCGATTTTTCATTGGCTAATTCAATAAAAAAACCCATTACATTTCCCATTAATTTTGCGATAAATCCATAACCGTGAATGGCAGGAATTCCAGTAATTTTTCCGTCCAGAAAAGGTTGAGGTTGCCAGTAATCTAAAGTTTGGGTAATGTTTAAGCCCCTTTTGGTCAATGCCTTCTCATCTTTTACACTACAAATAACAGATACGCTTTTGCGTCTTAAAAAAATCTCTCCAGCTTTGTCAATATGATCAGGATGTAGGTGTGTGATTAAGCAATGGGTCACTCTACTTAGAATATCACGACTATTTTTTGGCAAAGAAACCATAGGATTTCTATGAGCGCTGTAACGAAAAATTGTAAAAGGCGGAATCGTTTTTCTCTTTCCTAACATAGGATCAACTAAAATTACATGTTGATCAGTTTCAATAACTAAAGTCGCGTTACGTAAATGATGCAATTTCATATCGGGGGTTTTAGATATTAAAAATACAAAATTTTAAATACTTAAAGTCAAAAAAACTACATCGTAAATCGAAATCCTATTCCGTGTAGGTTTTCTATCGAAATTCCTTTTTCGTTGACCAGAATTTTACGTAAGCGAGAAATAAAAACATCCAGACTTCTCCCCATAAAGTAATCATCAGTTCCCCAAAGTGAAGTCAGAATTTGTTCTCTTTTTAAAACCGAATTTTTATTATCAAGAAATAATTTCAGTAATTCCGCTTCACGTTGCGTAAGGCTGATTTTTTCACTTTCATTAAAAAGAATAAAATTGTTGGTGTCAAATTGATACTTCCCAATTTCGTAAACACATTTTTCTGTTGGAACATTTTTCTGCGAACGTTTTAGGAAGATTTCAATTTTGAGTAATAATTCTTCAATGCTAAAAGGTTTTACCAAATAATCATCGGCGCCAAGACGCAAACCTTTAATACGATCTTCTTTTAAAGTTTTTGCCGAAAGAAAAATAATCGGAATATCAGTATTGGTTTTTCTAATCTCCGTAGCCAACTCAAAACCATCTTTTTTAGGCATCATGATATCAAAGATGCAAATGTCAAAATTCTCTTTTTTAAAAGCTTCCAACCCTAAATTACCGTCGCAACAATGCGTAACGTGATAGTTGTTTTGTTCCAGATTATCTTTGGTCAGGAACGCCAGAGTTTCATCGTCTTCGGTATAAAGTATTTTGAATTGTTTCATTTTTTATAAGGAATTGACAAGGTTATTGTTGTGCCATTTTCTAAATTGTTTTCGGCTTTAATTTTCCAATTATGCAAGTTGCAAATTTCTTTTACATAATATAAACCAAGTCCAAAACCATTTACTTCGTTGCTTTTTTCGTTTTGAGCGCGGTAAAACTTATCAAAGATAAAAGAAATGTTTTTAGAAGCAATTCCAATTCCGTTATCAATAAATTTTAATTTTAAAGTCGAATTTTCTACTAGTATCTGAATTATTATTTCGGGTTTTTCATTACAATATTTTACTGCATTATCCAGTAGATTATAGACTAAATTAGAAAAATGAAAAAGATCCGTTTCTATGTGATATTCATTTGAAACACTTTCAATTTTAATAATTGCCTGAGGATACTTTAACTGAATGTTTTCGATAGTTTCTTCTATAATCGGAACAATCAAAACCGTTTCTTTTTTTAATTCTAAAGGCGTATAATCAGATTTGGCAATGTTTAAAATCTTCTCGATATGATGATTCAGTTTATTACTCTGATTGATAATAATATCCGTATAAGTATATAATTTTTTATCGTCCTTGATCGGATTTTGCTCAATTAAATATTTCGAAGCAATTAAAATAGAAGATAAAGGAGTCTTGAATTCATGCGTCATATTATTGATGAAATCCCGTTGCAACTCAGAGTATTTCTTTTGTTGCAAAAGAGTAAAAATCGAATAAACATAAATCAATAAAATAAAGATAAGCGCTATAGAAAGCACAAACCAAAAACGCATCGAACTGAATAAATAAGTAGTTTCATTAGGAAAGCGTACCGCAAAATAGTAGACTAAATTTTTATGTTTTGGGAAAGAAACTGTTCTTTTTGCTTTTTCCTTGTCAGAAAACGAAATATACTTTCCATACACCATTTCGTCGCTTTGACAGTTGTACATTGCGTATTCAAAATCGGTCGTAATATTCATTTTTTTGAACTCTGCTCTTAGGTAAAATTCTAAAATATCCGGTTCAAAAGCATTGTTGACATTTACGATATAATAATCGTTCGAAATTTTCTGAACAGGATTTTGGCACGAAGACTCATGATCCTTTCCTTCGTATAATTTTCTCGCCACTTCAAGTAAAGCAATATTTGCCTTCTGACTTAGTTTTTTCTGTTCTAAAGTAAAAGCTTCTTTCGTCCAAAGCAATTGCGCTACCAATATGCTGATAATGGCGACAAGTCCCAGAAGGATAATACTATTAAGTTTATTTATTTTCAAGTAAAAGATGTTTTAAAGTGTAATATTAATCAAATTTATAGTTAAAAATGACGATTAACAACTCATTAACAAAGATTTGAAAGCGGTTAACAGCAATTTGATTTTGTCCGAATTATCTTTGAATTATCAATTTGAATGATAAACCATTAAAATAAATAGATATGAAAATGATCAAAATTTCGATGTTGGCTCTAGCTTTAGGACTAATGTCTTTTTCGGCAATTGCACCGGTAGAATCTTTAACTTCTGAAACAAAAGTTGCAGTAACAGCTTCGACTATTGTTTGGAAAGCAGAAACTATTGATGTTGGACAAATTCCACAAGGAACTCCAAAAGCGATTGTTTATGAATTTAAAAACACAGGAAAAACTGCTGTTGTAATCACTAATGTTCAGGGATCTTGCGGTTGTACCGCAACAGACTATACTAAAGAGCCAATTTTACCTGGTAAAACGGCTAAAGTAACAGCAACGTATAATGCCGCTAATAAAGGTGGGTTTACAAAAACAGTTACTGTAACAACAAGTGCCGAAACGGCTCCAAAAATCCTTACTTTAAAAGGAACGGTTATTTAAATAATTAAAGGTTGGTTATAAAGCGAAAAACTCCAAATGTGCCATGTTTGGAGTTTTTTTGTGCCTTTATTTTAAATAAAAAACCAGATTAAACTGTGTTGATTTGGGAGTTTGTAAAGGCAATATTAATTTTTAAGGATATGATTTGTTATTAGTAAAACTTTTCTATTTTTATTAAAAATATTATTATGAAAATTTTGTATCCGCTTGCTGCTGTTGCCATCCTTTTTGTTGCTGTTTCTTGTAATTCTAAAGCAGAAAAAAAAGGGGAGGGATTAAAAAAGAATGCAGAAAAAGTTGTTCCCGAACTTAAAATTACAATTGACAGTTCCAGTATTGCAACTTTTTATGAGACGTATCCTAAATTACAGAAATTTCAAAATGAGGTTTTGGCTTTATACAAGAAAAATAAATCGACCCAATTATGGTTGGACAATAAAGGTGTAGGAGAATTTGGAAACACTTTATTTAATAAATACAAAGGATTAGATCAGGAAGGTTTGAAGGCGAATTTTCCGTACAATGAAAAAATCAATCCTATTTTTGATCATACGATTGATAATAAATTGTCACAAGTTGATACAGATTTGATGATCACCAATTTGTATTTTTATTACGCTCAGAAAGTATCCGGAGTAGACGAGAAAACTACAAAATCATTAGAATGGCTTTTACCTCGAAAAAAAGTAAATTATCAGGTTTTTTCAGATTCCATTTATAAAAACGCTGCGATAAATGACGACAAAAGAAAGAAAATGTTCAGTCAGTATTATAAACTTCGTGACGCACTTCATCAATACAGAGAAATAGAGAAAAAAGGGGGTTGGAAGAATATTGAAGTCGATGAAGATTTTAAAAGCTTCAAAAAAGGAGATTCGGCTGTTGCTGTGGGACAAATTAGAGAAAGGCTTTATATAACTGGAGATCTTAAAGAGGATAATAAAAGTAATTTGTGCGACTCTCTTTTGATATCGGCGGCTAAAAACTATGAAATACATCACGGTTTAACACCAAAAAATATAATCTTACCCGAACATATTGCCGAAATGAATATTCCGGTTTCAGACAGAATCAAAACGATTATTGCTAATATGGAACGTTGCAGATGGATTGACCCTGCACTCGAAAAAGGCACAGAATACATTGAGGTGAATATACCTGAGTTTAGATTGTATTTGATTCGCGACCATCAAATTGCTTTTGTTTCACCTGTTGTGGTTGGAAAAGCGATGACGCAAACCGTTATTTTTAGTGGAATGATGAACAATATTGTTTTTAACCCGTATTGGAATGTTCCAACGAGTATTATAAATAAAGAGATAAAACCCGGAATGGCAAAAAACAAGAATTATTTAGCACAGAAAAATCTGGAATGGAATAATGGTGCTGTTCGCCAATTGCCGGGAAAAAATAATTCGCTTGGTTTAGTGAAATTTTTATTTCCGAATTCAAATAATATCTATTTACACGATACACCTGCAAAAAGTTTGTTTGAAAGAGAAAACAGAGCCTTTAGCCATGGTTGCGTACGTGTAGGAAAGCCAAGAGAATTGGCAATCGAATTATTAAAACAAGATCCTTCCTGGACTCCGGCACGTATTGATAAAGCAATGCACGCAGGAAAAGAAAATTGGGTCAGTTTAAAAAAGAAAGTTCCTGTTTATATTGGATATTTTACTGCTTGGGTAGACCGAAAAGGAGAATTAAATTTTTACAAAGACGTATACCAAAGAGATGAAAGTTTAGTAAAATTATTGACGGAAGAATAGTTAAAAATAAGTTTGCCACTAATTACACGAATTTCCACAAATTGTTATTGTGAATTAGATAACCACATTTAGAAATTAGCGAAAATTCGTGTAATTGGTGGCAAAAAAATCAAGGCAATATGCTAACACATTTATAAAAGCGTTTGCTATAATGTTCAGAATCTAAATCACTAATCGTTACACTTCCGGCTTTTCCGGAAGAAGCGTGTATGAATTTTGATCGCATTCCATTTGCTTCACAAATAATCCCAACATGTCCAATTATGGTATTGTTTTTATAACCGTAGAATACTAAAACGTCTCCAACTTTAAAATCTTCAGGTGATTTTGTGATGCCTAAATTTTTAAATCCGCTGGAACTTCTTGGCACGCTTACATCAAAATGCTGAAAAACATAATTAACAAAACCAGAACAATCAAAACCTTTTTTCGGGTTGATTCCTGCATACAGATATGGAGTTCCTAAATATTGTTTGGCGTATATAACAATAGAATCACGATCTGTTTTAGTTTGAGTTTCCTCAATTTGAATACTTGTTTGATTTTTTTTTATACCGAAAGAAGAAAATAAAACAATTGAAAGGAAGGCTATATAATGGAATAATTTCATTTTTTGAGAAGTAACTGTAAGGTTTAATTTATAAAGATAAGCCGTTGCTTTTGAATATCAAAGGAATGTTTGGCAATGAACTTTTTGAAACTACTATTAAAGCAGAATAAACAATCGTACTGTTTGCTGTTTTTTTATTGCTTTTTGATGTTTTAGTATCTTTCTCTATACTATATTTCGAATATATTTGTGAATTGTATTTATATTTTAACAAATAAATTATGTTTCTCAAGAAAAGCACTTTTTTAATTTCATTTTTACTGATTTCGATTGTTTCGATTTCGCAAAGCAAAATCAATACATTTCTATATGAAGGTCGGGTTGAGAAACTTCAAAACAATAACGTTGTTCTGATCGGAACGGCTTCTTCGGTTTCGTTTAATTTTACTGGAAATGAATGTTCAATTACATTGCAAAGTGTAGATTCTTATGAGCATCATAATTATGTTTCCTTAGTTCTGGACGGGAAATATATTGGAAAAATCAGAATAGAAAAAGGTGCAGAGCAATCTTTCCCGATTAAAATTACTTCAAATAAAAAAGAACATCACCTTGAGATTTATAAAAATACGGAAGCACAAAGCGGAAATGTTTTATTTGCTGGTACAACTGCAAAACTGACTTCGATTTCTGCCAAAAAGAAAAAGAAAATCGAATTTATAGGAGATTCTATAACCTGTGCGGCAGCAAGTGATTCAGTTGATTGTGATAAAGGTGAATACATGGATCATCATAATGGCTATTATGCTTATGGGGCAGTACTTTCAAGAGAAATCGATGTTGATTATTTGATGAGTTCCGTTTCCGGAATTGGAATGTACAGAAACTGGAACGATGAGAATAAAGAAGAAGCGATTATGCCGGATGTTTATCAAAACTTGTATTTGACAAAAGACGCCTCGAAACCCAAATATGATTTTGCTTTTCAGCCCAATATTATCAGTATTGCTTTAGGAACCAATGATTTTTCTGGTGGAGACGGCAAAAAAGAACGTTTGCCATTTAATGCCGAAAAGTATGTTTCGAATTACATTAACTTTATTAAAATGCTTTACGAACACAATCCGAAAGCGCAAATTGTGATTACAAATAGTCCAATGGTTAATGGAGAAAGAGCGATTGTTTTTGAAGATTGTCTGAATAAAGTGAAGAACGCTTTCGCGGAAGATAAAAAACACAAAACGATTCAGATTTTTAAATTTAAACCAATGACGCCAAAAGGCTGTTTAGGACATCCGGATGTTGCTGACCAAAAAGTTATGGCAGATGAATATGCTCCGTTTTTAAAAAAGCTGTTAAATGAAAAATAATATATTTAAGTTTGTTTTCTTTCTGATGATTTCCAGTACTATGATGGCAAACGTTACACTTCCGAATATTTTTGGTGACAATATGGTTTTACAGCGCAACTCTGAAGTGAGAATTTGGGGTTGGGCAAATCCAAAAGAAGAAATCAAATTAGTTTCCAGCTGGAACAATCAGGAATATAAAGTGGTGGCGAATAATCAGGCGCAATGGGAACTTCACATAAAAACTCCCGAAGCCGGTGGACCTTATACCATTTCTATAAAAGGATATAACGAAGTCATACTTAAAAATATTCTGATTGGTGAAGTTTGGGTTTGTTCCGGACAATCCAATATGGAAATGTCTGCAAGTTGGGGAATCGATAATGGCGAAGAAGAAATGAAAAATGCGACAAACCCTAATATTCGTTTTTTTTTAGTTCCGAAATTAACCGCTACAAGTCCGCAGAATAATTTATTGGGAAACTGGACAGAATCGACTCCGGAAACTATGAAATACTTCAGTGCAGTTGGTTATTTCTTTGCCAAACGCTTACGCGAAGAGTTGAAAAATGTGCCAATTGGATTAATATCTTCAAACTGGGGCGGAACTCCTGCTGAAATCTGGATGCCGGAAGAAGTCGTTCAAAATGATCCTGTTTTATTAGAAAATGCCAAAAAACTGAACGAACAAGAATATGGTCCACGTCAGCCCGGGCGTGCTTACAATGCCATGATTTATCCTTTTGCAGGATTTAAAATTGCAGGAACACTTTGGTATCAAGGCGAATCGAATGTTGGATCATTGGTTTATGACAAAACATTATCGGCTTTGATTACATCCTGGAGAAAAGTTTGGCAGGACGAATTTCCTTTTTATTACGTTCAGATTGCGCCTTATAAAACGGGCAGCAATAATTTCTCTAATGTTATAGTGAGAGATTCTCAAAGAAAAATCCTAAAAGAAGTTCCTAAAACAGGAATGGTTCTTACAAGTGATATTTCGGATACAATTGATATTCATCCAAAGAATAAAAAAGATGTTGGAATTCGTTTGGCGAATTTGGCTTTAGCCGACATTTATCCCGAAGCTTCGGGACTCAATCGTAATTTGGTAAATGGACCACTTTTTAAAGGTCTTAAAATAGAAAAAAATAAAGCAATTATTTCGTTTGATTATTCGGAAGGATTGCACTTTAAGAATAAAACATCGAATCAATTTGAAGTGGCTGGAGCCGATGGAATTTTCTTTCCTGCAGAAGCTTCGATCAAAAATAATCAGATGATTTTGACGAGTAAAAAAGTAGACAATCCTGTGAAAGTTCGTTTTGCATGGGGAAATACAATTCAATCGGATTTGTTTAATAAAGCTAATTTACCAGCTTCTTGTTTTACGGAAGAATTTTAGATTTTAGAATGTAGATTTTAGATTTTTTGCCCGCGGATTGTACAGATTTAAAAGGATTGTCACTGATTTTTTTGTTGTTTTATCTTATTTTAGTCAGGCTGAGCGATCCCAAGGCTTCGGGAGAAGTCCCATAAAGTTAAGACACAAAGTTTGTCAATTTCGACCGAAGGGAGAAATCACACTAGTAGCTCGACAAAGATTGGCTACTTAGATTGTAGAGTTTCTTGTGGAGATTCCTCGTTTCTCGGAATTGACAAGATAATGGCGACTTAGATTGTGGAATTTCTAGTGTGATTTCTCCTCTGTCGAAATGACAAGATTGTGGAGTATTGAACTTCTTTTGAATATAAAAAGCTCTCATTTGCCATAAGTCGCGTGAGGGATAGAAGAGAAGAGCCCACAGCCTGACGAAGGAAGTGCGAGGACTTGAAACGAATAGCCCGACCCGCCTTTTTCGGCGGGACACGCCCAAATTACTAAACTCAGAAGCTTAGGGCCTCAGTCCCGAAGCCTCGGGATAGCACCTTTAAAATAAACTATCCGACCATTATACCACTATGAAAAACAATAAAATAATAACTATTGGGATTTTTACCCTGTTTACTGTTGGAAATATGAATGCACAGAAAAAGCCGTATTTGGATAAAAATAAAAGTATTGAAGAACGTATTGATCTTCTTTTGCCTTTGATGACTTTGGAGGAAAAAGTGGGGCAAATGAACCAATATAACGGTTTTTGGGATGTGACGGGACCGGCTCCAAAAGGCGGAACTGCCGAGTTGAAATACGAACATTTGCGAAAAGGCTGGGTTGGTTCAATGCTGACGGTTCGCGGTGTGAAAGAGGTTCGTGCGGTTCAGAAAATTGCGGTTGAAGAAACTCGTTTGGGAATTCCATTGATTATTGGTTTTGATGTTATTCACGGTTATAAAACGTTGAGTCCAATTCCGTTGGCAGAAGCGGCGAGTTGGGATTTGGAAGCGATTAAAAAATCGGCGGCCATTGCGGCTGACGAAGCTTCGGCATCTGGAATTAACTGGACTTTTGGCCCAAATGTCGATGTGGCAAACGATGCGCGTTGGGGCCGTGTAATGGAAGGTTCAGGTGAAGATCCGTATTTGGGAAGTAAAATTGGTGCTGCAAGAGTTAAAGGTTTTCAGGGCGAAACCATTGCCGATTTGGCTAAAATAAATACAATCGCAGCTTGTGCAAAACACTTTGCTGCTTATGGTTATGTTGAGGCCGGACTGGAATATAATATTGTAGATATTAGTAATTCTAAATTATACAACTCGGTTTTGCCGCCTTTTAAGGCAACTGTTGATGCAGGAGTTCGTACGTTTATGAATTCGTTTAATACCTTGAATGGCGTTCCGGCAACAGGAAATGTTTTTCTGCAAAGAGATATTCTAAAAGGGAAATGGAAGTTTGATGGTTTTGTGATTTCTGATTATGCTTCGATTCGCGAAATGATTGCGCACGGTTATGCAAAAGATGAAGCTGATGCAACTGCAAAAGCGGTAATTGCAGGTTCTGATATGGATATGGAATCGTATTTATATGTGGCAAAATTAGCTGCTTTGGTTAAGGAGGGAAAGGTAAAAGAATCTTTGGTTGATGATGCAGTTCGTAGAATTTTGCGTGTGAAATTTGAATTAGGATTGTTTGATGATCCTTATAGATATTGTGATGAAAAGCGTGAGAAAGCAGTTATTGGAAGTAAAGCTAATAATGACGTCGTTCTTGATATGGCTAAAAAATCTATTGTTTTATTGAAAAATGCTTGTCCGCCGGGGCGGAATGAGAATTTGCTTCCGCTGAAAAAATCAGGACAGAAAATTGCTTTGATTGGCGCTTTGGCAAATGATAAAAATAGTCCGCTTGGTAGCTGGAGAATTGCGTCGGATAATAATACGGCGGTTTCGGTTCTTGAAGGAATGCAGCAATATAAAGACAATCAGTTGACGTTTGAAAAAGGTGCTGATTTAATTGTTGGGAAAACGAGTTTCTTAGATGAGGTGATTTTTAATACCACTGATAAAAGCGGATTTGAAGCTGCAAAAACAGCTGCTAAAAATGCAGATGTTGTGGTAATAGTTCTTGGAGAACATGGTTTTCAAAGCGGCGAGGGCAGAAGTAGAACAGATCTTAATTTGCCTGGAGTTCAGCAAGAATTGTTAGAAGAAATTTACAAAGTAAACCCAAATATTGTTTTGGTTTTAAACAACGGACGCCCGTTAAGTATTCCGTGGGCGGCAGAGCATATTCCTGCAATTGTCGAAGCTTGGCAATTAGGAACTCAAACCGGAAACGCTGTTGCGCAGGTTTTATATGGTGATTATAACCCGAGTGGAAAATTGCCTATGTCTTTCCCCAGAAATGTGGGACAGGTTCCAATTTACTACAACAAATACAGCACGGGAAGACCAATTGACGTTGATAAAAATGTGTTTTGGTCGCATTATACAGATGTTGCAAAAACACCTCAGTTTCCGTTTGGTTTTGGTTTGAGTTATACTAGGTTTGATTATAAAAACTTGAAATTAAACAAAAGTGCTTTCGCAAAAGGTGAAAATGTACAAGTGAGTATTGAAGTTACCAATTCAGGAAATTATGACGGAAAAGAAGTCGTACAATTGTATATTCATGATGAATATGCGAGTATTGTTCGACCAATAAAAGAATTGAAAGGTTTTGAATTGGTAAACCTGAAAAAAGGAGAAACTAAAACAATTAATTTTACCTTAACGGATAAGGAACTAGGTTTTTATGATAATGAAGGAAATTATTTAGTAGAACCAGGAACTTTTAAAATCATGGTTGGAGGAAGCTCTGATAAAGGTTTAACGAGTGGTTTTGAGATAAAAGAGTAAAGTTTTTGCCACAAAGACACAAAGACGCCAATTTTTTTTCGCCACGAATTCACGAATTAATTGTTTGAAAATTTGTGAATTCGTGGCGATTTATTTTTAATAAATTTCTAAAATCATTAATTGATCATTAGAAATAAAAGATTCTATAATTTCTTTCTTTGAAATTAGAAGTTCAGCAATTTGCTTAGTGTTTTTATTGAAAGTTTTTAAAATAATAACTTTTGGAGGTGCTCCTTTTAAAAGTAACAATTTTTCAAAATCGTCATCATGAGTAAGTATTGTAAAATTATTTTGCTTGGCGAATTCCCAGATTTCAATATCTTTTGCAGGTTGAGCTACTTTGATTTCATTAGAATGCAAGCAATCTGAAAAATTATTTGCGATAAGTTTAATTATTCTCCATGAGATATTTGCATCCAAAAGTAATTTCATTACGCTGCAATTATTTTGGTAATATTTTCTCTATTTGCAGCAAAAGCCAATGCAGCAAGAATATGCTCTTTCTTTAATTCAGGAAAGTCTTCAATTATTTCGTCAAAAGACATTCCTGTAGAAAGCCATGAAAGAATATCTGCAACACAAATTCTAGTTCCGGAAATAACAGGTTTGCCAAATCTGATATCCGGATTAATTGAAATTAAATTTTGCCAGTTATTTTCCATAATTTTATTATTTAAACAAATTTACAAAAATTAAAGGGTAATTTGATTTTAATTAATTAGGATTGTTTTTACCTTTAAAACCTATTAATCTTCCAACCATTAAATCAAAAAAATGAAATATAACAGATGTGGAAAAAGCGGGTTATTATTACCTGAAATTTCTTTAGGATTATGGCACAATTTCGGCTCAGTTGATAATTTTGATAATGCAGAATGTATCGCTGTAGAAGCTTTTGATAAAGGAATTACGCATTATGATCTTGCTAATAATTACGGACCGGTTCCGGGTTCTGCAGAGACTAATTTTGGTAAAATTCTGTGGCATAATTTTCAGGGAAATTTGCGTGATGAAATCATTATTTCGACCAAAGCCGGTTACACCATGTGGGACGGACCTTATGGCGATTGGGGTTCCCGTAAATATTTATTGTCGAGTTTAGATCAGAGTTTGAAAAGGATGAAAGTTGATTATGTAGATATATTTTATTCGCATCGCCCGGATCCTGAAACGCCCATTGAAGAAACGATGCAGGCTTTAGATTATGCGGTAAGAAGCGGAAAAGCTTTGTATGTTGGAATCAGTAATTATTCGGCAGAACAAACTCGTGTTGCGGTTGATGTTTTAAAACAATTAGGAACACCTTGTTTGATTCACCAAGCAAAATATTCGATGCTGGAACGTTGGGTTGAAAATGGTTTACTGGATGTTCTCGAAGAAAAAGGAGTAGGCTGTATTGCGTTTTCGCCTTTGGCACAAGGACTTTTAACCGATAAATATCTAAACGGTATTCCGGAGAATTCAAGAGCACATAATCCAAACGGACATTTAAAAGAAGATGAGGTTACTTCTGAAAGAATCCAGAAATTAGTTCAACTGAATGAAATTGCGCAAAATCGTAATCAATCTTTAGCACAAATGGCTTTGGCGTGGCTTCAAAAAGACAAACGAATTACATCGGTTTTAATTGGTGCAAGTTCCGTGAGACAGTTAAATAATAATATTGATTGTTTGCAAAGTTTGGAATTTACACATGATGAATTGAATGCAATTGAAAAAATATTAGCATAAAATTTTTATACACATATACCGTAGGGTAATGTCATTAAGTTAAGCTTTTAGAAAATAAAATTATTGCAAATCAAATCCGTTTTTATCCGCGTTTTTACGAAGTAAATCTGTTTTATCCGCGTCAAAATTAGACGCTGATTTTACTGATTCGCTAAAGCGAAAACGCTGATAAAAGCGGATTTTTCTAATTACTTTCTTGATTAAACTGTTAAGTGATTTTATAGATTCCCCCTTAATTTAAAGACATTGACTGTAGAGACGCACAGCAGTGCATCTATGTCATGTATGTTAAAATTATTTTTTCAATTCCTGATTGTATTTTTTCACAATCTCTAATGTTGATTTATCCGAAGAAAAAACCGAGTTCAATCCTTGTGGTTCTTGCGGAGGATCAGTTGTTAAAGGATCTCCGGGATTCCATTTTCCAGTTGTGTTAACCGCTTTTCCTTCTCCACCAAAACCCCAGAAATTTGCCGCTTGCAATGGACCATTATTTTTACGGCTTTCAGCAACACGGTTAAAAATATAATTATAAAAAATATCTCTATTCGCAACAGCTGCCGTTGATAATAAACTTTCGTTTTCTCTTCCCAAACCAAATTCTTCAATAATAATAGGGCGTTTCAAATTATTGGCAACTTTGATGTGATCGTCAATATATTTTCCGGCATTTTCCAGCGTTGTTGGTATTGTTTTTTCAGCGTTATCAGCTTTAAACCAACCCCAGTTTTTGGGCCAAATGTGCATTGTCAAATAATCAATTTTCGGGTTTTGATGCGTCCTTTCGAAAATTTCCATGCTATCATTTGAACTATTTTTCCCTTCAGAACCTGTAGAAATCAAGTGGTTTTTGTCTAAACTATCAATTAAATCCACAATATTATTTAGCCAAACCGTAAATTTCGCCTCATTTTCGACTGTAAAAAGTCTTGGTTCATTTCCAACTTGCCACGCCATAATCGTGTTATCTTCCGTGTATTTTTTGTGCGAATAGGCATTTGTTCGTCCAATGATAAACTTCACATGATTCTCCAAACCTTTCATGCAAGGCTCACAGCTATAAAATTGCTCTGTATAAGCCATAAATTGTGGCCACGTATTTGGGGTAATATTCGGAATCGGAATTGGACCTTTGCCGTTCCATTCTAAATATTGTGACATTCCGCCCGACCATTCCCAATTATTGGTCAAATACAAAACCGCATACATCTTGCGTTTACTCATTTCACTGATCAGAAAATCCAAGCCATCAAGCAAATCTTCATCATACTTTCCCTGTTCGTATTGTAATGCCGGACGAACGGTAAAATCATATTTTCCGCCATCGCCGCCAACTAAAATTCTAAGGTTATCGATTCCGTATTTCTGCATCAAATCCAGTTCACGAAGCAATCTTTTTCGGTCGCCCACTTTTTTCGAAGCCAATAAACTTCCGTACCAATAATTCGTTCCAATGTATGCGTACGGTTTATTGCCTTTGTAAAATTGTGTTCCTTTCACCGTAATTCTTTCCTGCGCCTGACAAGCGATTGTAGAAAAAATCAAAGCAAATAGTAGCGTTTTTAGAAGTATGTTTTTCATTAGTTATTTTTTTACGAGCTATTTCCTGCTCCCGAAGCTTCGGGACGTTTCAATCTTTTATCCGCTGCGGCGGATAAAAGGATTTCCGCTTCTATCAGGGCTAGGTTTTTTAAGGTTTTATTCGTCTTTGCGAGGAACGAAGCAATCTTATCTCTAATGTTTTTTCCTGTCAAATCGGCTTATTGTTAGTGTGATTGCTTCGTTCCTCGCAAAGACATGCAGGACTTATTTTTACTTCGGCAATTCATACATCTTCGGCAATGAATTCAATAATGCCGATTTTGATTTTGTTGCAAATGTTTTAAAATCTGCAGCATTCGAAACAGAGCCATTTGGAACAAAATAGGCATCTTTAGAATTAGTCCAGAACATTACGTAGCTAATAGAGATCGTAGAATCATATCCCTGAATATTGTTTATTGCTCCATAGAGATAATTCGAAAACCAATCCGTAACGGGAGGTTTTGTTGCTGTAACCTGATATCCGGTTTCTGTCAATGCCGAAATTTTTACTTTATCAGCTGCAAGAGATCCAATCATTATAAGTTTTGTATTTGCTTTCGTTGCGCCAGTTTGACCTTGGTTATCAAAATCACCATAATTATCCATTCCAAGAACATCAACATATTTATCGCCGGGATATCGACTTAAGTAATTTTCGGCAGTTGTATAGGAGTTATCAGGCGAAAAAGCATATAGAATGTTGTGAACGCCTTTGGTGTTTTTTAAATAATCAACTGTAAATTGATATACTTTTTTGTAATCATCGGCAGAACAAAAATTAGCACCCCACCAAAACCAACTTCCATCAAATTCGTGAAAAGGTCTAAAGATTATCGGAATCAATTCTCCATTTGCACCTTTTAAATTCAAAAACACACTGGCAACTTTGTCTAGTTTTTTCTTGTACCATTCGTGATTTATTCCTCCAGGCAAGATACTTTTAAAAGCTGTTGCTTTTTGATCTGCCGTCATATCAGCCGCATAAAAGGAATCTTCCTTGTTAGGTTCTCTCAAATGCCATGAAAAAGTATTGATCATACCTTTCGCGTAAGCGGCTTTTACATCGCTAATTGTTTTTTGTTCTTGTTGATAAAACCAATTATCAGCCTGATTGTTATTATTTTTGTCAGTAATAAATATAAAATCAGAACCTAAAAGCGCAGGATCAGAACCTGTGTTTTTCTTAATATCTGAATCTCCGCCATTATCCTGATAAAAATTATTTAAAGCGTCTTGTTGACCAATCGCAACTTTAGTTTTGGCGAGCTTTTTTAAATTATAAAATAAAGCTACGGTTTCTTTTGTAGCATTTGCATCGACCATATATGTGGTGACATTTTGAGTGGTCAAAGGATCCGTTTCTGCCGGTGGATTAGTTATAACTTCTTCATTGTTTTCTTTATCAGAGGAACAACTTGCTAATGTCAAAACTAATAGACTTATAAATGCTATTTTAAGAAATGTAATTTTCATTTTATGTGTTATTTAGAAACTGTTATTGCTTTAGCATCATCAAAATAAATTGATCCGTTAGTTTGTGCCAACGCCAGCATGATTCTTATTTTTTGCGTATTTTCAGGGATATTTATTGTTCTTTTATACAATGTCCAAGGTGTAGTTCCTTTTACTTCTGCAATATTTTCAGAACTAATTTTCTTTTCGCTATTATCTGTAAATTCAACAATCATTGCACCGGCTTTATAAGCTTCTTTCTGTTCTTCGATACTTTCTGTCTTGATCCAGATGCTAAATTCTATAGCAAAAGTATTTTTAGGAATTGTAAGGATTTGATCGATGGCTTTCCATTCGGCTCCAACAAATTGATTAATTGCCGCGCTTTTTTGTCCAAATTTTTTGTCATAAGGAGAAATTGTAGCAATATCTTCTCCGCGCCAATTTGTAAAATCACTTTCAAATCCACCATTTTTGATCAAGTTGGTTTGAGCATTTGCTATTGTAGTTAGAAATAGTACACTAAAAAAAAGAAATCGTTTCATAATCATTATTTTTTTAATACAATAAAAATCAGTTTTTGAAATAAAAATAATTAGTCTTTTATTCTTTGAATAAGTTCCAGACAAGCGCGACTATTATGATAAGGACATTTCCAGAAACCTGCTTTGTCTTTTTCTATTAAAGAATTATCGCGATAAATTCCCCAGAACCATTCTCCGTTTTGTTTGTCCAGAATGTGTTTTTGAATGAACTTCCAGTTTTTAAAAACGATGTCCAGATATTTTTGATCGCCGGTTAATTGATACGCATTATAAAAACCAATTAAAGCTTCGGCTTGAACCCACCAATGTTTTTCGGCAATTAATTCGTTCTTTTCAGGATCAAATTCGTACCATAAACCGCTATCAGAATCCAGACCTTCTTGGGTAACTTCGGCCATTTTAATGGCGTGTTTTTTATAATTGGCGATTAAATTTTCATCTTCAGAAATTTCGGCGCATTGCAGTAAAAGCCACGCTGCTTCAATATCATGGCCGTATGAGATCACATCTGGTTTTTCGATCCAGTTTTCATCAAAAAACAAACGTAAATGTCCAGTTTCGGTATTTATGAAATGTTTTTCGATTGTTTCTAATAATTCGATTATATCGCTTTGCAGTTTTTTATCTTTCCATGCTTTAAACAAATTCGCATACGCTTCAACAATATGCAAATGCGTGTTCATGGTTTTCTTTTCGTTGGCATCTTTATCGCTCAAACGCAGATCTTCAATAGGTTGCCAATTACGGGTCAAAGCTTCAAAATAGCCTTTGTTTTCAGGATCGTAACTGTGTTCCTGAATTTTTAAATACAGATTGATGGCTATTTCTAAAGCTTTATCTTCTTTAGAAATAGCGTAATATTCAGATAATCCGTAGATCGCAAAAGCTAAAGCGTAAATTTGATTTTTAGTATCTTTTGGCGTTTTATCAGCATTGATACTCCAGAATAAACCTCCAAATTCATCGTCGTAAAAATAATCTGAAAGAAACTCAAAAGCACGTTTGGCAATTTCTTTATGACTTTCGTTTTTTGTGATTTTATAACTGGACGAAAAAGTCCATAAAATTCTGGCGTTTAATACAGAACCTTTTTCGGTATTAACAATAATATGATCGTTGAAATCAATTTGACCAACAAAACCGCCATTTCGAGTGTCGATAGTATGTTTCGACCAATATTCTAAAATTGAATCCAGTTCGGCCGATAATTCAGCTTTAAGTTGCTTTAGTTTTGTTGGCACGACGATTTAAATTGTGTTGTTTTTATCAATTTGGCTGATGATTGTTTTTACTGAACCCGCAGAAATAAAAGTATCCGATGGTGCATTGGTAACATAATCAACTAATTTTTCTACAGACGAAACTGCAACGTGCATTCTCGTGTCTGATGAGGCATAATAGATATAAACGGTTCCGTCAGTATCTTCAATCCATCCGTTTGAGAATAAAACATTCGAAACGTCGCCAACTCTTTCAATTGCTTCCGGACCCATAAAATGTCCGGCAGGAACGTGTGTTACTTTGGTAATATCATCAAGATCTGTCATAAACATATAAAGCGTGTAGCGCAATCCTGCTGCGGTATTACGAACTCCATGTGCCAGATGCAACCAGCCTTTTTCTGTCTTAATAGGAGCAGGGCCAAGACCATTTTTCAATTCATAAATGGTATGATATTGTTTTCCGAATATGATTTTCTCGTCTTTTACAACTGGATTTGTCATATCGTCAACATAGCCTAAACCAATTCCGCCGCCAGATCCAACATCAATAAAACCATCTTGCGGACGTGTGTATAAAGCATATTTTCCGTTTACGAATTCCGGATGTAAAACTACATTTCGTTGTTGACCTGTATTCGAAATTAAATCCGGCAATCTTTCCCAGTTTACTAAATCTTTCGAACGTACGATTCCTGCATTGGCTACAGCCGAACTTGTATCGCTTTTTGGAGCTTTTGGATCTTTTCTTTCAGTACAAAAAATTCCGTAAACCCAACTGTCTTCGTGATTAATCAAACGCATGTCATAAACATTTGTATCCGGTTCTGCGGTTTGTGGGATGACACATGGTTTGTCCCAAAACTTAAAGTTGTCTACGCCATTTGGACTTTCCGCTATAGCGAAAAAAGATTTTCTGTCGATTCCTTCTACGCGAACGGCAAGCAAAAATTTTCCGTTCCATTTCATTGCTCCGGCGTTAAAAGCGGCATTCATTCCAATTCTTTCCTGTAGAAACGGATTGGTTTTTTCGTTCAGATCAAAACGCCAGTTTAACGGTACATGAGCTGCTGTAACAACTGGGTTTTTATAGCGCTCGTATATACCGTTTCCAGCTTCATCCTGAGGAGCGTTTTTTTGCTCAATCAGTGTTTTATGTTGTTTTTCTAAGGCTACTTTTCTGTCTTGAAATGTAGTTGAAGAGGTTATTGTTGTCATATTAATCGATTTCTGTATCTGTATAATTTTAATTGCTCTGGTCTCGTTTTTCGTCTAAATCTTGTTCTATTATTTGAAGTTTTTCTTCGGACAAAGGATAAAACAAAATGAATAGAACTGATATTATGGCTGCAATTGCAGGAAGAATACTTAGCATTAATTGAATTCCGTTTTGAGTTACTGCCGTTTGCTCCACATTTGCCTGAAAACCATAATAACCTAAAAGCCATCCGGTTCCTGCGCCACCAATTGTCCATCCAAATTTTTGTGACATTGATGATGCTGAGAAAACTAATCCCGTTGCTCTGCGCCCTTGTTTCCATTCTGAGTAATCAGCGCTATCTGCATACATCGACCAGATTAACGGGAAGATGCAGCCGGCACAAATGCTGATTAAAACCTGAAAACTCATGATCAGGAAAACATCTTCTTTTCCGAAGAAATAGAAAATCAAACTCAGTATAGCGGCTAAAGTCATGGCGCCAAAAAAAGTTTTCTTTTTCCCGATTCTGTTCGCGATTGGCGTTGCAGCTATAACTCCAATAATATTGGCTGCTTGTCCCAGAACCAAATAAATGGAAGTTGGTGTCATATGAAAATCGGTTCCAAAAAGAGAAAAATCGAAGTTTACACTGCTGCTTACATAATATTTAAAGTAATAAACCGCGGCACCATCACGGATTGAATTGAAAACTAAAGCTCCAATTCCGGCACCTAATAAAATCCACCAGGGTTTATTTTTTAGTAGGTCATTTAAATCTTCTTTTAAGTTATTTTTTTCGTCTGAAATTGGTTTAACCCTTTCTTTAGTAAAGAAAAAACAGCCCCAGAAAAAAGCAGTTGTAATTACTCCAAAAACAGAGATTGTAGCTAACCAGCCTGTTTTAGAATTTAAGCTTCCGCCGAAGTAATTTACTAAAGGTTCTATTAGCCAAAGCGCTAGTAAACTTCCGCCAAAAGCAAAAACCATTCTATAAGAAGATAATGTGGTTCTTTCTTTTCTGTCAGATGACATAACGCCCAAAAGTGATGCATACGGCACATTGATTAACGAATATATCATCATCATAGCTGAATAGGTTACGTAAGCGTAGATTATTTTTCCTTTTTCATCAAAGTCCGGTGTATAAAAAGTCAAAACTCCAATCACGGCAAAAGGCACGGCAATCCATAATAAATAAGGTCTGAATTTTCCCCATTTACTTTTTGTTCGGTCAGCAATGATTCCAACAATTGGGTCAAAACAAGAATCCCAAATTCGGGTAATCAAAAACATGGTTCCTACTACAGCAGGCGCCAATCCGAAAACATCGGTGTAGAAAAATAGAAGATACATGCTGAAAATTTTCCAGAACATGGATGATGCGGCGTCTCCAAGGCCGTAACCTATTTTTTCTTTTAAACTAATTTTGTCGTGCATTTGGCTTTTTTTAAAGGTTGTGGTTTAGATTTTGCGTAATTAGTAAATTAATTGTTTTAACACATAGAAACATAGATTTTGCAAAATCAAAAGAGACGTTTCACTAATTTGGAATTCACATTAGCATTTCTATGGGGGAAGAAATGTATTTCTGTTAGTTTCCTTTTTTAGGTGAAAAATCTATGTTTTATGTATTTAATTTTTTTTAATATCTTTTTCAAATAGCGTTTTATCCAAATTATAAAAATCAATAAAATCTTTCTCGCTTACCTGACCGGAATATGGCGCGTAGTAATGCATCTTTTTTTCTTTTTCCTGCCAGCCGTGATTTCTCCACAATAAAATATAAGATATTTTATAATCTCCAATCGCTTTATCCAGAGTTCCTGTCCACCATTTTGGATCTGGAATTGCTTCGTAACCTGCTTCGGCAATGGCTATTAATTTGTGTTGTTTTGCTCCAAGCTCATTTATAATCTTAAGCTGGTTTTGCACTTCTTCAACAAACTTTTTACCTTCTTTATCATCATTATTCTGATAAGAATCAAAACTTAAAATATCGGCATAATCATCACCGGGATAATTAGCCAGAAAATCTTCTTTTGAGTTGAAACTGCTTGTATTATAAATGTAAATTAGGTTGTGAACGCCTTTTTTCTGCAAGTAATCAAAAGTGAATTTCCATACTTCTTTAAATTCTTCGGGAGTACAATTTCCTTTTCCCCACCAAAACCAACCTCCGGTAAGCTCGTGATAAGGTCTAAAAAGAACGGGAATATTTTTTCCTTTTTTATCTTTTAAGGATAAGAGATAATTGGCTGCTTTGTCTAACCAAATGGTAAATTTTTTATTGTTTTCTCCGCCCGGTAAAACTGTTTTAAGTGAATTAGGGACGTTATCCCAGGCACTTTTTCCGGTTGCAGGATTATCAAAATGCCAACTAATGGTTGTGATTCCGCCTCTTTCGTGGCTTTCCTCAATGTATTGCTTCATTTTTGTAAATGGAATTCCGTCTATATTAGTAGGACTGTCTTTTTCTAAACCTGCTAAATCCCAGCCATAGACACCAGGATAATCTCCAACAACATCTTTTACATCGCTGCGACCGTCTTCGTATCTCCAGTTTACACCATAAGCAAGATCATCCTGATGTCCAAATAGGTATCCTTTTTGGCTCAACTGAATCAGTTTTTTATATAAAGAAACTGTCTCGGGTGTTGCTTTTTTATCTGAAAGTGACAAATTAGTATTACTAATAATAGGCTTTGCAGAACAAGAAGTTGCTATAAATAGGGCTGTAATTAGCGTTATTATGTTTTTTTTCATTGCGAATGCGCTTGTTTATCAGTGTAATAACTACACTTTTGTAAAATGATAAGGGTTTAAAAAGGGCTGATTTGTCAATCGAAAATTCGATACCATTTTTAGATTAAAATTATCAAAACTATAAAAACATATTGTATTAAAAATGATTAATGTTTATTATCAATGCTGTTTTTATAAAATTGATAATTCTATTTTTCAAAGATAATCGGATGTTTATCGTCTAATTAATATTATTTTATCAATTATATATCATATTATTGCAAACAAAAAAATCTAATATCACTTCATAAAACCGTTTTAAAGATGAGTAGTTCTAAAATTTTTTATAGAGAAATCGCTCCGCTGTCAGCCGGAGATAGTTTTTTAGTGTTCGACAGAGTAAAAGATAGCTTTGATTTTCCGGTGCATTATCATCCGGAATTTGAGATCAATTTTATTTTAAACGGGAAAGGTGTGAAGCGTGTTGTGGGGGATAATATTGAAGAAATTGATAATGTTGAATTGGTTTTGATTGGGCCAAATTTATACCACGGTTGGGAATTGAATAAATGCACGAGCAAAAAAATCCACGAAATAACGATTCAGTTTCATAACGATTTATTTCATGAATCTTTATTGTCAAGACGTATTATGAATCCTATTCGGGATATGTTTAACAGATCTATTCACGGTGTTTTATTTTCGAAAAAAGTGGCCGAAGAATTAACTCCAAGACTTGTAAGTCTTTCTAAATTAGACGGAATGGATTATTTTTTGGAAATTACTTCTTTATTATATGATCTGGCAAATTCCAGAAACCAACGTTTGCTTTCGACTTATACGGTAGATTATGATACGTTTGATGATTATGATAAAATGAAGTTAGTTTATGAATATGTACAAAAACATTTTGCCGAAAAAATCACTTTAGAAGATGTAGCAAATGTTGCGAGTATGTCTATTATTTCTTTTAATAGGTTTATTAAAAAACGTACGGGGAAAACTTTTGTGAATTATATTAATGATATCCGTATTGGATATGCTGCCCGCTGGCTTGTAGAAAAGGATATGAGTGTGTCTGAGGTGGCTTTTAAATCTGGCTTTAATAATATTGCAAACTTCAATCGTAGTTTTAAAGCTACTAAAAACTGTACGCCTAGTCAATATAGAGAAGATTTTTCTGGGTTAAAACGTATTTTATAATGATACTTTTTTTGCACAAACAAATATTATTTTTAACGAAATCGATTGCTTTTTCGATGATTCGTTAATTTTAATTTATAATTCTTAGTGGTTTATAGGATGGTGATTGCGAATAATGTAATTTTTTATAGCTTTTATTTTTATATATGTTTTTTTAAAGTGATATAGTAAAAATATTATCATCAAATGATATAATACTATCGATTTAATGTTTTCTTGTGTTATAGATTTGTTAAATAATTTAAGAGAAATAAATGCATCCTTTTTTATGACTTGAATTATGAATAAAACAAATTTAAACTAACCAAACATTTACTATGAAAAAACTACTGACTAACTTCATTCATTGGAATGCTAACCACAGCACTGTTCCTTTGATTTTATTTTTGTTGCTGACTTGCAGTTCCATTACGGCTCAGGTTAAGGTATCAGGAACTGTTGCCGATGAAAAAGGATTATCTATTCCCGGAGCAAATATTACAGTTGTAGGACAAAAAACAACTGCTTCTACTGATTTTGACGGAAAATATACAATTGATGCTCCTGCAAATGCAACATTGGTATTCACGTTTATTGGTTTTAATTCACAAAAAATAGCCGTTGACGGAAAAAAGACTATTAATGTAGTTTTAAGATCTAATGTTGAGGACTTAAAAGATGTTGTTGTAATTGGTTACGGAACTCAAAAAAGAAAGGATGTAAATAGCGCTATTTCCAGTATTGGCTCAAAAGACATCGAGAATTTAAAGGTCGCTTCATTCGACCAGATGATGCAGGGTAAAGCTGCGGGGGTTGTTGTAAACAGCAACTCAGGTGAACCGGGAAGTAACGTTTCTGTTAGGATTAGAGGAGTTTCGTCTTTAACAGGTACGAATGAGCCTTTGTATGTAATTGATGGTGTGCCAATATCCGGAGATGCCCGTAACTCGTCTACATCTGGAAGAAATGCGCAGGGAAATAGCAATTTTTCTAACAATGGTAATATTACACAAAGCCCTTTAGCCCTTATTAATCCTAGTGATATTGAGTCTATAGATATTTTGAAAGATGCTTCGGCTACTGCAATTTATGGTTCTCGTGGAGCGAACGGGGTTGTAATTGTTACTACAAAATCTGGTAAAAAAGGAACAGGAAAATTAAGTTTCGAAAATTCTTATTCGATAAGTAATTTGCCTAAAAAATTGCCTTCTATGAATTTGCAGCAATATGCAATTCATCAAAATGCTTTGGCAGATGTTTACGATCCTTCATCAAAGCGTCCTGAATTTGCTCATCCCGAACTTTTAGGAAAAGGAACAGATTGGCAGGATGCAATTTATGAAACTGGAATTATGACTTCAAATCAGTTGTCTTTTTCAGGTGGAAAAGAAGGAATCAATTATTACATTTCCGGTGGTGTTTTAAATCAGGATGGTATTGTAATCGAATCAGGATTTAAAAGATATAATGTTAGAGCCAATATTGATGCCAGAGTAAACAAATTCATTAAAGTTGGTGTTAATATCAGTGGAGCTCTTACAGATGAGAAGTTGACTTTGAATGGTCAGTTTAATGGTGTTGTCGCTACATCTTTGTTGGCAACTCCTGATGTTGCAGTAAGAGAATTGTCCGGTGCTTTTTCGGGACCGCCTTCTGGAGGTAATACTTCGTTTGTGAATCCTGTTGCAACTTCTTTATTAGGTTCTAATACTTTGGTTAGAAAAAACTATTCAGGGAATTTCTATACTCAAGTAGATTTATTCAAAGGTCTGGAATATCGTTTTGAAGCTGGTGGATATATGTATGACAATTTAGGACAGCGATTTGATCCTATGTATTCTTTAGGAAATGCGGTAAAAAGTTATGCTAATTTGTATTACAATCCATCTTCGGGTAATTCATGGAACTTAAAAAACATGCTTACTTATAGAAATACAATTGGTAAACATAATTTTACAATTTTGGCTGTGCAAGAAGCAAACAGAGCACACTGGCAAGGGTATACAATAACTGGAGAAGGATATAAAGATAATGGCGATAAATCTCTTGCAGCATCTGATTTGCCTAAGGCGGTTACTAGTGGTGTTTATTCTGGAACTCAAACTCTTGCTTCTTATTTGGGAAGGGCAGTTTATGATTTTGGGGATAAATACAGCGTTTCTGCTTCGATAAGAACTGATGGGTCTTCAAAATTTTTCTACGGAAACAAATGGGGTGTTTTTAGTTCTGCAAGCGGTTCCTGGAAACTTTCTAATGAGGCCTTTATGGAAGGTACTAAGAAATACGTTGATAATATTAAATTAAGAGTAGGTTGGGGACAAACAGGAAACAATCAGATTGGAAACAATTTGTTTGATTCTAACCTGCATATAGTGAATAGTTCAATGGGGACTTCTTATTTGCCATCAAATACACCAAATAAAAAGTTGAAATGGGAAACTCAGGATCAGACTAACTTAGGTCTTGATTTTACAATGTTCAAGTCTAAACTTAATGCTTCAATAGATGTTTATAAAAAAGTTTCTAAAGATTTCTTGTATCAGGTTCCTTTGCCAAATTACCTTTCAGGAGGTGGCGATTATGAAGGTGGTGTAAATCCTCCTTCTTTTAATCTTGGAAGTATGCGTAATAAAGGTATTGAGTTTACAGTTGGTTATACAGAAAAATTCTCAGATAATTTTTCATGGAACAGTAGTTTGAATATTACTAAATATGTAAATGAGGTTACTAATATGGCAGGATTAAATATTGTGAAAACAATGGGTACGCTTGCTTATAATACTGTAACGGTATCCAGAACTCAGGAAGGTATGCCAATTGGTGAATTTATTGGATATGAGGCTGTAGGTATTTATAGAACTGATGCTGATTTAACAAAATACGGTCATACTGATACTGCAGGTAATAAAGTTGTCTTGAAAAACGGAACCAATTCCTTAATGCCAAATTTCGAAAAAGGAGATGTGATTTATAAAGATCAAAATAACGATGGTGTTATTGACTTAAATGACTTGAAAGCGATTGGAAATCCAAATCCAAAATTTACTTACGGATTCACAAATAATTTCAAATACAAAAATGTCGATTTATCAATTTTTGTTCAGGGAACAGCAGGAAATAAGTTAATGAATTTAACGCGTATGTCCGGAACATTAAACAGTAATATGGGGACAAATTACTTGACAGAAGCATCAGATTTTTATTCAGCATCAAATATAAATGGTTCTTTGCCTAGACCATCCTCTTATGATAATATCAATAATGCAGTATCGACGCGTTTTATAGAAGATGGGTCTTATTTAAGAATTCAAAACGTAACCTTAGGGTATTCTTTGCCATCTGATATGATTTCACAACTAAAATTATCAAGATTAAGAATTTATGCCTCGGGACAAAACCTATTCACTTTTACAAAATATACAGGTTATGATCCAGAAGTAGGTTCTTACAACCAGGATGCATTATTATCAGGAGTTGATAATGGACGTTATCCGGTGCCTAGACAAATTACTTTTGGTTTTAATGTTGAATTTTAATACGAATTAATATGAAAAATATAATAAAAAGAAGCGGTGCTATTGCTATGACACTTGTATTACTAATGTCATCTTCTTGTTCTCAGGATTTCATAGATGTGCCTGCAGAAGGGACACCTACTATTGGTAATTATTACGACTCTGATGTGAAACTTGATAATGCTACAAATGGATTGTATGGTTTGGTATGGTTTAATATGAATAAATCTGCTTTTTATGGTATTACTGATGTGATTTCCGGCAATATGTATGCGGATGTTTATAATGATTTTGGAAAATTTACAGATTTGAGTTTTACCAATTCACAGTCTTTTATTTCAGATGCCTGGAGATCTTGTTATGGCGCTGTTGCAAATTCTAACGCTTATATTAATAGTTTGCCTCAAAATGTTGGTCCAAATGTGACTAAAGAAGCTTTAAATAACGCTTTGGGAGAGTCTCATTTTATTAGAGCATTCTCTTATTTCTTCTTGGTGAGATTATGGGGAAATGTGCCAATTATTGAAAACAATGCCGATTATTCTCTGAATTATGTAATTCCAAGTAATCCTACAGAAGACGTTTATAAGTTTATAGAAAACGATTTAAAATTTGCAATTGCCAATTTAAGAACTAAAAGCAGAGGTTCAAATTATGCTGCAAATGCTCACGTTTCAAGTGGATCTGCAAAAGCGCTTTTGGCTAAAGTATATTTATATGAGAAAAAATATGAGCTTGCAAGAGCGATGGCTCAGGATGTAATCAATAGCGGAGAATTTAAATTATTGGGTGGTGATGAATTACCGACTAAATCTTTTGCTGACTTATGGCTTCAAAAAAATAATAATAATGAAGAGTCTATCTTTTCATGGCAATGGAACGGTGCTGGAGGTTATTTTGATGGAAATTTTTCAAACACATTATTTGCTCCTGAAAACAGATTGGTTGAAACAACTTATTCCGGTCAGATAGCGCCATCGCAAGATTTAATTAAAAATGTTTATGAAGATGGCGATAAAAGAAGAAAAGAAACTTTTATGCTGCCTGGAGATTTTTATCCAAATTTAACTTATGCACAAACGCTTGATGTAGATTCTCCATTGATTTTAGGATATACGTTTGCTATCGCAAATGAAGCTCAGAAATCTGGTGCAGGATTGAAAAAGTATGTAATCGGAAAAGAAAATTTACCAATTACAGGACCATTTAATCCTCCATTTAATGGAGAAAGCAGTATGAACAGTTATATGATGCGTTATGCAGAGTTATTATTGATACATGCCGAAGCAATCTTAGGTTCGCAATCCGGAAGTACCTCAGATCCAAATGCCTTAAAGTCATTTAATGCAGTTCGCAGAAGAGCTGGTGTTCCTGAAAAAGCAACAATTTCTTTTGATGATATACTTAGAGAAAGACGTGCTGAACTAGCTTGTGAAGGTGATTATTATTTTGATTTAGGACGTTTACCATTTAGTCAGGCTAAAGCAATATTAGAAGCACAAAACAGAGGAAATAGAGAAGTTGAAAAACACATTTCAATTTCTGCAACAAACCTTTTGTTGCCTTATCCTGCAGATGATTTGATTAAAAATCCAAAATTGAAAGAAGTAGCTCCGTATGCTTTTAAATAATTTTTAAAAATAAAAATATGAAAAATATAAAAATTGTTTCGTTAACAGCATGTATGACATGGATGTTGTCTTTAATGTTTTTTAGCTCCTGTTCAAATGATGATAGTGCTTCAGCTTCTGCGGGAGGACCAGTTATAGAGTCTGTAATGCCTTCTGGTTATGATATCGATGGTAATCTTAAACCATTAACACCGGTTACTTTAGTAGATCCAAAAAACTATTATGTGATTCATGGTAAAGGGTTGCTTACTACAACAAAGGTTTACTTTAACGATTTTGATACCTACTTCAAACCAGCTTTTGTAACAGATACAGATATCATTATATTAGTAGATGAAAATACTCCTTATGCAAATGTTTCAAATAAGTTAAAAGTTGTTACACAAAAAGGAACAGCTATTTTTGATTTAGTTGTAGCACCGCCAGTACCAACGATTGCTCAGTTTTTCCCTATAAATGCTACAGCGGGACAAGAAGTAACAATAACCGGAAAGTACTTTTTAAATCCGATTGTTACTCTTGCAGAAACAAAAACTCAGGCAGCAATTCCCGTTACTGTGGTTTCGTCTACATTAGAAAAAATAGTTATCAAGTTGCCTGAAAATGCAGATCTGAGATATCTTAATGTAGCCAATGTTTCTGGCGGAATAAATTCTCCTTATGGTGTAGGAACTGCAATATTTGATGATGTTTCTTATTATGGATTAGATTTTCCAGCATGGAATAATTTTACTTACGTAACTGATGGTAAAGCAGAACAAGGAACAACTTACATTGCAAAAGATATGGATGCATGGGGAAGTTTACAAGGAAACTGGGGATGGTTTGATAAGCTTGCGCCTTATTCAGGAATACGTGTAGCGATTAAAGCAAAAGCCGAAGGAAAAGTGAGATTGGTATTTAATGGAGATTGGAGTGATAAATCGCCTACATTGAGTGTAACTACAGAGTGGAAAACATTCTATCTTCCGTGGTCAATGTTCAGCAGCTCTGATCGAGTTCAAAATATTACATTTCAAAACCAAACAGCAACTGCTAAAGGAGATGGTTTACCAAATACCTTTTATATAGACAATATTGGTTTCATGTTAAAAGCAGAATAGTGAATTTTAATTAGTAATGTAAAAACTCCATTTCGGTATTTCGGAATGGAGTTTTTTATTAAAGAAAATTCTTTCTTAAATTGACGATATAGTATTGTGTTTTAATAAAATAGTATTGAATGTGTGTAAAATGGATGTTTAAATTTACATATAACTTTTATTTTAACACAAAAAAAACATAATTATGAAAAACAATTACATTTTGAATGTTGGTTCAATAAAAAGAAAATTCTTTTTATTATCTGGTTTTTTTCTTTTGATGATTTCGGTTGGACAAGCTCAAACAATTGACGGACTTAATCCTTATTGTATATCGAGTAGTCCTTATTATCGTATTCTTAATGCACCGGATGTAAATAGTTATGACTCGGTTATTTGGTCTGCCAGTTCTGGTTCCGGAATCACTTTTTCAGGAGATCCGGCTCCTAAAACGCTTAATAAAGTAGTAGTAAAACCAGGGAATTTAATTACGACTCCGGATTATATTTTTGCAACATTTTATTTAGCAGGTGTTGTTGTTGCGCAAACTCCAAATTTTTATTTTGTTACACCAACGCCACCAACTACGCCTAATTACAACGTTACAAAAACAAACGATTATTGTACAACACAATATCATATTATAACACTTAATGTTACACCAATTCCAAATCCAAGTCCTTATACCAACTATACTATTGCGCCTAGAATTGCAGATGCAAGTATTGTCATTACGCAGACTTCTAAAAATGTATTCGAATTGAAATTACCATTAAACGGAGAATCTTATTTTTTATATGACCTGACAAGTACAACATCATCATCGGGCTGTTTATCTAATTCAGTAACTGTTACAGCTTATGGAAATTCGGTTCCTTTAAATTTAACAGGATGCGCAAATAATGCTCCCGGAACAAATTATGAGTTTACAGTTTCGCCAAATCCGTATAGTAATGGTTACATAACCATAGTTTCTTCGGCGATTACTCCTGCATTTACTGGAACTTGCAAAGTTTTTAATAGTTCAGGTATTTTGATGACAACCTTTTCATTGTTAAATTCAAGTACAGCTTATTCACTTAAATCATCGGTTGGAGCATCATTAACGGCCGGAATGTATGTGGTTCAGGTAACGTATCCAAACGGAATTGTAAAAACGAAAAATTTAGTGGTGAATTAAAATTTGTTCTTTAATAAAAAAGGACTCCATGTCGAGATATCGGTATGGAGTTTTTTATAATTTTAAAAATATATTAGTTTGCTGCAGCAGATTAAAAAAAAATAATAAAGCAAAATATCAAAATAGAATAAAATGAAAAAAGCAGTACTACTATTGTTTGCAGTAAGTATATCAAGTTTTGGCTTTAGCCAAGGAAATACGCACACACAAAAAGCCGGTAAATTCGAAGGTCTTGCAATGACGCCGCCAATGGGTTGGAATTCATGGAATACTTTTGAAACCAATATTGACGAAAAGCTGGTAAAGGAAACCGCAGACATTATGGTTTCATCCGGAATGGCAGCCGCAGGATATAATTATATTGTATTGGATGATGGATGGATGACAAGAGAACGTGATGTAAACGGAGATTTAGTTCCTGATCCGGTTAAATTTCCAAACGGAATGAAAGCGGTAATAGATTATGTACACGGTAAAGGTCTTAAATTTGGTTTATACAATTGCGCCGGAACTCAAACTTGTGCCGGATATCCGGGAACACGAGGCTATGAATATCAGGATGCGAGATTTTATGCCAAACTTGGAATTGATTTCTTAAAATACGATTGGTGTAATACACAAGGAATTACCGCCAAAGAAGCTTATACTACAATGAGTAGTGCACTTAAAACAGCAGGAAAACCCATAGTTTTCAGCCTTTGCGAATGGGGCGATAATCAGCCTTGGGAATGGGGAAAACCTATCGGGAATTTATGGAGAATTTCAGGAGATATTTACCCATGTTTCGATTGTGAATTCAAACATGAAGAAGGAAATTGGTCGTCTTGGGGATTCATGAAAATTATCGAAATGCGCAAAGATATCCGCAAATATTCCGGTCCGGATCATTGGAATGATTTTGATATGATGGAAGTAGGTGACGGAATGATAAATACCGAAGATAAAGCGCATTTTACAATGTGGTCCATGATGGCATCACCATTAATTGCAGGAAATGATTTTAGAAAAATGTCAAAAGAAACGTTGGCAATTTTAACCAACAAAGAATTAATTGCAATTGATCAGGATAAACTCGGAATTCAGGGTTTTAAATATTCTGCAGAAGACGGATTGGAAGTTTGGGCAAAACCTTTGTCAGATGGAAATTGGGCAATAACATTTTTAAATAGAAGCGATGTTGCCAAGAAAATCAATTTTGATTGGAAGAAGCATATTATTAAGGATGTCGATTTTGGTTATGAAGCTGATTTCAATAAAGCAATTTTCAAATTAAAAGATCTTTGGAAAAATAAAGAGATCGGAAATACTAAAAAGAATTTTATTGCCGATATTGCTTCGCACGATGTTATCACATTACGATTAATTCCTTAAAACAGTTTGTTATGAAATTAAAAACCAGAATTTTTACGATTGGCTTATTATTTATGTTTTGTATTTCGAGTGCCCAATTTGTAAAACATCATGGACAATTACGAGTGCTTGGAACACAATTAGTAGATAAAGAAAATAATCCGGTTGTATTAAGAGGGATGAGTTTTGGCTGGCATAGTATGTGGTCCAGATTTTATAATGAGAAAGCAGTTAGCTGGCTAAAGAAAGACTTCAATTGTAATGTAGTGCGCGCTGCAATGGGTGTTGAATTAGGAGAGTGGGCTTATCTGAAAGAACCTCAATTTTCGAAAGAAAAAATCGAAGCAGTTGTAAATGGAGCAATAAAATCAGATATATATGTAATTATAGATTGGCACAGTCATGATATAAATCTGGATGAGGCAAAAGCTTTTTTTGCTGAGATGTCTAAAAAGTACAGTAAATATCCCAATATAATTTACGAAGTTTTTAATGAACCTGATTATGAATCCTGGTCAGAAGTTAAGGCTTACGCCGAAGAGGTAATAAAGGTTATCAGACAAAACGATCCAAACAATATCATTTTAGTGGGTTCGCCACATTGGGATCAGGACGTTAATCTTGCAGCAGAAGATCCAATTCGAGGATACGATAATATAATGTATACCATGCACTTTTACGCAGCCACACACGGAAAAGAATTAAGAGACAGAACAGATGATGCCATAAAAAGCGGTTTACCAATATTTGTTTCTGAATCTGCAGGAATGGAAGCTTCCGGCGATGGACCATTAAATATAAAGGCATGGCAGGAATATATCGATTGGATGGAAGCGAGAAAGCTTAGCTGGATAACCTGGTCTGTGTCTGATAAAGACGAAACGTGTTCTATCCTAAAGAAATCGGCAAAGTCAGAAGGGAAGTGGAAAGATGAAGATTTAAAAGAATCAGGAATTAAGGTTCGTGAGTTTTTAAGAAAATATAATAGGAAAGAGTAAAATTGCTGCATAATTAAAACAAAAAAACCTGTTCAGAATCTGAACAGGTTTTTTTGTTTTAATTATAAAGAGTTGATTTGAAATTAGAAAATCAACACATTAATGTATTAGTATTTTGGCGAAATGATTTTTTTATTTTTGTAGGAATTTTAACGATTTGTTTTTTGCTTTTATATAAGTGTATTTACAGGTGTTATTTTTGTGTATTTTATTTTATTTTTAAGTTACCCCTATTTTTTATAGGGGTATTTATTTTTAAAATGTTTTTTATGTGTGTTTTTTGGCAGTTTGTGTGATATATTTTGATGTATGTTGATTTTTTTTAGCAGTTTGTGTTTGAAACGTGTTGTTGAATTTTCAAAAATAAATCCGTTATAATGTCAAATCACGATTATTGTTAAAATAATTTTTGTAATCCATAATTCTCGCTGTAAAACGGCAAAAAAGTAGATTTGAATTGTTCTACTCATACAAAAGTTAATAAATTCGCTAATGAAAATGAAGAGGTTTTGAGGGGAGAATGTGAAGGTTTTAAAAGTGACTTATACTATTAGATAGATATATAAAAGATTAACTAACCAAAATCAATTAATAACTAAAAACCAATTAAAAATGAAAAAAGTATTACACATTTTTGCCGCAATGTTAACGAGTTCTTTTGCCTTTGCCCAAGATGATACTGAAACACCAGTATCGCCAGCAACCACTTGGAGCGGGTCAGCAGATGCTTATTATAAATATGATTTTTCAAAACAAATGAACGGATTAACGAGCTTTACCAACTCTCAGGATTCATTTGAATTAGGAATGGCGTCAATTCAAGCCGGTCATACTTTTGGGAAAGCTTCTGTTTTTGTAGACTTAGGATTCGGCAAAAGAGCAGGTGAGTTTTCATATAATGAAACAACAGATAAAGATATTTATTCTAAATTTTTGATAAAACAATTGTTCTTTACCTATCAAATTACAGAAGAATTTAAAGTAGTGGCAGGTAGTTTTGGGACACACATTGGGTATGAAGTATTAGACGCTATAGGAAACAAAAACTACAGTATGTCATATGCATTTTCATATGGGCCGTTCTTTAATACAGGGGTAAAAGCGCAGTACACATCAGGAAAATTTACCGCTATGTTTGGTATAACAAATCCTACTGATTTTAAATCAGCAATGGATGCAGGTTCTACTCAAAAAACATACATAGGACAAGTTGGATATGTGGGAGAAACGGGAAGTGCTTACTTGAATTTTACATCAGGAAGTACGAATCCTACTCCGGGAACTGTAGTAGTACCATCTAATGAAAATAAAACACAAATCGATTTTGTGGCATCAAAAACAATAACAGATGCTTTTGCTTTAGGATTTAATGCAACTTATGCTAAAACTAAAAATGATTTTGATAGTACTTTAGATGGGGAATGGTTTTCATTAGTAGGATATGCTAATTATACTTTCAAGCCATCTTTGAGTTTAGCATACAGAATGGAATATTTTGATGCCAAAGATGCTGCGGCAAGTTTAGGAGCAGTTGCCGGAACAAACGTTTTTGCAAACACAATTTCGTTAAATTACAAAGTTGGAAAACTAACAATAATTCCTGAGTTCAGATACGACGCAGCATCAGAAGATGTTTTTCTGGACAAAGACGCTCTTCCAACAGGAGGATCATTCTTTGGGTTAATTGCTACAACATACTCTTTCTAGAGATAAAGATTGATATTTTTTTTTTTTTTTGGAGCTGTCGAAACATACTAATGTTTTGGCAGCTTTTTTATTTGAAAGGATTGTTTTTTTGCCACAGATTATATTGATTTAAAAGATTTTTTTTGCTACGAATTACACGGATTTTCGCTAATTTTTTCTCGCTTTGCGCTATACAGCAGTATTAGTGTAAATTAGTGTGATTCGTGGTAACCTTTTATAAAATCCAGATTCTGTCTGCATAACTGTAGAGATGCACAGGTGTGCATCTTTTTCTATGTGGTTAAAAGTATTTGTTTCTTTTGTAGGGATAAACGCAAATCTCCAACCTTTTATACTTATAGACAATTGTTTATACAGAAACATAAGCAAGAATATTGTGTAAAAGAAAAACGCATTTCTGGTTTTCCGGAAATGCGTTTGTTATATCTTGTGTGAAATATTTTACTGAATTTGTTTCTTATAGATCGAGTAAATCGTGTCAATAGTTTTTCGGTCTAAAGTAGATGTTACATCAGTTTGAATATAATGTAATTTAAAAGCCATAATTGCAGCTGAGAGATTCTTAGTATTGTAGCCAATAATTCTCAAAGCCTGTTCAATTTTAAAGTCAAACGGAGCCTCTTCAAGAACCTCGTCCGGCCAGATACCAAAACCTTTTTCGGCAAGTGTTTTCCAGGGAAATAAAGCACTTGGGTCTTGTTTTCTGCCAGGAGCAATATCAGAATGTCCTAAAATATTTTGAGTTGGAATATTGTATTCTTTTTTCAATTTGGTCAAAAGAGCTACCAAACTGCTAATTTGTGCTTCTGTAAAAGGTTTGAAACCATTATTATCAATCTCAATTCCAATAGAAGAAGAATTCAAATCAGTATTTTTACCCCAAGTTGAAGCTCCGGCATGCCATGCTCTTAAATAATCATTCAGCATCTGGACCACCTTTCCGTTTTCGGAAATAATATAATGAGCACTTACTTGTGTTCTCGTTAAGGTAAAAGTTTTAATGGTTTGCTGAATAGAATCTTGCGCCGTATGGTGCAAAATAATAAAGCTAGGTTTTCTTAAATTAAAATTTACCGTACCAACCCATTCTGTATTTACGCCATTTTGCAAATAAGTAGATCCTGTTTTTGATAAAGTATCTTTTACAATCCCTAATTGTGATGCATAAGAAGTGTCTATGACAACAGGAGGAATAGGAGGAATTGCCTGTGGGTCTTTACTTGTAATTTGGTTTTCTAAAGTTTTAAGCTGTTGATCGTAAGCTTTTTCAGTGTTTTTATAAGGATTTGTAGAGCAAGAAGTAATAGTAATTGCTAAAATCAGATAACAAAAATGTTTTTTTGACATGGTTACTTAGATTTTTAAGATGAGGTTCGAACAATTATTCTTGAATTTTTGCCGCTCCTGAATCTTCTTTTATTTCTTGTGTTTCTGAATCTTTATTGTCCTTTTTCTTTTTTGATTTTGACTTTTTAACTTCTTTAAAGCTGCTCATAAAAGTGGTGTACTTTTCTATTTGATCGGGATTTAAAAAAGCTGTTATTTTTTTAGTAGTGCTTTCTCTTAAAGCTTTAATTTGCTCAATTTTTTGATCCTGACTGCTACTTTCATTTTTCAAAAGAATTCCTTGTTCTCTCAAGCTATCTGCCAAAACGTTTGTAATTGCAATTGCTTGAAGTTCATCAAGATTAACTTCCGGTTTCATTTGTTCAACAATTTTACCGGCTGTTTCTTCTGCAGGAATTTCTTTAGGTTTACTAGGCGTATTTTGTTGCTGACCAGCCATCATGCTTCGGTCCATTCCCATTCCGCCACCTCTTCCATAGCCATTATTGCCATAACCACCACCACCGTAACCATTATTATAACCATTTCCGTATTGTGCTGAAGCAGAATTGAAACAGATTATAGTAAAAACCAAAAGAAAAAAAGATTGAGTAGGTTTCATATAAATATTTTTATCTAAAATTGATAATTCTTTAGCGTAAATTTAAGCAGGTTCTCCGTATAAATCAAATTCTGTCGCCTCTATTATTCTTATATTAACAAATTCACCAGTTTTTACGTAATGTTTAGACGCATCAATCAAAACCTCGTTGTCAACATCAGGGCTATCAAACTCCGTTCTACCCACAAAATGAGCACCTTCTTTTCTGTCAATGATACATTTAAAAACCTGACCTACTTTCTCCTGATTTAAATCCCATGAAATTTGAGATTGTAATTCCATTATTTCGTTAGCTCTCGCTTGTTTAACATCATCAGGAATATCATCTTCCAATAAGTAAGCATGAGTGTTTTCTTCATGAGAATAAGCAAAACAACCCATTCTGTCAAATTTCATTTCCTGAACAAAATCTTTCAAAATCTCAAAATCTTCCTGAGTTTCACCAGGGTAACCAACGATCAAAGTAGTTCTGATTGCCATTCCCGGAACTGCAGCGCGAAAATCTTTCAATAACTGAGTTGTTTTGGCCTGAGTAGTACCACGGCGCATAGATTTCAAAATTGAATCTGAAATATGCTGCAACGGAATATCTATATAATTACAAATCTTAGGTTCACGTTTCATTACTTCCAAAACATCCATTGGGAAACCTGTAGGGAAGGCATAATGCAGACGAATCCACTCAATACCTTCAACTTTTACCAAAGCTTCAAGAAGCTCAGCAAGATTTCTCTTTTTGTAAATATCAAGTCCGTAATATGTTAAATCCTGAGCGATTAAGATCAATTCTTTAACGCCATTTTTTGCTAAACCTTCAGCTTCTTTAACCAATTTTTCAATAGATTGCGAAACGTGTTTTCCACGCATAAGCGGAATAGCACAAAAACTGCAAGGTCTGTCGCAACCTTCGGCAATTTTTAAGTAAGCATAATTTTTTGGAGTCGTAGTCAAACGTTCTCCTAATAATTCATGTTTATAGTCGGCACCTAATGCTTTCAATAATTGAGGTAACTCAGTTGTACCAAAATATTGATCTACATTCGGAATTTCTTTTTCTAAGTCTGGTCTGTAGCGTTCAGATAAACATCCAGTCACAAAAACCTTATCCACTAATCCTTTGTCTTTTTTATCAGCATATTCCAAAATCATGTTTACTGATTCCGCTTTAGCATTGTCAATAAAACCACAAGTGTTGATTACGATAATGTTTCCTTCTCTTTCTGCTGGAGCTTCATGTTCAACTTCTTTTCCGTTTGCACGAAGCTGACCCATAAGCACTTCACTGTCATACACATTTTTCGAACACCCAAGAGTGATTACGTTAATTTTGTTCTTTTTTAAAGACTTGGTTCTCATACTTTTATAAATTGGAGTGCAAAATTACACTTTTTTATTCAAACACCGCTTGTTTCCCTTTCTTTTAGATGTTTTTTATGAAGCTAATCTCCCGAAACTTCGGGATCGCTTATATCTTTTCCTTGCTAAAGAGGTAAGAAAAAGGATATCACTCCCATCGGGGCTAAAAAAAAATCCGTCAAGTAACACCTGACGGAAATTTCAATTCATCTATTTATTCTTAATTACAATTCAAATAATAAGGTCAAAGAAACATTGTTTAGTTTCGATGTAATGTTTGGGGCACCGGTAAATCCTGTGTCAAAAAATCTCTGATTTGATTTTCTTTCCAAGTAAGAATAAGCTAAGTCTATTTTTGTTGCTCCAAAATTATATCCTAAACCTCCAGAGTAGCTGTTTAAATCTCCAATTGTAGTTCCGTCTTTGTATGGACTTCCTTCAAAACGATAACCACCACGAAGGCTCAATTGTTTTATTTTGTATTCGGCACCAACTCTTAATTCTCCATTGGTAGTTAATTCATTGCTAATTTGATTGTTGACTCCTCTAAAATCTCCAGTCGGTTTGTATTTAGTGTTTCCGTAGTCTTTAATAGAATAATCAACACTAATTAAACCTGATTTTTCAAATATATAAGCTGCACTAAAAGTTGTTTTTCCAGGAGTTTGTAAGGTATAAGGTTCGTAAACGTTTACGACATCTGGAGCTACATTTTGAGGTATTTCAGGTCCGTTATTAGCTTGTCTTACTGTGTATAAGCTTTGTGAAGTTTCGTCGTAAAGATCATACCAGGTATTTGATTCGTAAGCTAAACCAAGACGAAATGATTCGGTAACTTTAGCAATAGCACCAAGTTGAAAAGAAAAACCGTTTCCGTAAGTGTATAAATTGTTGTTGAAAGTTGCGTTAGATATAGTTTCTGTTGCTACCAATGGATTAATATTGGATTCGTAAAAACTTGTAGATCGTCTGTAATCAAGAACATGAACGTTTAAATTGGCTCCAAAATAAATTCTGTCTTTATATGAAGTAGCAATATTAAAACTTACTTTACTGTTGTATCCGCTTTCAGATATTATATTATCCTGATAGTAATTTCTTCCGGCAGGAACTCTTGTTGTATAAGAATTGGTAGTGTTGTCGTAACCAATAATTTTTCCTTGATAACCTAGATATGCTTGTTGAGCACTATATCCTGAAAGATTTGGGTACTGTCCATTAGGAAAGTCGGATCCTAAATTTCTATAAGTGGTGGTATAACCGTTGTTGTTATTGTTGATTATTTGAAGCGGCACCGGCGCTCCTCCGTTACCGTAGTTTGCAAATTCTAGAAAATAGGAATCTACAGAATTTGGGTTTGTTCCTGCTGAAAAAACATTATTATCAAAGTTTTTTGTGTTTTCGTAAGTTGCTCCAATTGTAATTTTTTTCCAATTGTTGTTTGGGTTATGATCGTGGAAAACAAAAACACCTCCGGCTTGGTTTAATATAAATGAATTGTCTTTGTCGCTGGTTTGTGTTTCAAAATAGTTAGAGTTATTCTTAGTGTTTTGATTGCTAAAAGTTACTCCAACCTGATTATTGTTGAATATGGCAGATCCTGCAGGATTGACAGTTATAGCAGATAAGTCTCCTCCAACAGCTCCAAATGCACCACTCATGGCTCTAAAACGTGCTGTTCCGGTTATGTTGTCTTGTGCATAACGAATAGCATCAGATACTTCTTGAGAATGTGAGACGCTAACAGTTAGTCCTGTAATAAGTAGGAAGAATATTTTTTTCATTTTAGGTAGATTAAGTTTGATTTTTCGATTTGTGAAACGTGGTAGAAGAAATTATCTTCTTCCGCCACCACCACCACCGTACGATCTTCCGCCACCGCCACCGCCGCCAGATGATCTCATACTTCCGCCGCCGCTATTCATAGAGCGTGATGGGCTAGGAGAGTAGCTTCTGGATGGGCTGCTGTTACCATTATTGTAATTGTAGCTTCTGTTTGAGTTAGTTGTGCTACTTGATCTTCTGTTGCTGTAATCACCGCCATTATACTGAGCGCTTGAACCTCTTCTGTTGTTTGTAAAAGTAGGACTGGATGAATTGTATGTTCTTCCGTTTACGGATGAGCTTCTTCTGTAATCAGTAAAGCTGTTTGATCTGTTTGTTGTATAATTTCTGTTCGTTGTATAGTTTCTATTAGTAGTGTAGCTTCTGTTTGTGTTATAGCTTCCTCTATTAGTATAATTTCTGTTGTAGCCATAATTTCTTCCGCCATAATAAGCAGCAGATCCTCTTCTTCCGTAATTATAAGAGTAGTTATTATATCCATAATAAGGTCTGTAGTAACCTGGGTAGCCCCATCCGCCTCCCCAGTATCCTGGGTATCCCCAAGCATATCCAGGGTAGCCCCAGTAACCTCCGTAACCTCCATAGCCCCATCCGTAATAAGGATATCCAAATCCAAAACCAAATCCTAATGACCAGGTTGGATCAGAATAAACGTTAACGGATACTTCAGAGTTGCTGCTTCCCCAAGCCGGGTAAGCTGTAGCGGTAGTTTGTGTGCTGTCGGTATCTGCATAATTACCATAACTGTCAACGTCTGTAAAAATTTCAGTTGGCTGGTTATCGTCTTGCAATGATTTAAAGTAATCTTTATATTGATTATTTGTATTGGCAGTGTTATTTTGAGCATACGTTCTTTGTGAGCTACCATATACACCGTCGTTGTCAGCGTATGATGTATTTTGGTAAGAACCACACGATGCTAGTAGAAAACTCAATAATCCAATTAAGTAAAAATGACTTGAGTTTTGACGAAGAGTAATAGAAGTTTTCATATCTGTCGTGTTTTTTATTGTTGCACATTACAAAAATAGTTAGTTTTGTCAAACTATTTAGTTAAAATTAATAAAACAAAATTTGTGCCAAACTATTCAATATGAGTAAGAACCTCACTACAAGATCAGAAGATTATTCGAAATGGTATAATGAACTGGTTGTAAAAGCAGATCTAGCCGAAAACTCAGGAGTTAGAGGATGTATGGTTATTAAACCTTACGGATATGCTATTTGGGAAAAAATGCAGGCGGAGTTAGATAGAATGTTTAAAGAAACAGGACATCAAAATGCATACTTTCCTTTATTCGTGCCGAAAAGCATGTTTGAGGCGGAAGAGAAAAATGCAGAAGGATTTGCAAAAGAATGTGCTATTGTAACGCATTATAGATTAAAAAATGATCCGGATAGACCCGGAAAGCTTATGGTTGACCCAAACGCTAAGTTGGAGGAAGAGCTTATTGTTCGACCAACAAGTGAAGCAATTATTTGGTCTACCTATAAAGGGTGGGTGCAATCGTATAGAGATTTACCTTTATTAATTAATCAATGGGCAAATGTGGTGCGTTGGGAAATGCGTACGCGTTTGTTTTTGAGAACTGCTGAGTTTTTATGGCAGGAAGGGCATACAGCTCACGCTACAAAAGCTGAAGCAATTGAGGAGTCTGAAAAAATGATGAATGTTTATGCTGATTTCGTTCAGGACTTTATGGCAATTCCGGTTGTAAAAGGGATTAAGACAGAGACAGAACGTTTTGCCGGTGCTGACGAAACTTATTGTATTGAAGCTTTAATGCAGGACGGAAAAGCATTGCAAGCGGGAACGTCTCACTTTTTAGGACAAAACTTTGCAAAAGCATTTGATGTGAAATTTGCAAATGCCGAAGGAAAGCAAGAGCATGTTTGGGGGACTTCTTGGGGAGTTTCTACTCGTTTGATGGGTGCATTGGTTATGACGCACTCAGATGATCAGGGATTAGTGTTGCCTCCTAATTTGGCGCCAATACAAGTTGTAATTGTACCTATTTACAAAACAGAGGAACAATTGGCAGAGATTACGGCTGCGGTTAATGATTTGACAGTAAAACTTAGAAAACTGAAAATTTCGGTTAAATATGATGACAGAACAACTCAAAAACCAGGATTCAAGTTTGCTGAATGGGAATTGAAAGGAGTTCCTGTTAGAATTGCTGTTGGTCCAAAAGATTTAGAAAACGGAACTTTTGAAGTTGCCAGACGCGATACATTGACAAAAGAAGTTGTTTCTGCTGAAGGAATAGTAAATTATATTAATGACTTATTAGAGCAGATTCAGGCAGATTTATTTAATAAAGCATTAGACTATCGTAATACTCATATTACGGAAGTGAATAGCTTTGAGGAATTTAAAGAAATTTTAGACGGTAAAGGAGGGTTTGTATCTGCACATTGGGATGGAACTGCTGCTACCGAAGAAAAGATAAAAGATTTGACAAAAGCTACGATTCGTTGCATTCCTTTGGATGCAGTTGAAGAGGCTGGAACCTGTGTATTTACTGGTAATCCGTCTTCAAAAAGAGTGCTTTTTGCGAAGGCATATTAAAATTTTTTATTTTTTTTTGCATCAGGTATTGTACATCTTAAAAATAGTTGTATTTTTGCATCCGCATTAGAGAAGCAGGCCCGTTCGTCTATCGGTTAGGACGCATGGTTTTCATCCATGTAAGAGCGGTTCGATTCCGCTACGGGCTACTCTTTTTTTCTGCGATTCAAGTTATTTAACTTAATGTAAAATGGCCCGTTCGTCTATCGGTTAGGACGCATGGTTTTCATCCATGTAAGAGCGGTTCGATTCCGCTACGGGCTACAATTTCAATTTCATATAAATTGAAGAAAACTTAGAGGGATATGGTCTGTTCGTCTAGGGGTTAGGACTCCAGGCTTTCGTCCTGGTAACAGGGGTTCGATTCCCTTACAGACTACTAAAATTAGTTGTGAATAAGTTTTATAAAATAAAAATTGGTGTCTCGATTTTTGTTTTATTAGTTAAAACCAAAGTGATTGTTTTGCAATTGTGGGAGGTTTTTCTTTTTTAACTAGTACATATAATAATTATTACATCTAAAATTAAGAAAAAATGGCAAATCATAAGTCAGCATTAAAAAGAATCAGAAGTAACGAAAAAAGAAGAGTTCTTAACAGATATCAACATAAAACTACTCGTAACGCTATTAAAGCATTAAGATTAGCTACTGATAAAGCTGATGCTTCTTCAAAATTATCAACTGTTATTTCTATGATTGATAAATTAGCTAAAAAGAACATCATTCATGATAATAAAGCTTCTAACTTGAAGTCTAAATTAACTAAGCATGTTGCTAAATTGTAATTAACTACAATTTCCTAAAAATATAAAAGTCCTCTTTTGAGGACTTTTTTTTTGTTTTGATCTTAAAGGTTTAATTCCGGATAAAAAAAACTTTGTTGAATTTGTCTGCTGGAGATCCTATGGTTCTGCTAGTTGATATATTGATATGTGCCTTTTTCGATTACAGAGCGTTTTTCTAGTTCTTTAATAGCCTATCCTGCAAGATCGACTGATTTATAAACATGATGTGCGATCATAGCCATGTGCATTAATTGGTTGTCGGTAAGTTTTTCAGGATAGGCGATATCTTTGATGTAAACGATATCGGCTTCTAGTAGTTGGTTAAATTGTTGATCCCCATATTCGTTCCACGAAGCTTTAATGGGCCAGTTTTTAATAGCTGTAAAGGTGTGAGGGATGAAACCTTGTAATCGCATTTCTAAATCGATATCGCCAAATGAAGCCTGATCTTCGTATAGGTTGACGAAGGAAACTTCGGTTTGTATAAACACGGCTTCCTTTAGTTTTTCCCGACCATGTTGAAATACCATTAATTCTGCACCTTGAATGTCGATTTTAAGTAAATCTATATGCTTAATTGCTACAAGATCATCAAGTCGTTTTGTTTGGATAGGTTCCTGTGTTATTACTTTTCCCCATTCTGAGAAGTCTTTAAATAAATCGAGCTGTCGCTGATTGGGCTTTAATAAGCTGACCATACCGCTTGCATTGGTGATGTTCAACGTGTGTTGGTTTCCGTCTCCTACTGCATCAGAAAGATAAGTTTCGTTTGCGCTTTTTAGGTTTAATAGTTGGGCTAAAGCATGTGGTTGTGGTTCAAATCCATAAACATGGCAAAGATCTTGCTGTAGCATGGATTTATAAGGAGGGTCGCCATCAATTGGGTTTGCGCCAATATCTACAATACTTGTTAGTCTTGCTGTAATAAAAATTTCTTCGGGTTTGGTATAGAAGTGGGCTTTTATTGGATTGTTTTCCATGTTTATAATTTATTTATTGAATACATGTTTCAGGGTTAGGGTATTAGAAGTTGACTTGAAAGTTTTCTTTGTATTTGTTTGAAGTTTACAATTGTAGGGGATTCATTTTTTATTTATTTTATTTTTTATGCTGTACTGATTTTTAATGAAAGTTGTCCCGTGTATATGTTTTTTTAAAAAAAAAAGTATAAGCTTTTTGATAAAAAACTACCTTAAGATTAGAAGTTTTTTTGCAGAAGCTTTTCCTGTTTTAGGTATTTTGAAGTTTATCTTTGTTGGTGCGCTAAGATTGGGGTAATTTATTCTTGAGTATTGATAATGTATCAAATTTACTTAAAAAGCTAAATGCATTGTGGGCTTAATGAGGTAAATAAATATAAGATTAAGGCAAAAAGATTCTTTGTGGAATTTAGAATCAAGAATTTTTTGAATAGGAAATTTAGTTGTGTCTCGTTATGGAGTGAATCTGCTGTAAGTTTTTGTTGGGGATTAAATAATAGTATTCTTTTGTAGTAGAAGTGGGGTCAGGTTTGTATTGAAAAGATCTGGAATAAAATATTTAACAGGTAGTTCGGACCAGAGGGAAGCGTCTAAATTAGCCTGTAATTAAAAAGGTGTTATTATATTATATGTCAATTTTCTTCTTTAGGTATTCCAGCATTGGCTGTGTAATTGGCTTTGAAAGGAAATCAATTATTATTGGGTATTTTTTTGCCTTAGTTAAATCGTCCGGATCAATTGTAGAGGATAAAACAATAACGTTGGCGGTTTTGTTAAATTCGGAATAATCTGAAGAGGTAAAATGATCAAGAAACTCCCAACCACCCATAACTGGCATGTTTAAGTCTAGAAAAATCAGTTCAGGTTTTTTGTTGACTTTGTTTTTGTTGTTGGTGTATTTTAAGGTGTTGAAGTGATGAAGTGCTTCTTCTCCATTTTGAGCAGTAATAATTTCATTTGAAAATTCGGATTTTGCAATTACTTTTTTGCATAACATCAACGTGATAGGGTCATCGTCAATGCACAGAATTTGCTCCAGCATGATTTTAATTTTTAAATGTTATTGTAAAGGTGGTGCCTTTGTTGACTTCACTGTCAATACTGATTGTTCCTCCCATGGTTTCAACCTGTGACTTTACAAGATACAAACCAAGTCCTTTGCTGTCTGGGTAATTGTGAAATCTTTGATATAGTCCAAAAACTTTATCGCGATTTCTTTCTAAATCAATTCCAATTCCGTTATCCTTAAAAGTTAATATTGCTTTGTGATCTATTTGTTCAGCTGTAATAGAAATTTTTAATTTTCGATTCTCCGATTTATATTTTATTGAATTAGTGAGTAAATTTAGTAAAATGCTTTCAATATAAGCTTTGTTTGTATTTAATAATGGAACCCGGTCAAATTTAAGTTTGATGATTGGTTTGTGTAATTCGATTTGAAATGACAATTGACTAAATACGTTTTCGAAAACTTCTTTCAAAGAAACTTCTTCTTTTTGCATAGAAGGATTGTCTTTAATGATGATTACTTTTACGAGATCATTTATGGTTTCATTTAATAAATGTGTAGATTTAGTAAATCCGGCTAAGATTTCTTCAAGTTCTTCATTTTCTATAGGAATATCTTCAATAAGATTCAAAAGTCCAATCAAATTAGATAATGGGGCTCTTAAGTTGTGTGATGTAATATAGGAGAATTGTTTTAAGTCTTTATTGTTTTGAGTCAATTCTCTAATTAAATGTTCTTTTTCTGTTTCTAGTTTCTTTTCGTCTGTAATGTCTCTTTGTATGGAGATCCAGTGTGAAATAATGCCTTCGTTATTGAAAATGGGAATCATAGAAAATCTAACCCAATATTCTTCTTTAGTTTTAGTATATGTAATGGTTTCTATCAGGCATTCTTCTTCGTTTTTTATTGCTCTTAATAGTTTTTTAAGTTCGTCAGAGTCTGATTTCGGGCCTTTGAAAATATTTGGAGACTTTCCAATTATTTCATTTGATAAATATCCTGACATTTGTGAAAATGCCGGATTGACGTAGACAATTTTTGGAATTCTGCGATTTACTGAATTAGCTTCTGTGATTAATATAGAATCTTTAGATTGTGTAATTACTGTTTCTAAAAGTTTTAATCGTTGTTCTTCTTCTTTTTGTTTTGTAATATCCTGGATAGCCCCAATCATTCTGATGGCTCTTCCGTTTTCGTCTTTTAATAGAAAACCACGGTCCAAAACATATTTATAACTTCCGTCTGCACATCTAAAACGATATTGATCTTGCCACTTCTCTGTTTTTTGCTCTATAAAAGAGTATAATTTAATAGACATTCGGATGCTGTCTTCCGGGTGAATTTTATCAAACCACCATTTAGAGGTCTTTCCAACTTCGGATGGATTGTAACCAAAAATCCCTTCAATTCCTTTGTTCCAGTTTATGCTGTCTTCCTGAATTTTCCAATCCCAAATTGTGTCACTTGTTGCTTTTGCTACAATGTCATATTTTTCATTTGATTCTTTGATTTCTTCATTTGTTTCTTTCAATTTCTTGAAAACTGCGATATTTTTTTTCTCGTTTTGCGATAGTATGTAATTGAAAAATAGTGCTGTAGTTATAATGAAAAAAACATCTTTAAAGAAAAAAACTAAATAATAATCGGTCCTTGAAAAGTAAGTAGTAAGTATTTTATGACAGACAATTGCCATAAATAACGATATGATAATATAGACTAGAGTAATTTGGAGAGTTTTACTTTTCATTACTCAAATATAGTTAAATTAAGTATAATTAAACAATAACAAAAGTTCAAATTACGCTTAAATAAATGCTGTTTTTGATGAACTAATTACTTGTATATACGCAAACTATCTAAGAAACGTTTTTTATATCAAAATAAAGTGTACCTTTGCACCCATTAAAAATCACAGATGGAATCTATTAGAAACATTGCAATTATTGCCCACGTCGATCACGGTAAAACCACTTTGGTTGATAAAATTATGTATCACTGTCAATTATTTCGTGACAACGAAAATACAGGTGATTTAATTCTTGATAATAACGATTTAGAGCGTGAGAGAGGTATTACTATTACTTCTAAAAACGTATCAGTTCAATATAAAGGAACAAAAATCAATATTATTGACACTCCTGGCCACGCGGATTTTGGAGGTGAAGTAGAACGTGTATTGAACATGGCCGATGGTGTATGTTTGCTAGTCGATGCTTTTGAGGGGCCAATGCCACAAACTCGTTTTGTATTACAAAAAGCTATTGACTTAGGTCTTAAGCCATGTGTAGTTATCAATAAAGTTGATAAAGAAAACTGTACTCCTGAAGAAGTTCACGAAAAAGTTTTTGACTTAATGTTTGAATTAGGTGCTGAAGAATGGCAGTTGGACTTTCCAACAGTTTATGGTTCTGCTAAAAATAACTGGATGTCTGATCATTGGGAAAACGTAACTGATAATGTTGAAGCATTATTGGATATGGTTGTAGAAAATGTACCTGCTCCTAAAGTTTCTGAAGGAACACCACAAATGTTGATTACTTCTTTAGATTTCTCAGCATTTACTGGTCGTATTGCTATTGGTCGTTTAGAAAGAGGTGTTCTTAACGAAGGTATGCCAATCTCATTAGTAAAAAGAGATGGTACTATATCTAAATCTCGTATCAAAGAACTTCATACTTTTGAAGGACTTGGTCGTAAAAAAGTACAACAAGTTATTGCTGGAGATATTTGTGCAATTATTGGAGTTGAAGGTTTTGAAATTGGTGATACTATTGCTGATTTTGAAAATCCTGAAGGTTTAAAAACAATTGATATCGACGAACCTACAATGAGTATGTTGTTTACTATCAACGACTCTCCTTTCTTTGGTAAAGAGGGTAAATTTGTAACTTCTCGCCATATTAGAGAAAGATTGACAAAAGAATTAGAGAAAAACTTAGCGATGAAGTTAGGTGAAACTGATTCTGCTGATAAATTCATGGTTTTTGGTCGTGGAGTACTTCACTTATCTGTTCTTATTGAAACAATGAGAAGAGAAGGGTATGAGTTGCAAATTGGTCAGCCACAAGTTATCATCAAAGAAATTGATGGTAAAAAATGTGAGCCAATTGAAGAATTGACAATCGATTTACCAGAAAATCTTTCCGGTAGAGCTGTAGAGTTTGTTACTTTACGTAAAGGTGAAATGCTTTCTATGGAAACTAAAGGGGAACGTATGATTGTAAAATTTAATATTCCATCACGTGGAATTATTGGATTACGTAACCAATTACTTACTGCAACAGCTGGTGAAGCTATTATGGCTCACCGTTTTATTGGATATGAGCCTTACAAAGGAGAAATTGCCGGACGTAACAAAGGTTCATTGATTTCTATGGAAAAAGGAAAAGCTATTCCTTATTCTATCGATAAATTACAAGATCGTGGTAAGTTTTTTGTTGAACCAAATGCTGAGATCTACGAAGGTCAGGTAATTGGAGAAAACTCTCGTGGTGATGATATGTGTGTAAACGTAACTAAAGAGAAAAAACAGTCTAACGTTCGTTCTTCTGGAAATGATGAAAAAGCGAGAATTATTCCTCCAATCATTTTCTCTCTTGAAGAAGCTTTAGAGTACATTCAAAAAGATGAATATGTAGAGGTTACACCAAAATCTATTCGTTTGAGAAAAATCTATTTGACAGAAACTGATAGAAAAAGATTTAAAATCTAATTCTACAATTTTTATATAAAAAAAATCCCAAATCCAATTTATTGGAATTTGGGATTTTTTTGTTTTTAATTATTTGATTTTCTAATCTCTGGTTCGGGATTTCAGAGAGATTATCTTTTTAGGCTAAAGTGTCCTTTAATGCCTGTTCCGTTTACGAGAATTAAAGTAAACCAATAATCATCTGATGGAAGTTGCTGTCCGTTATAAGTTCCGTTCCATCCTAAGCTGGTTTGGTCCATTTGTTTTAATAATTTCCCGTAGCGGTCAAAAATAGATACTTTGTAGGCAGGAAGCTGATCGAAATCTTTTATAAACCATAAATCATTATATCCGTCTCCGTTTGGAGTAAAAAATCTTGGGTAATCTAAGACATAAAAAAGGAATGCGTTAGAAATACCACATCCGTTTTTGTCTCTTGCCGTGGCGTTATATATTCCTGGTTTTACTCCCATAAATAAAGGATTGTCCTGATAAGCGATGCCATCTAAAGAGAATTCATAATTTCCAACCCCGGTAAATTTTATTAAAGCAGAATTGTCAGTTCCTGAAAAATCTTTAGTAACAACATCCGTTATTTTTGCGGGTTCAGATGAAATTATCTTGAATTTTTTAGTTTTGTCACAACCATTTGCATCTGTCACAATTACAGAATAATCGCCGGCATCATAAACGACTAATGAATTAGTGGTATTTGTAGGATCAGTATTCCAAGAATAGCTGCTGAAACCCGTTGCAACAGTCAATGTTGTGAAATCTCCTTTGCATAGGATATCAGATTCATCTTGAAAATTAGGCGGATCAAAAGTATTTACAACAAGTGGTACAGCAGTAATATCATAACAATCTGCTCCGTTAATGATACGGGCATAAATGGTTTGATTATTGGCAGTGGTATTTTTAAAGATATTTGGTAATTTATTTATTTGTGCTAAAGCATCATTTTCAGATAAGTAATATTCAGGAACTAAACCACTTGGTAAGCCTGTGAGGACTTGTGGAGTAACTTCTGTATCAAGATTGAATTCATAAAAACCATCTTGTTTATCATCTGCATCACAGATTGCAATTGGGCTTTGATTAGGCATTGTTGCAGCCGAAATTTGTAATGTAACCTGAGCAATATTGTAGCAGCCATATTTGTTTTCAAGTCTGGCAAAAACAATTTGGTTAGGAGCTTTGTTAGTATATTTTTCAGGATTTAAAATAGGGTGTGTCTTATTTTGAGCATCTGCTAATAATTCGTAATAACCATTATTTGTAATGTCGGCAACATTGTTTTTTACAATATTATCAACTTTTGTTAGGTCAAAAATGCCAATTCCGTCTGTATTATCATCGCATTGAACTAAAGGAGTATCAGTTGATAGAATTTCTGCGGCGAAGTCAAGTTGAATTTGTCCTGTTAGCATACAAATTGAAGGAGTCAGGATACATTCAACTTTATAAGTTCCCGATACCGTTGGAGTATATGTCGGACCATTGGCGCCGCTAATTAATACACCATCTTTGTACCATTTGTAATTATAAGTGCTTGCTAATTTTGTGTCTAAGACTTTGGTTTGTCCATAGCACACAGGATCATTGTTTAAAGTGGTCTGATCTGGTCCAAAATCAATTTTAGACGTAAAACTACCAGCTTGCAAAAAAACAGCCGAATCATAATATTGGTTATTATCATCGGCAATAACAAGTTTTATATGGTATTTTTTTCCTGCGACAACTTGTGTCTGTGCATTCATAACAATGGTTTGACCTGCGTAGTTTATTGGGCTTGATACCGAATTTAAACCATTAAAGTAGTTTTGGTTTTCAGCAGGACAGCCATCATATTTATCTCCGTTGATTGCTGTTCCGGGTTCAATTTTTGGACGAACATTTGTTGAGGAAACTGGTGTCGTCGTATTGGGTAAAACTGCGAGATTTTTATAAGGGTCACTAGTTCCGGCCTCTTTAATTAAAAAAGCAAATCCATCAGAATATTGACAAGGAAAAAAATATTGATACTCATTAGAAGCAAAAATATAATTGAAACTTAGAAAATCAGTCAAGGGAACAAAATCGAATTCTAAAGATGTCGCATTTATAGAACTAATTCCCAGAACCTGATTTAAATCTGCATCACCTTTCCAGTCTGTACTTCCTCCTCCCGGACTAGTTATATAAGGTCCAACAGCATTTCCGCTTGTAGAGGTCGTTAAAACAACTCCATCTGCAAATGGAAAACTAGTGCCAGCTGCATTAAAATAGGCAAAGCTGTTTTTTCCGGGAGTAAAAGTATCTCCTTTTCCTGATGAGTTTGTGATAGAAACGCAAGAACTATTGACTAATATATTTTCAATTAATTCTTGCGGTGTTTTTTGATCATCTATACTTATATATTGTGCATTTACCTTAAAAGATAAGCAACATAGAAAGAGTGCAGCTAAAAGACATTTAAAATGATCCATAGTCACAAATATACTATAAATCTCGATTTTTTAATAGTTTATAAGAAAAGTATGTAAATAAAAAGGTCCAGACTAAAACTATGAGAATTGAAAGGTAGTGAACACCATAATCTTTAATGTTATTAACACCTATCTGAGTTCCTATACTTCTTACTACAGAAAGTCTTGAAAATGGTTCAATGATCAAATTAGACATAGCTTCTAATGGAAGAAATTGCATGATATAATCACCTGTATTGCTGTCTGGGAAAATTTTAAAGGTTAAAAGGCCTTTTAGAATTCCTTCAATTATACTCCAAACCAAAAGAAAACCTAAAGCAAAAGCAGAACGTTTTACTAAAATTCCCAGAAATAAACAGAAAGAAAAGAAACCAATTAGTTTTACAAAAAAGGCTAATAAATAATCTAAATGCATAAAAACAACATCTAGTTCTGTATAAGATGAAAAGCTAAAACCTAATAATAAACTCATCACAAATACAAAAACTGTTGAGCATAATGCAAAAAGAACTACAGTAAGAAACTTTGATAAAATGAATTCTTTTTTACTTAAACCGTCAATTAAATTTTGTTTTAAAGTACCATAACTATATTCGTTTGCCATCATGGAAACGATAACAATGGCGAGGAAAAATTTTAACCATGCTGCGATATAAGTATTAAAATGCCAGATATATGGAAAGTTGAAAATCCCCATTTCAGCCAAATGAAATTTAAAAGGGCCAATGTCAAATTTTATCGATGCAATTAATGCAATAAACGAAAGTAAAATGAAATAGGTTAACGTAAGTACTTTACTGGCTTTGTTTTTCCAGATTTTTTGTAATTCTATAGATATAAGTCTGTTCATGGCTTAGTTGGATTTGATAGTAGCGTTTTTGGTTAATTCTAAAAATTGTGCTTCAAGACTGTTTTTGCGTTTTACTAAATGACTTAAAGCGATATTTTTAGAAAATAAAAACAAATTCAGTTCTGAAGCTGATAAATCTGATTTTAAATAAACCAATATTTTTCCGTCTTCTTCCGTGATTCTGTCAACAGCTTCATGATTTTGTAAAATCAATTTTAATGCTAAATTATCATTAGCCTGAAGTTCAAAGAAACCTTCATTGGCAGACATACCGTCAACCGAACCTGAATATAGGATTTCGCCTTTTCTTAAAACAATAACATGCGAACATACTTTTTCGACTTCGTCTAATAAATGTGAAGCCAATAAAATTGTAGTTCCTTGCGAGGCAATTTTTTTAATAATATCTCTAATCTGATGAATTCCCTGCGGATCTAAACCATTCGTTGGTTCATCCAAAATCAAAATTTCAGGATCATTTAAAAGCGCCGAAGCAATGGCCAGACGTTGTTTCATTCCTAACGAAAAAGTGCTGAATTTGCTGTCTTTTCTTTCCGTTAAACCAACAAGATCCAGTTTTTCGGTGATCTTAGAATAATTGATGCTTTTTATTTTACAAACCAATTTTAAGTTTTCCTCGGCAGTCATGTACGGGTAAAAGTTAGGTCTTTCGATAATCGCACCTACTTTTTTTAAGGCTTCATGAGTTTGAATCTTCCCATCAAACCAGCTGTAATTGCCCGAAGTTCTGTTTACAACATTCAATACAATTCCTAAAGTGGTAGATTTTCCACTTCCGTTTGGTCCTAAAATACCGTAAACACGGCCTTTTTGTATTTTAAAAGACACATCTTTTAAGGCTTGAATGCGCCCGTATCTTTTACTAAGATTCTCAATGGTAAGTATGGTTTCCAAATTTATTTCGGTTTTAGTTTTAAGTATGACGACTCAACTTGTTTATTGTTACGCTAAATTCTAACTTTAAAATGAATTAATGTAAATTTGTATTAAAGATATTCAAAATGAGTGAACCTTTAATGGTCTTAAAAAAACCTTCTTATCCTTTAACGCAATCCCTTTTAAGTTATTTAGAGCGATACGAACGTATTTCGAAAGTATCTGTGTTCTATGATGATCTATTGCGTTTTTCGGGCTCTATAAATGTATATGATAAAAATGAAACAGATACTTTATGGATTAGGGTTTATTACAGCGAATTTGAAAGAAATGAAATCGATTTGAATCTGAAAAAAATATATTCACTTTTGCATTCTGATGGAAATAGCGAAATTATTCAGTTTCTGAATATTGATGCAATTGATTATTGCACTTTCGGAAATTCGAAACCTTTCAGAATTAAAGTCCGAAATATTCTCAATGATAACTACGTTCACTTTTATATTAAAAAAGCAGATGCTTCCAGAATTTATGGTTTAGAATTAGAAGATATTCTTTCGCCCGACAAAATCAACTTTTTGGTCTATAAAGACACGCTTATAGAAGAACATATTATCGGAATTCCGGGGGATGTTTTTATGGATACATTATTGGATAATTGTACCGAAATGGAAAAATCGCAAATCGCAAAAGAGTTTGTCAAGTTCAACGAGCGTTGTATGATTAGACTTTTAGGAGATATGCGTGCGTATAATTATGTGATAGTGCCAATTCACGATTTTGATCAGGTGGTTTATAAAATTCGCCCAATCGATTTTGATCAACAATGTTACGAAGGCAATTTTAAAGTTTATCGTCCGCAGTTTTTTAAGGAAAATTATCCGATGATAAAATTGATTAAAGAGAAACTCGAAGAACGTTCGATCATTCAGTACAAAGACGAAGAAAGAGCGATTCTGGCAAAACGTATTCACTCTGCCGAAAACAGAATCAAGAAATTATTGAGTATTATGTGTCACGATACTATTTCGACAGAAGAACATTTGAATCAACTAAAAATGGAATTGTATCGTTATACCAATGATATGAAATTCAAAAACGCAAAATCAATGGGGCACATTATGTTTGCAGCATTTGAGTTTATTACACGTAACTTTAAGAACACTAACTTAATCTAATTTTTAGCCATTTAATCAGTGGCAAAATAATAAAAATGTAATCTTATGAAAAAGTTTTTTTTACTTGGAATTTCTATTGCTTTACTAGCTTGTCAGCAAGAATCAAATAGTGATTTTAAGACACTTTATTCGCTTCCTAAAAAGTTGAAAGAAGTTTCGGGAATTACGTATTTCCCAGAAACTAATCTGATTTATACTTTAGAAGATAGCGGAAATGCGAATAAAATCTACGCCATAAACTCAGATGGGAAATTAGATAAAACCATAACGATTACAAACGCCACAAATGTAGATTGGGAAGATATTACAAAAGACAAAAGCGGCAATATTTACATCGGTGACTTCGGAAATAACGACAATGAGCGCAAAGATTTATGTATTTATAAAGTCAACAAAAACCAGTTGAATAAAGATTTGGCTGTAGCCGAATATAAAGTTTCATTTTCGTATCCAGAACAAACCGAATTTCCTCCAAAGAAAAAAGAAATGTTTTTTGATGTTGAAGGTTTCTTCGAACACGGAAATTACTTTTATCTTTTTACTAAAAACCGAAGCAAGAATTTTGACGGAACTGCTTTTATCTATAAAATTCTAAATGCACCAGGAACACAAAAAGCAACCAAAATAGGAGAGTTCAAAACCTGCAATAACTACAATCATTGTGTTTTAACAAGTGCAACAATAAGTCCTGACGGAAAAAAAGTAGTATTGTTAAGTCATGATAAAATTGTTTTGTTTAAAGATTACAAAGACGATTTATTTCATAAAGGCACCCAAACCGAAATAAAACTAGGTAACTTTTCGCAAAAAGAAGCAATAGTTTTCAAAGACAATAATACATTACTTATCGCCGACGAAAAAACAAACAAAATAGGAGGTAAGATGTACGAGTTTAAGTTGAAATAATTATTTAAGCTAGTAAGGTGCTAAGTTTCTAAGGTACTAAGACGCCGCTTAGTTAAAAAAGTTAACCACGAATTTCACGAATTTCCACGAATAATTAATTAGTGAAAATTTGTGAAATTCGTGGCAAAAAACCTTTGAACCTTTGCTGTTCTGAACCTTTGTACCTAACTAAAAGCTATATGCTGCTCCAAAAATAACTCTTCCCACTTCATCAGGAGATTTAAAATAAGAGATTCTTGCCGTTATCACATTAATGGCATTTATCCAAAGTCCGCCACCATAATCCTGATGCCATTTTTTGGAACTTTCGCCGTCAAGCCATATTCTTCCGTAGTCAAAGCCACCTAAAATTCCGTAAGTCATTGGAGCTACAGTGCGTTGAATTTTACCAATAGTAAGACGTAAATCAGAGCTTTGAGAGAAATAAGAACTTCCTAAAAAGCGTTGGTTTCTATAACCGCGCAAATCTGTATCGCCACCTAAAGTCGCACCTTGATAGAATTCATAATTATTATTTAGAACAGCTTTTCCTTTTAAAAGAGTTGCCAATACTAATTTTCCGTTGTGATCAATTTTATGTGTAAAACCTAAAAGACTTTCCAGTGTTGGGAAATTTTGTTTTGTATCATCTAAATTTGCTATCCAGGTCGCCGAGATCATAAAAGCAACTCCAAGAGTAGGTTTTGCAGCAAAATCGGCATTTTTAAAATGATATTTCACTTTCATACCACCATAAAGCTGACTGTCAAAGACCACCGGATTTACGATATTTGGAGTGTCTATAAATCTATTATCTGTTTCTTCGACTCTTAGTTGTTGCAACATTGGCTGAATACTAAATTCGCTTCCGTAACGCCCAACATGTCTAATGGCACCAGAAACATTAAATTTCTGAATACGAACACGATTATAATCCATTCCAAAAGCTTCATCGTTATTTTTAGTTTCATTACCATAACCAAAATAATTCGTAGTAAAACTTGGAGTGGTATATTGTGATTCAACATCAATAACCCATTTACCCAATAATCCTGGAAAATGGGCAACATAATTAAATTCTAAACCTCCGGTTGCAAAATAATAAAAACCGTTTAAAACGTGTCTTTGTGTGTACGGATTCTGTTTGAAATTGTTGACCGTATAATTTAAGTTGAAACCTAATTTTACGCCATCATCAGGATTATAACCAATATTTGGAAGTCCCGAAACGACATTATATTTTGGTTTTTCATAATTGTACAAGTTAACATCATAATCATCAGTAAGCTGAGTACAGGTTTTAGAATCAAGATTATAAGTGTTGTTTTTCGATTTAAAGTCATACACGATAACCCTTTTTCCGTTTTTGATGTTATAAGTATCATTGTTTTGACCGCCAATTAAACGAATTTTAATGCTCGACTTTTGATCGCCAATAACCTCGAAAACATCTGAATCGTCTAAACCGTAAATCCATAAATTCGAGGTTTTTGCATCAGTAACTGTTTTGGTATACACTAATTCGTCGCCTTCTTTTTTAATTCTGAAAACCTGAATTTCAAGGCTTTTCTTCGCATTATGATTGATGACGAATTTGTCTTTTTTATCGGTTCCGGCAATCATAACGGTATGACTTAGAACATCAAAATAAGTAGAAGCATATTGCTGCAGTTCTTTTTTTCTGCTTCTTAATTTTTGTTTGATATCTTCAATTGTTTCATCCTGAACTTCTTTAGGTAAATTTTTAAAAGCCTCATCAATGTCTTTGTCTGATAAATTATCCTGTATAAATTTTGCCTGAGCGATCCAATCTTTTTCTTCGGCAGTTTTCAAGAAAGCCAAATCCATCGGATAAGGTTCTCTGTTGATCCATTTTACATTATCTAATTTACTTTTAAAAGTTCGCTGATGACGAAGTGCAGGAATATTAATTAAAAGTGAAAGTAAAGTTCCGTCATATTTGGCAAAAGCCTGATCACGGTCACGCGGAATCGGTTTGTAAACTACTTTATCGCCTATTTTGTGTTCAGCCCAACGCCATTGATCGCTATGTCTGTCCCAATCGCCAATAAGCATATCAAATAAACGTGCTTTTATATATTCTTTTTCATCAACGCTATATTTTTCGTCTTTATGAAGGTTCATCATCATATCATCCGTACTAATAATATTAGTTGGATTTCCAAAGTTTTTAGCATCTAAGAAATTATCAGAAGGTCTTTCTTCGACCATATACAATTCATCCCCAAAATTCGAATTGAATTCTCTTAAAGTATTTTGTTTCGGAATGTAATATAAAACAGGATTGGTGTGCAAAATCCCTAATTTATCGGCCATGCTGCCAATTGCAAAAGGCGTGTATGGATGAGATGTAGTATAGAAATCTAGTAAAAAATTCTCAGCATAAGTGTCATCAAAATCGTTTACAATATACTGATCTTTAAACGCAACAGATTGTAAAAATGCTGTGGCGCTTTTTTTCATCGCACGCATTACATATTCTCTTCCTTTAGGATCAGCCATTCGTAACGAAATAGACTGATGTCCTCCGCCTTCGCGAATAGGTTTTAAACCGCCCATTAAAGTATCCAAAGTTGCTGTTTTGGCTTCAATTGGTAAGCTATAATATTTTCTGTAATGATTCCCGAACAAGAATTTATGTATAAAACTCTTTTGAGTCATTTTCTTAGAATAAATAGAAGTTGTTACCGTTGGCGGGAAATTATTATTGCTGTAAGCACCCCAGTTAAATTCTTTGGCTTTTATAATTTCTTTTTCAAAAAGTTGTTTCTCGTGGTTGTTTTCATTCCCAAAGAAAGTCACTTTTGCATCGCCACTTTTAAACAAAGTAAGCGTTGCATAACCATTTCCTCCATAAGAGAATTCAGTTGAGTTTATTGCTCTTGCAGCTTCAGATTTTGAGCCTGCACCACTAATTATTTGTTTTATATTTTCTTTGTTTACGAATTGTAAGTTATGATCGTGTCCTGAAACTACAATTATGTTTTTTTGGCCTTGTATGAGTGTTTTAATTCTCTTAGCATAGATTGTATATTGTTTGTTTTGAATGTCTTGGGGGCTGGCTCCGGAAGTTTTTCGGAGTAAGTTAATAATAGAACCAATTACCGGTAACGGAATTTTCTGTTCTAACGGGAATAATTGTTTTTCTAAAGAATACTGTCCACCGTGAGAACCGTTGCTCATCAAAGGATGGTGGATAGCCAGAACGACCGTTTTTTCCTGGTTTTTATTTAAGACACTTTCTAATTCAGTAAAAAAATCTTCTCTGGTTTTAATGTCGCAATTGTCGTTAATAGTAGGATGATTATCCCAGTCTTCAAGAAACCATTCACTGTCAATAGTAACTAGAGTAGTGGTACTGTCAATTTTGATATCTTCAATAGGGCAAGCTTTTCGGGGTAAGAATGCTTTTTTATCGTTAAGATATTTAGTTACAAAATCTGCCTGACGTTCCAGACCTTTGATTCCGTTGTACCAATCATGATTTCCGGGAATAAAAATTGTTTTTCCTTTAAAACCTTCCGTTAGTTTTAATTGATTCGTAAGTTTCGTTTCGGCCAAAGCTTTATCCGAAGCATTGTCATTTGCAGGAAAACCTTTAGGGTAAATATTATCTCCAAGAAATAATAAAGTAGCTTTTTTTCCTGATTTTTTTAGCTTCTGATGTAATAGTTCCAGTGTTTGCTGGGCTTGTTCTTCGTCAGCATTTCCGGCATCTCCAACTAAGTAAAAGGTGTGAGCAATTTTTATACTATCAGTTGCGTTTTCCGTTTGGTTGGCACTAACATTTTTTCCATATTGCGCTTTATGCGTGGCGCACGAATAAACAAGTAACAATACAACTATTGCTAAAGAACAAGTTTTAATCTTAGTAATAAAATGATTATCCAAAAACAATTTCATAATTTAGTGGTGTAAAAATATTTTTTATGAATCTAATAGAACAATCCGAAGACTTCGTTAGTAATTTACTCAAAGATAAACTTTCTAATTTATATTCTTATCATAATTTTAACCATACTTTAACGGTGGTCAATGCGGTAAAAGAGCTGTGTAAAAAAGAAGAAGTTAAGGGAGATGACAAAGAACTTCTTTTAGTTGCCGCCTGGTTTCACGATACTGGTTATATAGAAGGTTATCAAAATCATGAGCAGGAAAGTGTTAAAATTGCTACGGCCTTTTTGAAAGAAAAAGAGCAATCTGATGAATTTATTGCTACAGTTTCTAGTTTGATTCTGGCAACGGTTAAGGAATATATCCCCAAAACACATTTAGAAAAAATAATTAAAGATGCAGATTTTGCTCACCTAATGGGAGCTGAATATGTAACTACTTGTGAATTATTGCGTATTGAATTAAAAAATACCTGGAATTTGAATTTTTCAAATGAGGAATGGGCAAAGGAAAACCTGAATTTCTTAATGAACAAACATCGCTTTTATACGGATTATGCACAGCGAAAATGGCAGCCATTAAAAGAGAAAAACCTGCTTATGGTTCAGAAGAAAATTGAAAAACAAGAAAAGAAAGAAGCTGACAAAATAGAAGACGAAAACAGAAAGAAAGATAAAATCGAAAAACCGGATCGTGGTGTAGATACTTTATTTCGTGTTACTTTAGGAAATCATACCCGCTTAAGCGGAATTGCTGATAGTAAAGCAAATATTTTATTGTCTGTAAATGCGATTATTATTTCGATTGCACTTTCATCGATTATCCCAAAATTAGACAGTCCGAAGAATGCACATTTAGTGATTCCGACTTTTATAATGTTGATTTCTAGTGTTACTACAATAATATTTGCCATACTTTCTACAAGACCAAAAGTAACAACAGGAGTTTTTACCCGAGAAGATATTGAAGCAAAAAAGATAAATTTATTGTTTTTCGGAAATTTCTACAAAATGCCATTGGCAGAGTACGATTGGGCAATGAACGAAATGATGAAGGATCGGGATTATTTGTACTCGACAATGATTAAGGATTTGTATTACCTGGGATTGGTTTTACAGCGTAAATATACTTTGTTACGAATTGCGTACAATCTTTTTATGATGGGGTTAATTATTACTGTAATAGCCTTTGTAATAGCTTTCAAATCAATTTAAAAAAAATAAGCTCAACTATTTAGTTGAGCTCATCTAGTAAATCTTGGTAAGTAATTTTTTTTGCAGTAGAATTAGTGGTATTATTTATAACTTTTACTCGAATAGCTCTTAAACCGGAAACTCCCTGAAGATCTTCGACCTCGAATTGCTCAATAGAAGGTTCAAGAATTTTCTTGTGCTGTAAATACTTAATATATTTTAAATATTCGGCTTCTTCACTGTTTTGAGAATAAACAATTGTAATTTTCTCTTTCTCCGTAATGCGATCTTTAGTGCCTTTGATGTTTGATTTGTCGATACGTTTTTTTACCACTTCATATCTGGCATTGTAAGTTCCGTCAACATCAAAACGTTTTTCATCCATTCTAAAACGAATCGAAAGCGGCGCACTAAAAACTAAAATCAGCGAAGTCACATCCAATTCATACGGAAGTGATTCTTTCAATTGATGATGTTCTAATTCCATTTCGCATAAAGTCTGTAATTGCCACAAACGTAAATTGTGCAAGTACATAATGTCAAAAGGTTTTGTAGGCGCAATAGAAGCCCCGATGTACAAATTGTGTTCAACACCATCTGTTTTGAAACGTTCGTAATAATGCGGATATATTTGTTGTGCTTCGACTTGTTTTTTGTCCAGAACCGAAGCTAGTTTTTTATTGATAATAGACATAGCATTATCAAACTTCTTTCTTTCCTTATAAAATAATCCTGTTTTTTCGTCCAGACTTTCAAAATACTCACGTTCCAGTTTTTGGCTTTTTTCAGTTTCTTTCGTGTTTTTCAAAAGCGGATGAATTTCTTCTTCTATATAACGTTGAATATGCTGTTCAGTATCTGCTTTTAAGGGAGAATCTAATTCTTCTCGGAACGATTCCAACTCAAACTTTCTTTGTTCCAACAACACTAAATTAGTATTAGGGTCCTGAGATTCAAAAATTTCTAAAATGGCAGTCAATTGATTTTTAAGATCTCTTTTAACCGTTTCGTTTCTGTGTTCAGACGAACCTTTAATATCAATTTGTCCATATAACGGATATACATTCTTAAAGGAAATTTCTTTGAAAATGTAATCTTTTGTATGGTTTGTATTTAGAAAATAATTTTGTGATTCTTTTCTAAATTTCCAATACACACTTGGGTGAATAGTAGTGTATTCACGTTGAATAATAGCTTCAATCTGATGTTGCATATCAGTATTGTAGCGATCGATTGTATCTGTTAAATAGGGTAGAACCAATTCGAGTTTAGTAGCATTTACACTATTTAAATCTTTAGGATTTGGAGAAACTAATTCTACAACACCCAATAAGTGACCATCTTTTATAACAGGAGCAAAAACACAACTTTGAATTCCTTGTTTTAATAAATGCTCTCCAAATTTTACATTTGATGATTCGGCAATGAATTTTTTTACATTAGAAATCACCAAAGGCTCTTCATTATCTAATAATTTTTCGAATGTACATCCAAAAAAAGCATTTTTACAATCAATTTCCTGATCTTTTGAAAGCAGAAAACTCTCGAGTTGAGTATCAAATTTTACTGGTCGGACAAATTTTTCTTCTTCAGCATTGTAAACAATAAATCCTACTCTTAAATCTGGAATTTTAAAAATTGATTTAAAAATACCGGATATAATTTCATTAGTCGGACCGGCATTAGAATCAGGCTTGAGTAAATTACTTTTTAAGTTTGAAATGGCACTTTCTGTAGTAGCATCAAACAAAGAAACAATTCCGAAACCTTTTAAAATCCAGCTCCCTTTAGGAAATTTTGATTTCCAAAGTTCAATATCGCCGTAATTGTCAATTAATAAATCAATGTCTTCCGGAGTTAATTGTACCGAATTTTCTGTTGGAATAATTTCCATAAAATCGGCATTATACAAGATACGATAATGTTTTTCTACACCATTTTCATCCGGAATATCGTAGAAAAAAGGTTTATTAAAATCTATTTTCTGTTTGTAATACACACCCAGAATAAGACAACAGTTATTGATATAGAACTGGTGATCATCAAAATCACGAATCTCCATATCAAACTCAGATCCGGCATTGCTAAGAATCTTTTTGAAACGCTCTGTATAATTAAAAGATAAATTCTGAAAAGGTATTGTAATCGCTTTTATTTCATTGTGCGTTAAAGCAGTAGGAAACAAATCGGCTAATAGATTTTTGATTAAAGGCTCATTATTCTTAATAGTCGAATAATCCTTAATACCAGTTCTTAATTCAGGTAATGGCTCTATTTCTTTTAGTATGGCTTTGGCGTAGTTTGCTCTGTAATCAACATCTGATAAAGCAATTTCTTCAAAAGATTCAATTAGCTTATGAAACGATATGATAGTTTTGAAAGGACTTTCGTTGTATAAATGAATATCCATCTTAGTTTTTTTTAGAATACAAAATTAAGCAAATATTAAGAAAGTTTGCTTATTTATTATTTCTTTCGTTTATAGTTCAATAGATTTTAATCGCTAAAATTTAGCGTTTTTAGGGAGTTTGATTGTTTTAACTAAATTTTAACATCAATAATAACGGAACGATCGTTCTGTTATTATATCTTTGTACCATAATAATTGAATAATCAATAACTTAAAAACAAATAAAAATGAAAAATTTAGAAAACAAAGTAGCTATTGTAACTGGTGGAAATAGCGGTATTGGGTATGCAGCTGCGGCTGAATTAACTGCAAAAGGTGCAAAAGTAATTGTAACAGGAAGAAACAAAGAAGCATTAGCAAAAGCCGAAACAGAATTGAATGTAACCGGAATTGTTGCTGACCAATCTGATCTAAAATCAATTGATAATTTGGTTGATCAGGTGAGAGCAAAATTCGGAAAAATTGATATCGTGTTTTTAAATGCCGGAATTGCATCTTTTGCTCCAATCGATTCAGCTTCAGAAGAACATTATGACAGTATTATGAATGTGAATGTAAAAGGAGCTTTTTTTACCGTTCAAAAATTATTGCCAATTTTAAATGATGGAGGTTCTATTATTTTTAATACTTCTGTAAATGCTCATTTAGGAATGCCAAATTCAAGTGTTTATGCCTCAAGTAAAGCGGCTGTTTTATCTTTAAATAAAGTATTTGCTGTCGAATTAGCTGCAAGAAAAATTAGAGTAAATGCTGTTTCTCCTGGTCCTGTTGAAACTCCTATTTATGGTAAATTAGGTTTAGAAAAAGAAGAAGTTGAAGGGTTTGGAGCACTTTTAGGAGAGAAAATTTTATTGAAGCGTTTTGCTCAGGCTTCAGAAATTGCTAAAACAGTTGGTTTCCTTGCCTCAGACGATGCTTCATTCATTACAGGATCAGAAATTGTTGTTGACGGTGGACTTACTGTAAATGCAGTAGTATAATTTTTTTGAATAATTCAGGAACGATTGTTCCGTATTTTTGTATCTTTGTGAGGTAATTTAATAGTGAAAGTTATGGCTAGAACGAAAGAATTTAATGAAGATCAGGCTTTAGACAAAGCGATCGAGATTTTTTGGCACAAAGGTTACAACGGAACATCGGCCCAGGATTTAGTGACGCATTTAGGACTAAGCCGTTCTAGTTTGTACGATACTTTTGGCGATAAACAAAAACTGTTTGCTCAGTCGCTGCAACGCTATCAGAAAAATGCACAAGATCAAATCGTGGAGCTTTTTGATAAATCGGAGAATATTAAAGAAAGCTTGCGTGATATTTTTAAGCAAGCCGTTATAGAAAGTCTTGAAGACCGAATTACAAAAGGATGTTTTATGGTAAATTCTTCTGTTGAACTGGCGATGCATGATGAAGAAATTGCCAAAATTGTAAAAAACAACAGTCAGATAATGGAAGAGGTTTTTACAAAAGCAGTTCAGAAAGGTCAGGATTTAGGACATATTTCCAAAACAACTGACGCAAGAGTTCTCGCAAGATTTATTTTTAATAATTACTCCGGAATCAGGGTTCTGGCGCGTACCGGCGAAAGAGACAAACAAGTTTACGACGATATTCTAAAAGCGATGTTTTCTATATTGTAATTTAGAGAATAGAGAATAGAGAATAGAGAATAGAGAATAGAGAATAGAGAATAGAGAATAGAGAATAGAGAATAGAGAATAGAGAATAGAGAATAGAAAAATTAAAAAAAGGTAATTACGGTTGGTTTATTTTTACCGCAGAGAACGCTAAGATTTTAATCTAAGAATACCTTCGAAAAGCACATCCCGAAGCCTCGGGATGTGCTTTTTTTGTAAAGGCTAAAAGGAAAAAAACTTGGTGCTCTCTGCGATAAATTTTTTATTTTTTCTGCAGGTTTTAAAATCAATACAACTTATTGTAAATTAAAAAAGGGCAACTACAGTAGTAATTGCCCTTTTTTGTTTTAAGTAAGTAATAGAAAATGAATGACTATTAGCTTTTCTCTTCTTTATTGAAATAAACTAAGTAGTAATACATTTGTTTTTCTTCATCCCAGCCTTTCTCAACAAATTTTTCTGCACTTTCTGGATTGATAAAATCCATTTTAATCTGAATGTGAGTGTCCAGGTTAATTACGTTTTTGATCGATTTTCTAGCGTCAGAAACTGCTGAGTTTGCAATAGGGAATGAGGTTACATCTTCGATGCTGTATTTTTCTCCTTTATCAACTTTGTAGTTTTTGAATTCAGGAATTAAGTCTGGATTGTCTAATACTTCATTTAAGAAATTCTGTTCTTCGAACTGATCGTTTTTGGCGAAATAATTCACAGAACGGTTCATGAACATTACTTCTTCTTTTTTGTCTTCTGCTGGCAAAACAACATCTTTTGCAAAGTTCTGACAGAATTTCAAGTATTTTTTAGTGATGAAGTTTTCATCTTCAAAAGCATCTACAGATAAAAAGTGCTCTAGCCAATAACGCGCATCATAACGGTTACTGTCTACGGTTAGAATTTTGTATCCTTCTTCTTTTTTATAGTTAAAAATCAAACAACCTTTGTCAAGTTTGCTCAGGTTAATACCTTGTTGCAAGATCATTTCAAGATTGCTGTTTTTTTCTTCAAATTGTAAAAAGTCAGCTTGTAACTCACTTTTAAAAATCCCGATAGCGTCAACAACATTATTGTCAATGCTTAAGTTTGTTAAATACGTTACATAAACTTCTCCGTTTTTAATGTGCGGATGGTTTGACTGCTCAAATAAATGTGTCGTGATTCTTTTTGAAATCTCCTGTAGATTATTCGGATTATCAAAGATCTCTGTCGCATATTTAAACATGTCGTTATAATCCAAATCGACTTCGTGCGCAAACTGATAATAGTTTTCTTCTTTCTCTCTAAAAGGCTTAAAAAAGTACTCTTTTATCAAAGGCACAATCTCATCATTTAAATTAAAAGGTTGTTCTGATAAAAAAATAGCTTCGTTTCTGCTCTTGTTTCCTACGCGGTGTATCGCAAGCGTCTCGATGTGGGTGTTGAATAAGTTGATCATATTTGTCTAGGTTCAGAGAGGCAAAGGTTCAAAGGGACAAAGGTTATTTTCTATCTTTTATTTTTCTGATAAAAGAACTTAACATTCGTTCTATTTCTCTGCTTTCTCCATTTATTTTGTTAAATTGATTCTCGTTTAAATATTTTAAATTGAATGAGATTTCAAGTTGGGTTTGCATTTCGAATAAGGAGGAAATTGAAATATTTAAAAATCGTAAATAATCATTATTTCCTTCTCTTCCGTAGCCTTCTGCTATATTACTGGGTATTGATATTGAACTCCTTCTGATTTGTGAAGATAGTCCATAAATTTCTTCTTTTGGAAATGAATTTGTTAACTGGTAAATTTCAGTTACTAAGGTCATTGATTTTTGCCAGATTAAAAGGTCTCGAAAAGTATTCATAAATTGTATTTAAAAAATTAAATACAAAAATAAGAATATTCCTTCTTTTTTAAATCAAAGATTAAAAAAAGAAAAACCTATGAACCTATGAACCTTTGAAACTCTGAACCTCTGAACCTAAAAAAAAACTAATTCCAGTTTTCCTCAAATCCATAATCTTCAAAGCTGTCGTCGCCTTCGAACATATCAAGATCGTCTTCGTCAAGATCATCTTCAAATTCTCCATAGATATCGTCGTGCATATCTGCTTCAAAGTTTTTTTCGATAGCTTCATCAGGCATTTCTCCGTGTGAGAATAAAGTTTCAGGATAAGGAACACCAGCAATTTGATCTTCAATAGCAGCCAACTCAACTAAGAAAGTCCACATATTGATGAAATCGTATACGTAGATAATCTTAGTATTCTGTTCATCTAAGAGATCAGATAATTTATAATCGCTCATGGTTCTTTGTTCTCCAGGAACATCGCCAGTATCAAAAAGTGCAATTTCATCTTCCTGATTCCAAGTTTCATCGCAGGTATAAAACGAAGCTACTTCCATTCCGTCAAAACCAAAAGCGTTGAAGATAGCATTGTGTAAATCCTCAAGCGTATCGTCCTCAAGAATTGCAATGTCTCTAAAAATATCTTCTTCGGCGTCTAGAATTACTCTAAATTTATAAACCATAATCTTTGTTTTTATTGAAAGGTCAAAGGTAAAATATAATTAATGATTTACGAATTGTGATTTAAGATTTGTTGAAAAGATTTTAAAAAGCGATTAATCTTACTAATACACTTTAGTCTAAGTTGTCGAGCTTAGTGAAGTCGTTGTCAGGCTGAGCGAAGTCGAAGCCCGTCCCAATTATCAAGTCTTCTCCCGAAGTCTCGGGATGCTTAAGGTGACACCCGTAGTTCGTAGAAAAAAGCTATTTTCTAGAGAATCTCTTTCTTATTTTATGATAATGTTTGTGATAAGTACTATGACTCGGATATGTTCTGCTTGAAGTCATGTTGTTGAAAATTAATGCCGTCACAAATAGAATCAGAACACCATCTAAAACAGGAGAAAGCACATACATATAACCCAAATCTTTTATTTGTGCCGAACCAGTAACCGCAATAAGCGCCGTAGCACCTCCCGGAGGATGAAGCGTTTTGGTAATTTGCATAAAAATAATCGAAAGCGAAACGGCCAGGGGAGCAGACAGCCAAACAATATCAGGAACTAATTTTTGTACAGTAACGCCAATAATTGCAGAGATTACATGACCGCCAATTAAATTTCGGGGTTGAGAAAATGGACTTTGAATAATTCCGTAAACCAGAACGCTTGAAGCTCCAAAAGAACCAATTAAAAAAACGATATCACTGCCAGAAAAACGAATAGACTCAAGGTAAGACAAGATTCCTATTCCGACAAATGAACCAATAAATGACCAAAAATGTTCTTTAGAATCAATTAAAGTTTCTTTATAAAGAATGTAGCGTGTTTTACGATAACTTCTTTGTAATTTTTGATTGGGCATGTGGTATTATATTTTAATAAATCTTGAGATTCATTTTGTTTTTGCCAAAGATTTAGAGATTTTAATGGATTAACTATCTGCAAAATCAAGGGCTAAATTACTTTAATAAACTTGGAGAATAAGAGTAAACGGTATATGGATAAATCATTTTTGCTGTGTATTTAGAAATTAAACAAACTACTAAAATTGGTAAAAACAAAGTGTAATCGTTTGTTAGACCACAAACCAAAAAGATGGCAGTAAATGGTGCGTGAATACTGGCACTCAAAACAGCAGCCATTCCGATAATCATAAAATTAACCGGAATTACATTTACATGAAAGAAACTGTTTAGGACCGTAGCCAGTAATAAGCCTAGAAAAGCACCAATAAAAAGACTTGGTGCAAAAACACCTCCATCGCCACCGGAAGCAAGCGTGATTGATGTTACAATTGGTTTTAAAATCAATATTCCAATAAAAGTTAAGGCTAAAGTTAACGTCAACGGAATCTCACTAGAATTACTAAAAATCCCTTTTATAGCGTGATAACCTTCTCCATATAATTGCGGAAAAACAAATAAAGAAACACTTAAAACCACTGAACCAATTAGAATTTTATAATAATGAGTATCGATCTTTCCAAACTGAGATTTAAAAAACAATACACAACGTGTTAGATAAACTGAATTGATTCCGGCTAAAATTCCTAAAAGAATAAAATACGGAATCGCTTTTAAATGCCAGGTTGTAATCGAAACAGCAAATAAAGGTTCTTCTTTTAATATAGAAAGTAATCCAAAAGCAACTGAAACCGCAATTACATTTGAGATAATAAAAGCTCGGGTTACTTTTCTTGAAATCACTTCAAGTGCAAACAGAATTCCGGCAATTGGGCTGCTGAATAAAGCAGTAACTCCGGCAGCAACACCCGCACAAATTAATTCGGTTTTGTATTTTCGAAATACATTTTCTTTTTGTTGCGCAACAGATCCAATTGTAGCCGTGGCAACAACTGTTGATACTTCAATTCCGGTAGAACCTCCAAAGGCAACTGTTATTAATCCGTTTATAAAATGCGATGGAATTTTATAAGAAGGTAAATTTTTTGAAGTTGATTTAGTACTCTCAAAAACTTCTTTGATTCCTTTATTCTCTTTTTTCTTAAAAAGATAGTGTCTTAAAAAATAAATTACAGACAATCCAAAAACCGGAAAAAGGATATATAATAGCGGATGTACCGTAACTTCATGGAAGAATATTTCTTCGTAATATTCAGTGATTTTTTTTAGTGAAATTCCTAGAAAGGCCGAAAGAAAGCCAATTAAGATAGAAACTACAACTAATTTTTGAAGGACAATAAATTGATGATTTTTTTTGATTTGCGCCGTTTTGTTCATCAGATGTGATCGCACTTTTTTTATGCGGATTACAAAATTAAGAATCAAATTCGGTTTTTTATAGAAAATACGCAATATAATGTGTTAAAACTGATAAAAACAAGAAAATTCTTTCAGCTAAAAAGAAACGCTGCAAAGGCGCTAAGGCACAAAGTTTTTTCCTTTGTCCCTTTGAATCTCTGTTCCTTTGAACCTTAAAAAACTTATCGCTCATAAAACTCTATTGGCAATTCGTCAGGATCGGCAATAAAAGTAAATCGTTTTTCAGTAGTTTCATCAATTCTGATAGGTTCAGATTCGATATGTTTTGTATTTAAAAAAGCAATTGTTTCTTCTAAATTAATGACTTCAAATGCCAGATGTCGTAAGCCTACCGCTTCAGGCCTTGACGGTCTTTTAGGTGGATTTGGGAAGGAGAATAATTCGACAACATAAATACCATTCAAAGCCAAATCAAGTTTGTACGATTGACGTTCTTCGCGATAGATTTCTCTAATTATTGTCAAACCCAAAACTTCGGTATAGAACGTTTTAGATTTTTGATAATCAGAACATAAAATAGCAATATGATGAACTTTATTTAAGGTAAGCATTGTTTGTTTTTATTGGGGTTCTTGATTTAATTTTTTAATTACTTTCGCAGGATTTCCAACAGCCAGAGAGTTATCCGGAATATCTTTTGTAACTACAGAGCCGGCGCCAATAACACAGCCTTTTCCGATGGTTACTCCAGGGCAAATTACAGAGTTTCCGCCAATCCAGCAGTCATCTCCAATAGAAATTGGTAATGCATTTTCCAGTGTTTTTCTCAATTCAGCGTCAAGCGGATGTGTTGCAGTATAAATTTGAACATTAGGTGCAAAAAACACATTTGATCCAATATTTACCGGAGCACAGTCCAAAACAACACAGTTTACATTAAAATAAACGTTGTCTCCGCAAGAAATATTATATCCATAATCACAATGAAATGGAGGTTCTATGTAAAAACTCTTTCCCGTATTCGGAATTAATTCGGCTAGAATTTCTTTTGCTTTTTTTGTTAAGCGATATTCAGTTACGTTTAAACGATGTAATAAATTTTTAGCTTTTCGGCGTTCTTTTACCAAAACGGGATCTCCTGCTGCGTAATATTCTCCCGAGATCATTTTCTCTTTTTCTGTCATTATAATAGATACTTATATTTTAGTCTTAGCAATTTGCTTATGAATCTTTGTTATTTCTTGTAAAGCTGCAGAGGAATACCAAGGTGTTAATTCGGCTTCGAGTAATTTTGCCTGTATTGCAGGATCTGTGGCAACGAGAGCTTGCGCTTCTTCAATAGTTTCAACATTAAAAATATAAATTCCTCTATAGTTTCGATCGTTTTTCATAAAAGGTCCCGCCACAACTAGTTTACCTTCTTTGGCTAATTTTCCAATATTTGCCATATGACCTTCAAACAATTTTTTGGATTCTTCTTTTGATGCCGTTGTGTTTGTTCCCGATTTCAAAAGACAGAAAATATATTTTTTCATTCCGTATTCATCGGCATGTAATGATTTTGCCAGACTTTCATCGTATTTGACTTCAGTTTCCTGAGAAAATCCGAAGACACTTATAAACAAAAATCCGAGTAATAGTATTGATTTTTTCATAAGAATATTTTATTTGTACAATTCATCGAATTGATTTTATTCATAATCTAAATTCATAAAATTTGGAATTTTTTCGTCATTTTTATTTTCCCAGCTATTGAATGCAAACTGTTCAATTTGACTATTTAATTCAGAATCTAATTCTAAATTAGTTTGTTTACAAAAGGCTAGAATAGTTGCAAAACCTACTATAGTCGGGTTGGTATCTGTACCAATTCTTCCTTCTGCTTTTTTTATTTTAACAGTCCATTTTTGGTTAGTTTTTGAAAAAACAAATTCTAATGCGTTTACTACTGCTTTTTTCCAGCTTTCGTAACCGTTTGAAGGAACACTTTCAAGATTTCCTTGCTTTATCCAGCCTTCACCAATATATTCTTCGATGATTTCGTTTTTACTATCATTTAGACTAACTTCAAGATTTATAATGGAAAAAAAAGGTTTTCCATTTTTGATCTTTAATAGTCTATAATCTAATTCATCATTTACCATTATTATTTTTTGAGTTAGCTATTACAAATTTTTAAAGCAACTTCTTCAAAATCACAATTTGTCCTAAATGATAAATGTCATGTTGAATGATTCCGTGAATATCTTCATAAAAATTGTGATTGTTATTTTGGTCTATTTTTTCAAAATCAGCATCATTAAAATCACTCAAACAGGTGCTCCATAATTCTTGAGATTTTGCCAGACTTTGCAGCGATTGTTCCCACGCTGGTTCAGATGAATCTAAAATTGGTACAAAATAATTATGATCAGGAGTTGTGATTATTTCTCCCTGAACACGCCTTAATATATTTCTTCTCCATTGTATCAGGTGATTGACAATTTCCCAAATCGTGTTTAAATTTGGATTTATTTTTTTATAAGCCTGAGCTGCAGTAACATCTTTTAAGGTATCTGCCAAGGTAACCTCAAGCCACGGATTTCCATTATAAATGGATTGATATAAATTTGAAACTCTTTTACTCTCTGACATAGCTAATAGGAATTAATTGTGGTTTTTTAAATATATTTTTAAACTGATTTTCAGTTGTATAAAGTGAATTTATTCTAGATAATCTGTTTTATTACTTCTTCAGTTGTGGTATTAAAAACGAGTATGCCTTCGTTTTTGTTGTCGAGTTGTTCCGCTAGTTTCCCCTCTTTTGTCCAAACAGAACTAAAACCAACACTTACAAAATTATCACATTCTCCAATACAATTTGACATTAAAACAGGCATAGAATATGTTTTAGCCACTTTCGGATAGTGTATAAAGGCTTTTTCTACTCCGTTTTTTGATTTAGCTACACTGGCAACATAAATTTCTCCTCCAAGTTTAGTTGCTTTTTCGGCATGTTCTATTTGTAGGCTTTCGTAACAAATTGCCGGAATGATTTTTTGGTTTTCAATTTCGATTATGATTTGTTCAGTGCCATTTTCAAAATAAGGAAATTCGTCTTCATGAAGTTGTTGTTTTGAATAGGAAATTCTTTGGTGATTTGGTTGAAAAACAACCATACTAATTTGTATTCCGCTTTCTGTTTTTGTTGGAATCCCAACTCCAATCGTTATCTTTTTCAGATTGCTGATTTTCTGAAAAGCATCAAGTCGATCATCATCTTTATTGGTTGCCAGATCTTTGGCTAATTCAGGTTCATAGCCTGTTAAGGAAAGTTCAGGAAAAAAAACAGAATTTGCATTTAGTGAAGAGGCAAGTTCTATAAATTTTAGATGCTTCTCGATGTTAGCTGAAATATCTCCCTTTGCAGGTTTTATTTGTGCGACTGCTATGTTCATTTACGGTCTTTTATTAATATGACGAACCAAAAGCTAAGATACAAATAAGTATTTTACAACTCATCCCCGAAATTCTACAATTGGGTTATTTAATATTTTTTAACTAAAACTGTTAAAATATATTTGCCTCATCAAAATCAAATACCATGACAACCAAATTACTTTTTACAATTAGCTTTTTATTTTTAACAACGATCTTTTTTGCTCAGAATACCATTTCTGGAAAAGTAGTAGATCAAAAAGGAAAACCGGTTCCGGGAGCAAATATCTACCTAGACGGGACTTATGACGGAGCAACAAGTTCTGAAACCGGAGAATTTTCTTTTGAAACTACTACAACAGGAAATCAAACTATAGTCGTTAGTTTTTTACTTTATGAAACATTCAAAACAGAAATTGATGTTGCCAATTATAAAAATCAAACTGTTAAATTAAGAGAAAATGTTAACGCTCTTGATGCTGTTGTAATTACTGCAGGAACATTAGAATCAGGAGACAAAGCAAGAGTTTCGGTTTTAAAACCATTAGATATTGTAACAACAGCAGGTTCTGCAGGAAATATTATTGCTGCATTGCAAACTTTACCAGGAACACAAACTGTGGGAGAAGATGGACGTTTGTTTGTGCGTGGAGGAGAAGCCAGCGAAACTCAAACTTTTGTAGACGGACTTCGTGTAGCACAACCTTATGGGGCATCGACTAATAATTTACCAACCAGAAGTAGATTTTCGCCTTTTTTGTTTAGCGGAATTGCATTTTCAACAGGAGGTTATTCTGCTGAATACGGAGAAGCTTTATCAAGTGTTTTACTTTTGAATACACAAGATGAACCAGATCAGAATAAAACTGATATTGCTTTAATGACTGTTGGTTTAGGAGTTGGAAATACTCAAAAATGGAAAAAAAGCTCCTTCAGTATCAATACCAATTATATAAATTTAGCGCCCTATCAGGCTGTCATTCCTCAAAATGTAGATTGGAATAATCCGTATCAATCTTTGGGCGGAGAAGCTGTTTATAGATATCATTTTGAAAGAGGAATTTTTAAATTATACGCCGCTTTTGATTCGGAGAAATTCGACCTGAATCAGAAAAATGTGAATTTTGTTGATCCAATTAGAACGGACTTAAACAACAATAATTTTTATTTGAATGCTTCTTACAAAGGAGATTTCGGAACGGGATGGCAGCTTACATCAGGAATTAGTTACGGATATAGTAAAAACAAAATCAAGTACGATATCAATGATGTTGATTCTAATGAAAATGCAGCGCAATTGAAATTGAAGTTAAGAAAAAACATCTCGAATTATTTTAAATTATCTTTTGGAGCAGATTATTTTATTACAAAATACAATGAAAATTTCGATGATAATATTGCTATTAAAGTTGCAAACGGTTACGATTCTAATATTGCCGCTTTTTATACAGAAGGAGATATATTATTTTCTAAAAAACTGGCAATGAAAGTAGGTTTGAGACTTTCGAACAACAGTTTATTAGACGAAACCAATCTTGCGCCAAGGGCTTCTATTGCTTACAAAGTTTCTAAAACAAGTCAGTTTTCATTTGCTTACGGAGATTTTTCTCAAACTCCGGTTGTGGATTATATCAAATATTCTAAATACCACCAGTTTGAAAGTGAAAAAGCACAGCATTACATTTTAAATTATCAGTTTACCAAACCTGGACAAACTTTTAGAGCAGAAGCTTATTATAAAGATTACAGCAATTTGGTTCAATACAACACAAAAGATATTGCTTACAATTCGGTATTCAATAATAACGGTTCAGGATATGCAAAAGGTCTTGATTTATTCTGGAGAGACAGCAATTTGTATAAAAACTTAGAATATTGGATTTCTTATTCTTATATCGATTCAGAAAGACAATATAAGAATTTCCCAACGATGGCAACTCCTAATTTTATTGCCAATCATAGTTTGTCAATTGTAACCAAATATTTCATCAATGATTGGAAATCGCAAATAGGTTTTACTAATAGTTATAGTTCAGGACGTCCATATAATGATCCAAACCAAACACAATTCATGAACGGAAAAACAAAGTCATACAATAGTTTGAGTTTTAACTGGGCGTATTTATTGACAACACAAAAAATCCTTTATTTCTCGGTTTCGAATGTGTTAGGAACACAGAATGTTTTTGGATACGATTATGCAAAACTACCGGATGCAAGCGGAGTTTATAACAGACAAGCCGTGACACCAACCGCAGATCGATTTTTCTTCGTAGGTTTCTTCTGGACGATTAGCCAGAATAAAAATGAGAATCAATTGAAGAACTTGTAGAAGAAGGTTCAAAGGGACAGAGGTTTTGAAATATGATTATTGATTCTTTTAAGAAAAACCTTTGAACCTTTGTCACTCTGAGCCTTTGCACCTCAAAAAAAACAATTCAGTCATCAAATTCAACAACTCAGTATCATTTAATTTTAAAACAGTAAAATCCGATATACTTTTGAAGTATAAAATTAGAAGACAATAAGTTGTTAAGCTACTAAGAAAAAAAACTTAGAGCGTTAATTACTCAAAAACTTAGAAACTTCAAAAAAACAAACAGAGTTTTAATCATCAATCAAAAACAAACTTAGACATTCAGAACCTTAGTAACTTAGAAACTTAAAAAAAAGAAATCATGACCAAAATTATTACAATAATCACATTATTTATCTGCAGCTTGATGTCTGCTCAATCTGTACAAAATGTAAAATTAACTGTTGCCGTTTCAGGTTTAAAAAGCGACACAGGAATTGTTAAAGTAGGTTTGTACAACTCAGACGGTACATTTCTTAAAACGACTTATAGAAGCCTTTCTTCTGAAATTAAAAACAACAAAGTAGTTGTAACGTTTGACAATCTTCCGGCGGGAGAATATGCAATTTCAACGTATCACGATGAAAATAATAACGGAAAATTGGATAGAAATGCGATGGGAGTACCTTCTGAAGCTTATGCTGCTTCAAACAATGCTAAAGGATTTATGGGACCTCCTGCCTATAAAGATGCTAAATTCGTTGTTGATAAAGATTCAAAAATTGAAATTATATTATAAATAGTAACTAACAAATTAAAATAACCATTTAAATAACTTATAAAATGAAAAAAATCATCACTTTGCTTGCATTATTGGTAGTAGTAATAAGCTCTGCACAAACACAATTTGAACAAGGAATGGGTAAAGCTTTTGGGCTTTGGAAAGAAGGAAAAAACACAGAAGCTTCTGCAATGTTTGAGAGAATCGCTTCGGCAGAGAAAACAAGTTATTTACCTAATTATTATGTAGCATTAGTAAATACAACAGCAGCTTTTAAGACACAAGATAAAACGCAAATTGATTTGTTGTTGACAAAAGCACAAGATGCATTAGATGTTGAATTTATTAAAGATCAGAACAATGCTGAATTATATGCAATGCAGGCTTTAATTTATACGGCTTGGGTGGTTGCAGATCCAATGACAAACAGTATGAAATATTCGGCAAAAGTGATGGAAGCTTACGCAAAAGGAAAGGCGATAGATCCAAACAATCCAAGAATCGTTTTTGGGGAAGCAGATTATCAATTAGGAGGTGCAAAATGGACAGGTGTTGACACAAAACCGCTTTGTGCACAAGTTGATAAAGCTATTGAACTTTTTGCTACTTTTAAACCAGAAACGCCTTTTTCTCCAAAATGGGGATTAGAAAGAGCTTTAGAATCTCAAAAAAATTGTAAAAAATAATTATTTAAGCTAATTTATAAATGAAAGATCATAGAAATACATACGCAGATTTAAAAAGCGGAACAATTGTCTCGTTTAAGATTTCTATGATCTTTACAGTAATATTCTCTGCTTTTTTAGGAAGTGATTTGACTATTCGAAACGTTCTTATTACTTTTTTTATTAGCTGTCTTTACTCTTTCGGAGTAGGTTTTGGAAATGGGTATATTAATGTGCTTTTGGATAGAAAATGGGATTGGCTGGAACAGACAAACCTGAGAGTTTACTACGGAATTATGGTTACTGTTTTGTACACAGTTCCCATTGTTTTAGGAATTAATTATTATGTTTTTGTCATTTTGCAAAATATGCCTTTAGAAAAATTCTTTAGCGAAAGAATGATTTGGGTGCATCTGTTTTATATCATTTTATCTTTAGGAGTTTCAACTTTTATGCAGGCCAGAAGTTTTATGGTAAAGTGGAAACAAGCATCAAAGTTTGAAATAACACAGCAAAAGATTATTGCAGGAACGGCAAATGCTAAATTCGAAAGTTTAAAAAATCAAATTGACCCGCATTTTCTTTTTAATAGTTTGAATGTTTTAAGCTCTTTGATCGAAGAAAATCCGGATAATGCGCAACGATTTACCACTTCTTTATCTAAAATTTATCGCTACGTTTTAGAGCAAAAAGATAAAGAATTGGTTTCTGTTGAAGATGAATTGTCATTCGCAAAAACGTATATGAATTTGTTGAAAATGCGTTTTGAGAACAGTTTGTTTTACGAATTGCCAACAACAAATATAAACCCGGACGCAAAAGTAGTTCCGTTATCTTTACAGCTTTTGCTTGAAAATACAGTAAAACACAACGTTGTAAGCGAGCAAAAACCATTACATATTCGAATTTTTGTTGATGGAGATTATTTGGCAATTCAGAATGACTTTCAGAAAAAAGAAGTTTTACAAGACAGACAAGGAGTTGGATTGCAAAATATCGTGAACCGATACGGAATCGTAACCAACAGAAAAGTACTGGTCGAACAAAACGAAAAAACTTTTACAGTTAAGATTCCAATCTTGACCAAACAAATTACGGTTATGGAAAAAAATACGGAATATACAGACGAGAATAAAGCTTATTTCAGAGCTAAAAAAAGAGTAGAAGAATTAAAAGGGTTTTACGCAAATGTCATTTCGTATTGTTGTGTGATTCCATGCTTAATCTTTGTGAATTTGACCTTTTCTCCCGGATTTCAATGGTTTTGGTTTTCGGCTTTAGGTTGGGGATTTGGAGTTGTAATGCATGCTTTTAAAGTTTTTGGATACAGCTCAAACTGGGAAGAACGAAAAATTAGAGAGATCTTAGAAAGAGAAAACAACAAACAAAACTGGAAATAATTATGGAAAGAGATTTTGATAATGACCCGGAAAAATTTGAACTGCGACAAATTGCAAGCAGAAAAGTAGTTAAACTCAGATCCTTCTATATTCATGCTATTGTGTATAGCGTTGCGTTGATCTTGTTTACTTTAAAACACTATTTTGGTTTGCCGTTGAATGCGTTTCCAACCCGATATTTAAATAGTTTTGTAATGGTAATCTGGAGTACAGCATTTCTGGTATCTGCAGTTGATATATTTGCTTCTTTTAAGATTTTTGGAGAAGAATGGGAAGAACGTAAGCTGAAAAGCATCTTAGAGAAAAAGAATAAAAAACAAAAATGGGAGTAATCATGGATATTAAATTTACTGAAGAGGATAAATATTACATCGCAAAAAAGAAAGTAGAAAGTATTAAAGGTTTTTACGGAAATCTTACTTCTTTTATCATTGTGAATATTATATTGATTATTATTAATTTGTGGACATCACCGGAATATTTATGGTTTTTTTGGCCACTATTATGGTGGGGAGTTGGTGTTGTTTTTCACGGATTAAAGGTTTTTGAAATATTTCCGGTTTTAGGAAAAGACTGGGAAGAGAGGAAAATTAAAGAATTGATGGATAAAGAGAAAGAGAATCAAAATAAATGGCAATAATTTTTTAAATAAAAATAAAATGGGACGATTTAGAAGACGCATGTTTGAAGAATATGCACATGAATTTAGTACAGATGAAAACTATAATATAGCCTACAGAAAAGTGAAAAGAATAAAGGGATTTTATTCGCATTTGAAAGTTTATATTATAGTGAATGCCATTATCATTATTTCAAGTTTGAATAGACCTTATATAGGAGATCATTTTGAAGTGAGAGGTTTCAATAATTGGGAAATTTATTCAACAGCATTTTATTGGGGTATTGCTTTAGCCATTCATGCTTTTAGTGTTTTTGGACGTGATCTCTTTTTTGGTGACGATTGGGAGCAAAAAAAGATCCAAAAAATTATGGAGAAAGAAGCTCAGAATAAGAATAAATGGGAGTAATAATATAATAATTCGAAATAAAATGAGAGAATTTAGAAGACACTTATACGAACATTATACGAAAGAATTTAGTAATGATGAACAATTCAATTTTGCATATAGAAAAGTAAGAGAAATTAAACGTTTTTACTGGCGTCTGACAATATATTTTATTGTCAATACTATTCTTATTATTTCACTTTTGAATAATGATTATTTTGGAATAGGATATAATGGTGCAACTTATGGGATTTTTGATCTGCGTACTTACTCTATAACAATAATTTGGGGAATATTTGTTTTAATTGGTGCATACAGAGTATTTGGACGTGATCTCTTTTTTGGTGACGATTGGGAGCAAAAAAAGATCCAAAAAATTATGGAGAAAGAAGCTCAGAATAAGAATAAATGGGAGTAACTTTAAATTTTATTTTTTCAAATTTTGCATTTTAGTAAATGACCACATTAATCATAGAAGACGAAAAACCGGCTGCGAGATTGTTGCAGCGAAAACTTGAAAAGTTAGATATTGCCGTACAAACCATGTTGCATTCTGTAGAAGAATCAGTGCATTGGTTTACCAATAATGAACATCCCGATTTAATCTTTTTGGATATTCAGTTATCAGACGGTTTGTCTTTCGAAATTTTTGAAAAAATAAACATTCAAAGTGCCATTATTTTTACGACTGCTTATGATGAATATGCTTTAAAAGCGTTCAAATTAAATAGCATCGATTATCTTTTAAAACCCATTGATGAAGATGATCTGGAAGTTGCTGTTACTAAATTTAAAACCCGAATTCCTAAAGCAGATGCAGGAAATCAAAATCTTCAGCTTGATTTTGAGCAAATACGCCGAATGTTGTCTAATCCTTTCGAAAAGAATTATAAAAAGCGATTCACGGTTAAAATCGGACAGCACTTAAAAGTAATCACAACAGACGAAATTGAATGTTTTTTTAGTGAAAACAAAGGAACTTACATTCATACTTTCGACAATCGGAATTATCTGATCGATTCGACTCTTGAAGTTCTCGAACAGGAATTAGACATGAAGGATTTCTTCCGCGTAAGCAGAAAATTTATTGTGCCTCTTCAGGCCATAAAAGAAATTCAGGTATATACCAATTCCCGCCTAAAAGTTATTTTACCAACTTATAAGGAAGATGAGGTAATTGTAAGCCGTGAAAAAGTACAGGATTTTAAGAGTTGGCTGGGCTAGGTTTCTTAGCTTCTAATATCATGTAAAATTGGATTCCGAATAATATCGAAGCCAGAACTAAATGTATTGCCTGACTTCCAATTGGGAAATCAAGATATGCCATTGCCATTCCGGTTAGAATTTCGATTCCGATAATAAAAACTACCCAGTTTATCTTTGAGAATCCTAATCCAAATTTGGTGTTTCTAACGTATAGATACAAATTCACCAGCAAAACTAAAACAGAGAATGAACGGTGAATATAAAAAGTAATCGAAGGATTTTGTAACCACAGGATACTTGCTGTTAATCCATTTTTCACCTGTTCGTCAACAAACTGACGTACTTGTGTTCCTATCGCTACTTGAATTAAGGTTAGCAATAGCGAAAATAAAAGTACATTTCTAAAAGTTGAATTATAGGTGACTGCAGCTAATTTTGGTCTTGCTAATTGAATAATGTATAAAATCACAGCAACAATTACCAAAGCCATAACCATGTGAACCGTAATTTTTATCGGGTTCAATACCGAATAAACTACTTTTGCTCCTAACCAAGCCTGAAAGCCCATCATAAAAACCACTAACCACGAAAGTAAAGTAATCTTTTTGCTTTGTTTCCAAAATCTAAAAGAAGCTATAGCCATTGCAAAACAAGCCATTCCTGCCAATGCACCACACAATCTGTTGATGTATTCAATCCAGGTATGTAACGGATTAAAAATCGCATAATCGTGCTTGGTATATTTCTCCCAATGTGAAGCATCAAAAGCTGTTTGAGTCGTAAAATTGTCTTTGGCGACCAAAAGAGTTTCATCTTTAATGATTACCTGTCCTTTTTCAAAAGCACGGTTTGGTTCCCAGGTTAATTCCTTTATATCTGTTGGCGGAATATAATATCCAAAACATTTTGGCCAATCCGGACACCCCATTCCTGATCCTGTCATACGCACTAATGCGCCGGCAACAATTACTAAATAAACTAAAACTAATGCAGTTTTCGCGATTGTAGGGAAATGTTTTTTCATTCTTTTTTTAAAGTTGCAAAGTTTCAAAGTTGCAGAGGTTCAAAGGGACGGAACACTTGATTTGAAACATTAATATTTTAAATTTAATAAACCTTTGTTGCTTTGTGCCTTTGTTACTATGCACCTCTTTTTAAACCCATTTTTTCTGCTCTTTTAATTATAAAATCATAAGCTGCCTGATATTCATTTGGAATATCACCTTCTAAAATTGCTTCTTTTACAGCTTCTTTCAAAACTCCAATTTCTCGTGAAGGTTTCAAACCGAATATTTCCATAATTTCCTCTCCAGAAATTGGCGGTTGAAAATTACGAACGTGATCTCGTTCTTCTACTTCAACAATCTTCTTGCGGACGATTTCAAAGTTTTTATGATATTTTTTGAACTTCGATGGGTTTTTGGTAGTAATATCTGCTTCGCATAAAGTCATTAAATCTTCAACATCTTCACCCGCATCAAAAACCAAACGACGAACTGCACTGTCAGTTACAATATCCTGTGCCAAAACAATTGGACGTGAACTCATAATGACCATTTTTTGCACAAATTTCATCTTGTGATTCAATGGCATGTGCAAACGTTCAAATATTTTTTTTGCCATTTTTCCACCTAAAAACTCGTGGCCGTGAAACGTCCATCCTTGTTTTTTATTGAAACGTTTCGTTGGAGCTTTCCCAATATCATGTAACAAAGCTGACCAGCGTAACCAAACATCATCTGTATTTGGACAAATATTATCGACAACTTCTAAAGTGTGATAAAAGTTGTTTTTATGTGTATGACCTTCAATTTCTTCTACCTGATTCAAGGCTGTTAATTCAGGAAGAATGATCTCTAAAAGACCGGTTTGGTACAAAAGTAAAAACCCGATTGAAGGTTTATCTGTCGAAAGAATTTTGTTTAATTCATCCACAATTCGTTCTCCTGAAATGATTTTGATTCTCTCAGCATTTTCGGTAATTGCATCAAGAGAGTTTTTCTCGATCTCAAAACCTAACTGATTTGCAAAACGAATTGCACGAAGCATTCGCAAAGGATCATCAGAATAAGTAATGCTTGGATCTAAAGGCGTTTTTATGGTTTTATTTTCAAGATCATTCAATCCGCCAAAAGGATCAGAAAGATCTCCAAATGTTTTTTCGTTTAATGATAATGCCAAAGCATTAATCGTGAAATCACGACGGTTTTGGTCATCTTCCAATGTTCCGTTTTCTACAATTGGATTTCTGCTTTCAAAATTATAAGATTCTTTACGGGCACCAACAAATTCAATATCAGTATCTTCAAAACGCAACATTGCTGTTCCGTATGTTTTAAAAACCTGTACTTTAGGTTTTTTAGGAAGTAACTCAGAAACTTTAAGCGCCAATTCGATACCACTGCCAACTGCAACAACATCGATGTCTTTTTTAGAACCTCGGTTTAAAAGTAAATCGCGAACAAAACCGCCAATTACGTAACTGTCAACGTTTAGTTCCCGAGATGCCTGCGAAATAATTTCGAAGATTTTATTTTGTAAAGCTGCTTTATAGTTTGTTTGTATAGCCACGAATTCAGTAATTTTAAATATTACATTTCTTTTCTGGAAGAAAATGAAACGTCTGCAAATTTACAACATAGATCACGCCCATTATAATCTATTGTTGACTTTTTTAAACAAATTCACAGTTTGAAGTAGAGAATTTTATGAAATAAAAAAGAGTTGCCACGAATTTCACGAATTTGCGCTAATTTTTTTAAAATTTTGCTACGAATGATTTGTGTTAATTTGTGTAATTCGTGGCAAAAAATATTTATGATACTATAAAACAAATCAATCCTGATCGCTTATTTTTAGAATTTCAATTTGTATTTTTGAAGCATACAAAAACGCACAAATGAAAATTGTTATATCACCGGCGAAGTCATTAAATTTCGAAAAAGAATTACCAACAACTCAATATACAGAACCAGCTTTTTTAAAAGAAGCACGTCTGGTTCATAAAGTTCTAAAACCTAAAAAACCTGCTGAATTATCTGAATTAATGTCAATTTCAGATAAATTATCTGATCTAAACTGGAAAAGAAATCAGGAATGGAAAACTCCTTTTTCACCAGAAAATTCACGTCCGGCAATCTATACTTTTGACGGAGATGTTTACACAGGTTTGGATGCTTACACAATTCCTGTAGAAAAATTAGAAGTTTTGCAAAGTAAACTCAGAATTTTATCAGGACTTTACGGTGTCTTGAAACCGCTGGATTTAATGCAGGCATATCGTTTAGAAATGGGAACAAAATTACCTGTTGGAGAATATAAAAATCTACACGAATTCTGGAAGCCAACTGTTACTAAAGCTTTAAATAAAGAATTGGCAAAAGGGGAGTTGTTTGTGAATTTGGCGAGTAACGAATACTTTTCGGCTGTAGATGTAAAGGCTTTAAAAGTTCCTGTGATTACACCGGACTTTAAAGATTACAAAGACGGAAAATTAAAGATGATTAGTTTCTTTGCCAAAAAAGCAAGAGGAATGATGGTTCGTTATATTATTGATACAAATGCCGAAACTATTGATGACTTAAAAGGTTTCAATTATGAAGGATATCAATTTGATGCAAATCTTTCTAAAGGAAATCATTTGGTGTTTACAAGGTAATTGAGATCCAAAGGTTCAAAGCGACAAAGGTTCGTTCAGAGGTTTTGAAAGAGTAGTAGACTCGATTTATATTGTAGGGGGTCCCGAAGCCTCGGGATCAATCCCTTCAAATCATTTCAAATTAAAATTTAGTTTCAAAGATCAAAATAAAAAAGCGGAGCTAAATAAATAGCTCCGCTTTTTCGTATTATAAAATTATAAATCAATTATTATTAATGCATTGCATCAGCAGGATTAATCTTGTTCTTTCCTTTTTTGATTAAAAGAATAATTGGTATACAACATAGGAACATAATTCCTAAGTACATAAAAATATCCATATAGGCCAGTACTGTACTTTGTTTCATTACTGAATATTCCAGACCTTGATAAGCTTTTTTCAGTGCAACATCGGCGCTATATCCTTTAGACATAAAAGCCCTTTGCATTCCGGCAATACGTTGTTGAACATCATATTTTGCAGGATCTAAATTGGTCAATAAGTCTACTCTGTGTTCCTGACTTAATCGTGTGATAAAAGTAGTAATAATCGCAATACCAAATGAACCACCTAATTGTCTCATCATTCCTGTAAAAGCAGCTCCTTCACCAATATGTTTTCCTTTTAAAGTAGAAAGCGAAAGTGTTGTAATAGGTACAAATAGTAATCCTAAACCAATTCCTCTTAAAATTAAAGGCCAATACATGTGTTCTACACCGGTATCAGGTGTCATACGAGTTTGCATCATGAAGGTAAAGAAGAAGAAAACTAAAAATCCAACCCCTACCATATAACCTTGAGGCACACCTTTTTGAATCATATTACCCACAAAAGGCATCATAATCGCCGTGGTGATCGAACCCGGAATCAATAATAACCCGGCATCTGTTGCTGTCCAACCTAAAATAGATTGTGTATAGATTGGGATAATTAAGGTTGATCCGTACAATCCAAAACCAAGAATAAAACACATTACGGTTCCAATTCTTAGATTTCCATCTTTCAGAACACTTAAATTTACAATTGGATGTTTATAAGTAAGCTCTCTCCATACAAATAAAATCAATCCAAGAATGGTAACAACACTTAAAGTTACAATTAATGAATCATTAAACCAATCGTCTTGTTGTCCGTGTTCCAGAACAAATTGCAGCGAACCAATAAATGAGGCCAATAATATAATTCCCCACCAGTCAACCTGATTTGCTTTTAATTTCTCTCCATATTTCGGACTTCTTACGAAAGTAAGTGCCAAAATTGTTGCAATAATTCCCAACGGAATATTGATATAAAATATATAAGGCCAAGAATAATTATCTACTAAATATCCTCCCAAAGGCGGACCTAAAGTTGGACCAACAATTACACCCATTCCGTAGATCGCTTGCGCCATACCACGTTTTGCCACTGGATAACTTTCGGTGATAATAGTTTGTGCGGTTACAAGCAGTGCTCCACCACCCATACCTTGTACAAACCTAAACGCTACCAGTTCCCATATATTAGTTGCATTACCACACAAAAAGGAGCAGACCGTAAATATTATGATAGAAGCCACAAAATAATTACGTCTTCCAAATTGCTGCGAAAGCCAACTCGTCATCGGAATTACAATAACATTCGCAATCGCATATGCTGTAATTACCCAAGCCACATCAGTTAAAGTAGCACCAAGGCTACCTCGCATGTCTGTTAGAGCTACGTTTACAATCGTGGTATCTACAATTTCCAGCAAGGCACAAAGTACCGCCGTTATCGTAATTATGACACGTCTATAACCGTATTCTACTAAATCGTCGTCTGCTTGTACTGCTGTTGCCATATTTTATTTTAAATGTACATCTACATCAACATTCATCCCTGGTCTAAGTAATTTTACTTTTTCTGGATCGTTAGATTCATCTAAACTAATTTTTACCGGTAATCTTTGAATTGTTTTTACGAAGTTTCCTGTTGCATTGTCAGGAGGTAATAATGAAAAACGAGAACCTGTTGCAGGAGAAAATGATGTTACGATTCCTTTGAATTCGTAGTTTGGATATGCATCAACTTTTAAACTTACTTTTTGTCCCACAATCATTTTGTTTAATTGTGTTTCTTTAAAGTTTGCAACAACCCAAGCCTCATTATTATTGATGATATAAAATAAAGATTGTCCTGGTTGAACCAATTGTCCAGGCTGAATATCAACTTTAGAAACCTGACCATCAATTGCGGCAGTTACAACAGTATAACTAAGATTTAAATATGCAACATCTAGCATTGTTTTTGCTTTTTTGATGTTTGCAGCAGCAACTTCAGTTTGTTTGTCAGAAGCTTTAGATTTAGATTCAATTACCGTTTTTTGGTAAGAACTAGCTCTTTGTTGTTGCTCTAAAACACGCACTTGATTTTCGGCTTCATCTTTTGCTGATAAAGCTTGCTCATATTGTTGTTTTGTAATGGTATGAGTTTTGTACAAATTGTTGTAACGGTTATAATCGTTTGTAATTTGTCTCAATCTAATTTTTGCACTTTCGATAGAACCAGTTGCAGATTTCATTTGAGCATCAGAAACTGAGATACTTGCATTTGCACTTCCAATATCCGCTTTTGCAGCTTCGTATTGTCCTTCAGCACCTAATAAAGCAGCATTAGCTTCGTCAATTTTTAATTGATAATCTCTTTTATCGATAGTAAATAAAGTATCCCCTTTTTTTACAAAGTCATTATCTTTTACATACACTTTACTAATATATCCAGATACTCTCGGAATAATTGGATTCATTTTTTTCTCGATTTGAGCATCATCCGTTTCTTCGTGAGCTAAAGAGTGCATGTACTTTGTTATTCCGTAAGTTCCGCCCACTAAAACCAAAACGGTTAGTATAATGATGAATTTAGTATTTGTTTTTTTCTTTTCCATGAGAGCTATCGATTATATTTTAGAAAGATTGAATGATTGTGATAATTGTCCTGATACGGATAGTAATTCGTAATATTTTTGAATAATAGTTGCCTTAGATACAGCTGTATTAATTTTGGCACTTAATTGCTCAACATCGGCTTCAACCAAATCATTGGTATCGGCTAAACCATTGTCGAACTTATCTTTTACAAGTCTGTAATTTTCAGATGCCTGTTGAAGCGCTTCGTCATAAACCACACTTTGGTTAATAGCCAAGTCATAATCTTCAATAGATTTTTGAACTTCAACTTTAATACGATCTGTCATTACAGCTTCCGTATTTTGAACTTCCAAAGCTCTGCTTTCTGCTTCTCTTACGTGAGCACTATTTTTGTAAATTCCAGATATATCATAAGTTAAACCCAGACCAAAGTTCATTGCATATTTTACAGTTATAATGTCTTTAAGATCTAAAGCAGTATAACCACCAAGTAATGCTAAAGTTGGATAGTATGCTGCTTTTGCAACTTTAATATTTGCTGCAGAAGCTTTTTGTTGAAGACGAATAGCCTCTAAATCTTTTCTGTTTTCAAGTGCTAACAGATCAGATGTTGGTGCATTACTCGTTTTTAAATTAAAGAAATCATCTTCATTAACCTGAAGTTTTGTACTTGGATCCAGCTTTAGTAAAGTAGTTAGATAAAAGTTGATATTATTAAGGTTGTTAGTAGCTTCGTCAATAGATAATTGTGTTTTCGAAACTAACAATTGTGACTTTAATAAATCATTTCTTGGGATGATTCCGTTTTTCTCTAATTCTGTAAAATCAGTGACACGCTGTTTGGCGCTTTTTTGATTTTCATTTAAAACATCCAAAGTTTTTTGAGCTTTGTAAAGAGCTGTATAATACGTAATAACTCTTAAAGCAACATCTTCTTTTGTTTTGGCAGCATAAGCAGTTTCAGCTTCATATAAGTTATCATATGCGTCGATGCTATTTTGAATTTTAAATCCTGCAAAAAGGGGTAAGCTTAAATTTGCCATTCCAAACATTGCTCTATCAGGAGATGCTAAAGATTTGCTTTCACCCTGATTAGGCATATCAATCGATGCTTTTGTAAGGCGCTGATATTGGCCAGAAACTTTAATATCCGGATATTGATTATTTTTTACCGTTTGCAGTTCGTATTTCTTTGTGTTTACCTTAGTATTGGCAAGCGTAACGTCGTTACTCTTTTCCCAAGCCATTTTAACGGCTTCATCTAAGGTTAAACTTGTTTTTTCTTGTGCTTCTATTGATGAAATTCCGATAAAGAAAATCCCAAAGAGCATTAATTGATTAATTTTCATAAACAAGTAGAGCTTTTATAGTTTGTTGAATGTGCTTTGTAAGACTGGTTTTAATGTACTCATTGTACATGGCTTCTGTTTTTAAATTTAGTAATTCTTCATAAAAAGATTTATTCATATGAAAGTGAAAAAAAGTTCCAATAATAGTGGGAGTAATAAGCGGAATGATTACATCTTTTCTAAAGACACCTTTTTCCTGACCTTGAGTAATAATACTCTCAACAGATTTTAGATTTCCTTTTTTTAGTTCTGTAAAGGCAATAAAGCTCTTTTCTCTTTTTTTTGAATTAAGTTCGAAATGTAAAACTCTGAAAATGCCTTTATTACAACTAATTCGATTGATGTAAATTTCGATTAATTTATTGACTTTATCAAGAGGTTCAAGATCTTCGTTTAATAAATTTTCGAGTTTCAGTTTTAAATCAGAAGTTTTATAAAGAATTAAAGCTTCAAGAAGACGCTCTTTAGAACCAAAATAGTACGAAATCATGGCAATGTTAATTTTTGCCTCTTTTGAGATATCCCGTATCGATGTACCTTCAAATCCTTTATCCGAAAAGAGCCTTTCGGCAACCTCCAGAATTTGAATTTTTTTATCGTTTAATTCGATGTATGACATGGTATTGTTTCTAATCGGATACAAAATTAAACAAGTGTTTAAATTAAACAGTTGTTTAATTTTATTTTAACGCAATATTAACAGAAAACCATGTAGCTGTTTTTTGTTAAATTTTGATAATAATCTAATAAAAAAAAGCTGAATTAACATCGTGAGATATTAATTCAGCTTAGTGTCTTTCAATGTTTTTGTCATTTCGACGAAGGAGAAATCTCCGCAAGTAACTCCGCAAAGAATATCTAATCTTTGTCGAGTCTCTCGTGGAGATTTCTCCTTCGTTGAAATGACAAACTATGTGATATATTCTTTAAATAAAAATAAAAACTTATCGGATCTCTCCAACAAATTCCTCAATTTTCCCGCTTCCACTCTCACTTAAATGTTTAATAAAAGCACTTCCAATAATAGCTCCTTTTGCAAATTTCGTAGCCTGATTAAAAGTTTCTTTGTTCGAAATTCCGAAACCTACTATTTGTGGATTTTTCAAATTCATACTTCCAATTCTTTCGAAGTAACTTTCCTGTGTATTTCCAAAACCAGCCTGAGATCCTGTAACACTTGCAGAACTTACCATATAAATAAATCCGTTTGAAACACTGTCAATAAAACGAATACGTTCGTCTGACGTTTGTGGCGTAATTAAGAATACGTTGATTAAACCGTATTTTTCGAAAATAGCTTTGTATTCATCCGCATAAACATCAACTGGAAGATCCGGAATAATTAATCCGTCGATACCAATTTCGGCACATTTAGCGCAAAATTTTTCAACTCCATATTGCAACATCGGATTAAAATATCCCATAATAATCAACGGAATTTTTACGCTTTCGCGGATGTTCTTCAACTGATCAAAAAGAATCTGAGTTGTCATTCCGTTATGAAGAGCTTGTGTAGAACTTGCCTGAATCGTTGGTCCATCGGCTAAAGGATCACTAAAAGGCAAACCAATTTCGATTAAATCAACACCGTTTTTTTCTAAATCCTGAATAATTTGAACCGTATCGTTCAGGTTTGGATATCCAGCAGAAAAATAAATAGAAAGTATCTTTTTATCTTCTTGTAATTTTTGAGTTATTCTGTTCATTGTTTTTATTTTTTATCCTAATAGGTTCTTAAAACCTATTAAGTATGTTATTATTCTTTAACCACTTCCAATTTATATTTGGATAAAAGATTCTCTCGGATTTTTTGTTTCACGCAGATTCTGCAGATTAAGGCAGATTTTAATTAATATAATTCTGCTCGAATCTGCTTAAATCAATTTAAATCTGCGTGAAATAAATTTGCAGCAATAATCAGTGAAAATCTTTTTAATCTGTGGCATTATTTTTTAAATTTTTAAAATCTGACTTGTCCAATTATCATTTTTGTTTTCTAATATAAGTAATCCCGAATCTGAGTCGTTCATTTGAGCTACAAGTTCTCCTTTGTTATTCCAAAAAGCACTTTGCCCTGCCGAAGGTGATCCCCAGGATTCTCCGCTAAAATTTGACATCAAAACATTCATTTGATGTTTTTGAGCATAACTTTGTAAGTCTCTATACGCACTGGGAATTCCGTTTGGTGTAAAGAATATACTTGCGATATAAATATCAGTTGCTCTTTTGCAGGCATTTTCCGGATGAAGTGGATTATCAATATCAGCACAAATGGCAAACGAAATCTTTTGCTCTTCAATTGTAACCATCGGATTATGATTGAATGAAGATTGAAAAAACTCATCTTCGCCTTCATGCAAAAATTGCTTTGTATAGATGACAACCGAATTATCAGGAGAAATTATAAATTCCCCAATAAACAATTGAGATTCTATTTGAATTGGAGCTCCGGCAATAATAATGATATTATTTTCGGAAGCTAATTTTTTTAAATGATCTAACCTTGAATCGTCTTTTTTGAAAGCTAGTTTTTGGGCATATTCACGTTCATAACCTGTAATAGACATTTCAGGAAAAGCGATTAATTGTGCTCCGTTTTGTACCGCCAAATCGATAAGGCGATAATGATCTAATAAGTTAGAATCAATATCTCCACGAGTTGGTTTTGTTTGTGCTGCTGCTAGAATCATTTTGCTTACTTATTAACTTTCTATATAAACCCAGGCAACTGTTCCGGATTTCAACTTGACCTGAACTCTTCTATAAGCATTAGATTCGAATATATCTACTTTAGCTAAATCCGAAGCTGAAATATTAAAAGCAACACCATGTATAGGATCTGAAGAATCTGCGCTGGGCACAGCTACAACATAGTCTGCCATTCCAAATTCTTCTTCTATTTGTAGACTTTTTAGTTTGTAACCCAAAAGCTGATCTGGAGTTCCGGTTAGAACTTTGTTAAAAATCTGCATCTGAATTTGTTTCGATCTTAATGTTCCGTAAGAGAATAACTTTTCCATAATTACTATTTTCTCGTTAGTTGTTTTTTGCGTTAGGGATAAGAGCGGTATCTCCCGATTTAGAAAAACAAGGCTTTTTAGCCGTAGTTTTTGTTATCGGGAATATAGCGGACAGCCCGACCACGGCGGCGGATAACGCCCCAATTATATTTTTACAATTTAAAATATTCGATATAATTGTCTAAATCTTTGTCGCCGCGTCCTGAAAGGCTGATAACTACAATATCTGTAGGTTTAAATTCCTTTTGATCTAAAACGGCAAAAGCATGCGCACTTTCAATTGCCGGAATAATTCCTTCTAATTTAGTCAATTGCAAACCAGCGTTCATAGCGTCATCATCCGTTACGGAGAAGAACTCGCCACGACCTGTTTGTGCTAAATGTGCGTGCATTGGACCAACTCCCGGGTAATCTAAACCTGCCGAAATCGAATACGGTTCTGTAATTTGCCCGTCAGGAGTTTGCATTAAAAGAGTTTTGCAACCGTGAATAACGCCCACTTTTCCTAGTTTACTAGTTGCCGCACTATGACCGCTATCTACGCCTTTTCCGGCAGCTTCAACGGCGATAATGCCAACTTCCGGCTCGTGCAAAAAGTGGTAATAAGTTCCGGCAGCATTACTTCCGCCACCAATACAAGCAACTACATAATCAGGATTTTCGCGTCCTTCTTTTTCTTTTAACTGCCATTTTATTTCTTCTGAAATTACACTCTGAAAACGTGTCACCATATCTGGATAAGGATGTGGTCCAATTGCAGAACCTATAATATAATGAGTATCTACAGGATTGTTAATCCAATCTCTAATGGCTTCGTTTGTAGCATCTTTCAACGTTCTTGAACCTGAAAGTGCAGGACGAACCTCAGCGCCTAACATTTTCATACGGGCAACGTTTGGCGCTTGTCTTGCAATGTCAATTTCACCCATATAAACGATACATTCCAATCCCATAAGTGCACAAACTGTTGCGGTTGCCACACCGTGTTGACCAGCTCCGGTTTCGGCAATAATTCGTTTTTTACCCAAACGTTTGGCAACTAATATCTGTCCAATTGTATTGTTGACTTTATGTGCTCCGGTATGATTTAAGTCTTCTCTTTTTAAATATACTTTGGTATTGTATTTTTCAGATAAGCGTTTTGCAAAATATAGTGGACTTGGGCGTCCAACGTAATCTTTTAGCAATTGGTCAAACTCAGCTTTAAAATCTGGTTCGCTTGTTATTTTTAAATAGTTTTGGCGTAATTCTTCTACATTTGGATACAACATTTCTGGAATGTAAGCTCCTCCAAATTCTCCGTAATATCCCTTTTCGTTGACATTATAATTCATTGTGTAGTTGTTTAGGGTTTATAGTCGCAGGTTTTAAATTTTTCTGAAACTTTCTTAATAAACTTTTATTTTTTAATCCCGGTTCTGTCTCAAATTTACTGTTTACATCAATTGCATAAATCGGAATTTTAAGATTTTTTATTGCGGGTATTTCTTCAATTCCAATGCCACCACTTAAAAACAGCGGTTTCTCAGATTTGTAATTTTCTAATATTTTCCAGTCAAAAGTGGTTCCGTTTCCTCCTGGTAGTTTTCCTTTTGTATCGAATAGAAAATAATCGCATACGTTTTCAAAAGGTTTTAAAATTTCGAAATCAAAATCTTCATCGACAGAGAATACTTTGATGATTTCGATTGTAACACCAACTTTGGCGTCAATTTTAGATTTTAATTCCTGACAAAATTCAACAGATTCTTTTCCATGTAACTGAACTGCTTGTAAATGATATTTCTCTGCTTTTGACAGGATATTATCAACAGTTTCATTTACAAAAACGCCTGTTTTTTTAATGGTGTGAATCAGTTCCGGAATCGTTCCGTCAAAATAGCGAGCGGATTTTTCCCAGAAAATAAATCCCATATAATCGGGTAGGAGCGCGCCTACTTCGAGTATATTGTCGGGATATTTCATACCGCAGATTTTAAGTTTCATTTTTTTTGATGTTTTTGCCACGAAGGCGCTAAGACACTAAGTTTTTTCTTTTTTGCCACGAATTTCACGAATTGTCACTAATTAATTCGTGCTAGTTAGTGAAATTCGTGGCGAACTTTTTTACATATTCAATTGTTGAATGAATTCTGTTGCAGCTTCACCGGCGTTATCAGTTTTCATGAAGTTTTCTCCAATTAAAAACCCATTGTAACCGTAAGGTCTTAGTTCTGAAATGGCTTCGATTGACGAGATTCCGCTTTCAGAAACTTTTATAAAATCATTTGGGATTTGAGAAGCTAATTGCTTGCTGAAATCCAGACTTACTTCAAAAGTTTTTAAGTTTCTGTTGTTTACACCAATCATGTCTAAACTTGGCATAATCGATTTTTCCAGTTCTTCCTGATTGTGAACTTCTAAAAGGACTTCGAGACCTAGTTTTTTAGCAAATTCTGATAACGATTTAATTTCTTCGCGTGTTAAAACTGCTGCAATTAGTAGAATTAAATCGGCTCCAAAAGCTTTTGCTTCCAGAATCTGATATTCATCAACAATAAATTCTTTTCGCAAAAGCGGAATATTGACACTTGCTCTTGCTAAAAGTAAATCATCAAGAGAACCTCCGAAATACTTTCCATCTGTTAAAACTGAAATTCCGCAAGCACCTGCATTTTCATATCCTTTTACCACTTCTTCAACCGTAAAACTTTGATTGATTATTGATTTTGAAGGAGAACGTCGTTTGTGTTCTGCAATAATTCCTGTTGCACTTGTCTTTAATTTTTGACTTAAAGAAATCGTTTCTCTTCCAAAAAATACTGAGTTTTCCAATTGTGAAATCGGAATGATCGATTTTTTAAGAACAACTTCTCGCTGTTTGTCAAATATTATTTTATCTAAAATATTCATATTATTTTGTTTCATGTTTCAAGTTTTATTTGTTTCACGTTCAACAACTTGAAACATGAAACAAAGAAAACTTGAAACTATTTTTTACCTACTTAATTCTTGTAATTTCTTAAGAGCTTTCAATCCTTTTCCGGAGAACAAACTTTCTTTCGCTTGTTTAAAACCTTCTTGTGGAGAGCATTTTGTTACTGTTGAAATCGCCATCGCTGCATTTGCACAAACAACATTATTTTGTGCCTCACTTCCTTTTCCGGAAATGATATTGACAAACATATCTGCCGATTCTTCAATTGTTCTTCCTCCTTCAATTTCTCTTTGTGATAAAAGACGAACCTTGAAATCTTCCGGTTTTATCATCCCTTCCATATCGCTTGTAATAATTTTCGTTGGGCCAGTTAATGAAATTTCATCATAACCGTCAAGCGAATGTAGAATGGTAAAATTCACATCGGTATTTTGGTATAAATAAGCATACATTCTGGCTAATTCCAGATTGAAAACTCCAACCAATTGATTTTTTGGGAACGATGGATTCACCATTGGTCCTAACATATTAAAGAAGGTTTTTACTGCCAGTTCTTTTCTGATTGGTCCAACGTTTTTCATTGCCGGGTGAAATAGGGGAGCGTGTAACACACAGATTCCGGCCTGATCGATACATTTCTCTAAAAATGAAGGATCATTGCTGAATTTTATTCCCATTTTTTCCATTACGTTACTTGATCCTGAAATCGACGAAACCCCATAATTTCCGTGTTTGGCTACTTTTATTCCTGCGCCGGCAGCAACAAAAGAGGCGAGAGTTGAAATGTTGAAAGTGTCTTTTCCGTCACCGCCAGTTCCGCATAAATCTATGGTATTGTAGGCAGATAAGTCTACGCGAACACATAATTCTAATAAAGCTTCACGAAATCCCGAAAGCTCATCAATCGTTATGCTTCGCATCATAAATACGGTCAAAAATGCTGAGATCTGACTTGGGTTATAACTTCCGCTTGAGATATTAATCAATACATCTTTAGCTTCCTCTTTTGAAAGCACTTCGTGATTGATTAATTTATTTAGTATATTTTTCATTTTTTTTTAAGGTTCTAAGTTGCTATCCCGAAGCTTCGGGACTGAGTTGCTAAGTTTTTTGAAAACCGAAACTGGAAACTGCTTTAATGTTCATTTCCTTGGTAAATCCACATGGGTTCTGTTTTTCCTGCGCGTTCAAATCCGTTCTTTTTATAAAAATCAACAGATCTTCCGTCAGCGGTTAACATTTGCATGTGAAAGTGACTGTATTTCTCTTGCATTTTGTCCATAATCAGTTTTCCAATTCCTTTTCCCTGATATTCCGGTAAAACCAATAAATGCGGATAATAAACCGTTAAAAATCCATCAGAAATTGCGTTTCCAAGTCCAACTAATTTTTCTCCTTCCCAAGCCGTAATTAAAGTTTCGGAATTTAAAAGGGCGTTGTATAACTCATTTGGTTTATTGGCAGAACTCCATTCATTTGCTTTGTATAAAACTAAAATGTCGTCGATATTGATTTCTTTGGTTTCTAAAATTGTTATTTCCATTTTTTTTAAGATTCTAAGTTTAAGGTTTCAGGTTTCAAGTTTCAGGTTTCAAGTTTCACGTTCCAACAACTTGAAACCTTAAACTTGAAACAAAAAAAATTAGCTTTTTATCCAATTCTCTAAAATCAATTTTCCTTTTGGAGTCAAAACACTTTCAGGATGAAACTGAACGCCTCTTACATCAAAAGTTTTGTGTCTTAAAGACATAATTTGTCCGTTTTCGTCGATTGAAGTTGCTTCAAGAACATCTGGTAAATTAGCATCAACAACCCATGAATGGTATCTTCCAACTTCGAATTCGTCTCCTAAACCTTCGAATAAAATTTCGTCTGAAACTACAGTTTTTACATTTGTTGCAACTCCGTGATACACTTTGTCAAGGTTAGAAAGTGTTCCGCCAAAAACTTCTCCAATCGCTTGTTGTCCCAAACAAACGCCAAGAATACTTTTCGTTGGAGCATATTTCTGAATAACCGCTTTTAATAAACCCGCTTCATCCGGAATTCCAGGACCTGGCGAAAGTAATATTTTGTCGAAAGAAGCGATTTCATCAATATCAAATTCGTCATTTCTGTAAACCGTAACTTCACAATTTAAATCTTCTAAATAGTGCACTAAATTATAAGTGAAACTATCGTAATTGTCTATAACTAATATCTTTTTCATGTCTTTTTTGTTTTGTTTCAAGTTTTCTTTGTTTCAAGTTTCAAGTTAGATTGGAACGTGAAACTTGAAACTTTAAACCTGAAACTATTTTTTATTCTCGAACGTATTTTTCTGTAATAATGCGGTCGATTCCTAATTTTTCTACTTTTTCGATTCCTTTTTGAGTTAAAGTGTCATTTTTAATTTTGACTACAAACTCAAATTTTCCATTTTCCCATTGACGGTTATTAAAGAATTCTAAATTCTCGGTATAAATACTATCCTTCAAAGTATATTTTCCGCCTCCGCCAAAGAATACTGCCGCTGTGCTGTCTTTTCCATTGTTTAAATCATGATTGAAAAAAGCAAAATGAGTATCATTGATAATCTTTATCATTTTTGTTTTTGGATTGAAAGTCGAGAACGTTGAATCTTTTTCTGTCGTTTCTGCTGATATCAAACGCCAGGTTCCTGCGATAGGAAGTACGTTTGATTCTTTCTTAGTTTCACAAGAAGTAAAAAGCATAATAGCGATCAAAAAAGTGATAATGTTTTTCATGGTTTTTTAGTTTTTGTTTTATGGTTAAATGTTTTGTTTCACGTTTCAGGTTTCACGTTCCAACAACTTGAAACTTGAAACCTGAAACAAAAAAAACTTATATTTTTTCCGCCATTTCCAGCGCTGTATTCAAAGCTCTTAATTTATTATAAACTTCCTGCATTTCGCTTTCTTCATCTGAACTTGCAACAATTCCGGCTCCGGCTTGACAATGTAATTGGTGGTTTTTGCTCAGGAAAGTTCGGATCATAATGGCGTGATTAAAGTTTCCTTCAAAATCCATGAAACCAATTGCTCCGCCGTAGAAATTACGATTTGTTTTTTCGTAATCTTCAATCAATTGCATCGCTCTGTGTTTAGGCGCTCCACTTAAAGTTCCTGCCGGAAAAGTATCTGCAACGACTTGCATGGTTGTAGCTTTTTCATGTAAATGTCCTGTTACTTTAGAAACCAAGTGAATTACGTGCGAAAAAAACTGAACTTCTCTGTATTTTTCTACGTTTACATCATGTCCGTTTCTACTTAAATCATTTCTGGCCAAGTCGACTAACATTACGTGTTCGCTGTTTTCTTTTTTATCTTCCGAAAGTTCTTTGGCTAGAATAGCATCGCGTTCGTCATTTCCGGTTCTTTTAAAAGTTCCTGCGATTGGATGAATCTCGGCTTTTCTATTTTTTACAATAATTTGTGCTTCGGGCGAAGACCCAAATATTTTGAAATCTCCATAATCAAAAAAGAACAAATAAGGAGATGGATTAATGCTTCTTAAAGCACGATAAACATTGAATTCGTCACCTTTGAAACCTTGTGTAAAACGACGTGACAATACCAATTGAAATACATCTCCGCGGTAGCAGTGTTTTTTGGCTAAAGCCACATTATGTTTAAATTCCTCATCAGTTAAGTTAGAGAAACCTTCGCCTTCTTTGGTGAATTTGTATGATGCAATATTTCTGGATTGTAATAATTGTTCAATTTCTGAGATATTGTTTCTTCCGTCAACACTATGGCAAAAAATGTAAGCTTCGTTTTTGAAGTGATTGATTGCGATGATATTTTGGTAAACCGCATAAAATACATCCGGAATTAAAGTTGCGCTGTCTTTTTTAGCAATAGAAACTTTCTCGAAGTAACGAACGGCATCGTAAGAAATGTATCCGAATAAACCATTATTGATGAATTTAAAATCATTTTTTTCTGATTTAAACTGACTTGAAAATTCCTGAATTACTTCTGGAATATTTGTCAAAGCATCAATAGCAATTTGTTCTGTTGTTCCGTCAGGAAAAGTTTTTGAGATGATTTCATTTTCGATTTTAATCGTTGCAATCGGGTTGCAGCAGATGTACGAGAAACTGTTGTCATTTCCGTGATAATCACTACTTTCCAGTAATAAACTATTTGGAAATTTGTCTCTTATTTTAAAATAAATACTTACCGGTGTGATCGTGTCTGCCAGAATTTGTTTGTAGTGTGTGTTGAGTATAAAAGGTTTCAAAGTATGTTGTGTTTTAATTTTTAATATATTTTTCGTTTGAATTTGGACCAAAAAAAAAGGCTTGTCGTGATGACAAGCCTTTTATATTTATAGTTTTACAATACCATAGGAAGCTTTGTTCACGACGTTTGACGTAAATTCTTCCACCACCAAGTATTGTTCATTAATGTTTTCATAAATGCAAAAGTTATTTTTTATTTTTCTTTTGATGTGACAAAGATATAAATGTAATTTGAATTAGAATACATAAAATTTCAAAAAAAACTTTTCTAAATCCTGAAATTTGTTAAATTTCAAATAAACAAAAGACTTTTAAAACTTTAATTCCCAATTGCAAGCGTGTTGTTTTGGTTCATTCTAAAATCTGGATTCCCTTTGATATTAGGCGTTGTAAACAATTCACTATTCTTAATCGAAGTATAATCTATTAGTAATGATGGGTCGCTGTAATATTTTTGAATTGCAGGATTTCCGCCGCTTGATTCGCTTGTAATTCCTCCGTTGCAATTGTTAACGATTAGATTTTTGAATGTAATTTTAGATAAATTCGCTGATCCGTCTCCAATATTTGACTCTAATATTACAAAAGGAGTAAAGCCCGAAACAATACTATTTGTTAGATTAAAGAAAGTGCTTTCTCTAATATGAACAGATTCTCTAACAAGCCCTTGATTATTTTCTTCCAGATTTACCATAGTAATGTTGTTAGCATTTATCTTGGTTAATTTCTTGGTCATATCTGTATTTTCAATTTTATCATACGAATCAACTTCAAAACATCTCGAACCCGAAACATCTGAAGAAAACGGATGACGAATTGCAATACTATTGCTGATATTACACTGAACTCCTTGTGTAAAATCGAAATCATCATCTGTAGTTCTATAAGAAACTAAGTTACTCATTACTAAATCTCCACCGTAACTTTCGAATGAATCATCGTTTGAAAAACTAATTTGAATGTTGCTCAAAACTGTTTTTCTTCCAACACCGGCAAGTGAAAGTCCGTTAAGTTCTTTTAATGAGCTTAGTTTTCGACCAGCATATTCGATTCTCACATATTTTATTATCCCCGAATTATCTTCGGCATCCTGACCTCCGTAGTGATTTAACATTGGTTCCAGATCAAAAGGAAGAATATGGATTCCGCCAATTGTATTGATTGGAGCTTTTCCTAAGATGATGATTCCGCCCCAGTCACCAGGTTTTCTTTCTGAAATTTCTTTGTTCGAAGTAAAAACTATAGGATCCGTTTCAAGACCTTCGGCAACAATTTTGGCACCATTTGTAATTACCAGAGTTCCGCAGGTTTTATCATCTCCGCGAATTATTGTTCCCGGTTCTATTGTCAAAACGGCATTATTAGTAACATATACCACACCTACTAATTGGTAAGTGTTTCTTTTTGTTAACCTCATGTCTTTGTCAATCGTACCGGCGATGATATTTGTAGCTTCGCTGTATTCTGTATTTGCAGGTTTAAAATTGGTCCAGTTGTTCATCCAGTTTGAGCTGCCAATAATTCCCTTAGGTTGTTGTTGTGCTTGTAGACAAAAAGTGCTCAGTAAAGTAATAATAGCAATACGTATTTTTGTTTTCATAACGATGATTTTGATTCTAGTTTCGGATTTTTTTTGATCAGCCCAAAAGTAGAAGTCGTATGTTAATCAAAGCCTTGTATGATATTACGAAAGTGTTATCTGAATATTAAGAATGTTATTTTTTTGAAAATAATGTAAAAAGAAGCCCCAATAGTTTTGAACCATTGGGGCTATTCTTATAATATTAAGAATTATGCTGTTTAAAATATTAGAATTTTAAAGCTACAGTTAATTCGAAATCGTCACTGATCGTTTTGTCTCCTAAGTTTTCGAAGAAGTTACCAGAGTTGTATTTAATATCGTATTTAGTTCTGTCAACTTTGAAAGCAGTTGTTGCAGTGTTTCCAGCTACAGTGATATCAAAAGTTACTGGTTTAGTGATACCTTTGATAGTTAAATCAGCAGTTACAGTATAAACGTCAGTTGCTTTAGCTCCGATAGTTTTGAAAACTAATTTTGCAGTTGGGAATTTTTCAGTACCAAAGAAATCAGCTGATTTCAAGTGACCGTTTAATTTTCCTTGGTATTCTCCAGTTAAATCTGTAGAAGTTAAAGAAGTCATATCAACAGTGAAAGAACCACCAGTTAATTTTTTTCCTTTGAAAACTACTGATCCGTCTTTAAAGTTTACAGTTCCAGAGTGTTCTCCAGTTACTTTTTTACCTACCCATTTGATAGTAGATGCTTTTACGTCGATTTTTTTAGTTTGAGCATTTACTGAAATACTAGCCACTGCTACGAATAATGCTATTGCAATTGTTTTTAAATTTTTCATTTTGTTGTAATTGATTTGGATTAATAATAATTATATAGTGATAAATAAATTCTCGTGAGATTTTCTAACTTTTTTGTAGTGTTGTGTATCGTCTTCATTGTGTCTGTAACCCACAGTTGCAATAACAGATGCGTTTAAACCTAATTTGTCAAAACCTAAGATTTCATTGAATGCAGCTGCATTAAAACCTTCCATAGGAGTTGCATCGATTTTTAATTCAGAAGCAGCACTTAATAAAGTTCCTAAAGCGATATAAGTTTGTTTTGCTGTCCAGATGTTTTTAGCCTCAACAGACAAGTTGGCGATAGTACCTTTCATCATGTCGCTGAATCCAGCCAAAGCATCAGCAGGTACACCTCTTGTTTCGCTAATGTTTTGAATGTAAGCATCTACAGATTCTGCTCCGGTATTTAAGTCATTTGCAAAAATGAACAATTGAGAAGCATCTGTAATTTGAGTTTGTCCGTAAGCAGCAGCTTTCAATTGCTCTCTGATTTCAGGATTTTCAACGATAACAACTTTATAAGGTTGTAATCCGTATGATGAAGCACTTAGTCTAACTGCTTCTTTTAGTGTATTTAAATCTGCTGCAGATATTTTTTTGGTAGCATCAAATTTTTTAGTTGCGTATCTCCAGTTTAAATTATCTAATAATGTACTCATAATTTTAAATTTATTTGTTGGTTCTGTATTTTTCTAATAATTGATTTAATAACTCTAATTCTTCTTTACTTATATTCTCAGCAAACAAACGCTCATGCTCATCTACCTTTGGGTCTAATTCTTTCAAAACATCTAATCCTTTTTGAGTGATTAGAACTTCAATTTTACGTCTGTTGCTAGGGCAAACATTTCTTGTAACAAAATCTTTCAGTAATAATTTATCTACCAATCGCGTTGTATTACTTGTTTTTGCCAGCATACGTTCCTGTATCACACACATATTAGCAGGATTTCCTTTTTGTCCTCTTAATATACGTAGCACATTGTATTGTTCTCCGGATAAATCATACGGTTTTATCAACTCGTTGAAATGATCCTGAATCACATTTTGCGTGTACATGATATTCAGAATAACTTTTTTCGCATTATCCATCTTAACTGTACTTTTTATAACCTCTTCAATTGTCATAGTTGTAAGTGTATAATTTGTATGTACAAATGTATGGCTTTTAATATTTGTATATACAAATGTAGTGTTAATTTTTTGTTAATTGAATTAACGTGAAATTATAACTATACAAATCCTATATAATTAATTTAAAAGTAATATAATTTCTTTGATTTGAAATAGTGCTTTTATGATATTTAACGATTGTTTAAAGTGAGTTCATTTGTCAAAGTCTTAAACTTTGACAAAGCTCTTGTGTAAAACGCTACAATTCTTAAGTCTTTAAAACTTTCTGATTTAGTTTTCAGGATAAAAATCTAAAACCTAAAATTTATTATTAGGGCGTGCCACCATCTTGATAAGAGGGCAAAGCTACGCGCATATATGCCCTTTTATCAGGATGCTGTCGGGCTATCCATACTGCTTCGGCAGTTTATTCCTATCCCTCACGCAAGCCCACGATACGAGAAACCCGACAGATTTTTAAAACCTGTCGGGTTTGATAAAGAATAATTTGTATAAGTTTTAAAATAATGAAACTCCAAGTTGCATACGAGTGTATTTTTCTGCTGGATTCCACATAATACCTGCAAAAACAGGAAGTTTATATTGTAGTACTGTAATGTTTTTAGAAGCTTTAAGTCCTGTGTTTACGATACCAAAATTACTATTAGGATCTGTAAGGTATAGATTTGATCTTCCGTCAAGCGAAAATCCTGCTCCCATATAAGCGTCTAATGTTATTTGCTCGTTTTTAATCAACGGATAACCCAGCTCGACATAAGTAGAATATCTGTTCTTGTAATCTAAGTTGGCAGTTAATTCTTTATCATTACCGTAGAGAATAATGTCGGCCTCAACTCGCAAAGGAAATTTTTCAGAAAATCTATAAGAAGTTCTAAGATCAATAAGATGCGTTGTTGTGTTCTTGTCATAATTAAAAACCTCAGGATGCACAACATTTGTAGTATTGAATAAATCCCATAAACCAATTGTTAGTCCTTTATGTTTATATTGAACATAATAATCAACCTCTGTGTATTTGCCGTCAAATCCATTACCACCCCAAACACCAACAGAAAAGTTTTGTTTTTTGTCTAACGCATAATGAATGTCGCCCATAACTGTCATGCTTGGATTAATGATTAATCCTCTCCAGAGATGACTTGTTGTAAGCGTGACATTATAATTTAAGCGGCTGGGTTCTTTAGTTGCAGTGTTTTCTGGCGCTGAGTCTTGGGCATAGCCAGTTAGTCCTATGATCGCAATCATAGAAGAAAGAAGTAATTTTTTCATAAAAATTAAAGAATTTTAATAACTATAATTAATGGAGTGCCAGGTATAATACAGCGGCTAAGCAAGACCCTATTATGGGGCCTACAATAGGGATCCAGGCGTATCCCCAGTTACTGCTTCCCTTTATGGGTAAAATAGCATGCATGATTCTTGGTCCCAAATCTCTTGCCGGATTTATGGCATAACCTGTTGTACCTCCTAAGGATAACCCAATTGCCCAAACGACTATTGCGACAGGAAGAGCTCCTACGGTTCCCAAACCAATTGTTGCATTTGCATCTGATGCAATTGTAAGGCTTGGACCTGCAATATAAAAGATAGAAAAAATTAAAACGAAAGTCGCAATTATCTCACTGATTAAGTTTGAAACATTATTTTTTATTGCAGGCCCCGTAGAAAAACAGGAAAGTTTGGCTCCTTCATCTTCAGTTGCAGCAAAATGGTCTTTGTGAGATAACCATACTAAAAAAGCACCTAACATTGCTCCAATCATTTCGCCGGCAATATAGGTAGGAACCAAATTCCAGCTAAATTTACCAATTAGAGCCAAACCAAGTGTAACTATTGGATTTAAATGTGCTCCGCTAACTGGACCTGCAATAGTTACGCCTACAAAAACGGCAAATGCCCAAGCAGTAGTGATAACAATCCAACCTGAATTGTTTCCGTTCGTGCCTTTAAGATTAACGTTGGCAACAACGCCATTTCCTAATAAAATCATTACCATAGTACCTAAAATTTCTGCTATAAAAGGAGTCATATTTTGATGTTTTTAAGTTTAAATTTTTATTATTCAATCCAGTTTGATGCGCGGCCAACGGCTTTGTCCCAGTTTTTTACAAGTTCATTTACTTTTGCTTTTTCCATTTCTGGAGAAAATACCCTGTCTATAGACCATTGTTCTTTCAGGTCATCAATACTTGACCAGAATCCAACAGCAAGTCCTGCTAAATATGCAGCTCCCAACGCTGTTGTTTCAAGTGTTTTAGGGCGTGTTACAGTTGTACCAAAAATATCTGACTGAAACTGCATTAATAAATTATTATTTGCAGCACCTCCGTCAACTCTTAGTTCTTTTCCTTTGTCGCCAAAATCAGCTTCCATGGCTTTAACTAAGTCATTTACCTGATAAGCAATCCCTTCTAAGGTTGCTCTGGCAATATGAGCATTTGTTGTGCCTCTGGTTATTCCTAATATTGCACCTCTGGCATATTGATCCCAATGTGGAGCTCCTAATCCGGTTAAAGCGGGAACAAAATAAACACCACCGTTGTCAGGAACGCTGGATGCCAAGGTCTCGATTTCTTCAGATGAGTTAATCATTTTTGCGCCATCACGTAACCATTGTACAGCTGCACCTCCAACAAAAACACTGCCTTCTAATGCATAGGTTGTTTTACCGTTTATTTTCCAGGCAATTGTAGTTAATAAATTATTTGTAGAAAGAATTGGTTTTTCACCCGTATTCATTAGCATAAAGCAACCAGTTCCGTATGTGTTTTTTACCATTCCCGGAGTTGTACATAATTGACCAAAAAGTGCCGCCTGCTGATCTCCTGCAACTCCTGCAATAGGAATTTTTGATGCAAATAGAGTAGTAGAGGTTTCTCCGTAAATTTCACTGCTTTCTTTTACTTCTGGTAACATTGCTCTTGGAATGTTGAATAATTCCAATAATTCATTGTCCCATTCTAAGGTATGTATGTTAAATAATAATGTTCTGCTAGCGTTAGAAACATCCGTCATAAATAATTTACTGCGGGTTAATTTCCAGATTAGCCAAGTGTCAACGGTTCCAAAACAAAGTTTTCCTTGTTCAGCTTTTTCACGCGCTCCCGGCACATTATCAAGAATCCATTTTACCTTTGTTCCGGAGAAATAAGCATCCAGAATTAAACCAGTTTTATTTTGGATCATCTCAGCATGTCCCTTTGCTTTTAGCTCGTCGCAATATTTTGCAGTTCTGCGGTCTTGCCACACAATAGCATTATAAACAGGTTCACTGGTTTCTCTGTCCCAAACTATAGTAGTTTCGCGTTGGTTGGTTATTCCAATTGCAGCAACTTCTCTGCCTGATATTCCTACTTTTGCAATTACTTCGGCAGCGACGCTTATTTGCGAAGACCAGATTTCGTTTGGGTCATGTTCGACCCATCCCGGTTTTGGGAAAATTTGTTCAAACGGTTTTTGAGATATGCTTACAATCTCACCTTCATGATTAAAGACAATAGCTCGAGAGGAAGTTGTTCCTTGATCCAGCGCCAGAATTAATTTGTTTTGCATGGTTGTATAATAAAGTATTAATAAAGTTTTATCTGAATTCTGCTAAAAGAAATCCTTTTGAGATCTCTTTAAAATGTGAAATTTCCTTGTATATCCAAGCTTCGTCATGCCCGAGTTCTTTTGCGAGTAATCGCGCTACTTTTTCTGAAGACTCAATTGCTGCTCTGGCATCTAAGAATAATAAACGAACACGTCTTGCCAATACATCGTCAATGGTTCTTGCCATTTCATATCGAACTGCCCAAACTACTTCTGCCATAGTAAATTCATGATCCGGGTGTAGTTTTTCTTTTAATTCAGGTTCGTTTTGCTGCAATTTTATTATTTCAGGAATATCTGAACCATAAATGTATAAGTGATTTTCTCTGTCTAAAGTTGTTGTAGGCTGGTTACCATGAATTGGAAGATGTTCTGTATTACAAGCTTTTTTTGATAATTTGCCTACTTTGATCGCTTTATCGATTATGTCTTCAGAAATTTTTCTGTAGGTAGTCCATTTTCCTCCTGTAATTGTTATTAATCCTGTTTCTGAAACAATAATTTTATGACTTCTTGAAACTTCTTTAGTGCTTTTTCCTTCATCTTCCGGAGCTGCCAAAGGGCGTAAACCGGCATAAACTGATAAAACATCTGCTCTGGTTGGTTTTTTTGCTAAAAATCGTTGTGCAGTTTCAAGTACAAATTCAATTTCACTTTCTAGAGCAATAGGTTCCAAGCTGTGTTTTTTGATTAATGTATCTGTTGTTCCTACTACAATTCTATTGTGCCACGGCACCGCAAATAAAACTCGTCCGTCACTTGTTTTAGGAATCATTAGTGCATGGTCACTTGGTAAGAATGATTTGTCAAACACAAGATGAATACCCTGACTAGGCACGATATATTTTTTGTAAACCGTATCGTTTAGTTTCATAATGGCATTTGTAAAAACTCCGGTGGCATTAATAATAGCAGAGCCTTTTATCTCGTATTTATCACCAGTTTCGTGATCTATTGCTTCTACACCAATAACCTGACCTTTGTCGTCTTTTAATAAGTTTACTACTTTAGTATAGTTTAAAAGACAAGCTCCTTTTTCTACAGCAGTTTGAGCAATGTTTATCGCCAAACGAGAATCATCAAATTGTCCATCATGATAAATAACACCGCTTACCAAACCTTTTTCTTCAACGGTAGGAAGCATTTCTATTGTTTTTTTCTTCGAAATGTATTTTGAACGTCCCAAGCTTAAACGTCCCGCCAGTAAATCATAGATAGTTAGACCAATGGTGTAAAAATAACCGCCCCACCAATTATAATTAGGAATTACAAAAGATTGGTTTTTTACCAAATGACTTGCGTTTTTCGCCATTAATCCTCTCTCTTTTAGTGCTTCTCTCACTAAATGAACGTCACCTTGTTCTAAATAACGAACTCCGCCGTGAACTAATTTTGTACTTCTGCTTGAAGTTCCTTTTGCAAAATCTATTGCTTCGAGTAGAATTGTTTTATAGCCTCTGCTTGCAGCGTCAAGAGCGGTTCCAAGACCACTCGCTCCGCCACCAATTATTATGACGTCCCATTTTTCAGTATTTTTTAGTCTTGATATTTGTTCTGAACGTTTCATATTGCGTCGTTTTGTTTTGTTTTTGTAAGATTAAATTCCTAATAGCAAACTTAACGAAACAAAACGAAACCAAAGCAATAAAACAAGGTTTTTTTTAAAATTATTTTTTGTTGTACATTTAGACCTTGAAAACTTCATATTAAAGGGCTATTATGGTTATTATTAATAAAAGACAGGAAGATATACTTAGGGAGTTGGATCAAAAAGGCCATGTAAACGTGGCGGAGTTATGTGAAACTCACAATGTTTCGACCGTAACAATACGAAAGGATTTAACTTTTCTAGAAAATGAAAACTTGTTGCACCGTACACATGGAGGCGCAAGTAAGCAGCCTATTTATGCTTTTGAAAAAGATGTAAATGATAAAGAAGGTTTGCAGGTTGAACAAAAAAAGCAAATAGCAAAAGAAGCTCTAAAGTACATTCATAATTCAGATTATATCATTTTGGGATCAGGATCTAATATTCATTATCTGGCTCAAATTATTTCCGGATTTCAAAAACTTACTGTAATTACGCCTTCTTTAAAGGTTTCTTTAGAATTAAGTAAAGAAGTAAATGTAGATACAATACAACTTGGTGGGGATATTCGTAAAAGTTCAAATTCGGCAGTTGGACCAATTTCAGAAGCGATTCTAAGTCAATTTTCGTGTAATAAATTGTTTCTGGGAGCAGATGGGCTTCATTTAGATTTCGGATTAAGTACTTCAAATGCTTTGGAAGCGCATCTGAATCAAGCTATGATTTCGGTCGCTGAGAAGGTTATTATTCTGGTAGATTCAACAAAAATGAATGTGAGAGGATTTGGTAAAATATGTAATTTGGATAAAATTGATGTTTTGATTACAGATGATGGTATCGATATCGAAACTAAAACGAAACTAGAAGAAATAGGAGTGGAAGTTATAATTGCTTCAAAATAATATAAAAACAGACTTCATTGTCAAAAATAACCCCGATAAGTTCTGGAAATTTATCGGGTTTTTTTTATACTGTTTGCTCGCGTGAGGGATAGGAGTAAACTGCCGAAGCAGTATGGATAGCCCGACAGCATGGCGATAAGAGGGCGTATATGCGTTTAGTAATTTTGCCCTCTTATCGCGATGGTGGCACGCCCTAATAATAAAAATGAAAAACCCGACAAGTTTTTAAAACTTGTCGGGTTTTTTTCTATATGAAGTAGTTTTAAAGTTCTACAACTTTAAACTAATTTTTTTTCATATGCTTTTCGTGCTGCACCTCTAAAATATACTTCGCCACAATAGGTATAATCTAATTTGTCTAAAATTTTCAACATCGGAACATTGTCAAAGTTAGTATCTACTTTTATACTATATATATTGTGTTCGAGACATAAACCTTCTACGTTTTGAAAAAGTTTTGTTGCAATGCCTTTTCCTTTTGTCAATTTTGAAACTGCTACACGATGTACAACAGCATAATCACCATTAGTAAGCCATTTGCCTTCTATGTCTTCGTAAGCGGGTTCTATGTCGAAAATAATGGCGGCATAACATAAAATAGATTCGTTTTCGGTTAGTACGAAACCGTAACCATTATTTATATCATTTTCAATCGACAGTTCATTTGGATAACCATCTTGCCATTGTTTACTTCCTTCTAGTCGTCTTTGTTCGATAGCATCTTGTATAATTTCCCAAATTTGAGGTACTTCTGAAAGATTTGCTTTTCGTAATAATAATGTATTCATTTTTTTAATGAGGTAATTTATCTTTTATAAGACCGTAAAACCAAGTTCCGGCGATAGCACTTACAAGAGTTACAACAATTACAGTAACTCCGGTTCCAATTTGAGCAAAAAGAGGTCCGGGACAAGCTCCGGTTATTGCCCAGCCAAAACCGAATAATAATCCGCCGTAAATTTGACCTTTGCTAAATGTTTTAGGCTGAATTTCGATTTTTTCGCCTTGAATGGTTTTTATGTTGAATCTTTTAATGATCTGAACTGAGATTATTCCAACTACAACAGCACTTCCAATTACGCCATACATAAAGAAAGATTGCAATTGAAACATTTCCTGAATACGAAACCAACTAATGATTTCGGCTTTTACGAATACGATTCCAAAAAAGATTCCAACGATTAGATATTTCAGGTTTGAGAATCCGGAATCTTTCAATTGGCTTCCGTTAATTCCTTCTGTATCTGTGTTTTTATTTTCTAAATTATTCATTTTTGAAATTTTTAAAGTGAAAGAATATCTAAAGTGAAAGAATATATGGAAGAATCAAATTCGCCATAATAAAACCACCAATCATAAAACAGATTGTAGCTACCAATGAAGGCCATTGCAAGTTTGAAATTCCCATAATTGCATGTCCACTTGTACATCCGCCTGCATAACGTGTTCCAAAACCAACCATAAATCCACCAACAACAATCATAATAAAGCCACGAAGTGTGAATAAACTTTCCCACGAGAAAAGTTCTTTTGGCAATAATCCTGAATGATCAGTGATTCCGTAACCAGCTAATTGCTCTGAAAGTTGCGGTGTAATCTCAACCGCATTTGGATTTGATAAAAAGTAAGCTGCGATCATTCCGCCAAGGAAAATTCCGAAAACGAAAAATAAATTCCAGCTTTCTTTTTTCCAATCGTATTTAAAAAAGGAAATATTCGCCGGAATACATGCGGCACAAATATGTCGCAATGAGGAACTAATCCCGAAAGATTTATTTCCGACAATCAACAAAATAGGAACTGTTAATCCAATTAACGGACCTGCAACGTACCAAGGCCAAGGTTCTTTTATGATTTCTAGTAAACTCATTTTATTTTTTAGGTTCTAAGAGGCAAAGGTTCAAAGGTTCAAAGGCTAAAACCTTTGTCGCTTTGTAACTCTGTACCTTTGTTACTTTTTACTTTAATACCTTACTTTGACAAACGAAATCTGATTTTGGAATATTCGTTTTTGCAATTGCTCCAAAACCACCTTCAATTTCGGTGAAATTTCTGAAACCGCGAGCTTGCAAGATCGAAGCTGCAATCATACTGCGATATCCTCCCGCGCAATGCAAATAAAAATGCTCATTTGGGTTAATGTCTTTTACCCAGTCATTAATAAAAGCAAGTGGTTTGTTGTAAGCTTCATCAATATGTTCAGCGCTGTATTCGGTTTCTTTACGAATGTCGATTACTTTATTTTCTTGAGGTTTAAATTCAGATGCAAATTGATCTGCCGAAATTCGGTTCACCGTATCAATTTCGAAACCTGCTTTTTCCCAAGCTTCAAAACCACCTTCAAGATGTCCGATAATCGAGTCAAAACCTACACGGCTTAAACGAGTTACAGTTTCTTCTTCAAGACCATTTTCTGTTACTAATATAATAGGTTGTTTTACATCGGCAACTAAAGTTCCAACCCACGGAGCAAAATCTCCATTGATCCCTATATTAATTGATTGCGGAATAAAACCTTTGTAGAAATCGCCACTTTTTCTGGTGTCTAAAATTAAAGCTCCGGTTTCTTCGGCAACAGCCTCAAATTCTTCTGCTTTAATAGCTTTCATTCCGTTATGCAAAACCGATTCGAAACTTTCGTAACCGCCTTTATTCATCGCCACATTCATACTAAAATAAGCTGGCGGAGGCAATAAACCATCCGTAACTTCAGTAATAAATTCGGCTTCGGTCATGTTTGCGCGCAAAGCATAATTAGTAGCTTTTTGATTTCCGATAGTCGAAACTGTTTCCTTGCTCATGTTTTTTCCACAAGCACTTCCTGCACCATGCGCAGGATAAACGGTTACATCATCTGCAAGAGTCATGATTTTATCTCTTAAAGAATGAAATAAAATCCCAGCCAATTGATCTTGGGTCATTCCAGCAGCTTTTTGAGCCAAATCAGGACGGCCAACATCACCAATAAATAAAGTATCTCCAGAGAAAATCGCGTAATCTTTTCCGTTTTCGTCAATCAATAAATACGTTGTGCTTTCCATAGTATGTCCCGGAGTATGCAACGCTTTTATAGTAATATTTCCGATCTTAAATTCTTGTCCGTCCTTAGCAGAAATACAATCAAATTCGCAAGCTGCATTTGGTCCGTAAACAATTGGTGCCTGAGTTTCTTTGCTCAAATCGATATGACCTGAAACAAAATCAGCGTGGAAATGCGTTTCAAAAATATATTTCAATTTAACCTGATCACGTTCTAAACGATCAAGATAAGGTTGAATTTCTCTAAGCGGATCAATAATGGCCGCTTCGCCATTTGAAGTAATATAATAAGCACCTTGCGCTAGACATCCGGTGTAAATTTGTTCTATTTTCATGATATGTATTCTAAAAATAAGGGAATACAAAGGTAGCCTAGTTTTTTCTTAAAATAAGTGACTAATGTTACAGAAATTAGATTTTTGTGTAAAAAACAAAAATTTCACCATATAAGTGATATAAGTGAATTTAAGGTAGACTTTAATTATGCGCAAAGCTAAAATGAACTTATATAACTTATATGGTAAAAAGAATAATCTGCGTAATTTTACAACTCTACAAAAATCATTGATATGAACACAGAAGATTTATTGAATCAAATTGCTTTTATAAAAGAGATTGATAAAGTAAAATACATTCAGCGTAAAACAAAGCTTTTTAATAGCGACCGACATGAAAATGATGCTGAACACAGTTGGCATTTGGCTTTGATGGCGATTGTTTTGGCAGAACATTCAAATGAACCGGTTGATGTTTTGAAAGTGGTAAAAATGGTTTTGATACATGATATAGTCGAAATCGACGCCGGAGATATTTTTTTATATGATTCGCAAATAAACCATGATAATACGGAACAAGAACGATTAGCAGCAAATCGTATTTTTGGATTATTGCCTAAAAACCAAGCAGATGAATTGATTTCAATTTGGGAAGAATTTGAAGCAGGAGAAACTAACGAAGCTAAGTTTGCAAAATCTATGGACAGACTAGAACCTTTATTGCAAAATACGTCTAACAATGGTGGAACCTGGAAAGAATTTGGCGTTGGTTATAATAAAGTCTACGAAAAAAAGAGCGTTATAAAAGAAGGTTCTCGGTCTTTATGGAGCTACGCCGAAGGTTTAATAAACGAAAGCGTCGAAAAAGGCATCTTGAAGAATGAGTAAAATTTAAGTATCGAAAACTTTGTCAAAGTTTCAAACTTTGACAAAGTTCTGGTAGACATAAGTGTGATTTGCACTTTTAAATTTGTTGAAAAGTTTAACAAATGTTGAGCGATAAACTTTTTTTTAAGGCAGGAATTTCGGGTTTTAATGGGTAAATTTGTGGGACTTCATAAATAAAATACCACTATGGAAGAAATGCTTTTTTATGACCGAATGCAATTCGCCTTCACAATTACTTTTCATTATCTTTTTCCGCAACTTACAATGGGGCTTTCGCTGATCATTGTTTACTTCAAGTGGAAATATCTTAAAACTCAAAATGAACAATACAATCACGCCACGCATTTCTGGATGAAAATTTTTGCCCTTAATTTTGCAATGGGCGTTGTTACGGGAATTCCTATGGAGTTTCAATTTGGAACCAATTGGGCAAAATTCTCTGAATTAACCGGTGGAATCATCGGTCAGACTTTGGCAATGGAAGGAATGTTTTCATTCTTCTTAGAATCCTCATTTCTTGGAATATTTTTATTTGGAGAAAAACTCCTTGGACATAAATGGCATTTTGTAACCGGCTTACTAATTTGCATTGGTTCCTGGGCAAGCGGATTTTTAATTATAGCTACACATTCGTGGATGCAGAATCCTGTAGGTTACGAAATCCTTGAAAACGGAAAATTTGTGCTGAATAATTTCCAGGCTTTATTCCTGAATCCGTGGTTGTGGCCATCTTATTTACACAATCAGGCAGCTTCATTAGTTACGAGTTCATTTGTTGTGGCGGGAATTGGAGCTTTTTATATTCTGAGTAAAAAGAATGTTTATTTTGGAAAATTATTTCTTAAAACAGGCGTGATCTTCGGATTGATTTCGAGTATAATTGTGGCAGTTCCAACGGGAGATTTACTGGCTAAAAACGTCGTAAAATACCAACCTGTAACTTTTGCCGGAATGGAAGGAATTTTTCATACCGAACAAAAAGGTTCCGAAATTGTTTTAATCGGTCAGCCCGATGTAAAAGACAAAAAACTGGACAATAAAATTGCCGTTCCAAATATCCTGAGTTTCCTTACTTACGGAAATTGGAATCAGGAAATTAAAGGTTTAGATCAATTCGAAGAAGATTTGCATCCAACCAATATTTCAGGATTGTATTATGCGTATCATATTATGGTAGGACTCGGAACTGTATTCATCGGTTTGATGCTGATTTCTCTTTTTCAATTGATTAGAGGGAAATTATTCGAAACCAAATGGATTTTATGGTCGCTTATGTTTATGATGCCATTTCCGTACATTGCTAATACGACAGGCTGGTACACCGCCGAATTAGGCAGACAACCTTGGCTGGTTTATAATTTATTACGAACTGCCGCCGGAGCATCGCCAACAGTTTCTTCCGGAAATACCTTGTTTACTTTGCTGGGTTTTATTGGATTGTATCTTTTACTGGGAATGTTGTTTTTGCTTTTGATTGGAAAAATTATAAATAAAGGACCTCATCAAGAAGTCATAACTGAAAATATATAAGTATGGAATTTTTTTGGTACGTAGTTTTAATGGGAATTCTAGCCGTTTATATTGTCTTAGACGGTTATGATTTTGGGGCAGGAATTATTCATTTATTTTTTGCCAAAACAGAAAAAGATAAAAAAGCAATTACGAGTGCCATTGGTCCGTTTTGGGATGCCAATGAAGTTTGGATAATTGCTGCCGGAGGAGTTTTATTTTTTGCTTTTCCAACTTTATATGCATCTTCTTTCAGCGGATTTTATCTGCCTTTGATTATGATTTTATGGCTTTTAATTTTCCGTGCCATTGGTTTAGAAATGCGCGGTCAGGTTCATCATCCAATGTGGGAATCGATTTGGGATAAAGCATTTGGAATCGCAAGTTTACTTTTGGCTTTATTCTTTGGGATTGCTTTGGGGAATATTGTTCGCGGTGTAAATCTCGGAATGGTGACTAATGGCGTTTCGACACAAGAAGCTCACTTTTTCTTTTTGCCTTTGTGGAATCCAACTTTTAGCCCACAGGCAAATGAATTGGGAATTATCGATTGGTTTACACTCTTTCTGGGAGTTGTGAGTGTTGTCGCTTTGACGATTCACGGCGCAAATTGGATTATTTTCAAAACCAATTCTTCGTTAAATACCCAACTTAAAAATGTGGTTTTTAAACTGAATATTGTTCTTTTGATATTAGTTTTTATTTCACTGCAAATTTGGCATTTTATCGAACCTCAGCCATTTCATAACTTTATAGAAAATCCAATTCTTTGGTTTTTTCCTCTAATGACTTTTGTTGGAATTGTAGGTTTGTTCAAAGTTCGTTCGTATAAAAAAGACGGTCACGGATTTATATTTTCGACTTTGTTTCTGGTTGGTGGATTTGCCTCAACAGCTGTTTCGATTTTTCCGAATGTTTTGCCTTCGACCAATAATGTAAATCCATCTTTAACGATTTATAACACAGCGGCGGGAGAATACGGTTTAAACGCCGGAATGAGCTGGTTTTTTGTTGCTTTGTTTTTAGTGATTGTTTACTTTATTATTCAATACCGTGTTTTTAGCGGGAAGATGGATGATATTGGGTATGGGGAGCACTAGGTTTTTTTGCCACGAATTTCACAAATTTTCACGAATTAATTATATGACTAGCCGTTGGTTTTAACCAACGGTTTTTTAATTTCAAAATATAATGGCCTTAGCCAAATTGTTAAGCATATTTGGCTAAAGCCAAGATAGATTTATTCGATATTCCGTGGGTTGAAACCCACGGCTAGTCAAATGTCAATAATGATTAATTTTTCTAATATGGTTGCTTCGTTCCTCGCAAAGACACATGCTACGTTATTGCGAGGAACGAAGCAATCTCACTATGTATTTCTTTTGGTTTAATTATAACGGACATTTCTATTTACCCAAGTCTGCGTTAGGGATAGGAGCGGTATCCTTTTTTATGGCTTTTTCTGCCATAAAAAAGATATAGCGGATAGCCCGACCGGAGGGAACACCCAAATTATTTATCATAAATTATTTTTTCTAATTTGTTTTACTGTTGTCTTGAACTTAATTATTAGAAACTTTGTAATTGATTTGTTTTTAGTATGTTTGTGAGAAGAACGAATAACTAAACCTACAAAAAATGTATAATTGTTTTGATATAGCAAATTATTTTGTGGAGTTGGCTAAAGAAGAAGGTCAGGGACTTGATCCTATGAAATTGCTGAAGCTGACTTATATTTCGCATGGCTGGTATTTGGGAATTACAGGAAATCCTCTTTTCGAAAATCAAGTACAGGCATGGAAATACGGTTCGGTTATTCCTGATTTGTATTATTCGATCCGAATGTTTGGTAAGGATAATGTTGATCCGTTGTTGCTTAGTATTTCTGCTAAAACTCCATTGCAGGAAGAAGATAAAGAGTTTTTGAAAAAAATCTGGGACAATTATAAAAATCTATCTGGTTTACAGCTTTCGGCGTTGACGCATGAAGAGGGAAGTCCATGGTCGCAAACCTGGGACGGTACGCATGATGTTGTGATTGGAAATGATTTAATTAAAGAATACTACAAGGAAAAATTAAATACTTAATGGAAAGAACTCTAGCAGAAAAATTGACGGATAGTGCTTTAGGAAACGACATCATTAATGTTCCAAAGGATGTAACGAAAGAGGCAGAAAAGGAAGATCATTTGATGAGACCTTATGATCCAAAAAGCCACTCGGAATATATTGAACTAAAAAGATTTGAAATCGAACAGGCAAACGAAAGTTCTGAACGGAAGCTGAGACAGGAAAACGCTAAGAAAGCTTTTGTTTTTTCGTCACGATGGGCTATTTTCATCGCTATTGTAATTCTTTTGCACGGTTTAGGAGCATCGTATAAATTCTTTATTTTGTCGCAAACCGAGTTTCTATTTGTAGTAGGGACTTTAACGACTTCTATTTTTGCGTTTTACACCTTGGTTTTAAGATATTTATTTTACAGAAAACCAAGTCTTAGAAATGCTGAGAAGAAATAGTTTTCGTCTTTTTCAAAGCTCAAAACTTTGACAAAGACTACTTTACAAGTAAAACTAAAACAAAACCTCTTTTGTAATTATATAAAATCCCATTACGAGAACAAACCAGCCAAAAATTGGTTTTAGTTTAGTTCCGTCGATTTTTTTAGAAAGCTGACTTCCTAATAACATTCCTAAAAGTGCCATTGCCGAAACACCTAATAAAAAAGGATAATTAATAGGAGTTCCAATGTATAAATCGCCTCCAAAACCTATCGTAGAATTAATGCTGATAATTAATAACGAAGTTCCTACAGCTTGTTTCATAGGTAATTTTGCAAAAAAGAGCAAGGCAGGAATAATTAAGAATCCTCCGCCAGCACCCAGAAATCCTGTTATGATTCCTACAATGAAACCTATAAAACTTAGTTGAAGGTAATTTGTTTCGGCGCCTTTTATTTCGGGTTGGCTTTTTCGGATCATCGAAATTGCCGCCGTAATCATTAATATCGAAAAGATAATCATAATCAGAAAATCTTTTGAAACTGAATAAGAAGCAACGGAAAATAAGGTCGATGCAATTTGCGGAAAAATAACTTCACGAATAATCAAAATCGAAATCACCGAAGGAATCGCAAAATACAATGCCGATTTCAGTTTTAGATTTCCCATTTTGTAATGGCTGTAACTTCCAAACATGGCAGTTAATCCAACAATAAATAAGGAATAGGAAGTAGCTTGCTCCGGATTTACTTTAAACAAATACACTAAAATAGGAATGGTCAATATCGATCCGCCGCCACCAATTAAACCCAGCGAAATCCCGATAATAATCGAAGCAAAATAACCTAAATATTCCATTGCATTTGTTTTTATGCAAAGGTGGTTTGTAAAAAGAAATCCCACAGTAACATTTATCACATAAGGAATGTGAAATGGTAATGAAAAAAAGTTTTTACCATTAAGAGATTAAGAAAATTAAGTTTAACTGCTTAATTTTCTTTAGTAATCATTAAGATATAAAGACGCTAAACTTAATTTTCTTAATCTCTTAATGGTTCAAATAAAAAAACAAATGTTTTATTTTTTACTTAAAAGTTCGATTTGGTTTCGGTTTAGTTTGACCAAACCTCTTTGTTCCATTTTTTTGAGTAATCGCGAAACAACTTCTCTTGAAGTATTTAATTCGGAAGCAATTTCCTGATGTGACAAATTTACTTCGGTACAACCGCAAGCATCGGAATGTCTTTTGAGGTAAAACTCCAAACGCTCATCCATAGAACGGAAAGCGATATTGTCAACAACTTCGAGGACTTCTTCAAAACGATTTCTATAGGTTTCGATTACAAATTCGTACCACGATCTGTGTTCCATCATCCATTTGTCCATCATTTGCAACGGAATCATCATGACCGAAACATCTTCGACAACTTTTGCCATAATTTGGCTTTTCTCACTTTTGGTTGCACAAATCATCGAAATGGCGCAGGCTTGTCCGGGTTGTAAATAATACATTAAAAATTCGCCGCCATCTTCGCCTTCGCGATAGATTTTGATTTTTCCTTTGGTAATCAAAACGGTATTCTTGATATATTGTCCGGTTCGCATTAAGATCGTTCCTGCTTCAAAATGCTGCAGACTTCCGTTTTCTTCGATTGTCGAAATAAGTTCGGAAGAGAAATTAGGGAATATATTTTTTAATGGGTTTTGCATTGGATTGAGGTTGTTTTTTCGCCACGAATCGCACTAATTTTCACTAATTAAATTGTGCTGTTTTGTGTAATTCTTGACGTTTTTTTTAAATCATTATAATCTTTTAATCTGTGGCAAAAATAAATTTCAACGTAATTAATTCGTGTTTATTCGTGAAATTCGTGGCTTACTTTTTTATCAAATTAAGATTAAAGCACACAATTTTATACAAAGATAGCAGATTGAAATGGTATAAATTGTGAGAAAACTATATTTGAGAGATAAAAGGTCAAATGAAAAAATCCTATTTTCGATCGATTTTATAGACTATATTTTTAAAAATAGTAAGTAAATTTGCCTTTCACTGATTATAATCCTTTCTCTAAAACGTTTTCTGAGAATAATAATCGAAATCGCATTTGGCACGTTTTTAATTAATAGAAACGTCGTAATTTTACAAAAACACATTTATTATGAATTTATCACAAGAAGATTGGGTTAATCAGCTAGCTGCTGATGAGAATGCAGTTATACTTGACGTAAGAACTGAAGACGAATTTAATGACGGCTATATCGAAAATGCTGTAAATATCGACATTAATAAAGGACAAGGTTTTATTTATGAAATCGAAGAATTAGATAAAAACAAAAACTATTATGTGTATTGTCGTTCTGGTGCCAGAAGCGCTAAAGCATGTCAGATTATGAATGAGTTAGGTATAGATAATGCCTACAATCTGCTTGGTGGAATTCTGGACTGGGAAGGGGAAACCGTGAATCCATAAAAGATAGAAGAAGAGGCGCGAAAAGCCTCTTTTTTTGTTTAAAATGCTATTAATAACCAAACATAAATTACCAGATTATGAATTTAATACCCGAAGAATTTCAGATTAAAACCCTTATAAATCAAGATGCTTATCTTGTAAACGGAGAATTAAAACACTGGGCAGGACAAACTACACCTGTTTTTTCTACTATTTCATCTACAGAAAAATATACGCCAACTTTACTGGGATCGATTCCGTTTATGGCAGAGAAAGAAGCTGCTGAAGTTGTTGAAGCTGCAAATGCGGCTTATAATAAAGGACAAGGTTTATGGCCAACTATGAAAGTGGTTGATCGTATTAAATGCATGGAAAATTTCGTAAGACAAATGAAGGAAACCCGCGAAGAAGTGGTTAAACTTTTGATGTGGGAAATTGGAAAGAACCTTGGCGATTCGCAAAAAGAATTTGACAGAACAGTAGAATATATTCATGATACTATTGACAGTTATAAAGAACTAAACGGGCGCAGTGCTCACTTTGAAAAAGTACAAGGTGTAAATGCAATGATTCGCCGTGGACCTCTTGGTGTTGTTTTGTGTCTTGGACCTTACAATTATCCATTAAACGAAACTTTTTCATTGTTGATTCCAGCTTTGATTATGGGAAATACGGTAATCTTCAAACCTGCAAAACATGGTGTCTTATGTATTTCGCCATTATTGGAGGCTTTTAGAAGCAGTTTCCCTAAAGGGGTTATCAATATTGTTTACGGTAGAGGTCGTGAAGTAGCTTCTCCAATCATGAAATCTGGGAAAATTGATGTTTTGGCATTAATTGGAAACAGTAAATCGGCGATTGCTTTGCAGGATCAACATCCAAATAAAAACAGATTGCGTTTGATTTTAGGTTTAGAAGCTAAAAATCCGGCAATTATTTTACCGGATGCCGATTTAGATTTGGCAATCCAGGAATGTATTGCAGGAAGCTTATCGTTTAACGGACAACGTTGTACGGCCCTAAAAGTACTATATGTTCATGAATCTATTGCGGAGGAATTCAACAAACGTTTCTCTGAAAAAGTTGATGCTTTAGTATTTGGAAATCCTTGGGAAAAAGGAGCTTCATTGACACCACTTCCTGAAACCGAAAAACCGGCTTACATTCAGGGATTAATTGACGATGCTACACATAAAGGTGCTAAGATATTGAATGAAAAAGGAGGAAAGCACACTGATAATTATATTTTTCCGGCAGTTTTATATCCTGTAAATAAAAATATGCGTGTATATCATGAAGAACAATTTGGACCTGTAGTGCCAATTATTTCTTTTAAAGATATTAATGAACCGCTTGAAGATATGGCCGAATCTAACTACGGACAACAAGTAAGTTTGTTTGGTAAAGACATCAAAACTTTGGCACCACTTATCGATGCTTTAGTAAATTTAGTTTGTAGAGTAAATTTAAACAGTTCATGTCAAAGAGGTCCGGATGCATTTCCGTTTACAGGCCGTAAAGATTCTGCTGTAGGAACTTTGAGTATTCCAGATGCTTTGCGTTCATTTTCAATTCGTACGTTCGTGGCTTCAAAAGATATCGCTTATAATAATGAAATTCTGCAAGAGCTATTAAATAGCAAAGAATCGAATTTTATAAATACCGATTATATTTTGTAATTCCGAGGTTATATATTAATTGTAGATGCCGTCTTTTTCTTTTAGAATTAGGCGGTTTTTATTTTTTAAGATGTTAAGGATCTAAGTTACTAAGTGGCTAAGTATTTTTTTAATCTTTTGATTTTAATTTAATGTTTAGTTATAATTATTCTTAATTTTATAACGTCAATTTCTTAAAACAAATATTTTTATAACAAATTGTAACTTTAAATGAGAAAATGCCACTAATTATATATTCGATATTAAATCATTAAAATATAAAACCACTTATGGAGAAAAAAACATTCCAATTTGTATTTATTGCCTTATTATTTTTGGCGCAAAATAGCTTTGCGCAAGAGCTTTATATGCCCAGAAATATAAAAGAAGCTTATGCAAAAGGTACTCGTTCTCAGGACGGAAAACCTGGAAAAAATTATTGGCAAAACCACGGAAAATATACGATGGATATTTCTGTAGATCCAAAAACAAAACTAGTTAGCGGAACAGAAACTATTGTTTATGAAAATAATAGTAATGATACTTTAAGAAATCTGGCAATTCGATTTGTAAATAACCTTCATAAACCGTCTTCGCCAAGAAGCGGAACTGTAAGTGATGATTTTTTAAGTAATGGACTTACAATTACTTCTCTTAAAATTGGAGATGACGTTTATAAAGAAGATGCAAAAGGTTGGGGAACTGTTGGAAACGTAAAAATGAACAAACCAATTCTTCCACATTCGAAGGCAACTATTTATATCGATTGGAATTATCCATTGTCTAAAGAGAGTGGAAGAGAAGGACAGATCGACGAAACTACTTTTTTTGTAGCTTATAGTTATCCTCGCGTTTCGGTTTTTGATGATTACAATATGTGGGACCGATTACCACATACTGATCGTCAGGAATTTTACAATGATTTTAATGATTATAGCTATACCGTAAAAGTGCCTAAAAATTATGTGGTTTATGCAACAGGTGATTTACTAAATCCTGATGAAGTTTTGCAACCGGAATTTTCTACACGTTTGAAAAAATCTTATGTTACAGATGAAATTTTACATATTGCAAATGAAACCGAACTAAAAAGCGGCGTAGTTACCAAACAAAATGATTGGAATGTTTGGAAGTTTGAAGCCAAAAATATCTCTGATGTATGTTTTGGGTTAAGTGACCATTATTTATGGGATGCGAGTAGTGTTTTGGTCGATAAAAAAACAAACCGTCGTGCAAGCGTTCAGGCGGCTTATGATGTAAAAGGAACTGATTTTGTGAACTCAGTAAAAAACAATCAATATGCTTTAGATTTCTTTTCGAACAGTTGGCCGGGAGTTCCGTATCCGTTTTCAAAAATGACCGCATTTCAGGGTTTTGCAGATATGGAATATCCAATGATGTGTAATGATTCACAAATGGGAGATCCTGTTTTTGCGCAATTGGTTCAGGATCATGAAGTAGCACATACATATTTTCCTTTTTATATGGGAATCAACGAAACACGTTATGCATTTATGGATGAAGGTTGGGCAACTACTTTCGAATATTTAATTGGAATTGCAGAACATGGTAAAGAAGCTGCAGATAAATTCTATAAAGATTTTAGAGTAAAAGATTATATAAGTGATTTATCTACAGAAGAAGATCAGCCAATAATCACAATGTCTACACAAGTTTCCGGTGCCGGATATGGAAATAATTCATACGGAAAAGCATCTCTTTCTTATCTGGCTTTAAAAGATATGTTGGGAGATGATTTGTTCAAAAAATCATTACACGCTTATATGGACAACTGGAACGGTAAACATCCTATTCCTTGGGATTATTTTAACTCTATAAATACAGCTTCAGGCAGAAATCTGAATTGGTTCTTTAATAACTGGTTTTTTACCAATAATTATATTGATCTTTCAGTAAGAAACGTAGATAAAAACATCGTTTCCGTTGCAAATGAGGGAGGCTTTGCAGTTCCGTTTGATATAGTTATTACTTATCAGGATAATACGAAAGAAACTTTGCATCAAACACCAGCTGTTTGGGAAACAAATCAGAAATTGGCAAAAGTTATTTTGAAAAACAAAAAGCAAATAAAACAAGTTATTTTAGATGGTGGTATCTTTATGGATGCCACACCGGGAAACAATACTTGGACAGCTAATTAATAAACACAACAAGTCGCCTTTCTCTATGGGAAAGGCGATTTTTTTTCTATTATATTGAAGATTAAGTTTTATTAATTAACCTCAAAAAATAAAATAAATTGAAATGAATAGTTTAAAAAACAGTTTTAGAAAAAAGATAATATTCTTTGGGTTTTCCTTTTTGCTGACAAGCTTTGCATTTGCTCAGAATAAAACCAAAATTGAAATTGGAACAATTGATAGTATTTCTTCAAAAGTCTTGAATGAGAACAGAAAAATATGGGTTCATTTGCCTAAAAGCGCACAAAACAATGGTTTTGCGAAACAAAAATATCCGGTAGTTTATGTACTTGACGGAGATGGACATTTTAGTTCAGTAGTTGGAATTATTGAAGAAATGAGCGAAGTAAACGGAAATACAAATTGTCCGGAAATGATTGTAGTAGGAATTCCAAATACAAAGCGCAATAGAGATTTGACTCCAACACATTCAGATATTGATCCGTCGTTTGTGAAAAAAAGTGTAAGTGATCAATCTGGTGGAGGAGAAAAATTTGTCGAGTTTCTCGAAAAAGAATTGATTCCGTATATTGACAGTAAATATCCTGCAGCGCCTTACAGAACCTTAATCGGGCATTCTTTTGGAGGATTGACAGCCATTAATATTTTGACAAATCACACTAATTTATTCAATTCGTATATAGCTATCGATCCAAGTATGTGGTGGGATCATCAGAGATTTTTAGCAGAAACGGAAAAAAAACTGGCAAATAAAAATCTGGTAAATGTTTCGCTATTTATGGCTGCAGCAAATACAATGGATGACAATATGGATGTTGTAAAAGTTAGAAAAGATACAGCTGTTTTTTCAAGACATATCAAATCAATTCTGGATTTGAATGATTTCTTTGGCAAGAATAAAAAGAGTAATCTAAATTATGATTACAAATACTATAATGATGATGATCATGGATCTGTACCATTGATTGCAACATATGATGGTCTTCGTTTTATATTCAAATTCAATCATTTAAAGCTTTCAATATCGGAAGAAATTAATTTTAATAAAGCCGTTTTTACTAAAATTGAGAAGCATTTTGAAAATGTTTCCAAACATTTAGGCTATATAGTAAATGTTCCTGAAAAAATAGTAAATACTTATGCTTATGAGTCTTTGGGGAAAAAAGATATGGATTTGGCAGGTTATTTATTCAAATTAAATGTTACTAATTATCCTCAAAGTCCAAATGTTTATGATTCGCTTGGAGATTTTTATGAAGCCAATCGCGATAAGAAAAATGCGATTGCCAGTTATGAAAAAGCGTTACTTTTGGATAAGAATTTTCCTGAAACAAAAGGGAAATTAGAAAAACTGAAATGATTTTATTTAATAAGAACTCAAAATGTCGGGAGAAAAAGATTTAGAAAAATTGCTCAAAAGCATGAAACCTCAACATAATTCAGGAGATTATGTTTTTTGTAAAGTTGCGAAATTAGAAAATCTTGATTTGAACGATATCGAGATGTTCTTTAAAGAAAAAGAAGCCATTACTTTAATTCTGAAAAAAGAAATTGCAGAAAAGTTAAACCTGGAATATTCGGTTGTAATGTCCTGGATTACGCTTACAGTTCATTCCTCTTTGGAAGCAATTGGTTTGACGGCAGCATTTTCTAAAGCACTTTCAGAGAACGGAATTAGCTGTAATGTTGTTGCAGCTTATTATCACGACCACATTTTTGTAAGTACAAAAGATACCAAAAAAGCGGTGGAGATTTTAAATAGGTTTTCGAGCTAAATTGAAGTAAATCAATATATCATGCACAAAAGGGAGTCTAAATTTATAGACTCCCTTTTGTGTTAATATTAAAGATACAATTTGTTAAAGTTAAAGAAATACGGAAAACCATAATTGTATGTAAGAATAATGGCTTAAATTTGTAAGAAAAAAAACTGTATTAATGAAAAAGATTCTTTTTTTTATTGCCTTATTACTTACTTCAAAAACTTTTGCTCAAAATAATACAAAGACTTCGTTTCAAAAAAACAGATACGAATTAGCAGTATCCTATTATAAAAAAGCTGATTTTAAGAAAGCAATTGACCTATTTTATATAGCTTCTAAGATTATACCTGAGAACGAAATTGGTATCGAATCATTTAATAAAGTAGACACTTTAAGAAATGTTTTAAGAGAAAACATATTGACTCAGACATTGGGTATTTGGGAAATGACAGGAAATAAACCAGTTTGGGCAAGTAATAAAACAAGTGATAGTTCTGTGAAAACTTCTGATGAGTTCATCAAGGTTAGCAGAACGCAGGTTTCATTTTTTGAAAAAAATAAGAAAACACAAGAAATGAAACTTATTAAAACGGAAGATCTGGTTTACTATGATGGAGCGAAATCCGATTCTTTGTTTTCGAATATAATTTTATCAGATGGTACGATTTGGCATTGCTCAATAAATGATAGTTCAACAGAATTACATGTAATTAATGTTGCCAAAAAAAATAAAAAAGGTATCGAACAAATAAAAGATAATAATAAAGAATGGTATTTTGTTAAAGTAAAATAACACAAAAGGGAATCAATTTGATTCCCTTTTTTATATAATAAAAAGATATTTTTATAAAAATTTAAACCCAAGTGACAAATTGGAGATTGCCGTTTTTACGTTTCTACCGGAAGGATCAAGATCTGTAAAGCCTGCAAGATATCTGTAATCTAATGTAAGCTTCCATAAATCGACACCAACACCACCAAGAACACTGCTGTTGTTTTTTTCGAAATCGATAAAATTAAGATTGTTATTTGTTTTTATATCTGAGTAGTTTTTCCAATTATATCCAACAAAAAGGCGAATATTTCCAAGCTTTCCTAAAGGTACAATCTTGAAACCGGCGATTATTGTAGCATCAGTTCCGGATAATTCATAATCTGTTTCTCCAACTCCGGTTTGCGAAAGGCTAAATTTTGATTGTGAATATCCAAGTTCACCCTGAGCATAAAAGAGTAATAAATTAACTCTTGCAAATCCGGCAACTCCCATTGCAGTTCCAGAACTTTTAGAACTAAAATCGTCTGTAAGTGGTGAAGTAATGTTATAAGAAACCTGAGGACCAAATTGTATTAATTGTGCAAAGGAGTTTACACCAATACACAAAAATGCTGCTAAAAGGAATTTTTTCATAATGGGATTTGTTTTTAGGTGACATAAAAATAAATATTATTAATTAAAATAGAGCGATTTATCTTATTTATTTTGAGTTAATCTGTGTTTTTTGTTTTTGTATGTTTTTGATAATGAATACGATATGTTTGTTCTTTAGAAAACAATCTAATAATCTTAAATTTGAATGCTAAAAAAAATAAAACAATGAGAATTAGAACAATTCAACCTTCAGAAACCTGGGAGATTAGACACAAAGTAATGTGGCCGGATAAACCTGTTGAATTTGTACAACTGGAAGAAGATAATCTGGGGTCGCATTTTGGAGTTTTTGAGCAGGAAAAACTAGTTTCTATAGTTTCTTGCTTTGTTGTTAATCAGGAAATGCAATTTAGAAAATTGGCCACTTTAGAAGAATATCAAGGTAAAGGAATTGCATCTGAATTGTTAAATTATATTTTTAAAATCGCCAAAGAACAAGATTTAAGAAAAATTTGGTGCAATGCAAGAAGCAATAAAAAATCATTTTATGAGAAGTTTGGAATGATAGATACGGGTGAAATTTTCGTAAAAGAAGGACAAGAATTTACGATAATGGAAATTTTGTTATAGAAAAAGAATCTAAATTTATCAGAATAAAATATACATCCTCAGATATTTATGAATTTGATGGTTTGGTCTAATTGTATCTTTCATAAAAGCCTTAATTTAATTTGCGAGTTATTTGTCTCTGCTATTTTATCATAAAAGGCTGCATTTAATTATGAAATAATGATTGTTAAAAAATGAAAACGTTTTCGTCTGTTTCTACATGTTAAGACTTTCTTATTTTATTTTTTTTATTCCAATCTTTTATTACTTTCGCACCCAAATGAGAAAGTTAATAGTATTTTTAGTATTCATGAATTTCCTTCTGCTAGGCGGAGGGCAATATCTTAATGCTGGTACTCCTCAAAACTTTCATCAACACACTCTTGAGAAAAAGCACAGGATAAAATTCACAAATCAGGATCAGGGATCTTCAATAATTGAAGACGCTGACGTAGATCTTGAGGAAGAATATCTTGGAAGTGATGATCTTAAGGATGGACTTACGAATAAATTTTTTGCAGCAAATTACAGTTTACTTGACAATTGGTACCTTTCCTTTTCAAGTCAAACCATTGTAAATGATTATAATCGTTTTAAATTCTTTGTGCCATTTTGTGGCAACTCAAATCCTATCTACATTACCCAACAGGTTTTAAGAATTTGATTCAACAGTATACATCGGTTACCTAAGTTGTGATCTACATATCTTGTTGATGTATATTTTTTTACTTCTTCTTATATGAAAGTTAAGTTCTGACTAAGGCTGGCTGATGCATTTTTTCATCCAAAGGAATCTCTGTATTCCAAGCATCCAATCGCTTAATTTCCAAACTAAATCATGAAAAGAATTATCTTGTTCACAGGCCTAATTGGCCTAGTGTGCCTTACTAGTTGTACAACTAAAAAAGAAGAAAAAGAAGAAGTGGAAAAATTTACCGCAACAAATCCGGTACTAATTGATACTTCGTTTGTAAAAGAATATGTTTCTCAGATTAAATCTGTACGTAACATAGAAATCCGTGCTCAGGAAAAAGGGTTTCTACAAAACATTTATGTTGATGAAGGACAGTTTGTAAAAAAAGGACAACTGTTGTTTAAAATTATGCCAAATATGTATCAGGCTGAATTGCTTAAAGCACAGGCTGAACAAAGATCAGTAGAAATAGAATTGCAAAATTCAAAATTACTGGCAGATAAAAATATCGTTTCTAAAAACGAATTGAGTGTTGCTCAGGCAAAACTACAATCAGCAAAAGCTGAGGTTGCATTAGCAAAACTTCACTTATCATTTACAGAAATCAGAGCTCCGTTTGACGGAACTATCGATCGTATTCCATTAAAATTAGGAAGTCTTATTGACGAAGGTGAATTAATGACAAGTCTTTCAGACAACAGTCAGATGTTTGCTTATTTCAATGTTTCAGAGCCTGAATATATTCAATATCAAACAGATGTAAAAGATCGTGCTGATAATAAAGTAAGCTTGGTTTTAGCCAATGGTGATACTTTCAAAGAAAAAGGAAAGGTAGAACTTATCGAAAGTGAATTTAATAATGAAACCGGAAATATTGCTTTTAGAGCACGATTCCCTAATTCAGATAAATTGCTTAGAAACGGAGAAACAGGACAAGTTAAAATGTTAGTGCCTCTTAAAAATGCGATCATAATTCCGCAAAAAGCAACTTATGAAATTCAGGATAAAAAATATCTTTTTGTTATTGATAAAAACAATAAAGTAAATTCCAGAGAAATAACAATTTCAGGCGAAATCCCTGATTTGTATGTGGTTAAAAGTGGAGTTACTCAAAATGATAAAATTTTACTTGAAGGAGTTCAGAAGGTAAAAGAGAATGACAAAATTAAATATGAATTCCAATCTCCAAAAGAGGTAATGAATCATTTGCGCGTAAAAGCAGAGTAAGTAGCAGTATCCAGTGTCAGTATTCAGTAATGGTTTATAGTGTTGAGCAGCGATTTGCTTTTCACATTTTACAGTATACATTTCACCTATTACCATGTTTTACTCCTATTTGGTTTAATCATTAAAAAAATATAAAATGTTTAATAAATTTATTCAAAGACCTGTATTGTCGATAGTGATATCGCTTATAATTGTCTTTTTAGGGGTATTGTCGGTATTAAGTTTACCAATTACACAGTTCCCTACAATTTCACCACCAATGGTGAATGTTACCGCGGATTATCCAGGATCTAACGGTGAATTAATGATCAAGGCGGTTGTAATTCCTTTGGAAAGAGCCTTAAATGGAGTTCCCGGAATGAAATACATGGCTTCTGATGCCGGAAATGATGGTGAAGCTACGATCAAAGTAGTTTTTAACTTAGGAACAGATCCTAATCAGGCTGCGATCAACGTTCAAAACCGTGTAGCTTCGGTTACTAATAAGCTACCTCCATTAGTTATTAGAGAGGGTATCAAAATTACCCGAGAAGTACCGAGTATGTTGATGTATGTGAATCTTTACAGTACAGACAAAAATACCGACATGAAGTTCTTGTATAACTATGCTGATATCAACGTACTTTCTGAATTAAAAAGGGTAAATGGTATTGGTTCCGGAGATATCTTAGGAACACGTGAATATGCAATGCGTATTTGGTTAAAACCGGATCGTATGTTGGCTTATAAAATTTCTGCAGATGAAATAATGGAAGCATTATCAAGTCAGAGTTTAGAAGCTTCACCTGGTAAAACAGGAGAAAGTTCCGGTAAACGTTCTCAGGCATTTGAATATGTATTAAAATATTCAGGACGTTTTACAACCAAAGAACAATATGAGAATATCGTAGTAAAATCAAACGCTAACGGGGAACTTTTACGCTTGAAAGATGTTGCGAAAGTAGAATTTGGTAGTTCGATGTACGATATCTATTCGAACTTAAATGGTAGACCTTCTGCGGCTATTGTATTGAAACAATCATTTGGTAGTAATGCCAATCAGGTTATTGAAGAGGTAAAAGCTAAATTAGAAAAAATCAAGCAAAGATTCCCTAAAGGAATGGATTATGAAATTTCGTATGACGTTTCTAAATTCCTTGATGCTTCTATCGAAAAAGTAATTCATACTCTTGTAGAAGCATTTATTTTGGTAGGTATTGTGGTATTCCTTTTCTTAGGAGACTGGCGTTCGACGGTTATTCCGGCAATTGCGGTACCTGTATCTTTGATTGGTACGTTTGTGTTCATGACATTCTTTGATATTTCATTGAACTTAATTACATTATTTGCTTTAGTTCTAGCGATTGGGGTCGTCGTCGATGATGCGATTGTAGTAATTGAAGCTGTTCACGCCAAGATGGAGGAAGAACATCTCTCACCACTCAAAGCAACTAAAAAAGCGATGCACGAAATTGCAGGAGCGATTATAGCGATTACATTCTTAATGGCAGCGGTATTTATTCCGGTTGCATTTATGTCTGGTCCGGTTGGGGTATTTTACAGACAGTTCTCTGTAACTATGGCAACGGCGATTATCCTTTCTGGTATTGTGGCTTTGACTTTGACACCGGCACTTTGTGCGATGATGTTAAAAAACAATCATGGCGAGGTTAAAAAGAAAACGCCTGTAAATATATTTATAGATGGATTCAATAATAAATTCAATTTAGCACAAGGAAAATACCAAAACCTATTAGCTAAAATTGTAAACAGAAGAGCCGTTACAATTATTGCGCTTCTTGGTTTTTGTGCCGGAACATGGTTGATTAGTAGTTCTGTTCCTTCTGGATTTATCCCGAATGAGGATCAGGGTATGTTTTATGCTGTAATTCAAACACCACCGGGTTCTTCATTAGAAAGAACGAATAATATTGCAGAAAGACTGCAAAAAATTGCGGAGAAAATTGATGGTGTAAAATCTGTTTCTTCATTAGCAGGTTATGAAATTCTGTCTGAAGGTACAGGTTCTAACTCAGGAACTTGTTTGGTTAACCTTAAAGACTGGAGTGACAGAAAGCATTCTGTTCTTGAGATTATGGCCGAAATGGAAGAAAAATCTAAAGACATTGCAGGAGCTAACATCGAATTTTTTCAACCGCCTGCTGTACCAGGATATGGTGCTGCCGGAGGATTTGAGCTTCGTTTGTTAGACAAAACAGGTTCTAATGATTACAAAAAAATGGAGCAGGTAAATAATGATTTTGTGAAAGAGTTAAACACTCATCCGGAATTGTCTAACGTGTTCAGCTTTTATAGTTCTAGTTTCCCTCAATATATGATGAAGGTAGACAATGATATGGCACAGCAAAAAGGAGTTTCTATCGAAAACGCCATGAATACTTTGTCAACTCTTGTGGGTAGTAACTACGAAATTAGTTTCATTAAATACGGAATTAACTATAAAGTAATCGTTCAGGCTTCGCCAGAATACCGCGCTCAGCCAGATGATATCTTAAAACTTTATGTGAAAAATAATCGTGATGAAATGGTTCCTTTTTCTGCTTTTATGAGATTAGAAAAAGTATACGGACTTTCTGAGATTACAAGACATAACATGTACACTTCTACACAAATTAGTGGTTCTGCAGCGGCAGGTTATAGTTCTGGTACAGCAATTAAAGTTATTCAGGAAGTTGCCGCTAAAAAATTACCAAGAGGTTATGATATTGATTGGGCAGGTATCTCTGCAGATGAGGTTGCTCAGGGTAATCAGGCTATTTGGGTATTCTTAATTTGTTTAGGATTCGTTTACCTAGTATTAGCAGCTCAATACGAAAGTTTTATTTTACCATTATCAGTAATTCTTTCTTTACCGGCAGGTATTTTTGGAGCTTTCTTATTATTGAAATTAACAGGATTAGAAAACAATATTTATGCTCAGGTTGCGATGGTAATGCTTATTGGTTTACTGGGTAAAAATGCCGTGTTGATTGTAGAGTTTGCGATACAGCGACATGCAGCAGGAAGATCAGTACTTGAAGCCGCAATGGAGGGAGCGAAAGCGAGGTTCCGTCCTATTTTGATGACTTCTTTTGCTTTTATTGCGGGATTATTGCCACTTGCTTTTGCTACTGGTCCGGGTAAAATTGGTAACAGAACCATTGGTACTGCAGCTGCCGGAGGTATGCTTATAGGTACTATTTGTGGGGTATTTGTAATTCCGGGCTTGTATTTCATTTTTGCCAAAATTGCAGAGAAATATAAATTGGTAAAACATGAAGAAGAAAATCCATTAACAGAAGAAATTGATAACAATCATGTATAAATTCAAATCATATCAATATGGTATTGCGTTAGGTATATGTCTTACGGTTGCAGGGTGTAAAGCCCCTGCGCCTGAGGCAGCACCTACAACCAGTACACCAGTTCCTGAATCGTTTGGCACAACAACCCAAACTCAGGACGCAAACAATAATACCTCAGCTTTAGTCTGGAAAGATTACTTTAAAGATCAAAATCTTGTTGATTTAATTGATGTTGCCCTGAAAAATAATCAGGAATTAAATATCACTTTGCAGGAAATTGAAATTGCTAAAAATGATATTCGTGTAAAAAAAGGACTTTTATTACCAACAGTTGGTGTTCGCGCCGGAGCTGGAGTAGAAAAAGTAGGTAGATATACTAGTCAGGGTGCGGGTGATGCTACTACAGAAATCAAACCTGGAGTAGAAACTCCTGATCCGTTGGGAGATTTTACTATTTCGGCTTACGCCAATTGGGAAGTGGATATCTGGAAAAAATTACGCAATTCTAAAAAAGCGGCATTAAACAGATATTTGGCTACTGTTGAAGGTAAAAACTTTGTGATTACAAACCTTATTGCTGAAGTTGCCGATTCTTATTACGAATTATTGGCTTTGGATAATCAATTGGATATTATAAACCAAACGATTAAATTACAGTCAAACGCTTTAGAAATTGTAAAAATTCAGAAGCAGGCTGCAAGAGCGACAGAACTTGGTGTTAAGAAGTTTGAAGCAGAGGTTCTAACTTCAAAAAGTATGGAGTTTGATATTCGTCAGCAAATAAAAGAAGCGGAGAATAAAATCAACTTTTTGTTGGGTAGATATCCACAGGAAATCAAAAGAACAAGTAGTACTAATTTCTTAAGCTTATTACCTGCTGCTGTCAGTTCTGGAATTCCATCTCAATTATTAGCAAATCGTCCAGATGTTAAACAAGCAGAATTAGAGCTTGTGGCTGCAAAACTGGATGTGAAAGTAGCACGTGCTGAATTTTATCCATCATTGGATATTTCGGCTGCAATTGGAGTAAATGCTTTCAAGCCTGCTTATTTGTTTACGTTTCCAGAATCTTTGTTATATTCTTTAGCAGGAGATTTGGCTGCGCCATTGATTAACAGAAACGCAATTAAAGCTGAATTCGCAAGTGCAAACGCAAGACAGCTTCAGGCATTATATAATTATGATCGTACGGTTTTGAATGCTTATTTAGAAGTGTCAAACCAACTTTCTAAGATCGAAAACTTACAAAAAGGATATGATCTTAAATCGCAACAAGTTGATGCTTTAAACACATCAATAGATGTTTCTAATGATTTATTCAAGTCAGCGAGAGTTGATTATTTCGAAGTTTTAATGACGCAACGTGATGCGTTAGAAGCGAAATTAGAATTAGTAGATACTAAAAAAGAACAACTGAATGCTGCGGTTCATGTTTACAGAGACCTAGGCGGCGGTTGGAAATAGAATGCCTATTTTAATTAGTTATTAGTAGGGGCCTTCCAGAAGTAAAATTCTGGGAGGTTTTTTTATATTTAAAAGTGTAGAGGTAATTAAACATTGAAGTTTCTTATAAAATTTGATTCCCTAGCCCAGATAGCAGCGGTATCCTTTTCTTGCTTTCTTTACAAGAAAAGATATAACGGATAGCTGGAAATAGCTCCTTATAAAATAACTGATGATTTGTCCCTATTTAGGTATAGCTATCTTTACTTTAAAGCCTTTATCAGGTTCTGTGTCAAAAGCAATAGTTCCTTTTACTACTTCAACACGGCTTTCCATGTTTTTGAGCCCATTTTTTGCAATCTTAGTTTTTTCGCAGCCTTTACCGTTATCGGTATAGTTCATTAAGATTGATTTTTGATCGTTGTCGAATTTTATAACAACCAGATTTGCCTCACTGTGTTTCTTCATATTCACTAGTAATTCCTGTAAAATTCGGCTAATAGTGACCTTTTTGATATCATCGATCATTTCCCAATTCATATCTTCTAAATTGGTAACCATGATATTTCTTTCGGTGGTATTGTAAGCCGAAAGCATTTCTTTTATGCTGCCGGTAAAATCTATGCCAGTTTCAATTCTGTTGTTTTCTCTTGAAATTCCTCTGACACGTCCGTAAATATCATCTAATTTTTCGAGTAGATTTTCTCGGGTACTATCCTGAGATACTAATTGAGATTCGGCAAAAGCAATTACATTGTAAACGTCATTTGCCAACTCATCGTGGATTTTTTTTGCAATTCGGGTTTCGGTATTGTACGAAGTTTTAAATTCTATGGCTTTGTTTTTATTTTTATAATAACGTATTAGAATGGCTATTAGAATGACTAAAAAGATAAAAACTATCACAAATACGATTCTTAGATATTTGGCTCTTTGAAGAGATAATTGGGTTACTGCTTTTTCTAAACGAAGTTTTGCATTTTCGTCTTTTTCTTTTTTAGCATCGTATTTTATTTTGGCAAACTTGTTTTTAAAGTTATTTCTAACTTTAATAAGACTGTCGTTTAAAGTAAAATACTTTTGCACATATTTGCCAGTTTGGTTACTGTGATTATTAGAAATTAAAATTTGTAACGCTTCTAATCTTTCGTCAACACTATATAGTTTTGTGGCCGCATTGTACGCCGCAAGAGCACTCTCGTCTGATTTTTGAATGTCTTTTTTAGCGTAATAATCGGCAAGATGCAAATAGCTTTCTATACTTCCGTAAGTGTCCTTAAATTCATTTCTTGTCTGAAGCGCACCTTTCATTAAAAGAAATCCTTTTTCCTCGATTCCTTTCTTGAAGTAAGCATAACCCAGGTTATCCTGAAATCTGGCTTCGCGAGTTTCCTGCCCTTTCTCTTTTAGTATTTTTTTACTTAAAAGGGATTCTAAAAGAGTGATTGCCTGATCGTATTTTTTTTGTTGGATATAAACAGCTGCAATATTACTTAAAGGTCCTTGCTTGTAAATAGGATCTTGATAGTCATTGGCTGCTTTTTTATAAGAATGAATGGCATCGTCATAAAGAGAAAGCTCTTTATCAGCAATACCTAATATATTATTTATAGTGGCGGTATACTCATTATTTTTTTTAATATAAGGTAATGCTTCGGTTACGGTTTCTTTACTCCCATAGTAATCTCCGTTGACTTGCTGAATTGATGCCATTATAGTAAGTATGTATCCAATATTAGCACTGTCTTTTAATTTTTCAAAAAGCAGTTTTGACTTATTATACTCGTAAAATGCGGTATTGAAGTTTTGTTTATCGTAATGTTCAGATGCTTTATCTCGTAAACTAAGTGCCTCTTTTTCTATAGATTTGGTATTTGTATTATTGGTTTTTTTTTCGGTACACGAAAAAAGAAAAAGAAGTATAATAAAATAAAAAAACGGGGACCGTAACATATAAATTTACTTTCCCCGAAAATAGTAATTAATTAGATACTAAAAATATTTATTTATTCATCACCACCTGGTGTTTTGATTGGTGGTTTCGGTCGTATAGTACCGTCGTCACCAGGACCATCAGCATAAGTTGGTTTTGAAGGATTAATAACTTTTTCAGTTTCCTTTTTTGGTTGTGTCTCATACTCCTCAGGAGTACAAGAAAATATCGTGAATAATGACGCAAAAGCGACAAAAAGTATTAGTTTTTTCATTTTGATTTAATTTAGAAATTAGACATAGGTATTGCTGTCCGGGATGATCCAGAGTTTTTGGTTGGCAATACTAAATTGGTTTTTGGGAAGTAAACCGTGTAGAACTGTAAGACGTTTTTTTATACTTCCCGAATAAATCCGGTCTTACGGTTTTTACACTGTTAAGTGGAACTAGTTTTTTGTTTTTGTTTTGGTCTGCAGACAAAACTTGAACTAATTTCTATGGCAAAGGAAAGGAGCTTTTAGGCCTTTGTTTATAGGGGATTCCCAGAATTCCCGCATTTTCCCGAGATTCCCAAGAATTCCTGAAAAAAGAATATAATGCACAATAAATTTAGGCTCGTTAGAACGTGTTATGTGAATGTAAAATCAAATCTGATCTTTATTTAATAGAGGCAAAAAATCTTAAAAAGGTTGTCTGGACTATTAAAAAAAAGTTAAAAAATGTATATCGAAGAGATCAATAAATTGATTTAATAGTAGAACAAGTCTAATTGTTGGAAAACGAGAAATAAATATTATAGTTAGATACTAAAAATAGATTAGTTTTTTGGTCTGATTTCCATACTTGTGGAAGTAGAAGAGAATAAAGCAAAAAACAAATTGTAGGCTGCAAAAAAATATTTTTTTCATTTTGGTTTAGATTAAAAATTAGGCATGAGTATTGCTATCCAGAATTTATCCGGAGCTTGTTAATGGTTGTGCCAAAATTGATTTTTGGGGAAGTAAAGTGTGTAGAACTGTAAGACGTTTTTTATACTTCCCAAATAAAGTCGGTCTTACGGTTTTTTACACTGTTAATTTGAACTAGTTTTATATTTTTGTTTTAATCTGCAGACAAGGCATGAACTAATTTCTATGATAAACGAAAGGCACTTTGATGTCTTTTTTTTGTGAGAGATTATCAGAATTTCTGCGGTTTACCGAGATTCCCAAGAATTCTTAAAAAAAAACCATATATACCAAACCATACCATGCATTCCAAAACATTAGAAGAATATAAAAAAGGCATTAAAAATAAATACGAGATCGTAAAAGAAGGAGAACACTTCGATTACTTGTATAATCCTTCTCGTGGAAAACTCCGCGATTTGTGTTGGCTTATTTTTGAGAACAACCCAACGCAGGACGATTTAAATGTTTTTAAAAATTTATTGTGCTTAGATTTTGATCATACTAAAAAGAATAAGTTTAAGGAGCAAAAAGATAAGTTTAGGCCTATTGAAACTTTCTTTAAGGGTGAAACAGATCCGTTGAATATTGATGCAATAAATCTTGCGGCAGTTATAGTTGATTTTCAACCGCGCCCTTTTAAAAAGTTTAACGAGAAGTGCAGAATTAAAGAAACCAAACAAATTGAGAATGCCGATAAAGGTGAGATAGTTGTTGAAAGGGAGAAAGAAGTCATAGAAGTAGCGGGTTTTGTGAAAAATGAAAATGAAGCACCGAAAGAGGATCCTAAAAAAGGAAATCTTTACTTTAATTTTAAAGACGTATTTTCTAAAATAAGAGCTCAGAAAATAGATCCGGAAAAAATAATTATGGTTGGAGTTGGGGCAGTAGCCTTAGTTTCTTCAAAATGTCTAAAAAAATTAGATAGAATGATTTCTAAATCTAAATGAAGTTGAGGAGAAGCATTGGGAAAAATAAAATGCTTGAAAAGGTAAAAAGAATAATTTTTTGAGGAGTAATTCAGGTCTCTGAAAAGTTTGTTTTTTGGCATATATTATCTGTTATTTATACTATAAAGATAAGAAAAAATAACCAGTAAACCTAGTAAATATCAATGAAATAACGGATTTTTATTGATTTTTTGAAAATGTTTTTTGTGAATTTTGTTTATGAAAATTACTAGTTTGGAAAGCAAATCTGTGTAAAAAACTTTTTTAATATTTTATGCTGATACTTGTTGAGAGTGGCTGAAAATTTTGCACGCAGATTTAAAATGATTTTAACGGATTTCACAGATTAAAAGAATTAAATCTGTGAAATCTGTTAACTGATTAGGCAATAATCAAACCAGCCTCTTTATAAGCTTTTAGAACCTCATCTTCAGGATTAATATTCGTTACAAGAACATTAATATCTTTAAGAGGACAGACCAAATAAGATTCGGCGGTTCCAATTTTTTCGATAGAACTCAATGCAATAACAAAATTTGAATTCTGGATCATGTTTCTTTTTATTTGCGAATCATCATATAAAACTCCTGTTACGCCACGATCATGATGAATACTGCAAATTCCTAAAATGCAAATATCAGCTCTAAAATTCCTAAAGAAATCGATCGTATCAATACTGGCAGTGGTAAAAGATGTTTTGCACATTTTTCCGCCGGCAAAAATCAATTCGATATTTGGTAAATCTTCAATCAATGCTGCAACCGGAAAGCTGTTTGTAATGACAGTTATTTTTAGATCATAGGGAAAACTTGCTACTAAAGCCATAGAAGTTGTTCCGCCATCAATAAATACGACCTGACCGTCTTTTAAGTACGAGATTGCTTTTGCGGCAATAATTTTTTTGTTTTCAACATCGTGGTTTTCTCTAACCCTAAAGTGCAGCGGAATAGGAGAAGGAGCAACTGCACCTCCGCGGACTGCTTTTAATAAACCTTGATCTGAGAGTTCTTTTACATCTCGTCTTATCGTGTCTTCTGAGACATTTAAGTATGCGCTGAGTTCAAGTAAAGTTACCCGATGCTCTTTTGATAAGTATTCTAAAATTACTTTTTGACGCTCTTCTTTTTTCATTTGGTGCAATTTTATATTGCAAAAATAAGTTAAAATTGCAATACTTTGCAATATTTGCGTAAATTTGTTGCAAAATTAATTAGAAATGAAAAAGAAAACTATTGCTATCGATATGGATGGCGTACTTGCCGACATCGAAGTACAACTTATTGAACATTACAATAAAGCCAATGGAACAACACTTTCAAAGGAAAGTATTCATGGTTTGGCAGAGGAAGAAGCTTTTAAGGATCGGGCTCTTTTACGTGCGGTTTTAAATGCGGATAATTTTTTTAGAACCTTGCCTGTAATGCCGGATGCGGTTGAAAGTTTACGTCGATTGCAGGAGAATTTTGAAATTTTTATAGTTTCTGCTGCGACTGAATTTCCGGTTTCGCTTGCCGAAAAAATAGCCTGGCTTGGGGAACACTTTCCTTTTATAAAATGGGATAATATTATTTTATGCGGAAGCAAAAGAATTATCAATACAGATTATATGATTGACGATCATTGTAAAAATCTGGATTATTGTATGGGAAAACCTATCATGTTTACGGCATCTCATAACGTGAATCAAACACATCATTTAAGAGTAAACAATTGGAAAGAAGCTGTTGAGGTTTTAGAGAAAACCTTATAAATTATTGGTTAAGTTTTAAACAAAAAAGCCTTTCGAAAGTTGACTTCCGAAAGGCTTTTTGTTTTTCTTGAAGGATTAAAAAAGAACTATAAATTAAGGTCGTTATTAACTTCTACTTCATCAGATTCGTTGTAGAAATTTAGTGCTTCTTCAATTTTCTTGCGATCTTTTTTATTTTGCTTTATTAGAAAATAGACTAATAGAACAACGCCAATAATTATGGCAGTTAATACGTAATTATTAATTTCCATAACGGTGCTATTTTAAGTTAATTCTAAGGGTTATTTTTGTAAAAATAATCTTTAAATTCTATTTTTAGCGCTTTTTTAAGATAAAAAATCACGAAACCATAATCCTGAATGTTTAATAGTTCGTTGTTGTGTGTCAAAATCAACATGAATTAATCCGAATCTGGCATTGTAACCTTCAGCCCATTCGAAGTTATCAGTAAGACTCCATACAAAATAACCATCAACATTATAACCGTCTTTTTTTGCTTTTAAAATTTGTTCTAAATGGTCTTGTATATAATGCGTGCGTTTGATATCGTAGACTTTTCCATTTTTAATAATGTCCGGAAATGCGGCACCATTTTCTGTAATTATAATTTTCTTTATATTATAATTATTGAATTTTTTAAGAACCTGATAAAGTGCCGGAGGATAAACTTCCCAACCCATATCTGTGGCGATAACATTTCTTTTTTCGGCGCTGATTAATTCGGCACCAATATACGGAATCAATAAAGACGCTTTTACAACTTCTCGCGTATAACATTGAAGTCCAATAAAATCAAAGTCAAAAGCGAGATTGTTTAAATCATCTTCAAGGATATAATTGTTGAGTTTTTTTAGCACCGGTAAATCCGCTTGCGGATAACCCAATCCTAAAATAGGCTCTATAAAAGTTCTGTTTAATAAAGTATCAACACGTTTTGCGGCTTCGATATCTTTTGGCGTCTGCGAAAAAGGCTCAATATGTGTACAGGAAAAAGTGGTTCCAATATTTGCTTCAGGAACTAGTTTTCGCAAAGTTTTTGCGCCTGCAACAGTGGCTAATGTTACATGATGCATGGCTTTAAGATAATTGGTAATCCCTTTTTTTCCCGGAGCATGAATGCCCAGAAAATATCCGGCTCCTGTAAAAACAGAAGGCTCGTTGATAACCATCCAGTTTTTGACACGATCTCCAAAATATAGTACACAAACGGCAACATATTCAGAAAACCATTTAACAGATTCGCGATTGGTCCATCCGCCTTTTACTTCCAGATCATGAGGTAAATCCCAATGATAAAGCGTAATCCAGGGTTCGATTCCGGATGCTAATAATGAATCTATGATTTTGTTGTAATAATCGATTCCTGCCTGATTTACAGGGTGGATTCCTGTGGGCATAATTCGTGACCAACTGATGGAAAACCTAAAATTCGGAATGTTTAATTCGTTTATTAAGTCGATATCCGTTTGATAAGAATTGTAGAAATCGCAAGCAGTCAGGGCATGATGTCCATTTTTGATTTTTCCTTTTTGAGAGGTAAAAACATCCCAGATCGAAGAACCTTTTCCATCGGCATCATGTGCTCCTTCAGTTTGGAAAGCGGCGGTAGAAACACCCCACAAGAAATCTTGTCCAAACTGGTCTTTGTGTAAAAATGAGGTCTCAACTTTATTCATTCAATTGTGCTTTCCTTTTTAAAATTTGAATTTGTAATATTTTAATGAAGGAAAGAAGATTGCATAGCTCTTAAAAAAAGCCATTCTTTGAATGAAACCAAAAAATTTAGATTGAAGAATTTCATGATATTTAGTTTTATTCAAATTAACAAAACTAATGTGAATTAATTGTAAAGTAGTTATTATCAAATGATTAAATCAATAAGCTAATAGGTTAATCTTCCCAGCCGCAAAGTGTGAGTCCGTAACCTTGCGCTTGCGAAATTGATACTTTAGTAATTTCATGTCGGCAGGCAGTTAATCCGCGGCAATTATCTGTATAATGATATTTTTTTGCTCCGGTTGGTCCGCAAATGTAGACTTTAGTCTCAACCGGAGAAAATGATGTCAAGAAGATAAAGAGTAGGATTAAGCTATATTTCATTTGGGTAAGATTTGGGGTAAATGCAATTACTGTACTATTAAGAAATATTCATTTCCTTTTTCGTCATAAGCTTTAAGTTTTCCGTTATCGATCCATTCGGTTTTTATGTTGAGTTCCGGGACAGAATCATTGGTTAATATTCCCGCGCCATATTTTCCTTCAACATTTATATTCCCGAAAACAGAGTCTCCTTTTATATTGACACCTTTTACATTATAATTATATTCGTAATGACCAGAATTTCCAGTTCTATATTTATAATGATATTGTGTATCAACATGGTAGGTTTTGGATTCTTCGGGAGTTATAGATTTGCGGTCGTCAGAAGAAATTACTTCCTTATAAAATGTGTTTATTTTTTGAGGAGCCGGAGCAGAAGCATGTTTGCAAGAAAGTATTCCAAGCGAAAGAAATGATAGTAGGATTAGGTAATTTTTTTGCACAGGCGTTGAGGTATTTAGATAATCTTAAAACAGGTTTTAAAATCTTGTTGTTTTTAAATAGTGATAAATCTAATTAGAATTACTTTCTTTAAAATGCGTATTTACACGTGATTTTATCGAAAGATCTAATTGAGAAGAAAGTTGGTTTAAATAGAAAAAAGAGGACATTTCCGTTCCTCTTTAAAAGCTTAAATGATTTGGCTTTAATTTTAAACCATTTAAAATCCAGTATTATATTTTACATTAAAAGAATGATCAGACATAAAAATAAGTCCGAAAAACTGAAAAAAGGCTAATAGTGAAGGAATAAGTGTCCAACAAAATAATAGATAAAGAATCCCTTGTCCTGATTGTCCTAAATAAAATTTATGGATTCCGATTCCTCCCAAAAAGAATGTCAAAATTGCTGCGGTAGTTTTACTTTTCATAATTTACATTTTAGATAAAATTTCTGTTTTCTTTGAATCAAATTCTGTTTGTGAAATGATTTCGCTTTCTAATAATTTTTTTAGTTTTTGAAGCACTTCTAATGGATCTTCTTTTTGCTCGACATTTTGAGCAGTTGGTATATTTGTATTTACGGTTATTCCTCCGCCAGCAATTGCCCTTTTATTTTCAAGATCATGTTCACGTCTGAAAACAACCATTTCTTCTTCTTTTTGCTGAGCAAATTGATATAATTTTCGGGCTTGAGCCTTTGGTAAATAATCAAGCATATTCACATGTCCTTTAATTGTCTTCATAGAAAAAGTTGCTCCCATAATTCCTTCTTTCATATGACAATCTAATATGTCTTTCCAGGCATAATCCTGAAAATCCATAGATAATCCTAAATTTCTTGGTCTGCAGAAAATGATTCTTTTATTAGTTAAAGCAATACAGTCCGGAGATAAATTTAAAGCCGGTTTTTTTTGCACGGCGATGTATTCTACTTCTTCACCAGAAGTAAGTAATCCGTTAACTTTTACTAATAGTTTTTCAACTGCTTTTGGGTCTTGTTCTTCGTTTAAGAATTTTTTTAAATCGTTTATCATAATAGTTGGATTTTAATTACACTCGGGTAATTCTAATAAGTTGTTTGTTTCAGTAGTATCAGCTTCTGTTTTGAGGTATTTATTGCCTAATGAAGTTTTTACAATAATTACATTTACTTTGCGACCAGCTTTGCTAACATAAAATGCCCACTCGCCATCTTCAATTCCTTTAATAGCGGCATTTAATGATAGTTTCCATCTAGTTCCATCATTATTTAATCCACCAATATTTAAAATACGTTCATGTATATTATATCTGTCAGATTTATTGATACATTTAATTTCTACTGATTGTGCCATTGTTTTAGTCTTTTTAGTTAATTATTAATTTAATATTGTGCCAATTTCTACTTCGTACTTATCACAGTTTTGAATGTCAAGTCCCATAACATCTACAGTTTTTTCGGCTCCAGCAGCAAAGTTTGCAGCATTGCCGATCCCTGTTCCTACAATATTTCCATTTTTATCATAGAAAGTTGCTTTTAAATCGAGATAGCTGATTAATTCAGTTGTATTGTTTTTAAGTCGGCAGTGAATTGTGTATGAGCTAAGTGTTGGCTCATATTTTGCTGATTGTTTAAGTATTTCCACGTCAGGTTTTGAATTTCCTGTATTTGAAATTGTTGCTGAATCAAATTTTGAGCTAGTTTTTTCATCATCGCCACTTCCAAATGCGATGAATATAAATCCTGCCAGAGTTAATGCAGAAAATAAATGTTGTACTTTTCTTTTCATTGGTTTAATAAATTAATGGTTATTGATTTTTTGTAAATTAAAAAAGGTAGAGTAGTTCCTAATAGGTACATGAGTAAATCTATTATATCAAATGTGCCAGGTACTATTTTTAGTATTTGTCCTAATTCCGATATAATTGCAATTATTGGTACAATTAAAATCCAGAAAACATTCTCATATCTTATTTCATTTTTCCACAGATATAAAATCAGGCTTACGTATGAAAATAACCATAGTCCATCTGGAAATGAGAATAATATAAGGCTGGATAAATTACTTGCGTAATCAATTGTAAAGCTTCTGATAGTCTTTATAAAATTTAAAACACCTAGTTTTTCGAACCAACCAAACATTCTTAAGCTTGAAGATCTGAATAGCACATATATAATACTGCCACATAAAAGTGTAATAAAATGACCTATATATAATTGTTTGACTTTCATGTTTTAGTTTTTGATATTTCAAAAGTAAAACCAATCATAACCAGTATTTTACGGAAATCCATAATCCAATAAATATTTAAATTTCGGCAATAAAAAAAGCTCCCGAAGGAGCTTTATAATTTAAAAAACAAGAATATAATAAGATTAAATAATCCCCATATCTTTTGTGATCGAAACCAAATGAATGGTATTGTTTGCTTTGAAAAAATCTTTTAGTTTAGAAAGTCTTTTTTCCATAGCACTTTTACTGTTAGGTTTTTTACCGGAGTCTTTAAAGATTTTTATGATATCATCTTGTGGAGTTCCTGCTGATAAATATTTTAAAATTTCAATGTCTAAATCGTCTATCTCGAAATTGTTTTTTTCCTGAAGTGCAGAAGCAACTTCATGCGAAATGAATCTTTGATCTGAAGTAGAAATAATATGAATTGCTTTTTTTAAATCTTCGATACTATTTCGCCCCTTTAATACAAATCCGTTCACATCTGAATTATCAAAAAGAGATTTAATGCGAAAGCTTTTATCCTCGACAGAATAAGCTATGATTTTAATATCAGGCTGTAATTCACGGACTTTTTCGATAAGTTCATCACCACACGAAATTTTTACTTCACGATGGTCTTTTTTAAACGAAAGATCACTAATTAATAAATCATACGGCTCATTATCCAGAATAGCTTTTCGGATTTTTAAAAAGGCATCATCACAATATTTTGCATGTTGAAAATTTACAATATCTAAATCTTTTAAGGTTTGCTCGATTCCTAAATTTATATCTTCCAGGTCTTCGGCAATTATTACTTTTTTAAACATAGGGCTCTTATTTAGGCAGAGTTATTTTTACTTTAAATCCTTTATCTGGTTCTGTATCAAAAGTAATAGTTCCTTTTATGGCCAGAATACGGATTTCCATATTTTGCAGACCATTTTTAATAATTTTATCTTTTTCGCAGCCTTTTCCGTTATCTGTATAATCAATTGAAACCGTTTTTCCGTTGCTTTCAAATTTTACAACAACTAATGATGCGTTACTATGTTTTTTCATATTCACCATTAATTCTTTTAGAATTCTATGAATTGTAACTTTTTTGAAATTATCTACTAATTCCCAATTTACTTTTTCAATATTATTGATGATTACGTTTGCTTCCGGACTATTATAAGTCGAAAGCATTTCTTTTAAGTTAACAGCATAATTTGATGTAATATCAATTGTACTATTTTCTTGTGAAATTCTTCGGACGCGGGAATAGATATTGTCTAATTTGTGAATTAGAGATTCTTTTATAGTTATATCGGCTAAAGATTGTGTTTGTGTATAAGTCATGACATGAAAAACATCATTGGCCAATTCATCATGTATGTCTTTGGCAATTCTGGTTTCCGTCTCATAAGTAGCTTTTATTTTTCCGATTCTGTTTTTATTTCGATAATACTTTCTGCCATAAATTAATACAGTGAAAAGTATGATAACTCCAAGAATAGAAAAGGTTCTCTGATATTTTGCTTCCTGAAGTGCCAATTCATTTTCGACCTTCTCCAAACGCAATTTCTGATTTTCGTCTTTTTCTTTTTTGGAGTCATATTTAATCTTCGCAAATTTGTTTTTGAAGTTGTTTCGGATTTTAATAATACTATCATTTAAGAAAACAAACTTTTGAGCATATTTGGTGTCATCGATGTCAGAATCATTTGAAATTATAAAAGAAAGTGCCTTTAATCTTTCATCAATACTATTAGATGTAGTTGCTGTTTGATACGCATTTAAGGCATATTGATTTGATTTTTGGGGATTGATTTTGCTATAATATTCAGCTAAATGAAGATTACTTTGAATGGAACCATAAGAATCATTGTCTCGACTTCTCATCTTAAGACTTTCTTCCATAAGGGAAAGACCTTTATCTAATAAGCCTTTTTTGAAGTATGCATAACCCAGATTATCCAGTATTCTGTATTTCTTTATAAGCTTTTCTTTTGTTTGGAAATTATTTTGGCTAAGTAAAGATTCTAATATCTGAATTGCGGGATCGTATTTTTTTTGCTCAATATAAACAGCAGCAATGTTGTTTAAAGGAGATTGTTTTGAAGCTTCATTGTCCAGTTCTTTTATAGATTCCTTGTAATACAAAATAGCATCATTATATAAGGAGAGTTCTTTGTCAGCAATTCCGAAGAAATTATTAATAGAAGCACTAGAAAGATCTTTCTTTTTGATATAAGGTAACGCTTCTGTTAATGTTTCTTTACTCCCATAATAATCACCATTTATTTGCTGTATCCAAGCCATTTGAATTAAACTATAAACAATATTGGCACTGTCTTTTAAATTCTCATATATTATTTTAGATTTATTGAAGTTGTAAAAAGCACTATTAAAGTTCTTCTCCTTAAAATTTAATATTCCTTTTTCTCTTATTATAAAAGCTTTTTCTCTTGTAGCGTCGAGATTAACAACTACTATTGTTTTTTCTTTACAGGAAAGGAAAGTTATAAAAATAATAAAACAAAAAAACGGGGATCGTAGCATAGAAGTTACTTTCCCCGAATTTATGAATTAATTATAAACCACCTTCTTTAATTTATGGTTTTTTTGGTGGTGGCGGAACAATGATTGGATCATCACCAGGTCCTGGAGGAGTAATCGGCTCAGACATGAATGCCTTTTTAACCTCTGCTTTATCTTTGTTTCCAGTTTCAAATTCGTCTGCTGTACAAGAAAATATTGTAAGACTCAATAGCGCGCACGCTCCCATTGTAAATAAATTTTTCATTTTTTTGTGTTTTTAATGATTTTTACTAAAGGGTATTGCCGTTCAAAAAGGTTCTGAACTTTGTTAAGGCAATACCAAATTGCTTTGGGAAGTGGAGCACGTAGATCAGTAAGAGTAATATTTATACTTCCCGGATAAATTTCGTCTTACGGATTTCCGTACTTTTAATTGAACTAGTTTTGTATTTTTGTTTGAATCGCGATATCAAACATGAACTAATTTCTGAGACAAAGGAACAACGCTTATACCGCCGTATTGATAAGGAATTCTGGGAATTCCTGCAATGTTGAAGCCTTCCTGAAGATTCTTAGAAATTCCTAAAAATTCCTAAAGCCTATGCCTAACTTTACTATTGAAGATTACAAAGAAGCCATCAGAGCTAAATATGAAAAGGACATAAATAATCCACTTTCTTGTGCACCAACATCACTCGGTCAAGCTTATCTAAGAGATTTTTGTTGGCAAAAATTTGAAGGAGGTTTGAGTCAGGATGATTTGATGGTTTTTGCTTCTTTTTTTGGATTTGAGTTTAATCCACTTAAAAGAACTTTATTTAGAGATCATACGGATAAGTTTAGACCTGTAGGGACTTTTTTAAAAGGACAGACAGATTTAACAACTAGGGAAGCAATTAATCTAACTGCTATTTTGGTTGATTTTCAGCATAGACCTTTCAGAAAATTTCAGGAAAAAGGAATTATTAGTTATTTAAAACATCCTGAAGATTCTATAATTCCAGAATCATCAAATGCGAAAGAAGAGGAAGAAGATATAGTTATAGAGAAGGAAAATGATAAGAATGAAACGATCAATTCTGATGAAACAATTTCTAATGATAATATAAAGGAAGAAAACCATATAAAAGGTTTTGCAGATATAAAGCCAGATTTGAATAAAGAGGAGGGAAGTAAAGATGTGGAACAAGTTGAGGTTTTGACTATAGTTTCGAAACCTGTAACAATAAAATCAACTGAAAGGATTGAGAAAACGATCTCCTATTTGTTGCATAAATTAAAGAATACAGCAATTGCGACGTTACTAATCTTTGGTTTAATTAGTACAGTAATTTATTTCGCTTTTTTTAAGAATGATTGTATGCAATGGTCAGGAGATCATTATGAAGTGGTAGATTGTTCCTCTAAAGATGAGGGAAATTTAAACGAAATAATTCCACTAAATGAGGAACTTTTAGATTTTAGAAAATTAACGGCTTGCGATACTACTAATTGTTTTAAGAAAGACGGCGAAGCTTTTATTTGGTATACCAAGACACCAGATGGAGGAATAGATTTTTTTAATGATCATGGAAGACATCCTGAATTTAATAGACCTCTAAGACCAGTTTCACATTATATATATAATAAATATTTGAAAGGAAAACCGTGTAAGTAGTATTTCTTGTATCTATTTGATTTTGATGTAATTTCTTAAGTAAGAAATTACATTGATAATTAAAATAATTATGTAAATGAAAGTGAATATTATATAACATCATTCAGCGATGTTGGGTATAATTTAGCCATATACTAATAATTAATTTAAAAGAAATCAAACATGAAAACTAAACGTATATTATTCGGACTATTATTGAGCATTGGATTATTTACTTTATCGTGCAGCAGCGATGATAATGAGGGAGAAACAATCGTGCCAATACAAGGGAAATACAACCTAAGCAAGACAGGAACAATCGTTGACGGAAAAGAAGTATTGGTTGATGCTCCTGAAAATGCAGCTGGATGTAATAGAGATTATTTAGATTTGAGATTGAGTAATGCTGCCGTTATAGGTGATTACGATGGTGCTAACTGTGCCTTGGTAGAAACTACAGGAACTTATGTAAGATCTCATAATGATTTAACTATTACGATAGGAAATTTAAGTACTACGAGCGATATCATGAATCTTACCAATAAAGAGTTGAAGATAAAAAACAAAACTACTGGTGTAATAACAGTTTACACGAGATAATTTTCTCTCTTTAGGAGTTAAAAAAAATCGGAAGCACTTTAAAAAGTGCTTCCGATTTTTTGTTTATGATAATGTTGGAAGGTAAATATCGAAAGTGGCTCCAATATTTTGTTCGCCCGTTGCAGTGATGATTCCGTTATGATTATCGACAATCTTTTTTACGATTGCGAGACCAATTCCTGTTCCGGTATATTCCAGTTTGCCATGCAGACGCTGAAATACTTCAAATATCTTAGAACTGTATTGTTGCTCAAAACCAATTCCGTTATCGGTGATTTTAATATGACAATAATTGGTTTCGTCGCTTAGTTTAGCATTTTCTACAATTGATCCTTTGATGATTTCGCAGTTTATTTTTATAATGGTATGAGTTTCGGGTTTAGAAAACTTAAGCGAATTGCTTACTAAATTATATAATAATTGCCTAAACTGAAACGGAATTATATCTGCTTTGCATGTTTTAAGAACTTCTATAACGGCATTTTTTTGTTCGAGTTCTTCTTTTAAATCGTCTTTTACCTCATCGATAATTTTGGCAAGATCTGTTTTTTCAAATACTCTTTCCTGAACATTTGTTCTTGAATACGAAAGTAAATCATTAATCAGAGTTTGCATTCTTTGCGCTGCATTTTGCATTCGCTGGAATTTATCTTTACCTATATCAGATAAATTCTGATATTCTTTTTCCAGAATCTGGGTGGCAAAAGTTTGTATTTTTCTTAAAGGCTCCTGCAAATCATGACTTGAGATATAAGCAAAAGACTCAAGCTCTTTGTTCATTAGTTCCAGTTCTGCATTTTTTTGTTCGAGTTCTAATGCATTTTGTTTTAAGGTATCGTTTGCTTTCTTTTTCTCTGTAAGATCGTGTGTTACTTTTGAAAATCCAATGACTTGATTTTTCTTGTTATGAATTGCTGTAATTACAACATTCGCCCAGAAAAAAGTTCCGTTTTTACGAACACGCCATCCTTCTTGTGTTGCTTTTCCTGTTTCGATTGCTAGGTTTAAAAGTTTTGCAGGAAGACCACTTTTCCGGTCTTCTTCGGTATAAAAAATAGAGAAATACTTTCCGATAATTTCCTCGGCTTTGTATCCTTTTATTTTCTCTGCACCCACATTCCAGTTTTCAATTATACCTTCATGATTTAAATACAAAATGGCATAATCCTGTACTTCTTCGACCATTAAATGATAACGTTCTTCACTTTTTCGAAGTGATTCATTGATCTGACTCAACTCTTTGGTTCGTACCGTTACTTGTTGTTCAAGTTCATGTGTAAAAGCTTTTTCAGTATGAATATCTGTAAAAGCGCCAACCCATTTTATTATTTTGTTGTCTTTATTAAAAATAGGTTCACCAATTACGGCGTGCCATCTGTAATATCCGTCTTTCCGTCTTAAGCGAACATCACATCTGTATACTTCACCTGTTTCTAAACTATGACTCCATATTCTAACATTTTCGTCATAATCATCCGGATGAATCATCGCTTTCCATTCGGCTTCTCCAGCAGGTTTTATACCGGTATATTCAAACCATTTTCCGGATGAAAATAAAGCATTTCCTTTTTCATCGGTTTCCCAGATTAATTGCGGAATACTTTCAGTTAACGAGCGGAATCTTTTTTCGCTTTCTTCGATTTTTTTGCGGGCTTCCACTTTCTCGGTAACATCAATTAAAGTCATTTTTATTCCCGAAATACTATTGTTCGATTCCCGCAAAGGAGCGTATTCAAAATCGATATACAATTGGTGTTTTCCGTCTTTTCCATCAATGTACAAAAGCGATTCTGATTCAGTATGAATTTCTCCTGTATTGTAAACTTTGGTTAAAAGTTGTCCATATTTTTGATGTTCGAGCTCCGGAAAGATTTCAAACAAGTTTTTGTCCTGTATCTCACTTTCTTCTTTTTTCCAGATATTTTTAAGAAGTGCAACATTGGCAATTTCAATTTTCATATCCTTGCCTTTCAAAATAGCTTTTGGTACGGGAGATTGCATGATAAGATCACGGAATCTTTTTTCGCTTTCTTCAAGTTCTTGCTGATGATTTTTTTCATCGGTTATATCTCGTATCGTACCTATTAATTTCTCAGGGTTATTGTGATCATCATAGAAAACTTTTCCTTTTCCTTCCATCCAGTGAACAGATTGATCTTTCCAGATCGTTCGGGCTTCATAATGGAGATATCCGGAAATAATAGCATCTTTAAAAGCTTGATTCCGAATATTCATATCATCCGGATGCAGATGTTTTAGTAATTGGTCGTGCGTTAATACTACATTATCGGTATATCCGCCAATGATTTCGAGGTATCTTTTAGAGTATTTAGGTTCCTTTGTTTTTACATTTAATTCCCAGGTTCCTAATTCGCTGGCTTCAACTATAATTTTAAGCCTTTCTTCGTTTTGCTCTATTTTTTTTCGGACTTCGACTTTTTCACTTACTTCGGTAACAGTTACTATAATACCCGAAATTTTGCCGTTTTCTTCTTTTAGCGGATGATATAAAAAATCAAAATAGGAAGTTTCTAGTTTTCCATAACGTTTTAACGGAATTGGAACTTCATTTCCATGAAAAGGAATTCCGGTTGTTAGAACTTCATTTAGCAATGAACTGACACTTTCTTCAACTTCCGGTAAAGAATCGAATAAAGGTTTACCTATAAGATCATTCTCTTCTCTGTCTACTAATTTCAAATAAGCTTCGTTGGCAGTTTCTACTATGAAATTTGAACCACGTAAAATTGTAATTCCTATAGGAGCTTGTTTTACGGTATTCCTAAAACGTTTATCGGCTTCTTCAATTTTTTGTCGCGCAACAACTTGTGGCGTATTATCGAGTACCCAAATGGCTATTTTTTTGACTTCGCCTTCTATGTTTTTAAGTGGTGCATAAACAAAAGTGACATAAATTTTTTCTTCTTTTCCATGTCTGATGAGCATCATTTCGACCTCATTTACATAAAACGGAATACCTTCGTCTGCTACTTTTTGCAAAGCTTCTTCATAAAAAGATTTTACTTCGGCAAATGCATCCCAATAGTATTTTCCTGCGATTTCTTCGTATCGTTTTCCGGCAACTTGAATAAAACTTTCGTTTACAATTTCACTAACCAAAGTTTTAGCATCCAAAACACAAATACCAATAGGCGATTGCAATACCATACTGTGTAAATTCTGCTCGCTTTCTTCGGTTTCTTTCTTTGCTATGTTGAGGTCTGTTAAGTCTACTCCGGTGTTCATTACGCCATAAACAGTACCATTTATGTCGTATAGAGGTGTTAGGCTGTAGTTGAAATAATAGGTGTGTAATTTTCCGTCAACCGTTAGATCGAGCGGAGTATTTCTTGTGTGGAAGGATTTTCCGGTTTCCAAAACGGTATTAATTTGTTCAAATACCAATTGATTATCCAATTCAGGAAGAATATCTTTAAAGGATTTTCCGATAACATCATTGCCTTTCCCCCATATTTTAATAATAGAATCGTTGGCGAGTTCTACAATCATTTCTTTACCCACATATACAGCAATAGGAAAGGGGGCATTCTCGACAAGCTGTCTTATTTTTTGTTCACTTTCTTCGACTTTTGAGCGGGCTAAAATTTGCGGAGTTACTTCGATCGCTATTGCAACAACACCAGATATGGTTCCGTTTGTATCTTTTAGGGCCTCATAAACAAAATTGACATAAGTAGTTTCTACCTTTCCATTTCTTGGTAAAAGAATCGGGAGTTCGTTGGCAATAAATTTTTCACCTGTTTTATATACTGTGTCAAGAAGTATTTCGAGATCCTGATTTTGAGCTTCGGGCAAGGCTTCAAAAATGGGTTTGTTGATTGCCTTTTCATATTCAGTACCCCATAACTGAATCATCTGGGCATTGGCAATTTCTACAATATGATTTTCACCTCTAAAAACACACATTGCAACAGGGGCCTGCATGATATTATTTATAAATTGGGAGTTACTTTCTTGTAATGCTTTGGTTGCTTTTTTCTTTTCGGTGGTTTCAATTACGGTTACTAAGACACCACCAATTTCTCCATTTTCTATTTTGATTGGGCTGTAAGAGAAATCAAAATAACATTCTTCATCAAATCCGTTTCGATTTAAGACAACCATAAAATCAGGAGAACTCACCGCTTTTCCTTTTATAACTTCACTAAACATTGGACCTATGGTATCCCAAATTTCAGAGAAGGTTTTGTGCGAACTTATGCCTAAGGCTTCAGGATGTTTTGATGCACCCAGAATAGGGCGAAAGGCGTCATTATAAAGTTGTATATAATCATTTCCCCACGCAATGTACATCCCAAACGGATTATTGAGCATTACGCCAACCATAGTACAAAGACTCTGTGGCCAGGTGTCGGGATTTCCTAAAGGGGTTTTACTCCAATCTTTAGATCGCAGTAATTCTCCCATCTTTCCACCATCGGCCAAAAAATAATACTCTTTGTTTGTGGCTTTCATTCTAAAAACTATTTAAGGTTGAAGAATAAATTGTGCTCTGACAGGTTGCTTGAAATTATTTTCGGATGTTATGGCTAATGCATTGCCAATGACCTTTTTTAATTTAGAAAATTCGCCTGGTTTGCGAATGTAATGTGTAGCTCCTTTTTCGTACATTAAATCAACAATATCAGTGTCTAATGAGGTCGAAAAAATAATTATCGGAAGATTTTTAAGCTCTGCTTTGTTTTTTATTTCAGCCAGACATTCATGACCATTTTTGCGGGGCATGTTGAGATCAAGAAAAAGAATATCCGGTAAATTGTTTGAGAAATTCTCTTCTAAATAATCCATTAACTGCACACCGTCATTAACAGTTACAAGTGATACCGGAAGCGCTAATTCGTCTAAGGCTTCTTTAAAAAAAGCGCAATCATCTTCATCGTCGTCTGCTAGTAAAAGATTGTAATTCTGCTTGTTCATTATATAATAGGATAAAATTTTATAATATTTATATAGACCTGAATAGGGTTTATTTCTGCTAAGGTAGACCTATTTTTATTACAAATAGTCAAGATTATTGCAATAAATTTAACTCTTTTGAATGATAAATCATAATCAATTTTTTAGAATAATGCTTTATTTATGATACTAAGAAAATGTCTTTTACTTTTTACAGAAATAAAAAAAAGAGCTGTTTAGCAACAGCTCTTTTGATAAAAAAAAATAAACCAACAAATGATACTTTCTTAGAAACATTCTACTCCAGAATTATGAAGCAGAATGTTCTAATTAAAAAAACAAGTAAAAACATTTGTTACAGTAAGCATCACTGCTGCCGTAAAATTTTAGAACACTCCAATGTAATAGTACCTGGCTTGTTGATTTGTCTTGCACTTTTGTAATGGCTATGAAAATTTCATTTTTGTGTATTACAAAATCAATAGAAGTGCAAATTTATAACGTCGTTTACATTTAATCTAAATAAGTTTATTAGAAGATTATTAGAATTGTATTAGAAATCTTAATATTGAAAAAGGGGAGTTGACTCTTTGATTAAGAGGGAATATGAGTTGTAGAAAAAAATATGGATTTACTTCGTCTGTTCGACTTTCAATCTCGGGTCTCAAATTAACACCATTCTAAAAGATTGCTTAGTGTGTGAAATTTGTGTTTTAAGCGAGACATAGTTAAGATTGCAAAAATATTTTAAAGGTATTCTCTGTTTTAAGAATCCAGCCAGTTCTTGAAATTATTAATTTCTTTTTTACTTAAAATAATAGGCTCGCTATCGGGAACAGAAACATTTAAAAGCATTTCAATTTTTTGGCTCGAATGTTTGATGATTTCCTGAATATGATGACGGTTGATGATATATTTTCGGTTTACTTTAAAGAATAGAATTGGATTAAGTTTATTGATTAAATCCTTTAGATTGCTATTGTACAAATAACTGTTGCCGGAATTGGTATAGATAAACAGATGTTTTCCTGTGGCAAAAAAATAGGTAATTGCGGTATCATTTACAGAAATGAGTTTGTCTCTGTGACTTACCAAAAAGTGATGCTGAATGTTGCTTTGATTTTCAATTTCAACAAGCGATTCTACAATTAAATTGGTATTGAAGGTTTCCTTAATATTTTTATATTTCATTAAAGCTTCCAACAATTCTTCTTCTTCATAAGGTTTTAGAAGATAATCGATCGTGAAATGTTTGAAAACTTTTACGGCATAAGAATCATAAGCGGTAATAAAAATAACCGGACAGGAAACAAGCGTCTGCTCAAAAATGTCCAGACTTTTTCCGTCTCCCAAATGGATGTCCATAAAAGCAAGATCAACGGTATTTATTTTAAAAAACGCAACAGCATCTTTTACAGATTTCACCACCGAAATTTCACTGATCGAAATTATGGTTTGTTGTTCCAGAATTGATTTCAGATAGCTTGACGCCAGATGTTCATCTTCAATAATGACAATTTTCATTTGGTTTATTTTTCTGCAAAGTTAAAAAAAAAGCTCCGTTAAAAACGGAGCTAATTTTATTACAATTCAGGATTGTTTAATATTGCATCTTTAGGAAATGGCAGCGTATATCGCGGGTCATTTTCTATCAATGTATGATCTTCTCCACCATAGTTATGGATGATTTGTTTTTGAGTAGTTCTTCTTAAATCAAACCAACGGTGACCTTCAACCGCAAACTCACGTTGTCTTTCCTGAGCTATAAAATCAAGAAGCTGAGTTTGTGTCATTGCAGCAATCGATGTGCTTAATGTGTTGAAACCTGTCGCAGTATATCTGTTTTTGATAAAAGCCAAAACTGTTGTTCTTGTCGTTGGAAGATCGTTCAATTGTGCTGATGCTTCTGCTTTTGTCAAATACAATTCAGAAGTTCTAAAAGTACATTTTTGAGCGATATCACCACCTTTTCTAAATCTGAATCTGCTTCCGCTTGCCTGATAATACAAAGCAAAACGTAAGTCGTTTGTTTTATCATAAACACCTGTTAAAGTTGGTGAAGCATATGATGTTCCTTTTATAATATTGATAAAAGGATCCTCAAGCGCTAATATAGATTCCGGACCATTATAAAGGTTAGGCAAAGCTGGTGTCGCATTTAAGTTTATTAAAGCATTTTTGAATGTCATTGCTTTATCTGCAGCAGCAATAGCTTTAGCCCACTCTTTTCTGTAAAGGAAAATACGAGATTCCATAGCATATAAAGAAGCCTTAGAAAAACGATAATTAATACCTGTTGCTTGCGTGTCTAAATTCAATAATCTTTTTGCCTCTTCGTTATCAGATAAAATCTGATCGTAAATAACAGCAATACTTTGAGGAACATAAGCTTGCTCTAAATCTATTTTTAAAGCCAATGGAACACCCTTGTCTGATGCAGCTGTTGCAGCATTATAAGGTTTACTGAATATGTTCAATAAATCAAAGTAACTTAAGGCTCTTAATGCATAAGCTTCTCCAATTAATTGGTCTTTCTCTGCAGAAGGAGCTAATTTTTGGCTTGCTTCATTGATAACTACATTCGTATAAAAAATCCTGTTGTATAAAGTTGCATAAGGAAAAACGTTTGTCGTTTTATCAGGATTGATATCATTCCAGATATAATGATCCTTATAGAAAGTTGCATTGTCATTAAATTCATCAAGAATCAATTCATCTGCTCTTACAGCAGACAATGCTTTGTGAATTGCAGTTATAGAATATCCTTTTGTCATTAAGGCTCTGTAATCTGCTAAAGTTTCCGGAATTACTTTACCCACTGGCTTAACATCAAGGTAATTATCACAGCTTACAGTAGTAATTGCTACGCTGGCAAAGAATACGTATTTTAATATATTTTTCATTTTGAATCAGATTAAAAAGTTAGGTTACATCCTAAAGAAATTGATCTTGGGATTGGTTGTGCATAGATATTTCCAAAAGTTTCAGGGTCAAAGTAACCTTTGTAATCAGAGCTGATTACGAATAGGTTTCTACCTTCAATGCTAAATCTAATGTTTTCCATAAACATACTGTTTGTAGCTTTTTTAGGTAAAGAATATCCAAAACGAATACTGCTTACACGCATAAAACTCATTTCATGAACCCATGTATCTAAATAGTTATACATTGGCAATTGATTTCCTCCAGAATACCATTGGTAAGCCATCCATGAATCTCCTGTTCCTGAAGTTTCACTTGTAATTCCAGGTATGTGTGAACCTGTATTAGTAGGTGACCATGCATTAAGCGCATCAGTAGTATAGTTTTGACCACGATCTAATTGTGTGCCATTGAAAGTAGGTTTTTCAACAACAGTTTGTTTAATATTGAAAGTGGTTGCAATTGTAAGGTCAAAATTATGAAGCTTAAAGGTGTTGATAAAACCACCAGTAAATTTAGGATCTAAATCTCCTACATAAGTAAACAAATCTCTTGTTTCTGCATCTGTAAGTTTTGATTGAGATAGAACTCCCGGGAAAAAATCTGCATATGGGTCATAAAGGGCAAAAAAGGTTTGTGAGTTTACGGTTTCTCCTTTTTTATTTACAAATAAAGGATAACCATTTTCATCAATTCCTGCAGTTTTTAATGCGAATACCGCATTCACCGGAAGTCCTTCTCTAGAAGGTAAATAACTATTTGATCTTGTTTGAATACGATCAACATTACTCTTATTATGAGCAAAATTGATTGTGGTATTCCACTTAAAGTTTGGATGATCAATGTTTCTGGTAGACAAAGAAATCTCATATCCTTTATTGGTTACCTGAGCCCAGTTAGCATTTGTATATTCAAATCCATTTTCCAGAGCAAGCGATTGTAAACCAATTAAATCGGTACTTTTTCTTCCGTAAACATCGGTAATAATGTTGATACGATTCTTGAATAAACCAAGATCCATTCCAACGTTAGTATTGGTGGTTTTTTCCCATCTTAATTTATCATTTGGAGGGGAAGATACTGAAATAACAGGTTCTGTTTGTCCTGGTAAAATAACAGTTGTTTGGTTTGTACCCACTACATACGGAGAAGTATTTTTGTCGATATTTCCTTGTAAACCGTAAGACGCACGTAATCTTAAATTAGAAATCACGTCACTATCTTTTAAGAAATTTTCCTCAGATACTGCCCAAGAACCAGATACTGCCCATAATGGTAAGTATTTGTATTTAGGGTCTGCACCAAATAAATCTGAACCATCGTAACGAACACTTCCAAAGAAAGTATATTTTCTGTTGTAAGTATAAGATGCTGTTGCAAAGAATGATGCAAATGCATTTTCGTTTTCATTCTTTAAATACGTTCTATAGTTTATGTCAGCTGCATAGCTTGGAGTTGGAAAAACAATTTGAGTTGATGTCAATGTTTTTGGATCATAACCAAAAGCTTTCGTATTAATAGCAGTGGTTTTGTTTTTTCTTAATTCATTACCAACCATAAATTCCAACTCATGTTTTCCTCCAAGAGTAGTACTATAGTTCACCATAGTTTTCCAGTTGTATTGGAAAAAGTCTGTGTTTGAATTTTGAATAATTCCACCAAAAGGAAGGAAATAATTATAAGCTCCGTTTGCAAATACACTTGTTTTTTCTCTTTCTTTTCTTGTATAGTAAGTGTCTTTACCAGCGTATTTTTCAGAAGAATTGTTATCAAACTGTAAACCAATTTGTGTACTTGCTTTTAAGCCTTTTGTAATATTATAATCAACATCAAGTAATGCTTTTACCGATCTTGTTAGTAATTCGTAATTCGTATTTTCTCTTTCTTCTAAGAAATTAAAAGGAACATAAACAGTTCCATTTCCAAATCCTTTGATATCTTTATCATATTTATAACTTCCATCAGTATTGAATGGAGTCAGGTATGGGTTTACGTTTCTTGAATAATTAGAAGGATTTGTAAAACCATCTGTATCTGAAAGATAACTTGTTTTCTTGCTTTGAGTACCAAAAATTCCAACACCAACGTGTAATTTATCAGTTACATCGAAGTTGTTTTTTAAGGTAAGGTTGTATCTGTCAAAACCAGTTCCTACAGTAGCTCCTTCTTCATTATAAGCTCCTAAAGAGAAATAGTAATCAGATCTTTCACCACCACCGGATAAACTTAAAGCGTATTGCGTGTTAAAAGCAGTTTTATACAATAAGTCACCCCAATTAGTATTGTTGCTTCTTAAAGCGTTGATTGAGTTTTGTGTTGTTGGACTTAGAGACGAAAAACCTCCCGATCTATAGGCTCCTAATTCATTAGCCTGGTTTAGAATGCGGGAAATTTCCCCAGCCGTGTCTCTGTAAGTCAAATCTTCTCTAGAAGCTAGCGAAAGTTCAAAATCTACTTTTTGAGAAGAGTTTAAAAGGTTTAATTTAGAAAAATCAGGTTTTTGAGTCACAAAAGTATTAACGCTAAAGTCTACTTTCATGTTTCCTTTTCTTCCTTTTTTAGTCGTTACCACAATAACACCATTTGCAGCTCTTGCTCCGTAAATAGCAGTTGCAGCAGCATCTTTTAATATGGTAATATCTTTGATGTCATCAGGGTTTAATCCTGCGATAGAAAAGTTACTTAATACATCTATATTGTCTTTGTCATAGTTTTGAGGAACATCATTTCCTTCAAGAGGTAAACCATCTAAAACCCATAACGGATCCTGAGCACCATTAAGAGATGCAGTACCACGAATTCTGATTTTTGAGATTGTTCCAGGAGCTCCCGTTTGTTGCGTTACCGCTACACCCGCAACCTGACCAATTAACATTTGATCCAAACTCGCAACACCTGCTTGTTTGATATCTGCCATTTCAACTTGCGCAACAGCCGATGTTAATTTTCTTTTCTCGATTTTTTGATAACCTGTTACAACAATTTCTTTTAATTCTGCTACGTCAGATTTTAAAGAAATAGTGTAGTTGTTTTGTGATGTAATATCAATAGTATAAGGTAGGTAACCCATATAAGTTACTCTTAAACTTTTCATATTACTGTTGATTTTGAATTCAAATGTACCGTCAAAATCAGTTACGGTTCCAAGGCTTGAACTTTGGATCACACCTTTTTGTTGTGTGTTGTTAGATACGGAACTGTTCTCTACAAAAACAGTAACACCAGGTATTGGCAGTCCGTCTTTGGCATCAACTACGGTACCTTTAATTGTCCTTTCCTGCGCATACCCGGAAAGGGCAAGTAGGAAACTCAGCATGTAAAATAGATTCTTCATTAGTTTGTGTTTGGAGTTTGGTTAAAAATTTTATAATGTGTTGTTTAATGCTCTTTCAATGCGTTGGATCAAATCGAAATAATGATTCTTGGTTTCTTGATTTCCAATGCTTCTTTTAGATTTCAATAATTGCAAAATCTGGTTTAGTTCCCCTTTTTTATCAGAAGTAACCTCAGTAACTCTTTTTAAAGAAGACTGATTAATGTTGCGTGCCATTTTTGATCCGTCTAAATAGTCACACAATTGAGGCATGTTTAAATTTTCGTTTAACTGAATTCCTTTTTTAGCATCAGTTTTTTCAAAAAGTTTATTTGTCGAAACAATCAATACATCTACGTAATTCTTTTGAGTCATACGTTCTAAAATCGTAAGCGACTTGTTTTGTATCGTTGAAGCAAATATGTTTTGACGTAGTATCTGGAATAATTGCGTAACCGTAAATATATTTTCTTTAGTACCATTACGTTGAAACAACTCGTTTTCGGTCATTCGCAATAAACGATCATCGCTTAACATACTATAGAAAACACTGTATTGTAATTCTCTTGCCAATGTATAAGGTGTGTATTCGTATGGTCCTAACGGCGAATCTTTCAGCGGATTTGTTTTATCCAGAATCGGATTAAAAAATAACCACTCCGGAATCGCAATCGTGTTTTTCAGTAAATACGCTACAGCTCTTTTTTGTATCGCAGCCGGAACCGGAACATAACTCGCTTTATTATCACCATGAACAGTAGTATTCAAATAAATACCACCCAAATTGTTTAATACGTGATAGTTGTACAAATTCCATTGACCAATAGCGCCTATATAAAGTTTACCCGTTTGGTAATAAGATTCGTCTTTGTCATAACTCCATTCCAGAATATTGCTTACGACTCTTTTTAGGTTCTTAAGACCATATTCGCTGGCTTTCATAGCATCATCACCCAAATCTTCAGATTGTGAGCGAGGATCTATAGTACTGTCTCCATCTTGTTGTTCACCGTAGAAATAAAGGGGATCATTTTGATGTTTTGCAATCAGATTATTTAATGCTGTGTGCTCTTCAGTTTGATCTGCATACCATCTATAACCCCATTCGATGGCATATTTATCATATTCACCAATTTTTGGAGTAATCGCTTCTACATGATCTTCAGGTTGAGCAATATAATTGTAACGTGCATAATCCATGATCGACGGAGCAGTTCCGCCCATTTTTTCTGTAAATTCTTTAGATCTTAACGATTCTACAGGATATGCAAAAGATGCTCCCATATTATGTTTCAGACCAAAAGTGTGTCCAACTTCATGAGACGATACAAAACGAATTGCTTCACCCATATGTTCATCACTAAATTTGTTTCCTCTTGCTTTTGGATCAATCGCTCCGGTCTGAATACGCATCCAACTTTGCAATGAAGTCATTACATTATGCCACCAGATAATATCAGACTCGATAATTTCCCCACTTCTAGGGTCTACAACCGCAGGTCCCATAGCATTTGATTTTTGCGAAGCCACATAAGTAATAACCGAATAACGTACGTCATCAATATCAAAATCAGTATCAGCCTCAGTTGGTTCTTTTGCAATTACAGCATTTTTAAAACCTGCTTTTTCAAAAGCTACTTGCCAATCGCGAACACCTTCTATAATATAAGAGCGCCATTGTTTAGGAGTCGATGGATCAATATAATATATAATAGGTTTCTTAGGTTCTACTAATTCTCCATTTTTATATTTTTCAATGTCTTCTTTTTTAGGCTCTAATCTCCAACGCGTGATCAATTCTTTTTCACGCATAGCTTGTTGATCATCGCTAAAGTACCAGTGTTTTTCTGCGAAATAACCAATACGATTGTCTGCAAAACGTGGTTGCATTGGCACTTTGTCCAATAATATAATATTAGAAGTAACTCCAATCGTTACAGATAGAGCAGGACCGCCTTCGCTTACAGAAGTAGTAAGCTGAGATTTAACCACAATATTTTTAGGGAAAGTTTTCACACTTTCTATATATGATAAGTCTGATTTTACAGATCCGCCAAAACCAATATTGCTCAATACATCATTGAAGCTTTTTTGTTTTCCGTCAAAAACTTTATTTACTTTAATAACAATCGAAGTCGAGTCGTTATTTTTTGTTTCAATATCAAAGACCTCTATAATAGATTCTGAGAAGTTAGCATTTACCGAAGCCGTTATAGCGTCTCCAATTGGGGATGAAACTTTAGGTTCTGATGATTTTACCCAAACTTTTTTAGCAACAAGATCTTTGTGGAACGTAATAATCTTGTTTTCATAATTCATCCCCCTATTTAATCCGGCATCATTAACCGGCATTGGAACACTTGAAATTTTATTTACCACTAAAAATTCTCTTTGAAAAAGGGAATCATTTATTTCTAAATACAGATCCGTTTTTACCTGAATCGTATTGAACAATCCTTTTTTGAAAGTTCCTTGTTTTACAAGATCATTATATTTTTTTCCCTTTGGAGATTTAATTGAATCTTTAACCTCTTCTGTTTTGTCCTCTTTGTTCTTTTTATTCTTTTTTTGAGAAACCATCGTTCCTGTACTAAATAATAGTGCCAGTACTAAGATGATTTTTAGGGCTCTCAACATTGCATTTTTCCCCATTTAAAGTTAATTTTAGGTTAATTTTATGATAAAAATATAATGCCGGATTTGTTAAAAAAAACAAAAAGGAGTGAGTGGCTTTTTTTTGGGAGTGAATGTTTTTTTTCTAACCAATTAAGGGTAAAATGCAAGTAAAATCTCCGTCTTTTTTGAAGGTTTTAAAATCCTTTTTAGAATAATAATTGTAGATACTTTCTAAGTATTTGTGACCAAACTTAGATTCTTTTCCGAAGTTTTGCTTTTCATTTAAGTTATTGGTAATGATCACAACATTTTCTTTAATATCAATGGTTATTTTCAAAGGATTTTCATCAGAAGCGATATTGTGTTTAATAGCATTTTCGACCGCAATCTGAAAAGCCAGATAAGGTACCTTTTTAGCCAAATTGCTTTCGTCTTCGATAGTAATCGTAAAGACAAATTCTTCTGTGAATCTGGTTTGTTGCAGAAATATATATTTCTCGATAAAAAGCAATTCTTCCTGAACCGTAACAATATTATTAAGGGGCGGATTAATAAGGTATCTGTAAATCTTAGAAAGATTCAAAGTGAATTTTCTTGCTACACCAGTATTACCTTCAATAAGCATGTAAAGCGAATTCAAAGAATTGAATAAAAAGTGTGGATTAATTTGCTCCTTTAATTGTTGCAGCTGAATTAATGCTTTCTCTTTATTGATTTTTTCATTTTCCAGAAGAAGTTTATTTTTTTCCTGAGACAAGATTTCTTTTTCGTGAAAAGTTCTTCGCGTAAAAATGGTAAACAAATAAAAGAACACAATTAAAATTGCAGTCGTAATAATGTAAATTAACCAAGCATACTTTTTTACCGCATCTACATCTTCAGTTGAAATCTTTTTAGGAAAATTGACACACAAATACCAATTTGTACCTTTTAGATTCAATCGTTTTGTATAACGTACAATATCCAGACCTAAATATTCCGAAAGTGCTATTTTCCGGTTAAAGGTATCCTTGTCTTTAAGAGTCGTATCCTGAAGAGATATATTTGTAACCTTAAAAATATTTTTTTCCAGCAATTTTATTTCGGGATGAAAAATAATCGTTCCTTTTTTGTCAAATACAAAAGCATAAGTTGGTGACTTTTGATCAATCGTTGCGAAATAAGATTGCATTGATTCCAAATCAATATCATATCCGTATCGAATTACAGTACCATTTGTATTAACATATTTATAATAGATGCGCCAGGAAAAATTTTGAGGATCTTCAACAATGATGTTCGACTGATCCAGATTTCTGTTTTTTGCAACAAAATCTTTTATAGAAGTTTTGATGTTGTCACTATTAATAGAAGCAGTAAATTCTATTTTTTGATCATTAATCTGAAACCAATTGTTTTTGATAATATTGTCATTGGCGTGAATCGTACTTAGAACTTTTAGATTGTCAGATAAGTTTTTGGTATTACTCATCTCAACAATACTTTTTAGCTCATTTTGAGTTTCAAGAAATCGTGACAATTCATGAACCATAACTTCCTCCTTTTTTAATAAGGTGCGTTGTTCAGTTGCAATATTTGACGTTTCAGTGATTTGAGTCATTAAACCACTAAATATATAAATAGAAACCAATGTAAGGACAACGAAAATGATTCCTAAAATAAAGAAGGTCCTACCGGAAAAAGTATTTTTAAAAGTAAATTTCAAAGATGTATATTAATATATAAGGAAGCTTTTTTATCCTTATAAAAATGTGGTATTTATTTTTTTTCGCGTGCAAATATAAAACTTTTTGACTGATAGCGTTTTAGTTGTAAAAAGTTAACACTTATTTCGTGGATGCGTTTAGTAAAAATCTTGTTAAGGGAGAAAAAGGGTTGTTTTTGTTTCAGGTTTCAGGTTTCAAGTTTGTGATGAGTTTCAGGCTTGTATGAAATTTTACCGCAAAGAGCGCAAAGTTTTTTTACTAAGCAAGATTTTATAAAAACGCAAAGTTCGCAAAGCTTTGTATTAAAACTTTGTGAACTTTGCGTAACCTTTGCGCTCTTTGCGGTTAAATGATAAAGAGTATCTATTCTCATTTCAAACCTGAAACTTTTTCAAACCTGAAACAAAATTCCTAATTCAAATTAATAATTTGCGGTCCGAATTCTTCGTAGAAAATATTCTTCTGATTTACCTTTAAATCTATAAGCGATTGATATTGTTTTTTGATAAAAACTTCTGGTCCGCAGATGTAGAATTTTGCACCCTCTAATAGAATTGAATCTTTACATTTAGTAAGATCAACGCGACCTTCAATGATTTGGTTCGAATGATTATCAGTATTTTCTAATGAATCATAGAAAGTAAAAGTTTCAAGCCATTTTACCTCTTCTTTTAAAGAAGCAATCTGATCTTTAAAAGCATGAACCGATTCATTTCGGCAACCGTGAACCCAAACTGTTTTTTTATTCTGAATAGCATTTACATTTGTTTCCAGCATGCTCAACATCGGCGTCAAGCCAACACCTCCACTAATTAAGATCAACGGATTTTCAGAATCTTTTTCTAAGTGAAATAATCCCGCCGGAGCTGAAATCGAAATAACATCACCTTCAGATTTTGAATGCATCGTATTCGAAACCAATCCGGATGGATTTGAAGCGAATCCGATTTCTTTCTTGACAGAAATTCTATAATATTCCGGATTGAAAGCACTTGATAAACTATATTGCCTTGGTTGCATGAAACCTAATTCGGGAACAAAAATATGAACACTTATATATTGACCGGAATGGAAATCTGTAATGGGTTGTCCGTCTTCGGGATAAAGATAAAACGATTTGATTTCGCTCGATTCGTTGGTTATTTTTTTAATTATAAAATTTCTCCAACCGTTCCAACTTCCCGGTTTTGCAGCATTTTCTTTGTAAAGTTCTTTTTCAAGATCAATCATAATTTGTGCAAGCTGATTGTAGGCAATAGCCCAGGCTTCGAGAATTTCCGGAGTTGCAGCTTCGCCAACAACTTCTCCAATCGAAGCGATCAATTGCGTTCCTACTATATTATATTGGTCCGGCTGGATATTCAAACTTCTGTGTTTGGTTCCAATTCCTTTTAGAACATTAATAAGTACACTTGGATCTTCTATATTTTCGGCGTAAGCCAAAACAGCATTTGCCAAAGCAGATTTCTGTTTTCCGTTAGCTTGATTTCCCATATTGAAAATGTTTTTCAATTCAGGATGGTGTGTAAACATTCGGTTATAGAAATAGGAGGTAAGATCTTCGCCGTTTGATCTTAAAATTGGAATAGTAGCCTTAATCAGTTCTTTTTGATATTGATTCATCTTTGAATAATTTGAATTTAGAATTAAATTTTAATGTACTATAAACCCGTTCAGAATTTATATTTACAAATTTAAACCCGTCATAAAGCTCTATTTTATGATTCAAATCATAAGAGGTAAATTTCAAGTTTGAAATGTGTTCAGGCTTGTGTAAATTTTACCGCAAAGTCCGCAAAGTTTTTTTGCCAAGCAGGATTTTATAAAAACGCAAAGTTCACAAAGCTTTGTGTTTAAACTTTGTGAACTTTGCGTAACCTTTACGCTCTTTGCGGTTAAATCATTAAAGAGTTTCTATTCTCATTTCAAACTTGAAACTTGAAACCTGAAACCAGCATCAAAAATAATTAACCAATTTGAAGATGTTCCAATGTTTTTCCAACCAAAGTTTTAGTCCCAACAGATTTGAAACCTAGTTTTAGGTATAATTTTTTGGCATTTGGATTTTCTTCGTCGACCAATAAACCCAAAGTCTGATTATTTTTGGTTACAAATTCTTCAATCAAAAATTGCAGTAATTTTGATCCAATACCTTTTCCTTGATGATTTGGATTTACACCCAAAGAATCAATGTAAAATTCTCCGCTTTGCGTTTCGCTTTCCGGATTAAAATCGGAGTTAAAGTTTGCTCTGACATATTCGATAATTGGCAACCTCAGCACCATTAAATCGGCTCCGTTGTAAATATTTACAATGCCAATAATTTCATTGTTTTCCTCAGCTACAAAACAATTCTGATAGGAATATTGATTGTTTTCTTTTTCTACAAAATATAATAGAAAATCTCTCGCACTATCGTAATCTTTCCTTCCAATAAATTTATAGATAATGTCTTCCATTGCCAATAACAAACATGGTGCAATAAATGGTGAATCGGTTTGAATGGCTTTTCTAATAATCATGATCTATTTTTTATGAAGTGCAAAATTACACCAACTTTTAGAGTTAGTTCTTATTTCTAACACTAATTAACATAATGTTTGAAATTGAACATGATGTTGATTTTATATTTTGGGATAGGTCAAATTGATGTTATTAAATTAAAGAGGTAATTGTAAATGATGACTAAATACATCTCTCGCAAAGACGCAAAGTCGCGAAGTTTTTTTATTCTAAAGGAATTAAGGATTGCACAAAATATTTTGCAAATTTTAGTATAAACTTTAAAAACCAAAGCTTTGCGACTTTGCGTCTTTGAGAGATTATTGAAATGGTTTTGTGATATATTTCGCAAGAAATATACGCTTAATGATCAGAAATTATAACGCCGGGTTTTACTTTATTTGATTTGTTCATTACGAATAATAATAGGGGTAATGTGATCACAAAAAATAATCCAACAATTACAAAAGCATCTCTGTAACTCAATAATGATGATTGTCTTATGATGACATTTTCCATGAGTTTTAGCGCTTTTATTTTGGCTTCATTATAGGCAAATCCTTTATGCTGAAAATAACTTATATAAGCGTTAATTCTGTCCATTGCTTTTACATTATCTGGCGTAACATTTGAAATTAATATATTTCGATGATCGGCAAAACGATGTGCGATGTACGTGTTTATAATCGATACGCCAAAAGAACCACCAAGCTGACGCATCATATTGTTTAGTGCTGCACCCTGACCAACATCTTTGTCTTTAAGCGAAGAAACTGCCAGCATTGTAAGCGGAACTGTAAGCAAAGCAAGTCCAAGCGCTCTGAAAATAAGTGCAGTAGAAACTTCGGCTGCGCTGGTGTTTAAAGTTATGCCGGACATTCGCCAATTAAAATAAATAAAGAGCACAAAACCTAAGGCAATAATCACAACTGGAGATACTCCTTTTTGTAATAATGTACCACATATTTTTAAGGCGAGCAATGCCATTAAAGCGCCGGGAAGCAAAAGCAAACCTGTTTGATAAGGCGAAAAGTTTAAAAGGCGCTGCACAACAACGGGACTCAGATAAATAGAAATAAACATTCCGAAACCTGTTACAAACGTCAGGATTGCTGCTATAATTAGAGATTTACTTTTGAGAACCCTGAGATTGACTACGGGTTTATCTACTTTTAATTCCCAATAGATAAAGAGACATAAGGTTGTTATGGCTATAACGGTTAAAATAATTATGTATCGGGTTTCGAACCAATCTTCGACCTCGCCTCTTTCGAGAACGGTTTGCAGGGAACCAACTCCAATTGCGAGAAGTGCAATTCCGGTCCAGTCGACTTTTGCTTTTTCGGGTTTTACAGGAGGTTCTTTTAAGAGAAAGTAACAAGAAATAGCAACCAGAATTCCTATTGGGATATTGATTAAAAATATCCACGGCCAATCGTAGTTTTCAGTAATATAACCACCAAGAGTTGGACCGATGGTTGGACCAATAAAAATTCCTGCTCCAAATAAAGCTCCGGCTGTTGATTGTTTTTCTTTTGGAAAAAGTTCAAATACTACAACCTGAGATATAGACAAAAGTGCACCTCCGCCAATTCCTTGTAAAAATCTAAAAAATACCAACATCCAAATAGAAGAAGAATGTCCGCACATGAAAGAACAGAAAGTAAAGAGAATTACAGAACCAATGTAATAATTTCGCCTTCCAAGATTAGCGCTTAAAAAACTTGTAATCGGAATAATGATAACGTTGGCGATTGCATAAGCGGTAATTACCCAAGAAGTATCTTCGAGAGTTGCACCCAGATTTCCGCTCATGTGGTATAAGGCTACATTGACGATCGAAATATCAATAAGCTCCATAATTGCGGCCAGAATTACGGTAAAAATGAGGAGTTTTCGTTGGAAAGGTGTCATAAGTATTAATTATACCGATTGGTATATTTTTGATTAAAAAAAATGGTGTTTGGCTTCGCAGATAACTTAATTCGTTAAGTGCAATTATTTTTAACACATAGAAACATAGCTTTTTGTAACTTAAAAAAGGCGTTTCACTTATAATTAATGCATCCCGAAGCTTCGGGACTAGCTATGCGATAGAAATGAGTTTCTTTTCTGTATTCTTTTTAGAAATAAAATCTATGTTTCTATGTGTTTAATTTCGCTTTTGTTAATTAAATCAAGCGTGTTGACTTAAGAATTTCTTTTAGAAAGATCAGTTTTAAGCAGGTTTGTGTAGGCTCTGGCAATTAATCTGGTTTGATCTTCATTCCATATTTCGCATTGCGCGTTGACCATTTGTTTTCCTTTTTTGATGACAGTTGTTTTGGCAAAAATAGTATCTCCAACTTTTGCCGGAGCGAAATAATCAACGACAAGATTTATAGTGACATAAAAACTATTTTCATTATAAGAAAACATTGTTGCGCCAATACAATCGTCTGCAATTGCTGCTGTAACGCCGCCGTGCAATGTTTTTATTGGATTTGACATTTCTTCTCTAATCAGATATTTAAAAGTTACACTTCCTTCTTCGGCAGCGATTACAACAGGTCGCATCCAAAGCATAAAAGGCGATGGCGATGCAGTAAATTCTTTGTCAATGTGGTTTTGTAATTCTTGTAATCTCGAAATTGTTTCCATTTTAGTTTTGATTTTAATTTATTATACCAATCGGTATATTTTATAGTAAAAAAAATAGTTTTGTTTTATTCTAAGTCTTCGATGACTTTATTTACGGAAAGCATTACGGTTGATAAGTCTTTTAAATCTCCTGTTATTTTTGAGATCATTACACCGCCTTCGATCAGTGCAATTATCGTCAATGCCGTTTTTTCCGGATTTATTTCTTTGGCTTTAAATTCGCCCAAAAGAATGCCTTGTTCTATGAATTGAATCAGTTTTCTTTTCCAAAAAAGGATAATTTTTTCTACGTTTTTTTTAAGAATTGGATGTGTATCGTCAGCTTCTGTAGCGGTATTTAAAATCGGACATCCACCTTTTGTTACTCTCAAATCAAGATAGTTAGAGTAGAGTCGGGGATACACCAGAAGTTTGCCTTTGAAGGTATTTTGTTTCTCGATTTCCTGGGCAAAAGCATCTTGTAATTTCTTCACATTATACTTAAATGCAGCAAGGGCAACCTCATCTTTATTTTCGAAATTACCATAAATACTGCCTTTTGTAAGTCCGGTCGCTTCTGTAATATCGCTCATAGACGTGCCACTATATCCTTTCATATTAAAGATTGGAGCAGTTTTTTCGATAATAAATTGCTTGGTTCTTTCGGCTTTACTCATGATATTCAAATATAATAACGCAAATATATACCAATCGGTATAATTATTTTTATTTTTTGGGAATTATTTTATGATGGAGTGTTTTTCGCAATTATTTTAAAAATATTGCTTGTAGGTTTTTGGGACATTATATCTGCAATCTGTATATGTTTTTGCCATTATTATGATCGTAAAATCAAACGTTCCTACGGAATGAAAAAAAACGTCAATTTATTTGGCTACCGATGAGATGTTCCGGTGGAACAACTTATGCGTTTTATTTCCTGATGCTTCGGCTTATGTGTTAGTGAATTAAAACTTGCAAGCTTATTTATGAAGTTTCTATAAAACAAGTCCGCCAGTTCCATAATTGAAACTGGCGGACAAAAAAAATAAAAAATAAACACTGTCTTTGTTAGAACGAATATCTAACCCCCAATTGTCCCTGAAATCTTGACGCTAACTGATCTACAGTATATGGCGCAGATGTTGGTTTTTGGAAAGTATATGTTGGATCACCAGTAGCTACACCTCCAAGGTTTCCTGATTTTGTTAAACCAAGGCTCGCTGTTGAATTGTATGTATTTGGAACAAAGTAACTTCTTCCCCAATCTTTGTTGATTAAGTTTCCAACATTTGCCATGCTGAATGAAATTTGGAATGTACCTACTTTTGTAACTTTAATTTCATCCATTAATTTCAAATCTGCCTGAATATTCCATGGCGTTGTATCACCATTTCTTTCAGTGAAAGTTCCTCTTCTGCTTTTCAAATAATCATTTCCGTTAACAAAAGCTTCATAAGCTGCAACTTGTTGTGCCGCTGTTGCAGATGGAACTCCTGCTGAACTTACTCCAATATATTTAGCTGCTTCTGCTGCATCTTTAAAGACATAAGCCAATCCTGCTGCTTGTCCTGTTCCTGCAATTGTTGAGTTTACAAATCCCCATGAGAACGGATTTCCTGATTGTGCATTAAAATACACATTAGCAGAGAAAGTATTGTTATCAGCTAATTTTACTGCATATCCAACATTAGAAACGATTCTGTGTTTGATATTAAAGTTTGAAGTTGCCAATTGCGGATCATTTGGTGTCAATGATTGGTTCATTTGGAAGTTACTTTCCATAGAATTACGAATTCCATTTGTAACATCGCGAGAATCTCCGTAAGTATAAGCAACCATAAAGTTAAGACCAAAATCGTATGTTTTTGAAACCATTTCGGTAATACTATATCTGTACCCTTTGTTTGTGTTTGATAACAAGTAAGCATTTGAAAAAGCCGGGTTGATATTTGCCGCATAAATTGGCATTTGGTGATTGGTGTCGTAAGAGAAATAAGTAGGATTGTCTAGCTTATTAACTTGTTGAAATTCAAGATCACGAATCACTTTTGTGTAAATACCTTCAGTCGTAAATTTGTATCCGTCAATGATTTTATCGATTGCCAATGAGTTTCTTAAAACTGCCGGCATTTTGAATTTATTGTCTACTAAATCTGCCTGAACTTTTGGAGTTGCATCGTGATATCCGTTCAATCCGTTTGTTGCCAAAGGATCTCCCGCTGCTGCAACCTGAGCTGGCGTTAAGTTATTTTTGTCATAACTTCCGTAACCAACACCGTCATTATAATATGCATATCCTAGCCATGCAAACGGAATACGTCCTGTAAATACTCCTGAACCTCCTCTTAAAACTAAGGTTTTGTCTTCGTCAACATTGTATGTAAATCCAATTCTTGGAGACACTAATGCAGTGCTGAAGAAGTTGTTATTTATTTGGCTTAGTGGAGTATAATTATATGTTGTGCCATAGTTTGGATCTGCTGGAGAATTTTGAACTTGCGGGCTTAATTTTGGTTTGTTTGGCAAGTCTGTATAATCAACTCTCACACCCGGAGTAACTTTCAATTTACTACCAATTCTGATCTCATCCTGTGCATAAACACTATATAAGTTTACTTTGAATTTAGCATATGGATTGTTGAAAATCTCATCTCTTGTAGAACCATCAAAAGGATACGTTCCACGAACACGAGAAGGAAGTTTATTGAAGAAATCATTTAGAGATTTGTATGAAACTCTTCCATTAAGCGAATTTACAAATCCGTAATTAATGTCGTAAAATTCGTTGTGCGTACCAAATAAAAACGTGTGATTTCCTGTTTTATAAGTAAGGTTGTCTGTGATTTCGACAGTATTTTGTTTCATGTTAAATACTGTTGCTTCACGATCGTTTCCTAAGAAAATAGTTCCTCCGTTGTAACCAATCTCTGTTTGGGGAAACATGATATTGCTTGATTTTGGATCACGATAATCTTTAATTGCTGAGTAACTTGCAATAAAGGAGTTTGACCATTGGCTGTTGAAATGACTTTTTAATTCTAAAACCGTACTAATAGATTGGTTTTTCTGCGTAAAATCCATGCTTGAAAATCTAAAATTTGCCGCATCACGCTCTAAGTTTGAAGCCTGAGAAATTACCGTATTGTTTCTTAACGAAAGAGAGTGTTTGTCATTAATTTTCCAATCTAATTTATTGAAGAATTTTTGACTTTTTGCAAAGTTATTGTATGCTCCATAACTTCCTGGATCAAAGCCATAATTTGTTTTTACGAAATTCGAAATTTGTTCTGCAGTAGCATTATCTACTAATGAAGTTAATTTTCCGGCAGAATTTGTTGATCCGGCATTGTAGAATAAAGGGTCAGTTCTTTCTGCATATTCCATATTGGTAAAGAAGAAAAGTTTATCCTTAACAATTGGCAAACCTAATCTGAAACCAATTTGATAATCACCAAAAGAGCTTGGCATTTTTGAACCGTCACCAGCATTGTTTGGACCTGTAATAGCGGCATTTCTGCCATAACTGTAAATAGATCCGCTTACTGTATTTGTACCGCTGCGAGTTACAGCATTTACACTTCCTCCAAGAAAGTTTCCTAATTTAATATCATAAGGAGCAATATAAACCTGAATATCCTGAATCGCATCTAAGCTAATAGAGTTTGATCGTGTACTGCTTCCAGGCATACCTGAAGTTCCGGATTGACCACCCAATGATGGGCTAAAACCAATTGCATCGTTATTTATAGAACCGTCAATTGTTACGTTGTTATATCTGAAATTGGTTCCTGCAAAAGAGTTATTAGAACTTTGTGGAACTAGTTTTGTAACATCCTGAATTCCTCTGTTGATTAACGGAAGACCATTTACTTGTTTTTCATTGATATTGGTTCCGTTATTTTTAGATGATGGTTTAGAACTTGTAATTACAACTTCTTCCAATACATTGTTGTCTGCTTTATTAACTACAATTGTTGGCAAATCATTGTCACCAAGTGCTAAAAATATTTGTGCATTAGAATAATCTTTGGTACCTGAACTTTTAATTTCCAGTTCATATGGACCACCGGCATTCAAATTTTCGAAACTAAATCTACCTTGTTTATCAGTTGTAGCTCTGTAAACGGAGTTGGTAGGTAAATGTGTTAATGTAACCTCAGCTTCAGTAAGTGGGCTGGTTCCATCATTAACTTTGGCGGATAATGATGAGGTTGTAATTTGAGCAAAAATGTTTCCCATAACAAGAAGCATAAATGCCGAAAAAAAGAGTTTTAGTTTTGTCATGTTGTTTTTAGTTTTTATTTGACAAAGAAACTCAGTTTGTTTCGATCGGATTTAACGCTTTTGTTAACTTAAAATGATAAAAATATTCATTGTTAACGCAAAATTATCAACGTGTTATTTCTGTTTAAAGGGTTTAGGTCTTTAAAATCAATCGTTTATTCAAAATGCTAAAAATAAGTAGATTAGTCTTGTATTTGAAGTAGATTAGAGAAAGATTAGAGTGTTAATTTAATGTTACCGATTGTGAAAAACGATAAGTTTAGATATTAATATTGCAACCCAAAAAGTGTAATTCTTTGATATGTCTAAGTCTATAATAGATTTCAAAATACTATAAAATTGAATAGCGTTCAACTTTAGTTGGATGTAAAATAAAATACAAGGGAAGGGCTTTAGCCGAATTTGGGAGAGTTTGGCTAAAGCCCTTTTCTATTCAATTTTTATTCTCCAGCTAAAGCTGGAGGCTATTCAAAAAAACTTTATTTTATTACCAATCCGTTAAATTATGATTTTAAGAAGTTACAATGCTTAAAAATTTTTCTCGCAGATTTAGCAGATTAGGCAGATTTTTTTTCTCAATTTAGATGACGTAAAATTAAGATTAGATCCGCTCAATCTGCTCAATCTGCGAGAAAAAAATAAATTCTAAATCTTTTAAACTGTCATCCCTTTGTCAATAATTTAAACTTTTATTTAAGGAAATATCAAAGAAATTGAAGTGCCTTTTTCTAACTCAGAATCAACTATGACATTAATATGGTGGAGTTTTAATATTTGCATTGTTATAAAAAGTCCTAATCCTTGTCCTTGAATATGACGTGTATTATCGCTTCTGAAAAAGAGATTAAAAATAGATTCCTTATCAGTTTCTGAAATTCCTGGTCCTTTATCTGTAATTTTTAGCTGGAGTTTTCCTTCTTTCGAAAAAGCAAAAACGGCAACTTGTTCAGGAGATGAAAACTTAATAGCATTATCCAGAATATTATACAATGCTATAAAAATCATGTGTTTATTTCCATTAATGGAAAGCAAATCTTCATCATTGGCAATAGCATCAAAATTGACGGAAACTTTAGATTCAGGATATTCGATAGTTTTCTTTTCCAGAACATTCCATAAAATTTCATCAATTCTGACTGTTTCCATTTGCTGAGGTTCAGAAAGTTCGAGTCCGGATAATACTAAAAGACTGTCCAAAGTAGATTTTAAATGTAACGTATCTTTCTTGAGTGATTTTAAAATTTGCTCGTATTGCTTGTTGGTTCTTGGTTGCTGCAACGAAACATCAATATCTCCAATAATAATCGTAAGCGGTGTTTTTAATTCGTGAGAAGCATTTTTTAGAAAATTGTTCTGAATCATAATTCCGCTTTCCAGTCTTTCCAGAAGATAGTTGAAAGTAGTAACAAGTTCTTTTATTTCGTCTTTTCCGCTTGTTTGAGGCACTTCTAATCTCGAATGAAGATTTTCGGTCGTAATTGTATTTACTTTTGCTATAACGCGCTCAAAAGGCAGAAATGTTTGCTTAGCAAGAAATGTTCCCAAAAGATAGTTTATCGGAATTCCGGCGAGATAAAAAATAATAAACATAATGCCCAAAATCTCCAATTGTCGGTTTCCTGCACGATCAATTCCCGAAACTACAATAATAAAATCTCCCTGATTGTCTTTGTAAAATAAACCTACAAATTGCCTTCCGTTGATTTTAAAATGTAAAATTTTATCTTTTTTGATTAAATCCAAATATTGATCACTCAGCTGAATATCAATATTATCCTTGACAAAAAGTTTTTTTGTTTTGGCATCATAAACTCTTATCGATTCATTATTGATTCGGTTGTATTGTATTTCGATTTGATTATAACGTTCACTGTTAATCTCTTTGATTTCGTCTTTTTCGAAGTAAAAAAGAGCCGTTGTCATCGCGTGATCTTCAAGGTTATCATAATACAGATCTTTCATGTGAGTTCTAAACAACAAGAAAGAACCCGCCATTACAAGTCCAACCGTAAAGGCAAAAAGCAAACTGGAATTAACCGCCAGCTTGTTTTTAAGATTCATGATTCTTTTGTTTCAGCATATATCCCGTTCCTTTTATGGTATGGATTAAAGGCGTGGCGAAGTTTTTGTCGACTTTATTTCGAAGATAATTAATGTAAACATCCACAGTATTAGAATTCATATCAAGATCAATGCTCCAAACTGCCTGAGCAATGGCAATTCTCGATAAAGCCGTTTCGCGGTTCTTCATAAAAAAGATCAGTAGCTTAAGTTCTCTCGACGATAAGTTGAGTTCTTTTCCGTCTCTTGTGGCGCTTTGTTCCTTCATATTAATCTCGATTCCGGCATAAGATTGGAAATCTAATATTCCCGTACTAAATTCGGCACGACGAAGCTGAGCATTTATTCTTGCCAGAAGTTCTTCAAACAAAAAGGGTTTTGCCAGATAATCATCGGCACCGGATTGTAATCCTTTTACTTTTTCATGCGGAGTATCTAATGCACTTAAAATAAGTATTGGGACAAGTATTTTTCTATTTCGTAAAACCTCACAAACTTCAAATCCAGTAATATCCGGAAGCATGATATCGAGGATAATAATATCAAATTCATTTTCCATGACCTCGTTGATGGCGTCATAACCTTTAGAAACCGTTTTAACCTGATAGAGATTTTCTTCAAGTCCTCGCGAAATAAAGGAAGCAACTCTGGGATCGTCTTCTACTAATAATACTCTATTCATAACCGAATATAATTGGGGTGTGCAATATCATTTAAGTAATACAATAAGCATTAGTATGACTTATTGGATTTACTTTTTTATCGTTTAATTCTAACAAGGTATTTTCGATCATTTGTGACATTGCGTCCAATGCCAGATCGTTGGGCTGCAAACCAAACGGATTTTCCAATTCGTCTGCAATTGCTTCAAGAGCTACAAAGGTATAGGCTATAAAAACAATTATAAATGGTGTAATCCATCCCATTGTTTCTACAAAGCCAAAAGACAATAAAAAGCAATAAATATATACGGTTCTGTGCAATAATACACTGTATGTATAAGGGATTGGCGTGCTTGCGATTCGTTCACATCCGCCAACAATGTCGGATAGTTTATTTAGATTTTCTTCGAAAGCGAGTTGCGTAATGCTGTCGATTTTGTTGTCTGATTTGGCATTTTTCACCCAAATCCCTAATTCTCTTAAGATAATTATAGGTTTGAATTTGACTTCTTTAAGATGATCTGCAAACTCTTTAGGAAGTAATCTGTTCATATCCTGCTCAGAATTAGTTTCTCTAAGCTGATGTTTTAAACTGTAGGCAAATGCAATAAGTAAGTTGGTGAAGTTTTCTCGTTTGGCGTCATATTCTTTGTCGTTTATGAGCGTAATACTTTGTCTGGCAAGAGATCTGGTGTCGTTAAGTAGTGCGCCCCAAAGTTTTCGGCCTTCCCAAAAACGATCGTAACTCACATTGTTTCTAAAGCCGAGAAATATAGCCAGCGCGATTCCGAATAAAGTGAAAATGGCGGGATTAATATGTAAATTATATTCGAGAAGATAAGGCTTAAAATATACAACGAGAAGCGAAAATAAAAGCAATAATAAAAGCCTTGGAAGGAGTTGTGGCAAAACGGAACCTCTCCATTCAAAGAGCATTTTAAACCAGGTATTCTTTTTCTTTATGATCATTTGGGAAAAATGAAATTCGATGTTATAAAAGTAAGTAAAAGAAGTATCGCTCGCAAAAAATCACAGAAAATATCATGATTTGTTGGGTATAATAACTGAAAATTTAATTTAACACATAGAAACATAGATTTTATCTGTAAAAAAGAATACCGAAAAAGAAACATGTTTCTTTCACATAGCTAGTTCCGAAGCGAAATGTTATTAAGGTAAACTTTTTTAAACGCAATCTTGTCAGGCTGAGCATCCCGACGCTTCGGGAGAAGCCCATAAGTAACTCGACAAAGAAAATTTTACCGCATCCCTAAGCCTCGGGACACAAAGAATTACGCAAAGTATGCAAAGTTTTTGTGAATTACGCTTTGCTATAAGATCGCAAAGGGATTGTGTTTAAAAACCGAACTTAATGACATTGAGCATCGAGATGAATTTTAAAATAAGTGAAACGCCTTTTTTATACGCCGAACACTATGTGTTAAAATAATTACGCACAAACAGGTTAAATTAATATCGATTGTAATAAAAAAGCCGTCAAATTGTAGCAATAAGACGGCTTCTGAAATTGAAATATTTTATTACGTAGATAAAGTCAAACCTTTAGCTTTAAAATTACTGTAAAACATTTGTCTTGCACTACTTATTGTTTCTTCGGTACGGTAAATGCTGCACCAGAATTTTACTTGTAATTTGAATTTTCCATCGGCAATAGCTGTATAATAAATCTGAGGAGGCTTAGTATTATTCACTAGTTCCATACTTTCCAGAGATTCTAATATTAGCGTATTAATTTCTTCCGGCATAATTTCGCCACTAACTTCGATGGCAATTTCTACCAGTTTAAAATTGTCCGTATAAGTCCAGTTGGTAATGTTTTGAGATAATAAATTACCATTCGGAATAATAATTTCGGCACCATTTGCTGAATTAATCTTGGTAGTTCGCAATCCCATCGATTTCACACGACCAGAATCAGAACTTATATTGATAACGTCTCCAATTTGTATTGGTTTATCAAAAATTAAAATAATACCCGAAACGAAGTTATTAACCACACTTTGCAATCCAAGTCCAACACCAACACCTAATGCTCCCAACAAAATACTTAGTTTGTCTAATGGCATTCCGGATGCGGCAACAGCAAGAAGATATCCAACAATTAATACCACAAGCCTTGTGATGAGTAATTTAGAATGTTGTCTTTTATTGACATTTTCTTCGTTTTCATCGTCGATTTCGCCAAAAAAGTAAGCTACATATTTTTGCAATAGATGCGCTATCCAAATAATGATGAAGAACAATACAATGTTTCCTAAAGTAAAAGTGATGCTTCCAATTGTATTTGGGTGACTTAATAATGAGGTTAAGCCGGCACGCAGCGATTCCCAGGTATTTAGATTGGCTGCGATTACAACAATCCACATATAAGTGATGATGATAATGAAAGGTTTTTTTAGTGTTTCTGATAACGTTTCATGATCAAAAATCTTTTCGAGACCTCGTTTAATTCGGGTTGTGTAAATCTGTAAAAGAATAACTTCCAAAACAATTTTCAAAAGAACGCTTAAAGCGACAATCTGTGTCAGTGATATAAAGGCTGTAAGAGTTAGCATATTGGATAATGAAACTCTTCCGAAAAGATTATTAAAGATTGATAAGACATTTAAACCAATAAAAATAATCGTCGCCCATTTAAAAAATCCTTTAATATAAAGTTGTTCTTTTAAAGTTTTAATCTGAACGAAGCCGTAACGAATTCCCAAAATATTGATGGCAATAAAAGCACAACGCTGAATAAATCCTACTGTGATAAACAAGTCCAGAAAGCACAGAATAAAGAATAAAACTAAAAGATATACCCAGTTTTTCAGGGCTACCGCCGACCATTTATTCTTAAAAAGAACCGTAAGAAGTCCCAGAAGTACAAGCTGAATCAATTCTATAAACAATGCCGGAGCATATAAATTACTTACCACAGCAATGTTAAGTCCAATGACAGCGACAGGAATTATAACACCTCGATTTAAATATTTGAAGTTAAATTGAGACAGATTTTCGTCATGTCCGTTGCTTTTTAGGTATTTAATATTTCGGGAAATATACCAGCCCAATAATCCCATTAATAAAACCAAAGTGATTAAACCGCCGGCTCTGTAACTTAAGTAATAGGCTGCGACATTTTCTTCGATAATGATTTTGGCTTTGATGTTTTTGCCTACTATTTTTTTAGCTGTCGAATCGCTTTTACTCCACAAAGTAGGGTAGTCTTCTTTAAGCATTCCAATTCCTGATTTCTCCAAATTGGCTTCGACAGTAATTAAGGCATTCGAAACCGCAATCTTTCTTTCGACAGTAAGTCTTTTGTTATTGTTTAGAATGCCCTGATTTTTGGTCATTAAACTGTCTGTGCTCAGGTATCTGTTTTTAAGATTGGCTAATTCTGTTTTAAATTGCTTGCGACGGATGGTATCCTTAATAAGTGTCATGAGGTTTTTATCCTTGCGTAAATCAATTACACGGCCTTTGATTTTTTCCAAAGCCAGATTGCGTGAATTGATGCCTTTATTCTGTTCTTCGAGTTCCTGCTCAATTTCCTTTAACACAATACGATACATCTGCTGATTGCGCACATTAGGATTTGCACCTTTTAAACTCTCCAGAATAAGATCAAGTTTGCTTTGCGTTCTTTTGATATCGCCAAACAAATGGTGACTGTTTCCGTCAAATTCAGTGTCATTATGAGCAGATTCCAGCACTTCTCCGGCTTTTTCAATCGCCATCAAATAATCACTATCTGTAGTGGTTTCTTCAAATAGTTTAGATTTGGTTTCGGCTTTTGGAGGAGCTGTTTGCGAATAGGCGAGTGGTGCGCAAAATAATATTGCTAGCAAGGCAAGTAAATAAATCGAATGTCTTTTCTGAATCATAATTTAGGGCATAAATTGAACCTTCAAATGTAATTTTTTTTGTAGTATTTATGATGAAGAGTATGATAAAATTTGGTTAAAAGAGATTTTGTGATTAATCGCGCAAAGGCGCAGAGTCGCAAAGTTTATGTGCAATATTGTCATTTCGACGAAGGAGAAATCCTCGTGAGAAGCTCGACAAAGATTGGATTCTCGTTTTGGATTTACTTGTGGAGATTTACTTTGCATGAATTCACATAGACTAAAGTCTACAAGGAATAATCTTTTTACCCCATTTATCCCGAAGTCTCGGGAGTGGCAAAAAAAACAAAGGGAAGCAAACACAAAACAGAAAAAAATCTGCCTAATCTGCTAAATCTGCGAGCAAAAAAGAGAGAAGTAAAAAGAAAACTTTAAAAATATTATATTCGTACTCTTATACCACCAAAATACCAAAACATCTACAAAATGGAGAATATTACCGTAATTATCATGTTACTATTTGGAGTCGCTTTCCTGAGTCTTGTTAGTAAAAAGTACAATTTTCCCATCCCGATTGTGTTGGTACTTTGCGGAGTTATTATCAGTATTGTTCCCGGGCTTCCGGTAATTGCTTTAAGTCCCGAAGTGGTTTTTATTGTCTTTTTACCACCTCTTTTATACCACGCTGCATGGTACACCAGTTGGTCTGATTTTAAACAAACCATTCGGCCAATTACACTTGCGGCTGTAGGTTTGGTTTTTTTTACTACAGTTGCTGTTGCGATTGCCGCACATATGTTGATCGATGATATTTCATGGCCGTTGGCTTTTCTTTTGGGGGCAATTGTTTCGCCACCGGATGCAGTTTCGGCAACTTCTATTACAAAAGGTTTGGGTTTACACCCGAGATTAATTGCGATTCTCGAAGGCGAAAGTCTGGTGAATGATGCGAGTGGTTTGGTCGCTTACAAATATGCCTTAACAGCTATTACAGCCGGGAATTTTGTGCTTTGGCAAGCAGGATTAAACTTTGTGGTAATGTCTGTATTAGGAATTGCGATTGGTTTAGTTGTTGGGTATGTGATGAGTTTTATTCATAAAAGATTTGTTTGCGACGAGGTTATCGAAGCCACATTAACTTTGCTGACGCCTTTTGCATCTTATTTAATTGCAGAACATTTTGAATGTTCCGGTGTTCTTGCTGTCGTTGCCACAGGACTTTTTCTTTCGGCAAGATCGGGGACTATTTTTACACACGAAAGCCGAATCATGACCGGAACAATCTGGAGCGTTTTAACCAATATTCTAAACGGATTGATCTTTATCTTAATTGGACTTCAATTGCGACAAATTATTGAAGGAATTGGTGATTACTCGGGTTGGTCGTTGTTTGTTTGGGGCGCTTCGGTAAGTTTGGTCGTGATTGTGGTGCGTTTTTTATGGGTGATTCCCGCGACATTGTTACCACGATATATTAGTAAAAAGATCCGTTTGCAGGAAGAATTTGATTTCCGGAACATGATTGTTTTTGGTTGGTCCGGAATGCGTGGCGTGGTATCGATGGCGGCTGCATTGGCGCTTCCGTTAATGATGAATAAAACAGAAGCTTTCCCATTGAGAAACCTCATCATTTATCTCGTTTTTTGTGTGATACTTTCCACTTTGGTCATTCAGGGATTGACATTACCTTGGCTGATTAAAAAACTAAAAATTGAAAAGTATTCTATACTTGCCGAAGAATACGAAATTCGAAACATCATCGTTTCGCAAACTATTACTCACATCGAAGATAATTTCTCCTTACTCAACGACGACTTACTACACAATATAAAAAGCAAATACGAAGTAAAATTCAACCGCCTCCAAAAAACCGAACTCCCAGCCAACTTCTTCGGAAAAGGAAATCTTATGGGCGGCGAGATCTTCAACGACTTCACCAAACTGCAAATCGATCTCCTGAATGTTGAACGCAACAAATTAGAATTCATGCATAAATCGGGTTCTGTAAATGAAGAGATTTTTAGGAAGATTGAGAAGGAGTTGGATTTAGAGGAGACTAGGTTGTGGATGGAGATGTATGAGGAGTAGGGATTGCATAATATTCAATTCCTTTTTGTTTTAAAGGATTTGTACTCCATTCTGACCATTCATTTTTGTATGGATCATAACCACATTTTAAAGGTTTTGAATAAAAATTTTCAGGTTCTTCAGTATAAGCACGACAATCTGTACAAATATGTCTGAATTCACAATCTTTGCAAACTGTTATTTGATCTTTAGTAATGTTCCAATATTTTTTAAAATGGGGTTTGTTTAAAGCTTCCTCTAAAGTAGTATCTTTTATATTGCCAAAACTTGCAGTCATTGAAGGACAGTTTTTTATATAACCATATTTATCAATGGATATTTTTCTGTTTAGACAAGTATTGTGATGAATGGATTCGCTAAAAAGTTTAATATTTGAATAGAAATATTCTTCATTTATTATTCCGCAATATTTTTCGTTAGATATGTTTCTTGCTACTTGCATTATATAACCCATGTTTTGCCTTAATGGCTTAAAACTTTTATTATAAGGCGAATTAAAAACGACAATTGAATGTATTCTGCTATTTTCCGATAATAATGTGTTTAATTCTTCAAGGTTAAATTTCTCATAGTAGGGAATTATAAAGTCAATGGAAACAATTCTCGATTTTTCTTTTTTTAGTAATTCAGCAATATTCCTGATATAATCGATACTTATGTTTTTATAAAATCTTAGCTGAATGTAAGAACATTTTAATGTCTCAAATTGTGGAATTAAAACATTAAAGTCGTGAATGATTGTTTCATAATCGATAATGATATTTGTGATCAAAGAAGGAGAATTCCATTCTGTTGACATTTTGGGAAACAAATCTGGATTTGAATTAAAAAAGATCAGTTTATTATCAATTAGATAATCAAAGTATTCATCAATTATTTCATCATATTTATGCTCAGAATCATTTTTTATATCTTCAATAGTTTTGCCATTGTAGTTTTCCAGAATATCGTATAATCCATTTGGAATCAAATAAAAATTATTGCTTTTTGTATCACAGATAATACTTCTGTTAATTCCTTTAACGGGAATACAGTCGGCAAAAAGAATAAAGTTGGATTGTTTCAAATCAGATTATTTTAGAAATGGGTTTGACAAAAGGTTTCGATATGTTTTGAGAATTTTGATATGATTGAATTGTAATCAGATTACTTTTTGGTTTTGTTTGATTTTGAGTATCCATATTCATTTTCGATTTTAAACCATTAAAAACATTGATTGGTTTTTTATTTTCCATATTCCAGAATTTTGGCTAGTTTATTTTCTAAATAATAATTGCAGGTATTGTTCATAAAGCTTACTTGCCCAGTTGGATTTATTTCAAGAAAATAATAATCACCTTTACAATACATAAGATCTGCCGAACCATAATTGAGATTAAATTTTTTAAAAACATTTTCAAGTTTTTCTTCAATAGCTACGGGCAATTTAAAAGGAACCATTCTTAAATTGTCCATTTCAATAAGCTTTGTTCTATAATCAATAGTATCATCAAAAACGTGAATAGCTATAGAATAAAAAGAGCCATCGATATAAATCGCCCTAATTTCAAAATCGGCTATAATTCTTTCCTGAAAAAATGAAATAATAAATTCGTCAGGTACTTTTGCCAGGATTTCAGAAGTGACCTGAAAGGTTAAATTAAAATTATACCGAAATTCATTGTCCTGATAATACAGAATGTCTAATATTCTCTTAGATACAATTCCGTTTTTATTAGCAAAATGATCATAGAATGTCTGTAATTTTTGTTTACTTCCCGTAATTAACGTGTGCGGGATTTTCACTCCCTGTTCTTTCGCTTCGAGCATTATATCAAGGCGATTGGTTTCGAAATCAGCAATTCTTTTTCCTATTTTTTTAATTGATTTTTGCAGAATAAAAGCATCATTGAGAACTTCATAACATTTATCTTCATAATTATTTCCCATAGATTTGATACATCCACCATTAAACCAAACACTTTGAACTTTTTCTAATTCAATATTTTCTAAATATCCGGTTTTTAAAACATAAGAGTTTTTCTCATTGCTAAAATCCATTGCTTCGATGGTCACTTTATCAGATTCTCCTATTCTGATAAAATTGCTGTCCAGACAATCAATAACATTATTTACAAAATCATCAACATCTTTACTATATATCAAAATCATAATCTGCGTTTTTATTTATCATAAAACTCCCAGTCATCTGTAAGCTTCATAATTAAGTTGAAGTTTTCTGCATAATAATCGTCCGCCGCTTTTGGATTCTTAGGGTTATAAGCTTCAACGACAAAATTTCCATAATCCATAATAAATCCGCTAGGATTACTGAATTTGAAACTTATTTTTCTAATCTCTACATCATTTCTTCCACAAGATTTTGAACTATATAAATTGCCCTTATAAATGCTAAAACAAGAACCAATTTGATTATCGTTATTAGAACTTCTTTTACTGTCGTACTCAAAAGCGGTAACGCTTTTATCCAGTAGATTGTTTAAAACATTCAGATTTTCGGGCTTTTGCTGGGAAGCGTGTATAATTAAAATATTAAAATCAGGATAAGATATTAAACTAGTGTCCCTTATTATATAGGCACCTATTCTTTCTTCAGATGGGTAACCTTCTTTTTTTAATAAATCGATCAGTTTACCGGTAACTCTTTCGGTTGTTTCATATAATACTTTTGAACTTTTTCGGTTTTCCAATCCATATTCAGCTTGGTCTTCGTTTTGTAAATTTGTTAATTCTTTTTTTAGATTTAAATTCCATTTACTCTGCGTATTTTTGCAGATTGAATCGTATTTGATACTAAAGTTTTTCCATTCAGGATTTTTTCGTAATCCGTTGAAAATTTTGGCATTAAAGTATGTAAGATCAACGCCTTTTAAAGCTAATTTTTCACTCCACCAATAAGCTGATTTTATATCTCTTGATAAAATAGCACAACGAATAGCGTTATGAATATCTCTGGCAAATAAAATGGGATAATTTTGACTCAGCAAATTGTATTCTTCCTTAGCTCGTGCATATTGTCTGCTTAGAATATAATTCTCAGCTTTTTGTGTGTGGGTATAATAAGTGATTTCTTGTTTTTGCGCTTTTTCTTTTTCAATATCTGCTATTAATTTGTTGTTATTGATCAGAGGTCTGCAATCAAGTTCTTCTTTTTGTATTATTTTTTTTTGTTGATTTTTTTTCGGGTTATAAATCATAGAACCTAAATCAAAAATCTCAGAATAAGATGAGACTGAGCCAAATACAAGCAATGTGTTTTTTGTGACTTTTCCGCTTATTTTAAATGGCTGTCTTGTTCCTAGAATTGTTCTGTTAGGTAAATAGTTTTTAAAATAAAAAGCAGGAAATGTGTCCAGAATTGTAGAAGATTGGTCTATTTCTTTGTTTCTCAGTTTTACTTCTACGCTATCTTTATTTACAATTTTACCCAAATAACAAAATCTTATAGTATCCGTTTTTTGTCCTAGAAATATCTCAATATCACTTTTTGTTTTTTTTGTTTTAATAAATTGATTTGAACCCCAATTATCATTTCCACTAACAAAACCTTCTATGTCTATACTATTGTCTTTTGGGTTATAAACACATTTGCTAATTTCTACTTTTAGAAAACATTCTGATAAATGTTCAACAAAACGAAAGTTTCGATAATTCTTACTACGAAAGGTTATACCATAATTAATAATTCCTTTATATTTTCTGGCATCTACAAAATAAGATGTTTTTACACTACTATCATTTGGCACTGAAAACCAATTCCTTCTATTCTTATCCCACAAACTATATATCTCATCGAATGCTTTGTTTTTTTCAAAATCAGTTTGATTATATATTATTTGTTTTGGCTGATTTTGTCCTAATGAAACATTGATAAAAGCTATGTTTATTAAAATAATTAGAGATATTATATATGTTTTTTTCAAAATAATAACGCGTTAGATTAAAAGAAATACTAATAGAGTTTTGGCAATTTAAAATGAGTCTGGACTGCTAGAATACAGTTCAGACTCAAAACAATTATTCTCGAAGTAGAGGACCATCAGGACTACTTGCAGTTATAAATCCACTACAAGTATCTTTAATTTGGGTTCTATCATGATAGGTCAGAACTCCATCTCTATTAGAATCATATCCATAGTTAAAATTCATCAATCGTTGTGAAGCTCCATGAAAAGCACAGATATTACCTGCGGTACTTTTAATTCCGCCACCATTCAATTCGAACATCTGTTCTTTTTTTAAAGTACAGTCTTTAAACTTGTCTAATTTTAAACTTTCTAAATTCATAATTTTTCATTTTTTAATTAATAAATAACGTTTTAAAATCATCAAAATCAATTTGTTTTTTCGTAACGTGCACTTTACATAAAATAAAAAGAAAGAATAATTTGTAATTCCAATATTACACAATATAAATGTTAAAATAATATTTTTCTTATAAATATTTAGAAAAATGTTTGCTGTTTGAATGTTTTTGAAGTAAAAAATTGAGAAGAAAAGCTTATGAGAGGCGAGATCTTCAACGATTTTACCAAACTTCAAATCGATCTTTTGAATGTTGAACGCAACAAATTAGAATTCATGCATAAATCGGGTTCTGTCAATGAAGAGATTTTTAGGAAGATTGAAAAGGAACTGGATTTGGAGGAGACGAGGTTATTGGTGGAGATGTATGAGGAGTAGGGGAATTTATTAGTATTTAAAACTAAATGGCTTGTTTTACTAAACTCATTATATATTCTAGATTTTCAGTATCCTTTACATTTACTTCATAATCTCCGTTGCCACCATGACCTGTTATAGAAACATCCCTCATTAAATTTTTCGGATCATCTAATTGTCCTTTTTTTAAGTTAATCCAGATTTTTAATGATTTTGCCTGTAATTCAATATCAACAACATTTTTATTTAATTTAAAAGCTATATACCATTTTTTAGGAACAATTTCAAAGTCTGGTTTTAGATTGAGAAGAGCCTCTTTAAAGCTTTCGTATAATTCAACAATTTCCTCAGTTCTTCTATTTAAATGATCTTCTTCATTGTAAACTTTGATTTCTTCATTGACTGATTTTATTAAACTGCTTTGCTTTGTCACAGTTTTAATGGTTTCTGCAGATTTGGTTTTTTTGATAGGATTAATAATAATCACATCATTTTCATATCTTTTTATTTCCCATAATTCAATGGCAATATCTTTAAAATTAGTAGCTAGCCTTTGATTTTCTGTAAAATTAGGAGAAACAAAAACAACTCTTGTTTGTGACCAATCTACTGAAGAACTGTGAATCGACTTTTTAAGAGTTTCATTGTAAGTTAAAACAAAATCGGCTTTGTTTTCTAACATTAAACTTAAATAAGTGAAGCCTTGATCTACTACACTTACATTTTTATCTCGTTTATATTCAATTATAACAAATGCCTTAGATTGTGGATCATATCCCAATGTATCAATACGTTTACCTTTTATAACAAATTCCGAATTAACCATTTCTAAACCCATCAACTCAGAAAGATTCTTTTCAAATAGAATTTGTATTTCTCGTTCCAGTTTAAAAGGTTTTTCTTTTAAAATATTTAGATTGTTGGAATTTTTGGATTGATATAGATTCATTTTTTTTAATTTTTCAAAAGGTAATATTTTAGATACCTATAACTTTTGTTTTAGATTTTATAGAGAAAACTTATTTATGCAAAACCGGCATTTTGATTTACATCATTAATTACCTGAATGATTTGTATGAGTTTGTTTTCTTCTGGAAAAATTCCGAAAATTCCCTGATCATGTTGCTCATTAAAAGGGGATTGAGTTAATAATTGTTTTTCTATTACTCCTTTATTATTCAGGTAATTTATTATCTTTTGAATAAAAGTAATTTGATTACTGTTTAAATTCCCTTTACTAATAAAGTCTGCAAACAATTGATTCGCTACTTCTATATCAAGACCAATAATATTACGAACAAATTTCCCCAGAGGTTGTTCTCCATATTCCCTCACAAATCGATCTTTACTTTCTAGAGCTTCTTGTAGTAAAAAATGTTCCAAAAGGTTTAATTCATCATTAGTAATGGGTAAGTTTTTATATAATTTGTCAATTACCAAGTGTGATTTGTTTTTCCTGATAAAAGCTTCAACACGATCTTTATAGCTTTGTAGTGAAGTATAGCTAGCCAGAACATCGACTTCTTCAACTTTGTCTAAATGAAGTTCATCCGTAAGCGAAGTATATATGGGATCTAATTTTTTTTCGTCTTTCAAAAACTGCATTAAATCTCTAAGCTCTTTCCGGAAATCTTCTATTTGTATTGTATTTATGGTACTCCAAAATTGATCTTTTTGTAATTTTTTAATTGTTTCGATTTTAGCAAGTACAGCCGGGATGTTTCTTTTTGTAAACAATAAATTGACAATTTCATAAATATTACCAATGTGCTTAACTTGAGCTTTATCGGATGTAATTAATGCCAGTTGTAATTTATAGGTTAGTAAATCAAAACGTTTAGCAAGTTCATCCTTATCCTGATTGTAATCTATAAGATGAGATAAATTGCTTTGTATATTAAGGATATCGCCTTGCAAAAGATTATTCCAACGGTCTCTTTTTTTATACTTTAGTACATAGCGCCAATGTTTTCGAACTTCAAAACGATTTTCATTTAAATTGCTAACTAATTGATGTAAATCATCAGTAAATTGAATTTGAATAGTTTCTTGTTCTTCTGTTGGGTCTTGCAACTGTCGAATTGCTATTACAATTTCCAGCTTGATATTGAATATTTGTTGAGACAGAGAAAGACTTGTTTTTTGAGTTTCACCGTCCGGATTATCTCCAAAGTATTCAAAATTACCACAGAAATCAAAAATCAAAAAGTACTCTTTATCTTTTCCGGGACCAAATATGTTGGGACATAAACGTGTACCACGACCAATCATTTGCCAGTATTTTGAAAAGGATTTTACTTCTTTAAAAAATACTAAATTTAATACTCTTGGTGCATCAACACCAGTATCCATCATATCAACAGAAACAGCAATTTGAGGATCTTTTTCATCGCCTTTGTCAAAGCAAAATCGCTCTAATAAATCTTGCGCTTTATCTTCGTAATTATCAATAACACGCAGAAAGTTACCGCCATATTGTGGATAGTTTTTATTAAAACGTTCTTCTATAAAAGCAGCATGTTTATGGTTTTTTGCAAAAAGAATTGTTTTAGCTATTTTGTCTCCTCCAGCAATTTTCTGACCATTGCTCATTAGATAATCTAACACTTTATCTATCGTATCAGTATTAAATAGCCAAGTGTTGATCTTGCTTTTATCAACATTTTGGACTTCGTTTTCGTCTCCAAATTCAACTCCAAAGATTTCCCTGAAGCGAGTTTTATCCTGATCTGTAAGAGCGTCATAAATAATGCCTTCTCTTGGAAATTTCAAAGGAATTTTAAAAGCTTTAGGTGGTTTAAGATAATTATCTTCTACTGCTTTGTTTAATTCATAAGCATAGGTTGGATTATCATCCTCGATTTCAAATAAGCTATAAGTGTTTTTGTCAATTTCTTTTTTAGGAGTTGCTGTCAATCCAACCAGAATGCAATCAAAATAATTAAAAATCGACTGGTATTTTTGATAAACAGATCGATGTGCTTCATCAATAATTATCACATCAAAATGCCCCACACCATAAAAGCGTTCATCGCTTTTTAAACTATCAATTTTATTCATGATAGTAGGATAGGTAGAAAATACTACTCTGGTTCCGTTATCTTCTTTTTCTTTTGTTAAATCAATTGCAGAGAGATGTGGTAAATGTTCTTTAAAGGCGTTTTTGGCCTGAGTGACCAAAGCATTTCTATCTGCCAGGAACAAAATCCTTTTTGCCCAATTACATTTAGTAAACATATCGACCATTGCAGCAGCAGTTCTAGTTTTTCCGCTTCCGGTTGCCATAACTAATAGAGCTTTTCTACTTTTGCCTTTTAATTTATTTTCGTTTGTACCAACGAGATGCTCCGCTACACGTTTGATAGCTTCAAGCTGATAGTATCTTCCTGCGATATTTATATTGACTCCAAATTCTCGTAAATCTTTGCGAGCGAAACGTCTTTCGATAAGAATTTGTAGTTCTTCTTTGGTGTAAAAGCCTTGTGTTAATCTTGAAGGATAAAAAGTGTCATCCCAAATATGGGTTTCAAAACCATTGCTATAGAAAATAATTGGGCGCTGCCCAGTGTTTTTTTCTAAACAATCTGCATATAAGTAAGCTTGATGTTTTCCTTTTGTAGCACTATGAACAGTGCTTTTTGCTTCAACTACTGCTAGTGGCAAACCATTATCTCCCCATAAAACATAATCAACAAAACCCTTGCCTGATGGATTTGTAGTTAATGGCATGCCTTTAACCTCAAATTCAATTTCTCTGCCTTGCTTTAGATTGTCCCAACCTGCTTCACGTAATAATAGATTAATTAATAAAAGTCTTGTTTCTTTTTCAGAAGTCAGTTCAGGAATATCTTTTTCTTCTATTATTTTTTGATAACGTTCTTCTTTACGCTCCGTTATAAGTTGTAATTGCGCTTGTAATTGTTTACGAAGTAAATCATTCTCTTCGGCAAGTTTCTCTTGTTCTTTTAGTGCATTTTGAGCTTCAGTATGCTTTTGTTCGAGCTGATTAGCAAGTTCTTCAAGTTGCTTTTTGTTTTTATCATTTGTATCTCCGTACGGAATTACTCTCTCGTCAAATGCCGGAATATCAGGATTAGCTTCGCTATAATACTTACTTAAATAGGATAAAAATCTAAAACTGTTTTTTAATGATTGTAAAGCTTCCAGAGCCTTTACAGATTTGCCATGTGCGGCATTATTTCCGTTTAATCGTATAACATTTAACTCCATCAACATATTTGGATGAAGCATGTTGATAAAGCTTTCGTTACGCAGTAAGGTATCTAATTTAGTATCATATGGCAATACTAAATTTTCATCATTTTTATACAACCAAAACAGGACTTTTTCAAGAGTACTTCTGCACAACAAGGCTGTATATCGAGGTGCCGTAAAAGTATGTTTTTCGGCATCTGTAATCTCACGATAGATTTCAGGGAATTCTTGTTGAAGAAAAGTAAAGTTACTCTGCATAGTTTTATGTTGATAGGACTAAAATACTACTTAATTTGTTAATTAAAGGTAGTATTCTATAAACTAATAATAAAGTTAAGCGATAGTTGTAGTTAACAATAAAAAGTCAGCACATAATTTATTTAACAGTTCAAAAACCTCTTCTTTGCTTTTTATCATTGTATTTAAATGATACCTTGAATCTCTTATTTCAAAATTTAATTCAGTTAAGGTATTTATTATTACATCTGGGTATTCATTTTCATATCTATCATAAAAACTTAATAAAAAACCATCTTCAAAGTAAATGTCTAATGCAAAATTATTATTTCCAAAAAACCAATTTTCAATAAAAACACATGGTTCATCTATTGTATCGTAATAATTACTACGGGTAAATGGTTTTAATGGCTTATCTTCAAAATATCTTGAATACAAATCATAGGAATATAATTCTGCTTTCCTCTTCCAACTGTTAGCAGTACTTCGTGCCAGATATATTTTTTCTTTATTTTTTTTAATTTGAAAATTAGAACAATATGCTATTACAGCAGAATTATGTATGAAAATATTTTTCCAATCATTTTTTGTATATGCATCAATTAAAGAATTTAAATCACTTTCTAAGGAATCAATATTGATATTATCTAATAAGCTTTTTAAAATTAAACTTTTATTTACATCATTAAAAACTTTTCTCCAATTGTCGATTTTAGTACGAAGACCCGTTTCAAAACTACAAAATGTTTTACTATTGCTTGTATCCACTAAGTAATATCCCATACTAGTTAATGCTCTTTGAAAAAGAAAATCCTTAGTGTCTTTATAATCGCTAAACAATTGACTCAATAAGGAAGAATAATTAGAAAACTTGTTAATATTGTATTCTCCTTCTTCTTTTGAGTAGTTTAAAATAAAACCTATTTGACCATCAAAATAGGCGTGATTTTCAATTTTTAGAATCTCATTTTTCCAATTAGAATTTGGAATTAAAATTAATTCTGCTTTAAGTCGCTCTTCTTCTTGTTGCGTTGTTAGAAAACCTTGCACCACAGAACTGGAAATTATATGTTGGTAAATATCTTCTAAACCATCACTTAATTTATTAATTGATCGAATGGCAGTATAAAATTCACTAGGGCTTTGAATTAAAGTGTTGTTTATTAAGTTTTTACAAATACGCATCCAGTTTTTATATATGTCTTTATTCGTATCATTTAATTCTCCTTTTTTAATGAAAAATTTTGCTAATGCATAAAATCTCACTCGTTCCCAATAAGTTATGGATGTTGTTTTGATGAAATCGAAAAAATATTTATCGTCATCATTATATGTTTTTAAAGCGTCTAATATAGCATGTATGTCTTTTGTAGATGTGCTTTTGTTTTCGTAAACTGTATTATAATGATTAAATAGATAATAGTTATCAGTAAATTGTTTATCAATATCCTGTTTTTCAACATAAAAATTCAAGGTGATATTAGAAAAGAAATTATAAAATTGATTGTCAATATTTTTAATTTCTAAAGTTGATTTTGTACTTTCTAGTTTCCAAAAAATATCATACCATTCATTATCTAATTTAGATTTTTCTTCCTCTTCAAGGAAATATGAAAAGTTAGCTTTGAAATTTTCAAATTCGGTTAGAGGTTTTCCTCTTGAATTCATTTTTATATAAAGTTCATCAGTTAATTTGAACTTATCCAATGGCAAATAATTAAAAGTAATCAAATGACTATCAGTTAGCTTCTCAAATAAATCTATAGTAGTATCCTGAAAGGTTTCCTGAATAATATCAAGCATATTAAATATTGCCTTTATAGTTGGATCTGATTTCCAGGATAATGAAAACCATTTTTGATCTTCAATTTGCGAACTAACTAGTTTTGTATTATCAAAATTTAAAATTCCCTCAGTGACTACTTTTAGACAAAAATCTTGAGAACTAGGTCTGGTTTCATAACTGAAGTTGACTAATTTATCTTTTACTTCTTCAGAAATTTTACCCTCTTTTATTGCAATGAACAAGTGCAATAAAAATAACGTAGTCAATCTTTGTTGACCATCCAATGGAATTAATTTGGAATCAGCTGTTTTTCCATAAACAAAATCAAGATTTAAGTTTTCATCATTTAAAAGTCTGATTTTTATTTTATTTATAAAACTAATTGCTATTCTGTATTCTTCAACTCTTCCTTGTGCATAATCGCGCTGGATTATTGGAATTTCAATTTTGTATTGCGAGATAAGTTCCCAAAAACTAGTTTTCATTTGTAATAATTTGAGGTAAATAATCGTGAAGTGTTTTTTCTAATTCGTTGTAATAAGCACGCTGATCTTCTGTATTCCAGCTTACGTTTTGTTCAACATTTTTTGAATAATATTTCATAAAAACATTTTTTGTTCCCATTGGAATAAAAGATCCTTTTTCGTCTAATTGTTTGATTTTGTCTTTTTTAATAGGGAAAATGTTATTGTTTAAGGCAGAATTATCATCTTTACTTAGAAGTGCCATATTTTGTATTGAATGCTCTTTACTTTTATCAGAATATTTTAAGAAGATTTCATCTTCAAGAGCGTTAAATTCCGGATCATTTAGTGTAGATTTTTCTAATAGTTGAACTATTCTGTCAAAAATTACAGTGTTCTTTTTCTCAAAATAAGTTTTTTGTTCTTCAAGCAGCAGGCGTTTTTGTTCTTTGGTTAAACCTTCAGAATTTTGTGCATGAATATGCTCTAAACTCCAATTTTCTTCTTTAAACTTTTCAAATGGGAATCTATTATAGTTACTTTTCATTGTAGAGATTACATTGAATAGAAAGAGGGCTCTATGCGTTTCGTTATAATTATCATAGGATAACTCACTTAGTTCAAATGTAAATTGAGATTTTATTTTTTTTCTCAATGCTGCTTCAAATTCTGTTTTTGTTTCATTATCAGCCAGCGAAATAATATCAGAAATGTTGTTTCTTTCACTGGAGTGAATTAAGTAACCAATTAAATGATAGTACTCATTATGATGGTAAAAATCTAGAAATTGACGATAAGATGTTTTAATCTCATCCCAAAGTTGTTTTTTTACAGATTCTGTCGTGTTGGATTTGCCCTCTGGAACTAATTTTTGAGCAATTAAATTATTAAAGATATAAAACGTATATAATTTATCATTTTTGTATTTTGCATCAATAGAAGTTAAATGCACATATTTCTGGGCAATTAAGTCAAATATTAATTCAATATGATTAGAACCTTTGTAAGGTTGTGAAGTTATAAAATACCAGAAGTTTTTATTTTGAAGTGCATTTTCTATTTGGTCCCATTCATATCCCATTTGCAGCTGATGTCTCTTTTTATTGCTTTCATCTTTATCAGTTACAAAAAACAGGGCTTTAACAAGTTCAGCATTAGTCAAAGGTATTTTACCCATATTTAGACGTGTAAAAATCTCGATGGGATTTTTTTCTTCTACAACTTCATACCATATAAATCTTATATTATTTGCTATATCAATTCCTTCATGAAAGTTTGTTTTAAGTAGTGTGTTTAAAAAATCTCCAACATTTACACCAGACTGTTCAAACCAGGTTTTTACCGTGAGGAAAGCCTGACTCATATGATAAAAATCTGAATTGGTTTTGTCAATCTCAGTGCTGTTTTTGAGTTGATTTAAAAATTCTTTACTGCTGTTGCCATCTTTTTCGCGAGTTTCATATTCAATAGAATATAATTGGGAGTTTGGAAACAAATATTTCTTCGCTTCTCCCAAATAGGTTAAAATGATAAACAAAGTAGTAAGTCGCTGCTGACCGTCAATAACTTCCCAATTTCCATTTTTGTTAATGACTACAATAGGCTGAAGACAATAAAATTCTCCTTCTTCCTTATTTCGTTTATTCTGAAATTCCAGAATATCATTTAATAAATCAGTTACTTCTCTTTCAGTCCAGCGGTAGCCTCTTTGATAAGATGGAATAAGAAAATGATTTTTTAAAAAATCTTCCTCGCCAATTGCTTTTAAAGTAATGTTATTCATAGTTGTGGTTTTGTGATAGTAAGTTAAGTAGAATGATATAAAGATATTGGTTAGAGCTTTGGGTGATAAAAAATAAAACTTTCTATAATTTATTTTATATTAACTCAACTCTCCCTTAAAAGCTTTTTGCAATAAACTTTGAAACAAAGCTTCACTTTTCTCTAAAGCTTCTTGCGCTTGCTGTTTTTGAGTTTCTATCTGAAGTATAAATTCTGCAAATTTGTTTTGAAGATTAATAGGAGGTAACTGTATTTCTATTTTAGATAATAATTCTTGATTAATATTTTGAATATTAGCACCACGTCCATTTTTAAAAATATATTTCTTGAATAATTTATTTCTCATTAATTGAACTAAATACATATCACTTAAATATAAACTGCTTTTTCTAAATCTTATGCAAAAGCCACTATATGTAACTTTTTCTTCATTTGGATAAGTAATCAAGCATCTTCCAACTAGATCTTTATTGCCATTTGATCTAACAAAAATTAAATCTCCATTTTTTAGTAAAAAGTCAGGTGAAGGGAAAGATTCTATTTCAATAGTTGAAAGATTACTATAGTTTGATATTTTCCAAAAGTCTTTAAAGTCACCGACACCTAAAATTTTAACAACTTTCCCATTTTCCGATTTTGTATAATTTAATCCATTTTTAAAAGATCCTAATTCACCTAATTTTTTCTTTTCCCATTTCTTCTCATTGTTCAAAGGATCCCCAAACATATCCAAAAACAAACTTTGTGTCAAAGCATCATATTTTTCAACAAGTTGTTTGTTGTATTGTCTTAGTTCATCAGCTTTATCTAGAATGTTGGCAATTTTTTGTTGGTCAGAAAGTGTAGGAAGTAGAATTTCTAACTCCTTAATGTCTTCTAATCTAATGCTAGGATAAGCATCATCTAGGATTAAGTTTGTTGGGTTAAACCAATTTAAATATCTTGCTAAATAGTTTGTATTGAAATTTTCAGAGGGAAGTATAGCAGCCAAATGGCTTACAAAGTAACTGTCTTCACTTGAAATGTATATTCTGTTTTTTTTTGCACTCATTCCACTTTTTGCAAATAAAATAGATCCTTTAGGTAATTTTTTTAATTTATATTTTTTTGCAATTTCATTATTTATTTTAGGAATTTTATTCAATTCACTACCGGAAACTAATTCTTCTAAATGACCAGCTCTAATAAATGGAAGCCCATTATTTGAAAATTCTTTTGGAGCTGCTTGTCCTGCTGTAATTGTTGCAATTTCTTTAAATTTAACTTTACACATTATGCTAATATTTTATAAATCTAAATTTATTTTTTACTTTTATTTTTTAAATACATTTTCGAATGATGGTCAAAGCTTCAAATCTTTCTCCAATTACAAGTTAATTTGTAGAAGGTTACAGGTTTGAATCCAGTCGAGGTCACAATTTGAGCACTTGCCTTCTAAAGAGGCGGTCGTATTTTTCCTCTTTATTTTACTAAATGTTGTAATAGTTCGAGGGTTTATAGTTCGAACCCCTCCGCGGTCACATCTGTTTTTAAGGAGCGCAGGATTCATAACCCTGAGGTCAGGAATAGAATCCCTTCCTCTCTGCAAAACAAAAAATGTCGGAGGTTCAAATCACTCTTTCTCCGCTAGCCTAACATTTTTTCTAGATCTTTCATCGCTTCCAGACGTCTTTTATCTATTTCCTTAATAGCTTCTATAATGGTTTGTGGCTTTTCGTAAACGACCTCATCATAAACAATTTCTTTGTATCGGTTTATGCTTAAATCATAATCGTTAGCAACGATATCAGCTTTTGAAACTAAGAATGATTTTTGGGTTTTGTCCTGTCCTTCGCCTTTTTTCGGTTTAACATTTCCGCTATATTTTTTCCAATCTAGTAGAATATTAGGAATGTCACATTTACCGTTCATTTCATCCAGAACACTTTCGGGATTAGCAAAACATTGTTCGAAAATTTCTTCAGATAGTTGCGGGTTTCGCTTATCATCCAAACTAAAACCATCAGCTTGCATATCATAAAACCAAACGTTACCTGTACCTCCGGAATTTGTTTTGGTAAAAAATAAAATAGCGGTACTAACTCCTGCATATGGTTTAAAAACTCCGCTTGGCATCGAAATCACCGCTTGTAGTTGTTGGTTTTCGATCAATTCCTTTCTAATATTTTTGTGGGCGCCTGAGCTACCAAACAATACACCGTCAGGCACAATAACTGCTGCACGACCGCCTAATTTTAGCATTCGTAAAATCAAGGCTAAAAATAGTAATTCGGTTTTTTTGGTTTTGGTAACATTTAGTAAACTGCTTTCAACCTCATCATAATCTAAAGCTCCTTTAAATGGAGGATTTGCCAAAATCAAAGAATATTCGCTGCTAATATTGTTACTTTCACTTAATGCAGAATTTCCAATTAAAGTTGGGTTTTCCATTCCGTGCAATTGTAAATTCATTGCCGAAATTCGCATCATCGACGGGTCAATTTCAATCCCGTTGAACATATTTTTATTATAATGTTCCCTGAATTTTTGCTCCATGAACCAATCTTCGTGTTTTTCATGTACAAATTGAGAAGCCGCGACTAAGAACCCCGCCGTTCCACAAGAAGGATCACAGATAGTATCTTCTTTTTGAGGCTTGGTCATTTCAACCATCATACGAATAATATGTCGCGGTGTACGGAATTGTCCGTTGGTTCCTGCTTCGGCAATTTTGCCTAACATATACTCGTATAAATCTCCTTTTGTATCGCGATTGTCAAGCGGCAATTTGTCAATTTGCTGTACTACACGATCTAATAATTTAGCCGTAGGAATCATAAAAGTAGCTCCTTTGATGTATTGTGTAAAAGCACCGCCATCTTTACCCAACGTTTTCATGAAATCAAAAACGGTAACATCATTTAAATGTCGTTGTTGTTTGGTAAACAATTCAAACATCACTTCAGGATCTTTGTCTTTAAAACTACTCCAGCGCAATTCTTTTTGTTCTGGGGTATAAATATGCTTTTGCGTTGTCACGCCAAGTAGATTTGCGTTTTTTTCGATAAGGATTTGTTTGTCGTCTAATTGTTTTAAGAAGATAAGGTATGTAAACTGTTCGATTACGGTTAAGGGATTCGATATTCCGCCTGTCCAGAAGTCGTTCCAGATTTTGTCAATTTGTGCTTTTAATTCTCCGGTGATCATGTATTCTTGTTATTTTAAAAATGCAAAGGTAAGTTTGTATTGTGTGTTATACCGTGCATTCTGATTATTTTCGTATTCTTATTTTTTTAAAACTTCTAATAACTTAAAGTTTAGATATAGTTTTTCTTTTCCTACGATTTCGCTTTTTAGAAATCCATTTGCTTCGAGATCTTTTAGATAATTACCTACTGTTTTTAAATTTCCTATACGTGCTTTTTCAAGATTGTTTCTTTTAGTGTATGGTAATCGAAACAATTCTTCCATTAGTTCTTTTGAGTATACTTTTGGTAGTTTGTATTGTATTTCTTTACCCATTTCGGTCATTAAGTTTTCTATGGCAGCAATTTGTTTTCTGCCTTTTAGTGCAGTTTGTTCCACCATTTCCAGCATATATAAAATCCAGTCTTCCCAGTTTCCTTCTTCTGTTACTTTTCTGAGATTGCTATAATATTGATTTTTATGCTGTATGATATAATCACTTAGATATAAAGCCGGTAAATCTAATAAACCTGACATTTTTAGATATAATAATAAAATGATTCTTCCTGTACGACCATTGCCATCAAAGAAAGGATGTATGGCTTCGAACTGATAATGTATAATAGCCATTTTTACCAATGGATCTATTGTATCATCGGCATGAATAAAATCTTCAAGGTTTTTTAATTTTTCTCTAATAATTTCTTCTCCTTCAGGAGGTGTATAAACTATAGTTTCGTTTGCAGGATTTGTTAATTGTGTTCCGGGAGTATTTCTAATACCTGACTGGTTTTCTTTTATTATTTGCATTATTGCAATGAAAAGATTTGTTGTCAGTATTGGGCGTTTGTTTATTTGCTCTACACCATACCACAGCGCATCTTTATAATGCATAACTTCTTTAGTAGCATGATCTTCATTTTTTTTATCAGCTATAGATGCCTTAAATAATTCATCCTGAGTCGTAATAATGTTTTCAATTGCTGAACTCGCTTGTGCTTCTTGTAAATTGATTGTGTCAATAAAAAGTGTAGGATTTGGGAGATTAGTAATTGCACCTTTCAACTCTGACAATGCTCTACTTGCTGCAATTGTTTTTTTTAATATTGTAGTGCTTTCTATTTCCGCTTTTGGTGGTAATAAAGGGAGATTGTTATACGGAGTTTGGGGATTATATTTTATTTCTTCACTCATCTTTTTGTAGATTTAAACGAAAGTAAATAATACTCTTGTTTTAGTTTCGAGTGTAAATATATGTATAATTTACTCTCGTTTTGTTAACAAAGGTAAGTTTTACTCTCGTTTTTTATAATAAGATAGGATTACTAATCTCAAACAAATATTGTTTTTTAAAAGTAAACGACTTTACGGAAAACCATAATATCGTAAATTAATTTTTATAATGTATGCCAATAATATCTATTAAATACAATATCCCTAAGCCAGACAGGAGTGGCATTCTTTTTCCTGCTTTCTTTAAGCAGGAAAAGGTATAGAGTCCGGAGGCTTAAGGGTGGAAAAAGCTCCTTAAATTATTTGATAACATTACTTTTTCAATCTTTTAATATCTGCTTCAATTTCTTTTAAGCTTTGTTCGGTCTCTATTGTTTTTCTGCTTTCTTTAAATTTTTCAAATTCTAGAGTAGATTTATCCAAAGCCATTTGATGACTAATTTTTCCCGTATACGTCAACAATTCTCTTCCGTTGAGTTGTAAAATACTGTCAAGTCTTTCTGCCCAATCTTTCATATACATGGGAGTTTGCTGTTGCGCCATAGTCTCCGCAAATGCTAAATATTGCTCTACCAATAATCCTAAAAGTTTTATTTCGTCTTCATTCAGATAATTTTTGGAGATGCTAACATCTGTTTTCAGAACTGCTTTGGCTTCTTTTTTATCAAAACATTGCATTCCTAACAATGGTAAAGTAGCATCAACTCTGCGATATATTAATTCGGCAGCTGTGTTTTGAGAAATTGCCTAAAGGAATTTGTTTTGTACGATTTTGAAAAATGAAACTATTTTTTCGTCTTTTGCATCATAATCAATACTTGTGGTGTAAATGTCTTTTATTTTTTGGTAGAAAAACTTTTCAGATATTCGGATCTCACGAATGCGTTGCTGCAATTCGCTAAAGTAATTCATGGTATTACCTGATTTAAAACGATCGTCATTTAATGTAAAACCTTTAACGATATATTCTTTTAATCGCTGGGTTGCCCAAATACGAAATTGCGTTCCCTGAAGTGATTTTACTCTGTAACCTACAGAAATTATGACATCAAGATTATAATAATTAGTTTGATAATTTTTACCATCAGATGCAGTTGTTCGGAATTTCCGAACAACTGCATTTTCATTCAATTCTTCTTCTTCAAAAATGTTTTTTATATGCTCGCTGACTGTAGCTTTAGATTTTACAAAAAGATCACAAAGTTGTGCCTGAGTTAACCAAACTGTTTCTTCTTCAAGTCGCACATCAATTTTAATATTGCCTTCTTGATTTTGATATATAAGTATTTCTCCCGTGTTCATTATACTATTCCTCCATAAAATTCGTTCCTATATTCTTATACTCTCAGATTGTTGATGTGCTACAAAATAATCTGATTGCTAAAGTATTGAATAAATAGTTAAGATTAGTAGGTAAAGCTATAAAAAAGTAAGAATAGGTGTATTTTTTAGAAGTAAATGTTGTTCTTAGTTTAATCAAAAAGGTTCTTATGAAATGTTTCCTAGCCCAGATAGAAGCGGCATCCTTTTTCTTGCTCCTTTAGCAAGGAAAAGATATAGTGGATGGCTGGAAATTGCTCCGAAAAAAAGAAATTCCAATATTTTAATCCCGAAGCTTCGGGACCAAATTCCAAATTGCTTCGCCTATTCGCTATCGCTAGCGTTCAAAAAAAATCCTTCTCCCGAAGCTTCGGGACACTCAGTGTAACAATAATAAATTTCAGAAAGCGTTATAATGAAACTTCAAGCCCCTCGGGCACACCAAAACCTCAACTCAAAACCTCCCAAAACACCAACAAAATCTGTATCCTGTATACTAAAGCGTATAATAATTACACACTCAAAAACTACTCAAGAAAGCTAAAACGCTAGAATCCAGTAAAAAGTGATTATGGCACGTGGCTTGCAAAATGGGAATAAGTGAAATCCTTTCCGATAGAGAAAAATAGAATCGGAGGGAAGCATTTTTAAATAAAAGCCCATACATAGCAATCAAAAGTAGTGTCATATGAAAAGTGAAATCTTAACATCAGAACAATTTTATACTTCAAATTCAAATAGCAATAACGAACACGCCTTAAATGGTTCCATTTTTCGTATTAACAATTCCAATGCAGCAGTAAAAAAAGTAAGTGAGCGCACCAAAAGTAAGTTTGGATTATTTGTGTTGGTGAGCACCTTTGCCTTAATGTTTGTTGGAGCATACTCGGTGTATTATTTACAAGCAGACTTTGATCAGTTTCAGATCGATAGAATGAATTCTTCCTGGGGACTTCCGTTCCTGATAGTGGCAGGATTATTATTTTTCTTTCAAACAGGAGTATTTCTTTATAATTTATACTTGTATTATAACTACAAACCAATCGAATCAGTTTCGGATGAAATGTTGCCAACTGTTACCGTGATCGTTCCTGCGTATAACGAAGGAAAACTGGTTTGGGATACTTTATTGAGTTTGGCCGAAAGTGATTTTCCGGCGCATAAATTAGAGATATTAGCTGTTGATGACGGAAGTAAAGACGATACCTGGTACTGGATGCAACAAGCCAAAATAAAACTGGGAGATCGTTTGACTATTTTTCAGCAACCTGAAAATGCAGGAAAACGTCACGCACTTCACCGTGGATTCGAACTGGGAATGGGAGAAATTTTTGTAACGGTTGATAGTGATTCAATCGTGAAAAAAGATACTTTAAGAAACTTAGTTAGTCCGTTTGTGGTGGATGAAAAATGTGGTGCAGTAGCCGGAAACGTTCATGTATTGAACAGTAAAAAAGCAATCTTGCCTAAAATGCTTAATGTAAGTTTTGTGATGAGTTTTGAATTCATGCGTTCTGCCGAAAGTAAATTGGGTTCTGTTCTTTGTACTCCGGGAGCGGCGGCAGCTTATAGAAAAACTTCGGTTTTTGCTTGTCTGGACGAATGGATCAACCAAACTTTTATGGGACAACCATCAGATATTGGTGAAGATCGTGCAATGACCAATATGATTTTGAAACAAGGTCAACATGTATTGTTTCAGCGAAATGCGTATGTATTGACAAACGTTCCTGAAGAATATACGGGATTGTACAAAATGTTCATTAGATGGAGCAGAAGTAATGTGCGTGAGAACATTGCAATGGCAAAATATGTTTTTACAGATTTTAGAAAAGATTCAAAATTTGGTGCCCGACTTTTATGGTTCAACCAAGCTTTAAAAATTGTTATGGCATATCCATTTATGCTTTTTATGTTTGTTTTTATTGCCATGCATCCACTATTATTTTTAAGTTCTACACTTTTGGGGATTTTAATCGTATCGAGTTTTCCGGTGTTGTTTTATGCTAAAAGATACAATCTTGCCGATTCGCTTTGGGCGTATTCTTACAGTGTTTTTTACACCTTCAGTTTATTCTGGATCACACCCTACGCCATTGTTACCGCCAATAAAAGAGGCTGGCTGACAAGAGGTTTAGTCTAAGATAATTGTAATTAAAAAAATAGAAATTTGATTTGTTTTTTTATGACTCCTGTTCCCCCGAGCAGGAGTTTTTTTATGGAGTAAATTTTTTGTTTGAACCGATTTTTAAACCCGACAGTCCCGAAGCCTCGGGACTGTCGGGTTTGTCGTTGTAAATTATTCTGAAAAAAATCAATAATAAAAAAACGTTCATTCATTTATTATTTTATCTTTGCCAAAAATAATCAGTATGAGAGTAAGAGATGTTGACAAAGAAAAATTGGTAATCAAAACTGCAATTGACCAAATTGTGCGTGACGGGTTTCAAGGTTTCAGTATGAACAAGCTGGCGAAGGCCTGTTCTATTTCTGTTGGCACGCTCTATATTTACTACAAAGACAAGGATGATTTGATTCAGAAAATAGGTGCCATTATCGCGCTGAAATTTTTTACCAGTACCGTAAAAAATTTTTCGTCCGAAATGTCATTTGAGGAGGGTTTATGGAGACAGTGGGAAAACCGCGCCAACTTTACCATGAAATATCCGAAAGAAGTTGCATTTTTTGAAATCATTAAACATTCGCCTCATTCAGACACTATTCTGGCTTCTATTAAAGAGTTTGCAGAATTTAGAAAGATTATGAATGAGTTTATGGATAACGGACTTCGTAATAAAGAACTGGTCCCGATGACATTTGAAGCTTTCTGGTCTGTCGCTTACGGACCGTTATACACATTGTTGAATATGCATACTGAAGGTAAGAGTATGGGAGGAAAACCATTTAAACTTACCAAGGAGATTATGAAAGAGGCTTTTAAGGGTACAATTAAAGGACTAAAACCATGAAAAATTATGGAAACGAATTTGAACACAATACACATTTTCAAAACAAATATTAAACAAATCAATCCAGATTGCGATATGCATCGAACGCTGGATAATCATTCGGACATACAACAATGGAGCATCGATCATGAAGATGTTGATTGCGTGCTTCGCGTCGTATCGGATGTATTGAAACCTGACGCCATTATCGAAATGATCAATGAATTTGGTCACGAGTGCCAGGAATTATCTTAATCAAAAAATAACCAATTTATATGGAAAAAACTTCTGGGGACAGCCCCGCTTTTACTTCTCACCAAAAAATCATTATTGCGATATTAGCGCTTTTGCAATTTACAGTAATACTTGATTTTATGGTTATTTCTCCACTGGGAGATATTTTAATGAAAACCCTGAATATGACGACTGCAAACTTTGGTTTTGCGGTTTCTGCTTACGCTTTTAGTGCCGGAATCTCTGGATTAATGGCGGCGGGTTTTGCTGATAAATTTGACAGAAAAAAACTTTTAATCTTCTTTTATACCGGATTCATCATTGGTACCGTTTTCTGTGCACTTTCAACAAGTTATATGATGTTGTTGATGGCAAGAATCGTTACCGGACTTTTTGGCGGTGTAATTGGTTCTGTTTCTTTGGCAATTGTGACCGATTTATTTGTGATTCACCAAAGAGGACGTGTTATGGGATTCATTCAAATGGCTTTTGCTACAAGTCAAATTTTAGGAATTCCGGTTGGATTGTATTTTGCCAACAATTGGGGATGGCATTCGGCTTTTATCATGATTGCCGTTCTGGGAGTTTTGATTCTTATTGCAATTATTACCCAAATGCAGCCCATCACCAAACATTTAGAAGTACAAACAGACAAAAGTCCGTTTTTGCATCTTTGGCATACTTTGAGCAATAAACGTTATCAGGTTGGTTTTGCTTCTATTGCTTTTCTTTCGGTTGGAGGTTTTATGTTACAGCCTTTTGGGAGCGCATTTTTAGTGAATAATATTCATATTAGCCAACTCGAATTGCCTATGGTATTTTTCTTTACCGGACTTTCGGTTCTTTTTATAATGCCGTTGGTTGGTAAATTAAGTGATAAAGTAAGCAAGTTCAAATTGTTTGCTGCAGGTTCAATACTTTCTATCATTATGATTTTGATTTATACGAACTTAAATCCAATTCCGCTTTGGGAAATCGTAGTGATTAATATGATTTTGTTTATGGGAATCATGAGTCGTATGATTCCTGCAACAACACTTAATACTGCTATTCCGGGATTGGAAGATCGTGGTGCTTATATGTCTATATCTTCGTCTTTACAACAAATTGCCGGCGGAATCGCAGCGGTTTGTGCCGGATTTATCGTGCATCAAAAAACAAAAACTTCACCATTAGAAAACTATGATATTTTAGGATATGTAATTGCGGTAATTACACTTTGTAGTATATTTTTTATCTGGAGAGTAAGTCAGATGGTAAAAACGAAAGATGCTGTTGAAGTTAAAGATGCTATTGAAATAAAAAATACTGTTGAAGAAAAAGATGTTGTTGAAGTAGAAATAGAAAGTTAAGCGAAGAATATTTCGTTTAAAAATAGAAAAGCTTGTCTATAATAGACAAGCTTTTTTTTGTTTGTATGGCCCGCGGATTGGACGGATTGGACGTATTTATGCGGTTTTTTGTTTTTGTGTGAATGATTGATTGTGTAAGGATTTTATAAAGTAATCACAATCTTGTCATTTCGACCGAAGGGAGAAATCACACACGAAACTCTGCCGTTGCAATTGCTAATCTTTGTCGAATTACTAGTGTGATTTCTCCCTCTCGTCGAAATGACAAAAAACAAATTAAACTTCGTGCCTTTTGTGCCTTCGTAGCTAATGATTTCAAGAATTCCAGATTCCGGTTTGGGCTGTTTCTTTCGCGTAAGCGGAAAAATCTTTTGCTTTTCTTCCCAGAACTTTTTCGATGTCTGAAGTTATAGTTGAATTTCGTCCGTCTAATACTTGTTCGAAAAGGTAATTTACGAGCCAAATATGATCTTCCGGAACTTGATATTCCACTAACATTTGGTTGTATTCTTCTAAACTTAAAGATTGAAAAGTAATATTTCGACCAGTAACCTCAGCGATTTCTTTAATGACTTGTTTAAAAGTTAGAAGTTTCGGGCCAGTTAATTCATAGGTTTGTCCGTTGTGTTTGTCGTCTAATAGTACTGCTGTAACGACATCGGCAATATCATCGGCATCAGTAAAAGGTTCCAATGCTTCTGCTCTTGGTAAAGCTACGATTCCAGCTAAGATAGGATCTAAAAAGATGCTTTCGCTAAAGTTTTGATTGAACCAGCTTGCCTGAACAATTGTCCAGTTTTTGGCATTTTGTTTTACCATTTCCTCACAAAGTTGCGCTTCTTTTTCGCCTCTTCCAGAAAGTAAAACCATTTTTTGTACGCCTAATTTTGTGGCAAGACGGGTGAAATTCTCAATTGAATCTTCTGCCGATGGAATGGCTAAATCGGGTTGAAAAGTAATGTAAACCGAATCTATATCCTGAAGAACTGCTTCCCAGGTTTGTGGTTTTTCCCAATCAAAAGGAATTTTCTCATTTCGGGAACCTAAACGAATTTCGATATTCTCTACTTGTTCTAATCTTTCGACTACTCTGCGTCCTGTTTTTCCGTTGGATCCCAAGACTAAAATTTTCTTTTTGTTCATGACAATAGTTTTTTAATTGATTACTGATACAAAGTTGCAACCATTAAAAAAGAATCATTTGTCTGAAAAGAATTAAGATTTGTTTGAAAGGAATTGTTGCCGAACTTCATTGGGACGCATTCCGAATTTTTTATGAAAGGCATTCGAAAACGAACTTAAGCTTTCGTAACCCACTTCCCAAGCTGATTCTTGTACTGTTTTTTCGCTTTCGCGGAGTAGTTCATAAGCTTTATGAAGTCGTTCTTCCTGTACATATTTAAAAACAGGAATTCCGAAAAGTTCTTTGAAATTCTTTTTTAGTTTATTACTATTCAAGCCTACCATTTTAGATAATTGGGTAATCGATGGTGGTTTTGAATAACTGGTCGTGACAATTTCTTTGGCTTTATACAATTTGTTTTTGTCTATTTCTGAAAAGTCAATTTTTGTTCCTGTGGATAAAAGGGCATAGAAATGTGCCAATAATTCATTGATTTGACTTTTTAAAAACAACAATCTCGTGTTTCCCGTATACGTAGTATTGAAGATTTTCTGAATCGCCAATTGCATTTCGAGTGTCATATAAAAGGATGGGCCTTCGACAAAATGCTCTTTTGGATGTAATAATTCCGGAAGATAATTTTCGAAGATTTCTTTTTCGGCTTGTGGTAAAGAATGGAGTTTTTGGGGTTTGGTAAAAATACTGATCGATTGCAAAGGTTTGTTGGGTTCTATTTTATGGGCGAATTCTACTTTTTGATTTCCGAAAAAACAAATTGCCAAACCCGTTGTATTCGTTAGATATTTGGTTTGATTGTTATGTTTGATTTCCAGTTCGACATTTCCCGAACCATAAAAGGCAAAACCAACAGCATCGCCATCAATTTCACACTTCTGAACAAAAGTTTTAGAGGTGTTGGATTGTTCGATTAAAACAATAAAGTCATTTAGTTCTATGATATCTGTTGTCATTGGTTTTTGGCTATTTGACTACAAAAAGTATGAAAAGTTACTGTTTATTTTTAATTCTGCATTTATAATTATCGAAGTTTTGTAAAGATGTGTTTTGGTAATTGCTTTAAAATAAAAAGGGAATAGTATTGAAACTATTCCCTTTTGAGTATTGAAAACTATAGAATTAAGTCTATTTATGTTCTGTAATTGCAGATTGATTTAGCTTAATAATTCTAATTTTTTGGTTTGTATTGTCAGACAAGAAAAGACGATCATTAAGTTGTGCTGTACTAACAATTGTTCCAAATGGATTTTGTCCCATAATATCAGAAGCATTAACTCTTGCGGTGTATTTTTTATCCAGAAATTCAGCTTTAGGATAAAGGCGTAAATAATTTAAAGCTCCGATATTTTCTGATGTAATGGCCCAATCTTTACTAAAACTGATTGCAATAGGTTTTGCATCAAAAGTAGTATTTGTTGGCTCCATTGGTTTTGTCAACGATGCCGCAGCGTTGGCTTTAATAGCAGCAATACTGTAATACAAATAGCTTTTAGCATCTCTTCCGGCAACTACTAAATTTCCGGCTTCAACATCCAAAGAATACACCTGATCGTAACCGTTTAAGGTGTTTAACATCGCAATTGGTTTTAAATCCCAGTTACTGGTTTCAGTGATTTGTGTGGTTTCAAAAACTTTAATTGTAGTGTTTTTTTCTTTTACAAATACTAATCCGTCTTTTACGACAACTCCAAAAACGTGCACAAAAGTTGTCCACCATTGCCCGTTTCCAACCGTATTGATTCCGGCATTTGTAGTTTCGTCCATTACAAAAAGTCTGGAATCAACGCTTCCGATATAAATACGACCTTTATCAATACTAACCGAAGAAAGTTTGGTAAACGGAATTGTCGTTGTTCCTTTTGTGTAAGTCGTAATTGTTTTTAAATGTGCCGAAGTCAGAGCATCAAAAATTTCAAGAACATCACCATTACAAACGTACAATTTGTTGTTTGAGATTGTAATTCCTTTAGGATCAAAAGTTCCTGTTCCGTCGCCAATTTTGCTTGCAGTTATTGAAGCTTCGTCGGTTGGGTAGTAATAATTGTATTGCGAAGAATTATCGTTCTGATTGTCATCTTTGCTGCAATTGGTAAAAAGGCAAAGTAATGCTATAAAAAAAAGTATTTTGTTCATGATAGTTTTGTGGTTTATTTCCATTTTCCTTCTCCTTTATATTTTAATAAAAACGAATTTTTAGGATTAATAGTAAAGACAGGTTTTTTGTAAGTACCGGTCAAATAAGCCGTTTTTGTATACGTTTTTAATATCTCAGGATCGATAAAAGGTAAATCATTTAAGTAAATCAGATATTTATAAAACTCGGTTAACATTTCCTGCTGACCGCCGCCTTCGCCACTATTAGCTAAATTACTGGTGTGACTATAACCACTGTGATGAGAATATTCGTGTGACCAAACAGACATTTCGCCTTTCCAATGTCCGGTTACATAACCAGATTCCCATTGAGAAGCTAATGCGCCACCGCCCCAAGCCGAACCTCCGCCAACCATAGCCATATTCAAAGTTCGGTTATCGATGTAGGTATTATAAGCAGTTTCAATTTGAGCTTTGGTCAGATAATCATAAACACCGTTTGCAGCATCATCTTCAACATTTCCGTGCCAGTTCAATGCACCATTAACTGTAGCAGTTCCGGCTGTTGCTGCCTGCTCTTTTTTGAAACGATCAAAATTCATAAATGTATCATAATACAAAGGATGACTTATCGCATACGAATAATTGATAATCATTGTAATGGCTTCTTTGGCCAAAACAGGATTCATTGGTAAAAATTTATTAGGATCATCAGCAGGATTATTAAGGTGGTACTGCGTGCTGAATTGTACTAATCGATTTGATTTGATCTTTTTGAATTTTTCGAATAAAGGATCACTCGATTCTACCGAAAACTGGATTGCACCAGACGAGAATCCGTTGATTTTGTCAATGGTTACCGTTTTACCATCTTCTAATTTATAATCATGTTTTCCGTTAACTAACGGAAGTTGGTGAAACGAACGATGAAAAGCCGGAACTTTTGTAAATTCAAGGACTACAAATCGTTTGTCATAGTTAGGTAATTTTGCATAGACTTTTACATCTGTAAGTCCAACGGGAGAATAAAGGGAAATTTGTACAGAATCTTTTCCTTTCTGGATCACTTGCATGGGTTGATTGACACGAAACCAGCGGTCTTTGTTATCGTACATTCTCGCAGAACTTTCGCTGTCTTCGAACATGGTCATTGGTTTATTACCTGCAGGTAAATTTGTTGCGTCAATACTCGACAAATACGTAGGATTGTAATTTTCGTCTTTTGAGTCATCGCTGCATCCAATAAGGACTCCTGCGAAAAGTGCAAAAGATAGAAAATAAGAAATGGGTTTTCTCATAAGGTTTTGGGGTTAAATTTGGGGTTTAATTCTAAAACGCAAAACTATCAATATCCTTGCGTAAAACAAGAATATTGAAAGAAAATTGCTATTTATTTTGTTGTATAAGTACTTTTTTTTAAGTTTTGTTACATTGAGATTGTTTATTTGTTTTGAATTTGTTACTAACACGAATGTAAAAATGAATTGGAAGATGGGCTTTTAAATTTGATTTAAAATGTTTTGGTTTTGGTTAAAATTTTATTGGAATCATGTTTAAGGGAAATATCTTTTAGGTATATTTTTAAATAGAAAAACCTGTAAAATCATGTTTTACAGGTTTTTCTATTTAGTCGATTCCAACTACACTTTTTATTCAACTGGACAAAGTCAATATTATATTTAAGGAGCTACTACTGAAGCCGGATATTGTATCCAGCCTAAGCTTGATTTCTCATAAATCACTCCGCCTCCAATAATATTCATGCAATGAACTCGAAGACTAATCGCTTTTGGATATGTTGAATTCAAAGTTGTACCTGACAAAGCTGTAGTAGTTGTATTTATTACTGAGCCAATTTGATCAGTGTAAGCTTTAGTAACTAAACTGGTGTCACCACCTGAATTAATCAATGCTATTGTTAATGAAGGGGCTAATAATTGATGGGTATCAGTTTTTCTTAATCCTATTATACCATTGCCATCAGATAATACTATATTAGCATTTAAAGCTGGAGCTAATCCTGTTACTTTACCTAGAATAGTATTTCCGTTACCAGTTGTTACTCCTGTAGTATTACCTAGATTTTGTGCTACTATTAAATTATTATTTCCTGTAGTTATACCTCCACCCGGAGAGACAAATCCAGCATTTGCAATGATTGTATTATTACTTCCAGTTGTGATCCCACTTGCTGCTTGATTTCCCAAAGCAATATTCCAATTTCCTGTAGTTTGTGCAGATAAAGCCCAAGAACCAAAAGCTTCTCCATTACCAGTAGTGTTTTCTCTCATAGAATTAGACCCTACTGCTGTACTTCTATGCCCAAAAAGATTAGAACCTGAAACTCCTACATTTTTATTTAAAGCAAAATTTCCTATAGCAGTATTATGTTCACCAAATATATTAGTAGCTAAAGCTGCTGTGCCAATAGCGGTATTATATGAACCTGTGTTTACAGATAATGCTGCTGATCCAACACCTACATTATTATTTCCAACTAAATTATTCTGCAATGTTCCTTGGCCAACAGCTGTATTCCAACTTCCTGTTGTATTTGCTTGTAATGATCTACTTCCTATAGCTGTATTACTACCACCTTCGGTATTACTAGATAAAGCATTGTATCCTATTGCAGTAGAAGCATTCCCTGTATTTAATTTTAAAGTATTAGCTCCTAAAGAAATATTTCTTGAACCAGTACCAACAGTAATTTGTGAATCAACACCTATAGCAGTATTATCAGTACCTGTACTACTACCTATACCTACATTTACTCCATGTATTGATTTATCTACTCCTCCTAATTCTTGTAAAGGTATATTGTTGACTATTCCTGATTGTGTAGCAGATACTGGAACATTAATTTGATCCGTAGTAGCTACATCATAATCACCTTCTATTGTTTTTTCTGGAAAATTATAGTTTGTAAAACTAGAAATAGATGCAGGAATTTTTAATTCTATTGCTTTATGTGTAGATAAATCCTGTTGACGCATAAGTAATTTTCCGTCATCTGCACCTATAGCTGATTCATTTGAAGGCGATACATGTGTAATTGCAATCTGTGAATTATTAGAGGTAAAACTAGCTCTATTGGTTCCGTCTCCAACTGTTATTTCTGCGGTTCTATCATTAGAGTCACCATATAAAAAACCTATTATTGAATTTCCTTCGTCATATTCAGCTGTATTACCGTTATCTAAAGTTTGTTGTAAATTCTGTGAACCTTCGCCTGATACATTAATGTTTCCTGTTTCGGGATCAGGTTCATTACCGTTTACGGTTCTTACTCCGTATTTTTTCTTTGTCATTTTCTTGTATTTTTTAATTAATCAGTAATGTCGTTTATGACTAGATTATCGTCGTCATCGTAATAGCGGATTTTAGTAGTGCCATCAGGTCTATTGTATATTTCTTTTAAAATAGAAGGATTAAAAAGTAATAAATCTTCATTAGGTGAAATATCAGTAATACTTGAGTTTTGGAGCAAACTTAAATTTGACATTATTGAATCTGACGGTATAAAATAGTCTCCTGAACTTGAACCTTCTTTAAAGGTGCATTGAGTTTGTCCCGAATTATTTTTAAACTCAACACCTTGTTGGCTAGATCCTCCGGAAAAAGTTAAATATTCCTGATAAGTATTTGGCCCAAATGTGCAATTTGATTGCTCAGCAGAATTTAGAATTATAGATCTTTGATATCTTCCCGCAAAATTTATGTTTTCAAAATAAGAGTGAGAAACTGTAATATTCGAAACTCCTTTATAAGATTTAGGATTAAATGAATTGCCAAATTGAAATGCTTTAATAGCAGATTCTCTACCAAAATTATCATAATCAGATTTAGTATAAATTACATCACATCCTGATTCAATTTCATATCTGCGCGAGATCCAATCATTAGGATAATCATATTCTAGAATATCTAAAACCTGGTTATAATTATCTTCATTATATTGATCTTTTGTCCAATCGTAAGACAATGTGAATTGATCATAATTTTGTCCTTTTGCTCCTGAATTATTTGTCCATGAATATCCTCCCCAAATTGTTTTATCTCCTATGGAATATGACTGTTCTGGTTCATCTGTTGAAAGCTTAACAACATTGTTTGAATCCATATTTACAAAATATAAATCATTACCTGAAGAACAAACTGCAAAAGGTGTGTAAAAGGATGGATTATCATAAATTAAAGTTGATGTTCCATCAGGAGTTATTTTGAACACACGAGAAGTATAATTGTTAAGAGCAATAACATTACCTTCAGCATCCAAACAAAGGCCTCTTGAGGGAGTAGACACTGTTCCTAGTTTCGCGAAAACACTTGTTGTTCCATCAGGCTGGATTTTTATTACTGTTCCTGTACTAGTACTAACATATAAATTTTCAGTTAAGCTAGAAAAACAAATATCCTGGGGCCCTGATCCTAGTGTCGCAAAAAGACTCGATGTTCCATCAGGTAAAATTTTTGTAATACCGTAACCACCTCCATGTGCAACATATATGTTGGAATCGTTATCTAAACACATGCTAAGATTTCCATTTCCACAAGTTCCATGAATTGTGAAGGATCCATTTGGCGAAATTTTAATAACATCTTGATACGTGGAATTTGCCACATATACATTTCCGACTGAATCTACGCATATATCTTCATTACCATTTCTTCCTAAGTCTGCCAATGTAGATAAAACACCAGATGAATCTAGCTTAGAAACTGTTCCTCCAAAACCCCCTATCATATAAACAACATCGTCTAAACCTATACATAATTTATCTGTCCTGGATCGAGTTGATGTATCTATATCAATTCTTGTTCCATTAGGCAGGATTTTTGTAACACCACTGCCTCCTCCTGGGTATGGGTTTGCATTTGCCGTGTAAACAACACCATTACTATCAATAACTATACTTTGTGGATTATTTCCAGTACTGGATAATATTTGTTCATAATATCCGGCATCATTTAGTGTAAAAGTCTTTGAATTCCATATATTGAATCCATTGATCAATTGATCATATTTAGGATTCCAAAATTGTCCATGACCATTTTTTTCTAATGTATTAGTTGTTGCAGCTTTTATATGGATCGTTGTTCCGCTAGAAGTTCCATCGTCATATAAAGTTGGATGAACTCCACTTACTATATAATAAGCGCCTGGAATCAAAGAATCATTTTGGATCAGATTGTCTAATTCTGATTTAGTCACAGAAATAGCCGAACCACCACCAAAAGAGCTTTTATCGACTTCTTTAATGATTTTATCGGTACCTCTTACAAGTACTTTTTCTTCGGATATTGAAATCTCTTCAACATCGTTAAGAAGTATTTTTTTTCCAATTGAGTACTCACTCATTTTTTATGTTTTTTCGTAATTAATATTCATATTATCAATGTTTAATCTTTAGTTACGATTATATCATAACTAAAGATTAAATTCAGATTGCTTTTCTAATAAAAACTTTTACTAAACCTTCTGGGATACTTAATTCGATTAATTGTTAATAGTTACAATTAGTTATTTCGCAGAAGATTGAATTTTGGATTAGAGAAGTTGTTTTTTATTGCGTTATTGTTATAGTGTATTGAATCCATCCAGCGGTAGTTTTCTCATAGGTTAAAGCTCCGCTTGCAATATTTAAACATCTCACTCTAAAACCTGATAATGCATTTGGGTATGTACTTGTTAGAGTAGCGCTTGATAAGGTTGTAGTTGTTGCGTTATCTACCGCTGTTGTATTATCGACATAACCTTTATTAACTAACGAAGAGGTTCCACCGGAAATGATAAGAGCTTGTGTTAAATTAGGGGTTTTTAGTTCGCCTATAGTGCTTTTTGTAATGGCAATATTACCAACTCCATCAGATATTGTTATTGTATTTGATGCGTTAGCCAAAAGACCTGTTACTTTTCCCACCACAACGTTACCACTTCCAGTTGTTATACCAGTGGTATTACCGCTGTTTGGTGCAAGAATCATATTATTGGACCCCGTTGTAATACCGCCGCCTTTCAATATAAATCCGGTACCGGCAATTATTGTGTTACCACTTCCTGTCGTTATACCTGATCCTGCCTGATCGCCTATCCCAATATTGTATATTCCAGTTGTATTATTATATAATGAATTTGCTCCCACGGCTATAGCATTCCCAGTGGTGTTAGAAAACAGAGCAGCTGCACCAACGGCTGTACATAAACAACCATCTAAATTAGAGTTTAGATTACCAATAGTATTAAACATAGCATTTGTACCAATGGCTACATTATTATTTCCTGAAGCATTATTACGTAGTGCACTGGCACCAATAGCAACATTATTATTACCATCAATAGTTTTTGATAAGGCACTTGCTCCCATTGCAACACTAAAGGAAGCAGTTTTATTAGCATTCAATGCATTTACTCCAACAGCTGTATTATTACTTCCTGTTATATTACTACGTAATGCCCATTCTCCAAAAGCTGAATTGTTATTACCAGTTGTGTTTGCAATCATGGAATCGTAACCAACAGCTGTATTATAATCTCCCGTAGTATTTAAACTCAATGTATTTGCACTACCAAGTAATATATTTTCAGTAGTAGTCCCGTTACCTTTACCTATTCTTATCCCGTTGATAGTTTTATCTGCACCACCTAATTCCTGTAATGGTGTATTGTTTACAATTCCACTAGTATTGTTTGATACGGGAGTATTGGTAGTTATGTCATCTAATGTTGCCAACGTATATTCTCCCTCTGGTTTTGCAGGAAAACTTAAAGTAGTTGCAGAAATTGGATCTGAAAATTTAACTGTGGTATCTAATGTGTTGAACGGATCCGTTTGTTTTAATTCTACTCTACCTTTTTTAATATAAACGTAACCCCTTTGTTCAGGTCCCAAACTTTGTAAAGTAACGATATTTTTATCTACATAAACTTGGTGTGATGTGCTTAAATCTGGTGATTGAGCTACCAATTGAGATTTATATCCACCAGATCCATCTGGAGTTAATAAATCAACGGTATTAATTTCTCCTTTTTCGGCAAAACCATTTGAATTTACAATTGTCTGCAATAATATATCATCTCTGGTAGCCAAAGTATAACTTCCTGAAGGTTTATTTGCAAGATTATAAAAGACAATCTCACCAGAGTTTATTGCAAGATCTAAAACATTAACTCCACCAAGAGCGAGATTTCTTGCAAATATTTGATCTCCTCCTTCAAATCCTATGCCTTTATTCTCTACATGATCTACAACAGTCACTCCTCCTGATGCAATATAAGTTGTATATCTATTACTGGCTTCATGGAATTCAAGACCTCTATCGTCTACACGTGAACCAGCAAGTAATACTTGCTGTATCGGTGGTACACTATTGGTGATATTTATATTGCCAGACCCACTTAAATTTTGATTATTTATTGTTTTTAAGTTAATAATGGGATTGTTAAAAACTGAATTATCTACAACGTTACCCGTAACAGATTCGATGCCATTCCCACCCAACTCACTTTGCGAAACATATTTCACAGTATTATCATTACCTCGTACCAGTACATCATCTTCATTACTACCTTGATTAACTGTTTCTAATCTTAGTGGTTTATTTATTATGTATTGTTCCGGAATTGGTACTTGTTGAGATTCTTCTTCAAGAGCTTTATTATTATTTATCATGTTGTATTTCGTTTTTTATATTGTTGTATTTCAGGTTAATCGGTCGATGCTATTTTATTTATTAAAAACAACCAAACCATTTCTCACCTCATCAGATTCGAGAAAAGAACTGTTTTCCTGATCAAATTGAATGGTAAAATCTGTATGGTAATCAAGAATTTCAAATTGTGATCCGTCTCCGGCAATGACGATGCCCAAGGATTCTTTCAAATTCTCGATTTCTTTGTCGCAGATTAATTCATTGCCGGATAAGAACAGATCAAAGGTTTTTATTTTTTGTTGTATTGTTGTGCTAAAGGTTACTTTGTAAATTTCGGCTTCAAAGTTTGCTGTGGATTCTTTTTTATTTACAATAGAAAAAGAATCGCTTAAATCTATTGTGTTGTTTATTCTTCTGATTTTAAATATTCGGTCTAATTGGTAAGGTGCATTTTTGGGTTCTACTTTCAATTTGGTTGGTTAGTTTAAAGGCTGAGATTCAGATTCAGAAAAAAAAGAAAGTAGTTTTTATTTATTTTTAGACTTGCGTAAATTGTTGCAAATCGTATTTTATGAGGAGTTTTTTGTCTATTTCTCTATATGAAATTTGGGATCGATAGTGATCAAAAGACGTTTGAATAATTGTATCAAACGTTCTCTTATTGATTTAAGAATCAAGGTCATTGCGTCGAAATTTTCGACTTCTCTTTTTGTCTTTATGGCAATTATATTGCTGATTATTGAAATTCCGTCGCTAACAATAAGTAAATCCATTACAATGGTTACAAACCATTTAAAATTGTAATTAAGCCCTTTACTCATTAATGCCAAAGCTGTTGGTATTAGCAATACGGCTAACTTGGATACAAATCCCAAGGCTAATTTTTTAAAGCTAAAAGCATTATTTAGCACTATGGTTTTGATTATACCCAGAAAAGTATCCATTACCATTAAGTAAAATAGCACTTTGACAATTTCGATATCCATTTCTAAGTACATAAAGACTCCATAAAGCAATAATTTTAGTTCATTTGAATATTCTGAGATTTTATGCATCATAGGTTTTTAGTTTTTTTTAGTCTTCTACAATAGATTTTTTGGCATGATCAAAATCAAATACTCCCAATAAATTGGTAAATCTCTTTCCGAAAACCGATAGCGTATCGTCTCTTTCGTTTTCGCCTAAATTGTCGCTAATGGTTTCCCGGATAACACCAAATTGATTGGTAGAAGAAGCGATAATAAAATTGTCATTCAATAGCGCTCCGCCAACAATATTTCCGCCAATGTCGATACTCAGACTAAGTTTTCTTAGATAGCTCAAAAAGCCATTCCATTTTATAGCGGCATATGCAAAGCAAATAGGGTAGATGCCTAAAGAACAAATCAATGCAAATAAAAAAAGGGTCCATTTTGTGTAATGTTTTTTCGAAATAAAGAGAATTGGTAAGAGTAAAGTCGCAAACGGCATCATTGTCAAGATTGTAATTAGAAGCCACAGCAAGGCTGAAGCTGTAAAAATAAATTTCACAATTTTCATGTATAGTCTCTTTAAGATTAATGATTTTTGAATAAATAATCTTTTGGGGTTTAATTACCCCAAAAGATTATTACATATTGTAATTTATGGTTCCATTGGTTGTTTATTGTTGTGAGCAACAATTCCGGAAATAACATAATTATCTACATCTTCAACATCCAGAAGTATTACTTCCAAAGGTTCTTCTTTAAAGACGATTGATTCGATAGCTTTTGTTTTTCCTGTTTTGTCAATTAATAACATGCTTTGTACAACATTTTTTGTACAAACCCATTTTACATTCTCACCATCTTCAGACACCAATAACGGATGTTGTCCTGTGGCTTTAATAGTCGTTTCTGCTGTTTTAATTTCGAAATAATTAGGCTGTAAACTGGCTTTTTTGCCTACTACAGTTACCTCTGCTTTTGAAGCCTCATTTAGTTTTCCGTTCCAAACCATGTAATCTCCGTCAGATTCATCGATTTCATTTGGGAAAGAGAATCCTTGAAGTTTGTCGCCAATTTCAATATTCTTTAATTTTTTGGATTGTCCTGAAGCCATTGTCACCAAAGATTCTATATCAAAACATCCGCCACCTCCACCGCCACCGGTTGCAGGATCTGTAGTTGCATAAGCTTCACCATTAAAACCAGATGCATTTAGTTCAGCATCTAAAGCTTGTACCTTATAATAATAAGTCGTGTTTGGGGATAAACCCGTATCCAAACGAGAAGTATCAGGACTCATCATAAATGCACCGTAATTTCCGCCAGCAGGTTTTCGATATAATTCGTACTGAACACTACCACTATCATCAGTCGAAGCGTCCCATTTTACAAGTATTTGACTTTGACCTTCTGAGTTAGCTTGTATATTTTGGGGTACTGTTGGAGCTATTATTGATGTTGTTGTTACATCTCCATTGTCACTTCGTGCTGATAGATTTCCGGCGGCATCTCTTGCAATTACATAGAAATTATATCTTGTTCCAGCAGTTAAAGAGGTTACATAATAAGTAAGAACATTACTTGCTGTTTCTGCTAAATAATCACCATCTTTATAAATCAGATATTTTGTTACACCAATTTCGTCGCTTGCTGCTGTCCAGTTTAAACGTAAAGTCGAATTACCAATGTTTGAAAACGTTAAGATTGGTTTTGTTGGTGCTGTTGTATCGTTGGAAGGACCTACATATACGATAAATTGAACTACTTTGTAAGGGTTAAGAATTGGGAAAGATTGATTCTGACCTTGATAATCGGTATAATTACTTGCTCCGGTATAACCTTCCCAAGGCTCTGCTTTCATACCATCTCCAGTACCTGAATAATCTCCAACGGCGTGTCTATGTCTTGGCATTTCATCAATACTTAATGACTTAGCAACATATCCTCCTTCAGCTCCCAATGCGTCAAAAGGCCACGTCATTGTTCCATTATCATTATAAAAAGTTAAATTTTCGAAATAACTTCTTTGACCAAATTGCTGCGCACGTACTGAAGAACTAGGATTATATAAACCTACAGGCATTCTTCCTGATAGTGGGACATATTCTTCCCAGCCTCTAGGAATTGGCTCGGTTTTTCCCCAAATAGCTACCATACCAATAGGTATTGCCGAAGCAGGTTGTTCCTCTAACTTACTAATTCGTTTAAGTAATGAATCTAACAGGTTATTACTTTTAAAGACTTGGCTTGCATTATCAGTTAGTAATAAAGAATGTGATGAGGTCTTAGCAAGGATAAAATCTTCGGTACTTGTATTGGTATTGTCTAAATATATTTTTCCACCTACATGAGTGTTTGTCCAGTTTGACTGATAATTTAGAGTAAGATTTGACGTTCCGGGAATACTGGTGTCAACCAAAGCTTTTGCTAAATAACCATTTATTTGATTAACATCGCCTTCAATTACATCGATGTTTCCTTCAATTGCGTTAATGTTTGTTTTGATAGCAGTAACGTCGCCTTCAATTACATCAATGTTTGTCTCGATTGCATTGATATTTCCTTCAATTACATTGATATTGGATTCGATTGCACCAATATTTGATCGAATTTGCTGTAGAATTTCGTCTATTGTTTTGATATCTGTAATGGTATCAAAACCTCCTAAATCATAATATTTGATTGTCTGCACTTCACCATTTTCAGCAACAATAACAACATCATCATATTTTGCCGGGCTGTATTCTGCCTCATAATCATAATAAGCAGTTTGAGACGCTCCGGTTCCGTAGATTAATTTTGTCTCTGTTCTGGTAGTTTTTAAGTAATTCGTTCGAGCTCCCGCTTCAATAGAAAATAAAATTCCTGTTTGATTTTGAGGGCTTACCGGATCTTCCTGACGAATAACTGCCCAGCCTTTTGTTGCGCTTGTTGCATGCGCTACAATATAATCTGCAGTGTTGTCGATGCTTAAATGCCTTTTTAAAGCTTCGTACAATTCTGATCTGTAGGCAGTTTGAAGTCTTTCTAAAGTTTCTTGCTCGAGAGGAAACCCTCCTGCATGAGTAAAATTTACTTGTTTCATTTGTATTGATTTAAATGTCTGTTGTTTTGTATATTATTTATCTAAAACTTCTGGCGAATAAGAGTAGCTTTCATAACTTTTACCGGCTAGTTTATAGAAGTTAAGTAGGTTATGGAATTCAATGTTTGCAACTTTAATAGGTGATGCCGCCGATTGAGTTTCGTTATTATTTGGCTGAATAACTATTGTTCCGTTTGTTATTAAACTCTCCGGAATAAAAACTCTGAAATTGGCATAAGCTATTGTTGTATAATCTTTGCGATGAGCGAGATAAACAGGTTTGTTGTCTCTGTTTTTGTATTCATCATGGTTATATATTTTTAGTTGCGGGATCAATAATTCGCCTTTAACTTTGGTACCGTCCGGTAAAATACGATCCGGTTCAAAATACTCTTTGTGTAGGTATACGTATTGCAAAGTAGGTTTGACGGATTCGTCTATATAAATTAACTCGTCTAATCTTTTTTGCTCGATGCTTGCATTAGGATTGTAATTTTTGGTTGGATTGAAGGTTTCATTCAATATTTTTTCCAGATAAATCACCTGTCCTGTATGTTGCATTTTATAAAGAGTTTCTTCATAAATGGAACGAATGGGTGAGAGTAAAACATTGAGCCAATCCGCATGTGTTTTTTTCCTAAGAATAGGAGGGATGAGCCATAATAATAGCTTTTCCCATTTTAAAATCGTGTATTTATTCATTGTTTATGTATTAGACTATTGTTTATCTCTGTAAAATGTATAAGGAATATAGTTGACCTCAACCTCAAGAGTGCTCATATCAAAATACCCTGCTTTTGGAATGAAATATTCTATTTTGGTCACATCTGTTGGCGAAGTATTTGGTGCGTCACTTGGATTTGTTGCCGCAGCGGTTTGAACTTTTGTTAAAATCGGAATTTTAACTCCTTGAGCTTTCTGAATGGCATCTACCAAATAGGTTTTGACAAAAGCACCATTGAATTCAATGTTTTTCAAATGGTCTTTAAGAGCGTCTAATACTGGATATGCATCAGGATCAGAGATCAATGAACCATTTAATGTATCCAATACATAATCATCAAATACATTTAAATCACCTTTATTTGAGATTTTGGACTGATAATATTCGAGATCTTTTGGATTGATATAAATACTCAACGGATCGATATAAACATTCAAGCTTAGTTTTAGAATATCGCCTTGATCAGAAGTTATATAGACTTGATTTCCTGCATCTTTAATTTTTGCGATATATTCCTTAAAGGCATAAAGCTGATTTGGAACATCAATTCTCGAGATTTTTTCATCTTTTACGGTGGCGACTTTTATAAAAACAACTCCAACTTTGTTATGAAAATAATCAGAGAAAATTTCTTCGATTTCTGTGCCTGGTTTAAGCACCGTTTCTAAATCAATTTCACTTACTGCGCAATGTTTGATTATTTTAGAATCTTCAATTTCAGTGTCAGTAAGGTCTGTTGTATCAAATTGGTACGATCCATCTCTCCAGACTAGTGACATTCCGTTACTCGAATCCGGATCCAAAGACATTCCGTAATGAAAGTTCAAAGCCTGCTCTCTGTACCAGTTTAAGGTGTGAGGTCTTGATATCAAAGCATTTTTTTCGACTATTTTTTCATGAACCCAAATAGCAGTCGCAACTATGTTGATCCAAAGTTTCCAAATGGCTGTTTTCGAGTCACTTGTTAAGTCTTTCAAAGAAGATTGTTTCTTCTTTTCGTCCAGAATATCATTCTGTATTTCAGCAATTGTACGTGCCATATTTTAATTTTTTAATATAGATTAGCCTGTAAGACATGTGTAATATGCTTATAGAAAATTGTGTATGTTTTTTTGTAAATACTACTGAGATGTAGTTTTCTTTTTAGAGAATTCTAAAAGAGATTTGAAGATGAAATTTCAGTCTGTTTGATTGCTTAGAACTGATGTTGCAGAGAATTGCGGCAAAAGATTTTTATTAATAAATGATAAAATCATCTTCAATAATCATATAATCAATTCCGGAGAAGTTGTCCAGTAAAAACTCTTCTTCTTCAGTAAGAGCGGTTGCAGGTTTTAGGTTTCTGGAATTGTAATATTCGACAATATCTTTTTTAAAGGCTTCTCTTCCAATTTTCAAATCCTGATATACAGAAACATCTTCTGTAATATTAAACTTGTCATTGTCTTCTAAAATGTCGAATACTTTTTCGATACTTCCGTATTCTTGCAAAGAGAGGTCAAAAATGTTTTGGTTTTCTTGTGGTTTAATAGTTTCCATCGATTTTAATGTTTTGTAAATCGTTGACATCTAATGTTTTTACGTAAAAATTGTCATACGATAATTGTTTGTCTATTTCGTTTTCTAGTCTTAATCTGGATGTTGCATCCGGACTGTTAATGTATTTTTTAATTCCTACGCCAAGAATTGGAAACTCTTTATAACTTCCTTTTTGACTTAGCAGTAAATGTTCAATGTTTTGCTGATCTGCTTCCTGAATGGCGAAATCTCCATTACCAAAAGCATCCTTTATAATTAACAAGTCTTCATCTATGATAAAATCTTTCATATGTTGTAATTATTTGTTGTTTTTATTAATTAATTTCTCTCTTGAATTTGCGCGCCATATTCAAAAGATGCTGTTTTATTTGATACTGTAAAAATACGCTATGCTTATCCTTTAAACAAGATTTTGAGGCTTAGTATTCAGTAGTTTCAGTAAGTTAAAGTGTGTTTTTAACTTGTATTTAATCAGGTAGTTATGATTGATTTTGTGTGTTATTTTTTTAATGAAAAATTGCTTGTTAAAGACCTGGAATAATCATTTCGATAATTATTTTAAAAATCATTTTTATAATATTATTTTTAATCGCATTCAGTTTTATTTTTGATATTCCGGCAGCTTGAAGTGCTTGTAATGTCAATAGATTCAATTGGCTTTTTAAGAGCCATTCCAGTTCGTCTTCAGTAAGATTTCCCGAAGAGAAAAGAAGCATCCAGCGTTCCAGTTTTTCTTTGGATGTTTCCAAAAATGAATTTAAATCTTTCTCTAATTCAGGTTTGAAATCTTTGTAACTTTCAGATATAATAGCTTTTAATTTGCTTTTTAACTCTTCCAATAATTTATCGTTGTCCATAAGTTTTATGTGTTACCGTTGATTAAATCTAAAATTGCATCTTTTGATTCCTTGTCTTTTTTAATTTCATATTGAATAAGTAAATCAAAAGCATCTAAAACCTGTTTTTTGGATTCCTCCAGAAAAGGCTGAGAGAGAATTCCTTTTGTTTCCCAACGTTTAAAAAATCCAGCCAAAAGATTTTTTTCTTTATCGTTTAAAACTTTCCAGATCGAAAAAGTGATTTCATTATTGGGTTTGTTTTTCTCATATTCTGTTAGTTTTTCGATGTTAAGCAGCAAAGCTTCAACTTCTTTTGTATGAATAGAATAAGGCGAAATTGCTTCATCCATTAATTTCGAAGCTTCGACTTTTAGCTCCGTCGTTTTTTGATAAGAGTAAGAATCGTATAACGCAGTTTTGGTCGAAATACAAGAAGTAATTGTAAACGAAAGGACAATTAGAAATGATGCAAGTTTTAATTTTGAAAGCTTCATCTGTTTATTTGTATAAGATTACATAGTTTTTTCTGTCGCGTTTTAGCTTGCTAAGAACTTTCCAGTCGCTATATCCTTTTTTATCAAAATGCGGAAGATCTTTAAATGTTTTCCAGTCTCCGCCCCAGTTCCAGTTGTATTTAGCAAAAATTTTGACACATTCCTGCCAATCAGAAATTTGGTCGTTATCCCAATCTTTAGCCGTGTCCCAGGAAGCGGTTTTGCCATCTATAATGAGACAAATGTCTACAGCAAAACCATAATTATGAACAGATTGTCCGCCTTTAGCATTCGTCACTTTTTTTCCGGGTTTAGTTCTTCCAAAAGCGTAAAGATCTTCTTGTTCCTGAAAAGATCTGAGTCCTTGTGTAATTCTCACTTTAGCCTTTCCGGTTAAAGCAAGATCACATTCCTCAATAATTTTGGTAACTTCTTCCCTGACCGAAGGATGAAGCAAATCAATGTGTTTTTTTGTTGTTTGATCCATATTTGTATTTATTAATGATTTCGTTTTTTGAGAATAAAAAGCCTTTTCTGATTGTTCGAAAAACGATCACGGTTTTAATTATTTGGTAAGATTATTTGTGTTTTGAAATTTATTTAGTGTGGAAAGAATTCCTCAAATAAATCCTGAAAATGCTCCTTTTTTAGAACAATAATTTTGATAGAATAAGTGCTTTTAATTAGAGTGTAAAAATACGCCGAAATAGCGGGTTGTAAAAATAATATGAAGTTGTAAATCAGTAGTTTCAGTAGAGAATTAAGTGCTTTTTATGTTTTTATTTTGGAGAGAAAAATGGAAATTAAAGGCAAAAAAAATCCCCATTTTTCTACAAAACGAGGATTTAATAAAATGAAAATTAATTTATAGTTAATGTGAATATTAACCTCAATATTTATTCTAGAAATATATCGAAATACAAAAACATTTTACACAAGAATATTAAATTGATGATAAGTAGAACAAGAGAAAAAATCAGATAAGTTTTATTTTTAAAACTTCTAAGAAACAAAAATGATAAACATCCAAAAATAAGGCTAGTAATCGCATATAGCATTTTTAAGAATCCTACAACATCACTGTCAATAACTATTAAATCTCCTTCATTGACAGTATACGGATCAATAAAATAGCTGAGAAGAAAAAGAAAAAGTCCAATAAAAAACAATATTCGTATTATGATTTTCATAGTATTAATTAAAAAATGCAAGTATAAAAAATCATCGTTTCTCAAAGTAGAAAAATGGTTATTTCATGAATGACGAACAATTAATCTAATAAGATGTTTTCTCTAAGATAAATTGGCGTCTGAATTAAAACTTCATTTAAACTTTGTGCAGAAATTTTAAAGTTTAGTACCTCTTTCGGATTTATTTTTTTCCAAACTTTCCAGTACCAGACATCGTCTTTTTTATATCCTATAAAAAACCATAAATTGAAAAACCTGCTATTAAAAGGAATTTTAACATCATGAAATTTTTCATCTAATAATTCAATTTCCGGATTTTCCATTTCCTCAATTGTTTTACTATTAAAGTATTTATTCCATTTTTGAATTATCTCATCATCAGTAAAAGACCAGAAGTAATTGTCTTTAAACATCTGGGTTTCGTTCTCAATTGCGATATTAAAAACTTCAAAATCTACGCATAAAAAACTTAGATTTTCTTCTTCATTATATTCAAAATCATAATCGTTTATAATGAATGATATTTTTGAAAACCATCTGCCGGAAATGTTATTATCTATCGAAATGAAAATTTCTTTTTTAGTTCCTATTTCTTTTGTATTCATCTTTTTGTTTTAATGAAATCTTTATAAAATACAGAAACAATTAGTTTTGATAAATTCGTCATAGTTATTTTTTAGAAGCAATATTAGAAATTTGATGATTAATTAATAAGAACCATCAACTTCAATATATCCAGCTTTTTTACTGATGTAAAGCAACTCTAATGTTTTGGCATCAAAATAAGCAAAACAATACATTCCTTCAAAAAATGAAATAATTTTGCCATATTCATCATACTCTAAATTAGTACTTTTTGTTTTAAAAGATACTACATAAACTTCCTTTGTCTTTCCGTCTCTTAATTCTCTTAATTCTTTGTCCCAACAATTGAAGCCTATTTGTTCGTCGTATGAAATAATGTTGATCTTATTAATCCAATTTTTTAGATTTTCAATTGCTTGTTCTTTTGTATTTGGAAGGTTTTTAGAAATAAAATCTTTGAATGCTTCCATAAAATTAATAAATTCATTAAAAGTCCAGTTAAAATCTTCTTCTTCCTGAGCGGTTCTCCAATCAAAAAAACAGACACACTCTTTGTCAATAGAAATAGTTAATTCAGTTCCTGGAACAACATAGTCATAAATATCATTTCCGGTTAAACTCTTAGATTTGTCAATAATCATTTGAACTTCTTCTACAGTCCAACCTTGCCATGCAATTTGAAACAACGATTTATGCTTTTTATCCAGAGAATCGTAATCTACTCCATATGCATAAATAATTTCGTCTTCAGGAAGAGTGCTATAACTAAAATCTATTTTACTAAATTTAATTTTTTCCATCTGATAAATATTCAATCTTAATTTTTTTATCAATACATTCTTTGTTTTGAGAATTAGAATATGCAAAAATCAATAAAAAAAGAAATACGTTTTTTTTCATAGGGATCTGTTTTTTAGAATAATCTGTAGATCAAATTATTTAAACTCATTGTAAAAATCATCTATTAAAACTTCTTTAGTATTGTTAAAGAAAGTTTCGGCACTATTATTTTTTTCTGTAAAAATCAGATTGTCTAAAGTATTAAATAAGTAAATATGATTTTCTCTTTGTCTTGCATAATAGACTTGTTCATCCCAAATTTCATAACATCTTTTAGCGTAATTCTTTCGCTCCAGCTTTCGGATATAATTTGCATAATCATTGGCTATTTCAAAAGCTTTTTTAGCAGAAATTGAATCCTTAAAAATATATTCAGTTAAGGCGATATTATTTTGGGTTTTATTTTCTGTTAGATAATAAGTTTTGCTTTTTATTAGATCCTTATAAAAAGATGGCTTACAAGTGTGAAGATTTGCAAGAAAAAAATCGCTATCCTGGGATCTTATTAGTTTTATTTTTTTGCTAATTTCTAATGTATTAAAAACTTGATTAAAATTAAAATCATCTGAAAAACTTACATTAATACCAGAAGTAGTGATAAAAAACACAATGAATAGAAGAAAAGCTGAGGTCAGATTTTTTTTCATTATTTAAGATTGATAAATTCCTTCTAAGAACATTACATATCGCATTGGTTGTATTTCTCCAAAAGAAAACAGAAATTTTTTATCCTCTTTAATACAAAAATACATATTGAGATTATCCACTGATTTATATTTTGGAATAAAAGAATCTACTTTACTAAGATTTAGATCTGATAAAATTTGGTTTAACTCTGATTCATTTATATAGTTCAATAAATCTTCTAAGGAATTATCGATAAAGTCAGTAATCTTAAATTTAAATTTTTCATTTGCATAGGCAATCTCGAATATTTGATTGATTATATCACTTTCAAATCCATCAAATAAATTTTCTCTTTTATTATTGCTCATTCGTAAAATGGATACAAATATATTATTGCTTAACTTTCTTTACTTTAAATTCAATTTTAGAAGGACAATATCTAAATCCTAAATAATAATATTCTTTACTAACACTTTTAATATAAATAGTTTTATATGAATCATTATATTTTGTACATTCTTGTTTATCCATTAGATCAGATGGTATCGTTATTAATGTTTTTGCTTTGGAATTTACATCATAAATAAAAAATTTGTAATCATCATCTTCATCTGCGTATAAGATTAACTCATTTTTTAAATCAAAATCCATTCCAATACCTGTAAAAACTTCCTCTCCTGTTTCTTTATCATACAACCAAAAATAAGAATTATGAGTACCGAAGCTTGCATGTAAAACAAAATATTTTTTAAAATCATTACCTTGATATATTGGAATATAAGGTGAGTCAAATGTATCTGTTAATAAGTAAGTGTTATCCTTTTTTTCTTTAACTATTCTAAAATTAATTACTTTTTTCCCTTTATCTAAAGCAGGAAAAATTATCAATTTGTAATTGTTTTTTAAATGGAATGTATCTGCTACAATAGTGTCTCCTGTGTGTTCATCGATAAAAGCAGTATCAACAGAGACTTGTTTTTCGCTTTTTTTCTTATTAGTAATTTTATTTGGATCAGTTTTACAACTGATAAAGCAAATGAGTAAAATGATTAAAATTTTATTTTTCATTTTTTATAAATTATGATTCATATAATATTTCCATAAATATCCTTTATTATTTGGATGCTCATAGTAAAATTTCCAAAAAATGTGACCTCCATAAACCACAGTAGCTTTGTGTAAAATTCTTCCAGAGTTATTATTAGTGCCTAAAGTTTCATAATAATCTATGTTTTTTTTGCCCTCTAATCCAATCTGAAAATTCCAATTATTATTTTGAGATGGAAAAAAGTCAAAAATGTAAGGTTCATTAGTTTTTTTTGTTGTTTTTTCTTCTTCAAATGGTATAGTTGCTAAAGCTTCTGCTTTCGTTTTATCTTTGTCGTGAGCTGGTGAATCTGGTCTATGTAAAAGAAGTCTTTGAGTTCCTTTACTGTCAGGTTTGAACTTAGAATTCTCTATAAATTTGACCCACAATTTTTTGGTAATAGAAATTCCTCCCTCTTTTGTTGCTTTGTTATGAGTAATACCTGTATCTGCAAAGTCAATACCATCCCACAATACTGCTCCTTCTGAGTAATCTTTTTTTCCTTGTAGGACATGTATTAATCCTTTTCGGGCATTTTTATAAATATTATCATTTACTGTATCTTTTAATGATTTTTTTGATGTTGCGGTTGAATAACCTGTAGAAAGCAGTTTTTTTGCAAATTTACCTTGTTCTTCAATAGTCAACTTATCTCCTTTTTCAAACTTAACGGCATTAAATGTTGCTTGAGTGGTTGCAGCAGCACTCTCAAAAGTACTAGAATCTTCTGCATTTATTACTCCGGCAATGTAGCAAAAATTTTCATGTGTTATATCTAATTTAATTGCATTTAAGAACATGTTTTTTTCTTTTCCTTTTCCGTCGCAGACATATACATCGTTAACACTTCCTTTATTCTTCTTGATATTTACTTTCCCTTCAAAAGTTCCATCTTTATTATAAAAATGACCATTTACATTTATAGCAGGATCAACAAATATTTCCTCTACAGAATCAACAAGATTGCTTGTAGAAGATTTAAAGGTATTAAATTTGTAATTATTCTGATCATTTAGATCTTGAAAATTATTCTCTAATAAGGTTTCTCTAGATAAACTAGTGTTATGTTTTTCATCAAGTGTTATGGGCTCAAAACGTTGATTAATCTCATTTAGTTCAATATACTGATTCATCTCAACACTATTTTTATCATCTTCAATTTGTTGACGCCAAATACTCAGCATAATTTGCCTAAACCTGGCCATTTCAGATGCGCTGGTATCTTTTAGTTCTATATCGTGGTTTTTAACAATCATTATTATGGAGTTTTAAGGAGAACAGAAAATGTTTTTTAGATTACCTCTATTTTTACAGGTTTAGGTTGAATATGATCTGAGAATGCTGTGGTAATATTGAGACGCAAATCATCCTCTTGTTCAATTTTGCCATCGCCGCCCAAATAACAATTTCTGAATAATACTTCAAGAGCTTTGAATTCGTCCATTTTGGAAGCTTGCAATACGGCTGATCTGATGCTCATGTCCGGTTTTTTGAAATAAGCAAATAGGGGAGTTTCATCATCATCTGCAATGGTAAGTTTAACAACTTTTTTGTGTTTGTATTTCCATTGGTTTAATTGCGCTTGAGTAATGTTTCCGTCCAGAACATCTGCAGTTTTAGAGATTGTGTTTTCCATTTTGAAAGTCTTTGTTTGGTTTTATGATTGGGTAATTGATGTCAGATTTAGTGGTGTCTTTTATCTGTATTAAAATGCAATAACACTTTATAATACTTTGCGACACAGGTATAAATGCCATTCAGCTTATATTAAACTGATTGACGTTTTTCTATTATTATAGAAATTGAATTATTTATGTAAGCAGATTTTAAAAAAAAGAGGCTGCTGAGTTATTTCTGTTGAAGTTGAATACCCTCAAAGCAGCCTCCTGAAGTAAATTCCCTGCTTAAAACGGACTAATAAAGAGCGTGTAGAATAGTTTGCTTGCAAAAATCATGTTGCTTCTGAACTTCTTTTTTGTGTAACGCGTTTGATATTGGTTTTCTCTTTTTAGTTGGTTTTAGAGACAGGGAAGGGGATTATGATTTTAGGAATTTATCGGCTGATTAATTCCACTCAACGTGAGAACAGATCAAGTCAAAAGAAACTGCAATTTTAGTATCTCCCTGGCTAATTCCTCTGCTGTTTGAGTTAAACTCACAGTTTCTTACCGTGTGAGTAATCACTTCATTACTATCGTCAAGGTAACTTACGATGATGCTAAAAGGATTAATATCTTGTAATCTTTGTCCTTTTGGCAAAGCAGCCAAAATAGCTTCTACTTCGTAGTTATATAAAGTGATTGAAGCTTTTGCCTCATATTTTCCTCTACCTCTGTGAACTGGCATATCTCCAGCTCCGTAATGGTTTTCTTTAGATACTGAGTCACTATAGTTTACAGCTGTAATACCCGTAACGATGTTACCTGCAATACTTACTTCAATTGATGACCAGCTGTGTTGTTGTCCGTTAATTAATGGTAATTTATTCATATGTAGCTTTATTTGTTTTTTAATAATCCCGATAACGCTCAGGAGCTATAACCTTATTCCTGTTGTGTTTGCAACAATTGAATGATGGCGATAACGTTGGTGAATTTTTTGTTTTTTGTGAAGTATAAATTATGCTTTGTCGATTCCAAAAGGATTTTTGAATCCAAGATCAACCATAATTTTACGAGCAGTTCCAACTGGCGTGATTTCTGCTTTTACTTTTAATTCAGAAGTTGCTAAAATGTTTTGTTTTGGATCTACATAAACATCAAAAGCAGAAACTTCCTGATTTGCAATCATTCCTTCTAAAGCTGATCTGCATAAACCTTCAAAGCTTTTAGAAACAGATTGTGGCAATTTTCCATCAATATCTACTAAAACTGGAGAAGCCAATTTTGGTAATAAAGCAGTACGCAATAAACGAGTTGCTTTGTTAATAGTACGGTTGTTCTCAACATAAGCAAAGTCAGATGTTCCTGTAGTACAAGTAGCGCTATCGTTGAAATAAACTCCTGGTAAACCAGTGTGGGTTCTTGCAAAAATGTATCTTTTGTCGTTTAGATCTCCTAAGGTTCCAAGAGCTTTTACTTCTTCTCCACCTACGAAACCTGCTTTTGCGAAACCTTCACCAGTAAGATTGAATTTTTCGATCCAGGCGATGTTTTCAGATACTTTTGCTTTAGAAATTGCGCCTAATGCTAATCCAACTGCTGCAGAGTTTGGGTATTTTTCTGCTTTTTCAACATCCATAGCCACAACTACAGATACATTTTCTGCAGTTAATTCAGCTAAAGAAGTAGCTTCTTCAATACTAAAACCTTTTCCTTCCAGGATAACTTCAAACGGCATGTAATCTGCATAAGCAAGTTGAGTTTCTGTTTTTGCTTTTAAAACTGCGGCTTGTGTTTGTGCAAATGTTGTAGCTCCGGAGTAGATAATTGCCATTTGACGAATGTTTCCATTTGCTTTTTCCTGCATATCTTTTGCTTTCCCTGTAATTACTTCATAAGAAGTTGCTGCTGTTTTCATAATGTATAAATCACCAGAAGGATTCATTCTGAAAAATTGCTGAATTTGGTAGTAAGCAGATTGTCCTTCTACATCATTTAATTCTGTAACGCCATACGCTTCGGCATCTTCTAATGAAGCTAAAAGAACTACCTTGTCATTGTCAAGTTCATCAGTTGAAGCTCCACTAAAAAGTAATCCTGAAACCATGTCTTGTTCTGGTGTTCTTCTTCCTAATCCGCCAGATAGTTTGTTAATCACTACATCGTTTAATTTACTCATAATATAAAATGTTTAATTGTTTAAAAATTTGTTTTTGGGTTTTTGCTCAAAAATGGGCAAAAGAGGGGCTGTAACAAGTTGTTAAACTTGTTATTATTGGTGTTTTATTATTTAAAATGATATTCGTAATCCAGAATCCAAAAAAGCAGAATTTCTATTTTTGGACGATTTGTAAAAACTGATCTTTTAATTGGATTTTCCTCTTGGCCAAGAGATAAATTTGCTTTTGATATCGAGTACAAATTTAAGACTCAATGTTGCTTTTTCCAATTTTTTTGATTGTCAAAACCAGTAGTTTCAGTGCTTTAAGCTCTAGCCTCTGTAGCGAGACCTTCATTTATAATAGTATAAATAGTGCGCTCTGTCAGGAACAAAGTATCCGAAAGTTCAGATACTACAACTTTCATTTGTTTAGCTTGATTTCTATTAAGATAGTTAATAACATAATCTCTCCTTTTGTCTAATAGTGTTCTGCTTCTTTTCATTTGTGGTATTTAATGGTGGGGATTAATTTTACTTAGCTTTTAGTTTTTGGTTGCTGCTTTAATTTGAGTTTTAATTCATAGACATTATTATTATTATTATTATTTAAATGAATGACTTTTTTGATTAGCGAGTTGTATTTATATCGATATCTCCCTGAACCTGATTTGGGTTTATCCCGATTATTCCCGAAGTTAAATCGTATCCTAAATCTTCTAATTCTTCATTGCTTAAACCGTTATTAAAAAGGATGTATTTCTTTTTTAATATATTTTCGATCAGGGTTGTTTTATAAGTGATCTCCCAAATAAAAAAATCATTTTTGTTCCAGTACGTATGTTCGTTTGTACATTGTTTTTCTCTAATTTTAAAAGTCGAATGAGTGTCTATAGCAGTGTTACTATTACTATTAGACAATACAGCTTTGTCTATTCGCTGTGCAATATCGAATGCATTTGCATAACTTGTAGATGAAATAGTTTCAACCGGCAATACGATATACACACAAAAGGATACATCTGCTTTGTAATTTTTTTCAGAAGATGTTTCCCAGTTTACAACATCGTATTTAAACATTACTACTGGTGTTTCAATAGAAGTTTTAAAAATAGCGTCACTGTAAAGTTGAACTGTTGGCGCATTAGAAATGAACTCCGTTTCGATTGCGTTCTTTTTTTCGGTATAAAAGTCTTTTAGAATCATATGATGGATTTATTTTTTACAAATATACAACATATGTTTTAAATTACACAACATATTACACTAAAAAATGCAGTTATTTCAGTAATATGATTTAATTATTTCTTTCTTATCCTCTAGTAATACAATAAGAAAGAGGTTACAAATAGCTTGTAAATCAGCTATTTTAAAGAAAAAATATAAAAGAATGCAATTATTCAAGATATATTATTTAGCTTTGCAACATATAGTGGAATGTTTTGGATAATATAAAACATATTACATAATAAGATAAAGATAACTACAACATGGAAATACATACTAAGATAAAACGTATTATAGACGAGATGAAGTTAAACAATAACTCATTTGCGAAGTTAATAGGCGTAACCAGTACTACGATAGACAGTATCACGATTGGAAGATTGCAAGCTGACGGAGATAGAAAAAGGACCAAACCTGGTTTTGATTTACTGCAAAGTATAATTACACATTGTAATGTAAATCCGGATTACTTTTTTGGAGACAGCGATGAAATTTTCACCAATAAAACAACTGCTGAAGTTGGTTTAAATCTGCCAAAGATTATCACGGTAAATGAAGATGGAGAGGAAAATATTAATTTTGTTGGAGTAAAAGCCCGTGCAGGTTATTTAGACGGTTATTCGGATCCGGAATACATGGAAACGCTTCCTTCTTTTAGTATGCCAATGCTAAAAAACGGAACTTACAGATGTTTTGAAATTAAAGGAAATTCGATGTCGACAACCATACATGACGGAGATTATCTTTTTGGGAAATATGTCGATAATTTTGATGATATTCTTGACGGAAGAATCTATGTTATTATCAGTAAGAATGATGGAGTAGTGGTAAAAAGGGTCTTAAACCGAATTAGAGAAAGCGGAAAATTAATCCTGAAATCTGATAACAGAGACGGAAATTATCCAATGTATTCTATTTATGCCGAGGATATTCTGGAAGTTTGGTACGCAAGTATGTATGCTTCTAAACAAATGCCGGATCCTATTAATATTTACGAAAAGATTCATGATCTCGAAAGTAAATTCTATGAAATGGAAGAGACTTTAAGAAAGAAGCTAAACTAGATAAAACAAAAAAACTGCAACGTTATGTTGCAGTTTTTTATTTATCATACATTTTTAGTTTATTGTGTTTTGATACTTCTTGTGTGATTAAAAGAAGAAAATTAGTTTTCTTTATACTCATCACGCAATACGCCTGGTTCGTCTTCTAATATTTCATCGCCACTTGGTTCTTCCAGACTTACACCTAACATTTCCATTATCATTTTTTCTTTTGCGGCAGAAAGATCTAAGCCTTCTAATTCTTTATTGCTAAAACTCGTTCTTCGAAATATTTGACTCGGAAAAGCGATGTAATCTTTGCTTTTTCCATTTTTTACAAAAACCAAAATAATTTTAGGATAGGTATCTTTAATACCATTACGGCCTGTTATTGTGTATCTGGTAGTGATAAATTTATTATATATTACTTCGTAATAGTTAAAAAGAATATCTGAAATTTTATTCATTTGCTCCTCAGTGACCAAAGTCTTTGAGTCATGAAATTTTGATTTAATATAATTTCGTGGTTCCTTATCATCATGGTATTTTGGTGTCACAATATATACAGAATCATATTTAGAAAAGGGAAACATTTTTTTTCTTTCTACTAACGGGATTTTGAACAATGGCATTAGAGTGTCTTTTTCGTGGCTTATTTCTAGAGGAGATGGAGGCCAACTCGGAAGTTTAGAAAGATAATATAAATGTTTGTGGTAAAAATCACATTGCTCTTCGCAATATATGTTTCTAAGCTCGGTAAGTTTTTTTATTTGAGCATTGCAAACAAAAGTAAATAAGATCGTTAATGTAAATAAGATTGTTTCCTTTTTCATAGATAGTTTATTTTATTTAAGTTCAGGGTATACGGCTTGGGTATCTAACTTCCATTTTTTATATTTTGCCAACCCCCAATTTTTAATATAGAACTTTTCATAGTTTTTTGAAAAATATAATTGAGCATAATATTCTTTATCACTTTGTTTTTTTGTTAATTCACTTTTTCTGTCTAGCAAAGTGTATATTTTCTTGCCCATACTATGAAGCCAAAGATCTTTTTTTGTAATAACTATTTCTTTTAGTTTGGTGTCATAATACTGCCAGCCATTTTGATTCTTCCATGCCGATGTTATGTAACAATTTAAAATGGAACGATAATCATTAAAAGATAAATCATAATCTTTATATTTATAATCAGTTCCATCATCTATAAGAGAAAAGTTAGTATTCCCAAATATCTTAATGTTTTTATCTGTAAAATCTCCAAGTTCGGTTAAAAAACTAGGATCTTCAGCTTCTTTGCACGCAACAGAAAGAAAAGCTCCTTCATCTAATAAATTGCTTATTAATAATTTTAAACCTAAGCAGGTTTTTATTTTTTGTTCATTAGGTGCGTTTTGGGTATACAAACTCTTTGCTTTTTCAACTACTTTAGCTACATATGTATTGTCAACCTCTGTTGGAGTATCTAATTTAGCAATTACTTGTTTTATTTCACGAATTTTGTTTGCAAACAAAATGGCCCAGCTGTTTTTGCCTTTTGAGGTATCGGAAAATATATTTCCGTGATGAACAAGGCAGATGTTTTTATATTCATATTCTGCATTTAATTTATTTATTGCTTCAATATCAGCTATACTCTCGAGCTTAACACATTTCCAAATATCATTATAAGTTCTATTAAATTGTGTTATACCTCCCAATTCCAAAACAATCAAAAGATTTATCTTTTTCTTATCTACAATTAACGTTTTATCTTGAAAACTAGTATCGCCATTAACTTCTTTTATTCTAAATATTCTTTCCATTGTAGTAACTAGTTTTCATTTTCAATTGGGATTTCTTCTTTTAAAATAGCAAAACCATCTGCATTTACTTCTCCACTAAATTTTACAAGTTTATTATTTGCTTTAATGTTTTTGCCGTTTGCTTCATCGATCACAATGACTATGGTTTCTCCTTCTTTATAATTTTTTGTTTCAACAACCAGACTTACTTTGTCACCAATATATGCTAAATCTATCTCATTTTTCAAATCATTGTTTTTCCAATTAACACTTACAATTTCTTTTTTTAAAGGTGTTACTACGGGTGGAGTATAATTATCAAATATAACAATTTTAGATCCGGTTTGCAGTGAATCTGTAATCTTAATCTTTCCTCCAACAGTACATATTAATTCTGAACTTTCTAAAGAGGCTTTTTTATTTCCCACATAAACATTAGCCGCAGGATTTTCCCATTTAGTTTCTATAACAGGAGTGCATGGATCATTTTTTTTTAATTTACAGTTTCCAAAAAAAGGACTTTTAAAAGTTATATCATCTTCAGTTGCCATTAATTTTTCCTGAACAAAAATTGTGTTTTGAGAGCTGACATCCAAAGCACCCTCTTTAGTACCTTGGTTGCAGGCGCATAATGCGCCTTTACATACATATTTGGTAGCCATAATTTAATTGATTTTTACATTATCTCCGCTAATAATAGTATCTCCTGTGGCATTAATATTGATTTTTTCAGTCGATTTAATATTTATATTTTTTGCTTCGATGTTAATATCTCCTTCACTTTTTAAAGTAATGGCTGTTTTTCCTTTCAGTTCGATTAAATTCTGATCATCTTTTTTTAATCGAATACTGTCACTTTCTCCATTTAGTTCAAATGATAGTTTTTTAAGCTCATCTTCTTCAAACAAGTATGCCGCTATTTTGCTTCTTTCAATAGCTAAAGAAGCTTGCTTTTTATCGTCTTCGTTTTTTAATAAAATAGTGTAATTCTCAGGAGTTGCAACCATCGAATTCAACTCCTTGCCTGTGTTGTTCTTAAATTTGAAAGAAACATTATCTTTAGAAGCACTCAAGACTAAGGATTCTTTTACTTCTTTATTTTCAATAGAATTAAAAGTTGTGGTTAAGCCATCAGATGAAAAATGTGTAATTGCCAATGGTTTTTCATCATTATCAAAGTAACTAATTGTAAAATGTTGTTCCTTATCAAACTCTATTTTAGCGACATCGGTAATTTTAGTTTCATCAGTTTCAGTTTCGGTATCTGTGTTTATATAGCGAATATGTAGTTTATTGCCGTCAGCGCTATAATCCAGAAAAAAATTAGAGTCAAATTTAGATTGTATTCTTCCCATTATTCTGTCGACTTCAGAAAACTGCGAAACAAAAGCTCTCGTTTCTACTCCGTCAATAATTGTGGCCAAAACCCAACTGTCTTTTTTAGGAATAGTAATAATTCCTTGTTCTACATCAAGGATTGAAGCTTTCAATCGTACGTTTTTAAGTATGGCGCCATCAGCGCGCATAATATTTACCGTATAAGCATCATTTGTATTATGAGGTGATTCTGTTTCCTTATTTATTTCGATGACTTTTGCCGCAAAAGTTTCGATCATTTGATTTTTATTGGCGACATCTTTTATTAGATCTGTTATATTTCCCATTTTTGTTTTTTTAAATTGCTTCTACTCTTCGTCCTATAAAAATCCTTTGTCTGTAACCGTTTTCGCCAAAGCTTCGTTCTACTTTTTCGACCTGAAAAGTTCCATTTTTTTCTTTATCCTTTGCGTTTTCAAGAATCACTTTGTCTGTAGGTCGCACAAAAGGTTCACCAAAAGTCAGGAAAGAACCTTCGAATCCGCTTGGTTTAGATTCCATTGCTCTCAAAGCGGCATATTGATACAACTCTGAAGCTATTTGCGTAGTTACTTTTTTGAAAGCGGTTGGATCATTTGGCAAATCGTCAGTATCATTATGCAAAATATGGGTTTTTGTTAATTGCCCGTTTGGATCGCCCAATTCAATGTAAATTGGAGTGTTTGAGTTCTTAAAGTATTTCTCAACTCGAGTACGCGTGTTTTTTGTAGATTCGTTAACGACAACTAATTTGTCTTCGATAATATTATAACGAAATCTAAAACGTGCTTTTCCAGGGAAACTTGAGGAAATTGATTTTCCGGCTTTATCCAATTGAGAACTTAAAATACTAAGTCCCTGATTGATTAACTTTTTGACAAGTGTTCCAGCCAACGGACTTTTGATGAAATTTCGAGTGATAAATCCGCCCAATTCAGCAAAAGTATGCTGTTGCGGATTATTGGTAATGGTAAGAACGGGACCGGTTAGTTCGGTTTTAAAATAAGTATAGATTCCTTTGTCTTTTAGCATTTCAAAAACTTGTGCCAGACTTTGGTTTCTGTTAACCAGTATATTACCCAATTCTTCGTCAAGTGCATTTACTTTAAAAGGGAGTTTTAGTTCTTTGATTCTTTTTTCGAAAAAAGTTTTAGGATTAAAATTTTCAACATTTGTGGTTGGGTTTGTTGCGACAAGATTTAGAACATCATTTTTGTTTTGAACGTCGTCATCTTTTACGGCTTTTACTTTTTTGAAAGCATACATTGTGTCTTCACAAGTTATTGTAGCAGTTGTTATATCTGATTGAACTCCTGTGATATAACCTCTGAAAGCGGGTTTGTAATCGCCATCATATCCTAAGAATATTTCGATATAATTTTCCAGTTTAAAAAAGTCGTGAATTGTTTTTTCTTCACCGCTCGCATTTGCAAACAAGCTTTGATCGAATCCTTTAGTATCCGTATATACTTTTTTTGGCATTACAAGAGTTGCTGTATCAGTCAGTGATTTGTATGAACTGTTTATGTCGACATTTTTGACATAAGTAAATTCATAATATTTGGGAGTTGGAATAAGTCTTATCGTTTCGTAGACTTTAATTCTCGCATTTAGTTTAAACATTGTCTCTGATTATTAGTTCTACAGTTTCGTCTGAAGTGGCGCTGGCAGTAAATTTTTGAATATTTTTTGTCCCTGAAATAGAAGGAATTGAGTACGAATCTATCACAAGTTCATAAATACCAAATCGGTTCAAAATTGCGTGTGTTACTCTTAAAGAATATGGCGCATTTAAGAATTGTTTCAATAAAAAAAGTTTTTCTTTTGGATATTCATCTCCGGTTTCACTTGCAATTAATCCTTCGATAGAAATGCTAAAATCGCCATTTGTAATGTGTTCTTTTATGGTAGAATCTCTTCCTTCGATGCTTTCTTTTTTGATGACTTTTGAACGATTTAGATTTACAGTAACGGCATCGATTCGTAAACTTGGCAAATTAAGATCGCTTTTTACAAGAGGTTCAAAAACCAGGGGAGCAAAAACTCTCAGGTTAAATTCGCCTCCGGTTTTGTCGATAATAAAATCTTTTGATTCAGATTCGTTATAATTAATACCAGTATATTCAGGATCTTTGGTATCTAGAATTTCGTTTACATTAAAATTGAATTTCATAATGATTTATTTTTTGTTTTTAATTTGAAAATGTTTGTGCAAAAGCGGTCATAAGTGTGTTTTCCATTCTTTTCTCATTGTGTTTTTGTAACCAGAGAGCTTCTTCCAGAAGTTTGTAAAACTCATCCATAGAAAGCTGATAAGGATCGACCTGAAAAGCTTGTCTAATAAGTGCAGCCGATTTTTTGAATTCGTCTTTTTGCGGAGTTGCATCTATCGTAAATTCGCTGTCTTTTTTTATCATAGCAACAATTGAATTTCCTGCCGAAAGCATGAATTCATCATCATAGTTTTCCTGATCAAGAACACATTCTTTAAATAAAAACAAGATCGCTTCGTGCGGATTGTCTTTGTATAGATTTTGATAGTTTAAGAAGATATCGAACGAAGGTTTTTTGCAATAAGCAATTGTCAATTGATCGGCTGAGGTAAGTTTTAATACGGTTCCGTATTTTTCTTTTAGGTTTTGTATTACTGTTTCGTCTGACATTTTTATGGGTTTTAGCGGTTTTGTTTTTTTTGCTCGAAGAATTAAGCTTTGTAATTTTTGAATCTTAAATATTGCTGTCTCTGCTTTCTTTTTTAATGGCTTCGGTCAGACTTTCGCTTTTTTCGGATACACTTAAAGGCGCGATGTTAAAGCTTTCTATAAAAATGCTTGCTTCTGATGCTTGCATTAAGGGATTTTTGAAATTACTCATGTCTGGTGTTTTAGGTGTTTCTCCTAAATCTTTTGGTGTATAATCCATGATTCGCTTATTGTTTTAATTGTTAATATGATGATTAGAATTACGTGTATAGTTGAGGTGTCCACTTTCAGAAATATTTTGAAAGCAGGAGCTTTTTTTGTGCCTTTTCGGCAAACTAATAGTTGGAATTAGAGTATGTAAAAATACGGCAGAAGTGTCTGAAAAACGAAAAATTGGAGTTGTGTTTTCAGTAGTTTCAGTAGAAAATAAATTACAATTAACTAATTGTTATTAAGGTGTTTATTGTTGTTTTTGTGTGATTTTTTGGAGAGGACTTAATCACCGATTTTTTGAATTAGTCAAACTAGGTTTTTCGTGTCAAAAAAATACGCCAGAATCGAGAAAAGGGATTTTACTTTTCAATCGATTTTGGCGTAAGCTTTAGATTAATGTTGCTTTTGATATCTATTTTCTAATGTGAAGCTTAATTTAATTTCACCCATGCAGACCATGTTCCATTGTTGCAATTTCGAACATAAGTATTAGGTATTGTTCCCATCGAAATATAGGTTTGAGTACCATAATCCCCGGCATCATCTGTTTTGCAACTTGTCAACATTCCCCATGATGGAGAAGTATCAGGAGCGAATTCACTTTGATAATTTACCTGGCAAGTATTTACGGAACTTCGTCTGTAACTTGTAAATAATGTGTTTAGATTGGTGATACTTTTATAAGGAACATCTGGAACATTTATTTTTTCTCTTATGCCTCCATGAGTTTCCCATAATGTCCCGTTCCAATCACGTTCGAGTGCTCCATCTTGTGGAGTAGTAGTTAAAATTCCACCTGGAAGTATCAGCGGAGGGCTTGTATAGTTACCGCTCGGTAGTGTTAAAAAATCTCCTTTTAATGCTATTGTTCCGGCTTTATCTGGCATTAGAAAACTTCTCGAAGTAGTTAAATTATCGGTATTTAACTCTGCCTGAATAGCTGCTCTGCCAAATTTTATACCATGTGAGTTTACTTCGGTGCTGAAATTACCATTTGAATTGTGAGTGAGCATTATTCCATCTGGTTGCGTAATTATCATATTGTATGCTAAAGCAGATGGTTGCTTTAAATAGATCGCCCCAGCATCAAATAATGTAGAACCACTAAGCGTTTTATTGCCATTTATGATTTGACTTCCAGATGTTTTTACGTTGTCTAAATTTGTAGCAGCAACAAAAGCTGCAGTAGCTATTTGGTTGCTGCTAGTTCCTAATGATGGTGTTGGAGCCGTTGGAATTCCTGTAAATGTTGGCGAATTAACTGGTGCATAATATGTAGATGATTGTCCGCCAAGATTTGTTGCATTATTTGCTGTTCCTGTGGTATTTTGGTTTAATATTGGAAAATCACTCGCCGTTGCAATTACAGGAACACCAGTTGCATTTGTGTTTTTTAAAATACCAGTTGGTAATTCTGAAAGTAAAGTTCCGTTAATCCCTTTTACCGTTAAAGTTGTTGCTCCCGTAGCATCACCTGTATGGGTTGCATTTGATACTTTTGAATTTAATTGTGCTTGAATACTGGACGTTGCATCATTAAAAGCTTGTTGATTCGCAGTTTGGAATTTTTTTGTTGCTGTTTCCGTGATTTGGTCTGCTGTATAATCTCCTGTTTGAGCTGTAATTGCTCCGTTACGACCAAAAACGGTTGTTACATCACTCGTTGGTGTAAGTAATTCCTGCCAATCTGATACTACTGCTGGATTTCTTCCTTTTAGAATAAAAGATTTATTTAAATCAGATCTTACTGCGATGTCTCCGGTTTCTACAGTTAAAGCCAACATTTCGGTTTCTGAAGCAACAACAAAAGTGTCATTTATAGTTATCGAAGGAATTTGTGAAGAGATTAGTTTTCCGTCAACGCCAAGTCCGGCATATCCGTTTGCTACATTTTTATTGCTTGCATTTTCAGGAGTAAATCCAAGTGAAGCTTGTTTAGCATTCCAGGTTACTTTCTCGGCATCTGTTACAAATCTATTATTTGCATCCTGAGTAATAACACTTGGTGGATGATTTGTTGGATGAACATAATTAAAGAGTGTCGCAAGACGGGTAATTTCGGTATCTGCAAGTAAACTTTTCCCGGTAGATTTATCCACTTTTGTAGTTTGCAATAGTTTTCCCATTTCGGCAGTCAAAGCTTTGGTTGTTCCTCCAGTAGTCAGATCATTTACTAAAATAGAACTTAATGAAGTTTGGATGGTTTCAATCGCATCAACAATTTCCTGGATAGTATTTAAGTTACTATTGTCTGAAGCTAACAATGCCTTTATATTGTTAATTTGGTTTTGCAGAATTACGCCTTGTTCGGCACTTAAAAGAGAGGTAGAACCGCCGGAGATTAAATCATTTACAATATCTAAATATTGACTGGCCAATTTTGTAAAATTGTTTAATGGCGCATATCCGTCAGCGGCACCTTTTAGGATCTTATCTTCTTTAGTTTCAAACAAAGCGATATGTGCCGTTTTATCGACTTTATGAGCTTCAATTTGTGATTTATCTGCTTTAGTATCTAATGTATTTACCAGATTGCTAATGCTGTTTTGAGGTATTACCTCGTCCTTATGCCAAAAGCTTTGCCAGGAAGCCCAAAATTGGTCTTGTGATGGTTTTTTGCCGGTTTTAAACCAACCTAAAATAGTATTGATATTTGTTGCCATATTGTATTGGAATTGATTACGAAATTAAATTGTAGATTTTGAGAACCCCGGATTTTTTAGTAGTGTTTTGTACGGAATGTACGGGAATTTGAGTATGTAAAAATAGGGAAGAGGTGTCTGAAATACAAAAAATAAGTGACTCGTTTTCAGTAGTTTCAGTAGAAAGTAAAACCAATAAATTGTTGTGATTTAATAGATTATTTTTTAGAAGAGACAGCTTTGTTAATAGAGGTGTTTCTTGTGAATTTATAAAGTGAAAAGCCATCATTACGAGATTTTTTAATCCTTTTATGATGGCTTTGTTTTAAATTAAATTGTTGAGAAATTAGATGTTTGTTAGAGAGTTTTTATTAGATTTCTCTTATTTTTTTTTGGTAAAATCTTTTAATACTATTTAGATAGGAATTACCAATTCTAAGAAACAAGGTTAAAAGTTTTCTCTTAGTTTAAGGGTATATTTCTATTTTTATGTATGCATTAATTAAATTAATATCTACATAACTATTTGTGACTGCAGATGATAAAGTCGCCGTTCCAAAAAAGAAAGTGTCTCCGCCTAAGGCTGCCAGTCTTAAAATCTCACTAATGTTTTTTCCATCTACCCAGTATAGAACTTTTTTAAATTGAAAAATTGGACTAGAAAAAGTTCCCACAAATTGCCCTGCATTCGATGTTTTTACAAGGTTTAATGTAGCTCCGGTGTCATTATAAATCACTTTAACAGTGGGTTCATTTGTGCCAATCCGATTAATATTTGCAATAAATGTTTTTACTGGAGGCAGTGAAATCACAACATTACCATTTATATCAGCAGGAATACCATTTACTTTTGAAACAAGCGTGATTGATGGTTCTGTTGTTTCTACCGGTAATTGATAGTCTGTAAGTTTTGATAAATTATCGGATTTAATTATACCGGTACCGCTTTGAGAAATATTGGTTTTTAAAAGCAGACCCTCAGTATCAAGTTTAAAACCTGTTTGATTAGCATAATCACTTCTTGTATATAGCGAACTGATATCACCGCTTCCATAAACGATACCAGTTGTATTGCCTCCATGTGATTTTTCTACTCTAATTCCTCCTGGCATAAGTCGCATTTCATTAAATTGCCATCCAGGGGCATATTGATTTGTAAGGCGCATATAATCATTTTGCCCATAGGTGCTATAGTTATTTCCTTTATTAAGTACTTGTTGTAAATCCTGAGAACCTCCACCATCAATACTTATATCTCCAGAACCTAATATTGATTCACCATTGATTGTTTTAAAATCAGATTCGTCTGTCTTAGAATCAAGTAATTCGTCAATGCCTTCAATATCACCTACAGGAACTTTATCACTTTTATGTCGAAAAGAATCCCAGGTATCCCAAAATTGAGCTTGTGTTGGTTTTAAACCAGTTCTAAACCAGTTTTTAATAGTTTTTAATGTTTGTAAAGCCATATTTTTAGATTGTGTTGTTATTTGTTTTTTTAGTTAGCCTTCACGGATTTAGAAACAAAACACTCAAGATCATCAGAGAATTTATGCTCTCTGATGGCTTTGAATGTTCTAATTCAGAACGGATATGAGAGTTTTATAAATTTGGTCAAACTATTTTAGTTTGCGCCGTCTAAGGAGGTAACTTATTTTATTACTCCGGTTTTATTGCCATCTTTACTAACAATTAGCCCTAAAGCAATACAGATACTCGTTATTTGTCCGCCAACTTCGGCTGTGATATAACCCAGAGCAACTGCCACTGCAACACTTCCTACGATAATTCCTGCAAGTGTTGTTTTCCAATTTTTAATAATGTTTTCCATTTTTTTATAAGTTTAGATAGTTAAATAATTTAATATTGTCCTGTAATGTTAAGTTTTGGAAACCCGAATCCAATACTTGCGTTATTTGAATAAGTGGTTTAATAGAATTTGAAAATTTTATTTGACCAATTCGGATTTTAGGGATCGTTCTTTTGTAATGATCTGCTATGGTTTTTTATTTGGTATTATAAATTCTGCCGAATCGTCAAAGTCACCAATAGTATCTCTTAATTTAATAATAGTACCTGGAGTTAATTCAAGCCATTGTACAGATGTTTTTGGGTAGGAAGAACTAAAATATTCTACTGAAAATTCGAGTTGTCCTGGTCTTTTAGACATAAGTGTAACTCCATTATAGGTACCACAGCTATAAGCCCTTTGCAATACTTCATCATTAACTTCATAAATAATAAAGTCACCGTAGTTTGGATCGTTATAATCGAATGATATAATTCTCCCCACAAGATTGTTTGATTTAGTAAAACTGCTCATCAAACTTGTATCTCCACCGTAATAGGTTGCTTCGCCAAGGAAATTACCTTCACAATATCCTATTACGCTGTCACCGACTTCTAATTCATTACCTGTATTTGGATCAACTTTAAAAATTAGAAACTGTCCGGATGGAATAATTTTATCTCCAAATAATGTATCAATCCCTTCAATATCTTTTGCCGGAATTTTTTCGCTTTTATGTCTGAAGGAATCCCAAGTATCCCAAAATTGAGCTTGTGTAGGTTTTAAACCTGTTCTAAACCAGCTTTTAATAGTTTTTAATGTTTGTATTGCCATTTTTTTTCTTTTTTTAGATTATGTAATTAAGTTTTAATGAATTTTTGTTGTTGTTACCTCTATAATGAGTAGATTTTTGGTTTTTATAGAGTGCGAATGTTTTCTTTGAATGTTTGATTTGGCAAAAAATGAAAACTAGTTCTGTCAGGTATTTTAGGCATTTTGCTGATGCCAATTGCTAATACATTATCCATAATGGTTATTGTTTTTGAAATGATTAATACAAAATGTTGTGATTGTTTTTGGAGGAAATAAAAGGAGAGTTGACAAGTTATTATTGCCTTTAAAATGATGTCTTTTATTTGATATTTGAGGGTGTAAAAGTAAGGTAGAAGAATAGAAAATGAACAAGAAAAAGTCATCTGTATTCAGTAGTTTCAGTAGAAACTAAACTTACTGAAACTACTGAATACAAGTGCTTTGGAGTTTTAAAATGACGCATATCGATAGTACTTTTACATCCAGAAAAAATACTATAGCGATGAGTAAAAATGCAATTCACAATTTCAATCTTTCAATAAAAAATAGTGCTGATATAAAAAGCTCAGAAAACTTAACCGAAGCTATTCTAAAAGAGTTAGCCAAAGTTTCAAAAGAAATGAGCCAGCAAAAAGACATAGTGCAAATATGGCAGGAGCAACAAACCCTAAACGCTACTGCTATTGCAAATAATTCCAGTACCTCAATCGAAGAAGGCGCTATCGATACTATTGCCGAAAAAAACGGAAAACAATTAGTATCGGTAAGCAATACTTCTTCGATTTCTGAGGGAACAATGCCAAATCATATAGTCTCAGCTGGGGAAGGCGCCAACAGCACACTTAAGCAAGTTGGTAATACTTCTTCGGTTTTAGAGACAACAACTTCAAATTCCAGCGCTTCAATCGGAGAAGGCGTTGCAGATACCACTGGCAGTACAATATTGAGTTCAGCCGCATCTGTAAACACTACTTCTCCGACATTAGGAGCAGGAAATAGCGTTTTGAATTTTAGCAATAGTACAACGACTCAAACTTATGGAAATGTAGCAGATCAGCAAACTTTAGCCGTTCCACAAATGCTACAGACAAATAGTGGAGAACCAACTAGAGAAACTGTAATAGCAGAAATCGAAAAGAAATTAACTCAGGCTATTAAGGAAAAAGATTTTGCTGCAATTGCATATTGGACCAGCATTTCTAAGGCTTTTGGTGAAGAAGCTAAAGTTCAGGATTTTGATGGTAAACCAAATAATGCACTGTTTACAGATATGTATGCGATGCTGAAACAATCAAATCAGATACCTATAACTTCTCAAAATTTTAATTGGGATGATGTTCGCAAAAAAATGGTTGAGTCAATTGATAATAATATCCTTAAAGGAAAAATTTCTCAAGCAGGTAAAAATCGTTGGAAATTAATTAAAGAACAATTAAAGAATGAAGCAGTTAATGTTGCCAATCTTTTTGAGCGATACAACGAACTGTTTTTATTACTAAAAGAAGTGGAAGGGCTTGATAAGTTGCCAGGCACCATTACAATAACCACTAAAACCAAGATATATCCTAATTTAAGCGCAGATAGACTTTATGCTGAAATTGGGAAAGAAAATGTTTATGTTTTCTTAAAAGAAATAAATAACAAGGAAATTACGGGAAGAGCGGTAAGGAAAGGAGCTGTTAAAATCAAAAATACTGATGCAACTAAATTTATTGTTGGAGAAAGTCTGGAATTTATTCTTGATGAGGCTCTTATAAAGCAGCATAATGAGTATAAAAAAGAAGACATTAATTGGATAGTTTACAAAGAAAATAAAAAGAAAAAAAACAAAGATCAAGAGTTTATTTTTATAAATGAAGGAACTTCGTTTAGTTATAATTTTGATGCACCAGGAAAATATAAAGTTGAAGCTTACGGTGGAAATCCAGGATCAAATAGTAAGGATAAGGAAGCTGTAAAATTATCTGCTTTTGTAGAAGTAGAAGTAATTGCTCAGGAAATTATAATCGTATCTCCGGCAACTATTAAAACCACTTTTGTAAGACCTTTTACTGAAGAACAGTCATTTAAAGTAACCTTAAAAAATCCTGAAGTAAAAACATTAAATCCACTAAAACTTTATTATCAGATTGCTTATATAAACGCAGATAAAGTAACCACAATTTCAGACGAACAAGAATTGGATTCAACGGGTATTGTTAAGCTTGCTATGCCAAATTTTGGAGAATACAGTATTAAAGTTGTTAGTAAAGATCAATATACTTTGAATCAAAAATACAGTATTAAGACAATCAAAAACTTTATTAATAGCATCGAGATAACAGAGAACAAGGCCGAAAAGGATATTTATTTATGGAATATAACAAATCAAAACCCCATATTTAAAGCTCAAAACTTTAAAATTGAGCCAGCGACTCTGCAAGAAAAACAAAACATTAAATGGCTGGTTTATGATAAAAATGGAAAAATATACGTACCAGATCGTTTACCATTGCAATTAGAAAATAATGATGCAGGAAAGCAATATTTGGTTAAAGGAGAATCTTTTACCTTTTCGATTCCTAAAAAAGAAGGTGAATTTACAATTGAAGCTTATAGTAATGTTAAACAAGGTTCTAAATCAACATCAAGCAAAAAAATATTTGTAAAACATCCGGAAGTAACCGAAGCTTATTGGACTTATAATGACGGCAATAAAAAGAACACATCTGGTTTTGCCGGAGAGATTAATCATATCAAGGCAAGTATTCCAGGATATGTGAATCAAGCGGTAAGAATTAAATTCTATTTAAATGACAGTAAAGTCGTTAATTATCATAATGATACGGCAACAAATGGTGATGGTGAAATCAATAAAATCTTAAAATTTGATGCCAGTTTGCAGAAACATTTTGGACTTAAAAATGGAAAAACTGCCAAAATTAGATTTGAACTCGAAGGAATTCAAAACGGAAATGTGCCCTATTTATTTAAGGAAAATGCCAACGCTTATAAAGAAACTTTATTAAATGTTACCACAAGTGCAAAAATAACGGATGCTTATTTCATGTATGATGGTAATCGTGTAAATCCATTTACTCAAGTTCCTTATGGAGCAAAAGTAACAGGAATAGTTAAGACTTTAAATATGGTTGGAAAAGCTGTGAATTTGAAAATTTATAAAGATGTTCATCATCCCAAACAGAGCACTAAAGTTATTGTAGACAATGAAGGAGTTGCTGTAATTAATTTTACATTAAACAAAAATTGGAAGGAAATAAGCGTACTATCAGGATTGATGGATACATTTTATATTGGAATTGAAGGTGTTGAATCTAAAATTTCTTTGGAGAATGGTTTGAATGCTATTGTAGTAAATGTTAAACATGATGAAAGTAAGAAAGAAAAATTGGATGAAAATAATCCTCAATTAATTTGGGGGGCTAAAGTGAATAAAGAATTTAGAGTGAAAGTTGTACAAATTTGTAAAAAGCTTTGGCCAAAAAATACATTAGAAATGGCAAATGGTCTTATGGCTGTAATGAATAGAGAAACTGGAGGTACCTTTGCTCCACACCAAATTGAAGGTAAAAAATTAGTTCCAAAAGAACAACTTACTAAAGATTCATTTATTACGTATGATAAAAAGGGGAATAGAATTTCACATGCAGTAGGATTAGTTCAATTTACACAAAAAGCACTTACAGATATGGGAGAATACAAAGGAGGTGGAATGGATGTACTTAATGAATTAAAACTTAAGTTTGCAAATATGACCCAATTAGAACAATTAACTAAAGTTGAGGATTATATGAATGCAGTAGCCATTTTACCAACTATCCCGGAAGAGATCTATATGGCTGTTTTTGCTCCTGCATATGTCGGAAGAGGGCTAGATAAAACAATATATGAATTAGGAACAACTAATTATAATGAAAATGCTAGTCTAGATGTCGACAAAACAAAGAATGGAATACAAATAAAAGAATTGATTGATGAGTATTATATTAGTTTAGAGAATGGTAAATATGGTAGAAATATCTGGAGGAATCCATTAGATAGAATGGAGTTGAGAGGATGGTATAGTACTTGGAGACTCAATGATAGTAAATTCGGATATACTCCCACTAGAGATTCAGGAAAACATGAAGGTCTTGATTTATACGCACCAGTGGGAACACCAGTTAGAGCTTGTGTTGATGGTTTAATTGTATTTAACAGTACAGCTGGAGGATATGGAAATACTGTAGTATTGAAAGGTTATTATGAATCAAAATTATATTTTTTCTCATATTCTCATTTGAAAAATAAGAGTGAATTTATAGCTGATAAATCTTGGGTAAAAGCAGGAGAAATTATCGGATATACTGGTAAATCAGGAAACGCAAAAGATTTAACACAAGAAAAAACACATTTGCATTTTGAAGTTAGACCATTAAAAGAATGGGGAGATAAAACAAAAGAATTTAGAGGAAGGGTAGATCCAGTAAAAGAAATTAAAGATTTAATTGTAGATTTGAATCCAAAAAAAGAAAACCAGATATGATCAATTTAACCCAAAAATTTTTTTGTATAATTTCAGCTTTTTTCATATTAGTTTCATGTTCAAAAGAAAAAAATATGTTGGAACCTGAAAAAATTGAAACTTCAGAAAAAATCAAAAGCAGCATACCTGAAAATCTAAAAATTCTTAATACAAAAAAAGTAAACTTAAACAATGATGTTACTATTTTTATATGTTTAACAATCGACAAGACAAAAGGAGAATATAATGAGTATTGGTTTTCAAATAACGAGGAAATTAAATTAATAGATAAGTTTTATTCTGAGTCAAACAAAAAATGGTTTGTAAATATAGATGACGATCCTGCGTTAGAAATGGTGAAAATTATATCAGATGAAGGTTTTGTTGATTGTGCATTTTATGATATTGATAATCAGAATTTAAAATCTAATATTATTTTTAATTTTGATCCAATTATTCTTAATGAGGATAAGAAATATTGGGGATTATCTAATGATATAAGTGATATCATTTTAAAAGATAAAAAACTTTTAACAACTATTGAAAATGGTATTCCTGATTATGAAGAAAAAAAAATGAGCAAAAATCAAAAAAAAACACCTATTATATATTTTAGTAGTGATAAAAAGGATCTTGATATCATGGAAGAAAAAATAGGAAATTTTGAGTTTATGAGTATTGATGAAATTAAGCAAAAGATAAATTAAAAACAAAAAAACTACCTCTAACCAGGTGGTTTTTTTGTTTTAAAAGAATTTCACAGTTTAAAAAGATACTATATTTACTGTAAATCTAATTATATTATATATGCGTCATTTGGTTAGTGCTTTATGTTTTTTTGTTTTTCTTTCTTGTAAAAATAATAAAGCAGATATTGATAAGACTGATAATAAAGATCAGGAAAGCAGTAAAAATAAAATCTCTAAAAAGGCAGGTGACGATTTTAAATCAGCTCCAATTGATTTTTTAGAAGAAAAATATAAACGTAATGGATATAGTCTTCCTGATTATTCTCCGACATTTCCAACCTACTCTTTTTCTGATAAACAATTAGGAATATTTAGTGTTAGTTATATTGGTAAGTCTGAGTTAATTCAAAACTATTGGAATGTTTCAAATTTAAAAGGATTTTTTTCTCAATTTCAAGACATAAATCAAGCTTCGGGTAATTCAAAACTAATAAATGATAAAGTAAGTCAAATTTTAAAGCATAAAACTAATGATTATTTTATTATTGCTGATTTTTTACCAAAAGAATCGATAAAATATTTTGACGATGGATCAGGAGATTTTGAATTAAAGAAAGATGCTCATACGTATTTTTATATTTATGAAAACGACAAATGGGTTTTTATAAAAAAGCTTTTAACTAATAAAATTGATAAAGAAGGGATTTCTCTTTATAATGATCTATTACTAAACGATAAAGTAAAACTTACCACACCAATTTCTGAAAAATTTCTGGGTCAATTTGAAGTTGGTACAAAGGCGAATTAACTAACGAAGGAACGGGACATACCACTTATCACTTTACAATTACAACAAACGGAATTGTATTAAAGTCAGAAGCTTTTAGAGGAGATTATTTATGCGAAGGAAATTATAAAGGAATAGAAAAAGATAATGTTTTAGAGGTTTATTACAATGAGAAAGATGAACGTTGTAAGCAATCAAAACCAAATTATCATATAAAAAAAGATGGAGAGGAATGTTTTATTAAAGGAGTAGGTGGTGAAGCAACTTATAACCAATGGGTAAAGCTGGAACAAAAATAAACTGTAAAGAAAACTACTCTAACAAGTAGTTTTTTGTTTTAAAAGAACACTTTTTTTAAGAGGTAAAAACACTGTTGATTAATAACTTGAATCGATATATTTTTTAGCTACAATTTTTTGGATTTAAAATAGTTATAATTTAAAAGTTGGCACAATTGATACTTCTCCTTTTTGATTCATTAATCCTAATATTTTATTTAAATTTGAAATTCGTCTTTAGCGTTTTAATATGATGGTACGATTATTTTATTTATTCTTTTTTTTTCAATCATTCAGTGTTTATTCCCAGTCTTCAACCAAAGAACTGATAGATGGTTTGAATACTGTAAGTGATCATCAGAAAAAAGTTGATTTGTCGCTGAAAATTGCGTTACTATTGCAAAAAACAGATTGGGATCGAGCCATAAAATATACTGAATTGGCTGAAGCCGAAGCAAAAAAAACAAATGACTCAGAACTTACACTTGCTCATGTTTATGTAGCTTCGGGCAAAATGTATGCTTCAAAAGAGGTGTTTGATGTAGCCTTAAAATATTATCTGAAGGCGCATGATATTTATAAAAGTAAAAATAATATTGAGGAACTGGCGAAATTAGAAAACAATCTCGCAATTATTTATTCACTAGGAAAAAACAAAGAAAAAGCACTACAATATTTCTTAAACGTATATCACTATCAAAAGTCTAAAAATGATTCCGTTAAGCTTGTCAAAATTTTAAATAATATAGGAACAATATATTTAGAAAAAAATGCTGATTCTTCTCTCCATTATTATCATAAAGCCCATTTAATAAATGCAACTCTAAAAGACAATGCTTTAAAAATTTATGTCTGCACGAACTTAGCACGAGCTTATGCTTTGAAAAATGACAAAAAAAATACTGAGTATTATTTTGATCAGGCTTTTTCTTTGGTAGACAAACCGGCTGATAATTTAGTAAAAGCTTTTGTGTATGAATCTTTTTCTCAGTATAAATTAAAAGAGAAAAATTATGATGCTGTTATTATAAATGCAAAAAAGGCACTGGAATTATCGAAACAAAATGTCTATAGTTTTTCAGGATTAAACCTGAATAAAATGCTTTATGAGGTTTATATCAGTAAAGAAGATTATAAAAATGCAGTCTATTATTTTCAGAAATTTAATGCAATCAACGACAGTATAAATGTCGAAGAAAAAGCTGTAAATCTCGAAAGAATTAAGCTGGAACAGGATTACAAAGTCCGAACGCAAATAAAAACACTTCTCGAACAAAAGAGAATATTCAAATATTCTGTAGTTGGATTAGTGTTGGTTGTTGGGATATTGATTTTAATTATTTTACTGATAAGATACCGAAACAAGAATATCAAAAATCAGCTGGAACAAGAGAAATTAAAATCAAAAATGCAGGATTTAAAAGAGAACCTAAAAGCTAAAAATATGGTTCTTGTAGGGAAAGCAATGTCAGAAATCCATCGCACGGATAGTATCAATGAAATACTTACAGATCTTAAACAGATTAAACTTAAAACTATTAACAAAGAAATGCAGCAGGCAATTGATATAGTTTTAAAACGTCTGGAAAAGAATCTGAACATAGATATCTGGAAAGAATTCGAAATAAGTTTTGAACAGGTTCATCAATCTTTTTTTGATAAACTAAAGAACGAGTATCCGTCTCTTACTCCAAAAGACAGAAGATTATGTGCTCTTTTATATCTGGATTTAACTACAAAAGAAATTTCTCAAATTACGGGACAATCCTTTAAAGCGATTGAAAATTCCCGAACAAGACTTCGTAAAAAGTTTGATTTAACTAATGAAAAAGTAAATCTCTCGACACATCTCAATACATTTTAATACTATTAAAGTAAAAAAAAATAAGCCAAGCTAAACAATTGATTTAGTTTGGCTTATTTTTTTTTGAGTGTTTTCTTAGTGGCGCTTTTTTGCCTGTGAGTGTTTTTTGAATAGTTCTTTTTTTCATAAACATATATGTCCATTCTACATTTACCAAGGCGATGTAAATAAATCAAGAATGAACGAGAAGAAGAAAGAAGAATCTCCTAAAAGCTTAGAACAGCTTTTGGACGAAACAAAAACAAAAAAGAAAATCCTTTTAAAGATTCTACAGAAAATAACAAAAGATAATCCTGAAAATCAACTGTCAAATTGATTTTTAGAAATCGCTTTTATGGCTTTGCTATACCATTTAAGGCGTAATTATTAACCAAGCTAACCATAATATTAATTTTAAATTTAAAAAAATGAACCAAATTTACTTCAAGACCAAGTATTTGCTTGTTTTGCTGGGTTTCTTTGCCTGTTCAGTCGGAATGGCTCAGTCTCCTATTCCAAACAAAAAAGGTGGTGCGGCAGAAGGCGCAACAACAAGCAAGACGAAAGATCAGATTTCTAAGAAAACAGCTGACCCAAATTCTAGTCAGGATAATGATCCTAATAACCTCTTTACTCAGAAAGAAGAAAAAGTTAATGGTGTAGAGCTTTCTGCAGCAGACAGTGAAGCAGTAAAGAAACAATTACAGCAAAGTCAGCAATTGTTTGGACAAAAACTAAATTATACTGCTGAGAAAACAAATTCGCAAGATTCAGTTAAAACAAATGTCAGATCATTTGCTAAATCTTCAAATTTAACTGCGAAAAATATCTTCGAAGTTAAAAAAGCAGATTTTGATTTATCTTCATCTGATAAAATGCAGTTAAAATCAATTTCTGATAATCATGGCAGAACCCTTGCTACTTATCAGCAATTTCATAATTCTATTCCTGTTGAAGGAGCAATTTATAAGGTTAGAGAAAACAAAACTAAAATTGATGCATTTGGTTCTACGGCGAAGAGAATGTCAGTTAGCAGCAACTATAAAATAAATGCAGCAGCGGCTTTAGAGATTGCGCTTAGAAAAATAAATGCGAAACAATACATTTGGGAGAGTAAAAAATTAGGTTCATTAGTTCGTAAAGATATTAGCGCAAAACCGCAGGGGGAGCTGGTTTATGTTGGACCTAATTTTTCTTCTGAACTTAAAGACTATTACCTTGCCTGGAAATTTGACATTTATGCAACAAATCCACAATCCAGTCAGACAATTTATGTAGATGCAAACTCAGGAAAAATAATCCTTACTATAGATCTAAATCGAGATGCAAATTATGCAGGTCAAAGTTTAGGAAAAGGCAAAGGACGCTATACTGGCGAAGTTGCTTTTAATACCAAACAATATGCTGATGGTTACAGATTAGAAGGTTTACAAGGAAAATACAAAGTGCCTATGTACACCTGGAATATGAACCACGCTGATAATGCTTCAGATGAGGTAATTACAGAATTTATTGATGAAGATAATATCTGGACAGATTTACATAATAAAAATAATGATGAGGTTGCAATCGATATCCATTGGGGTATGCAAAAAACCATAGAATATTATGGTGAAAAATTTAATCGAAACAGTATCGACGACAAAGGAATGACAATTATTGGTTTAGCGCATTTAGGTACTAATGTCGAAAATGCTTCCTGGACCGGAGGTTGGGCACAATTTGGTGATGGTTATGATACTCCTTATGTTGGTTTAGGGATTACAGCGCATGAATTAACTCACGGAGTAACACGTTTCACAGCTGGTTTGATCTATCAGGGAGAATCAGGTGCTATGAATGAATCTTTCAGCGATATATTTGGTGTAGCTGTTGAGTTTTATGTTGGAAAAGACAAAAGAGAAAATATCTGGATGATGGGTAATGAATTGTACACTCATGGTAGCATGAGAAACATGTCTAACCCAAAAGCTCAGGGGCAGCCAGACACTTACGGAGGAGTAAATTGGGTGAATCCATTAGCTGTTAATTACGATAATGGGGGTGTACATATAAACAGTGGAATCACAAATTATTGGTTTTACCTTTTAAGTGAAGGTGGACAAGGTGTAAACGACCTTAGTAATAGTTACGACGTTAAGGCTATTGGTCTTGCCAAGGCAGAAAAAATCGCCTACATAACGCTTACAGAGTATTTATCTCCTTCTTCAAACTTTAGAGATATGCGCCAGGCAACTTTAATGGTTGCAGAAGATCTATACGGATTAGGTTCTGACGAATACAAGCAAGTTACCAATGCCTGGTATGCGATTGGTATTGGAGCTGCCTATTCAGATACCCAAATATCCGTAGTTTCAGTTGAAAACCCTTCAGTTACTTGTGGTTCTTTAAAAGGGGATGAACCTTTTTATGTTAACATTAAAAATACTGGAACTACTATAATAAAAGCAAACCAAACTTTAAATTACAAATTAAGGTTAATGACAACAGGTTTTGGAGGTAGATATAATGTTATTTACACTAACGATGGTGCTATTAATTTTGATAAAGATCTTGCAGTTGGTGAAGAAAGGACTATAAAAATTCAAGATAAAATCCCTTACATTATAAGTGCAACCATAGTAAACTATGTAGAAATTAAGCTTGATCTTAATCCTATTACAGCTTTTGGCCCAAAAGATGGAGTTTCTTTTGTTTCAAATTTTATAGTTCCACCTTCGCAAAAAGATTTTGACCTAACAGTTGCAGGATTAAATCTTCCGGCATATACAGGAGAAGCTTTGACAGCAAGTCATCCTTTGGCAATTACGATCTATAATTTAGGCTGTCAGGATATACCAGCGGGATCTCAATTAAAGGTAGGATATTTAAATAAACTTCCGGGAAATCAAACCGTATGGAAAGATATTACATTGGACACTGCCTTTAAAGGAAATTCAGAAATAACAATTCCTTTTGACAGTAACATCGATTTATCTGCAGGAGGTTTACACTCCTACGAGGCTTTTGTTACTTATAGCCAAGATCCTGTAACAACTAATAACAGCACCGTAAATTCTATTTACAATGGTATTGTGGTTCAATTTCCGTATTATCAGGACTTTGAAGGAACACCGGGAGGCTGGTATTCAAATTCACTACAAACAAGTCAAAAATTTATATGGCAGCCCTCTGTGTATTCCTTTAGAGATACCAAATCGAAATATTTGTGGGGATGTGTCACGCTTGGAAGTACTGAAAAAATAGCTCCAAATGCTGATTTTGCATTACAATCGCCAATATTTGATTTTACCAATATTGCCTCTCCTTATGCTGAGTTTGATTTGGTAAATGTATTTTATAAAGGATATGACGGATTAATTGTTGAATATTCTGAAGATAATCAAAACTGGAAAAAAGTTGAAGGCATTAATTATCCTGAAACTTTACATTACAATGATTTACTATCAGGACCATGGTTTACCGGGATTAATAATGATTTCAAGAAAAAACCAATTAGAGTACCTTTAGATGAACTTGCGGGTAAGAAAGGAGCTATTCGTTTCCGCGTAGTTATGAGTGATTATAATAGTGGTTTTTTAGGAGCTATTATAGATAATATTACAGTAAGTAATGCGCCATATGATTTGGGAATAATAACAGCAAAAGCGGAAGCTGGAACATGTGATGTTAATAATGATAATGTAACGGTAACTGCTAAAATCGTTAATTATTTCAAAACATCTAAAGAGCAGGTTAATGTAACAGTTAAAATTCTTGATAAAGCACAAAATGAAGTTTATTCAAATGTTGAAAAAGTTTCATTAGAATTTACAAAATACAGGGATACAATAGTGTATTCTATTCCAAATATTAATCTAAAAAGTAATGGTAAGAATACTGTAACAGTTTCTGTTTTTCCAGAAGACGTGACTCAGGATGTTAAGCCAGAAAATAATTCATTGACATTCGGCTTCGATAACTGGAACAATGAAGATATGAAAGTATCTGTACTTCCGTATACAATGGATTTTGAAGATGTGACTCAATATAAAGGATGGAGAACTTCTGAAAATAATAATAGTGGAGGTTGGAAATATGGAACAAGTAAGGAATTAGGATCTCCGGGTTGGTTTCTGGAGGGACGAGATCATTTTATGGCCAGTAATGATGACAAGTGCAATTGTGATGCATCAAACGATATGTTGATTTCTCCTGTATTAGATTTGAGTAATTATAAAGAAGCGCATTTAGTATTTGATGGTTTTGGCGATGGACAGAGACTTTCAGACGGATATGTAAAAGTAAGTACTGATGGAGGTAAAACCTGGGAGCAGGTATTTAAAATGTCTTATATCAATAATTGGATAGAATACCATGTGAATTTAACACCATATGCAGGAAAGCCTTGCGTCCTTGTTGCATTTGTACATGATGATAATGGATTGTTTGCTAACGGTTTTGCAGTAGATAATATTAAAATCAAAGAAACAGCAGATTATTTACAGCTGTCTAATTTAAGTGTAGCAGAAAAAGTGTATGAAGATGCACCTTCGCATCAGTTTTTTATGAGCGTTAAGAATTTATCCTATAATACGGTTAATAATACTACTATCGAATATCAAATTTCTCAAAATGGTAAAGCTATAGGAGAACCAATTGTGTTAAAAAAAGCAGATCAGATATTTCAATATCAAACTATTGTTTGTACAATAAATGGTATTCCGCAGTTACCAGCTGGAAATTATGAAATTAATGTAAAAGCATTTATAGACGGACAGCCAAAAGCTTTGATAGAAAGCCTTAAAGCAACTTTTGAAGTTATTTCAGAAGCTCCAAACTTAGAAGCCGAAACTTTTTCAGATATTCCTGAAGGATTATTATTTGGAACAAAAGGATTTGTTTCAAGCCGTAGTGATAGAACTTTTCCATGGGGAGTTGTGGTTACTCCCGATAACAAATACTTAGGTATTCCTGTTAAAGATCATACTAGAGATGCTTCTGCAAAGATGCTTTACCATCCGCTTGAAAATGGATCTAACTATGGCGAATTAATCTTTCCTCTATATAAGCTGTCTGAAAATGCAACTGCTATGGAGTTCTACTATGCAATCGATAGTAATGCCAGTAATGATCTTATTGTAGATATTAAAACTATAGGAGGTGAATGGAGTGAAGCATGGAAAATCTCTAATCAAGGAAATCATTCAGACAAAGAATGGCAAAAAGGAGTAGTTAATTTAAATAAATATAACGGAAAGTCTGTAATGATACGATTTAGACATTCTTTAATAGATGGGTATTCATATATGGTCTTAGATGATTTAAAATTAATCTCCGATCCTATTATGGATGTATCAGTTCAAATATTGTCACCAAAAGATATCTGCGGCGGATCTGAATTTAAAGTTAAGCTAACCAATGAAGGACAAATTCCAATTGCAGCAAAAGCAATTCAGTTAGATTTAGGATATACAAACACACTTGAAGCTATTTCAGAAGTTGTTGATGCTGGAATTCCTGTGGGAGAAAGTGTAGAGTATACTTTCAAGAAACAACCTACAATGGATACAAGCGGAGACTCCCATGTATTTAATGTTGCTGCAAAATTAGAAAATGACATTGTTCCAACAAACAACGAAATAAAAAACTATATCTATCAAGGCGTATCAGCAGATGTTAAAATATTTGACAATCCAGTAATTCATGGATATGCGGGTAAAAGTTTGTACATAGATGCCGCAACTAATTTTACAGCTAATAAATTAAAAGTTGCTTCATACAAATGGAGTACAGGTGATATTTCTAATGCTATTGAAATAAATAAAGAAGGAGATTACACGGTTACATTAGTAATGAAAAACGGATGTACATTGATAGAAACTCTAACAGCGAAGTTTGATACTTTCGAATCAGAATTGGAAAGTGGAGATCTTTGTGGTCCTGAAGTTGTTTTGTCTCCTGGAAAATACAAATCTTATGAATGGTTTGATGGAACAACAGAACCAACTCGTGTGATAACAGAAAGTGGCGATTATTTTGTGACTGTTTTTAATGAAAATGGCATTGGTAAAACTTTTAGTACTACAATTTCTATTCTTGAAAACAACGTTGTACCGGAAATTCAGCTTGTAAGTGACAAAAAATTAACAGCTTCAGTTGATGCAGTTTCGTACCAATGGTTCTTAAATGAAAGACCAATACCAAATGCAACTGAAAAATCTATTATTGCAATTTGGGAAGGAAATTATAGTCTTCAAACCACCAACAATAATGGATGTAACAGAATTTCGACATCATTTGATTCAAAAGGAATGCTTATGGGAAAAATTACAAATCCTTTCAGAGTATTCCCTAATCCGGCTGTCGATAATGTAAATATCTTCTTGGCGGATAAAATTGAAGGTGAAACAAAAATCAATGTTTACGCCGTAGATGGTAAAGCAGTTTGGAGTAAATCATACACAAGCATGCCATCAATTATTAATCTAAGCGGATTAACTCCTGGAGTATATGTTTTAGACTGTACTGTACAAAACAAAAAGTATACTGCTAAGGTTATTAAGAAGTAACAAAATTACAGATAGAATACGGTAACTCTTGTTGTGAGAGTTACCATTCTTAAAACAAAAATATACTATGAAAAAATATACGCTAATACTGTGCACATTATTTTTAGGTGCGACTTGTATTGCCCAGACTCAAAAAGTTAAATTGGGCGTAAAAGCAGGTTTAAATATTGCCAGTCTTACTTTTGATGAAAGTGAATTAGATTCATCAAGTAAAACTGGATTTACGGCAGGGATTATGGTTGAAATTCCTATGGCAAAAAACTTCTCGCTTCAACCCGAAGTATTGTTCAGTCAGCAAGGAACAAAAAGCTCTTTTTCTGATCTGGATGTAACTAATTCGAACTTTAAAAGCATAATCGAATTGAACTATTTAAACATTCCTGTAATGCTAAAATATTACGTAATAAAAGGATTAAGCATACAAGCAGGACCTCAAATTGGCATACTTTTGAAAGCTAACAATAAATATCAGGATAATTTTTTAGGATATGAAAATCACGAAAGTTTTAACCTGAAAGATTATTCAACAGGAATAGACACTTCTGTAAACTTTGGATTGGGGTATCAATTTAAAGATAAATTTTATGCAGACGCGAGATATAATATTTCTTATTCTAATGTTTTCAAAGAAGGAGATGTGAATCATTTCATCAATAATGATATGAAGAATCGGGTTTTTCAAATATCAATAGGTTATTTTTTTAAATAGAATTAGTTTTTTATACCTATTTCTAAAGCCACTCTAATTTTTATTGGAGTGGTTTTTTTATGGATTTAATAATCAGATATTGAAATAATAGTTGTTCGTAATTTTACAATTTCTTCTCTGGCGGAATAAGTTACTTTGTTTCTATAAAAATTAAACAAATGAAAAAAACTCTTATTTTAAACGGATTATTGATGTTCACCTTTTGGTGTAATGCTCAAACTACAGATTCTGGATTAAAGGCTGCCAGAAAGGCTATAGAAACTAGTAATGAGATCTATGCAGATCTCGCTAATAAAGGCGATGGATCTATCCTTACCAGATATACCGAAGATGCCTGCTTGTTTCCTCCCAATGCTGCACCGTTATGTGGAGCCGCAGAAATCCTTTCCTTTTTTAAAGGTGGACCTAAGGTGCATGTCAAATTTACTATTCAACACTTATATGGAGATGGAAAAACATCTGTAACAGAGGAAAGTTTTTACGAAATGACTGATTTGGAAGGTAAAAAACTAGACGACGGAAAAGTAATTGTCATCTGGAAAAACACAAAAGAGGGTTGGAAGATGTACCGTGACATGTTTAGCAGCAACCATCCGGCGAAATAAAACTAGAAACCAATGTTGACAGCTTGTTGAAAATCTGTACCATTTTTTATCAATGAGTTTCTGGAAGCCGATGGAGTGATACCCGTAAACTTTCTGAACTCTTTGATAAAATGTGCCTGGTCATAATACCCGCAGTCGTAAGCTATTTCGGTTAACGATTGTGTAGTATTGAGCACCAGTTGTAAGCTTTTGTTAAATCGTAATACCGAAGTATAAGCAGCAGGACTAATACCAATGTTCGAGAGGTAAAGTTTTTGTATATATCTTTCTGATAATCCTGATTGCTGAGCCAAAACAGGTAAATCTAATTGTTGGTGATCAAGAGAAATGTGATGATTGAGTGCCTGAACCATTGAAACTTTCTTTAATCGGGTTTCGTTTTTTTTCAGCTGTTCAAGAAAGTAGGTTTCAAGTATATTGATTTTATTAGTCAAACCATCTGTTTCCATGACACGATCGTATAATTCTCTGTTTTCTCCCAAAGCTACATCGTACATATCAGTGGCATAGTTAGTAAATTCAGACAAGGGATCAGAGAAAAACAGTGCACTGGCATGCGGATAAATCCTGGCAATAAGTATCGATGTACCTTGTGCCACAGTAAGTCGGGTAGGAAGGGTGAGATGTCCCAGAAGTTCTATTGAAGGCGTATCTTTTCGGTTACCATTGATAATAGTCGCAGCGGCTCCTTCAGAGATATTGACAATAAAATCTACATACCCGCTTGGATAAAAAACTTCGTTATCCAGATTTTTTTCAATCGTAACAATAGTATAATTCTTTATGTATGGCGCTAAAATGACGGAAGGTAAAATCTCCATATACTTAATTTTTGTCGTAATTTAAGGAATGAATCTATTGATTATTAGCCTGTTCTAAATTAGAGAAAAAAGTAATAGGAACTGATGTATAAGATTAAAAAGTTAATCTCGTAAGGTGTTTGGTTGAATTTCAGTATAATAAAAAAGCCTGTAAACAATAAGTTTACAGGCTTTTTTGTGGAGTCGCCGGCTATAGCGCTAATTATATCAGAGTTGGTTGTTAATAATTGATTATCAATAAGAAACGCTTGTTTTGTAGTAATTCTTATATTTGTTATAACTAAGTTTTTATAACTAAATATAGCATTATTGTCAACTAAATTGTCAACTGATGAAATACACTTTTAATCTTAAAGAGCCGAAGAGTGATAAAGAAACTTTGATTTTATTTTCATGCTATTTTAAAAATGAGAATAAGAAATTTGTCTTTTCAACTGGAGAGAAAATAATGCCTGAAAATTGGGATTTTGAAAATAGATTCCCTTTTGTAAATGGGAAAAAGAAATCAAAATTTGTTCAAAGTATAAGACTTCAGATGAATCGATACTCTGATTTATTTCTTGAAACAGAAAGCTTGTATAAAAGAATAAATGAACCTTTTACTTCGAAGAATTTAAAAAAAGTCTTTGACCAAGAGTTTAAAAAAGCTCCGTCTGGGAAAAATACATTTTTTGATGCATATGATGAGTTTACAACCGAAAAGGAAAAAGGCAAAGAATGGTCGGCGTCAACAATTAAAAGGTATAAAAATATAAAGAATATTCTAGAAAAATTTGAAGCAGCTAGAAAATTCAAATTGACATTTAGTAAGATCGATGAAACATTTCATCGTGAATTCACTTCCTATTGTATGGATGATTTAAAGCATATTAATAATACTTATGCTAGAAATCTAGGGCTTTTCAAAACCTTTATGTTTTGGGCTAGGAAAAATAAATTCACTTATAATGATAGTTTTACAGAATTTAAAAAAGTTGAGAGAGTAATTACAAATCAAATTGCATTAACAATAGATGATTTGAATAAGTTGATGCAACACGAATTTGAAAGTGAAAAGCTAGGGAAAGTTCGTGATGTTTTTGTCTTTGCTTGTGTAACTGGTATGCGTTTTGGTGAGCTATCTCTGATAAGAAGAAGTAATGTAACTAATGATTTTATTTTATTAAAAGAAGATAAAGATGAAACTAAAGAAACCAGGGAGATACCTTTAACCAGTATTTCTAGATATATTTTATTAAAATATGATTATAAACTTCCTTTAATTGCCAATCAAAAACAGAATAAATATATAAAAGATGTATTTCAGGAGATGGAATACAATAATAAAGTTCAAAAAGTTACAACTAAAGGGAAAGAAAATATTAAAGAAGAAATGTTCTTTTACGACAGAATAAGTACACATACAGCAAGAAGAACTTTTATTACTATGATGAAAAGACAAGGTAAAAGTGATAAATTAATTGCATCTATAACTGGGCACAACGATATGAAAACTTTGAATCAGTATTATCAGATTAGTGAACCAGAGAAAAAAGAAGCCATGGATGAAGTTTTTAATGTTGAATTGAAATTGAAAGTTGTTTAGTATGGATTTTAAAAAGAAATATTTTAAAAAGAAATCAAAATTTATTGATTTAAAGCCTCTTAATAATAAGAATACTAATGGTGAAATTAAACTAGGTGTAATTATTCTTATTATGGTTTTTCTTTTTTTGATTGCTTTTTATTTTTTCGAAAATGTTTTTCTGAAGTCAAAAGGAATATTTAGACTAGTAGCTATAGGGATAACGTTTTCGGCAGCAATTATGGTTGTTTTATATTTTCGTCTTTTGATTGATAAAACCGATAAGAGGAATAAAATAAATTCAGCAATAGTAAATTATGATTTTTCGAATGATGAAAATAATACAATGGAAGTTCGGTTTAAAAATTTTTTTAAAGATGAATTGTGTTATTTGAATTTTAAAAATAATGCGATTAAAATTGGATTAATTGGCCAAAATTGTAAGTGGTTGTATAAAGAAAAAGAAATTTTGTACTTCGCTTTATTGTTCTCTAAGTTAAAACAGAATAATTATTTTAAAAATACAATTGAAAACAAAGATTTTTGTGAGGTTTCTAGCCAATTTTTAGATATTAAAATTAATTCAACGATGCTAACAAAATATGATCTTTCCAAGGAAAATAATCTAATTAAAGCACATCATGAAAAATATTATGAAAAGGATTATTCCATTTTTAACCAAATATAATTCAACTCATTTTCAATTGAATTCAATTGAAGATATTGAATACAAATAAATTATAATTAATACGATTAAGTTATAAAATTGTAAAAAATTAAATCTACAATTTTATGCAAAATCCATTTGAAACAATTCAATCAGAATTGAAAGAGCTAAAAGGTTTAGTTGCACAACTTCTTACTAAACCAGAGAAAGATTTATCGAATAACATGTACACTGTCAAAGAAGCGGCAGAACTCTTACATGTGGATCGCCAGACTATTAGAAACCATATTGATAATGGTAATATTAAGGCTTCTTTTATTGGGAGAAGAATTTTAATAAATCACGAAGAGTTATTTGACTCCCTTAATGAAGTAAAATCCCTTAAATATAAAAGACAAGTATAGAAAGTACCATTTCTATACTTGTTTTTTATTATCTAACCTATTGTATACACCATATATACAATAAAAAACATTGTACAAAATGGAAGAAAAATATTTACGAGTAGGAACTTCCTATTTCAAAATTATAGATAAACCTTTAATTTCTGGCGATAAAGTAAAAGTAATGGTTCGGTGGAATCGTGAAACAATCATTTCAGATCACGGAAAATCGTTTTTAAACGATATATCCAAACTAGATGGATTTTGCTGTATTCCTAATCATTTTGGTTATGAGCAAATTGTAGATGATTTCTATAATACCTATCATGAACTCCCCAATCAACCGATTGTTAAGGATTTTCCAATTCATGAACTCGAAAAATTGATTCCGAATTCATTGCAATTCATTCAACATATTTTTGGAGATCAAAGGGAATTAGGCTTAGACTACATAAAACTTTTATATGAAAAACCTACTCAAACATTGCCAATTCTTTGTTTAGTAAGCAAAGAGCGATCGACAGGGAAAAGCTCTTTTATAAAGTGGTTGAAGGCAATTTTCGGAATGAATATGACTTACATAAAAGGCGATTCATTTGGTTCACAGTTTAATTCTGATTGGGCAAGTATGTTGCTTGTAGCCATTGATGAAGTCTTTTTTGATAAAAAAGAAATTACAGAACGTTTAAAATACCTTTCTACGACGGACAAAGATAAAGTAGAAGCAAAAGGAAAGGATAGACAAGAAATTGAATTCTTTGCAAAATTTATTCTTTGTTCTAATAATGAAGATAATTTTATTCAAATAGATGAAGAAGAAATTCGTTTTTGGATTCGTAAAATTCGTACTATAAATACAGAAGATGTATTCTTTCTTAAAAAACTGAACAAAGAAATTCCGTATTTCTTAAAGTACCTGCAAATGAGAAATTATTTTTCCGAGCAAAAAACGAGAATGTGGTTTAAACCTGAACAGATTATGACAGCTTCTTTATTAAAGCTTGTAAATCGAAATAAAGAAGAAATACTTATTCTTGAATTGATACATGAATGTTTTGAGAAAATGGAAGAGGATGAGTTGAAATTAGCTCCTAATGATATTTTTATTCTACTGAGGAAGCAAAATAACAGAATAAATATTTCTGCTAATGAAATAAGAAATATTCTCAAACGATGGAGTTTTACTCCTGAAGATAATACGAAGTCTTATTGTGGAATTGAATTACTGTCGCATGGTGAATATGTGAAAGTAGATCGAAGAGGACGTTTTTATACGATCAAAAAGATTTTGTTTTATAAAATATTTGATGCTTTGATGCAAAATTAGTATAAAGTCTTGTAATTGAGCTAAAGAGATCTGCATCAAAGCTTGCATCAAACTAAAAAACAATCTTTTTTGATGCAAAACTGATGCAGGACACAAATAAAGTGATGCATTGATGCAGCTATTGATGCAGTGCAATCTTAAGGTAACCAATGGGTTACGTAGTTTTTGCATCAAAACATCAAAAAAAGCAAAAGTTATAATTCTTTTTTTCATTAGCAAATGAACAGACCTGTGCGAAATCAAATAGAAGATTTATTAAAAAAAAACAATTATGGAAAAGTTCAATTGTAAAATTGCAAATCAAATTGATTTAGTCAATTATCTTAAAACATTGGGGCATGAGCCATCAAAAATAAAAAATCAGGATTATTGGTATCTATCGCCACTGAGAAATGAAAATACACCCTCTTTTAAAGTGAATCAAAAATTAAATTTATGGTATGACCATGGATTAGGTAAAGGAGGGAATGTAGTTGATTTTGGGATTGAATATTTTAGATGCACTGTTTCTGAATTTTTACAACTTTTAAATGGTAAAAGTATTTCCTCCGGTATAAGTTTATCACTTAAGAATGACAATCGACAGTATTCAAGTCTAAGAATTGCAAATGAAAAGAAAGATAATCCTCTTGATAAAATTGTCATTGTTGATGTACGCACATTGGAAAATAAGTTGTTGATAGCTTATTTAAATAACCGAAGCATTTCACAAGAGATCGCGAGACAACATTGCAAAGAGGTTGATTTTTGTTTAAATAATCGAAAGTATATTGCAATTGGATTTCAGAATATTTCAGGAGGATATGAATTACGTAGTGAAAATTTTAAAGGTAGCAGCTCACCAAAAGACATCACTTTCATAGATGCCCAAGCAAAATCAGTAGTCGTTTTTGAAGGCTTTTTTGACTACCTCTCTTATAAAATGATGAATCAAAAATCAGTTAATCAACAAACAAATTTCCTGATACTTAATTCACTGTCTTTTTTTAAGAAGTCTATGCAATTAATGGAAAAACATGAGAGAGTTGATCTCTATTTAGACAGAGATACAGGAGGTGTAAAATGTACTAATGAAGCTCTACAAAGAGATTCTACAAAATATATCAACCAAAGTTTTTTATATGAGCAAAAGAAAGATTTAAACGAATGGTTAAACCAGGGAAAGCAAGTTAAACAAGGTCATAATTTTAGGAGATCTATATGACGTCCGAGTGGTAGCCAGCTATGTTTTGGTAAAACCAAAACGCTGGCTCCCCTCATGCTATCACATTCGTTGAGAGGATTTTTTTCATGCTGCCGCATTCAAAAAATAAATGATAAGAGACTATGGAAGAGAAAGAAATTAAAAAAAATACAGGAGGTAGACCCAAAAAGGCTGTAAAAAGAGATCAGCTTATGGCAATTAAATGTACACTCTACGAGCGTAAAATAATTGAAACCAAAGCTAAAAAAGCAAATCTTACCGTTTCCGAATACCTTCGTGAAATTGGACTCACAGCAAAGATAGATTACAGAAATAAAGCTCTTCCAAAAGAAATTCTAAGCTTTACCGGAGTGCTCAACCATATGGCAGCCAACCTGAACCAAATTGCTAAAAAGAGAAATAGCAATGATGAATTAAGTCCGCTTGAAAGGGCAGAATTAAAAGTGCAGTCAGGTCAGGTTAAAGATCTTGCTGTCCAAATTAAAAACTTTATGTCATGATAGGTCATGTAAGCATAGGCAGCTCTTTTTACCATTGCATTAGCTACTGTCTGGAAGATAAAAGAGAATTGTCCGAAGAGAAAAAGCTTGCACTTGCAATGCAAGATCATTTACAGCATAAAGAGCGTGCAGAAGTATTAGAATACAATAAATGCTTCGGAAACAAATATGAGCTTACTGGGCAGTTTAAGGATGTTAGAAAATTAAGCAGGCGTATTGAAAAACCAATGTTGCATCTAACCCTGCGTTTAGCCCCGGAAGATACATTGACCAAAGAACAATTGAGAGAAGTTGGCAGAGAATGCGCTAAGGAGTTTGGTATAGCAGACAACCAATACATCTGTGTACTGCATAAGGATACCAAAGAGCAACACATTCATATTGCAGCCAATCGTGTTGGATTTGACGGCAAAGTAGCCAATGACAGCAATAGCTATAAACGCATGGCTGAACTTTGTCGTCGTCTTGAAAAGAAATACGGTCTTCAAGAAGTATTAAGCCCAAGAGCATTCCTGTCCCCTAAAGACAGGTTATTGCCTCGTCATGACAGTAGAAAAGAAAAACTAAAAGCAGATATCCAACAGACATTAAAGTCTGTCAGTTCTTATTTATCATTTGAGAGACAGATGAGAGATTTGGGGTATAAAGTTCTTAAAGGCAGGGGAATTTCTTTTATAGATGATAAAAAAGTAAAAATAAAGGGGAGCGAAGTTGGTTTTTCATTAACAAAAATTGAAAAGATATTACGCCATAAAGAGCAACTTGTGATAAAAAATACAAGAGAAGAAAAAAAACATAATAAAGACAGGCAGTCAATATCCAATTCTTTCAATACTGGAAAGCAAAACGAGGAAAAGCAAAGCTATAACTCAGGTAGAACAGGGGAGGAAGTTGTTAAAGAGATTTTAGGGTTTACAGGTCAGCTAACGAATTCTGAATATGAACCGGATTATATTGATCCTGAATTAATGAGAAGACTCCAAAAGAAAAAAAAGAAGTCATCATTAAGGAGATAATATTTTAAAAAATAATAGTATGGAAACAGATGGAAACAAAGGATATATAGAACGAGAAACATTACAATTAGTATTGGAGGAATTTACACAGGAACAGAAAACAAATAATCAGCATATTGAGGCGCTTGTTATTGCAGTTAATAACGTAGGCAATAAAATAGATGCCTTTAAAAAGGAGGATAATACAGCAAAAAGTGTTTCAGAGACATTGGATATTAAAGCAATAGAGACTATCCTGCAAAAAGGCTTCCTAGATATTAAATTTATGATTGGCAGGCAGCCAAAAAGTATCGTTAGGAAATTTCAGATTTTGTTATTTCCAGAACAAGATGCAAAACTGTTTTATAAAATTGTTTTTGGAAGGTGGTTTTTATGGCTTGTTATAATGGTAGCCCTAAGCAATCTTTACAACTGGGGAATACATTATAGCGACAATAACAAAGAAATTGAAATGCAACAAATTCAAAACGATAGGATAAGGAAAGCCTGGGAATATATGTATATTAATAATGATAAAGAAACTAAAAAGCTTATGAAAAAGGCATATGTAAACTCTCTAGAAAGTAAATGACGATGGAAACTTGAATTAAAATAATTTCTTTTATTCAATTAAGTAAATAAAGTTGGAGATTTATAAAGGATTTTTTGTCTTAAAAAATGGTAGGCTGTATTTAAAAATTAAGATTTATTTTTTCCGATACAGAAATTGGCAACTTACTGTTTAGTAGGTCTACCGTATTTTGAGGTATAGCAGAGGGACAAATTTTTGCAAAATATAGCAAACAAACCGTAGTGCTTTTTTGATAGGAGTATAAAATTTTGTTAAAGTATGAAAACGGACTGTTTAAGAAAATATTAACAAACATAATTTAACTTAAATTTAAAAAAAAAAAATAGTTAGATTCAATTTTTTAACTAATATCAAATATGTAATTGTGATTTGAAACCTTTATGTTCATCATAAATTAAAAACCTCCAAAGTCATATGATTTTGGAGGTTTTTCGTTTAATGGGATTGTATGATCTTTCTAGCCAATTCAAAACTTATAGAAAACGAATAATTGAATCAGATGTAAAAGGGAGAGATTTAAATTATCTAAACAAGAAATTTAATTTTTCGTTCTAATCATTTCACTTCTTCAATCTCTCCTGGTTTCCATGTTTTATCAAAGAAAGGCTGTAGTGGGCTGTATAACCTTAATAATGTAAACCAACCTTTTCCAGGAATCGTTTGAATCCAATTACCCTCATTAACATTTGCTGGTTTTTTTGGAGAAAAATAAATTGTATAAGTGCCATCTGAATTTGCTACCACTGCAGGTGTAGGATAACTTTGACTTCCAGCTCTTGGATAACGCTGCGGAGTTTGAAGCATTGATCTTGTTTGATTATCATATAAAGTCAACGACCAGAATTTGGCTGCTGGAATATTTGCAGGCAATGTCAATTTATATGTTTTTGCTCCATTTAATGCTACAGATTTTGAATCGAAAAAATTACCTAAGTATTGTGAACCAATATTTGTTAAACGCATACACATAGCCGGTGTAATACCAGTGGCAGAATAAAACATACCAATACGGGCATTTAATTTTTTGGCACCATCATCAGGAAATTGTTTTACACCTTCTTTTGTAATCATCGGTGGTGGAGTTTGAAACTCATAACCACCAACAAATAAAGGGTTTACCCAATGGCTATCTTCGCCGTAATAATTGAATCCTTCTTCTGGCCTTGGTGTAAAAGAGATCGTACGACTTATTGCATTGCCCATTGCTGCAGATTTAATCAGTATTTTTTTTAATCTTTCATTTGGAGTAAATGGCTTATCTTTTACAATACCAATGGAAGCCAAATAACCTGCTATTTCAGGATCTAAAGCATTAGCAGGCTGAGCTTGAATTGCACTGTTTAACATTTCGAAAAAAGAATAATCAGCAGGAGGAATGGTGTTCATTTCTTTTCCCGTTCCTTCTACAAACTTTAAATCACTTGGTTTAGAAATAGGTGCAAGCGTTGACTGTCCATTTAAAAAAGAGCCAATACTTGAACCCCAGCTTCCAGGGTTATAAGAGTATATTTTTAAATTCTTTTTTACGTTTTCATCTGTAGGCTTAGGGTCATTATTTTCTAAAAATGCTCTTCCTAAAATTCCCACTTGCATGGTTTTACTATGATAAATAAAATATCCCCCTTCAGGTAAAGTTCCTTTGTAACCCGGTGGCACGATTAAGTATTTTCCACCCATACCACGGTCAGGACCTGGCAATCCAAAATCAGTAACCCAACCCCAAAACATATCATCAATAACACCTAAAGTATTCGGAGGTGTCTCAACAATGATGGGCCCTTTACTTAAATCAGCATAAGTCCAGAAATAGTAAGTATCTGCGTTAGCGGTAAGAAAAAGAGATTTTGAGTCCATAAGTCCCGAGAAAACAAGCACATCATTATCGTTTATCCCTGCTTTTTTAAATCCTTTTATTATTGCATACTGGGATACAGCTGCATATCCATTTATAAATGCATCGACACCATGCACATAATCAATTTCGTCATATAATTTTTGTGCAGTTGCGGCATCCGGCATGCCATCCTTAAAATTTAATGTACCGAGCGATGACTGAACTTTATCAGGAGTAGAAATAGATTGTAAAGTGCTTTTTGGTACCTGTGCATTGCTAATTAAAGATATACTGCCTATTATTAATAATGATTTGATTGTTTTTTTCATCTTTTCATTTTTAATTGATTAATAATTCATTGAATTCTAACAAAAGTACAATAAGTACTAAAAACCCTAGTTTTTATCTACAGTCTAATCCGTTTCAACTTATAATATGAAACCAGAATTTAAATTTATTGCTGGTTGTTTAGCGGTGTATATATTCCCCCTTAACAGATTATTTTTTCTCAGTTTTATACTACCGGTGAAGTATTATGAAGTTCTATTTTCTAATTTAATCATGAATTTATTAAATAGAGGAATATCTGATTTTGAAATTTCATAATTAGAACATTTGAGAAAATCTAACATTTCTAGTTTGAATATTTGAACATTTTTTTTAAGTTTTTACAATTCTTTTTTTCTGAATTACGATTCGAACGCTTAAGATAATTTAAACTCGAATAGAGATTTTTGAAACCGTAACATTGATAAAACTTGTTTCAAATTATAAAATGAAACAAGTTTAGAAATGCCCGTTTAAAAAATCATATGTAATTTTATTTAATAAGTCTTAAAGCAAAGAATAAATAAATTTTTAAGTATGAAAAATAAATATCTAGTTATTCTGGTAACTTCTTTGATTTTAAATCAGGGATGCCAAAGAAATGCAGTCTCAAATGAAGTTACGATATCTAAACCTCAAACTGATGCTAAAATTACAATGGATGGAGAACTGCCTTCAAAAGAATCTATTCCACTATTGTTCGATGAAATGGATTTTCAGCAGGCCACACAATGTTACTTATGGGGATTGCCAATTGTGGCTTTCGCAGAATGGCAAAATATTCATTACAAAACATTTAATGCATCGAGTAATGATTTGGTCTTTTATAATTCATACAATGATCGTTTAGGGATTTTAACGGGTAATGCAACAACACCTTACATTATGTCATTTATTGACTTAGCCGCAAACGGACCAACAGTTATCGAAATGCCAGCCGGACATACAGCTGGAGGACTTGCAGATTTCTGGCAAAGAGAGCAGGCTGTTATTGGAGAAATGGGACCAGATAAAGGAAAAGGAGGTAAATACATATTAGTACCACCAACAATGAAAGATTTTAAACCGGCAGGTTATTTTATAGTTCCTTGTAATACGGTTAATATGTTTTTTGGATTTAGAGCTTTAGATCCGGACCCAAAAGTGACCGAGACATTGTTGAAACAGGTAAAAATTTATCCTTATGATAAACGTGCTAATCCAACGCCAACAAAGGTAGTAAGTCCGCCGGCAGGAAAAAAATGGTACGGAATTCAGCCAACCGGAATTGCCTATTGGGAACGACTTCATGCTATTTTGCAAAATGAACCTGTTGAAGAACGTGATCTTTTTTTTATGGAGTGGCTTAAAAACCTTGGCATAGAAAAAGGAAAACCTTTTAGCCCGGATGAACATCAGAAGAAAATCCTAATTGCTGCTGCTGAGAAAGGGCAGCAAATGGCAATGGCAAATTCATTCAGTAAACGTTTTAAGGACGTAAAACATTGGCCGGATAAAAAATGGGATTATGTAATGGTTATTAAAGATCCATCGCAACATGCTGATTCTTATGATGAATTTTTTGAAAGAAGTTCTTATTTCTATGAAGCAGTTACGTACTCAAAAGCTATGATTACAAAAATACCAAATGTAGGTCAAGCATATCTGGGATCTTATTATGATAACAATGGAAATTGGCTGGACGGAAGCAAAAACTACACATTAAATGTTCCTGCAAATCCGCCGGCAGTTAATTTCTGGTCGATTACTATTTATGACGTAGCAACACGTTGTTTAATTGATAATGCTCAAAAAAACGCCGATTTATCTTCTCGTAAAGACTTAATCAAAAATGCCGACGGATCAGTTGATTTATATTTTGGACCAAAAGCACCAGCGGGAAAAGAGAAAAATTGGGTTCAAACTTTACCTGGAAAACATTGGTTTACCTACATGCGTTTTTATGGACCAACTGCAGCTTATTTTGATAAAAGCTGGAAAATGGACGATATTAAAGAAGTGAAATAAGAAAAAAAACATAATCTATAAAGCAAAATGAATAACACAGCCTTTCTATGATTGGTTTAATTGCTTTTTTGTTGTAAAAAGAATGTAGATCTCCCTACAAAAGAGGAAACAAAGTTAAGGGTGTAGTATATGCACTCTTAATTTCTTTATATACCTCCTCGTGTTTTTTCTTCTGAGTTGGGCAATGTAGTGTTTAAGAGATTATTATATTTTAAGTTTAAAAAATCGATCTATGAAGACTTACCAATAAAAAATAAAGATTTTGATTTTTCCCAGTATAATTAAAAATTAATTTACTTTTTTAATCATACTACTTCAATCTATATCTTAATTGTACCTGAAATACCTTTTGCTTTACTCAAGAATGTTCAGTTAATTTCTGGAAGTGTGAAATTAACTTAATTCATATTTTTTGTATTGAAAGATAGTTTCTATTGATTAATACTGTAAAGAGATGTTTTTAATTTGTAAGAGGAAGAGTTCTCGAATTGTTTTTATTAACAATGAAAACATCAACTAAATTGTCAACTAAAAAACAAAAAGCCTGTAAACATTGAGTTTACAGGCTTTTTTGTGGAGTCGCCGGGAATCGAACCCGGGTCCAAACAAGCAACTAAAGAGCTTTCTACACGTTTATTTCCTGATTGGATTTTCGATGTTAAGCTAGGTCAGGAACAACCACTCAACACTTATCTTCTTAATTTCGAAATCCACCCGAAGCTCATGGAAATCTAGGTCTATTTTTACGGTTCCCCTATACTGACCGCCACAAACCAAGGCTTTCAAGGAGAATCCAGCTTCCCTATCTGATAGGGACGTGGCTAATCTTACTATAATTCAGATTATGCAGCTAAAGCGTAGTTATTTTCGCCGTGTAAAATTGTAAGATCTTATATTTACGAGCAAGGTCTCAATGCTCGACGTGCTTACTTTTCAATTCGACTTGCTGTCAAAACCAGTCGACCCCAAAAATGAGTTTGCAAATTTATACTATTTGAAGATACTTTGGTAATAAAATTTACACAAAAATAATATTATTCTTCATCCTTAAAATTAAACGGATAATCACCAAAAATAGGCGCCAGTTTACGAACAGCATAAGTGTTTCTGGTCATCTTGTTAGATAACGCAATTATGGTTACATGTTCTTTCATTAACGGTATATATGATGAGGTATTACCATGCCACCATCCATTATGGAAGTAATAATTTTGTCCAGTTTCCCAATTAATCATTCGAATACCAAGTCCGTAATTTTTTTCTCCTTTGCGCTCGTTACTGTAACCAGTATAAACTTGTTTTAAAAGTGCAGGTTTTAAAAAGTCAGGTGAATTTCTGGCTCTGTCGAATTTTAAAAGATCTCGTACCGTTGAAAAAATGTTTTTGTCTCCATAAACATTATCAAGATAATCAAAACCAATTTCTGCGCCATTACCTTTATAAGAAGGTACAATGTTTTTACGGTCTTTATCATCGTCAAAAACATAAGTATTTGTCATACCTAATGGCTTGAAAATCATTTGAGACATTGCTTCTTTATATTTTAAACCCGTAATTTTTTCGATTATAAGCGCAAGCATTGCATAATTGGTATTGCAATAACTAAAACGTGTTCCGGTTTTTGACTCTAATCCAATATTTTTTGTGGCTAAAATATCTAAAATATCTTTATTGGTAAGCTGATTATGCCTGTCCCAAACCGATTTGTCTCTGTCTGTAAAATAAGCATAATTACGCATTCCGCTACGGTGACTTAGTAACATTCTAATCGTACAATCTTCGTATGGAAATGTCTTTAAAATTGTATTTACTTTTTGGTCCAAATCAATTTTTCCGGCATTAACAAGTTTAAGAACCGCTGTTGCAGTTAGTACTTTACTGACAGAAGCAATTTGTACAGATGTATTTGCTGTTATTTTAGTTCCTTCGTTTTTATTAGCATAACCACTATAGCGTTCAAAGATAATTTGGCCGTTTCTGGCAACCAAAAAACTTCCGTTCATACTATTATTTGGCCAGTTTTTGTTGTAAAAGTGATTTATTCTTCCGGTTACTGAATTTAGATAAGCCTGTGTAAGTCTTTTTTCAGGACCTAAAGGCTTCATTTTTGGTAAGGTATCTTCTACTGTGGAAGCTTTGTCAATACTCGTTTTTTTATCTTTTCCACATGAACTTAAAACTAAAATTAGAATAAGTATTTGTGGTATATTTGTTCTTTTAAGGAAATTCATTTGCATCATTCTTGAAAAACAAATATATCGAATTCAATATTTATGTTTTGCTTTTTTTCAATATTTGAAAAGCTTTGTTTAACATAAAATTAACTTGTTTTTTATTTAGTCGATTGTTAACCAGCTTTTAACGGTTTTTAAAGATTCTAAATTGTATTTTGACAACAAAACTTTAACGAAAATTGTTATATTTGAAACAAATAAGATGTAAAAAGTTATATTAATAATTACTTCAAACCTATTTAAATGAAATTTGGAATCATAAAAGAAAGAAAAAGCCCACCAGATCGCCGAGTTGTTTTTGCTCCAAGTGAATTAGCAAAACTTAAACAATTGTATCACGATGCTGTTGTTGAGGTAGAAAGTTCAGATATCAGAATTTTTTCAGATCTTCAATATAAAAGTATGGGAATTAACGTTACAGAGGATGTCTCCGATTGTGATGTTTTATTTGGTGTGAAAGAAGTTCCCGTAGAAAATTTAATTCCAAATAAAGCTTATTTTTTCTTTTCACATACTATAAAGAAACAACCTTACAATAGAAAATTGTTACAGGCAATTTTAGAGAAGAATATCGATTTGTACGATCACGAAACTATTGTTGATGCTGAGAATCGCCGCTTAATTGGTTTTGGAAAATATGCCGGAATGGTTGGCGTTTATAACGGTATTCGTGCTTTTGGGATAAAATTTGAATTGTTTAAATTACCTAAAGCTGAAACTCTTGCCGGAAAAGACGATTTAATTAAACATTTAAAGCGTATTACAATGCCAGCTTTAAAGTTTGTTCTTACCGGAACCGGAAAGGTGGGAAGTGGAGCTAAAGAAATTTTGGATGCTATTAAAATAAAAGAAATTACGGTAGATAATTATCTAACCAAGAACTACACGCAGGCAGTCTATGTACAATTGGATGTTCTGGAATATAATAAACGTATAGACGGTGAGGTTATAGATTTTAACGATTTTGTAAAACATCCAGATGAGTATGTTTCTGATTTTGAAAAATTTACTAAAGTTTCAGATATTTATTTTGCAGGTCATTTTTATTCAAGTGATGCGCCAGTGATTTTGACAAAAGAAATGTTGAATGCAAATGATTGTAAGTTAAAAGTTGTTGCTGATATTTCGTGTGATGTAAACGGACCAATCGCCTGTACTTTGCGTTCGTCGACTATTGCAGAACCTTTATATGGTTATTTCCCGCTGGAAGATAGAGAAGTTGATGTTTTTCACCCAGCTGCAGTTGTGGTAATGGCGGTTGATAATTTACCATGCGAAATTCCAAAGGATGCAAGTGAAGGTTTTGGAGAACAATTTATGGAACACGTAATTCCTGCTTTCTTTAATAATGATAAAGACGGAATCCTAAAACGTGCAAAAATAACTGAAAACGGAAAACTCACAGAGAGATTTAGCTATTTGCAAGATTATGTAGATGGGAAATAGGAAAAGTTTCAAGTTTCAGGTTTCAAGTTAAAAAAGAGGTGTAAAACTTTAAGTTTTACACCTCTTTTTTGTTATTTAAAAAGTTCGTATTCAAGTTCTGCGGCCCAGAACTTGAAACCTGAAGCTTGAAACTTTTTTAAACAAAACAATTAAATCATCTCCTCCGGTTTTACCCAAGCGTCAAAATCCTCTGGAGTTACGTAGCCCAAGCGAACGGCTTCGTCTTTTAGAGTTGTTCCGTTTTTGTGAGCGGTTTGTGCAATTTCGGCAGCTTTATAATATCCAATTTTTGTGTTTAAAGCAGTAACTAACATCAATGAATTGTCTACTAATTCTTTGATTCGTTTGTAATTTGGTTCGATTCCTTGTGCGCAATGTTCGTCAAATGAAACACAAGCGTCACCCAGAAGTCTTGCCGATTGCAGAAAGTTTGCTGCCATCACAGGTTTAAAAACATTTAGTTCATAATGTCCTTGCATTCCGCCAACGGCAATTGCCATATCATTCCCTATTACTTGTGCACAAACCATTGTTAAGGCTTCACATTGCGTTGGGTTTACTTTTCCGGGCATGATTGAAGATCCTGGTTCATTTTCCGGAATATGGATTTCGCCAATTCCTGAGCGTGGTCCGGAAGCTAACATTCTGACATCGTTTGCAATTTTATTTAAAGAAACCGCCAATTGTTTCAAAGCTCCGTGTGTTTCAACGATTGCATCATGTGCAGCGAGAGCTTCAAATTTATTCTCGGCAGTGATGAAAGGGTGATTGGTGAATTTTGCAATATATTCGGCAACTTTTACGTCGTAACCTTTTGGCGTATTTAATCCTGTTCCAACTGCGGTTCCGCCTAAGGCGATTTCTGATAAATGGGATAAAGTATTTTTAAGCGCTTTTAATCCGAAGGATAATTGTGCGGCATATCCTGAAATTTCCTGTCCTAATGTTAATGGTGTAGCGTCCATAAGATGTGTACGTCCAATTTTTACAACATCTTTGAATTCTGTTGCTTTCGCCGATAAAGTTGCATGTAATTTTTCGACTCCGGGAATTGTGGTTTCAACAATCATTTTGTAAGCCGCAATATGCATTCCGGTTGGGAAAGTATCGTTTGATGATTGCGATTTGTTTACATCATCATTTGCTTTTATAAATTGCTCGCCTTCGCCAATGTTGAATCCTTTTAGAACTTGTGCACGATTGGCAATAACTTCGTTTACGTTCATATTGCTTTGAGTTCCTGAACCGGTTTGCCAGATTACAAGCGGAAATTCGTCGTTTAATTCTCCAGCAAGAATTTCGTCACAAACGGCTGCGATTGCATCTCTTTTTTCGATTGGTAAAACGCCTAAATCGTAGTTTGCATATGCGGCAGCTTTTTTAAGATAAGCAAAGCCTTCGATGATTTCGTGTGGCATTGATGCCGATGGTCCAATTTTGAAATTATTTCTGGAACGTTCGGTTTGTGCTCCCCAATATTTATCGGCTGGAACCTGAACTTCGCCCATCGTGTCTTTTTCTATTCTGTATTTCATGTTGTTATTTGTAAAAGGTTATATGTGATTTGTGAAATGTTGTAGTGAATGGGACGCGGATGACGCTGATTTACTTCGTAAAGACGCGGATTAAAACTGATCTTTTCTTTTATGATTGAATCTTCTTATGAAAATGGTTGCCCTAGCCCTGATGGAAGCGGCATCCTTTTATGTCCGCCGCGGCGGACATAAAAGATATAGTGTACAGCAGGAAATAGCTCCTGAATATACTTATCTTCTTCTGTTTTAGATTGTTTGATTATAAGGGAATTAATCATGTCAAAAAAAGCTTATTTAAAATGAGTTTAAATATACGGATAATTGTGATTTTACGAAAATTGATTTGGATTTTATTGCTAAGGAAAAATATAAAACTTACATTTGTCCTTACATTCAAAAATTCCGGAAAACATGTTTGAATTTTCACAGTACTTAGGCTTTTTACTTTTCTTGACCATACTAACTATAGGGTTTTGGTTGATGTTTTTCTTAGTTGGTTTCGTATCTTATTGGGTTACGGGAGCAAGCTGGGAAATGTTCAAAGAGAAAAGAGCAAAAAAGAGACAAGAAGAGCAATCAATTTAATTTTAAATTGACTTCATAAAGAAAGGACCCGTTTATACGAGTCCTTTTTTTTATTGCCGAAAACTAAATTCCAATAAAAAAAATTCCAAATTCCAATCAGTAATTTGATTAATTGAAATTTGGAATTTTTTATTTTATTGGAATTTCACCTATATTATCCCGGATAATCTCCTCCGCCACCGTCACCATCATTTTTAGGTGCTGCATTTTTATCTCTGTCGTTTTTAGCTTTGTTAAAACGGTACGTAAACGATAAGTTGAACTGACGTTTACGGAATTGCATTTCACTATAAGCATTTTGGCTCTCATGCGTCACATCGTTCTCAAGGTAAGTGTATGATCTCATGATTCTTGAGTTGAAAATATCACTAATATTGAATGCAATTGTTGCTTTGTCTTTTAGTACATCTTTACTAAATGCTGTATTCATACCAAACTGACCTAGGTTTCTACCTTGAGCTGTTTTTTGTTCGCCATTGTAAACGGCGCTTAATTGCCAGTCTATTTTGTATGGTAAAGTTAATTTTGAGTTGATTCTGGCAAACCATGTATTGGCTTGATTGTCCAGATTTTGTACAACTGTATTTCCTTTAGTATCGATATAGGTATTATCTCCGGTAGTTTTTACGTTGTAAAAGTTGAAGTTACTGTTGATTCTCCATATTTTGAATGGTGTGTAATTAAGAGTAAACTCAAAACCAAATTTTTGTTCTCTCCCTAAGTTAATCGGACGGCTTAAGATAACCGGAATTCCTTCAACTGTTTCACCTGGTTTAGGAGTTACGATCTGACCATCAGGAGTTAAAATGTTACCGTTTGGAGTTCTCACGAAACTGAAAACGTCTTTTGTGTTTTCGAAATAAGCTGAGGTATTGAACGTTAATTTGTCCCAACGTTTGATGTATCCAATATCGAATTTATCAGTTAGAGAAGGATCTAAGTCCGGATTTCCCTGAAAGATATTAACATTGCTGGAATAATTCGTTGCAGGATTCATGAAACGACCTCTAGGTCTTGTTAAACGCTTGCTGTAACTTGCTGTGAAGTTACTTTGATTTGAAATTTCATAACTAACAAATGCACTTGGAAATAAGTTGTTGTATTTTTTAGTGTTGAAATCCTTAGTATCAAGCAAATTAACTTGAATGTTAGTGTCTTCCCAACGCAAACCAAATAAATAAGAGAATTTATTTACCTTGAAACCGTATTGGGTGTAAATTGCATTTATGTTTTCTTTGTATTGTAATGTATTTGATAAATCTGGATCCGGTTGATCTGAGTTGTTTGTTATTATATATTGGTTGTTCAGGTCGCCAAAACTTCCTTTGTATCCTGCTTCAAACTGGCTACCTTCGCCTAAAGGCAATACATAATCTGCTTGCAATTGTATTTGTTTCTGTACCTGATCGTTCAATGTAGTGTTGAAATTTGGGGATGCTGTAATGTAACTATTACTATCGTCTGTATTTCTTGAAATCGATAAATCGGCAGTAAGTTTGTGTCCTTTATCGTTGAAATTTTTGATTAAGTTTGAGGTATATTCTACGTTTTCACTTCCGGTAACACCATCATTTAAACGGTATGAGTTACCTGTAAAAGCGTTCGCAGCGTCAAAGTTACTATAGGTGATGTAATCTCTTGTGTCACCAGAACTCTTTTGGTAATTAATAGCATTTGTCCAGAAAGTATTTGGTGCAACGGTCCATTCAATACCCGCTCTTCCGTTAAATCCGTCAGAAGTTCTTTTAGTATCACGATCTTCATCAAGATATCCTTTTGCATTTCCATTTGCATCAACATATTGAGTGTTGGTTAAACCTGCACCTTCGCTAGTTCTGCGGTTGTATCCAAGAGTGGTGAAATAATTTAACTTTTCGGTTTTATAGTTTAAATTTCCGCTTAAACCGTATGTTTCAGGAAGTCCTGTAGAAGCAATGAAAGTTCCGTTTAAACCTTGATTTTTTCCTTTTTTAAGAATGATATTGATGATTCCTGATCCACCTTCGGCATCATAACGTGCAGATGGATTGGTAATAACTTCGACTTTATCAATCGCATCAGCAGGAAGCTGACGTAAAGCTTCGGCAACATTGATTGCGTTTGAAGGTCTTCCGTCAATTAAAATCCTAATATTATCACTTCCTCTTAAGCTTACATTTCCTTCGGTGTCAACAGAAACTGATGGTACGTTGTCAAGAACATCACTTACAGTTCCTCCTTTTACCATCATATCCTGACCAACGTTGTAAACTTTTTTATCCAGTTTTATTTCTACTGTCGATTTTTCGGCACGAACAACAACTTCGTTCAATTGTGCTGCGTCTTCAGACAGATTTACAACTCCTAAATTTGTATCTCCTGAAATAGTTTTTCCTTTAATTTCAGTGGCTTTAAACGAAATAAATTCAACTTTAATATCGTAAGTTCCAGGAGCGACAGCAACTTCGAATTCTCCTTTTGGGTTTGTAATTCCGCCTGCAACAACTTTTGTGTCATTTGGAGCCATTAACGAAATGGTTGCGTATTCAAGTGGTTGTTTGCTTACTTTTTCGAAAACTTTTCCGGTAACTTTTGCTTTGTTTTTTCCAGCGGGTGGTTGCTGCGCATAGTTGTAAAAACTTGTAAATAAGAATACAAGTAATACAGCAAATTTGATGTTTTTCATTGCTTTTTTTGGTTTCTTTTTCTTCTTAGACCGCAAATGTACCTTTTGGTTTAAAGAGAAGAATCACAAAAAAATGTTAATATAGTTTTTTGGAATCAATCCAAAAAAGAAGCAACAAGATCTAAATCACGACCAATAATCGCTTTTCCGTCTTTGATAACAATCGGGCGTTCGATTAAAATCGGATTGTCGATCATGGCCTGAACAATTTCATCATTAGTCAATTCTTCTCCCTTGTAATTTTCGATCCAGATTTTTTCTTTTGTTCGAACTAATTGAATTGGATCCAGATTTAATTTATCAAGTAAATCTTTTAATTCTTTAAAAGTGGGAGTCTCTGTTAAATAAGGAATAATCTCATATTTTTGATTGGTTTGTTCTATAAAAGCCAAACAATTTCTTGATTTTCCGCAACGTGGATTATGATAAATTTGTATCATTTTACTATATTTAAGGTGTTATAACTAAGTTAAAGTAAATTTTTGGTACTTTAGCAAGACCAAAAGTAAGATTTACTTATTAAATTAAAGATCTTTTAATACTCGATTATTAAAGATATTGTTTCTCATTTTTAAAATTTTAAATATATGTTTTTAGAACAAGGGATTAAGCCTGAAAATGTTTTTTGGAAATATTTAATAGGGTCTGTTTTTATAATCACGGCTTCATTTATTGGTCAGATTCCTTTTACATTGGCGATTTACTTTAATTATAACGGTAAAGGAGCTTTTCCTACTGATAATGATGCTGCACTAAAAATGCTTGAGCCAAATCTAACCTTATTTCTAGTAATGATTTCTTTTGCGTTTGCATTTGCCGGAGTGTGGTTTGTTGTAAAATATTTACACCATCAATCGCTGTTATCTGTTACTACATCAAGAAGAAAAGTAGATTGGAATCGTATTTTGTTTTCGTTCGTTCTATGGTCATTTTTTTCTATTCTAAGTTTTCTCTTTGTTTACTTGCAATCTCCTGAAAATTTTGTGTGGAATTTTAAATTGATTCCGTTCTTGATTTTAGTTCTTATGGGAGCAATATTAATTCCTATTCAAACGAGTACTGAAGAATATGTTTTTAGAGGCTATTTGATGCAGGGATTTGCAAATCTGGCTCAGAATAAATGGTTTCCGCTCATGATGACTTCGCTTATTTTTGGATCGATGCACTGGTTTAATCCGGAGGTAACCAAAATGGGAAATATTATTATGATTTACTATATAGGAACGGGTTTGTTTCTGGGGGTTATCACTCTTATGGATGAAGGAATGGAACTGGCTTTGGGATTTCATGCCGCCAACAATTTGATTGGAGCTTTATTGGTTACGTCAGATTGGTCCGTTTTTCAGACGAATTCTATTTTTAAAGATATGTCACAACCTTCAGCAGGTTTTGATGTCATTTTGCCGGTTGTAGTGGTTTATCCTATTCTGCTTTTTATCTACAGCAAAAAATACAACTGGACCAATTGGAAAGAAAGATTAACAGGTAAAATAAATGTTTTACAATCACCAAATTAATAGTATCATGTCAAAGTTAACACATAAAAATGTACATAATTATTTCAAACTAAATGGCTATCATTTAAACGGAAAAAATTTATGTCAGGCTGGATATAGTTACATCAAAGAAGGCGATGTTTACGAGCGTGCGATTGGCGAATTTTTGCTGGATTGGTTCGATGATAAAGAGTATATCGAAATGACAACTTCAGGAACAACGGGGCTTCCTAAGCTTGTAAGATTAGAAAAGCAAGCCATGATTCAGTCTGCATTGGCAACTGGGGATTTCTTTGGTTTAGAACCGGGAAATAAAGCTTTGCTGTGTTTGCCGGTTCAGTTTATTGCCGGTAAAATGATGCTGGTTCGGAGCCTAATTTTAGGATTGGATCTTGATATTGTTTCGCCTAGTACAGAGCCTTTAGCGAATAATTCGACGAAATATGATTTCGTAGCAATGGTGCCTTTGCAGGTTCAGAATTCTATTGAAGGTTTGAAAAATATAAAGAAACTAATTATTGGTGGTGCCAAAATGGACAGTGCTTTGGAAGAAAAGCTTTTGCCATTGAAAACTGAAATCTACGAGACTTACGGAATGACCGAAACTATTACGCATATTGCCGCTAAAAGAGTAGGAGATAGTGTATTTTCGATTTTGCCAAACGTAAAAATTTCTAAAGACGATCGTGATTGTCTGGTGATTTCTGTTTCTTCTATTTCCGATGAACCAATCGTTACAAATGATCTTGTAGAATTGATAAACGAAAATCAGTTTATCTTTTTAGGAAGAATCGATAATGTAATTAATAGTGGTGGGGTAAAACTTATTCCGGAGCAGATAGAAGCAAAATTGATAGGAAAGATTGATGCAAGATTTTTTGTAACCGGAATTCCGGACACTATTCTGGGCGAAAAATTAATTCTGGTTATCGAAGGAGAAAAGCAGGAATTTGCTCCTGACTTTTTTGATGTTCTTGGGAAATTTGAAAAGCCTAAAGAAATAGTTTTTGTTCCGAAGTTTAAAGAGAACGAAAATGGGAAGTTATTGCGTAAACCTAGCTTAGCTTAGTTTTTTATCATATAAGTTATATAAGTTCATTTAAAGTAGCGTATAATTGTTGCTGTTTTGTCCCTACAGGAAATGTCATTAAGTTTAAGCTTTTTTAAAGGCAGTTTTGTCAGGCTGAGCGAAGTCGAAGCTTATATATGTAACTCGACAAAGAAAATTTTACCGCAAAGTTCACAAAGAATTCCGCAAAGAACGCAAAGTTTTGTGAATTACGCTTTGCTCTAAGATCACAAAGGGATTGTGTAAAGGTTAAACTTAATTACATTTCCCATAGGAATATGCATTAGTTATGTTAAGTTTTTTATTAAATGAACTTATATAACTTATATGGTAAAATCAACAATAAAAAAAAGCCTTTAGATTTACTAGACTGCACCCAAAAGTTTAGACAAATTTATAATTAAGTTTGATAATAATGAGCTCGATATTTTATCGGGCTCATTTTGTTTAAATTTGATTTAATTCTTTCGTTATTGTAATATATTATATACTTATTAATTTCTTTTTTTAATTGTTCTATTGATTTAAATTTTTGGGTATAAAACATTTCAGATTTTAATATTCCAAAGAAGTTTTCAATAATTGCATTATCTAGGCAGTTTCCTTTTCTTGACATGCTTTGTTTGATTCCTTTTTGTTTTAATAAAAGTTGGTAATGATTCATTTGGTATTGCCAGCCTTGGTCTGAATGAAGTATTAAATTTGTATTATCTGGTAT
>NZ_FZNL01000010.1 GCF_900187965.1 Flavobacterium sp. ov086 | reverse complement strand
AAAGCCTGTCTTTCCAATAATGCTTTTTGCTTTTCCAATAATTTCACTTGGGCTTCGAGTTCCATTATCTTCTGTTCAGGTGTTTTTGCCATTTGGGTTGGGGTTTGGTTCTCCCAATCAAAGTTACCAAATTTTCTTAACCAATTTAAAACTGTTCCATGACTCTGAATACCATATTGTTTTCTTGTTTGAGTAATAGAAATATTTCCTTTTTCAATCTCACTAACAATTTGAAGTTTTAGTGACATACTGTAATCTCGTTGACTACGCTTTACATAATTTATTTGATCTTCCATAACGATGGCTTTTTGTGTATCGCTATTTCAGGACGAGACAAAAAATATAAATAAAAGGTTGTCAGTTTTTGGCAACCTTTTTTTGTGTCTATAGATTTAGTATTTTTGAGAAAAATCAAAGACATACCTTGAAAAAATATTCTCAGATATTATTGTTTTTAGTTTTTGTCCTGTTTGGTTGTACCAATAAACCTAAGAAAGAGAAAAATGTAAATCCTTCAAAAGATAGTCTCTCTATCTATTTATCATTGGCAAATGATATTAATTTACCCTTTCATTATAAACAAAAATATAATCAGAAAGCATTTGATATAATTATAGATCAGCAAAATGATTCTCTTAATAGAGCCAATTTATTTAAAATTGCTAATCGCTATTATAATATGAGTGACTGGAAATCTTATAAAAAAATATCTAAACTGATTTTAGAAAGATCAATTAGTAGTAAAGATTCATCCAATATTGCTAAAGCTTATACTTATTTGGGCGACTATTATCAATCAGAAATGGTTTCTGATAGTGCCTTTTTGAATTATTTTAGAGCAGAAAAAATATATTTGGGAATTAATGATGATATTAATCTTGTCAAAACTTTTATTGCTAAAGCAGATTTGCAGCTGCATGAAGGAGATTTTTTTGAAAGTGAGATCACTGTTTTTAAAGCGCTTAAGATTTTAAAAACGAAGAAAAACGTAAGTAAAGAGCTTTATGAAAGTTACAATTTACTGGGAATCATTTATAATGAGCGTGAAGAATATGACAAAGCATTGGAGTATCACAATAAGGCATTGTCTATGCTTAATGATAAATCAATTTCATTAGAGTTTCAACTAAAAGCAATTTCATTAAATAATATTGGGTATGTTTATTTAAACATGCATAATTTTAATCAGGCAAAAAATTATTTTAAGAAAGGTTTGGAGCAAAAAGATTTGTTTAATGGTAATACAGCTCTTTATGCAATACTTTTAGATAATTTAGCCTATTCTAAATTTAAATCGGAAGATTTTACAGATTTACCATCGCAATTTTATAGAGCATTGAAAATTAGGGACAGTCTGAAAATTGAGCCTGGAATTATATTAAATAAAATTCATTTGTCTGAGTATTATGCCTTTAAGAAAGATACCTTTAGGGCAATTCAATATTCGAAGCAAGCACTAGTTTTATCCAAAAAATCAAATACGATAAGAAATATATTAGAATCACTTAAGCAAATTGCTATTGTTGATCATAAGAATGCTTCGGGTTATTCCAAAGATTATATCGAATATAATGAGAAATTGCTGAAAGAAGAGCGCAAAATGGGAGAGAAATTCTCTCGTATTGAATATGAAACCAATGAAATAAAGGATGAAAACTCAAACCTCCAAGAGAAGAATAAAACTTTAGTTTATGTTTTTAGTATTTGTACTTTAATAGGTTTATTTTTCTATGTTTACAAAACACAACAAGCTAAAAATAGAGAATTACTTTTTAAGCAACAACAACAAATTGCAAACGAGGATATTTATAATTTGATGATTTCGCAGCAAAATGATATCGAGATGACTCGTATCAAAGAAAAGAAGAAAGTTGCTCAGGAATTGCATGATGGTGTTTTAGGCAGAATGTTTGGAGTCAGAATTAGTTTGGATAGCTTAGATAAATTGGATGAAGCCCACGCGGCGCCCAAAAGAAAGAAGTATTTAGCAGAACTTAAACATATTGAGGAAGATATACGTGAAATTTCGCATGATTTAAATCGGGAGAAATCAGAATTAATTAATAATTTTGTTGCGATTTTAAACAAATTGTTTGAAAATCAACAAAATACATACAATTCAAAACTGATTACTTCATTTGATTCTCATATTAAATGGGAATTGGTCGAGAACATGGTCAAAATCAATTTGTACCGAATTATTCAGGAAGCGCTGCAAAATTGTAATAAATATGCAAAAGCAAGTACAATTGAGGTGGAATTTAAGAGCGAGATAAATCATTTGATTCTTTCGATTTCAGATGATGGAGTTGGTTTTAATACCAAAAGAACGAAGAACGGAATAGGATTACACAATATTCAATACAGAGCAGCAGAATGTAAGGGTACAGTTACGATAAAATCTGCCAAAGGAGAAGGAACAATTCTCATAATTAAAGTCCCAATTGATCAAAAAATAAACCTACAAAAAAATGACAGTTGACCTAACAGCCCCAGTTTCGCAAGTTGCCAAACGAAATATTTTAATAGTTGACGATCATCCTTTTATTATTGAGGGATATAAAAATGCTATTACGCGATATAACCCTAAAGAATATGAATTTCTTATCTCGCAGGCATACGATTGTAAATCAGCTTATGATTTATTGGAAGAGCCTGAAACCCCAAATTTCGATGTCGCTTTTCTGGATATAAGTATGCCGTCGTATGAAGAAAAAGATATTTTCTCAGGTGAAGATCTGGCAAAACTGATCTTGAAAAAAATGCCCAATTGCAAGATCATTCTACTGACAATGTATACTGAATTGCTAAAAATTAAAACAATTATACGAACCATAAGCCCAAATGGTTTGATTATAAAAAATGATCTTACGTTTGATGAGTTGCTTTTTGCGTTTGATAAAGTAATGAAGAATGACAAATACTACAGCCAATCAGTAGTAAAAATGGTCAATCAATCTCCTCATAATTCAATAGAAATTGATCAGTTTGACAAGCAAATTTTGTTTCATTTGTCCAAAGGAACAGAGCATCATGCAATGCCGCAGTATATTCCGATTTCTTTAAATGCAATTGAAAAACGTAAAATAAATCTCAAAGAATTGCTGAAAATTAAAACCGGTTCTGATGATGAATTGGTAAAAGAAGCTAAAAGTAAAGGGCTCTTCTAGAGAAAAAATCAAATAAAAAATTCCAAATTCCAATTGTGCTAGTCATGCCATTGGAATTTGGAATTTTTTTATTTTGGAATTTGTACAAAAGGTTATTCAGACAAAGCATCCCAACCGCGAGCTTTCAACGGAATTTGGGTATTTGCACGAGTAACCAGATTTATTCCTTCACTTTCGTCTGCCATATGACCAATAATAGAGAAGTTTGGATTTCCTTTTATTTTATCAAAATCATTAATGTCAATAGTGAAAAGTAATTCATAATCCTCACCGCCATTAATGGCGACAGTGGTACTGTCTATATTAAATTCTTCGCAAGTCGAAATAAATTGAGGATCTAACGGAAGTTTATCTTCATATAAATTACAACCCACTTTTGATTGTTTGCATAAATGAATAATTTCAGATGATAACCCATCCGAAATATCGATCATAGAAGTTGGTTTGATTTCAAGAGCATGCAATAAAGTACGCACATCTTTTCTAGCCTCAGGTTTTAGCTGACGTTCGATTAAATAGCTGTACATATCTAAATCTGGCTGACTGTTTGGATTCACTTGAAAAACCTGTTTTTCGCGCTCTAAAACCTGTAAGCCCATATAGGCAGCACCAATATCACCTGTAACAACAAGCAAATCGGTTTGTTTTGCACCGTTTCGATAAACAATCTCTTCTTCATTAGCTTCACCAATAGCAGTAATACTAATAATTAGTCCTTTTTGAGATGAGGTAGTATCACCACCAATTACATCAACCTTATATTCTTTTGCAGCGTGTGTAATCCCTTCAAATAATTCTTCTAATGCTTCTAGTGGGAAACGATTAGAAACGGCTACAGAAACCGTTATTTGCGTTGGTTTGGCATTCATAGCGCAAATATCAGAAAGGTTTACAACGACAGATTTATATCCTAAATGTTTTAAAGGCATATAAGCCAAATCAAAATGCACACCTTCGATTAATAAATCAGTAGAAACAACTACTTTCTTATCCTTAAAATCAAGAACAGCAGCGTCATCGCCGATGCTTTTTAAAGTAGATTCCTGAGTAACATCAAAATTTTTGGTTAAATGTTCAATTAGGCCAAACTCACCTAATTGCGCTATACTGGTACGTTGCGGATTTTTATCTTCGATCATTTTTTCTAAGTTCCAATGTTTTTAAGCTGCAAAGGTACAAATTTTAATTTCGTAATTTTATTGATACCTATGTTCATAGAGATACGATGTAGAGATGCACTGCTGTGCATCTCACGTCCAGTAACCACAATTATTAGACATAATATTTTGTGTGTTTAAATGGGTATTTGTATGTTAACAATAAAGTGAACACAATTGTTTAAATTTGGAGATACGAATCGTTTGTTTTGAAGAATTGAAAATATAGGATTTCGTTTCAGATCAAACCTGATATGTTTTTATCCCGAAACTTCGGGACTGTCGGGTTTAGCGCACTTGAATTAAATGGGGTTACGTAGCGTGAGACGCACTGCTGTGGACCTCTACAGTAGGAAATATAAAAATATTTTATTTTTTTATTTCCTACTGACAAACTGTTGTCACCGACCCTTAATAATTTTGAAGTATTAAAAAATATAAAACTTTAAAACTATGAAAACATTAGCAGCACAAGTAATTACTCCTGAAGATTTGTTGATACACTGGCAAGGTCACCGTGCCCTAACACGTCGTGTAATTGAATTGTTTCCTGAAAAAGATTTCTTTGAATTTTCGATAGGAGGAATGAGACCTTTCTCTAAATTGGTAGATGAACTTTTGGCTATTGCAGTTCCTGGACTTAAAGGAATTGTAACTAAAGAAACTGCACCATTTACAGAAGGAACTGAAAAATTAATTTTCAAAGCACAATATCTTGAAAAATGGGATCAGGCAACAGCAGAAATTAATAAATATTGGGAGAAATTGTCTATTGAAGATTTTAATGAAACCTTTAATCTTTTTGGTCAATATGAATTTCCGGTAATCCAGAATATTTTGTATTTTGTTGATAATGAGGTTCATCACCGCGGACAAGGATATGTTTATTTAAGAGCTTTAGGAATTGAGCCTCCTTTTTTCTGGGAGAGATAGAATAATAATCAAGATGTTTTTTAATGAATCAAATTAATTCATTCAAGTATAATTTAAATCAAATAGTATGAGTTTAAAAAAAATAATGGCAAATTATGCTGCCTACAATTTATGGGTAAATCAACAATTTGTGAATTGGCTAACACCAAAATCTGACGAGTTGTTGCATAAAGAAGTTGCGTCGAGTTATTCGAGCATTATTAAAACACTTAATCATATTTGGGAAACAGAGCAATATTGGTTATCAATAATATCCGAAACTGCTTTGCCTGAAAGGAAAGAAAGTATTGATTTAGATAAGAATGAAATATTTGAGGGTTTATTAAATACATCGGCTAAATTATCCGAGTTTATATCATCATTATCAGACGAACAATTATATAAAGCCATTAAAATCGAAAATCCCTGGTTTCAATGTGAGTTGCCGGTTTCTGATTACTTATTACAAGTAGTAAATCATGGCACTTATCACAGAGGACAAATTGTAACCATTGGAAGAAATAACGGTATTACAGATGCTTCAAATACAGATTATAATTTTTATAATGTAGTAAAAGCACAATAATAAATCGAAAAAATCCCAAAGATGAACTTACTTTCATCCTTGGGGTTTTTTCATATTAATCTTTTTTTGTACGTTTCAATTAGTTCCAAGACTCTGGTTTTAAGACTTTCGGGTTCCAGAATTGTAGCATAATCACCAAACATCAAAAGCCAACGTGAGAAACCATCTTCAACATTGCGTGACATAAAAGTCATTTCGATTTCGTTGCCAACTTCTTTTTCGGAAACGTAGCCATGATATTTCTGTTCGTATCGAAGGTGATTAAGAATTTTTTTAGAAACCAGAATCCTAACCTTAGTTGTTGGAATAGTTTCTGACTTGACCAAATAGGTTTCTAGAGAATCATGTTCAATAGTAAACTCTAAGTCTGTTTTCTGAATTCCCTGAATCCTGTCTGTTCTAAATTGTCTGTAATCTTTTCGCAAATGGCAATAACCCAGAAAATACCAGTTATTGTGATCGTGAAAAACACCAACAGGTTCAATGTTTCTTTTGCTAGCTTCTTGCGCTTCGATGGTTTTGTACGATAGAAGAATCTGTTTTTTCTCTGCAATACTTTCAAATAAAACTGCCAATGTATTTGGCGAATTATCGTGAAATAAAGGTTCCTGAGACTGCATTAAAATCTTAGATTCAATATTCGAAAGCCAATCTTTATCCGTACCTCTCAAAACCGATTTCAATTTATACATCGCCGATGCATAATGCGCCCCAAGAGAAGGATCTGTGAATTTTTGCATTAGTTTTTCGGCCGCAATAAAACTGCTTACCTCTTCGCGCGTAAACATTACAGGCGGCAATCGATAACCATCCATTAATGCATAACCAACTCCGGCTTCACTATAAATAGGTACTCCCGATGCTTCCAAGGTTCGGATATCGCGATAAATCGTTCTCAAACTACAGTCAAAACGATCAGCCAATTCTTGTGCTTTTACAATTTTTTTAGATTGTAATTGAATCAGAATTGCGACAATACGGTCAAATCGTTTTGGGGTTTCGTCCATTTTTTTCTTTTATAGGTGCAGAGATTCAAAGATACAAAGGTTCAGAGTTTAAAGAAATAAAAAAGCTGTCCCAAATTGAGACAGTTTTGAAATATCAGGAACTATCTTGTTAATTATTTTTATTCCGTTTAGCAGCTGATTTAAAAAAAAATGTATTTTTAACGCAACTAAAAACAAACCAAATGCAAACTGAATTTTCGTATGCGAAGCAGGAAGAAATTAAAAAAAAGCTTCGTGCCGGCACCTTTGATGCTAATCAAGAATTGATTGATTTAATTCGGTTAGGTTATGATCCTGTTACAGCAAAAGAACTCTTAACAAAAGTAGTCAAAAGCCATAAAGATGATCTTTATGAAGAAGCCAAAGAAGCAAAGGCATCTGAAGAAAGAAGCAATATTGCTTTTGGAGCCGTGATTATGATTACAGCTTTCTTAGGAATGTTTGGCGGAAATAATGGTTTGATGATTTTAATATCTATCGTGGTGGCTTGTTTTTGTGGATATTATGGAAACCAGGAAAATCCAATTCCGGGAATGGTTGGTTATGGTATAGCCGCAGCGATTATGCCTTTTGCCTGTGGTTTTTATTTTAAAGGAAGAAGTACTATTTTGAATTTAGAACTTCTTATTCCGTTATTGTTTTCTTTCGGCCCGGGTTTATTGATTAAATATATTTTATCCCAAATTTTACCTTCAGACTAACTTAAAAACTCAATTTATGATTCAGAATTACTCTTTTAGTGAACATTACAAAAGATTTGAACCGCACGAAACCAAATGCACGTACTGCGAACAAGATCATATGAAAAGCATGAACGACTGTTATTTTGTACCGCTTTTTGTTGAAGCTGACAGAACTAATATCGTCGTGTACCGATCGGTTAAATTTTCTAAAATTTTAATCGGAATTCCAAGATGCTCTTCTTGTAAAACAATTCATGAAAAATCAACTTCGAGATCACAATTAATAACGGGAATTGCTGTTGTAGTGGTAATTTCTCTTTTGGTTTATAATTTCATGCTGCTTAACGCATTTGTTGTAGTAGGCGGAATTTTTGCCATGATTTTTGGCGGAATTTATGGATCAAAGAAAATGACCGAATCTTTTGTTGTAAAACATGACATTTATACGCTGGAAGATGGAGCAGAAAGAAACGAAGTAGTTCGCGACTTAATTGTGGCAGGCTGGTCTTTTACGCAGCCTTCAGCATAAAAAACAAAAAAACCGATAACGAAAGTTATCGGTTTTTTTGTTTGATTAAAATTTAAGCTTTAAATTTTCTGAAAGATTGAATCATTTCATAAATACCAAAGGCAACAGCTATCTTACCAAATAAGAAGGGAAGTAAACTTAAAAAACAGTTGAATTTTAGAACACTTTCTCCTGCTTGATAATATTCATTTTTAAAATCGGTAATTAAGAAAAATCTAAAATATCCATAAATGAAATCTTGCCAGTTTTGTAAATTAATAGTTTTGTTAAAGTTTTCAAATATATAAAAGGGAGTAAAAAATATCAGTCCAATAATTATAGTAAACCAAAAAGCCCAAGTCCAGCTTCCAAAATTGGAAGACCATTTTGTTGCCCATAAAATTGTTTTGTCTTTGAAATCTATTTTAAAGTTTAATTCTTTATAATGAGCAGCTAATTCATAGTTTCTAAATTTATTGAAATCGATTCGATTTTCAGCTTTTTGGAGTTCTTGTTTGATTGTTCTAATAGTTATTCTATCACATTCGTCTATTTTCTTAATCCGAATATCGTCAAACCACACCTTTTTCTCGAAAATAATCCTTATAAAACTTACTATGTCAAAATATGTCTGTTGGAAGGAAACATTATCAGAAAAAGTAGTTTCTTCAATTCTTAATTTATGTAACCAATAATTGTTGAAATTTGCTAATTTAAAAAAGTGACAATTTTCAAACCATAGAAATGAAGAATTTACAGATGGTAATCCAGAGAATGTTGTTAATCCTAAAAAAGAGCATTCTCTGAAGGTTGAGCTATTATAAAAAATATCATATCTGAATTCTTTTAAAAAATCACAATTATAAAACATTATTTTATTTAAAGAAATCGAGTCAAAGAAACATCCATTATGAAATTTGACAGTGCTAAAATCAATGTTGGTTTTTTCACTAAATTTAATATTTTTCAACCAAAAGACAGAATTGAACTCACACTCATCTATTTTGAAATTTCCTTTTGAGAAAATATTGTTCTTAATGTTTTCTGAATTAGAGTCATCATCGAAAAACTCTAAAACTCCGATAGTTGATTTGTATATATGAAATTTATCACAATTAAAAGTATTGGATATAAATGTTATGTCCTCAAAATCACTTTCGATAAAAGTATTGGATTCAAATGTGCATTTATCAAATCGAAAACGATGCAAGCACTCTTTTTTTATTTTATAGAATCGTATTTGCTTTCCTTGGAACTTTAAGTTTGAAAAAGTAATTGACAGTTTGACTTTTTCTAAATCAATATTTAAAGAGGTGTTGATTTCCACAATAAAATCAGAAATTGTTTCTGCATTATCTGAGTAAATTATTGTTTGAAACTCCTTTCCACTAATTACTTCCATAAAATATTTTTATCAAATCTAAACAAAAAACCCAACAACTTTCGTCATCGGGTTTAAATCTATATTCTTTACTCTTTATTCTTTCCTCTAAAACAAATCTAATCGTTCAATTTCAAAACAGCCATAAATGCTTCTTGCGGAATTTCAACGTTACCAACTTGTCTCATACGTTTTTTACCTTTTTTCTGTTTTTCAAGAAGTTTACGCTTACGCGAAATATCTCCACCATAACATTTTGCGGTAACGTCTTTACGAAGTGCTTTAATCGTTTCACGAGCAATAATTTTAGCTCCAATTGCAGCTTGAATCGGAATATCAAATTGTTGTCTCGGGATTAACTCGCGTAATTTCTCGGTCATTTTTTTACCGATGTTATAAGCGTTGTCCTCGTGAATCAAAGCCGAAAGTGCATCAACCGTTTGAGCATTCAAAAGAACATCCAGTTTTACCAATTTCGAAGTACGCATTCCAATAGGAGAGTAGTCAAAAGAAGCATAACCTTTAGAAACCGTTTTAAGACGATCGTAGAAATCGAATACAATCTCTGCCAATGGCATATCAAAATTCAATTCAACTCTTTCAGTCGTTAAATACGTTTGATTGGTAATTACACCACGTTTTTCGATACAAAGACTCATTACGTTTCCTACGAAATCAGCTTTTGTAATGATTGTAGCTTTAATATATGGTTCTTCAACTCTGTCTAAACGAGAAGGTTCAGGTAAGTCAGAAGGATTGTTTACAACAAATGGAGTTTCAGGATCTTTTTTGGTATAAGCCAAATACGAAACGTTAGGAACCGTAGTAATTACAGTCATATCAAACTCACGCTCTAAACGTTCCTGGATAATTTCCATGTGAAGCATTCCTAAGAATCCGCAACGGAAACCAAAACCTAAAGCCGCAGAACTTTCAGGAGTAAAAACTAACGAAGCATCATTCAATTGCAATTTCTCCATAGAAGAACGCAAATCTTCATAATCTTCGGTATCAACAGGATAAATTCCGGCAAATACCATTGGTTTTACATCCTCAAAACCTGTAATCATATTAGTAGTTGGCGTTTTAGCATCCGTTAGAGTATCTCCAACTTTTACATCTTTGGCTTCTTTAATTCCAGAAATCAAATAACCAACATCACCAGCAGATATAACATTTTTAGGAACCTGATTTAATTTTAAAGTTCCAATTTCATCGGCAAAATATTCATTTCCTGTGGCCATGAATTTAATTTTTTGCCCTTTTTTAATCTCTCCGTTTTTCACACGGAAAATAACTTCAATTCCACGGAATGGATTATAATGTGAATCGAAAATCAAAGCTTGTAACGGCTCATCAACATTTCCTGATGGAGGTGGGATTTTTTCGATAATGGCAGCTAAAATATTTTCAACACCAAAACCAGTTTTCCCTGAAGCATGAATAATATCTTCCAATTTACACCCTAATAAATCAATGATATCATCACTAACTTCTTCAGGATTAGCACTTGGTAAATCGACTTTATTCAAGACCGGAATGATTTCCAAGTCATTCTCTAAAGCCAAATATAAGTTAGAAATCGTTTGTGCCTGAATACTTTGTGCAGCATCAACAATCAAAAGCGCACCTTCGCAGGCAGCAATAGATCGAGAAACTTCATATGAAAAGTCAACGTGACCGGGAGTGTCAATCAAGTTTAAGATATATTCCTCTCCTTTATAAGTATATTCCATTTGAATGGCGTGACTCTTAATGGTGATTCCACGCTCACGCTCCAGATCCATGTTGTCAAGCAATTGTGCTTTTTCTTCACGAGCTGTAACGGTTTGTGTAGCGCCCAATAATCGGTCTGCCAGTGTACTTTTACCGTGGTCAATGTGTGCAATAATGCAAAAGTTACGTATCTTCTTCATTTTAATATGTCAATTCTCTAAACGAGTTTTAAGTAATTTCAGGGTATAAATTTGCGCTAGAGCAATTGCCTTAGAGCATGTTATTAAGGCGCAAAGATAGCGCAAAGTTTTGGATTCTGGAATGTAGTTGCCCGATTTTGAATTTTGCAGACAGAAAGTTGTTTTTAAAGTTCTAAAATGAGGGTAAATTGTTCATAATGAATTACAAGTTTAAGATCAAAAACTTAGTGAATGTTTTTATTATGGAGAGGGTTTGATTCGTTGTTTATTAAAAAAAGATCTTAACTTGGTTTTGTTTGAAATATCTGTATTTTTTGTGAGAATAATTGTCGGTTTAAGTAAATATAGTTATACTTGTAGTCATTTAAACCATAAGCATGATTAACTTGTGATTTAAAGCTTTTGTAGTATCATTTCTCATTAAAATCTGTGCGCAGGATTTACAAGTGAGAAAAGATAATATCTGTTTTTTTACTAACAATTAAACCCAATAAATTATGGAAAAATTAACCCTAAGGCTGACAGAAAAATTTGGTAGACTTTCAAAAGAAGAATTAAAAAGAATTAAAGGCGGAACATTAGGAACAGTTTGTGGTCCCAGAAATGGCGTACCAACTTCTATTTGCCCTAGCGGAAATGGAATTGCAGCGAATTCCGGAACCGAAGATCCGTCTAAGTTTCCAGGAATTGTAGGAGGTTATTGTAATGTAATAATCGTATGTATTCCTTAAAAATAAACAGACAAATGCCCGAAGAAACTCTTTGGGCATTTTTTTATCTAAAATTCAAAATTAAATCCTTTTTCAGTCAATTTTTTGTAAATCGCCTCATCAAATTTGTATAATTTGGCAGCCCTATGCGAAACATCCTGTTGTTTCTCATCGAGTTCTACTAATAATTTCATGTGGAGAATTTTTCTGCGAAAATTTGATTTATCCAACTCGATTCCTAATATTTCTTCATATAAATGCATTAATTGCAGCAAGGTGAATTTTTCAGGTAAAAGGTTAAAACCAATAGGAGCCTGACGAACCCGATTGCGCAATTGCATCAAACTAAATTCGAGAATTTCGTTATGGTCAAAAATTAATTTAGGAACCTCATTAATTTTAAACCATTTAGCTTCAAATACTGAAACGCTGGCCTTAATATTATAATCTTCACGGTTTACTAAGGTGTAATATCCAATAGTTATAACTCTCTCGCTCCTTACACGATCAGGATCTGTAAAAGCTTTTAATTGCTCCAGATAGATGTTGTCAAGACTAGTGAGTTCATATAATATTCGCAGTGCAGCATGATCAATACCTTCTTCCAGTTCCGGATTTCCACCAAGAACTCCCCATTTTCCAGCGCTTTCTCCTATAGCATGATGTACTAAAAGAACCTCAAGATTTTTTTTATCAAAAGAAAAAATAACGCAGTCGATCGAAATGCCTTCTATAACTGATTTTGTGTTTGAAGTGATATTGGCAGAAGCTTCAGAAGTATTTTTAGGAGGTAAAAATGTCATTAAAATTCAAAATTAAATCCTTTCTCGGTCAATTTCTTATAAATTGCCGGATCAAATTTATACAATTTGGCAGCTCTATGCGAAACGTCTTGTTGTTTTTCATCCAATGCAACTAATAGTTTCATGTGCAGAATTTTTCGTCTGAAATTAGATTTGTCCATTTCGATTCCTAAAATCTCTTCATACAAATGCATTAATTGCAATAAAGTAAATTTTTCAGGCAAAAGATTAAAACCAAGCGGCGCTTGACGAACCCTGTTACGAAGATGTTTTAAACTATAAGCCAAAATTTCATTATGATCATAAATCAAATCCGGAATACTATTGATCTTATACCATTTTGCGTCTGATGCCGTAAAACCAGCTTTAACATTGTAGTCTTCACGTTTTACCAAGGCATAATAACCAATCGTAATAACGCGTCGAAGCGGGAAACGATCCGGATCTCCAAACGCTTTCAATTGTTCTAAGTAAATATTATCAAGACCTGTAAGTTCGTTCAATAAACGATGTGCGGCATTATCAGTACTTTCTTTTTTGTAGATCCATCCTCCCGGAAGACCCCATTTTCCTTTACTAATTCCTTCTCCGTGTTGTACCAGAAGCACTTCGAGGCTTCCTTTATCAAATCCAAATATCACACAGTCAATTGTGATCGCATTCATTGCGGTTTGCTCGCTTTTTAAAGCAGAATCGTCGGCTACATTTTTAACCATATGTTATTTAAATTTTGACAAATTAAATAAATAAAATGAATAGTTGTCTTGTTACAAGATTTATATTTTTATTAACGAAATAATTTTCTGACAATCAGATGGTTGTGATATCCTTAAAAATAAGATTTTTAAATAATTATCCTTAAATGACTGATTGTCAAATCGCTAAAACGTTATTTTTTCAATATTTTTTTATAACATTTTACGGGTTTTTTTGATGTATTCATAAAAATCGAGATTGAATAATTAGAATTGAAAAAAAATAAACCTAATATTTTGTTAATATAGAAAAAATGTTTTACACTTGTAGTCAAAATAACCATAAGATAAGTTCAGTTTGACTATAAGTTAAAAAAGGACAAATCTATGACTAACTTAAAATACCACCAAATGTTTTTTTTAGGAATTGATTTAGGAAGCTCTTCAATAAAATTATCTGTATTTGATGCGGAGAAAGGGACAACTATTGGAGCAATTAGTGTTCCTGATTTTGAAATGCCAATTGTTGCTCCAAAATTTGGCTGGGCAGAACAAGATCCGGAATCCTGGTGGCAATTTGTTAAAGACGGAATCAAACAATTAGGTTCAAAATCTAATATTGATCTAAAGAAAGTTGTTGGAATAGGAATCGCATATCAAATGCATGGTTTGGTTTTGACGGATGAAAATTTAAATTCCGTTCGTTCTTCAATTATTTGGTGCGACAGCCGCGCCGCAATTATTGGAGATGAAATTTATACTAAAATGGGTGCTGAAAATTGTCAGCAGCAAATTTTAGGAAGTCCTGGAAACTTCACAGCTTCAAAACTAAAATGGGTAAAAGACAATCAGCCCGAAGTTTTCGCAAAAGCAAAATACATGATGCTTCCTGGTGATTTTATTGCTGCGAAATTATCAAAAGTAGCTCAAATTAGTACTTCAGGTTTATCAGAAGCCGCACTTTGGAACTTTTCAGAAGGAAAATTGGCAACTGAAATTCTTTCTCAAATGGGATTATCATCTGATATCGTTCCGGAAATTGTCTCAAATTTTGGAATTCAAGCAACAATTCACTTAGAAATTGCACAAGAATTAGGATTAAATCCTGATGTAAAAATAACGTACAGAGCAGGAGATCAACCCAACAATGCATTGTCATTGAATGTTTTGAAACCTGGAGAAATTGCAACAACAGCCGGAACTTCGGCAGTAGTTTATGCCGTAAGCGATCAGGATGCTTACGACAAACAAAACAGAATCAATACTTTTTTACACGTCAATAATACTGAAATCGAGAAACGCAACGGAGTAATGTTGTGCATTAACGGTTCTGGGATTTTATACCAATGGCTACGCAAAATCATGTCAGTTGACAGAACTGATTTAATTGCCTACGAAAGACTAAATGCCGAAGCTGCAAAAGTAGAAGCAGGAAGTAACGGACTTCGTTTTTACCCTTTCGGGAATGGTGTTGAACGTATTTTCAATAACAAAAATGCGACATCGGGAATCCAGAATTTAAACTTCAATATTCATCAACCGTCACATTTGGTGCGCGCAGCTTGTGAAGGAATTGTGTTTGCCATGAATTATGGTTTTGATGTGATGAAAGAAGTTGGCGTTTCAGGAACGGTGGTGAGAGCAGGAAATTCAAATCTGTTTTTAAGTCCGGTTTTTAGAGAAATCTTCACCAATACTACACAAACAACTTTAGAATTATACAATACTTCAGGAGCAGAAGGTGCTGCAAGAGGCGCTGCTTTTGGGTTTGGATATTACAATTCGCTGGAGGAAGCTTTCGCTGGATTGCAATGTTTAGACCGAATAGAACCTAATAAAATCCTGACAAGTCAATATCAGGATTTATATCAACAATGGAAAAGTCAAATTAAAATAGAACAATAATAATGAGCACAACTAAACAATCTTATTTTAAAAACATCGATACAATAAAATTCGAGGGAAGAGAAAGTGATAACCCACTAGCTTTTAAATGGTATGATGAAAATCGTATCGTTGCGGGAAAAACATTAAAAGAGCATTTGCGCTTTTCAATGGCGTACTGGCATACGTTATGTAACACAGGAGGAGATCCGTTTGGAGCTTCGACTGAAACATTTTCCTGGGATAAAAATGAGAATGTCATTTTAAGAGCGAAAGACAAAATGGACGCCGCTTTTGAATTTATGACAAAGCTTGGTTTGCCTTATTATTGTTTTCATGATGTTGATGTGGTAGATGATGCACCAACATTGGCAGAATTTGAAACTCGTATTCAGACTATGGTTGAATATGCGAAACAAAAACAACAAGAGTCAGGAATTAAATTGTTGTGGGGAACTTCAAACTTATTCAGCAATCCTCGATATATGAACGGTGCTGCAACAAACCCAAACTTTGATGTTGTGGCTTATGCCGGAGCTCAGGCAAAAATTGCTATTGATGCAACGATTGCACTTGGCGGAGAAAATTATGTTTTTTGGGGAGGTCGTGAAGGATACATGAGTTTGTTAAACACAGACATGAAAAGAGAATTGGACCATTTAGGAAGATTCTTAAATACTTGTAAAGATTATGCTCGTAAAGAAGGTTTTAAAGGGAACTTTCTGATCGAACCTAAACCAATGGAACCTACAAAACACCAATACGATTATGATGCAGCAACTTCATTAGGATTCATTAATAAATACGGACTTCAAAATGATTTCAAATTAAACCTTGAAGTAAACCACGCAACACTTGCCGGACATTCTTTTGAGCACGAATTGCAAGTTGCCGTTGATGCAGGAATGTTAGGAAGCATCGACGCAAACAGAGGAGATTACCAAAACGGTTGGGATACAGATCAGTTTCCAATAAATCTTCAGGAAGTTACCCAAGCAATGTTGGTTATCCTTGAAGGTGGAGGAATTCAAGGCGGAGGTGTAAACTTTGATGCAAAAGTGAGAAGAAATTCAATCGATTTAGAAGATAAATTCATTGCACATATTGCCGGAATGGATGTTTTTGCAAGAGGATTAATCTGTGCAGATCAGATACTACAAAATACAGACTATAGAAAATTACGCACACAGCGTTACAGTTCATTTGACGGAGGAAACGGAGCAAAGTTCGAAAACGGAGAATTATCTCTCGAAGATCTTAGCAAAATTGCCCGTGCAAGTGGAGAACCTCAACCACTTAGTGGAAGACAAGAATTATTCGAACAGATTATTTCGAATGCATATTAAGCAAAAAATAACTAACTATAATTTAAACCAATTCTTAACTATTATGAAAAGCAATTATTGTATTAAACCAACAATGCTCCAGTTTTGCATGGTGCTGTTGCTTAGCTTATTTACGATGCAGTCCGGTTTTGCACAGGAGCAATCCCAGATTGTAAGCGGAAATGTAAAATCAGCAGAAGATGCTATGGGAATTCCGGGTGCTACAGTGCTAATTGAAGGTACCAAGATTGGAACATCAACAGATTTCGATGGAAATTTTAAATTGGAAGCAAAAACAGGCAACGTCATTGTTATCAGTTTTATGGGATTTAAAACGCAACGTGTAACTGTTGGAACTCAAAAAACGATTAATGTTACGTTACAAACAGAAGCAGCTGACCTAAAAGAGGTTGTCGTTATTGGTTATGGTTCACAGAAGAAAACCCTTGTAACGAACGCTGTTACACAGGTTAGTGGAGAGAATCTTGCTAAAACCAATACTACAAATGCATTGCAAGCCCTTCAAGGGCAGGCAGCCGGAATTCAAATTACCTCTACTTCAGGTCAGCCGGGAGAAGGTTTGAATGTTGTAATTAGAGGAGTAGGATCTATTGCAGGAACCAGCCCGCTTTATGTTGTTGACGGAATCCTGACAGGAGATATTTCTTATTTAAACAATTCAGACATTGAGTCTATTTCAGTTTTAAAAGATGCCGCTTCGGCGGCAATTTATGGTTCACAGGCTTCAAATGGAGTTGTTTTAGTAACAACAAAAAAAGGGAAAAGAGGAGCTGCCGGGAAAATTACTTTTGACCAATATTACGGTGTACAATCAGTGGCTAGAAAAGTTGATTTATTAAATGCAACTGAATACGCTACTATGCTAAATGAAGCGAGAGTAAACTCTGGTAATACTCCATATTTTACAAATGCTCAAATTGCTGCTATGGGTTCTGGAACCAACTGGATGGATAAAGTACTGACTGATAATGCCGCGACTAAAAACTTCTCATTCGGTGCCTCAGGCGGTTCAGATACTTCGGTTTATTCTACATCGTTATCTTACCTGGGACAGGAAGGAGTTGTAGGAGGTCCGGACCTTTCAAACTATGAACGTTATAATTTTAGATTCAACTCAGAGCATAAATTATACAAAGACGTAGTTACATTTGGTGAGAATCTGAGCTTTGCTTACATCAATAAAAACGGAATTGGTGTTGGTAATCAGTATAACAACTCTCTAAGAAGTGCTTTTCAGGTAACACCTTTACTGCCAATGTATGATGCTAATGGTAATTATTTTGATACTTCAAATAGTAAAGAACCTTGGTTAGGTGGCGTGGCTAATCCTTATGCTTCTATGGTCTATAATAATCAAAAAGAAAGTAACAATCAAAAACTATTAGGGAATGTTTACCTGCAGATTGAGCCTATAAAAAATTTAACATTTAAAACTACTTTGGGGCTTGACTATTATGCAGGAGAAGGACACTCTTATTCTCCAATATACCAATTGTCAACTTATGCCTATAATAAGGTTGATAAAGTTTCTCAAGACATGAATAAAGGTAAAACCATTACTTGGGATAATTTATTGACATATAAATTTAGCGCTTTTGATAATCATCATTTTGAAACGATGTTAGGTACATCTTTTATCAATTATGATGGAACATCAGTTAGTGCAACAAATTCTGATGTGATTTTTAAAGATTTAGAACATGCATGGATTGACAATACGACTAACAAAGATGGTGCAAAAATGTCAATGAGAGGAAGTAAACAAGTAACTAAAAGGATGTCTTACTTTGGAAGATTAAACTATAACTATAAAGAAACGTATTTATTAAATGCAACCTTTAGAATGGATGGATCTTCTGTTTTTTCTCCGGAAAATCAATGGGGGTACTTCCCATCAGTTTCTGCTGGTTGGATTGTGTCAAATGAAGAGTTTTTGAAAGATTCAAGAGTAATAAACTTTTTTAAATTAAGAGGAAGCTGGGGACAAGTAGGAAACCAGAACGCAAGAGCTTTTCAATATTTATCGACTATAAAATCAAATACCACAAATTATATTTTTGGAGATAAAGAAGGTGTTCTTACACCAGGTGCATATCCTGACAGATTATCAAATCTGAATTTGAAATGGGAAACTTCAGAACAAGTTGACCTTGGTTTTGATGCCAGATTTTTAAATAATGCATTAAATGTAACTTTTGATGTTTACAAAAAAACGAATAAAGACTGGTTAATTTTAGCACCAGTATTAGCTACTGCAGGTGCAGATGCACCATATATTAACGGAGGAAATGTAGTAAATAAAGGAGTAGAGTTGAGCTTGAATTACCAAAATAAAATTGGAGATTTTAATTATAACATTAGTGCAAACGGTGCTTATAATAAAAATGAAGTTGGTCAAATTCCTACTGCAGATGGTATGATTCACGGATTAAGCAATGAACTTTATGCTAATTCTGGTGAATTTTACAGAGCAGAAAATGGACAACCGTTAGGTTATTTTTGGGGATATAAAACAGGAGGTGTTTTTCAAAATCAAGCACAAATTGATAACTACAAATCGGCAAACGGTGTTGTATTACAGCCTACTGCAGTTCCGGGAGATTTGATTTACCAAAACGTAAACGGAGATGACAAAATAGATTCTACTGATAAAACCCGTATTGGGAACCCTAATCCTGATTTTACATATGGTTTTGCTTTGTCTGCCAGTTATAAAGCTTTTGATTTCTCTCTTAATGCTAATGGTGTTGCAGGAAATCAAATTGTACAATCGTATAGAGACCAATCAGGTGCTTACGGAAATTATACATCAGCAATATTAAATCGTTGGCACGGTGAAGGTTCATCGAACACAATTCCAAGAGTAACTGAGGATAACAGAAACTTCACACAATTTTCAGATTTGTATATTCAGGATGGTGATTTCTTGAGAATTAACACTGTTACCTTAGGATTTGATTTAGCTAAAGTGAAACAACCTAAAACATTTTTTGCGAGTCAATTCAGAATTTATTTCTCTGTATTAAATCTTTATACTTTCACTAAATACAATGGTATGGATCCTGAAATAGGATTTGGTTCCTCAAATGATGATCAAAAGTTTTCGTCTGGAGTTGACGTAGGATACTACCCAAGACCAAGAACATTCATGATGGGATTAAATGTTAAACTTTAATAATTAAAAAAATGAAAAATAGCTATTTATATATTTTCTGTTTTAGTTTATTGTCACTGGGATCTTGTAGTTTAGATACAGAACCAATCACAAATTTAACAGATACAAGTTTTTACAAAACAAAAGAAGATGCTTTTACTGCATTAGTCGGATGTTATGATGGTTTGCAAGTTGCAACAGGTGCTTCAGGAATGGGTATCCCGGTGATAAGTGAAGTACTTTCTGATGATTGTTTTGGAGGAACAGGTAATTCAGATGGTTACGGTTATGCTGCCATTGATGAATTTGATACCAGCCGCTCTCCCTCAGATGTAGATTTCTTTAATTCTAACTGGGTTGCTTATTATAAGGCAATTTATCGCTGTAATATTTTCTTGTCTAAAATGGACCAAATTGAATGGGGAGGAGATACAGCTTTAAAAAATACCTATACATCTGAAACTAGATTTATCAGAGCTTATCTTTATTTTGAAATGGTACGTTTGTGGGGTAATGTGCCATTGTTAACAGTTGCTTCTTCTGAAAATATACCGCAAGCCAATCCGGACGATGTATATAAAGTTATTGCAGAAGATTTAGTATTTGCTTCAAACAATTTACCGGCAACGGCATATAGCGCTACAACAAGCGGACGTATTACAAAATGGGCTGCTAAATCTTTACTAGGGCGTGTTTACTTATATTATACAGGATATTATGGGAAAACAGATTTAGCAGGTGTGGTAACTAAAACACAGGCTCTAGGACATTTAGAAGATGTTATTGCCTCTAGTGGTCATGGTTTAGTAGACGATTTTTCAACGCTTTGGCCAGCAGCTTCGGTTGATAAATATGCAGGAGAGAGTAATAAAGAAACCGTATTCTCTATAAAATATACTTATACTAGTGATTATAACGGAAACAGTGATGGTAACCAATGGCTGGTAATGTTTGGGATGAGAGAATTCTCCTCTTATCCATACGGACGTGGTTGGGGAGTAACAGTAAACTCGAAATTATGGAACTCTTATAGTGCTACAGATACAAGACGTACAGCAAGTATGATTGGAATTGCAGAAGAAGGTATCCAATTTAATAAACTAAATAGCCAAAGAGAATATACGGGTTACTACAACAAGAAATATGCACCAATGGTGAATAAAGACGGAGTAGATTTACCTATTGCAATGGGAAGTGCCTTTTGGGATATCAGTCAATTTCAGGATTATGTCGTTTTAAGATATGCAGATGTTTTGTTAATGGCAGCCGAATTAGGAAGCGGAAATGCTCAGGTTTATTTTGATGATGTTAGAAGAAGAGCTTATAAAACAAATTTTACACCTCTGGCAGTAAATCAGGATAATATTTTGAAAGAAAGATATTTAGAGTTTTCTCTTGAAGGAGTAAGATATTGGGATTTATTGCGTCAGGGAATTGGTAAAGCTTCTTCAAGCATTGCCGAAACTACAACTTTGTTAAGTGGTGGGGTTCCTGTAACAAAAACAATTTTAGCAGCAAAAATAATGGAAACAAAAGGATTGCAGCAGATTCCTAATACTCAGATTACATTGTCTGGAGGAGTTTTAAAACAAAATGCAGGTTGGTAATTTTAACTAAAAAATGAAAAAAATGAAAAATATTAAATTATTAGTTACATCATTTTTGATGTTATCAATAGCAATGTTAGTATCTTCTTGTTCGCCTGAAACTTATGCTTTAGACGCACCGACTAATAAATCGGATATACATTTTGAAATTACTCAGGACTTAGTAGCTGATCCAGGTGGAAATACGGTAATACTGAAAAACACAACTCCTGGAGTGATACTTACTTGGGATTATGTTACGGGAAAATCGAACAAAGGCACACAAATAGTAAAATATGCATTTAAAGGTGACTATACGATAAAAGTTTCTGCAGTTACCGGCGGAGGTATTGTTGAGTTAGATCCAGTAACTATTACAGTTTCAGATAATAACTTAAATTATGTAAATGATCCGCTTTGGACTGCTTTATCTGGAGGAGTAGGAGTAGGAAAATCAAAAACATGGTATTTAGATTTAAATGCAGACGGAGTTTCAAAGTTTTTTGTGGGACCAGTAGCATTTTCTGGAAACAAACTTGGATGGCAAAAAGAATGTACAGGTGATGCTGGTTTGTGTTGGATATGGGAACCGGATTGGAAAGGGAATCAATGGATAACACCTGCCGGAGATTATGGCTCAATGACATTTAGCTTAGACGGAGGACCGTTTGTAACAGTAAATCATGCATTAACCACTACAAGAGGTATTGAACATGGTACCTATTTTCTTGATGCAACAAAACATGAGTTAACCTTGACAAATGCTGCAATTTTACAGAGCGCCAGTGCTGCTGCTGATGTTTCTGATTGGTCTAATTATAAAATTATCAGTTTGACAGAAGATACTATGCAAATTGCTGCTTTTAATAAAAGTAAAGCAGAGTTTATAATTTTTAATTTTATATCAAAAGAATATAGCGATAATTGGGTCCCAAAAGATTAATTATATTCCAACCGGGATATTGATTTAGCTGGAACAAAAAGTACTCGGTTTTACATTTTTTAAAGACTCTATGAATTTAAAGATGTATAAACAAAAAGGGCTTTTTGAAAATAACTAAAAGTCATCTCTAGAAATACTGCCTCATAAATACATTAAATTTTAAAAGACAGTTTCTAGAGATGACTTTAATTAAAAGTTTTTGGTATTGCCAAAATATGTTTTTATGAATTTAAAAGTAAAAACAAAAAAATGATGAAAGATAATAATATGACGTTATGATTTTTTTGAAACAGTAATTGGCAAATTTATAATTGATCACATCAAAAAAGAAAAAATGAAACATTTGAATTTTTTAAAAACACTGACTGTTTTGGTTTTTTTTGCAATTTTTGGTTGCAATAAAGAAAATACAGAAGCTTTTTCTTCGAGAAAAATCGCTTTTAATTCAGATTGGAGTTTTCATCTTAATGATAGTATAATAGATAAAGATACCATTGGAACTTCAACCAAATGGAGAACCTTAAATATTCCGCATGATTGGAGTATCGAAGGACAGTTTGATGAAAAAAGCCCTGCCGGATATGGAGGCGGAGCACTTAATGGAGGCTTAGGATGGTATAAGAAAACTTTCAAAATAAGTGATTCTGATAAAGATAAAATTATATCAATTGTCTTTGATGGAGTTTATAAAAACAGTGAAGTTTGGGTAAACGGGCATTATTTAGGAAAACGTCCAAACGGATATATTAGCTTTCAATATGACATGTCGCCTTACTTAAATTATGGAGAAAAAAACAATGAAATTATTGTAAAGGTTGACAATTCAAAACAACCCAATTCACGTTGGTATTCAGGATCAGGAATTTTTAGAAATGTCTGGATCGAAACCACAGATAAATTACATGTTGCACAATGGGGAACTTATGTGACAACACCAAAAGTTACTGCCGAAAAAGCTTCGGTGAATATTGAAACCCGAATTCAGAATGACCATTCAGAATCAAAAAAATTAACACTAGTAACTACTATTTATAAAGAAGATACAAAGGTAACATCAGCCACTCAATATATAACGCTTACTCCAAAAAGTGGCACATTATTAAATGTAGAAGCAGAAATTGAAACACCAGTTTTATGGTCTGTAGAAAAACCTGAATTGTACACAGCAGTTACAGAAATTTCGGTAGATGATAAAATTGTAGATCAATACAAAACCAATTTTGGGATAAGAGATTTTAAGTTTGATGTCAATAAAGGTTTTATTTTAAACGGAAAACAAGTAAAAATAAAAGGAGTTTGTATGCATCACGATTTAGGACCGCTAGGTTCTGCAATCAATACACGTGCGATCGAACGTCAGTTGGAAATTCTGAAAGAAATGGGCGTAAACGGAATCAGAACTTCTCATAATCCGCCCGCTCCGGAACTTTTAGATCTTTGTGATAAAATGGGTTTCATTGTCATGGATGAAGCATTTGATATGTGGAAACAAAACAAAACCAAATACGATTATGCAAACGACTGGGATAAGTGGCACAAAAAAGATTTAACAGATCAATTGCTTCGTGACCGTAATCATCCAAGTATTTTTATATGGAGTATTGGAAATGAAATTCCCGAACAATGGAATGAAACAGGAGTTACAATTGCCAAAGAATTAGCAGCTATAGTACGTCTTAATGATAAAACTCGTCCACTTACCGCAGCAATGAATCCTCCGGTAAATATGAATATTGATGACGTAACGTTACAATTCGAAAAAAAGAATGTGCAGTTTAATCCCCTTGCAAAATCCGGAGTTTTAGATCTTATAGGATACAATTATGCACACCAAACTTATGCACATCATAAAGAAAATTTCCCTGGAATTCCTTTCATCGCAACAGAAACTACTTCGGGATTACAAACTCGCGGTTATTATGATGCCGTTTCAGATACTATTAAAAAATGGCCGGTAAGATGGGATCTCAAATTTACTGGTGGAAATGCGGGCAATACCGTTTCAGCTTACGATCAGGTTCAGGCACCTTGGGGTTCTACACACGAAGCAACTTGGAAAGTAATTAAAAAATACGATTTCCTTTCCGGAATGTACATCTGGACAGGTTTCGATTACATCGGAGAACCAACTCCGTATGAATGGCCATCAATAAGTTCGTATTTCGGAATTGTCGATTTAGCCGGTTTCCCAAAAGACGTTTATTATATGTACCAAAGCGAATGGACAGACAAAACCGTTCTGCACATTTTCCCGCATTGGAACTGGAAAGCAGGTCAAACAGTAGATGTTTGGGCGTATTATAATAAAGCGGATGAGGTTGAACTTTTCCTTAATGGAAAATCAGTTGGAATTAGAAGTAAAAAAGGAGATGATTTACACGTAATGTGGAGAATTCCTTACCAACCGGGAACACTAAAAGCGATTTCTCGTAAAAACGGAAAAACAGTTCTGGAAACCGAAATTAAAACAGCCGGAAATCCATCGCAATTAAAACTTACAGCAGACAGAAGTAACATCAAAGCAGGTGGAAATGATCTTTCATTTGTAACCGTAGATATTCAGGATGCGATAGGAACTTTGGCTCCAAATGCCAATAACGAAATCAATTTCTCCTTAAAAGGAAACGGAAAAATTGTTGGAGTTTGCAGCGGAGATCCCGTAAGTCACGAATCATACAAAGGTTCAAAACATACGGCTCTTAACGGAAAATGTTTGGTAGTTGTTCAATCCGATAATAAAACAGGAAGATTAGAATTAACCGCTAAAGCGAATGGATTAAAACCAGCAACAATCGTAATTACAGCAGAGTAATAAGTCGTCGCTATTCCTGCAAGGTTTTCAAAACCTTGTAGGTATAATTAACACATCGAATAGACCAACACAATACCTACAAGGTTTTGAAAACCTTGCAGGAAAGGAAATAATAAAATTAACAAATGAAAAACTCACAACTAACCACATTGTTTTCAATCTGTATGTTTGGATTATTGCTTTCGCCAAAAGCGTCCGCACAAATTCAGAACGCAGATGTACTTAATGCTCCGATAGACATTAGCAAAGATTTTCAGAATTATCTGAACACTTTTTATTTTGCCGATGAACTAAAAAGTTTTGATCCAGCAACAGGAAAAGGAACGATAAAATATTTGAGATACAATTATAAAACGCGTCAGGCTTTCAACAACATGATGATGAAACCCGATAGTGTTGCAGCAAACGAATTTCCAACAACAGAATATCAGGCTTCTCCCGAATTACCGTTCCAGATTCAGTTTGTTTCAGACAGAACAATCAGAATTAAAACTACTTCAGGACCACAATTTCATCCTGAAAAAGAATCCCTAATGTTGGTAAATGGCGTTGCGCCAAATCATCCTGAATTATGGAAATATACTAAAATCGAAGGCGGTTATAAATACACCAGCAAACATGGAGTTGTAGAAATTTTGACAAAACCTTGGCACGTAAAAATTTACGATGAAAAAGGAAAATTATTGACAAGTACACTTCATGATTCTGATTTTAAAAACACGTATACACCAACACTTCCGTTCTCGTATGTGCGCAGAAACAGCGATTATTCCAGAAGTATGGGAGCAGCTTTTAGCCTAGAACCGGACGAAAAAATATTTGGTTGTGGAGAATCATTCACACAATTCAACAAACGCGGACAAAAAGTAGTTTTATGGGCAGATGATGCAAACGGAATCCAAAACGAAACGATGTACAAACCAGTTCCGTTTTATATGAGCAGTCGTGGTTACGGAGTTTTCATACACCATTCAACACCAATTACAGTTGACTTTGGAAGATACTTTTCAAGTGCCAATGAAATGTATATTGGAGATGACGAAGCAGATTTGTTTTTCTTCATCGGAGAACCAAAAGATGTTTTGGATCAATACACAGATTTAACTGGAAAAGCAGCAATGCCGCCACTTTGGTCATTTGGATTCTGGATGAGCCGAATCACTTATTTCTCTGAAAAAGAAGGAAGACAAGTAGCAAAAGATCTACGTAAATATAAAATCCCAACAGATGTAATTCACTTTGATACCGGTTGGTTTGATGTAGATTGGAGAAATAATTATGAGTTTTCGAAAGACCGTTTTCCGGATGCACAAAAAATGATGTCCGATCTTAAAGACGATGGTTTTCATGTGTGTTTATGGCAATTGCCTTATTTCTCACCAAAGAATACCTTGTTTAATGAAATCATGGACAAAAACTTAGCCGTAAGAGACCGCAAAGGAAATCTTCCGTACGAAGATGCTGTTTTGGATTTCTCAAATCCTGAAACTGTAACTTGGTATCAGGCAAAATTGAAACATTTGTTTGATCAGGGAGTTTCAGTTTTCAAAGTAGATTTTGGAGAAGCAGCTCCGCCGGACGGAATTTACCATTCAGGAAGAACAGGTTTCTACGAACACAATTTATACCCATTAAGATACAATAAGGCTGTAGCCGAAATTACTCAGAAAGAAAAAGGATATACTTTAATCTGGGCAAGAAGTACATGGGCAGGATCTCAGCGTTACCCGTTACATTGGGGTGGAGATGCCGAAACTTCAAACGGAGCAATGTCGGCAGAATTACGTGGCGGACTTTCATTAGGACTAAGTGGATTCAGTTTCTGGAGTCATGACGTAGGAGGATTTGCAACAAAATCTCCAGAGAATTTATACAGAAGATGGGCACCTTTCGGAATGTTTACATCACACGTAAGAAGCCACGGTGAACCTCCACGCGAGCCTTGGTTATACAGTAAAGATTTCCTTGAAGGATTTAGAAAAGCAGATAATATGCGTTACGAATTAATGCCATATATCTACGCTCAGGCAAAAGAAAGTTCTCAAAAAGGATTGCCAATGATGCGTGCTTTATTTGTAGAATATCCAAATGATCCGGGGGCTTGGTTGGTAGACAATGAATATTTATTTGGTTCAAGCATGCTAGTTGCACCACTTTTTGAGGAAGTTACAGAAAGAGATGTTTATCTTCCGGAAGGAACTTGGATTGATTACCAAACTAAAAAAGTATACCAATCTGGATGGCATAAAATCAAAGCAGGTGAAGTACCAATCGTAGTTTTAGTAAAAGACGGAACTGCATTGCCTCACATCGCTTTGGCACAATCTACAAAAGACATGGATTGGAGTAAATTGACTTTAAAAGTGTACGCAAGTGATAAAACAACTTCGGCGACAGCCAAAGTATTTTTACCTGATGGAGATGCAGTGCAAGAAATAAAAGTGACCAAAAACGGAAACAATTTTGACGTAACTTCAAACCCATTTCAAGGAAAAACGACTCTAAAAACAGAGTGGATAAAATAAAAAAGGTTGCCGCGAATTGCATTAATTTCCACTAATTAAAATTCGTGATAATTTGTGCAATTCGTGGCAAAAAAATACCCACAGATTAAAGGATTAAAAAGATTACAAAAAATCAGCTGAATCTGCAAAATCTGCGAGAAAAAATAAGTCACAAATTAAATTCGAGATAATTCGTGCAATTCGTGGCAAAAAAGAACAGACACAGAAAATAAAGGAATCATTTTTAATCTGTGGCAAAAAAAACAGACACAAACTACACATATTAAATTCGAGAAAATTTGTGTAATTCGTGGCAAAAAAACAATCCCAACAAGGGATAAAAATAAGTTTTTGTTGAGTTTCTAAATCGGGTGAAAGCATCATAAGCAACACCCGATTTATTAAAAATGAATTAAGAAAAATATCATGAAAAATTACCTCATTCTTCCCGCTTTAATCCTTTCAGTTTCGATTGGATACAGTCAGAAAAATAAAAATGCTTACGAGTTGGCTTCACCAAACGGGCAAAATAAAATCAAATTTGAGTTAGTAAAAAACGCTCCAAAATATGCTGTTTCACACGGAAAAACCGAAGTGATTACACCATCAGATATGGGTTTTTTATTAAAAGGAAATGAAAATTTAAGTTCTGATTTTGATATCAAAAGTGTCAAAAAATCAACTTTTGATGAAACCTGGGAACAAGTTTGGGGAGAAAAGAAAAATATCAGAAATCACTACAATCAGCTTTCTGTTCAATTACAGCAAAAAAGCGGAAACAAACGCAAGCTAGAAATTCAGTTTAGAGCTTTTGATGACGGAATTGCTTTTAGATATGTATATCCAAAACAAAGTGTAAAAGACAGTATTTTCATTATGGATGAAAAAACGACTTTTAACTTAAAAGAAGATGGAAAAGCATGGTGGATTCCGGCAAACAGAGAAAACCGTGACGAATATCTTTTTAAAGATGCTCCCGTAAGTACACTTGATACTGTTTTAACGCCACTTACAATAGAAAGCAAAAGCGGATTAGCCTTGAGTTTTCACGAAGCAAATTTGGTAGATTTTGCCAGTATGACTTTGGTAAATACAACCGGAACACAACTTAAATCTGATTTAGTGCCGTGGTCTGATGGTGTAAAAGTTCGTGTAAAAGATACGTTTACTTCTTCTTGGAGAACGCTTCAGATTGGTGAAACTCCGGGAGATTTAATCACATCTTATTTGATTTTAAATCTAAACGATCCAAACAAATTAAAAAATACGGCAAGTTATTTCAAACCATACAAGTACTTCGGAATTTGGTGGGGAATGCACATTGGAAAATACACTTTTTGGGAAAGCGACAAACAAGGCGCAACAACCAAACACGCCGAAGAATATATTGATTTTACTGCAAAAGAAGGATTCCATCATTTATTGATCGAAGGCTGGAACAAAGGCTGGACACCACAATGGTATGAAAACCATATGCATATGTTTAGTTTTACAAAAAGCGCGGATAATTTCGACCTTGAAAAAGTGGTTGAATACGGAAAGAAAAAAGACGTAGAATTGATTGGTTACCATGAAACAGGTTCAAATTTAATTAATTATTTAAAAGAAGTTGACGAAGGTTTTGCTTTATACAAAAAACTAGGAATCCATTCGGTTAAAATTGGTCACGTAGGTTCAAAACTAAACATGAAAGAAATGCACTTCGGACAATTTGGAGTGAATTATTTCAGATACATTTTAGAAAAAGCAGCGCAATATGATTTAGCAGTTTTATATCATGAATCGATAAAAGATACGGGAGAACGCAGAACTTTCCCGAACATGGTTTCGAGAGAAGCAGCGCGCGGACAAGAATACAACGCTTGGAGTGAAGGAAATCCGCCAAATCATTTGACGATTATTCCTTTCACCAGATTGCTTTCAGGACCAATGGATTTTACACCGGGAATTTTTGATGTTGAGGTAAAACAAGGTTATCCTGGAAAAAGAGTTCACGGAACTGCAGCACAACAATTGGCATTGTATGTTACGATTTATGCCCCAATCCAAATGATGGCAGATCTTCCTGAAAACTACGAAGGAAAACCAGCTTTGCAATTCTTAAAAGATGTTCCAACAGATTGGGAAGACACAAAAGTATTAGAAGGAAAAATTGGTGAGTACATTACCACAGTTCGTAAAGACAGAAAAAGTGCCGATTGGTATTTAGGAACAATTACAAACGAAAAAGCGAGAGACGTAAATGTTGCTTTATCATTTTTAGATCCAAATGCAACTTACGAAGCGCAAATTTATGCTGAAGCTGTAGGAACAGATGAAACACATAATCCGGCTGAAATAGCAATTTCGAAGAAAACCGTTAAAGCTTCAGATTCACTAAAATTACATTTAGGCGGCGCTGGAGGAACAGCAATTAGATTCAAGAAACTATAATTTATAGATATCCTAACAGGTTTTCAAAACCTGTTAGGTATTTATTAAAACAACGATTAGATTTCAAAAATATAATTTATAAAAATTCTAAACCTGTCAGGTTTAAATAACCACAATTTTTTTAAATGAAAAATCTCATTCTGCATATCGTTTTTCTTTTGTCGATCAATTTAATATTGGCACAGCAAAAGCAATATCCTTTTCAGAATCCTAAATTAGATACTGAAAAGCGTATTGATAATTTGTTGTCTTTGATGACGCTCGATGAAAAAATTCAGGCTTTAAGCACCAATCCGTCAATACCAAGATTGGGAGTTTTAGGAACGGGACATGTAGAAGGATTGCACGGTTTGGCGCTTGGCGGACCGGGAGAATGGGGCGGAAAAAATAAACAACCCGTTACAACAACCACTTTTCCTCAGGCTTATGGTTTGGGAGAAACCTGGGATGTTGATCTGCTTCAAAAAGTAGCACAGGTTGAAGGTTATGAAACACGTTATGCATTTCAGAAATACCATCGTGGCGGATTAGTCGTTCGTGCTCCAAATGCTGATCTTGCAAGAGATCCGCGTTGGGGTCGTACCGAAGAAAGTTATGGCGAAGATGCTTTTTTTAACGGAACAATGACTGTTGCTTTTGTAAAAGGACTACAAGGAAACAATCCTAAATATTGGCAAACGGCTTCGTTAATGAAACATTTTCTAGCGAATAGCAATGAAGATGGCAGAACTTATACATCATCTGATTTCGACGAAAGGCTTTGGCGGGAATATTATGCTTTACCTTTTCAAAAAGGCGTTGTCGAAGGTGGTTCCCGAGCTTATATGGCAGCATACAATAAAGTAAACGGAATTCCGGCAATGGTACATCCGATGCTGAAAAATATTACCCAAAAAGAATGGGGGCAAAACGGAATTATCTGCACAGATGGAGGCGCATTCAAATTATTACTTTCAGATCATAAATATTATGCAGACAAATATCTTGGAGCAGCTGCCGCAATTAAAGCGGGAATCAATCAGTTTTTAGATGAATATACAGAAGCAATTTATGGTGCACTTTCGCATGGATATTTAAAAGAAAAAGATATTGATGCTGTTATTCGTGGCGATTACAGAGTAATGATTCAACTGGGAATGCTGGATACTTCAACAGAAAATCCATATTCGAAAATTGGAACAGAAAAAGATACCATCGATCCCTGGAAAACCGAAGCACATAAAAAAATTGCTTTAGAAGCAACTCAGAAATCAATCGTTTTACTTAAAAATGATGCTCAATTTTTGCCTTTGCAAAAAGACAAATTAAAAACAATTGCCGTAATCGGACTTCACGCTGATGAAGTGCTTCTGGATTGGTACAGCGGAACGCCACCTTATATTATTTCTCCTTTACAGGGAATTAAAAATAAATTGGGGAACAATATTGAAATTCTTTACGCTAAAAACAACATTGACGGCAAAGCAGCAGAAATCGCTAAAAAAGCCGATGCTGTAATTGTGATTGTCGGAAATCATCCGGTTTGTAATGCAGGTTGGGCAAATTGTCCCGTTCCTAGTGAAGGAAAAGAAGCTGTAGATCGCCAATCGTTGACATTAGAGCAGGAAGATTTGATTAAAATAGTTTATCAGGCAAATCCTAAAACTGTTGTTGCCTTGATTAGCAGCTTTCCGTATGCCATAAATTGGACACAAGAACACGTTCCGGCAATTGTACATATGACGCAAAATAGTCAGGAAACAGGAACAGCTTTGGCCAATGTTTTATTTGGAGATTACAATCCCGCCGGACGATTAACGCAAACCTGGGTTAAGGATATTACTGATTTGCCGGAGTTATTAGACTATAATATTCGAAATGGCAGAACCTATATGTATTTCAAAGGAAAACCATTATATGCTTTTGGTCACGGTTTAAGTTATACGACTTTCAAATACAATTCAATCGAAACCAGTTCAGAAACAATCACTAAAAATGGAGAACTAAAAGTCACGGTTTCAGTTACAAATACGGGAAATAAAGACGGAGACGAAGTGATTCAGCTTTATGTAAAACAATTGCAGTCAAAAGTAGAACGACCTGAAAAAGAATTGAAAGCATTTCAGAGAGTTTTCTTTAAAGCCGGAGAAACCAAGAATGTTTCCCTAATTTTAAAAGCTAAAGATCTGGAATATTGGAACACCGCAAAACAACAATTTGAGTTAGAAAATAATAGTATTGAAATTCAAATCGGAGATGCTTCGGATAATATTCTTCTGAACAAGAAAATAAATGTGAGATAATGCAATTTGATTGCAACTAAAAAAAATACAATTAATACAAAAGGGAGATTTAGTAAAGATTTTAAAATCAATGAGAATGATGTTTTCTTATTGAATTTTGTAAACTTTAAATCCTAAAAATAACGATCTAAAAACTAAAAATAAATTTATTAAGCATGAAAAACAAAATCATATACCTCTCACTAGCGATAGCTTTTGCAGCTTTTACTTCATGTAAAAAAGATGCACAAAGTTCAGATTCTGATACTTCTGATTCCGTTCAGAAAGAATACAAAGGCAAAGAAATAGGATCAGAATTTGATGCCGAAATCGACAAACTGGTTTCTCAAATGACACTTGAAGAAAAAATCGGAATGTTACACGGAAACAGCATGTTCACATCTGGCGGTGTAAAACGTTTGGGAATTCCGGAACTAAAAATGGCCGATGGACCGTTAGGAGTTCGTGAAGAAATTTCTCGTGACAATTGGGCTCCGGCAGGATTAACAAATGATTTTGCAACCTATTATCCTGCAGGCGGCGGTTTGGCTGCAACCTGGAATGCTGACATGGCATATACTTTTGGAAATAGTGTAGGACAGGAATTGCGTGCTCGTGATAAAGATATGCTGCTTTCGCCGGCAATCAATATGGTGAGAACACCACTTGGCGGAAGAACGTATGAATATATGTCTGAAGATCCGTTTTTGAACAAAAAAATTGCAGTGCCATTAATTGTTGGTTTACAAGACAACGATGTTATGGCTTGCGTAAAACACTTTGCAGCAAACAATCAGGAAACAAATCGTGATTTTGTTGATGTACAAATTGATGAACGTACACTTCGTGAAATTTATCTTCCAGCTTTTGAAGCATCAATAAAAGAAGCTCACGCTTATGCCATAATGGGCGCTTACAACAAATTCAGAGGCGAATATTTATGTGAAAATGATTATATGTTAAACAAAATATTACGTGACGAATGGGGATTCAAAGGCGTTGTAGTTTCAGATTGGGCAGCGGTACATTCTACAGTAAAATCTTTAGAAAGTGGTTTGGATATTGAAATGGGAACTCCAAAACCATTCAACGAATTTTTTCTTGCCGATAAACTAATCGCAGCTGCTAAAAACAAAGAAATCTCAGAAGCAGAATTGGATAAACACGTAAAAAGAATTTTACGCACTTTATTTCAGGTAAAAGCGATGGGAAGCCAAAGTAAAGACCGTGTAAAAGGAAGTATTTCGACAGAAGCACATTATCAGGATGCTTACAAAATTGCAACAGAAGACATCGTTTTATTGAAAAACGAAAATAATGCATTGCCATTAAAACTGGACGGAGTAAAATCTATCGCCGTAATTGGAAACAATGCAACGAAGAAAAATGCCCTTGGCGGATTTGGCGCAGGTGTAAAAACAAAGAGAGAAATTACACCACTTGAAGGTTTAAAAAACAGATTGCCATCATCCATAAAAATTAATTATGCCGAAGGATATTTAGAGCGTTATGATGTTAAGAACAAAGGGAAATTAGGAGATATTACCCTAAATGGTCCCGTAACAATCGATCAATTAGATCCGGCAAAAGTATTAGAAGCCGTAGAAGCTGCTAAAAAATCTGATGTTGCAATTATTTTTGCAGGTTCAAATCGTGATTATGAAACAGAAGCTTCAGATCGTAGAAACTTAAAATTACCATTTGGACAAGAAGAATTGATTCAGAAAGTATTGGCAGTTAATCCAAAGACTATTGTTGTTATGATTGCCGGAGCACCTTTTGATATTGATGCAGTCAGTAAAAAAACTTCGGCATTAGTATGGAGTTGGTTTAATGGATCTGAAGGAGGAAACGCTCTTGCAGATGTAATTTTAGGAAAAGTAAATCCATCAGGAAAATTACCGTGGACAATGCCTAAAAATATTATGGATTCACCTGCGCATGCAACAAATAGTTTCCCAGGTGGAAAAACAGTAAACTATGCAGAGGGAATTTTAATAGGATACCGTTGGTTCGATACTAAAAATATTGCACCGTTATATCCTTTTGGATACGGATTATCATACACCACTTTTGCTTTTGATAATGCAAAATCAGACAAAGCTTCGTATGCTCAAAACGAAACAATTTCAGTTTCTGTAGATGTAAAAAACACAGGAAAAGTCGATGGTAAAGAAGTAGTTCAATTGTACACTTCAAAATCAGATTCAAAAATTACCCGTGCTGCACAAGAACTAAAAGGATTCCAAAAAATACTGGTAAAAGCAGGAAGTTCAAATACAGTAACGATCAAGATTCCGGTAAAAGAATTAGCATATTATGATGTAGCGGCTAAAAAATGGACTGTTGAACCAGGTAAATACACTTTGAAGTTAGGAAACTCTTCAAGAGATATCAAAAAAGAAATCTCGGTAACAATCAAATAAAATGAAAATTATTGTAAAATGTTACCTGTATAGTGCTCTTTTATGTTTGCCTTTTTTTAGTATTTGGGCTTGCAGTTCAGACAAAGATGCGGCAGATGCAAAAACGGCCCAAAAAACGTTGACTGTAGATACTAATAAAATTGATTTTGTTAGTAAAGGCAACGAAGCTGTAATAAAGGTAACTGCAAATGTCAAAACATGGACCATTACGAGTTCTAACACAAACTGGCTACAATTAAGTCAGTCGACAGGAGGTACAGGATCAGTTATGGTTAAAGTAATCGCTTCTGAGAATACAACTGCCGAAGTAAGAACGGCTGTTTTAACGTTAAATTCAAGTGAAGCTCCTTCGGTTCAGATTTCAGTTTCACAAGTAGGAGCAGCTGTTGTTGGTTTATATCCAAGTTATAATACAAATCCAATTGCCGCAGATAATTCAGGAATGAGCAGCACTGCGGCACAACTAGGCGCAAAAATAAAACTAGGTTGGAATATTGGAAACACAATGGAAGCAACAGGAGGGGAAACTGCCTGGGGAAATCCAAAAGTTACAAAAGCACTAATCGACGCAGTAAAAGCAAACGGATTTAATGCGATTAGAATTCCGTGTTCATGGAACCAATATTTAGAAAATTCGGCTACAGCCAAAATCAAAGCCGATTGGTTAAACAGAGTCAAAGAAGTGGTGCAATATTGTGTAGATAACGATATGTATGTTCTGGTAAATATTCACTGGGACGGCGGTTGGTTGGAAAACAACATTACCGAAGCCAAAAAAGTTGAAAACAATGCCAAACAAAAAGCTTTTTGGGAACAAATTGCAACACAATTACGCGGTTTTGATGAACATTTACTTTTTGCAAGTGCAAATGAACCAGCGGTTGAAGATGCTACACAAATGGCAGTTTTAACTTCTTATCATCAAACCTTTATAAATGCAGTTCGTTCTACCGGAGGAAAAAACGCTTATCGTACTTTAGTAGTTCAGGGGCCATCGACAGACATTGAGAAAACAAATAAACTAATGTTGACTTTACCGACAGATTCAGCAACAAGCCGAATGATGGTTGAAGTACATTATTATTCTCCTTGGAATTTTGCCGGTTTAACCAAGGACGAAACCTGGGGAAAAATGTTCTATTATTGGGGAGCAAATTATCACTCAACAACAGATACAGAACGAAATGCAAATTGGGGAGAAGAAACAGATTTGGAGAAAAACTTCAAACTAATGAAAACTCAATTTGTCGACAAAGGAATTCCGGTTTTGTTAGGAGAATTTGGCGCCATTCGTCGTACAACTTTAACTGGCGATGCCTTAACTTTGCATTTAGCTTCAAGAGCATACTATTTAAAAACGGTGGTACAAAAAGCCAAAGCAAATGGTTTATTGCCTTTTTATTGGGATGAAGGAAGTCTTGGTGACAAAGGTTTCGGAATCTTTGACAGAAGCAATAATACTGTTTTTGATACTCAGGCATTAACCGCTTTGAAAGAAGGATTACAATAAAAAACTTAAATTCACCATGTAAGTGATATAAGTAAATTTAAGTTTTTAGCTTAATAGATATTATGTTTACTTATATCACTTATGTGGTTTAAAACAATTTAAAACAGGCAAAATGAAAAAATATATAATATTTATTTTTCTGATATTCAGTATAATGGCAAGTGCAAATGTGCGAATGCCTTTGTTGTTTTCTGACGGAATGGTATTGCAGCGCAACAAAGAAATTCCGGTTTGGGGTTTTGCAGATGCCAATGAAAAAGTTGAGGTTCATTTTAACAAACAAATCAAAACTATTCAAGCCGATAAAAACGGAAAATGGATGATAAAACTGTCTGCTGAAAAAGCGGGTGGACCATTTGAATTAATTATTACAGGAAAAAATAAAATCATCATAAAAGATGTTTTGGTTGGAGAAGTTTGGATTTGCAGCGGACAATCAAATATGGAATTTCAGGTTTTTAAAACTAAGAATTCCGAAAAAGAAATAGCCGATTCTAATTACCCAATGATTCGTCATTTTGGAGTCGCACAAGATTTAAGCGGATTGCCAAAAGAAGATTTAAAAGCAGGAAAATGGCAAGTTTCTAACAAAGAAAATGTTGGAAATTTTACCGCTGTGGGCTATTATTTTGCCAAGAAATTATATGCCGAATTAAAAATCCCAATTGGAATCATCAACACATCCTGGGGTGGAACAAATGTAGAAACCTGGACAAGTCGCGAAGCATTCGAAAAAAGCAATGACTTTAAAGCCATGATTGCCGATGTTCCTCAAGTTAATATAGATGCGGTTTTTGAAGTCTATAAAAAATCAGTTTTAGATAATATAAAGAAAGTTCAGGGTTTTGATGTTACTATGGAAAACGAAAACCAATTTGCAGCATTCAGTTTTAATGATAAAAATTGGCCGGAAATAAAAGTACCATCATTATGGGAAAACCAACAAATAGGCAATATTGATGGTGTGGTCTGGATGCGAAAAACAATTACTTTAACTGCTGAACAAGCAAAAAGCGAAGCCGTTTTGCATCTTGCAAAAGTTGACGACGAAGATATTACATACGTAAATGGAGTTGAGGTTGGAACCAATAAAAGTTGGGAAGCCTTAAGAGTTTATAAAATTCCCGCAGGAACATTAAAAGAAGGAAAAAATGTAATCTCAGTTCGAATTGCAGATTACTCGGGCGGCGGCGGAATTTATGGCGATCCAGCCGATCTGAAAATTCAGTTTAAAGACAACAATATTCCTCTTGAAGGACTTTGGAAATTTAATGTAGTGCAAGTAAAAATTGCAGTTTCACCAAACAGTTATCCATCGTTATTATATAATGCAATGGTAAATCCATTGGTTCCTTATGCGATCGAAGGTGTTTTATGGTATCAGGGCGAAGCCAATGTTTGGCGCGCAAAACAATACAAAAAAGCATTTCCGTTAATGATCACAGATTGGCGAACAAAATGGAAACAAGGCAATTTTCCTTTTTACTTCGTACAATTATCAACTTTCAATGAATTCAATGGCAACAGTAAAGTGGGAAGCCGTTGGGCAGAATTACGTGAAGCACAAACCGAAACTTTAAAACTACCAAACACCGGAATGGCTGTAACCACGGATATTGGTAATGCAAAAGACATTCATCCAACAAACAAACAAGACGTTGGATTGCGTTTGGCGGCAATTGCATTGAATAATGTTTATAATAAAAAGCAAGTTTACAGCGGACCAACTTATAAATCTCAGGAAATAAAAGGAAATCAAATCATTCTTACGTTCAATAATATCGGTTCCGGATTATCAACTTCGGACAATTCACTAAACATAAAAGGATTTGAAATCGCTGGTGCTGACAAAGTTTTTCATTCCGCGAAAGCGATAATAAAAGACAACAAAATAATCGTTTCCAGCGACGAAGTAAAAAATCCCGTTGCCGTTCATTACGGTTGGGCAGATGATGATACAGAAATTAATCTTTTCAACAAAGAAAAATTCCCGGCATCACCTTTCAGAACTGACAATTGGGAAATGATTACGGCAAACGAAACATATAAGGTTAGTAAATAATTTTAATTTGTAAAAAGTAAAAGGTAAATTGTGAAAGTTCTTCGGATTGCACTAAAAAATGTTCCGCTAGGAACAATTGGTTGGTAACAACGGATGAAATCCGTTGACAAGAAATAACACCCGTAATAATGTTCCATAGGAACATCTGAACGTTAACATTAAAACGCATCAAAAAATGAATCAAAACCTCACAAGAACATTTTTCATTTTACTAATCACATCTTTCTGTACAAACATTACGGCACAATCCAATCATGTTTTGTGGTACAATCAGCCTGCTGAATATTTTGAAGAAAGTTTAGTTCTAGGAAACGGAAAAATGGGAGCGACCGTTTTTGGCGGTGCAAATTCAGATAAAATTTATTTGAACGATGCCACACTTTGGTCAGGAGAACCTGTAAATGCAAAAATGAATCCCGAAGCTTACAAAAATATTCCAGCAATTCGTGAAGCACTCAAAAACGAAAACTATAAACTGGCAGAGGAACTCAATAAAAAAATTCAGGGTAAAAACTCCGAATCATTTGCGCCTTTAGGAACGTTAGAAATTAATAATTCCGAAAAAGGAAAAGCTGTAAATTACCATCGCGAACTGGATATTTCGAATGCAATATCAAAAGTAAGTTACGAAATGGCCGGCATAAAATATACCCGTGAATATTTTGTTTCGGCTCCGGATCAAATTATGGTCATCAAATTGACAAGCGATCATAAAGGAGCTTTAAATTTTGATATTAATTTAAAGAGCTTACTAAAATCAAATGTTGAAGTAAGAAATAATATTTTGGGAATGACTGGTTCTGCGCCAATTCATGAAAATCCGGGATATACTGTTTTACCAAAATATCTTGACATAAAAGAAAGAGGAACAAGATTTACCACTTTAGTCCAAATTAAAAAAACGGACGGAAAAATTACAAGTTTCGGACAAACATTAACTTTAAAAGATGCGACAGAAGCTATTATTTATGTTTCTGTTGCAACAAGCTTTAATGGTTTTGACAAAAATCCAGCAACAGAAGGCTTAGACGACGTAGCAATTGCATTGCAAAACCTGAACAAGTCATTTGCAAAACCATTCGATCAATTAAAAGAATCTCATATTGCCGATTATCAAAAATTCTACAACCGTGTTACTTTAGATTTAGGAAAAACAACCGCACCGGATTTACCAACAGATGAACGTTTATTACGCTACGCTGATGGTAAAGAAGATAAAAATCTTGAAATTCTATATTTCAATTTCGGACGTTATTTGCTGATAAGCAGTTCCCGAACAATGGGCGTTCCGGCAAATTTACAAGGAATTTGGAATCCATATCTAAATCCGCCATGGAGCAGTAATTACACGATGAATATCAATCTTGAAGAAAATTATTGGCTGGCAGAAAACACTAATCTTTCAGAAATGCATTTGCCGCTTTTATCTTTTATTAAAAATCTTTCGGTAACCGGAAAAGTTACGGCAAAGACTTTTTACGGAGTCAATGAAGGTTGGGCATCGGCACACAATTCTGATATTTGGGCAATGACCAATCCCGTTGGACAATTTGGAAAAGAAGATCCAAGTTGGGCTTGTTGGCCACTATCCGGCGCTTGGCTGAGCACACATGTATGGGAACATTATGTTTTTACCCAAGACAAAAATTACCTAAAAAATGAAGGATATCCAATCATGAAAGGAGCTTCACAATTCTTTTTAGGATGGATGATTTTAGATAAAAATGGAAACCTAATTACATCGCCATCTACTTCGCCGGAGAACAAATTTATCGCGCCAGACGGTTTTATTGGAGCAACAATGTATGGCGGAACCGCAGATTTGGCAATGATTAGAGAATGTTTTGAGAAGACAATCAAAGCCTCAGAAGTTCTAAATATCGATGCCGATTTCAGAGCAAAACTTCAAGTGGCACTTTCGAAATTTCATCCGTACCAAATTGGTAAAAAAGGAAATCTGCAAGAATGGTATTTCGATTGGAATGACGAAGAACCACAACACCGTCATCAATCGCATTTATTCGGACTTTTTCCGGGCGATCATATTACACCATTAAAAACGCCGGATTTAGCCGAAGCTGCTAAGAAAACACTCGAAATAAAAGGGGATGAAACAACCGGATGGTCAAAAGGCTGGAGAATTAATCTTTGGGCAAGACTTTGGGACGGAAATCGTGCCTACAAAATGTTCAGAGAATTATTAAGATATGTTGATCCGGACGGAAAAAAAACAGAGAAACCAAGAAGAGGCGGAGGAACATATCCGAATTTATTCGACGCACATCCGCCATTTCAAATCGATGGAAATTTTGGTGGAGCCGCAGCTGTTGCCGAAATGTTGGTTCAATCTGACGAAAATGAAATCAGATTATTACCTGCTTTGCCAGATGCTTGGGAAACCGGAACTGTAAAAGGAATCTGCGCTCGTGGCGGATTCGAAATTGAGATGAATTGGGAGAATAAAACCTTAAAGAAAGTTGTTGTTTTCTCTAAACTTGGCGGAAAAACAACGTTGATTAACGGAGATAAAAAGCAAAACATTACGTTGAAAAAAGGCGAAAGTTTAGAAATAAACTGGTAATTCTTTTGAAAACTAATGTCATCCTGAGCGATCCCGAAGCTTTGGAATCGCTCAGGATGACAAATCAAATCCGCTTTTATCCGCGTTTTTACGAAGTAAATCTGTTTTATCCGCGTCAAAATTAGACGCTGATTTCACGGATTCGCTAAAGCGAAAACGCTGATAAAAACGGATTTTTCTAATTACTTTCTTGATTAAACTGTTAAGTAATTTTATAGATTTCCTCTTAACTTATTGACATTGCCCGCTGGGACTTAATTATTCACTTTCTGTAGTTTCTTCCTTTTTAGTTTCCTCTTTAGGTTTATCTGCTTGGCTTTCTTTAAATTCCTCGTACCATTTTTCGATTGAAGGATAAATAAAAGCGGCCACTTTTTTGACCGGATTATAGAAAATAGATTTGTCTAAAGTTTCTTTTTTGGCAAAAGTTTCATTGAAGTTTATTTTTTCAAAAAGGGCAATAAAAATACTTAGGATCAGGATTGTTTTTAAGATTCTGAAAAAACCTCCGCCAAGTTTATTCGCCCATCCAAGGAAAGCAAAATCGGCAATTCCGGTAAGGATTTTGGCTAAGAAATAAACACCAATAACCACTAAAATAAAAGTCAGAATAAAAGCCGTAACCTGAATCGTGTTTGGATTCCAGGAAACATGTTTCATGATGATTTCTTTCATGAAAGACGAAAATTTAATGGCAATATAAATTCCCAACAATAAAGAAATAAAAGAAGCCACTTCTACAAAAAGGCCATTTTTAATTCCCTTATATAAACTGTAAGCCAAAAGTGCTCCAAAAAGCATGTCTAAAAAACTCATATTTTCCTTGATTTTATTGAGGCGCAAATATATATCTTTTTTTAGGTTCAAAGGTTCAGAGTTGCAAAGGTTCTAAGGTTTTAATTTCAGATGTTTATTATTGCTCAGAACGAACACATAAAGAAAAAATAACCAGGTTCAATCCGTTAAATCCGCTTTATCTGTGGGCAATTTCTTCAATACAACAAGGCAAATCTTTAATTTTAGGTCTTTGGATTTGAAGTCCGTATCTTTGCAAACTAAATTTTATGTTTTTTGAACTTATAATTCATAACTCATAATTCACAATTATAAAAATGTCCAGAGATACACAACTAAAAGAGCGATGGGAAAAGCTCGTCGATATACTATCTAATCAATTTTCGCAAGGAGAAGACTTAGATTTAGATGCCATAATTTACCTAATTGGAGTTCAGGAACTCGGAAAAGTACACCGAGAATTCAAGAAAGACGAAAAATTAAACCTGATGCACATCGCCATTTGCCGATTATTAGAACCTTACGGGTTTTATGAATTTGATTTTTTTGATGCCGAAGGATGGCCACACTACAAAGTAAAAGAAGAATTACCAGCATTAAAAGCAGGAGAACAATCGGTTTTGATGAAAGAAGCCATTGTAAATTATTTTTTAGAAAGAGAACTTATTGAATAAATGTTTTAGATTTCGAAAAAAATAAAACAGGAAAGAAATGTGTAGATATGCAATGGTCGTTTATAAACCTCATTATGCTTGTTTTAATTGTCGCAAAACATTTAAAAGAAGGCTTATAAATGATATAAAAAGAGGAAGCCAATCGGTTCAGGAAGTAAAATGCCCTGAATGTAGCGAATTGATGGCGAATATGGGACTTGATTTTGAATCACCAAAAAAGGATGATTTGAAAAAATGGGAACATTTGAAAAGTTTATATTCCGTTGGAATTACTTTTCATTCCTGCGGTTGCAGCGGTCCGGGATACATTCCTAATTCCAAAGAAAAACTAATTGAATATTTTGAGGATTTAAAAACAAACTATCTCAATAATATTGATTTTTGGAGAACCAGAATAGAACCCACTACCAAAGTAGAACATGACAAAGACAATCAGAGAAACTGGGGGAAATTAAATGCTATTTCGGCAAACTTTAAAAAAGAGATCGTTAAGAATCAGGATGGAATAGATTTTTGGCTCAAAAAAGTACAAGAAATAGAAAGCAAAATAAGTCTGATAAAATAGTTGTGAAGGAATATCACAGCTTGCAAAGGAAACTTTAAATTTTAGACTTTAAACTTGAAACAAATTATGTAAATTTGTATTCTCAATTATTGAAGGAAAATGATAGACAAGATAAAACAGCATATAGAGGAAGCTAAAGCCTTTAATGATAAAAATAAAGAATCCTTAGAGCAATTCCGTATTAAATATTTAGGTAGTAAAGGGTTGTTAAAAGAACTTTTTACCGAGTTCAAAAATATTCCAAACGATCAGAAAAAAGATTTCGGACAAGTCATAAATACTTTAAAAGCTGTTGCTGAAGAAAAAGTAAGAGTTATTCAGGAAGAGCTGGAAAGTAAAGAAGAAATAAAAGGAGTTTTTGGTGATTTAACTCGTGCGGCAGAACCGGTTATTATAGGTTCTCGTCATCCGATTTCGATTGTTAAAAATCAAATTATAGATATTTTTGCTAATATTGGTTTCAACGTTTCCGAAGGTCCGGAAATCGAAGACGACTGGCATAATTTTACTGCATTGAACTTACCGGAATACCATCCGGCGCGTGATATGCAGGATACATTTTTCATTCAGACCAATCCTGATGTGTTGTTGCGTACGCATACATCATCAGTTCAGGTGCGTTATATGGAAAATCACAAACCGCCAATTCGTACTATTTCTCCGGGACGTGTATTTCGTAACGAAGCTATTTCGTCACGTTCGCACTGTATTTTCCATCAGGTGGAAGGATTGTACATTGACAAAGACGTTTCGTTTGCTGATTTGAAACAAACCTTACTTTATTTCACTAAAGAAATGTTCGGAAAATCGAAGATTCGTTTACGTCCGTCATACTTTCCGTTTACAGAACCAAGCGCCGAAATTGATATTTATTGGGGTTTAAAAACCGAAACCGATTACCGTATCACAAAAGGAACTGGTTGGTTAGAAATTGGAGGTTGTGGAATGGTAGATCCTAACGTTCTTAAAAATTGCGATATCAATCCGGACGAATACAACGGTTTTGCTTTCGGAATGGGAGTAGAGCGTATCGCGATGTTATTGTATCAAATTGGTGATATTCGTATGTTCTACGAAAATGACGTTCGTTTCTTAGAGCAATTCAAAGCAAATATATAATTTAAGTCGAATGTCAAAAGTCGAAAGTCTCAAAGTTTGGGACTTTCGACTTTTGACTTTTAAACTTTTGACTCATATGAAAAAAGATATAACAATCCCAGAAGTAGAAAACGTATTTCTAGCCGCAGTTCAGGAATGGAGCGACGATTTTATGGAAAAAGTGTGGTACGCTTATCTGGTAAATGACAGCGACTTTAATTTAGACAGCGTTATGGTAGTTTCAAAAGCATTTGGAACTATTGATGGCGAAATGAAAAAAACATCTGTTTTACGTCATGCCTTTGTTGAAGTTCCGGCAGTTTCAGTAGTAAAAATCGAAATGATAGAAAAAAGCCTTTTGGTTTTAAATAATGAATTTATGGTGACATTCTTCATCGATAATAAACTTTACGACAAGAAATTCATTTTCAAATCAAACCTAATCAACGAGAACGATACTGAAGAGGTGCCGATTCTTTTTGTTGAAGGCGTAATGGTAAAATAAAAGAATATAGAGAAAAGAATATAGAGAATAGAATATAGAATAAATAGAATAGACTTTCTAGTGGAATCTAAAAGAAAAGAGCCAAGACTAAATTATTAGATCTTGGCTCTTTTTTATCTCATAAACAAAAGTCTATATTCCTTCTTCTATTTTCTATTCTCTATATTCTATAATCTTTTCTCTTAATCCAAAGACTCAGTAAGTTTCTTAAACACAGATTTAGCGTCTTTTCCTTCGTATAGAATAGCGTAAACAGCATCAATAATTGGAGTTTTTGCGCCATAACCCTGATTTAGTTTATAAGCACTTTTGGTAGCATAATAACCTTCGGCAACCATACTCATCTCCATCATCGCACTTTTTACCGTGTAGCCTTTTCCAATCATATTTCCGAACATTCTGTTTCTGGAGAACACGGAATATCCTGTAACTAATAAATCGCCTAAATAAGCCGAATCATTGATGTTACGTTTCATTTTGTGAACCTTTCTAATGAATTTTTTCATCTCACGAATACCGTTACTCATCATAACCGATTGAAAGTTATCTCCATAACCCAAACCGTGAGCAATTCCGGCAGCAATTGCGTAAATATTTTTAAGCATTGCAGCGTATTCAGTACCAATAATGTCGTCTGAGATTTTGGCCTTGATATAATTTCCGGAAAGAGATTTAGCAACAATACGGGCTTTGTCAGGATCACCACACGCAATTGTCAAGTAAGAAAGTCTTTCTAATGCCACTTCTTCTGCGTGACATGGACCTGTGATAACGCCAATATTATAATATGGAATATCGTATTGAATGTGAAAATGTTCTCCAACAATTAAACTAGTTTCCGGAACAATACCTTTAATGGCCGAGAAAATGATTTTATCTGCCAATGAAACCGTCATGTTTTTCAATTCGGCATCAAGAAAAGCTGATGGAATAGCAAAAATCACATAATCGGCATATTCAATCGCTTCGTTTATATTATTGGTTAATTTAAGTTTTTTAGTGTCGAATTCGACTGAACTTAAATAGTTTGGATTGTGTTTGTATTTCTGAATGTGCTCGATTGCAGCGTCGTTACGCATATACCACGCAATCTCGGATAGATTTACGCATAACATCTTTGCAATTGCCGTCGCCCAGCTTCCTCCTCCAATTACTGCAAATTTTAAATTTTCACTCATTATTTTAATAATTTAAAACAAAAGTACTTAATAATGTAGTAATAATACAAAATCTCATTTAAGAAATTTATAAAAGACCTTTAATCACAATGGTTTTCAAGGGGTTTTAAAATAATAAAAAAATATTTTACTATTTACACAATAACGATTGCGTTATTACGTTGTAACTGATTATAAATTAGAATTTTAAATGAGTTTAATGAAAATTGAGTTAGTTAGTTTTGTTTTAGTATTTTAAAAAGGCGTTCCTAAATAACTTAAGAACGCCTTTTTTGATTTAAATAATCAAAAGAAATTCCAAATTCCAATAACACAGTTAAGAGCATTGGAATTTGGAATTTAAAAAATTGGAATTTTATTTATTAGTAGCTTAATTCGACAATCGATTTTACTTTATCTAAAGTTACCAATTGGTTTTCACCTAAACCTTTCCAGCCCCTTTTGTCAAAACGATTCACGATAAAATCAGCAGTTTTGCTGTAATCATCCGTGTATTGCGAAAGTTTAGTATCCATTCCCATAGTATGGAAAAATTCGACCGTTTTGTTGATTGCTTCTTTAGCAACTTCGTCATCAGAACCTTTTAAGTCAAAAATTCTTCTTCCGTATTGTGCCAGTTTTCCTTTTTTAGTTTCAAACATCACATTGTATAAACTTGGGCCTATTATCGCTAAAGTGCGTGCATGGTCGATTCCGTATAGCGCTGTTAATTCGTGACCAATCATGTGTGTTGCCCAATCAGATGGAACACCTTTTTGAATCAATCCGTTTAAAGCCATAGTACAACTCCACATAAAATTTGAAGCCAAAGCATAATCCGTTGGGTCTTCTACTACTTTAGGACCAACTTCAATTAAGGTTTGTAAAATTCCTTCGGCAATTCGGTCTTGTAAATAACCTTCATGCGGATACGTTAAATATTGCTCCATTACGTGTGTGTAGGCATCTACAACACCATTTTGAATTTGTCTTTTTGGCAATGATTGAATAACTGTAGGATCACAAATAGAGAATTTTGGAAATAATGCGCTTCCGCCAAAAGCCAGTTTTTCCTGAGTTGCCGCAATAGTAACCACAGAACCAGAATTCATTTCACTTCCCGTTGCAGGCAAAGTCAAAACAGTTCCAAAAGGCAATGCATTTTCTTTAATCAAGATTCGCTTTTGCAAAATCTCAATCGGATTTCCGTTAAAATTAACAGCTGCCGAAATAAATTTCACACCATCAATAACAGATCCGCCGCCAACAGCCAGAATAAAATCAATTTTTTCGGCCTTAATAACTTCAACAGCTTTCATTAAAGTTTCAAAATGAGGATTTGGTTCAATTCCGCCAAATTCAACAATATCAAAACCTTTTAAATTGTTGATTACTTGTTCGTGAACTCCGTTTTTAAAAATACTTCCACCACCGTAAGCCAATAGAATTTTAGCATCTTTTGGTACTAAAGTCGAAAGTTTTTCAATCTGTCCTTTTCCGAAGATTAAATTCGTCGGATTGTATAATTCAAAGTTTAGCATTTTTTTTAAAGTTTCTGAGATACTAAGTTGCTAAGGTTCTAAGTTTTTTAATCCTGGCAACTCGATATCTTTTTTATTAATTTTTTTTAAGGTTCTGAGGCGCTAAGGGACTAAGGGTCTAAGTTTTTTTAAAAAGGCGTTAACCTTAGCAACTTAGAACCTTAGTATCTTTAATTCAATTTTTGCAATAATTTACCTGCTACTAATTTAGATGAAGCTGGATTTTGTCCTGTAATTAAAAGTCCGTCTTCAACAGCGTATGGTGCCCAATTTGGACCTTTTGAGAATTTTGCGCCATTTTGAATTAAAGCATCTTCCAGTAAAAACGGAACAACTTTAGTTAAACCTACTGCTTCTTCCTCTTCGTTTGTAAATCCGGTTACTTTTTTATCTTTTACTAAGAACTCACCATTAATTTTTACGTTTTTCAAAACTGCCGGAGCATGACAAACAAAAGCTACTGGTTTTTTATGTGTATAGAAAGATTCAATTAAGGCAATTGAACTTTTATCTTCTACTAAATCCCAAAGCGGACCGTGACCTCCTGGATAGAAAACGGCATCATAATCTTTTTGATTAATAGTCGAAAGTTTATGTGTGTTTTTTAATTTTTCCTGTAATGTTTTATCAGCGTCAAAACGTTTTGTGTCTTCGGTTGCTGATGCCGGATCATTACTTTTTGGATCTATTGGCGGTTGGCCTCCAAGTGGCGATGCAATTGTAATTTCGATTCCCTGATCTAATAGTTCATAATAAGGTGCAGCAAATTCTTCTGACCAAAATCCTGTTTTCTCTCCTGTATTGCCCAGCTTATCGTTACTGGTTACAACAAATAATACTTTTTTCATACCTTTTTTTGTTGATTTTTGAGCTATAGCTGATGTGCTAAAAGCTGAGAATGCTATAATCGTAAGTAATGCTATTTTTTTCATAAGTTTAAATTTTCATCAAATTTACGCCTAAAGTGATATCAGTAAAAATAAAATAAACTATGTTTGTTATAAATATATTTATGTCATGGTAAATCTCGAATGGTACAGAACATTTAAAGCGGTTTATAAAAACGGAAATTTTTCTGTTGCTGCGAAGGAATTATTTATGAGTCAACCTGCTGTAAGTCAGCAGATATCGATGTTGGAGGCTCATGTTGGGAATAAATTATTTAATCGAAAATCAAAAGGCGTAGAACCAACCGAATATGCTAAGTTACTCAATAATTTAATTATTGATGCACTGGATCGTCTGGAGAATGTCGAAAACAGTTTTAGGGCAAAAGCTCAGGATTCTGTTCGATTAATATCCGTTGGAATCTCAAAAGATTTATTCAATAGTTGCGGAAGTGTTTTAATTTCCAAGTTTGATTTCATCGATTTTACCTTTGCCGAAAACGATGCACTTTTTGAACTTGTAGATTCAAAAAAACTCGACTTTGCAATCACGACAAAAAGATTTGATACGTTTGATACCATTTATGAAATCGTCGGAAAAATTAAACTGATAATGGTTGCCCCGATGAATTTGGAGGCAACAGAATTCCGTCAGAAACTAAAAGCAGATAAATTTACAGAAATAGAACAGTGGCTCAATGAACAGAAATGGTATTGCCATGATGCGAGAATTTCTCATATAAAAATATTTTGGCTGCATGCCTTCAATAAAAAACGGCCATCGATGGTTCCTAATTATATTATTCCATCAGAGTCTGAAATGTTGGAGTTACTGTCTAAGAATTCTGGAGTTGCTATAACCTGGAATTGTAATGCGAGAAAATATATTAAAGAGAATAAATTACAGTTATTATGGAACAGTTTCCATGTACCAGAGGAATTTGTATATTTATTAACGGCTAAAAACAACAATCAAAGTTCTTTTTTCGATAGTATTTCTAAAGAACTGAAGTTGTTTTTGGGAAATCGAATGTAGTTTTTTGTCGCGAATTTTTTTTCGCCACGAATTCCACAAATTTTCACGAATTAATATTATAGTTTTCGCTAAGCAAAAAAAATTCGCGTTAATTCGTGAAATTCGTGGCAAACTTTTTCTCTTAAAATTATGGAAAATTTTCAAAATATAAGAATTGCTGTTGATGCTATTGTTTTTGGTTATAAAAATAATAGTTTATACGTGCTTTTAATAGAGCAGCAATTTGGCTCTGCCGATAAATATTGGGCTTTACCGGGTGGTTTAGTAAAGCACGACGAATCCTTGAGCGATGCTGTCATAAGAGAGTTGCATGAAGAAACCAATGTGCAATTGACCTTTATGGAGCAGCTTTATACTTTTGGTGATGATATTTACAGGGATTCCAGGAACCGTGTAATTTCTGTTGCGTATTATGCTTTAGTCGATGCTTCAAACTTGGAGATAAAAGCTGATACTGATGCCGAAAGAGTACAATGGTGTAAAATTGATGCAATTCCTTCTTTGGCATTCGACCATAATATAATCCTCGAAAAAGCAATTTCAAGATTAAAAGCAAAACTTACCTATGAACCTATCGGATTCGATTTGCTTCCGGAAGAATTCTTGTTTTCGGATCTTGAAAACCTTTATTGTACGATTTTAGAAAAAGAAATCGACAGACGAAATTTTAGAAAAAAAATCCTTAGTTATGGATTTTTAGAAGAAACAGAAAAATTTTCACCTATAAAAAGTGGACGTCCAGCTAAATTATTTCGATTTAATAAATTGAAATACAATGAGTTAACAGATAAAGGCTTTCACTTCGAAATAAAGTTTGCGTAATTTTTACACAAAATAAATTGTTTATTTAAAATTTAATTCTACATTTGCGTATAATTAACGCAAACTATAAAACTATGATACTTAACCTAGACCCAAAATTCGCTCCTTTTCAAAATCAGGAACAAATCAATTTTCAAAGTTTTACTTTCTCTGGCGGAGAACCACACATTAAAATCGATCCAAACTTTGATATTTCTCAAAAAGTAACGATCACACACCGTTTAAATTCATTCAATGATTTGGGTTTATTGTGTATCACGGTAGATGCTTTGCGCAGAATGGATGTTAAAATAATCGATCTTTTTATTCCGTATTTCCCGGCAGCAAGACAAGATCGTGTGATGATAAAAGGGGAATCTCTTTCTGTAAAAGTATATGCAGATATCATCAACGGACTTCAATTAAGTAAAGTTTTTGTTTTTGATGCACATTCTGAGGTAACTCCGGCATTGGTAAACAACTGCGAAGTGATTCCGAATCATACTTTTATTCAGGAAGTTTTAAAAGTAATTGGCGAGAACGTAAAATTAATTTCTCCTGATGGCGGTGCTCTTAAAAAAATCTACAAAGTTTCTGAGTTTTTAGGTGGCGTTGAAGTGGTAGAATGCAGCAAAAGCCGAGATGTAAAAACAGGAAGATTATCTGGTTTTAAAGTCTATGAAGACGATCTAAACGGAATTGATTGTTTAATTGTAGATGACATTTGCGACGGTGGCGGAACTTTTGTCGGTCTAGCCGAAGAATTAAAAAAGAAAAATGCTGGAAAATTATACTTAGCCGTGAGCCACGGAATCTTTAATAAAGGTTTTGAAGTTTTAGATTGTTTCGACAAAATATTTACAACCAATTCAGTAAAAGATTTCGAAGGCGAAAGCGTTCAAGTAATCAGCTTAGATAAATTAGTTTAAAGTTTCAGGTTTCACGTTGCTACAGAGAACGTGAAACCTGAAACAAAGAAAACCTGAAACAAAAACCAAAAGCTATTAACCGTTTCAAGTTTAAGTTTCGAAATTTTAAGTTCAATACGCAACTTGGAACATGAAACAAAGAAAACCTGAAACAAAACCACAAAAACCATGAGTGATGATTTAAAACCAAGATTTATTGAATCTTTAAAAAGAAACAATGATCAGATTAGAGAAGACAGAGCCAAAACTATTGGTGAAGATTCTGAATTAATTTACAGACGCCGAGTTGAAGATATCGAATTAAAAATAAAAAGACTCGACAGAGAGCAGGAAGGCCTTATCGATATTAGCCCGCTTGACAAAAATAGTTTGACTTTTGCTGACTTTCAACCGGAAGCATTTGTACAAAAAGATATGGAATTATCATTAACAATCAGAAATTTAAATATTCAGTTTGAAGTGACAAAAAAGAGATTCGAATATTTATTTGGTAAAACATTTTAGTTATGGGAGGTACAAGATATGACTTAGGCGCTCGTTTGAGCAGAGCAAAAGAAGCAGGTTACGGATTTAAATCTGCAAGTGAGATTTTTGTTCAAAATCAATTAGGAATGGCACATGAATCCATGAATCCAAACGGCATTACATTTCGTGAAGCCAGAGATTCTGAAGTTCACCCAAATACAGTTCCCATTATTTTAGGATTGGATGTTACAGGAAGTATGGGACATATTCCGCATGAATTGATCAAAGAAGGACTTCCGAAATTAATGGGCGGAATTATTCAGGGCGGTGTTCCCGATCCGGCACTTTTATTTTTAGGAATTGGAGATCACGAATGCGACAGATTTCCACTTCAGGTTGGACAATTTGAATCTGGAGATGAAGAACTGGATATGTGGCTGACCAGAACTTATATTGAAGGCGGAGGCGGAGGAAACGCTGGAGAAAGTTATCTTTTGGCGTGGTATTTTGCCGCTTTTCATACCAAAACAGATGCTTTCGAAAAAAGAGGTCAAAAGGGGTTGTTGTTTACCGTTGGTGACGAACCAAATTTGCCAACGCTTCCGGCATCTGCCATAAAAGAAATTATGGGTTCAGGACAGCAAACGTATACGTCCCTTGAATTATTAAAAGAAGCTCAAAAACGTTACGAAGTGTATCATATCAGCGTATTACATTCTGATCAGGCGATAAGAGCAAATGTAGCGTGGAAAGAATTACTGGGACAAAATTGTTTGTCTATCGAAGATCACAAAGAAATCCCGAATGTAATCAAGAAAATCATTTGCGATACACATAAAAGTTCAGGGTCAGGTTTAGGAACAATTCCGCTTGACGGATTAGATAATATTGAAATGCTTTAAAAACTTTGCGCCTCTGCGACTTTGCGAGATTATTATTTTTAAGTTTTTTTAATACTAGCGTGAAATTTGCTCGCAAAGTCGCGAAGTCGCAAAGTTTTTTTCTAAAGTTTAAGTTGAAAGAACTTAAAAAATATTTTACAAAATGAAAACAGCTCAAATAGTTATAGGTTTAGGATTTGGTGATGAAGGAAAAGGAATTACAACAGATTTTCTGGCGAAGCAAAATCCTGAGTCTATAGTTATTCGGTTTTCAGGAGGACAGCAAGCGGCACATACCGTAATGATTGATGGCAAAAAACACGTTCATTCGAGTTTTGCCAGCGGAGCACTTCGCGGTTTGCCTTCTTATTATAGCGAACATTGCACGATTCATCCCGTTTTTTTATTCAATGAAAGAGAAGAACTGGAAGCAAAAGGCGGAAATGTTGAACTTCATATTCATCCGTTAGCCAAAATAACAACTCCGTTTGATGTTTGGCAAAACAGAAATAATGTTAGAAACCTGGATCACGGAACTTGCGGAAAAGGTGTTGGAGCGACAATGAAACGCAACGAAGGTCAATACAAACTTTACGCCATAGATCTGATTGCGCCAAGGCAAATGCTTTTGGCAAAACTGGAAAAAATCGCCTATTACTACGGTTTTTTAAATGAAAGTGAAATTGATGCAGAAGTAGAGCATTATCTGGAAATAATTGATCAAATAAAATGGAATATCAGCGATTACAGTTTTTTAGAAAAGTATGAGCACCTGATTTTTGAAGGAAGCCAGGGAATTTTACTCGACATGGATCATGGTGTTTTCCCAAATGTAACCTATGCGAATACAACATCAAAAAATGCATCTGAAATATGCCAGAAATTAAAAATTACAGCTATCGAAGTCTATTACGTTACCAGAAGTTATTCAACCCGACATGGAAGTGGATGGATGAGTAATGAAAGAGAATTAAAATTAATAAATAACGAAGAAGAAACCTGCGTTTTCAACGATTTTCAGAAAGAGTTACGAACCGGCGATTTAGATTATGATCTTTTAAATTATAGTTTAACATTGGATGTAGCTTATAGTTTGAATGCAAAAAGAAATTTGGTTATAACCTGCATGGATCAGATCGAAAAAGAGTATGAATTTGAACATTTAACAACAGAATTCAGAGAAGTCTACGGATCATTTTCACCCGATTCAAAAGATTTTAAACAGATAACTTCTTTGTTTCAATAAATAGAAAAAATGAAATATACGATACAAAATATAGCCTCAGAAAGTAAGTTTTTGTTTTTCTGGGGACACCAGCCCAATAAAGACGGTAGCATCTCTAAAACTTGTTTCAGTCAATGGTGGCTAAGCTCTTTTGAAGTTGATAATGTAGTTTACAAAACTGCTGAACATTGGATGATGGCTAAGAAAGCCGAATTATTTAAAGATGATGTTGTTTTAGCAAAAATCCTCAAAGCCAATTCTCCCGCCGAAGCCAAAAAGTTAGGAAGAGAAGTAAAGCATTATAATGAAACACTTTGGTTAGCCGCCAGATTTGACATTGTAAAAGAAGGGAATTATCATAAATTCAGTCAGAATCCGGAGTTAAAAACCTTTTTGCTAAATACAAATGATAGAGTTATAGTAGAAGCAAGTCCTGTAGATGCAATTTGGGGAATAGGAATGGCTGGTGATCATAAAGATGTTATGAATCCTGTGAAGTGGAAAGGTTTAAATCTTTTGGGTTTTGCTTTGATGGAAGTTAGGGATGAATTGAAGTAATAGGTTATGAAAATAGAAATTCTCAAAGCCGATATAACAGAAATCCAGGTCGATGCAATTGTAAATGCAGCCAATACTTCTTTACTTGGCGGAGGCGGAGTTGATGGCGCTATTCACAGAAAAGGAGGAAAAGCAATTTTAGACGAATGCATCCAGATTCGAAACAAACAAGGTGGATGCAAAGTTGGAGAAGCTGTCATTACAATAGCTGGTAATTTGCCTTCAAAATATGTAATTCATACCGTTGGTCCGGTTTGGAATGGAGGTAAAGGTCTCGAAGAGGAATTGCTGTTAAGTTGTTATTTAAGAGTTCTGGAATTGGCGGTAGAAAATGATATTAAAACAATTGCTTTTCCTAATATAAGTACAGGTATCTATAAATTTCCTAAAGAATTAGCAGCAGAAATTGCATTGAATGCAATCTTTATTTTTGAAGATAAAGAGGAATTAGAAAAAGTCATTTTTGTTTGTTATGATGATGAAAATTTCAAGATTTATAATGATATAATAGAAAGCATTTTTGAGTATAAAGTTAAATCAGGATTATTTGGTTTGGCGGTTGGAGATGCATTAGGTGTTCCTGTAGAGTTTGAGTCAAGATCTTATCTCAAGAAAAATCCTGTTTGTGAAATGATTGGCTTTGGAACACATCATCAGCCAGCGGGAACATGGAGCGATGATAGTTCGCTTGCTTTTTGTTTAGCAGAAAGTTTGAGTAATGGTTATGATTTAAAGGATATAGCGAGGAATTTTGTAAAATGGTATAGCACAGAATTATGGACGCCACATGGACAAGTTTTTGATATTGGAATAGCGACGAGACATGCAATTCAAAATATAGCAAAAGGATATGAGCCTCATTTATGTGGTGGTTTTTATGAAGAAGACAACGGAAATGGTTCTTTGATGAGAATTCTGCCTTTAGTTTTTTATCTGCAAGAAGAAAAGGATATCGAAGTTATTTATAAGAAAGTAAAAGAAGTGTCCTCTATTACTCACGCACATTTTAGATCAGTATTTGCTTGTTTTATTTATGTTGTTTATTGCTTAGAAATTTTAAATAACATTGATAAAATTGAGGCATATAAGAATATGCAAAAGATAGTTTCTGATTTTTTAAGTGATAAGGAATTTAATGCTGCTGAAATCCAATTGTTTGATAGAATCCTGAAAAACAATATAGCTGAATATCCTGAAAATGAAATTCACTCATCCGGCTATGTTCTTCATAGTTTAGAAGCCAGTTTATGGTGTTTTTTGAATTGGAATACTTATGAAGCAACTGTTTTAAAAGCAGTGAATTTAGGAGGAGATACTGATACAACTGCAGCAATTACTGGAGGCTTGGCAGGAATGTATTACGGAATTGACAATATTCCGCAAAAGTGGATTAATGCTTTAGCAAGAAAAAATGATATTGATGATTTGTGCGAAAGACTGTCTTTAAAATTAAAAAAAATGAAATAGACAGTTTATAATTTTTAGAAAGAATAGATCGGAAATAAGAAAGTGTAAACACGAGTTTTTGCTGTTCCATAGGGACATCTCATCGGTAGAAAAATAATTGTCGTGTTGTATTTACGTTCCGTAGGAACGTTTGATTAAAATAAATGAAACACATGAAAGATATTCAATATACAAAAGGAGATGCAACATCTCCTCGATCAGAAGATAATAAAGTAATTGTGCATATCTGTAATGATATTGGAGGTTGGGGAAAAGGATTTGTTATGGCGATTTCAAAAAGATGGAAAAAACCGGAAAATCAATATAGAGAATGGTTTAAATCAAAGGATGGTTTTGAATTGGGTAAAGTTCAGTTTGTTCAGGTAGAAGAAGATCTTTGGGTAGTAAATTTAATTGGTCAACATAAAATCAATAAAGATGAAAACGGAAATGCTCCAATACGATATGATGCCATTGAAGATGGCTTGAAAGAAGTAGCTTCGTTCGCAAAAGAAAATAATGCCAGCGTTCATATGCCAAGAATTGGCTGTGGTTTAGCTGGCGGAAAGTGGGAGATGATAGAACCTGTTATTCTCAAAACACTTTCTGAAAATAATATAGAAGTAACAGTTTATGATTTTTAGATAAATCAACTGTTTAAAATTAAAAATAACACAATGAAGATATTGTGTACAATACAAAATGAAAATAGAATTTAAAAAATACGATGAGCAAATTGTAGAATGGCCAAAATCTGGCTATCACATTATGGCTCAATATGACGAGGAAGAAATAATAGTGTATCAATCCTACCGAAAAGAAATAGGCGAATTTGCTGCAAAAAATCAATATTTTGGCGGAGCATTTAGCCTGGACAGAATGACGTGGATCAAACCAAATTTTCTGTGGATGATGTACAGAAACGGATGGGGAACAAAAGAAGGACAGGAAACTGTACTGGCAATTCACCTTAAAATTTCGGCATTCAATAAATATTTACAAAATGCGGTTTATTCCTCTTATAGTTCTTCGCTCGAAATGAGCCACGAAGAATGGCAAACACAAGTTAAAACATCCTCAGTAAGATTACAATGGGATCCAGATCATGATCCGTATGGGAATAAATTAGAACGAAGAGCTATTCAGATTGGTTTAAGAGATGATTTTATAAAGTCTTTCGCAAAAGAAGACATAGTACTCATCGAAGATATTTCAGAATTTGTAAAAGAACAATATGAATTTGTTCAGAATAAACAATTAGAAAAGCTGATGATTCCTGCTGAAAAACCTTTCCTTTTTAAGGATGAAGAACTGAATAAGAAACTTAAAATATCAGGAAATCATGAATGAAAAAATAGCAAAAAGCGTAAGCAAGTTTCTGAGTTTGGTACTTAGACATTCGCCGGAAACCATCGGATTAAAATTAGACGAAAACGGTTGGGCAGATGTTGATGAATTAATTGAAAAATGCAATAAAAAAGGAAGTCAAAATCAAATGACAGTGGAACTTCTGGATTACGTTGTAGAAAATAATGATAAAAAACGTTTTGCTTTTAACAATGATAAAACGAAAATAAGAGCAAGTCAGGGACATTCGATTTCGGTTGAATTAAATCTTGGCGAAGCAGAACCTTCGGAGTTTTTATATCACGGAACCGTTGGAAAGTTTTTGGATAGTATTAAAAAAGAAGGTTTACAAAAAATGAGCCGTCAGCATGTGCATCTTTCCAAAGATCTTGAAACGGCAATAAAAGTAGGCAGTAGAAGGGGAGTTGCTCAAATTTTGACCGTGAGAAGCGGTGCAATGCATCGAGACGGATTTAAATTTTATTTGTCCGAAAATAATGTTTGGCTGACAGATAATGTTCCGGCAAAATACATAGAGTTTAAATCATAAACAGAATTCCCAAATTAACAACCAAAAATAATACTTATGATACTAGAAGCAGCAATAGGCGACGCATACGGAGCAGGTTTTGAATTTCGAGATTTAGATTTTATTTCTCAAAACAACGACTTGACTCAATATCATAAACACGGACTTTATACGGAGATTTACAAAAGATATACAGACGACACTCAAATGGCAATTGCAATTTCGGAATTGTTATTAGAAGATGAAAATTGGAATGAAGTTAAAGTTGCCGATAAGTTTGTTGAAGTTTTTCACAGAGATAAAAGACGAGGATATTCAGATAGAGTTTATAATGCTTTAGACGCCAGTAAAAATGGAGCTGATTTTATCAAAATAATCGACAATGGCAGTAACGGAAACGGTTCTGCAATGCGAGCGTATTCTATTGGTTACTTAAAAAATATAGACCAATTGATGGAGTTTTGCGAAATCCAGGCAAAGACTTCTCATCTTACCATTGAAGGAATTAGTTGTGCGAAACGTATCGCTTTGGCAGTTCATTATTTTAAATATAATTTGGGTGATGGATCAACTTTGATTCCGTTTTTAAATGAAACGCTGAAGGAAAATGAGAATTATAGAATTACTTCTCCAATTGACATGCACGGTTATCCAACGACACAAGCCGTTATAAAAATTGTATCAGAAGCAACGTCAATGAAAGATTGTTTGAAAACAAGCATTGATTATGGAGGAGATACAGATACTGTTGCCGCTTTGTGCATGGCGATTTTAAGTCACAAGCAAAGTTGTGATAAAGTTTTGCCTTTGTTTTTGTATGAAGAGTTAGAAAACGATAAATTCGGGAAAGATTTTTTAATTAATCTGGATCTGAAACTCGACGCTAAATTTAAATAACAATTAAGGAATTCCTTTTTAGTTGTAGAACTTACTGCAAAAAGATATTTTTATCATGAAACGAACTTTAGTTATTGGAGATATTCACAGAGGTTTGCAAGCTTTAGTTCAATTGTTGGAGAGAGTTGAGGAATTGATCGAAAAATACATTCAATTTTAATTCAAAAAATATGCTGCATATAAAATTAGTTTACTTAGAGGATGAACTTGGCAATTCATGGAGAAATGATTTTTCAGAATGTGAGAATCTCAGTATAATAAAAGGGGATATTACAAAAATAAAATCTGACGCAGTTGTAAGTCCAGCAAATTCATTTGGATTCATGGACGGCGGATTAGATTGGCATTTGTCAGAAAGATTTGGATGGCATTTGCAGGATGAACTACAAGTGAAAATTGCTCAACTTGATGAAAGAGAACTGTTAATTGGAAGATCAATCACATTAGAAACAGGAGATAGTGAAGTTCCGTTTTTAATATCAGCTCCAACTATGCGAGTTCCGATGAGCTTTAATATTGCAACTTCAGTAAATGCCTTTTTAGCTATGAAAGCAATTTTGATAGCTTGTATAAATAATCCTAAAATAGAAACAGTCACAATTCCGGGTTTATGTACGGGATGCGGAAGAATGCCTTTTCATATTGCTTCTAATCAAATGTTTTTGGCTTATGATGAAATTATAAATAGAAATTATAAAAAATATAAAACTTTCGGCGATACCCAAAAGTACCAATATAGACTAAACGAAAAAGGACTAATCTGGGATTATTAAATAACAAAAACACTACTTCATTTGTAAATAAATATAATGAGAACATTAGTTATTGGAGATATTCACGGAGGTTTGCAAGCTTTATTTCAATTGTTGGAGAGAGTTGAGATAACAGAAACTGACAAACTTATTTTTCTTGGCGATTATGTCGATGGTTGGAGCGAATCAGCGCAAGTTGTTGATTTTTTAATCGGTTTATCTCAAAGACAAGATTGCATTTTTATCAGAGGAAATCATGATGTTTGGTGTCAGGAATGGCTGGAGAATGATGACATAAATGATATTTGGTTTCTGCACGGAGGAAAATCAACGATAGAAAGTTATAATGATATCGATTCTTTCGAAAAAGAAAAACATCTTCAGTTTTTTGAAAACATGCAGGATTACTTTGTAGATGAAGATAATAATTTGTTTATTCACGCTGGTTTTTCATCTATGCATGGCCCCGAAAAAGAACATTATGCAAGCAATTTTTCCTGGGACAGAACACTTTGGGAAATGGCTTTAACAATGGATAAAAGAATCCAAAAAGATTCACTTTCCTATCCCAAAAGATTATTGCTTTTTAATGAAATTTACATTGGTCATACACCAACGCTTCATTATAATATTGAAATTCCAATGCAAGGTTGTAATGTTTGGAATATTGATACCGGAGCGGGTTTTTACGGAAAATTAAGTTGTATTGATGTTGCAACTAAAGTATTTTGGCAAAGCGATGCTGTACAGACATTTTATCCCAATGAAAAAGGAAGAAATAAATAAGATGTCAAATTTGCTTGAGGTAAAAAGGATCATTGAAATTATAAAATCGAAAATTATAATTGATACAGATTTAATGTGGACACACTATAATTCATCAGAAGATTTAATTGCCGAAATAAATTTAAATTCTATATTGCTTGAAGAAAACAATAAAGCAGGATTAGAATTTTTTCAACTATTGTTTTTGCCTACAGGAACTCTTCAGGAGATTTCGATACAGAATGGATGGAGTGAGCAATATTTAATACTGGCAGCTGAATTTGATTCGATTTATGAAAAAGTTTATCAGTTGATGAAAGCTTAAATAATTACACAAAGACACACGAAGAAAAACACAAAACAGCACAAAGAAAATTAAAACTTGGCGAATCTCTGTGATAAACTTTGTGGATCTCTGTGAAACCCAAAATTTACGAGAATTTAAATAATTAAAAGATATGAACCCACTATTATTAACAGACGGTTACAAAGTTGACCACAGAAGACAATATCCGGACAAAACAACATTAGTATATTCTAACTGGACACCAAGAAAATCAAGAATTGAAGGTCTTGATGAGGTGGTGTTTTTTGGATTGCAATATTTTATTAAAAAATATATTATTCACGATTTTGATGCTGATTTTTTCAAACAGCCAAAAGAAGAAGTAGTTAAAAAATACTCACGAAGAATCAATAATTATTTGGGTGAAAACCAGGTTGGGACAAAACATATCGAAGATTTACATGATTTAGGATATATTCCGATGGTTTTTAAAGCCTTGCCGGAAGGAGCAAGTGTGCCTTTGAGAGTTCCAATGTTTACAATGTATAATACACTTCCGGAATTTTTCTGGCTGACGAATTATTTCGAAACATTACTTTCTGCAGTTATTTGGCTTCCTTGTAACTCGGCTACAGTAGCAAAAGAATATAGAAAAGTATTAGATAAATATGCTGAGGAAACTTCTTCTGTTCCTGATTTTGTAAACTGGCAGGGACATGATTTCTCAATGAGAGGAATGGGTGGAATCGAAGCAGCGATAACTTCTGCAGCCGGGCATTTATTGAGTTTTACAGGTTCAGATACGATTCCCGCAATTGATTTCTTCGAAGAATATTATAATGCCAATTCAGATATGGAATTAATCGCAGGTTCAGTTGCTGCAACAGAGCATTCTGTAATGTGTATGGGAACTACAGAAGGTGAATGTGAAACTTTCAAAAGATTAATTACTGAAGTGTATCCAAAAGGAATTGTTTCTATCGTTTCTGATACCTGGGATTTATGGAAGGTTTTGACAGATTATTTACCTCGCTTAAAAGAAGATATTGTTGCAAGAGAAGGTAAAGTAGTAATTCGTCCTGATAGTGGTGATCCGGTTGATATTATCTGCGGAAATCCAAACGGAAAAACAGAACAAGAAAAGAAAGGTGTAATTGAGCTTCTTTGGGATGTTTTTGGAGGCGAAGTTAATGCAAAAGGATATAAAGAGCTTGTTCCTCAAATTGGAGCTATTTACGGTGATAGTATCACGGTAGCAAGAGCAATTCAAATTGCAGAAAGATTAAAAGAAAAAGGTTTTGCTTCTACAAACGTTGTTTTAGGAATTGGTTCTTTTACATACCAATACAATACCAGAGATACTTTTGGTTTTGCCATGAAAGCAACATATGGAGAAGTTGACGGTGAAGGAAGAGCAATTTTTAAGGATCCGATTACAGATGACGGAACTAAAAAATCGGCTAAAGGATTAATGAAAATTGATTTAGTTGATGGTGTATATTATTTAAGCGATAATGTTTCTTGGGAAGAAGAAAAACAAGGGGAATTGAAAGAAGTTTTCAGAGACGGAAAACTTTTAGTAGATCAATCTTTGAGTGATATTAGAGCGAGAGTTAAAAACGAGATAAACATTGAAGCGTAAAAACAAAAAAAGCCTGAATTTTTAATTCAGGCTTTTTTTGCACTATTTTTCATTTCGAGGAAAAAGGAATTTTCATGAACACCAATATTTTATATTCCGGAGGAATATCTCATCGGTAAAAAAGTAATGTCGTTTTGCGCTGTGTCCTGTAAGGACACCTGATTTTATTGATACAGGATATCCGTACCGTTAATCAAACGTTCCTACGGAACGTATAATCATAATTTAAATTTAGTTCTACCCAGCAGACATTCCTACGGAATGATTTTTATTTCTTATAAAAATTATTGTGATCAATATATTCCCAAACTTTCGGTGGTAAAAGCGGTTGAATATTTTTGCCCTCTTTTATGCTGTTTCGGATAAAAGTAGATGAAATTTCAACAATTGGTGCGTCAATTACATGAACTTTAGGATGTGATTTTAATTCGATATTTTCTTCTTCCTCTGAAATTCTCGGATAAACATAAATATCATAATGATCTAAAATCACCTCGTAGTTTTTCCATTTATGAAGTGTTTTAAGATTGTCTTCGCCCATAATTAATGAAAAGTCATGAGTTGGATACTTTTCGTGCAAATGAACTAAAGTATTTACCGTATAATTAGGCTGAGGTAATTTAAACTCAATATCCGAAGGTTTAATTTTTGGATAATCTTCGGTTGCCAGAAAAACCATTTCTAAACGTTGGTGATCGTCTAATAAAGTAGCTTTCTTTTTAAGCGGATTATGTGGTGTAACGACCATCCAGATCTGATCTAAATCGGCAAACTCTGCCATATGATTGGCAATAATTAAATGGCCAACATGAATTGGATTATATGTTCCGAAATAAAGACCTATCTTCATAAAAGAGCTTTTTTCATAATTTAAATTGCAATTATTATATTCAAATTATGATGTAGGATTAAAATACTTTAGTAGCGATTCTTTTTTGAAATCAAGTAATCAATAGAGAACTTACCACTTCCGGTAACCAAAAGAAGCACATAAAACAGCAAATATAGAATTCCCATCTCTTTTACATCTATTGGGTCAGCACCATGAATAACAAACACAGCTACCAGCATTGTAATTATTAATGGCAAAGTAGCCAATCTTGTGGCTAAGCCAATAAAAATAAAGAAGGAGCAAATTACTTCTGCAAAAACAGCAAGGGTTAACGAAGCTGTTTTTCCTACTCCAAGCGGGTCAGGAAACTGGATTTCACCTCCTGCTAAAAGCATGTTTAACTTAGATAATCCATGAGAAATCATTAATGACGCAATAGATATTCTAATTACAAGAATAACAATACTCATGTAGTTCTCGTTCCTTTTTATTTCAAATAAATTAATCATAATGCAAATATTAATATGGGTTACATCAAAGCTAACGGCTGATTATCTAAAAAAGTATTGATTTACGAAGTTTCTAGTCTTTATTTACGAAATCTTTTACCAATTGGTAGGCTTCTTCTTTAGCAGTATCTAAATCATAATTTTTTATGATAGTGTCAAATTGTGGAGCAGTTGCCAGTTCAACAGAAGCTTTTGCAATACGCATGTTTATTTTGTCGTCAGTTTCAGTAGAACGTTGTTTTAGTCTGCGTTTTAGCTCGTCAACACTTGGAGGTTTTACAAAAACGGCTAAAGTTTGTTCTGGAAATTTGTGTTTAATACGCAATCCGCCTGCAACATCAATGTCAAAAATCACGTTTTTTCCTAAAGCCCAGATTCTTTCGATTTCTGATTTTAAAGTACCGTAAAAATTATCGCGGTAAACTTCTTCCCATTCCAGGAATTCTTCGGCTTTAATGTGTTTTTTGAATTGTTCTAACGAAATAAAATAATAATCTTTTCCGTGTTCTTCTTCTCCGCGTGGGTCGCGTGAAGCCGCTGAGATCGAAAATTCTAAATTTAAATCTTCTTTCCCAAGTAAATGTCTTACTATAGTTGTTTTTCCCGATCCCGAAGGTGCCGAAAAGACAATTAATTTTCCTTTGTTCATTATGTATTTATATGTGATCAATCATTCTAAAAACTAAACTCTTTTTCTAAGATTGATAATATTTTATTATAAGCGATTAGTTCATCAACAGAAGGATAATATTTTAGATACGTTTCTGGATTATTAAAGGAAAAATAGTTTTTATTTTCCCCGTTTTTAATAAAAACCTGATAACCTTGTCCATCCAAAACATGTTTTACCTCTTTTGCAATGCCATATTCCCCTCGATCTGCATCTATATACGATTTGCCAAATTTGTATCTAATGCTTTCCATATTTGGAAGAAATTCAATATTCGTTATCAGCAAATTGAGCCAAATCAAATATGCGTTTTTTGGTTTTAATTTTCCAATGTTTTTTTTTGGAAAATGTATTTCATTAATTTTAGTTACTTGATTTAAAGAATATGAATATATAATAACAATCCAATTATTTTTTCCTTCATCATACATTCTTAAAATTTTCATTCCATTTGTTGTGGAATAATCTTTATAAATGCGAATTTCTTTTTCAAATGCTAATGTATCTGGTATTTCTAAAACGTTATTTATTTCAGATATATTTTGAGCTTTGATATTCCAACTTATTAAAAGAAGAACTGAAAAAAGAAATGTTTTCATCGCTTTTTACAAAACGTTCAAAACTTGTTCCTTAATTTTTTCTAATTCATCTTTCATCATCACAACCAATTTCTGCATTTGAGCGTGATTTGATTTAGAACCCATTGTATTGATCTCGCGACCCATTTCCTGAGTAATAAAACCTAATTTACGACCATTAGCTTCAGTACCTTTTATGGTTTCTAAAAAATAGTCTAAGTGATTTGTCAAACGAACTTTTTCTTCGGTAATATCCAGTTTTTCTAGATAATAAATCAATTCTTGTTCAAAACGATTTTCATCAACATTAACCTGTAATTCCGAAATTGCAGTTTGCAAACGGTCTTTTATCGCCTGAACGCGTTCCGGATCAAGAGCCAAAGCATCATTCATGTACTGACGAATATTTCCAATTCTTAAGTTGAATTCTTTTTCAAGAGATTCACCTTCGTCTTTTCTAAAAGTTAAGATATTTTGAAGCGCTTCTTCAATGATAACCTGAATTTGTTCCCAATCGTTTTCATCGATTTCCTCGCGTTCCGTTTTTAACGTATCAGGCATACGAACGGCCATTTTCATTAATTCAGTTTCATCGGCATCAGGATAAACTTCTTTAAGCTGAGCGATATAGTTTTTTACAACAGGTACATTTACTTTAGTCGAAGTTTGTTCAGAAGTACTTTCAATGTAAATCCCAAAATCAATTTTTCCTCTTTCAAGTTTCGTAGAGATCTGAGTCCTTAAACCTAATTCCATTTCGCGATAAAGCGACGGCATTCTCACGTTTAAATCCAAACCTTTACTATTTAAGGATTTTACTTCAACGGTAATTTTTTTTGTAGGCAATTGCAAAGAAGCTTTGCCAAACCCTGTCATAGATTGTATCATATAATTGAGTATAAAGGCGCAAAGATAAATAAAAGTTTGCTGTGTTTAGATGTAAAATGTCTAATCTGTTCAGAGCAAACGGTTTTAAAGGTTTTTGCCACGAATTTCACGAATTTACACAAATTTAACTAGTGCGAATTCATTGTTTCTCTTTTGCCACAGATTAAATGCCTTTATAGATTTTACCAATCTGTGAGAATCTTTTTAATCTGTGGCAACTTTTAAGCTCAACAAATAATTCGTGAAAATTCGTGAAATTTGTGGCTAACTTTTTATTTTTCTAAAGCTTTCTGAACCTGTAAGGTTACAGGTTGCGTATTACCAATGTAAATTTTCTCATCAATAATAAAAACCGGACGACTTATAAAAGTATAATGTTCTAAAATATATTTCTTATAATCATCTTCCGTCAAAGACTTGTTTTTTAAATCCATCGATTTGTACAATTGCGCTTTTTTGCTGAATAATGCTTCGTAACTGCCTGCAAGTTGATACATTTCTTCAAGTTCCGCTTCCGTAATCGGATTTTGTTTAATATCGTGAAAAACCAGATTGTTATCTTTTGGCAGACTTTTGATGATTTTTCGACAAGTATCGCAAGAAGCTAAGTAATATATTTTGTTCATAATTTTTAATTTAAGAGACTACAAAGAAAATTCATTTAAAAGTTAAAAATGCCTAATTTTAGAAAAAAAATAAAATTATGAATTCAGTTTTTGAAGTACAAAAAACCATTAGAGAAATTCTTTTGAAGGTTTTAGACAATCATTCATTAGAACAATTGAACAAGATCCCAGAGGGATTTACTAATAATTTAATTTGGAATATCGCGCATTGTGTCTCTTCGCAACAGGTTTTAATCTACAAATTGTCAGGTTTACCAACGATGGTTTCCGAAGAGTTTATTGCCAAGTATAGAAAAGGAACCAAACCGGAAGGCGATGTATCACAAGCCGAAGTTGACGAAATAAGAGCGTTACTTTCTTCGACTTTAGATCAGGTTCAAAGAGATTATGCGAATAACATCTTCGTTACTTATACGGAATATCTAACAAGTATGGGTTTTTTATTAAAAGACATTGAGGGAGCTTTGAGCTTTAACAATTACCATGAAGGAATCCATACTGGAATTATAATGAGTATTAGAAAGTTTGTTTAAAAGAAAAATCCCGTCCTGAAATTTCAAGACGGGATTTTTTTATTCTACTATTGTTTCAATTGTCACTTTCATGGCACCACTTCCTTTGCTTTTGGTGATTTCCATAAAGGCTCTTTTCGATAAGTCAAGTTCTCTTGTTTTAACAAACGGTCCACGATCGGTAACTTTTACGATTACAAATTTTCCGTTAGCTTCATTTGTTACTTTTATTCTTGTTCCAAATGGAAGTTTTTTATGTGCAGCAGTATAAGCACTGTTACTGAATCTACTTCCGTTTGCGGTTTTTTTACCATTAAAACGATCAGCATAGTAGGAGGCATGAGCGTTTTTCTTGTATGGTTTTAATTTTAAACCTTTATCCGTAAAAACAGAATCAGTTGGTATTGCAATTAAATTGGGTCTTATTGTTTTTACCGTATCCTGAGGTGGTTTAGATTCGATTACTGGTTTTGTCTGACTTATGACATAAGTAAAACAACTTAAAAAGGTTATAGTAAGTGTTGTGAGTAAAATATGTTTTTTATTTCTCATTTTTTATTTTTTTTCAGACTTGGGGAGTTTGTACAAATAATATGCCGAGATAAAAAAAGCCCTAGAATTTTAGGGCTTTAATTGGTTTTTTAGAACCATAGGTTCCACGGGATTCTACTTAATATAAGCAATAATCCTAATCCGTAAAAAATAGCAAAAGTTTTAAATTTAGCTTCGCTATTGATTAATTTTTTATGTTTTGACCATCCGATGGTTATCAAAATGATAGCGATAATATTAATAAGAGGGTGTTCTAATGATGTAAGTCTAAGTTCTGCATTAGACATTTGTCCAAAAGCTGCTTTTCCTAAAGGAGAGACAAAATAGAGTATTAAACCTATCAATAATTGAGTGTGTGTGCCTATTAAAGCAAATAGAGCAATTTTACGATCTTTGGCTGTAAACTCTTTCTTTGAAGTTAATCCGATAATAGCATTTACGACTGCAATTAATAAAAGTAATAAAGCTAAGTAAGCCCAACCCGAATGGAATTTTTGTAGAAAATGGTACATAAACTAGATTTTTTGTTAAAACAAATATAGCAAAAAAGGGTATAAAAAAACGGCATTAAACTAAAAGTCAATGCCGTTTTTATTATTTATTAAGATTCTAAATTCTTAGAAATCGTAACGTAAGCTAAAGTTCCAAGTTCTTCCGTAACCGAAGTAAACTTTGTTTGCAGTAGCAACTCCGTTGTAAAGTTGTCCATTAGAAGCATAAGTTCCTTTTGAGCCAGCTGGTTGTCCAGTTGCAACAGGAAGATTATCATCTGCAAAAATATTTGTGAATGATTCGTTGATGAAGATTTTATCAAAAACGTTGTTCACGTTTAATCTGAAGTTTAAAGCACCTAATTTTGGAGCAATATTCCATTTGTAAGATACACCAGCATCTGTAGTTGCAAAACCTGGTAATTCCATAGCACCTTTGTTGTTTGCAGCAGCAAATTTAGATACATCGATATTTCCGTATAACTTTTCTGAGTAGTTTAGGTTAGCATCAACATTAAGACCGTCTAAGATTTCGTAAGCTGCTCCAACCGCCATTGTAGTTTGAGCATTGTTTCCAACTTTTACACCATCAAGGTATAAAGGTTGATCTCCACTAATTGGATTATTACTAACATCAAAACGACTACTTGTAGCAGTACCTTTATATGTCCAGTCACCAACAGAGATCATTCCGTTTAATTTTAACTTGTCAATTGGTCTGGCTGTAACATCTAGTTCGATACCTTTATGTATTTCATTAACACCTTGGAAAGTGTAATATCCGCTAGGATTAGTTGATGCTTGATCAAGTGCAGTTGTAAATCTGTCATCCCAAGTAGTATAATAAGCATTTAAGTTAGCATTGAAGATTCCTGAACGGAAACCATAACCAAGTTCGATTGCTTTTATTTTTTCGTTTGTAAGATTCGGGTTTACTATTGAAGCATTGTTTGGGTATACTGCATTGAAAAACGGTTGTTTTGAGTAATAACCAGCGTTTGCAAATACATTATGGTGGTCATTAATGTTGTAGTTTGCTCCAGCTTTAACGTCTCCACCTGTAATGTTTTCAAAGGCAGTATCAGAAAGAGGATCTGAAGCAAGATACTTCATGTGGTCAATTCTTTTGTATTGTTGTTGAGATACAGCTCCTTGAAGGAAAGCAGTTAAGTTACCAATAGAGTACTCTAATTGAGTAAAAGCTCCGTAGTAGTTTACTTTACTGTCATTCCAGTAGTTAATTCTGTCTTGGTAATCTGTGCTGATAAATGGGTTTCCACTTGGTCTTGCAGCATAAGTTGTGCTGAAATATTCAGGGTTATTGTTTTTGTTAGCAGTGTTTTTGTAAACATCAGCTCCAAATAAATCAATTAAGTTTTGAAAGTGAATACCTTGGTACATTCTTCCTTCAACTCCAAAATCTAAAGTTAAGTTATCAGTAAGTTTTTTATCTAAGTTGATAACAGTTCCGTACCAGTTGTGAGAGTTTACAGAAGCAATTTGTGAAACACCTGCTGTGTTATTGATAACTCCAGCGCTGCTGCGTCCTGAATCAGCACTATTTTCGTATTGACCGTTTACAGGAACTCTTGTTCCTAAAGTTGTTGCCTGACCTGTGTTCCAATTTTGAATTAAATCAAAATTAACAAGACCATCAGCTGTTCTTAACTTGTTGTTAGTTGAGTATGGATTGTCACCTCTAATACCACCATTTGATGAAGTTCCTCCTCCACGTCCCCATGAAGCGTAAACTACTGTAGATAATTTCGTAGTCTCGTTGATGTTATAATCCCAGTTAAGAGACATTACAGGTTTATGGTAATAATTTGTTCTTAAATTATATTCCTCACCATTTCTCATTCCCCAATCAGAGTTGTATTTGACATTTGGTGTTTTACCGTCACTTCCGTATTTTAAGAAATCACTTAAAAGTGGAGAAGTAGTTCTTTGATCGTGCCATTGAGGCGCTCCTGTAAATGTAAATTCTAAACTATGTTTATCATTGATTTTGTATCCAAAAGCCATGAAATAGTTGTATCCTTCAAATTTAGTTCCGTCAACATATCCGTCTCCAGCAGTTCTACTGAATAAAACAGAAGCAGAAAGTCCGTTTTTCATTAATCCAGTACTGTAAGAAGCTTGCGCTTTTAAGTAGTTGTTATTACCAAAACTAGAAGAAATTGATCCACCTTCTTTTACATCAGAAGATTTTGTAACAATGTTGATAGTTCCTCCAACAGAAGAAATAGCCAATTTTGAAGCTCCTAAACCTCTTTGTACTTGCATTGCAGAAGTTACATCAGAGATACCAGCCCAGTTACTCCAGAATACAGCACTGTTTTCCATGTCGTTAATAGGCACACCGTTAACCATAACAGCAATATTTTTTTGGTCAAATCCACGAATAGCAATTCTTGAATCTCCGTATCCACCACCTGCTTTTGAAGCATACACAGAAGGTGTACTTTTTAAGATCTCTGGAAACTCCTGAGAACCTAATTTTTCTTGAATTTCAGCAGCTTTAATTGTAGAAACTGCAACAGGAGTTTTTCTGTCCTTTGCAATATCTATTACACTGCTTTTAACCACAATTTCACTTAATTCGTTAGAATTAGATACTAAAACTATCTTTCCTAAATTTGTAGTTGCACCATTTGATACAGCAAATTTGATAGTTTGATTTTCGTAACCTAAGTAAGAAATAACGATTTCTCCTGTGCTAGTTGTAGCATCGATAGTAAATTTACCATCAAAATCTGTAGAAGTAGCAGCCGAGGATCCTTTGATCGCAACGTTTGCTCCCGGTAGTGAAGCCACACCGTCGGTAATAGTACCGGAAATTTTTCCTTGAGAAAATGCGGTCGAAACTATCATGAACAACAGTCCAGTAAGTAACCAATTTTTCATTGTCTTCATTTGTTATTTAGTTTATTGTTTTTGGCAAAATTATAACATTAAAATCAGATAATGTTATCAAAATGTTAAGAAAAACTAATTTTGTCTATTGTGTTGCGTATTAAAATGGTTTCTTCTGTTTTAAGTAAAAAAAATAATCTTTTTTTGAATTTTAAGATGTGTTTTTTGTTAAAATCGTAATAATACTACCTGTGTTGTAGGTCTAAACTGGCAATTATAGGTGTTTTAGATAATTGAAATGGTATATTTATACGAAAAAAACGCCTTAATTTGCGTTGAATTAAGGCGTTTCAGTTTGTTAAGAAAACTTTCTTGCGAAAGTTTTTATTTGTGTTTTAAAAAGTGATTTAGTAAAAATGAAGTCGAACTGTCGTGATTCTTAACAGTTTTTGTATTTATTTCGTCCAAAATAGAGTTGGCTAATTGCTTTCCTAGTTCAACTCCCCATTGATCAAAACTAAAAATATTCCAAATAACACCCTGAACAAAAATCTTGTGTTCGTATAAAGCGATTAGTGAACCTAAACTTTTTGGAGTCAGTTTTTGAATCAAAATAGTGTTTGTTGGTTTGTTTCCTGTAAAAACTTTAAACGGCAATAAATAAGATGCTTTTTCTGCAGAAAGGCCTTGTTTGTCAAATTCTGTCTGAACTTGTGCTGCAGTTTTTCCATTCATTAAAGCTTCGGTTTGAGCAAAAAAGTTAGACATCAATTTATCATGGTGATCTTCGTTTCCGTATAAAGGTTTTACGAATCCAATAAAATCAGTTGGGATTAATTTTGTTCCTTGGTGAATCAACTGGAAAAAGGCGTGTTGTGAATTTGTTCCCGGTTCTCCCCAGATAATAGTTCCAGTTTGGTAGTTTACTGGTTTTCCGTCACGACCAACGCTTTTTCCATTGCTTTCCATAGTTGCTTGTTGCAAATACGGAGCTAGTTTTTGTAGATATTGTGTGTAAGGGATAAAAGCTTCACTTTCGGCACCAAAGAAATTGTTGTACCAAACGCTTAATAAGGCCAGGATTACCGGAATGTTTTCGTCAAATTCAGCTGATTTGAAATGTTCGTCCATTTCATTAGCGCCTTTCAATAATTCGTTATAATTATCAAAACCAATTGCTAAACTAATGCTTAATCCAACGGCGCTCCACAAAGAGAATCTTCCTCCAACCCAGTCCCACATTGGGAAAACATTGTCCGGATTAATTCCGAATTCTGTTACTTTCTGGATATTTGTTGAAACCGCCACAAAATGTTTAGCGATATCTTCTTGAGAAGCTGATTTCAAGAACCATTCTTTTATAGTTTCAGAATTTGATAAAGTTTCCTGAGTTGTAAAAGTTTTAGAAACAATCAGAAAAAGAGTCGTTTCAGGATTCAATTTTTTGATTACTTCGTTAACGTGATCACCATCAACATTAGAAACAAAATGTAAGTTTAATTGATTTTTGTAGAATTGTAAAGCTTCAACAGCCATAACTGGTCCAAGATCTGAACCGCCAATTCCTATATTTACAACATCAGTAAAAGCTTTTCCGGTGAAACCTTTTCTTTCTCCGGAAATAACTTCACTGCTGAATTTTTTGATTTTGTTTTTTACTTCGTAAACTTCTGGAATTACATTTTCACCATCAACTTTTATAACTGCTGATTCCGGTGCACGCAAAGCCGTGTGTAAAACAGCTCTGTTTTCTGTTTGGTTGATGATTTCTCCACCAAAATATTGCGCTATCGCATCTTTTAATCCAATTGAATTGGCTAATTCTAATAAAAGAGAGATGGTTTCCTGGCTAACATTGTTTTTAGAATAGTCTACTAAAAAGTCATTCCATTGTAAATTGAATTTTTCAACACGAGCATTATCTTGTTGAAACAATTCTTGTATCGTAGTTTCGTGAATTGCGTTATAGTGGTTTTGCAGATTTTTCCACGCTTCAGTCCCGGTTGGGTTTGTTGTGTTTAAAGCCATTTTTTAGTTTAATTGAAAATTTGGTTATAAAAACACAAAAATACTGAAATAACTTTTAATAGCTTTAAGCTTCACAATTATATAACAATTAGTTACGAAAACGTTTTTTGTGATTTAGAACTGAATATTTTCATTAACAATTATATAGATTTTGATGATTTGACTTTTTCATTTTGATAAACAAATTGAAACTGAATTTTTATAGTATTATTCTAAAAGATTTATCTGTTGCTAATATAACGACTGTTAAAATGCATACAATTAAAGAGTTATAATAATGATTGTATTCCTGATGCGCCATGTGTGTAGTGAATGCTCCAATTGCAAATGGTAATAAGAATAAGATACCGGCATTTTTATAGTATGGCTGAAAGAGTCCAATTACGATTAGTATAACGCCAAATAATTCTAAGGCGCCAATCGCAATTGTCCACATTTTATTAAATCCTAAAGAAAGCATGCTTTGCATCATAGATTTTTTTTGAAAGACTTTGAAGAGTGAAGCATATCCGAATATGTATAAGTAATATGCATAACTTAACCAGTGAATTGCTGTTTTAATTGTTTCCATTTTTCTAATTTTTATTATAACAAAGATATTTGTTAACTTGCAATAATATAGATACATACATAATTGTATGGTACAAACAAAATAGTAAGTATGGATGTTAGAAAGGAAAATTCGACAAATAGTCTAAATGAGATTTATTGGAAAGAAAACTGTGGGATTGCATTTACTCTGGCAATGATTGGCGGAAGATGGAAAATTAATATTCTAACGTTTCTTTTAAACGAAGAGAAGCTTAGATATAGTGAGTTGAAAAACAGACTCGTTGGCATTTCTGAACGAATGCTTATTGCAAAACTGAAGGAATTAGAAAAAGATAATTTGGTAAATCGGATTGTACATCATCAGGTTCCTCCAAAAGTTGAATACGAGTTAACAGACCTTGGTCGTTCTCTTAAAGAAATTTTATTTTTGATGGATTCGTGGGGAGAATCTAATGTTGCAAAGTGATGTTGTTTTAAATGTCGCCAAATTTTCCTTCAAAAAGTACAAAAACCAGTTTTTCAACTGGTTTTGTGATTATAGTTTTTTCCAGACAACTTTTGCCGTAACAGATTTTCCGCCTTGTGTGGTATTCACAACAACATATTCTAATAGATTATTGATGTACGTATAGGAGCGTTTTTGTTCTGTCTGTTCCCAATTTGGGAATGATGCCGTTTCTATTTTGAAAATAATAGTTTTGTCAATATCATTAATTTCATATTTGCCAAAATGCGAATTACTTCCCTGCACAATCGCTGCATTTTCTTCAGGAGTACATTTGTTTTTATCTCCCGAAACTATTTTGGCTCTTTCATTCTTATAAATCTGAACGGCATAATTGCCCTTTTCGTCAAAAAATAAAGTGCCTCTTGGATTTGTTCCGTATGGAAATGTTTTAGTTCCATTTGAATCTGTATTTTCAACAGAAACCAGAGCCCAGGAACCTAAAAATTCTGTTTTCATTGACTGTTTTGGCTTTTGAGCAATAGCTGAATTTACAACTAGAAGCAAGAATAGAATAGCAATTGAATTTTTCATTTTTTTAAATTTTAATAGTTTACTTTAATAATTTCTCCATTTATTGGTTCATTGATACTTTTTGAATAAGCGTTAATTAAAACGTCAAAAGGAATGTCTGAAACTTTTCCGGGACTAATTGCATTTATTCTAATTCCTCTTTCTAATTCAAGAGAAGCCGAAAGCACAAAACTGTTAATTCCGCCATTTACAATTGCTTTTGCTGTATTATTCGTTACAGGTTTATCTCCCATTTTACCAGAAGTAAGTGTAAATGATCCGTTGTCGTTTAAGTATTTTTGCCCAATTAGAACCAGATTTATTTGTCCAAGCAATTTATTTTTAATGCCAATGTTTATTTTTTCTTCGTCAAGCGAAAGTAAATCTCCCGTGTAGCAATCTCCGGCAACACAGATACAAGCGTCAATGTTTTTAATTTCTTTGAATAATTTTTCTATCGAATTTGAATCCGATAAATCGATTCTAAAATCTCCACTGTTTCTTCCGGCCGAAATAATTTCATGATTCTTTGCCAAATCTGGTTCGAGTATTTTACCAATTGTTCCGTTTGCACCAATTAAGAGTATTTTCATTTTATAATTTTTAGTTGTTATCTGAAACAAAATTAGGAGATTAGCTTTCGCTTAAAATTGTACTAATTGGTACTAAAATTGTATTTTAGCAGTATGACAAATAATAATTTATATCATCCTTTTGAAGTTGATTTTAAGGAATTGGAACAGTTTCCGAAAACAATTCGGAGAAACAATTTCTTTGAATTGATTTATATTGTCGACGGAACCGGAACTCAGATTATAAACAATAATAAATTTCAGTATCGAAAAGGGAATCTGTTTCTGGTAACACCGCAAGATGTTCACTCATTTGAAATTTCAACACTGACGAAATTCTTTTTTCTGCGGTTTAATGAATATTATATTAAAACAAATTCTCAAAACGGACAAAGTGAAACGGTGTTGCGAATGGAATATATTCTTCAAAATGCAAGTCATCGTCCGGGATGTATTCTCAAAAATAAAATTGACAAACCTTTAATTGGGTCACTTGTTGAGAGTATTATTAACGAACAAAGTAATCAGCAGATTTACCACCAAAAAATTACGGAGCAAATCGTTAATGCAATTATTACTGTTGTTGCAAGAAACATTGCTTTAAAACTTCCGAAGAATATTAAAGAAACAACCGGAGAGATGGTTCTTGAAATATTGCATTATATTCAGGAAAATATTTATGATCCAAAGCAGTTGAAAGCAAATATAATAAGTGAACATTTTAATATTTCACTTCATTATTTAGGAAAGTATTTTAAGAAACAAACTGGCGAAACGCTTCAGGAGTATATTTCAAATTACAAATTAAGATTGATCGAAGCCAGACTTTTAAACAGTGATATGCGTATCAATGAAATTGCAGATGAATTGCATTTTTCAGATGAAAGCCATTTGAATAAAGTTTTTAGAAAACATAAAGGAATCAATCCATCAGAATTTAGAAAGCAATATTCTAAGTGATGTTGTTTTAGTAATTACCAAATTTTCCACCACGGCTTTTTGTTAATCTCGATTTTTTTCTCGGCTTTATTGATTTCGATTCTTTTTGGTTCTTCAATTTTTATAGTTGAATCATCAAAAAATAATTGACCATTTTCGTCCATTCCAAGTGGAAGTTTAGTTCTATCTTTCCAGTTCTCTGTTTGTAATTCCGGTATTAAAGCCGAATCGACTTTATCAATAAATTTTCGTCTGGCTTTTTCTGTGATTTCTTCTTCAAGATTTGAAGTAGAGTTTTTGAAAAGTGGAAGAGAATTTCCGGGTATGTTTAGAAGAAAAATTTGCGTTTTGTTTTTAACTTTCTGAATGTCCAATACTTTGAAAAAGGAATTGTCATCCAAAAGCGAATGTCCGTTTTTGACTGAATCAGGATTGAATTTAGATAAATCCCGAGCTTCAGAACTTGCAATTAAATATCTCAAATTTCCAGAAAGTCCCCCGCCGATATAACTCATATCAGTAAAGCCTCTTTCTTTAATTATTTGCCCAATTTTGTAATGTGTAATTAAGTCTTCCGGAAGATTAGTATCTCTGTAAAATAGTTTTAACTCTGAAAAAGTTTCATCAAGAATATCTTTAATGCGCGTGTTTTTCATATTCTGCTATTTTTAAAATGGAGATTTTAATAAATTAATTAAATTCAAATCTTTCATTATCTAAATTGATTATTGTTTTTATGCCATTCTTCATTAGCATCATTGCTAAATCAACTGGTTCTTTTACGTTTTCGGGTTTGAACGAGATAAAGATTTCGGTTGTTCCATAAAAAACTAATTTAACTGAAAATAATCCAAAATTATCAGGTTTTTGAAATTCATAATTAAATACTAGATTATTATCACCTTTTTTTGGGAGTTTTAATTCATCATCTATATCAAATCTCTTTTTTATGAATTTTTTTAAAGTTTGAAAATATTGATCAGTGTATTCTAAAAATCCATAAAAAATCTTAATCTCACCTTCAAATCTAGTATTATACTCGTGATAATAAAGACCGTAAGCTATATGTTCAAAGCAGCTGTTAAGTCTTTCTATATTTGGGTGGCCAATAGCAGCAGGTTTAAATTGCTTTTCTGATATTTTAAGATCAACAACTTTGAGATTTTTTAAAATTTGTTTGCTAATAAAATCTTTGCTTTTTCTTTGAATTGCTCTATTAGATTTAGTTAGAAAGTGAAATTGACCAATTATGTTATTTGTAATTATTCCAGAAAGAGATAACATTAGGAATTCGTCATCATCTGATTTGGACATATTATGAATGTCACATGAAGGTATTTTGATAAGATTTTTTCTAAAATCTATTCCTCTTGTATCCTTTTGTTCCGGAAATAGACATTTTGGAGGAACGTGCTCTTGTGAGGTAGCGATATTCTCACACATGTAGCATTTTTGAATACTTTTATTTGTAAAATCATTATCAACTTCTAGTCTCATTTTGTTGGTATTTGGATGTTACAGATTCCCAATACTGTCTAATTCTCTTTTCAAAGGTTCCATTTGTTTTAAGAAACGGGTTCTGTCAGATCCGGTCAAAGATTCTCCAGTTGGTAAGTTAAGTCGAAGCGCATCAACCTGAATACCATTTTTCCAGAAACGGTAACAAACATGAGGTCCGGTTGCAAGTCCGGTGCTGCCCACTAATCCAATAGTTTGTCCTTGGGTTACACGTTGTCCGCGGCGAACCAAAATTCTGGACATGTGTAAATATTGAGTAGAGTAGGTTCCGTTGTGTTTTACTTTTACAAAGTTTCCGTTTCCTGCCGTATATCCGGTTGCTTCTACAATTCCTGAAGCAGTTGTTGAAATTGGAGTTCCGGTTGGAGCGGCATAGTCAGTTCCTTTATGCGCTTTCCAGGTATGTTGTACAGGATGAAATCTGTTTGCTGTAAATCGCGACGTGATTCGGCTGAACTTAATAGGTGTTTTTAAGAAAAAGTTTTTCAACGTTTTTCCTTCATCGTCATAGTATTCTATTTTTCCTGAAGTAGTATCTTTCTCAAACGGAAAAGCATAAACGATTTTCCCTTTATATTCAAAAAATGCAGCTTCAAGATCTTCAACGCCATCATAAGTTTTTCCGTTGATAAAACGTTCAGTAAAAATTAATCCGTAACGATCTCCTTTTTTAAGTTTAAAGAAGTCAATTGACCATGAAAACACTTTGGTGATTCGGTTGGCAAGAGCTGTTTCTACACTTTCATTTCCTAGAGTTTCAGACAAAGAGCTTTTTAAAACGCCGCCAATAATTTTACGTTTTAATGTAACAGGTTTTATTTTTTTGTAAGCTTTAGCAATGCTATCTCTTAAATCGATTACATAATAAGTTAAAGCATCAGGTTGATAGATAAAAACCTGTAATTTGTTTGTTTTATTTTTTGAACGAAGAATTGTGTAAGGTTTGTTGTAACGTATAGTTCTAACATCAAAAGAATCTTTTACCTGTTCAACAATATCAAAGACTTTTTTGTCTCCAATATTTTGGCTTTGAATAATAGAACCAAAAGAATCTCCTTTTTTTATAGTGTCATTTACAATATTAAAGTCAGCGTAATTAAATCCAAATTCTACTTTTTTAGTCTTTGGTTTACTAATCTTAGTTTCTACTTTTTCCTCTGTTTTATTACATGAAATAACAGAGAATAATAGTATTATAAGTACGAATGCTTTTTTCAAACTTTTAAATTTTTTCAGGAAATTAAGTGGTTGTTTCATTTCCCCAATTGGACAATTCTTCTTCGGTCCACAATTTAGGAAAAAAGATGCGTCTTTGGTATTTTGGATGCATATATTTTTGCCAATCGCTGCCACCGGTAGCTTCTCCGTTGCCTTTTCCGCTTTCTAAGATGTATTTTCTTGCAGTATTAAGGTGTTGCATTACCCAAGTAATGTTTACAGTTTTGTCATAATGACGCATTGCTTCAATTAGTGAAGCATTTTTTTGATCTTCTTGTGGTAATTGCGTAAATTTTTGCCAGATATTTTTACTTTTAAAAGTAGATATTTGTCTCAAAAATTGCTGCTTGTATTTGTTTTCGAATTCCTGAAGTAAGTATGATTTTTCTCCTGTGTGATAATCTTTACCGGCAGCTTGCCAATACAAATGTTCAAATGTGGTTTCCAGATCTGTATTTTCGTCAAAGTTTGCTTTATATCTGCGATCTGTTAAATTGATAACATCTGTCGAAGCAAATTCTATCAATCTATATTGTGCACTCTGAAAACCGCTTGCCGGAGTCAAAGTATTTCTAAACTTCATATATTGATCTACTTCCATTCCGTTTTCCATAATACTGAAAGAATTGGTAAGCATGTCAAAATAGCGAGTAATTCTTGATAATCTTTCGCTGAAAAAATCAACCTGAATATTTTGCGTGTCGGCAATTTGATCAATTTCCCACAAAATCATTTTAAAAATCAATTCGTTAACCTGATGATACATAATAAAAACCATTTCGTCAGGAAGAGTAGTACGCTGTATCTGTAGATTTAAAAGTGCATCAGTTTGAATGTAATCCCAGTAGGTGATTGGTTTTGACCAAAGTAATCCCTCTAATTGAACATCAGTTTTTTGATTTATAGCTTGGAATTTAAGGTCAATTTCTTTTAAAATTGATTCTGAATTATCAGTAAGATTCATTATTTTTTTGCTTTAAATGGATTTTTTAATCCTTTATATTCGTCGAGATCTGCTTTAAGGGATCCTACGGCAAGATCTGCTTTGATTCTAATTGGGACTTTGTTGTCGTCGTCTGTGATCCAGAGTGTTAAACTTTCTTTTTCTTTAAAGACTCTTCCTGTTTGCACAAGTGGTTTAAAGACCATCGTAGAAACGGTGCCAAATTTAGTCGTAATATCTTGACGGCCTACATATTTTAACTTAAATTTTGTGATTTCGTCATCAAAGAACATGTCAATTGTGATGGCTTCTCCGGGTTTGAGTTTGTCAATGCTTGGATGATTTCGTAAAAAGTAAAATGACGAAACAATATCTTGTACATTATTTGTAGTTATAATTGTTTTTTCAGTCTTACGTTTGTAATCTTTTACTAAAACCCTATTTTCTGATGGGTCAAAAATACCTTCTTGGTTTTTTGTATAACCGCCTTCGTCAATTTTTCGAATGTATCGATAAGGGGTTCCGGTTTCTTTGTCAAAATAACTCTCGTACAGATCTTCGACCTTAAAAAAGAATTTTGACATTCCGGTTGTGTAACCTTTTCCTATTGCATGATGCACTTTTTTATTGTTTATAGTTGCATCTTTAATTTCGAGTGTGGCATATCCTGCATTTATAATTCCGTAATGAATTCTAAACTTGAAGTATTCTCCAGTGCCAAAAGCATCTTCTTTTTGAGTGTCAAAAGCAAGTGTCGTGAGAACTAATATAAGTAGAACTAGTTTTTTCATAGTACAATTTTTACATTTCATTATAAAGATAAATAAATGCAAATTCTATTCCAAATGTACCAAAACAAAAAAACTCAGTCAAGGAATGACTGAGTTTTTATGCTATTAACTAACCAAAAAACTATAAATTATGAAATTTATATCAATTCAGAAGGAAACCACCCCTTCTTGATTTGCGAGTGCAAAGATAGATAGAAAGTTCAAAAAAGAAATAGCAAAAGGCAAGTTTAACATAACATTTGCATAAAAATCATCATTTTACAGAGAATTCTTCTGTATAATGTAAAAATTTTACGATTTTACAATGTTCCTCTCAATTCTTGTTCCCTTTCAATTGACTCAAAAAGGGCTTTAAAGTTCCCTGCACCGAATCCTTTTGCTCCCATTCGTTGAATAATTTCGAAAAAAAGCGTTGGTCTGTCCTGAACAGGTTTCGTAAATATCTGTAATAAATATCCATCTTCATCAGCATCGACCATGATGGCAAGTTTTTCAATTTCGTTTAAATCTTCCTTCATCATGTCCATGTGAACACCTAATCTTTCTGGGATCGCTTGGTAATAAGTGTGAGGTGGAGCTGATAAAAATTCTACACCTCTTGATTTTAAATCAGAAACCGTTTTAATAATATCATCTGTTGCGATGGCAATATGCTGAATTCCAGGTCCGCCATAGAAATCTAAATACTCTTCGATTTGTGATTTTTTCTTTCCTTCGGCTGGTTCGTTGATTGGGAATTTAATTCTTCCGTTACCGTTAGACATTACTTTACTCATCAATGCCGAATATTCAGTGTTGATTTGTTTGTCGTCGAAGGATAGGAAATTTACAAATCCCATAACGTCTTCGTAGAATTTTACCCAAGTATTCATTTCATTCCAGCCTACATTTCCAACCATGTGGTCAATATATTTTAATCCGGTTGGTTCTGGATTATAGTCTGATTTCCATTCTTTGTAACCTGGTAAGAAAACACCGTTATAGTTTTTTCTTTCTACAAAAATATGAACAGTTTCTCCGTAAGTATAGATTCCGGAGCGAATAACTTCTCCAAATTCATCTGATTCTACAGTTGGTTCCATAAACGAACGTGCACCACGTTTCATAGTTTCTTCATAAGCACTTCTTGCATCTTCAACCCAAAGTGCGGCAACTTTTACACCGTCGCCATGTTTTTGAAGATGTGCATGAATTGGAGAATCCTGCGTTAAAGGAGTTGTCAAAACAATTCTGATTTTGTCTTGTTTTAAAACATAAGATGCTTTATCTCTAACTCCAGTTTCTAATCCTGCGTAAGCTAATGACTGATATCCAAAAGCTGTTTTGTAATAATGCGCCGATTGTTTTGCATTTCCTACGTAGAATTCTACATAATCTGTTCCTAATAAAGGAAGGAAATCTTGTGCTCCTTCAAATATTTTCTCTAATCCGTATTCTACTGATTTTACTTCTTTTGACATGATGTTTATTTGTTTAATCGGCTAATCGTTTATTTGGAAAAACCGAAGTGTTGTTTTTTAGGTTTTGTTTTTTAACCGCTAAGTTCGCTAAGTAAAAATCGCAAAGTTCGCAAAGTAATCATGGCGATCTTTGCGTAAAGTCTTTGTGAACTTTGCGGTTAGATCATTATCTAATTCTTACTCCGTCCAAGACTTATAGTACTGACCGTCATCAAGTCCCATAGCTTCTTCAGTTACCATAAGCGGTCTGAAAGTATCAACCATTACGGCTAATTCCTGGGTTTCTTTATGACCAATGCTGCGTTCCATTGCGCCTGGTGCGGGACCATGCGGAATTCCTTTTGGGTGTAAAGTGATATGACCTTGCTCTATATTATTACGGCTCATAAAATCACCATCTACATAATATAGTACTTCGTCAGAATCTATATTGCTGTGGTTGTATGGTGCCGGAATTGCTTTGGGGTGATAATCGTAAAGTCTAGGGCAGAATGAACAAACGACAAAAGTTGCCGTTTCGAAAGTTTGATGTACCGGAGGCGGTTGGTGAACACGTCCCGTTATTGGTTCGAAATTATGAATCGAGAATCCGTATGGGAAATTGTAACCATCCCAACCCACAACGTCAAAAGGATGTGTGGCGTAAACTACCTCGTGAATCATTCCTTCTTTTTTGATTTTAATCAAAAAATCACCTTTTTCGTCGTGTGTTTCCAATTCATTTGGCAAAATAAAATCGCGTTCGCAAAATGGCGAATGTTCTAAATGTTGTCCTGATTGGTTTTTATAACGTTTAGGAGTATAAAAAGGAGAATAAGATTCTACATAAAATAGTCTGTTCTCTTCAGTCTCAAATTCTATTTGATAAATAATGCCTCTTGGAATAATTAAGTAATCGCCATATTCAAAAGGAATATTCCCAAGCATGGTTCTTAATTTTCCTTTTCCTTTATGGATGAAAAGCATTTCATCTGCATCGGCATTTTTGTAGAAATAATTTCTAAGTGATTCTTTTGGCGCTGCCAATCCAATGATGCAGTCTTTATTAACTAACATTGGTTTACGGCTGTCGAGGAAATCATTTTCAGGTTTTAATTCAAAACCTTTAAAAAGTAATGATTTTATGTTTTTTCCGATTGCAATTTTTGGCTCAACTGAATAAGAGTTTAGTATTTCTTTGACCTGAGTTGGTCTGTGAACATGATAGGACAATGACGAATGTCCGTGAAAACCTTCGGTTCCAAACAATTGTTCGTAGTAGAAACCTCCGTTTGGTTTTTCGAATTGGGTGTGTCTTTTTTGAGGGAAATCTCCAAGTTTATGATATAATGGCATGGCTTTTCTATTAGATAATTTGTAAATTAGATAATTCGAAAAATTTGAATTGTGTGAACAGATAATTAGCTCAATATTGTGTTATTGACTAATTATCTCAATTCGGTAGTTTTATTCAGGATTTCTCTTGATAAGGAATTGAAGATACTCTAATAAACCTGTCCATTTTGTTTTCATTATAACAAATGTCGTAATTTTTATCGAGTAAAATTATAAATTATATCATTTATAAACCTAAAATATTTCAATTTTTTTTGATATAAATTTTATAGAGTATAAAAATAGGGAGTTTTTATTGCATTATTAGTTAATAGAGCGCTATGTGTTGAAAAATGTACCATAAATTGCAGGGATTAAAATGATTAATGTTGTACGCGTTTTTTTTGCCACGAATTTCACCAATTTTATTCGCGTAAATTAGCGAAATTCGTGACAACAATTTTCGCAGGCATTAAAAAGAGAATCCGATACTAAACCAAGTAAAGCTTTTTGAAAGTTCCGGAGACCATGATTGCTTCACTTCAATTGGACCAATAATGGTTTCTAATCCGTAACCTACAGCATAACCAGAATATTTAGGCATTGAAACCCAATCTACAGTGGTAAAAATATCATCGCCTAAGTTGGCAAAATTGGCTGAAAAATTGACATGGTTTTTTTTGAAAATCTCATAGTCTAAAGTAATGTCCGTTTTTATAAAACTATTTCCGGCAATACTTAAGAAATCATATCCGTAAAAATAATTGAAATTATTGATTTTGTTGTAGCCATAACCGCCTAGTATAAAATCGAAAAATGGTACACTATCGCTGCCGATATTAAAACCTGCATCGGCACCAATTTTAATGGTGGCTTTTCTAAATACTGTTTTGGCAAAAGCAATTTCGGCTTTTGCGATAGAGAAAGGTTTGAACTTCTTCGTATAATCTGATGATGCGAGATAAGTTTGTAAATCTGTAGAGAAATACAATCCTGAATGTGGGTAGTTTTTGTTGTCAAAAGAATCATATTTTAAATATCCGAAGAAACTTAGATAACTACTTTTGTCAATAATGTTCTCTGTGTTAGAAAGAGTAGGTGAGTTTATTTTTAAATACTTATATTCGGCACCACCACCCATCAAAAATTTCTGTACAAATATGGTTTGAAAATAGGCCTGATTGGTCAAATCAAGAAAATCAACATTTATTAGATTTACGTTTGGGTTTGCACCAGTTAAGTTACTTATACTTGTCGTAACGTTTCTGTTAAATTGATTTAATCTGGATCGGAATCCAAAGCTAATATTAAAGCCGTTTTCGACATAATAATTTAAATCGTATCTGAAATTATCACCCAGAATTATATCAAGTGAAGTAACGTCATTTTTAAGGAATGTTTTTTTATGGGTCAGATTCAGTAAAATTCCACTTTTATAAAGTCCATCATAATGCAATCCAAGTTTCAAAAAAGTCTGTGTTGGGTTTTCTTTCAGTACAAGATCAAGATCGTCTGCATTTCCGTCGGGCTGAAGACAATAAGAAATTGTACTAAAGTTTTGAGTTGCATTTATATTATTGATTCCGGTTTTTAAATCGTCATAAGTTATAGTACTTTCGGGTTTGAAACGCAATTTACCATTGATGTATTCTTTAGTATAATTGTCTAGTTTTTCACTGTTTATTTTCTTGATTTCTAGTGTATCTGAACTGACTTTTAGCTTTGGTTTTTTATAAAAGGTTTCTTCACTGGACAGTGATTTTATTTTTTCATAAACAGCAAAAGCGGCTTCTTCACCTTTTCTAATTATTTCTTCGCCTTTGTCAAATGAAATTACGCCATAATCTCTAATATCTGGTTTGATATAGATATCAGTGTCTTTTATTTTGTTTTTCATTTTATCAATCGATTGTAGATTGGTAATCTGAACCAATATTCTAGTAGCGTTTTTTAGATTTTTACGATTCATTAAATCGTCCTGAACATCAACACCAATAATAATGTCGGCTCCAAGATTACGCACTTCTTTTATAGGATAATTGTTGACAACGCCTCCGTCTACTAATAAATTTCCGTCAATTTCTACTGGAGTAAATAACGAAGGAAACGCAGCACTTGCCATCATTGCCTGAACCAGATTTCCTTTGTTTAACAAGACCTCTTCACCAGTTTCGATGTTCGTACCAATACATAAAAATGGCGTTGGGAGTTTATTGAAATCACGAACGTGACGTACATTTCGAGTTAAGCTGCTCAGTAAATTATAATTGTACATTCCTTTAGAAAGTGCTTCCGGAATTCCGACTCTGAAATTGCTAAACGGTAAAACTATGGCATATAATTCGTCATTTTTTTTACCATAAAAGTTTTTAGACGAACGCGGAATATAGTCGTTTATTAAGTCGTCGAAATTGGTTTTTTTGAAAATAGAATCAATTTGCGTGGCGTTATAGCCAGAAGCATAAAGTCCTCCAATTACAGATCCCATACTGGTTCCTCCAATATAATCGATTTTGATTCCGGCTTCTTCGAGAACTTTTAGAACACCAATATGAGCAAATCCTTTGGCACCACCGCCACTTAAAACCAAACCAATTTTTGGGCGTTTGATGCTGTCTTGCTTTTTATCTTGTGAAAATGTTTTTTGTGAACTGAATACTAAAAGTGTCAAAAAAACGGCTGTCACGCCCCAGATGGAAATGGAAAACTGCGAGTGACAAAACGATATTTTTTCCTGCAAAAAAAGAGCGACTTTAGAAGCTCCTTTTTTTGAAGTAGAAAAAAATTGTTTTGACTGAGTGTTTGAAATGGACAGCTGGATTAGGCGCATATTAATGGCTAGTTGGTTTTGTAAAAGTCGACAATTTTTTTGGCTTTTGATACTCCAATCACATCCGAAATTTCTTTTTCTGATGCTAGTTTCAATCTTTTAACACTTTTGAAATGTTGTATTAACGTTAGCATGGTTTTTTCGCCAATACCCGGAATACTTTCGACAGATGAGTTCAAGGCCGCTTTGCTTCGTTTGTCACGATGAAACGTGATTCCAAAACGGTGCGCTTCATTTCGCAATTGCTGAATGACTTTTAAAGTTTCTGATTTTTTATCGAGATATAGCGGAATTGAATCTCCGGGATAAAAAAGTTCTTCGAGTCGCTTCGCAATCCCGATAATTGCAATTTTTCCTCTTAAACCCAGTTCATCGATACTTTTTAAGGCAGCAGATAACTGTCCTTTTCCACCGTCAATAATAATCAGTTGTGGTAAAGGTTCTTTTTCGTCTAATAATCTTTTGTAACGGCGATAGACAATCTCGGTCATCGAAGCAAAATCGTCAGGACCTTCAACGGTTTTTACATTAAAATGGCGGTAATCTTTTTTACTCGCTTTTCCGTCTTTAAAAACTACGCAGGCGGCAACCGGATTTGTTCCCTGAATGTTCGAGTTATCAAAACATTCGATATGTCGGGGTTCAACAGGCAAACGTAAATCTTTTTGCATTTGTGCCATGATACGATTGGTGTGTCGGTCAGGGTCTACAATTTGCAATTGTTTCAATTGTTCGATTCGGTAAAACTTTGCATTTCGAATCGATAAATCTAGTATTTGTTTTTTGTCGCCAAGCTGCGGAACGGTTGTTTTGATGTTTTCGCCCAAATCAATTTCAAACGGAACAATGATTTCTTTGGATAATAACTGAAAGCGTTCGCGAAGTTCGATAATCGCCAATTCTAATAATTCTTCGTCTGTTTCGTCCAGCTTTTTCTTTATTTCTAAAGTATGAGAACGAATAATTGAGCCGTGTGATATTTGCAAAAAGTTGACATAAGCCGCACTTTCATCAGATACAATCGAGAAAACGTCGATATTGGTGATCTTCGGATTTATGATTGTAGATCGCGATTGATAATTTTCAAGAACTTCGATTTTTTCTTTTATTTTTTGTGCTTCTTCAAAACGCAAATCCTGTGCATATTGCGTCATCAAACGTTTAAAATCTTTCATGCTTTCTTTGAAATTTCCTTTCAGAATTTCGCGGATCGCATCAACTTGTCTTTGATAATCTTCGAGAGATTCCAAGCCTTCGCACGGACCTTTGCAATTGCCAATATGATATTCCAGACAAACTTTAAATTTTCCAGACTCTATATTTGATTTGCTGAGATCAAAATTACAGGTTCGCAACGGATACAATTCTTTGATTAGATCCAGAATGGTATGTACAGTTTTGAAACTTGTATAAGGCCCAAAATATTCCGACCCGTCTTTGACCATTCGTCTTGTCGAAAATATTCTCGAAAATGGCTCTTTTTTAATACAAAGCCAAGGATAACTTTTGTCGTCACGCAACAATACATTATAACGTGGCTGCAGGGTTTTGATTAAATTGTTTTCTAATAAAAGTGCATCGGTTTCTGTAGGAACCACGATGTGTTTTATAGTTACAATTTTTTTGACCAAGACATTCGTTTTGGCAGTATCGTGAATTTTATTGAAATAGGAGGAAACTCTTTTTTTAAGATTTTTAGCTTTCCCAACATATAGAATCTTTCCGTCTTTATCATAATATTGATACACGCCAGGATTGTCCGGCAAGGTTTGGATTTGGAGATCTAAGGACGGTTTTTGCATTCTGTTTTGTTTCTGAAGATAACTGATATGCTTTTTCAAAAACCATTCCGATTTCTATAAAAAAGCTTAACATTGATTTAGTTTCAAATTTACGAAATCAAAAGAATAATTTCTATATTTAGATTTTATAATTCTATATGAAAAATAATACGCCCCTGGTTATTTTTGATGAAGCGGTTTTGCCTGGAGAAAGCAAAACGATAAACGTCGAAATTGCTCGTTTGCATACCACTACAAAACTTAATATTCCGGTTATTGTACGCCGTTCTAAGATTGAAGGTCCGGTAGTTTTATTCTCCGCAGGAATTCATGGTGATGAAATTAACGGTGTCGAAATCGTTAGGCAGATCATCAGCAAAAAAATTAATCGCCCCGCGAGAGGAACTATTATTTGTATTCCGATTATCAATATGTATGGTTTTGTCAATAAATCTCGTGAGTTTCCTGACGGGAGAGATTTAAATCGTGTTTTCCCCGGAAGCAAAAAAGGCTCTTTGGCAAGTAGATTTGCTTATCATATCGTAGCACAAGTTTTGCCGATTATTGATTATGCTGTCGACTTTCATGCCGGAGGCGCAAGCCGTTTTAATGCTCCGCAAATAAGGGTGACAGAAAATAATCCGGAATTGAAGCTTCTGGCGGATGTTTTTAATGCGCCGTTTACACTTTATTCTAAAAATATTAATGGTTCTTTTAGAAATACCTGTGAGAAAGCAAATGTAAAAATGCTTCTTTTTGAAGGCGGAAAATCATTAGATATTAATGATTCGATTGCGAATGAAGGTGTAATGGGAGTGAAGCGTTTACTGGATTATCTAAAAATGCTTGACCCAAAACATATTGTTGAAGAAGCCGAAGATCCTTCGATCTATATTAAAAACTCGGTTTGGCTGCGCGCTAAATGTTCAGGATTATTACATGATTATAATAGAATTGGACGTTTTGTGACCAAAGGAACTATTCTGGCAATTATAACAGATCCTTTTGGTAAATTTGAACAAAAAGTAAAAGCACCTCATGATGGTTTTGTGATCAATGCTAATCATTCGCCAATTGTGTACGAAGGCGACGCAATTTACCACATGTCTAAAAATAGCCCTGATAATGCCGACGAATAAAAAAGAATTACGATTACACTATAAAAGCCTTCGAAAAGAATTTACTGAAGATGATATCGAAGAACAGAGTTTGGCTGTAGCCAATAATTTAATCAGTTTGCCAATTTGGGATAAAACTTATTATCATGTTTTTCTGCCTATCGAAGAACAAAAAGAAGTAAATACCGAATATATTCTACACTTACTTTCAGGAAAAGATAAAGAAATTGTGGTTTCGAAAAGTGATTTTGACACTCGCGGAATGTCTCACTTTTTATTGACCGATAATACCAAAATCAAAAAGAACGAATATAATATTCCAGAACCTGTAAATGGTTTACCTGTTCCATCAGAAACTATCGATGTGGTTTTTGTACCGCTTCTGGCTTTTGATGTTTTTGGGAATAGAGTTGGCTACGGAAAAGGTTTTTATGATAAATTCTTAGCAGAATGTAAACCCGAAACCATCAAAATTGGTCTTTCTTTCTTTGAAGCCGAAAATCAAATTGAAGATGTCTTTGAATCTGATATAAAATTGGATTATTGCGTAACACCTTTAAAAATCTACACTTTTTAGTTTTAAAGCCTATAGGTGATATAAGTTCATTTTAGTTTAAATAGGTGTATAGCTTAAATTTTCTTATATCACTTATAGGATAAAATAGCCCACAGTTAAAATATTATTTTAGTAATAGAATATTTATCAAAATTTCTGGCATCAAATTTGGATTGCCGAAAATCACAGATAATCTTCACTAGTACATCCGGAATGCTGGTCGTTATTTGAGAGTAAATCATTCACTAATTTCTAAAACTTATTTTAAATGAAAAATAAAGCTTTTTATTTGATCGCATTCCTTGTTCTTGTTTTGTCCAGCTGTAAAAAAGGAGATGCAGATTCTGCTGCTGAAGCAATGGATATGACGGTTGTTTCTACCGATGAACTTCCAGAAGAAAATATTTCGGATCCTAACACTGAAAGTTATGCCGGACTTGAAGAAAATCCTTTCGAGTCTCCACAAAAATCACCTCTTTCTACTTTTTCTATTGATGTTGATAATGCATCTTATACCAATATCAGACGTTTTATTAATGAAGGACAAAAAGTTCCTAAAGACGCTGTTCGTGTCGAAGAAATGATGAATTTCTTTAAATACAATTACCCACAGCCAGAAGGACAGCATCCGTTTTCGATTAATACAGAATTAAGTGATTCTCCGTGGAATAAAAACTGTCAATTATTGAAAATTGGTTTACAGGGAAAAAATGTTCCAATGACTAATTTACCAGCTTCAAATCTTGTTTTTTTAATTGATGTTTCTGGTTCAATGGATGAAGCTAATAAACTTCCGTTATTAAAGGAATCGATGAAAATTTTGGTAAAAGAGCTTCGTCCACAGGATAAAGTTTCAATTGTGGTTTATGCGGGTTCAGCCGGCGTTGTTTTAGAGCCAACTTCGGGAGATGAAAAAGAAACAATTATGGATGCTTTTGATGATTTAAGTGCGGGTGGAAGTACAGCTGGAGGAGAAGGAATTGAATTAGCTTACAAACTTGCTGAGCAAAACTTCATAAAAGAAGGAAATAATAGGGTTATAATTGCAACTGATGGTGATTTTAATGTAGGTGCTTCATCTGATGATGATATGGAGAAACTGATTGAAGAGAAAAGAAAATCAGGTGTCTTCTTAACGGTTTTAGGATACGGAATGGGGAATTTCAAGGATAGTAAAATGGAAATCCTGGCCGATAAAGGAAATGGAAATTATGCTTATATCGATAATATTCAGGAAGCCAATCGTTTTTTAGGAAAGGAATTTAAAGGTTCGATGTTTGCCATAGCGAAAGATGTAAAGATACAAATCGAGTTTAATCCAAAGCACGTTCAGGCTTACCGATTAATTGGTTATGAAAACAGAAAATTAAATGCTGAGGATTTTAAAAATGATAAAATTGATGCAGGCGAATTAGGAAGCGGTCACACAGTTACGGCCTTGTATGAAATTATTCCAACTGGTGTTGAAAGTGATTATGTGGCTTCAGATTTAAAATACACAAAAGTAAATAAGAATGATTCTGAAAATAGTGATGAATTGGCGACGATTAAATTTCGATATAAAAAACCTGACGGAGATAAAAGTATTGAAATGGTGAGTACAATCGACAATAAAAAAGTTACGTTAGATCAGAGTTCTTCTGACTTTAAATTTACAACCGCTGTTGCCTGGTTTGGATTAAAATTAAGAGATTCAAAATTTATAGCAAACAGTTCCAGTTCTGATATAAAGAAATTAGCAAAATCTGGTTTATCAAACGACGAAGATGGTTACAAAGCTGAGTTTATTAGATTGGTGGATGCTGTAAATTAGAACAAAAGCTAAAAAGAAAATCCCAAATTCCAATTTAATACTGGGATTTGGGATTTTTTATGTTCTGAAATTTAAAGATTTCTATTTTACTTCTTTGATTGTTGTACCGTCGATCCAACCTTCAGTTCCGTCAGTTAGTTCGATTTTTGTCCATCTTCCAAGAGTTTCCATAACGTAAACTTTTGCGCCTTCATGCAATAAGAAAATTGCTGCACCAGCTTTTTGAGGTTCACTGCGAACTTCACTTAACTCTGAAAATACAATTGCAGGACGATCGTTATCAAAATGGCTTTTCTCAGACATTCCGGCAAAAACACTTAACAATAAAGCAACCAAAAGCACAAACATTCCAATGAAATAGATTCTTTTGGTAAGCGAAAGCTGTGAAAAATAATACCCAATAAAAGTCAATAGAAATACAAAGGCGATTCCAATAGAGATTTTTGCCCACGTATTATAATTAAAAATACCGGTAAAGTTCTGAATCAGTTTTGCAAAACCTACTTTCGGAACTTCTTTAATCTCGTCGATTGTTAGTTTTTTGGCAAATTTTAAATTGTTCAAAGTCTCCGCATCATGAGGTTTTAAAACTAAAGCTTTCTCGTAATTATAGATCGAAGGCGCTACTTTATTTAATTTGTAATAACTATTTGCCAGGTTAAAATACAACTCAGCAGATTGTTGTTTGTCATCTTTAATAATACTTTCATAAACATCTACAGCTTGCTGATATTGCCCTTTTTGGTACAATGCATTTCCTTTTTCAAAGCTGCTTTGAGCAAAGAAAACCTGTGTGATTAATAAAAAAAGATATACTATATGTTTCATTTTATTTTCTTTAAACCTACAGTCCCGAAGCCTCGGGATAAAACCTGTCGGGTTTGATTTTTTAAACTTTGTGAACTTAAAATCTACACAATCTAAATTACTTTTCTTAGCGCACTTTGCGGTAAAATAAATTGCGGTTAAAATTTAAACTATTTGTTTTTCCAGTTCAGAAATTATCAAAATAGCTTTATCATAGTCCTGCTGAATCGAAGCGCTTGATGCCGGAGCATAGCGTGCAAACTCGCAGTTTTCAGTCAAATTAATGAAATTTTGAACTGTTTCAGGATTTGAATTTCTTGATAATAACAACTTGCGAATATTGTCTTTGCTCATTTCTGAAGTTTCAAGATGCAATTTTGCTTTTAAGAAATTGTGCATTGCTTTTTCCAAAGCGATATAAAATGGCTCTTTGTTCTTGATTTGTTTCTTGGCTTCAGATAAATATTTCTTCGCCAGTTTGTTGTTCATTCTAATACGGTTTCCGGTAACGTCGCCATCAATTGCTTCTTTTCGCTTCTTAGCCAAAATAATAATTGGTAAAATTACAAACGGTAAAAATAACAAGGCATAATACAAATTAGAACCATAAAAATCATTTTTAGCAATTGCTGTTAATGTTGTTTTTGATTTGATGTATTTGAATTGTTCTGTTTTCGAAATCACGTTTTTAGCGGCCGTTGCATTTGTTTCTGCCTGAATTGGTCCGTCAAGAACATCGACCATAATTTCTTTTGAAGTTATGGTTTTATAAGTTCCTGTATTCAAATCAAAATAAGAGAATACCATAGGTTTTATAGCGTACTTCCCTTTGTATTGTGGAACAATTGTGTATTTATCCGTGATTTTTCCTGACATTCCAGAGAGTGAAGTTGTCACTTTTTCGTCATGAACCGGATCGTACATTTCAAGTGCATTAGGTACAACAGGTTTTGGCAAAGTAAACAATTTCATGTTTCCATTTCCTGAGGCACTAACAATTAAATCAATACTTTCTCCGCTTTTTAAGGTAGTTTTAGAAGGTGTCACCGTAAAATCAAATTTACCAACCGCTCCGGTAAAACCTTCCGGTTTAGTAGCTTCAGGAAGAGGTCTTACATTGATGGTTTTTGCACCCGCAGAAACAACCTTGCTTCCATCAGTTAAAATCATTTGACCAAACATATCGCGGCGATTTGTTGGCATTTGTACGCCAATTTCCAACGAAAGTGGTTCAATAGTAAGCCTGCCTGATTTTTGAGGATAAAGAATGGTCTTTTTCAGGATTACATAATAACATTTTTCTCCTTGATAAGTTCCTTGCTCAAGGGTCAATTGTTTGATATCGATATTCTGATTCCAGAAGTCGTTATATTTTGGCTTAGCCAATTCTTTAAAGCCATTAACATTGATATTGTTGAAATACAGTTTGTAAACTACTGTTATAGGTTCATTTACATATGGACTTGTTTTTGAAATTTCGGCTACAAGATTCAGCATTTCATCTCCGTTAGAAGATCCTTGAGACCTAGGATCGTTAGGATCTCTTTCTTGTGCAACGGCATTTGTAACAACGATTTTTATAGGCGATGTTTTGTAAATCTGACCGTTGTATTCAATAGCGGCTTGCTTGATATAAACCGTTCCTTTTTGGTTAGGTTGTAAAATATAGGAATATATTTTCTGAAAAGAACTTCTTCCGTTTACCCAGGATTGACTTATTTGCTGACTTGGACCACCTACGATTCTAAAACCTTCAAATGAAGGCTGATCAAAGTTGTCTCCATCAACATTCATCATAAAGTCAACGCGTAATCTTTCGTTCAGTCCAAGCGTGTTTTTGCTTACTCTTGCCTCAAATTGAACTTGAGCCAAAAGCCCTTGAAAAGTGAATAGTAATAGAATTAAATATCTTTTCATTAAATTGTTTTCAGTTTTTGTTTAACTGTTTAATTGTTTTTTAGTTTAACCGTTTAATCGGTGAAATATTGTTTAATCGGTTTTGAAGTGATTTAAATCAACAAATTAACGATTAAGCAATTCAACGTTATTTACCAGTCTTTTTCAGTTTTTTTAGGAGATCCTTTTACTTTTTGAGCGTTTACTTTATCCTGAACTTTCTTTTCTTCGTTGTTTACGGCATCTAATAAATTCTGAACTCGTTCTTTAGAGATCCCGCCAGGCTGTGGTTTTGGCTCCCCGTTATTGTCTGATTTATCATCTTTCTTCGGATCGTTTTTACCATCTTTTTTATCCTTGTCTTTGTCGCCCTTGTCGTCTTTTTTGTCCTTATCCTTGTCTTTATCTTTATTCTTGTCTTTGTCCTTGTCCTTATCTTTGTTTTTATCCTTATCCTTGTCCTTGTTTTTATCTTTATTCTTATCGTTTTTCGGAGGATTTTCTTTTAATTTTTGTTTCGCTAAAGCATAGTTGTAACGTGTTTCGTCATCTGTTGGATCATTTCGTAATGCTTCTTTATAAGCTTCAACTGCCTGCGTATAATCTTTCTCTTTCATAAAAACATTTCCTAAATTGTGGAATGCTTTATGTTTCTCAGGTCTTGTTTTGGCATTTTTTATTGCTTTAGCGTAAGCAAACTTAGCTTCTGAAACCTGATTTTGTTTATAGATAGTGTTTCCTAAATTATAAGGAGCAGCCGCACGTTTTGGAAATTTTGATTCTGAAATTCTATAATTAGCTTCTGCATCAACAAATTTATTCTGCTTATATTCATCATTGGCATCAGGCAATGTTTTATCTTTTTCCTGAGCCGAAACCGCCAAAGAAAACGTTAGTAAAATATAAAGAAGTAAATTTTTCATTCTAATTTTTTATGTTTTTATGTTTTGCCACGAATGGCACTAATTATCACTAATTAGATTGTTTTTTTATTTTTGAATTTCACAAAGACATTTTTTCTTTCGTGTAAATTCGTGTAATTTGTGGCGAACTTTATTATTTCTTTTCGTTAAATAAATTCAACTCTTTTATCCAATTTGTTTTTCTTTCTAAAAGGAAAATATCAACAAACAATAACAAGAAAGCAAAGCCAATGAACCATTGAAATTGCGATTGGAAATCGGCCATTTGAGTGGCTTCAAATTCAGTTTTCTGAATGTTGTTTAAGGCATTTTTGACATATTCTAAAACTTCCTTCGTATTTCCGCCATACACATAACCTTTTGTAGATTTTGAAATGGCTTTTAAAGCTTCCTGATTTAGTTTTGTAATAACAGTTTGTCCGTTTTGATCTTGCTGATAGCTTTTTACTACACCATTTTCTTTTAACGGAATTGTGCCTCCTTTTTCTGTTCCAACACCAATCGTAATGATTTTCATTCCCATTTTATTGGCTTCTTCTGCCGCAGCCGAAGCACCTTCAGAATGATCTTCTCCATCAGAAATCAGAATCAAAAGTTTACTTGTTTTGCTTTTTTCGTCAAAATAAGTAGAGGACAATCTGATTGCTTCATCAAGTGAAGTTCCTTGTGACGAAACCATATCCGGAGTCATACTTTGCAGGAACATTTTGGCAACACTATAATCAGATGTAATTGGCAAAACCGGAAAAGCACTTCCTGCATATGCTACAATTCCAATTCGGTCACTTCCTAAGTTATTGATGATTTGTGAAACCAGTTGTTTGCTTTTTTCCAAACGGCTTGGTGCAACATCTTCGGCAAGCATACTTTTAGAAACGTCAACCGCAAAAACAATGTCTATTCCTTCGCGTTTTACCGTTTCCATTTTTGTCCCAATCTTCGGATTTACCAATCCGATAATTAAACAGGCAAGTGCCAAAAGTACAACCGATAATTTTAATACAGGTTTAAAAACAGAACGCTCAGGGCTCAGTCTTTTTACCATTTCGAGATCACCAAATTCGCGTTGTTTTTTTCTTTTCCAATACATATTGAAAAGGAAAACACACACCACAATTGGGAGTAATAACAAAAGATATAAATATTTTTTTTCGTCTAATTCCATTTTTTGATTCTAGTTCTCAGTCGCAGTTTTTAGTCTCGGTTTTCAGCTGTAAACTGTAAAACTGTGACTGCGACTAATATATTTTAAATAAAGCTTCTGTAAACCGTATTTCTTAAACCTACTTCCAACAATAATAAAAAGGCTGCTAATAAAACAAAAACCCTGTATTTTTCGTCGTAATCATAGAACTTCAATTCCTGAATTTCAGTAGTTTCTAATTTATTAATCGCATTGTATATTTCGGCTAATCTGTCGTTGCTTGTTGCTCTAAAATAAGTTCCATCGGTTTTACGAGCAATGCTTTTCATTAATTGTTCGTCGATTTCAACTTTTTGCATTTTATATAAGAATCCTCCATTTGGAGCATAAGCATATGGAGATTCTGCCATTCCGTTAGTACCAATTCCTATGGTATAAACTTTTATTCCGTATTGTTTCGCAATGTCTGATGCAGTTTCCGGCTCAATAAAACCGGCATTATTAACACCATCCGTCATTAAAATTACTACTCGGCTTTTTGCTTTACTGTCTTTAAGACGGTTTACAGCAGTTGCCAATCCCATTCCAATTCCGGTTCCGTCTTGTAAAACCGTATCATATTTAATTCCTTTTATCGCTTCTAAGATAATAGCTTTGTCACTTGTAACCGGAGTTTTTGTATAAGCTTCTGAGGCATATAAAACCAATCCAACTCTGTCATTAGGTCTTTCTCCAACAAAATCCGCGGCTACTCTTTTTAAAGCTTCCATACGGTTTGGCTTTAAATCTTTTGCCAACATACTTCCCGAAACGTCAATTGCAAGAACAATATCGATTCCTTTTGTGGTTTTAGTCTGACTGCTAATATCAACTGTTCTAGGTCTTGCTAAAGCAATAATTAAAGAACATAAGGCAATAATTCTAAAAACGTATAAACAAGGTTTTAATTTCGTCAATAGCGATTCACTATTTTTGAAACCTTGCGTCGAACTCATCTTTAAAGTAGGTGATTGCTGATTTCGTTTCCAAAAGAACCAAGCGATCGCAATAGGAATTAATAGGAACAACCAAAAAAATTCCGGGTTTAAAAAAGTTATCTTATTCATTAGTTGCTCGCTTTTTGAAGTTCAACAGAATTTAAAATGCGCTCTGTAATATCATTTGCATAAGTATCACCTTCCTGATGTAAAATCACGATTTGTTGCAATCCCTGATCTTGTTTGAAAAGCAAAATTTCATAATATGCTTTTGAACTTGTTTTGTCAACCGGATTTAAGACTGTCATTGTTCCGTATCCTTTTAATCCCTGAATACCTTGATTGGTTTGGAAATCTTCTTGTTTTACAATAATATTTTGTCCGCCCTGAGCTTCGATTACTTTTAGAGATCCTTCTAAGGCTTTTGCCAAATCAAGCTCTACAGGATTTTTGAATTTACTGGTTGAAACTGCCACATAAAAATTGTCAATCATACTTCCATAAACAAAAAGCTGCATCTCTTTGATTAGCGCCATTGTTTCTTTTGGTAAGAATTTTTGAGTATCCATTCGTTTTAAAACTTTTGGAGTTTCAATAAGAATGGCAGGATTTCCGTAAGCACTTTTAACCCATTCTCCTTCTAATAATTCTTTAGACGGATGACCAATAAGGTTGTCTTTTACGTAATTGAAACCTTTGGTAACAATAAAGAATGTCGTTGTAGCAAATACTAAGAAAACTACAGTTCCTACAGCAATTGCAATACGTTTATTACGTTTTTTAAGTAGTTGTTGCTTAATTTGTTTTTGTTTCTGAGCTTCGTTTAATAATTGGTCTTCTTCTTCAGCCGGAACTTCAGTTGGAATCGCATTATCAAGTGTCAGAATTACTCTTTGAATTTTATTTCGGTCTTCGGTAATTTCAAATTCGAGAGGTTTAGATTTAGCAAATTTTACTAAATCCGCCTGACGTAAAACGCGTTCCAGATTCTCAACAGTTTCAGGAGTAAGCGTCATTTTCTTTTTGGTAGAAGCGGTTCTGATCGCCTGAATCAATTCAGATGTTGTGCTTTCCATTGCTGGAATATGAATTGCTTCTTCGATATAGTTACGCGCAATATCTGTTAATTCACTATAGTATTCTTTGATTTCGCCTTTTTGAACCAGTTCTTTTTGCTCCAGATTGTTTAGCAAACTTGTCGCTTTTTCGATAGGAGTTTTATAAACTTCTTCTTCGATTTTTTTCAATTGGCGTTTTTTAACAAACCAATATACAAAAGCTCCAATGGCAAGAATAACAATAAAAATCAAAAGATAAATCCACCAGTTTCCTATTCCGCTGTCAGCAGCAGTAATGTCTTTGATATCGTACATCTTTTGTTGTAAAGTATCGACTTTTACATTGGCAACTTCAACACGAATAGAATCTGATAAATAAGGCTGTTTGTCAATTAAAATCTTAATGCTAGGAATAGTGTATTTTCCAGAATCAAATTGCGTTAAACCATATTTTTTGATCAATTCATAAGTGTCGTTTTTCTTCACTGTATCAATTGGATACGACTGAATTACTTCAAGTTGTCCGATAGTTTTTAGTTTAGGAAAAACAACTTTCGACTTTGAACTGACAACCGTTTTAAGCGTTAACTTAAATTCGGCTCCAATTTTATTTTTTGTAGTATCAATACTGGTCTCAACTTGTTTTTGCTGTGCAAAAATAGAAGAGGAGAGTAAAAATAAAAATATGTAAAACTTTAATTTCATTTGATTTTGTTTTCAGATTTTAGTCTAAAACGAATGCTTAATATGGCACGCGGATGACGCGGATTTAAGCGGATTTTTTATTTGTAATTCTTCAGCAGAAATTAATTTATAGATCTTTTTTTTAATCTAAAATCTAAAATCTGCACTCTAAAATTATATTTACCTCGATTTGAAATAGCCAAGCAATTTGGTTACGTAATTTTCGTCAACTCTTGTGTTTACAACACCTGCACCCGATTTGCTGAAAATATCTTTGAAATAATTTACTCTTTCATGATAATGTTTTTCATAATTCATTCGTACTGTTTTCGAACCAGTATCAACCAGCTGAATTTTTCCGGTTTCGGCATCAAGCATAGATACCATTCCTAAATTCGGAATTTTTTCTTCACGAATATCATACACTCGAACACCCGTAATATCGTGTTTTTTAGAAGCGATTTTTAAAGTCTGCTCGTAATTTTCAGACATAAAATCGGAAATCACAAAAACGATTGCTTTCTTTTTCTGAGTTCCTGATAAAAATTTTAAGGCAGCTCCAACATCTGTTTTATGGCTTTTTGGTTCGAATTCGATTAATTCACGAATGATACGCAAAACGTGTGAACGACCTTTTTTTGGCGGAATATACAACTCTACATTATCAGAGAATAATATTAAACCAATTTTGTCATTATTTTGTGTAGCCGAAAAAGCCATCGTTGCCGCAATTTCGGTGACGATGTCTTTTTTAAATTGGCTTTTTGAACCAAAACCTTCAGAACCCGAAATGTCAACCATTAAAACCATGGTCAACTCTCTTTCTTCTTCAAAAACTTTTACGTGGGCTTCATTGTAGCGTGCAGTTACATTCCAATCGATGTTACGAATGTCGTCGCCATATTGGTATTGACGTACTTCACTAAAAGTCATCCCGCGCCCTTTAAATGAAGAGTGGTATTCTCCCGAAAAGATATGATTACTCAATCTTTTCGTTTTGATTTCTATTTTCCGTACTTTTTTTAAAAGCTCTTTTGTATCCATTTTATTTGTTTAAAGTTTAAAAGTTTCAAGTTTCAAGTTGGCTTTACAGCAACGTGAAACTTGAAACATTAAACAAATTTTTAAGGTACTTCAATCTCGTTTACGATTTTGTTGATAATGTCTACAGAAGTAATGTTTTCGGCTTCAGCCTCATAAGTAATACCAACTCTGTGACGTAAAACATCATGTACAACTGCACGAACATCTTCTGGAATTACATATCCGCGACGTTTAATGAAAGCGTAACATTTTGCTGCATTAGCTAAATTAATACTTCCACGTGGTGATGCTCCAAAACTAATAAGAGGTTTTAAGTCTGCAAGTTTGTATTTCTCAGGATAACGAGTAGCAAATACAATATCTAGAATATATTTTTCGATTTTTTCGTCCATGTAAACTTCACGAACAGCTTCTTGTGCGCGTAAAATTTGTTCTACAGAAACTACAGGGTTTACTTTTTCGTAAGATCCTTTTAAGTTTTGGCGAATTACTAAGCGTTCTTCATCCATTTTTGGGTAATCAATGACGGTTTTAAGCATAAAACGGTCAACTTGCGCTTCCGGAAGTTGGTAAGTTCCTTCTTGCTCAACAGGGTTCTGAGTTGCAAGTACTAGAAACGGACGATCAAGTTTGAAAGTCGTGTCGCCAATAGTTACTTGTTTTTCCTGCATTGCCTCTAAAAGTGCTGACTGAACCTTTGCCGGAGCACGGTTAATCTCATCGGCAAGGACGAAATTAGCGAAGATTGGTCCTTTTTTAATTGAGAACTCGTTTGCTTTGATGTTATAAATCATGGTTCCAACAACATCGGCAGGTAATAAGTCAGGAGTAAACTGAATACGACTGAACGAACCCTGAACCGCTTGTGACAAAGTATTTATTGCTAAAGTTTTTGCCAATCCAGGAACACCTTCAAGCAAAATATGCCCTTGTCCTAAAAGTCCAATTAGTAAACGTTCGACCATATGTTTCTGGCCCACAATAACTTTGTTCATCTCCATTGTAAGAAGGTCTATAAAAGCACTTTCTCTTTCAATTTTCTCATTTATCGCTCTAATGTCTAAAGTCGTTGTATTTTCTTCCATATAAATATTTTTAAAACCTTTTTAAAACGTTGATTTTTATGCCTTACTTTTGAGAGTGCAAATTGAATATTTTTTGAGAAGTAAGATGTTAAAGAATGGTTAAAACTTCGACCAAAGACCTAATTTTAAGGACGAATTGGGAATCTATTTTTATATTTTTAAGAACTTTGATGATTATGCTTTAGAAAAGTATATTTATTACCAAAAATAACGCAATAAAACCATGAGTAAAACAGCATTATCGCCTATAATTTCGGGCACTATGAATTGGGGTGTTTGGGATAAAAACCTTACACTTAAGGAAATGGAAAACATGATACAAATTAGTATCGAAAACAAAATTACAACTTTTGATCACGCCGACATTTACGGAGCTTATACCACCGAAGCTGATTTTGGAAAAGCATTTCATGCCAGCAAAATTGCGCGCGAAAAATTACAATTAATTACCAAATGCGGAATTCAGATGATTGCTGAAAAACGCCCGGAAAACAAAATCAAACACTACGATTATTCTAAAGAATATATTATTTGGTCTGTTGAAGAATCACTAAAAAAGTTGAAAACAGATTATGTTGATGTTTTTTTATTGCACAGACCAAGTCCATTAATGCAAGCGGATGAAATTGCTGAAGCGGTTGAAAAATTAAAATCAGAAGGGAAAATCATTGACTTTGGACTTTCAAATTTCACGAGTTCGCAAACCGAATTGATTCGTCAGAAAACGGAAGTTAGTTATAATCAGGTGCAATTTTCAGCTACTCATTTTGAAGCGATGACAGATGGAAGTTTAGATTATATGCAAACGCACGGAATTCGCCCGTTGTCCTGGAATCCGCTTGGGACAGTTTTTAGAGAAGACACCAAGAAAACACGTCGTTTGAAAAAACTATTTGCTGAATTGGTTCAAAAATATGGTTTTGGGTCTGATACTCTTTTATTAGCATGGATTTTAAAACATCCGGCAGGAGTAATTCCAATTGCAGGAACTGTAAATGTTGCCAGAATTCAATCGTTGATGAAAGCTGTAGAACTTGAAATGGACAAGGAAGACTGGTTTGCGGTCTGGACAGAAAGTATGGGAGACGATGTGCCATAAATGATGTATTCTGAAAAATGATACACTTAGAAAAATTCGAAAAACAATATTATTCGGAATTGATAGATTCCATCAAAAATGCAAAAGATTTAATGCAATTTGCTGGACCAGAATTTGTTTTTCCGCTAACCGAAGAACAAATTGACAAAACACTTTCTGATGAAAATAGAATTGCTTTTAGACTTGTTAATGTTTCTGGGGAAAGTACTTTGGGTCACTGCGAAATTTATTTTAAAGATGATTCTGCAAAACTTGGGCGCATTCTGATTATGGATAAAAATCAAAGAGGAAAAGGAATCGGTGAACAAATGGTGATTCTATTACTTGAATATATTCTTAAAAACAGAAAAGAACGAAATGTTGAATTGAATGTTTTCGATTTTAATATTGGCGCTATAAAATGTTATGAGAAAGTGGGCTTCACAATTAATCCGGATAAAAAACTGATAAGAGAAGTTGATGGAGAAACCTGGACTGCTTTGAATATGGTGTTGAATTTAGAAGAGTGGAAAAATTAAAAATAAAATTATTTGCCACAGATTAATAGATTTCAGAAGTTGAAAGATTAATTAATCTGTGGCAAAAACTTGAAAAATAAATAAGAATGAAAAAAACAGTCTTAATAACTGGAGCCACAAGCGGAATTGGAAAAGCAACCGCACAAATACTGGCTAAAAATAATTATAAAGTTGTCCTTTGCGGAAGACGTATTGATCGTTTAACTGAATTAGAAAAAGAACTTTCGGCTTTTACAGAAGTGCATTCTCTCTCTTTTGATGTTCGTGATAAAAACGCGGCTTTTGATAGTATTAATAATTTGCCCGAAGAGTTTTCGACAATTGATGTTTTGATCAATAACGCCGGAAATGCCCACGGTTTAGATCCAATTCAAACGGGGAATTTAGATGACTGGGATGCGATGATTGATATTAATGTAAAAGGATTGTTATATGTTTCTAAAGCTATAATTCCGCAAATGACCGAAAGAAAATCAGGACATATTATTAATATTGGATCAACGGCTGCAAAAGAAGTTTATCCAAACGGAAATGTATATTGTGGTTCAAAACATGCAGTTGATGCAATCACACAAGGAATGCGAATTGATTTGAATCCGTTTGGAATTCGTGTTGGAGGGATTCATCCGGGAATGGTTGCCACTGAATTTAGCGAAGTACGTTTTAAAGGTGATGTCGAAAGAGCTTCAAATGTGTACAAAGGTTTTGATCCGCTACAGGCAGAAGATATTGCGGATATTATTCATTTTGTGATTTCAAGACCATATCACGTAAATATTGCCGATTTGGTTGTGATGAGTACAGCGCAAGCGTCGTCGACGATTGTTAAAAAGAATATCTAAAATTAGATTGTTAGACTTCTTAGAAAGTTAGATCTTTAGATTAAATTTAGAATCTGAAAATCAAATAGTCCAACAATCTAAGAAGTCTAAAAATCTAAGAAGTCTAAAAAGATGATCAACAAGCGCCTTTTAATAAAAAATCTCCTGGCTCATAATGATGAGAGCAGTTTTTATGACAAAAAAAGGCAGTTGAATTTACATTCGCGTGAAGGAAAAGGGAAATTTCTGAAACACATTTGCGCATTATCCAATTCAAACCCAACCAATAATTCTTATATAGTGGTTGGGGTAGAAGATCAGGATAACGAAATTGTTGGTGATGACTTTTTTGACGATAGTAGAATCCAAAATCTGGTCAATGCTTTTCTGGAAAATCCGCCTAAGATTCAATATGAAAATGTGCCGTTTCCAAATCTTCCAAAAGATAAAGTAATTGGATTGGTAACGATTAAACCCAAAAGTAAAATTTCCTATTTCAAAAAAGGAATTCATACTATAATCGCTAATAGTGTTTTTGTACGACGTGGCAGTAATTCGATTCCTGTAGAAGAAGGTGAAATCGAAAAAAACTATCAGAATACAGAAACTGTAATCGGCATCGAAAATAGTTCCAGAAACAGCATTCAATATACATTGGACGGCGTTATCGATTTTATGAATTTCAGGCACAAAGATATGTCGCCTAAATATTATGTTTTTAAAGAATTGTTTGTGATTTGCTGGGCGGGAGTTCCTAAAAAATCCCGAGATGTAACCTTTTTATCTCGTGTTGACATTGAGTTAATCAACGAACAAATTAAACTTTTTTATTCGGCCCAAGATGTTGTTACGATAGTTTTTGATGATGATAGTTTTACAATAACCGAATATGTTCCGTTGGGGCTAAATGATAAAACGAGTTATTATCCTTTAGAGAAACAAACGATTCATTTTTTCGACAACGGATATTATAAAATTGACCGTGAAATGCTTTTTCAACCTCCGGAATTCAATCGGAAAATGCTCTATCATATTTATAATTCTAATATGGCATTATTGCAAAAACTACAAAAAGGAATTCCTTTATCAGAACGTGAATTAAAAGATTTGGAAAATCTTCCCTCAACTTTTATGATTTGTTATCTGAATGGTTTTGACGATGCAAAACAAAAACTGATTGATGCAAAATTACTTCTGAAACCATTTGGAAATATTTATTTGTCGTTTAAAGAAGCGTTAAGGATTTTAAGAAAGATGAAGTATGATTTTCAGGAAGGGGCTAAATAAGGTACAAAGGTTCATAGGAACAAAGAGACAAAGGTTTTCTGTGGAGATGCACAGCTGTGCATCTAATTCGATGATTTTTTTGTTTTTTGGCTTTAGCCGAATTATAACTTCACATTAAGATTAAAGTTATTGATATTTCAAAAATTTATTGACTTTATCATAAGGAAATAAAAGTTCTTTTGGGCCATCGGCATACGAAGCTGCTTCATAAGAGTTGTAATATAAAAGCAAACCTTCATCGGTATAAAAAATATTCTGTGGCAATTGAAATTTGTCGTTTTCGAACATTAAACCTGTTGCATTAATGTTAGCTTTTGTGGGGATATTGTATTTTGTTCTGAATTCTTTTTCGGCGAAAGCCTTAAATTCTTTTTCATTTTTAAACAATTGATCGCTAAAAATGGTTTTTCCTGTTTTAGGATTGAATAGTAAAGATCGGAAACCCTGATAACCATGAGCGCCACCGGTAAAGGTATAATGATCAATTTTTATATTTAGAATCTGATCGGAATTAAATACGACATCGCCTTTTATTTTTCCTTCCCAGCCAAAAGTTTCACTTGGAAATTTTTTATGCATTTCTTCATATGAAGTAATAAAAGATTCTGCCAATGTTTTATAATCATTTGCTTTTGACGGGTCTTCTCCAAAATAGACAATTTCTTTTATTACTGCAAAAACTTTTTTATTGATGCTGTCTTTTACTATCGGTGTATTTTTTGCGATGGGAACATCGATGGTGATTTTTGGACAATCGCTTTTGCAAGGGATAGCAGATTCTTTTTCAAATGTTTCATTTTCAAATGAAAGCCCTTTGTTGCAACTTGTCAAGATTAAAAACAAAAAGACTAGAATAGTTAAGTGTTTCATATCAAAAAGTGTTAATTATATACAAAGGTAAGAAGTTGTGTCAGGATTAAAATAAATTAAACGGTAAATTTGTACCACAATTAAGTATTAAAAATTTATAACTATATGAAATTCAATACAAAAGTAATACATGGTGGTCAACATCATGACCCAAGTACAGGGGCGGTTATGCCTCCGGTGTATCAAACTTCAACATTTATTCAAACGAGTCCGGGGAAACCTTTGGCGGATTATGAATATAGCAGAGCGTCGAATCCAACTCGTACAGCTTTAGAAAATGCTTTGGCAAGTATTGAAAATGGTACTCGCGGATTGGCTTTTTCATCAGGCTTGGCAGCAACAGATTGTGTTTTAAGATCGTTTAAGGCTGGAGATGAAATCATTGCAATGGATGATTTATACGGAGGAACTTATAGAATGTTCTCCAGAATTTATAAAGATTCAGGAATTAAATTTCATTTTGTTGATATGACTGATATCGCAAAATTGAAATCATTAATCAACGAAAACACAAAATTGGTTTGGGTAGAAACACCAACAAACCCGTTGATGAAGTTGGCAGATATTGCAGAAGTAGCAAAAATTACTAAAGCCAATAATATTTTGTTTGCTGTAGATAATACTTTTGCAACGCCATATTTGCAAAAACCTCTTGATCTTGGAGCGGATATCGTAATGCACTCTGCTACAAAATATCTTGGTGGGCATTCTGATGTTATTGCGGGAGCTTTAATTGTTAAAGATGAGGCTCTAGGAGATCAATTGCATTTTCAGCAATTTGCAACGGGAGCAACTCTTGGACCAATGGATAGTTTCTTGGTTTTAAGAGGAATCAAAACACTTTCGTTAAGAGTACAAAGACATTGTGAAAACGGAGAAAAAGTGGTTGAATTCTTGAGTAATCACCCAAAAATAAATACAGTTTATTATCCGGGTTTAAAAAATCATCCGTTTCATGAAATTGCTAAAAAGCAAATGAAAGCTTTTGGCGGGATGGTTTCATTTACTTTTAAATCTGGGAAGAAAGAAGATTCTATTGCATTTTTAGAGAAATTAAAAGTTTTTACTTTGGCAGAATCGCTTGGCGGAGTTGAATCATTGGCAAATCATCCAGCATTGATGACACACGCTTCTATTCCGGCAGATAAAAGAGCAGAAGTTGGTATTACCGATGATTTAGTTCGATTGAGCGTTGGTATTGAAGATGCCGAAGATTTAATTGCAGATTTAGAGCAAGCTTTAGCTTAAAAAATAATCACTAAATAAAAAATCCCAAACTCCAATCTTAATGATTTTGGAATTTGGGATTTTTTTTATTTTGGAATTTCTTTAATATTCTAAGTACATAATGTACCCTACATTAAACCAAACTTGAGAATCGTTTGATTTGTTTTCTTTATAAAGATCTTTGTTAGGATTTAAACCATCTATCCAATCAGAACTGAATCCCTGATAACGGGCTTCGAACATCAGATCGTTCATTTTTGTTAATTTGTAGTGAATTCCGACACCTGCTGTTATCGACGCTACGACACCGCTTTCGCTAGAAAAACCATATGGACGGCCATCAGAAGGAGTTAAATATTTTGGAAAAGTATTTTCAGGAAGTCCTAAAGTACCTAATCTGGAATCGACTTTGGCCGAATAATAACTCACCTGACATCCTACACTTACATATGGGCTAACGCCACCTATTGTATTTTCGAAATCATGAATTTTCATAAACGGTGAATACTCCAATTGAGCTCCAAGGTTTACTACGGTTGAGCTGCCGTGCATTGCTCTAAGGTGTTGTACAAGGTTTTTGAATTTTTCTCTTTCTACCCAATAACCAAAATGTTCTAAGTTGGTTTTGTTAAAAGATAATTCGGATCTAACTTTAAAGTGTTCTGTAAAAAAACTTTCTCTATTGTTATTGGCTGAGAAATTTAAAAAATGGACAAGTCCGATTCCAAAGCCAGTATTTCCGATGTTTGTGTCAAAGTTATTTCTTTGACCGTAGTCAGACTGAAAAACTACAGGTCCGAATACTATTCCTACTTCTTGTGCTAAATCGGACTGGGCAAATGCAATAGTAGGTATGCCAAAGATGGCAAATAATGTGATAATTACTGGTTTGAGCATAGTTTTGGGCTTTCTAATCAAGGCAAATATATAAAAAACATGGTCGATTCAAAATATTAAATTAGGCTATTAGAAAATAAGTAATGAAATACTTAATTTACTAACTTTAACTATGTTAAATTGATGTAAACTTAAAAGGGTAAATGTTATTTTAATTATTGTTTGAAAAATAAACAAATCGACAGTCCAGATGTAAAAAAATAACAATTTACTGTATCTTTGTGTGTTATTACGAAAACGTTTTCTCTAAAAATTTTCGGAATACATAATTGAGCAAAAAAATAAAATAATTTATTTCAAAATGGAACAAAAAATAAATGAGTTTATGGCTCTTGTAGAGTCAAAGAATCCAAACGAGCCTGAGTTTCTTCAAGCCGTTAGAGAGTTTGCAGAAACGGTAATTCCATTTATTGCAGAAAGAAAAAAATACGATGGTAAAAATTTACTTCTAAGAATTGCTGAACCAGAACGTTCTATAATATTTAGAGTTCCGTGGGTGGACGATAAAGGAGAGATAATTGTAAACAGAGGTTTTAGAATTCAGATGAATTCTGCAATTGGACCGTACAAAGGCGGAATCAGATTTCATCATTCTGTAAATTTATCAGTTTTAAAATTTTTAGCTTTCGAGCAGGTTTTTAAGAATAGTCTTACAACACTTCCGATGGGTGGTGGAAAAGGAGGATCTGATTTTGATCCGGAAGGGAAATCTGATGGAGAAATAATGCGTTTTTGTCAATCATTTATGACTGAGTTATGCCGTCATATTGGTCCAGACTTGGATGTTCCTGCAGGAGATATTGGTGTTGGTGCAAGAGAGATTGGATATTTATTTGGTCAATATAAAAGAATCAGAAATGAATTTACTGGTGTTTTAACCGGTAAAGGACTTGCGTACGGAGGTTCATTAATACGTCCTGAGGCTACAGGATATGGAGTTGTTTATTTTACGGACCAAATGTTACGTACTATTGGACATGAAATAAAAGGAAAAAGAGTAGCAATTTCAGGATTTGGAAATGTTGCTTGGGGTGTTGCTTTAAAAATAAATGAACTAGGAGGGAAATTAGTTACTATTTCAGGACCTGATGGTTATATTTATGATGAAGAAGGTATCTCTGGTGAGAAAATTGAACATATGGTAGAAATGAGAGCAACTGGTGATAACAGAGCTGAAGTTTATACTCATAAATATCCAAACGCTGTTTTCCATAAAGGAAAAAGTCCATGGGAAGTAAAAGTTGATATTGCGATTCCATGTGCAACTCAAAATGAGTTAAACGGTGATGATGCCAAAAAACTTATAGATAATGGTGTTTTGTGTGTAACTGAAGCCGCAAATATGCCATCTACTCTTGATGCAATTAAATTATTCTTAGATAATAAAGTATTATTTGCTCCTGGAAAAGCGGCGAACGCTGGTGGAGTTGCTGCATCCGGATTAGAAATGACGCAAAACTCAATTCGTCTAAACTGGACAAGTGAAGAAGTTGATTTAAGATTAAAAGATATCATGGTTGGAATTCACAATCAATGTAAAAAATATGGTGCTGGTGAAGATGGTTATGTAAACTACGTAAAAGGAGCGAACATTGCCGGATTTGTTAAAGTTGCCGATGCTATGCTTGCACAAGGTGTAGTGTAATAATAAATCAAATTTTAAGAAGCCTTCATCTATCGGAAACGAAAGATGAAGGCTTTTTTTGTTTTCCGCCACGAATTCACGAATATTTTTGTTCCTCTTTAAGAAAAGAATAATTCGTGAATTCGTGGCGAATCTATATGGAAAGAAAATGATTTTTATTTTAAAGAAGAACAAAAATCAAATACTTTCGTTTGTAGTATATTTGTCTATCCGAATACATTAAATGATGAAGAGAAGCTTTCTGTATATTTTATTTCTATTGCTGTTTCAGTTTAATTTCGCTCAAAGTAAATTGTCCTGGCAAGGTTATTTTTCGTTTAACGAAATAAAAGATATCTCAGAATCTGCGACAACAGTTTTTGCTGCGTCAGAGAATGCTTTGTTCTCTAAAAATTCAGCAACAAATCTCCTCAAAACAACTACGACAGTTGATGGACTTTCCGGTCAGACTATTTCGGCGGTTTATTATAGTGAAACATTCAAAAAAACTATTGTTGGTTATGAAAATGGTTTGATGATTGTAATCAATGAAACCGACGGAAGCATGTTGAAAGTAGTCGATATAATTAATAAACAATTATCGCCTAGCATTAAAAAAATTAATCATTTTATGGAACATAATGGTTTGCTTTATGTTTCGTGCGATTTTGGAATAGTACAATTCAATTTAACGACTTCGCAATTTGGAGATACTTATTTTATTGGAGATAATGGCGCAGAAATTAGCGTAAAACAAACTACCTTTTTTAATGGATTCATCTACGCAGCTACTTCAAGTGGAATTAGAAAAGCAGATAGTACAAATCCGAATTTGGTTGATTACCAACAATGGCTTCTTGTGAATTCTGGAGATTGGTCAAGTGTCGAAGCTTTAGATACAGAACTAATTGCTATAAATTCAGCGGGATATATTCATCGGTTTAACTCTAATATATTTATTGGTTTTTTACAGCTTCCACAACCTTCTACAGATATGAGAGCCAGGAATCATAACTTGTTTATTACGATACCAAATTCGGTTTACGTTTATAATAATCAAATGATTTTGAGTCGTCAAATTACAAATACTCAGGTTCTAAGCAATAATTTAAATTTTAGTTGCGCAACAGCTGTTGGCGATTTAATTTATATCGGAACAAAAGAAAAAGGGTTGTTTTCCTCAACACTTGCAGGGATTTCGACCTTTACAGAAAATACACCAACGGGACCAATTCGAAATAATATTTTTTCGTTAGATGTTTCTCCAAATGTATTGTGGACGGTTTATGGTGATTATAATACTTCTTATGATCCATATCCATTGGATACTTATGGTGTTAGCAGATACAATACTTCTTCGGGTTGGTTGAATATTCCTTATTCAGAAGTTTATGATGCAAAATCGATAACACGGATTCTTATCAATCCTAAAAATGAAAACCAGGTTTATGCAAGTTCTTTTTTTTCAGGTTTAGTAAAGATAGAAGATGATGTGCCTAATTTTTTGTATAATGAAAAAAACAGTGGTCTGGAAAGTATTACTTATGCCGGACCGGATTATATAGATGTCAGGATTAATGGAAATGCTTTTGATAAATCCGGAAATCTTTGGATAACCAATAGTAGGGTTAACAACGGTTTAAAGGTCTTAAAAACCAATGGACAGTGGCAAAGTTATGCTACAAGTGCAGTTTTAGCGAAAGCAGAAGATGTTAGTTATTCAAACATCGCTATTGATAAGAATAATACAAAATGGATTTCTACTAATAGAGATGGCGTGATTGCTTTTAACGAAAGTACAAATACGTTCAAAAAAATAACTTTAGGTGCAGATTCAGGAAATTTGCCAACAACAGATGTTAGATCTGTGGCGGTTGATACTAAAAATCAGCTTTGGATAGGGACTATAAAAGGGTTGAGAGTTTTGTCTAATGTTGGTAGTTTTCAAACTGAAGGTCAGTTAAAAGCAAATCCAATTATTATAATGGAAGACAATCTGCCTCAGGAATTACTTTACGAGCAGTTTATTACATCGATTGTGGTAGATGGATCTAATAATAAATGGATTGGTACAGCTGATTCAGGGGTTTTTATGGTGTCGCCAAATGGACAGGAGACAAAATATCATTTTACTATAAATAATTCTCCTTTACCGAGTAATTCTATAAATGATATTAAAATTAATAGTGTGAGTGGTGAAGTTTTTATTGCAACAGACAAAGGAATGATTGCTTTTAAAGGAATAGCAACACAGGCAAATGAAGATTTGAACAATGTATATATTTATCCAAATCCTGTTCGTCCAACTTATTCAGGAACTGTGAAAGTAGCCGGATTAATTGATAAAGCCAATGTTAAAATCACAGATATTGAAGGTAATTTGGTTTATGAAACCACTTCAACCGGTGGAACGATAGAATGGGATACAACTGCTTTTGGAAGATATAAAGTAGCTTCGGGAGTTTATATGGTTTTTATTTCGGCGCAGGATGGAAGTGAAACCAAAGTCAAAAAAGTAATGATAATTAGATAATCTAGTTACTGTAATTAGATAATTGTTTGATGTGAATAATCTAATGAATTTATATGGTCAAAAGTTTACAATCAAAAGTCTAATAATCTAAGAAGTCTAACAATCTAATAATCTAATAGTGCTTGTCAAAACCAAAGCAATAGTAATTTCGGCATTAAAATTTCAGGAGAAAAGTTTGATCGTTAAGTGTTTCACACTTTCAAATGGCTTGAAGTCCTATTTTGTGCGTGACGCTTTTTCGAGCCGAAAAGCAAGTCAGAAAATTGCTTATTTTCAGCCGCTGTCTATTCTTGAAATAGAGGCAGTGCATAAAAACAAAGGGACATTAGAAAACTTCAAGGAAATTAAAACCGCAGTTCCTTTTCAGAGTATTCATACTGATTTGGTAAAAAGTACGATGGTAATGTTTCTTTCTGAGATGTTGCATTATTCTATTCAGGAAGAAGAAAAGAACGAATCACTTTTTGTTTTTTTAGAAACCGCTTTAACTTGGCTTGACCATCATAATGAGATTTCTAATTTTCATTTAATTCTGCTTTTAGAAGCCACTAAGTATTTGGGTTTTTATCCCGATATTTCAGAAGCCGATTTGCCTTATTTTGAGATGATCGAAGGTATTTTTGTGCCTTTTCATGGTTTAAGTGCGCTTACAGAACATGAGACAAATTTGTTTAAAAAGCTAATTGATTTGAAGTTCGAGAACGATCAAAAAGTTTTTAATGTCATAGAAAGGCAAATTCTGTTAAAAATACTGATTGATTACTACAGTTTTCATTTAGATGGATTCAAAAAACCTAAATCTTTAGAGGTTTTAAAGGAGGTTTTCTCTTAGATTTTAAAAAAGAGCACTATTTTTTTGCGGAATATACTTGAAATTTCGTGACATCGCTCTTTTTTACGTCATCTTTTATCTATTTTCCTCAAAATTCCTTACTTTCGCACCTCGTTTAAGAAAAGGATAAAATGAGCACAAAATTTACTGAATACAAAGGACTTGACTTGCCAACAGTAGCGTCAGAAGTACTTGATTTTTGGAAGAAAGAAAATATATTTGAAAAGAGTGTAACTACTCGCGAAGGTGCAGAGCCTTTCGTATTTTTTGAAGGTCCGCCTTCAGCAAACGGATTACCGGGAATTCACCACGTGATGGCACGTGCGATTAAAGATATTTTTTGTCGTTACAAAACTCAAAAAGGTTTTCAGGTAAAAAGAAAAGCTGGTTGGGATACTCACGGTTTACCTGTGGAATTAGGAACTGAGAAAGAACTTGGAATTACAAAAGAAGATATTGGTAAAACAATTTCTATTGAAGAATATAACGAAGCGTGTAAAAAAACCGTAATGCGTTATACGGACGTATGGAATGATTTGACCGAAAAAATGGGATATTGGGTAGATATGGAAGATCCATACGTTACTTATAAGCCAAAATATATGGAGTCTGTTTGGTGGCTTTTGAAACAAATCTATGATAAAGGTTTGTTGTACAAAGGATATACGATTCAGCCATATTCTCCAAAAGCAGGAACAGGATTGTCTTCTCACGAAGTAAATCAGCCTGGAGCATATCGTGATGTTACAGATACTACGATTGTAGCACAATTCAAAACTTTGCCGGAAACATTGCCAAGCTTTTTACAAGGTTTTGGAGATATTCACATTCTTGCCTGGACGACAACTCCTTGGACATTGCCATCAAATACTGCTTTGACAGTTGGACCTAAAATCGATTACGTTTTAGTAAAAACTTTCAATCAGTATACTTTTGAGCCAATAAATGTTGTTTTGGCTAAAAATTTAGTTGGAAAACAATTCGGGAAAGGATTTTTCGCAAGCGAAGATGATGCTGATTTTAACAAAGTAAAAAATGGCGACAAACAACTTCCGTATAAAATTTTAGCAGAAGCAAAAGGTGCTGATTTAGTAGAAATTCGTTACGAGCAATTATTACCGTACGTATTGCCTTATCAAAATGCTGAAAATGCATTTAGAGTAATTGCCGGAGATTTTGTTACTACCGAAGATGGAACCGGAGTTGTGCACACTGCTCCGACTTTTGGTGCTGATGATGCTAAAGTTGCAAAAGAAGCTAAGCCGGAAGTACCGCCAATGTTGGTTCTGGACGAAAACGGAACAGCAGTTCCTTTAGTAGATTTACAAGGAAAATTCACTTCACATTTAGGAGATCTTGCCGGTAAATATGTGAAAAATGAGTATTATGATGCAGGTCAGGCGCCAGAGCGTTCTGTAGATGTTGAAATTGCTATTCGATTAAAAGAAGAAAATAAAGCCTTTAAGGTTGAAAAATATGTACATAGTTATCCACATAGCTGGAGAACTGATGAACCGTTATTATATTATCCCCTAGACTCTTGGTTTATTAAAGTAACCGATGTAAAAGATAGAATGTTCGATCTGAACGAAACTATCAATTGGAAGCCTAAGTCTACTGGTGAAGGACGTTTTGGAAATTGGTTGAAAAATGCCAACGACTGGAACTTATCTCGTTCTAGATATTGGGGTATTCCGTTGCCAATTTGGAGAACAGAAGATAAAAAAGAAGAAGTTCTTATTGGTTCTGTTGAAGAATTGTACAATGCGATCGAAAAATCTATCGAAGCAGGTTTTCAAAAAGAAAATCCGTTTAAAGGATTTGAAATCGGAAATATGTCTGAATCTAATTATGATTTAATTGATTTACATAAAAATGTAGTCGATCAAATAACTTTAGTTTCGGCTTCAGGCCAACCAATGAAACGCGAAAGTGATTTAATTGATGTTTGGTTTGATTCAGGAGCAATGCCTTACGCCCAATGGCATTATCCTTTTGAGAATAAAGATAAAATCGACGAGAATAAAGATTTTCCTGCAAATTTCATTGCAGAGGGTGTCGATCAGACTCGTGGATGGTTTTATACGTTGCACGCAATCGGAACTTTGGTTTTTGATAAAGTAGCGTACAAAAATGTAGTTTCGAATGGTTTGGTTCTGGATAAAAACGGACAAAAAATGTCGAAACGTTTAGGTAATGCAACAGATCCTTTTGAAACAATAAAAGAATACGGTCCTGATGCCACACGTTGGTACATGATTTCAAACGCAAATCCTTGGGATAACTTGAAGTTTGATATTGAAGGAATAGCTGAGGTTCGTCGTAAATTCTTCGGAACGCTTTATAATACTTATTCATTCTTCTCGTTATATGCCAATATTGATGGTTTTAAATACGCTGAAGCGGAAATTCCGTTAAACGAAAGACCAGAGATTGATCAATGGATCATGTCTGAATTACATACGTTAATAAAATTTGTTGATGAATGTTATCAGGATTATGAGCCTACGAAAGCAGCAAGGGCTATTTCTGACTTTGTTCAGGAGAATTTGAGTAACTGGTACGTTCGTTTATGTCGTCGTCGCTTCTGGAAAGGAGAATACGCACATGATAAAATTGCAGCTTATCAAACGCTTTATACTTGTTTATTGACAATAAGTAAATTAAGCGCTCCGATCGCTCCTTTTTTCATGGATAAATTGTATCGCGATTTAACGATTTCGACACAAACCGAGCAATATAGCAGTGTTCACTTGGCTGAGTTTCCAAAATTTGTCGAAAACTTTGTTAATAAAACGTTAGAAAGCAAAATGCAGAAAGCGCAAACCATCTCATCTTTGGTTTTATCGCTTCGTAAAAAGGAAATGATTAAAGTGCGTCAGCCATTGCAAAAGGTAATGATTCCGGTACTTGACGAAAATCAGAGAGCTGAAATTGAAGCTATTTCTGAGCTTGTAAAAGCAGAAGTAAACGTTAAAGAAATCATACTTCTAGACGACGATTCTGGTATCTTGGTGAAACAAATTAAGCCTAATTTTAAAGCATTAGGACCGCGTTTCGGAAAAGATATGGGCTTGATTTCCAAAGAAATACAATCTTTTTCTGCAGATCAGATCAACCAGTTAGACAAGCAAGGGACGTTAGATATTGTTATTGCTGGAAATAATGTAACTTTATCATTAGAAGATGTCGAAATAACATCGCAGGATATTGAAGGTTGGTTGGTTGCAAATTCAAACGGAATTACAGTTGCGCTTGATATTACAATCTCTGAAGAATTGAAAAACGAAGGTATCGCAAGAGAATTAGTAAACAGAATTCAAAATATCCGTAAAGATTCTGGATTTGAAGTTACTGATAAAATTAAAGTTCAAATAAAACGAAGCGGTATCTTAGAAGAAGCGATTCTCAAAAATGAAGACTATATTAAGTCTGAGACATTAACAGAAGATTTAATTTTTGTTGACGCATTAGAAAACGGCACAGAAATTGAATTTGATGATATTAAAACAATGATATTAATTTCAAAATAAAATATATACCATGATAGATGAAATTACAAGATACTCTGATGCTGACTTAGCAGAGTTCAAAGAAATAATTCAAGTTAAAATACAAAAAGCACAAGCCGATCTGGATTTAATAAAAAGTGCTTACATGAACGATTTGAATAACGGAACAGATGATACTTCTCCAACTTTTAAAGCATTTGAAGAAGGAAGCGAAACAATGTCTAAAGAAGCTAACTCACAGTTGGCAATCAGACAAGAGAAGTTTATACGCGATTTGAAAAATGCTCTATTCCGTGTTGAAAACAAAACGTATGGTATTTGCAAAGTAACAGGTAAATTAATTGGCAAAGAAAGGCTTAAAATTGTTCCTCATGCTACAATGAGTATCGAAGCTAAAAACTTGCAACGATAATATATTATTGTTACAAAATATTTAACGCTCCTTAGGGAGCGTTTTTTTTGATTAAATTGTTACTTTTGCCGCATCAAAAAAAATTATAAAATGACATTACGAAACGCGTATTTCCTGATATTCTTAGTTTTAATTGTTGATCAACTTTCGAAAATCTATGTAAAAACAAACTTTGTTTTAGGTGAAGAAGTTGTTATTGCTGACTGGTTTAGAATTCATTTTATTGAAAATGAAGGAATGGCTTGGGGAACAAAGATTCCCGGAGAGTATGGAAAATTGATTTTGACCGTTTTTAGAATCTTTGCTGTTTTTGGAATTGGATATTGGTTATCTGATACTATAAAAAAGCGTCATTCTACTTATTTAATAGTTGCGATTGCATTAATCTTTGCAGGCGCGGCAGGAAATATTATAGATTCAGTATTTTACGGAGTAATTTTCGATGACAGCACACATAACCTGGCGACACTTTTTTCGCCAACTCCATACGGATCATGGTTTCATGGTTTAGTAGTAGATATGTTTTATTTTCCTATTTGGGAAGGGAACCTGCCAACATGGTTGCCAGTTTTTGGAGGTAAACATTTTGCATTCTTTAATGCTATTTTTAATGTTGCTGATATGGCGATTTCAACAGGAGTTGGAATCTTATTAGTGTTCAATAAAAGAGCATTCCCAAAAACAGCATAAATTAAAAAACTCCAAAAAATAAATTCCAAATTCCAATATCTGTAGCAATGAACGCTTCAAATATTGGAATTTGGAATTTTATATTATTTAGGATTTGCATTTACTGCACGCAGATATTAGAATTTAGCATTTACCGCACATAGAAATTGGAATTTGGAGTTTTATTATTGGGATTTACCATTTACTGCACGCAGATACTCGGATTTGGAATTTTACATAATTGGGATTTAATATTTATTGTGTTATTTTTACCGTACGAAAAACCAAACTTATGCAAAGTCCGTCTTTCTCTATATATGATGCATCGGCAGGCTCAGGAAAAACCTATACTTTGGTTAAAGAATATCTAAAAATTATTCTTTCTTCTCCAAGAAACGATGCGTATCGAAATATTCTGGCAATAACCTTCACTAATAAAGCGGTTCATGAAATGAAAAGCCGTATTGTTGGGAGTCTGTCTGAATTTGCAAAAGAAGAATCTTCTGCAAAAGCGGTCGATTTAATGGAGGATTTGTCTCATGATACAGGACTTTCTGTAATTAAGATCAAAACAAAATCTCAAAGTATCATCAAGCATCTTATTCATAATTATGCTGCTTTTGATATTTCTACAATCGATAAATTTACACACAAAGTAATTCGTGCTTTTGCTCACGATCTAAATTTGCCAATGACTTTTGAAGTTACATTGGATACAGAAAATTTATTGATAGAAGCCGTTGATGCAATTATTGCTCAGGCGGGACAAGATGAAACTTTGACAAAATTGCTGATCGATTTCACAATGGAGAAAACTGACGATGATAAAAGTTGGGATGTTTCGCGTGAGATTCTGGAAACAGGGAGATTGGTTTTGAATGAAAATAATCGAAATGAGATTTTGCATTTTCAAGACAAATCGATTGAAGAGTTTGTTGAGATAAAAAAGAAAATGCTGATTCTGTGTAAAGATTTGGAATCTGAAAATGAAAATTTTGCAATAGAAGCACTTTCTTTAATTGATAAAAATGGTATCGACTTAAAATCTTTCTCCAGGGGAACTTTTCCAAATCACTTAGAAAGTATTCGTGATGGGAAATTTAATCCTCGAAATAAAACCTTTCATGAATTTGATGATATTGCGATTAATAAAACGGCAAAAGACAAGGCTTTAATCGAAAACATAATTCCGGAATTGCTTCAAAATCTGGAGGTAATCTATAAAAATTTTGAAAAAAGAGATTTTTATAAAGCCTTTCTGAAAAATATAACGCCGCTTTCACTCCTTAATACAGTGAGTAATGAGTTGGCTAAAATTCAATCAGAACAAAATGTTTTATCCATATCTGAATTTAATGCGATCATTCATCGTGAAATTCAGAATCAGCCGGCACCTTTTATCTATGAACGACTAGGTGAAAAATATCGTCATTTTTTTATCGATGAGTTTCAGGATACCTCAGAAATGCAATGGCAAAACCTGATTCCTTTGATACATAATTCTCTTTCTGGGGAAGATGATTTTGGGAACAAAGGGACTTTGATGATAGTTGGAGATCCTAAGCAATCTATTTATCGCTGGAGAGGAGGTAAGGCTGAGCAGTTTATCGAATTAGGAAAGGAGGAATCTTCTTTTTTTAATCATGAAAAAATAGTTAGACATTTAGATACAAATTATCGAAGTTATAGTGAGGTTATTGATTTTAATAATGCTTTCTTTAAATTGATCTCAGCAGAATTTTCAAATGAAGATTATAAAGATTTATATGAAAATCATAGTTTCCAGAATTCAAATTCAAAAAAAGGCGGTTATGTCAATATTTCTTTTCTTCCAATAATTGAAAAAAGTGATGTCGATGAAGAAGAAGTTATAGAGAAGTCAGATTTGTATGTTCTGGCAACTTTAAATACAATTCAAAAAGTAGTTCGTGAAGGTTTTGAGTATAAAGATATCGTGATTTTGACTCGAAAAAGAGATCAGGGAATTGCGATAGCTAATTATTTGACAGAGCAGAATATTCCGCTTTTGTCTTCGGAAACCCTGATGATTCAAAATGCGACAGAAGTTCGGTTAATTGTTTATTTATTGAAGTATCTAAATAATAGTGCCGATTTAGAATCGAAAGCTAATTTTTTGCATTTTCTGGCAACTCACAAAGAAACAAATATGCCAATCCATGACTTTATTGCAATGGGAATGTCAAAAAGGTTTGAAGCTGATTTTGAAAAATGGCTTTTGACATTTGATGTTTCACTTTCTTTTGAAAATGTTCGTAAAAAATCACTCTACGAAGCGGTTGAAATTATCATTTCGAAGTTCGTGCTTCCGGCAGAAGGTAATGCATATATTCAATTTTTTCTGGATATTGTTTTAGAAAGAGATATTAGGAATCAGGCAGGAATAGCTGATTTTTTATATTTTTGGGATAAAAACGGTGAGCGATTTAGTATTCCGTCACCCGAAGGAAACAATGCTGTTCGAATTATGACAATTCATAAATCGAAAGGTTTGGAGTTTCCTGTGGTTATTATGCCTTTTGCAGAAGAAGATTATAATAGAAAACCAAAAGATAAATTATGGCTTGATACTGAAGATGCTAATTTAGATATTCCAAAGGCTTTAATTGATAATAGTAGTGCCGTTGAAGGTTTTGGAGAAAGCGCTTCGGTAGTTTTTAATTTGAAAAAGCAAGAAGAGTTATTGGATAATATTAATGTTTTGTATGTTGCGTTAACTCGTGCTGAAGAACAGTTGTATGTGATTTCTCAATCCTTAAAAGAAAGAAAGGATGGAGAGTTTCCTAATAATATGGCTTCCTTCTTTATTAAATATTTAATGAGTGAGGGAGTTTATGATTCTGAAAGATTGGAATATGATTTTGGAAATAAAACCAGGCTTTCAATGCGGGGTAAAACTGTAGATTTAGTAAAACCGATTCCTGTTGTTTCGGATGTTTTGAATCCAAAGAACATAAAAATTGCCCAGAGAGAGGCTTTAATGTGGGGAACACATCAGCAGGAAGCGATATCTTATGGAAATGTTGTGCATGAAATATTGGCTTTTGTCAAAGATAAATCAGATGTTGATTTGGCGGTTACAAAAGCACTTGAGAATGGTTTGGTTAAAGTTGATCAGGTTGATCAGGTTTTACAAACGTTGAAAGAAATTGTAAATCATGCTGAATTGAGTCTTTGTTTTGATGGGAGTTATTCCATTTTAAATGAGCAGACAATAGTTCAAAAGGAAGGCAAGATTTTAAAACCGGACCGAATTGTTTTAACAAAGGATAATGAGGCTTATCTTTTAGATTATAAAACCGGAGCGGCTAATTCGAAATATACACAGCAGCTTCAGGAATATCAGGACGCAATTGAAGATTTGGGTTACAAAGTGTTAAAAAAGGCTTTAGTGTATATAGGAACAGAAATCGATGTAGTAAATTTGTGAAAAAATTAATCAGATGTTAAAGGATTAACGTAGCTTAAGTTTTGCTAAGTAGTTAATTTTTAACGTTTTAAATATGTAAAAATGTACGGTAAAATTAAAGAGTATTTGCAAAGTGAGTTGCAAACTATTGAAGAAAATGGAATTTTTAAAAAAGAACGTATTATAACATCTGCACAAGATGCTGAAATTACGATTTCTACAGGAGAAAAGGTTTTGAACTTTTGTGCTAATAATTATTTAGGGCTTTCTTCTCATCCGGAAGTGATTCAGGCAGCTAAAGATGCTATGGATACACATGGTTTCGGAATGTCATCAGTTCGTTTTATTTGTGGGACGCAGGATATTCATAAAACTCTGGAGAAAAAGATTTCCAATTTTTATGGTACAGAAGATACTATTCTTTATGCAGCGGCTTTTGATGCAAATGGTGGGGTTTTTGAACCTTTATTAGGAGAGAACGATGCTATTATTTCAGACAGTTTAAATCATGCATCTATTATAGATGGTGTTCGCTTGTGTAAAGCGGCTCGTTACCGTTATGAAAACAGCAACATGGAAGACCTGGAACAACAGCTGATTAAAGCTAATGAAGCCGGAGTGCGTTTTAAATTAATTGTTACAGATGGAGTTTTCTCTATGGATGGTCTTGTGGCGCCTTTAGATAAAATTTGTGATTTGGCAGATAAATATGATGCAATGGTTATGGTTGACGAATGTCACGCTGCTGGATTTATAGGTGCTACCGGTAAAGGTACGCTTGAAGCAAAAGGTGTCATGGGAAGAGTTGATATTATAACAGGAACTCTTGGTAAGGCTTTGGGCGGTGCAATGGGAGGTTATACAACTGCAAAAAAAGAAATTATCGAATTGTTACGCCAACGCTCAAGGCCGTATTTGTTTTCGAATTCATTGGCGCCGGCAATTGTTGGAGCTTCTATTAAGGTATTTGAACTTTTAGAAAAAGATACTACATTAAGAGATAGATTAGAGTGGAATACCAACTACTTTAAGGAAGGGATGAAAAAAGCCGGATTTGATATTATTGATGGTGACTCGGCAATTGTTCCGGTTATGTTATATGATGCAAAATTGTCACAAACGATGGCGAACGAACTTTTGAAACAAGGAATTTATGTTATTGGTTTCTTTTTTCCGGTTGTTCCAAAAGAAAAGGCAAGAATCAGAGTTCAGTTGTCTGCAGCGCATACAAAAGAACATTTAGACAAGGCTATAAACGCCTTTGTATCAGTGGGACAAATGTTAAAAGTTATATAATTCCCACTTTGGTGGAATTTTTGTAGGTTTTTTTTAACATTTCATTTTGTATTTAAAAAATTTGGTGTTACTTTTGCTTGTAATTAACTAAATTGTAATTAAAAAAATTAAGTATGAAACATCTTAACAAACTTTTAGTTGCTGTGATGATGGTGATGGGTTTAAGTTCTCACGCACAAGACAGTAACAATCCATGGGCTATCTCATTTGGAGTTAATGCAGTTGATACAAGAACCAGTTCTGGTGCAGGACACGGTTTCTTTGATCAACACTTTTCTCAGCCATTCGCTGTAAAAGACAACTGGAATATCTTACCTTCTCTATCTTACATTGGTGTAAATAGATATGTTGGACATGGTTTTTCTGTTGGTTTACAAGGATCTGTAAACAAAATTGATAAATTGGTTACTTTTTCTCCAACTGCTCCAGGGCATGACAACAGAGGTAATGTTGTATCTAATCCAGGAGATTTGATGTATTATGGTATTGATGCTACTGTAAAGTATAGCTTCCAGGAATTAATCAAATCTAAAGTAATTGATCCTTCGTTATCTGTTGGTGGAGGTTATACTTTCTTTGGAGATAACAGTTTTGGAACTGTTAACCCAGGTGCTGGTATTACTTTCTGGTTTACAGACGCTATTGGTCTTGAACTTGCAACAAAATACAAATGGGCTGTAGCTGCTAATGAAGATAAACCGCTTGACAGATCTGTTTTTCAACACACTGCAGGTTTAGTTTTCAAATTCGGAGGTAAAGATACTGACGGAGACGGAATCTACGATAAAGATGATGCTTGTCCAGATGTTGCTGGTTTAAAACAATTCAACGGATGTCCTGATACTGACGGAGACGGAATCGTTGACGCTAGTGATGCTTGTCCAGATGTATTTGGTTTAGCTGCATTAAACGGATGTCCTGATACTGACGGAGACGGAATTGCTGATAAAGATGATGCTTGTCCAGATGTTGCTGGTTTAGCTGCTTTAAAAGGTTGTCCTGATACTGACGGTGATGGTATCGCTGACAAAGATGACAAATGTCCTACAGTTGCTGGTCCTAAAGAAAATGGTGGTTGTCCTTTCTTAGACGCTGACAAAGATGGTGTTGCTGATAAAGATGATGATTGTCCTACAGTTTACGGTCCTGCTTCTAACAGAGGTTGTCCTGAAGTAACTACTGAAGCTTTAGAAGATCTTAAAGTTCAAGCAAGAGCAGTTTACTTTAATTCAGGTAAAGCTACTTTCAAAACAGGAGACAAAGAAACTCCAGCTAGATTAGATGCAATTAAAGAAATCCTTAAAAACTATCCAAACGCGAAATTCTCTATTGAAGGACACACTGATAGTACAGGTTCTGCTAAATTGAATCAAAAACTTTCTGAAGACAGAGCTGCTGCTGTAATGAATGCATTAATTGAAAGAGGAGTTAATCCAGAGAACTTAGTTTCTAAAGGATTTGGTTCTTCTCAACCAATTGGAAGCAACAAAACTGCTGCTGGTAAAGCACAAAACAGAAGAACAGAAATTAGACACATTGGTTCTAAATACCAAGGTAAAATCTAATTTACTTTCTAAATAAATACTAAAAGCCATTCTTAATTGAATGGCTTTTTTTATTTTTATCAAATGATAAATATTACTTTTCTCGAAAAAATTGCTGCTGTCGTAATCCAGGATTATTCGGCTAAACTTGCTGATACAACGATTATTTTACCAAATAAAAGAGCTAAAGTTTTTTTGATAGAAGCATTGAAAAATGAAACTAAAAAAACAATTCTGGCACCTGAAATTGTCAGCATTGAAGATTTTGTGCAGGATGTAGCATCAATTAGATCCGTAGATTCGATTGAACTTCTGTTTGAGTTCTATGAAGTTTATTTATCCGTTACAGAAAAACAGCATCAACAGTCATTTGAATTGTTTGCAAATTGGGCCAAAACTCTTTTGCAGGATTTTAATGAGATTGATCGTTATCTTTTAGAGCCTTCACATGTTTTGTCTTATTTGAAAGATATAGAAGATATTAAAAAGTGGGGTATTGAAGTCGAAGATAAAACCAAGCTTTTGGAAAATTACATAGACTTCTGGAAACTTTTGCCTTTGTATTATGATTCACTGTATAATCATTTGCTGAATAAAGCAATTGGGTATCAAGGTTTAATTTATAGAGAAGCTGTAAATAACTTGAATCATTTTTCGAATACTGTTTCAAACAGGACTTTTATTTTTGCTGGATTTAATGCTTTAAATGCGGCTGAAGAAAGAATTGTGCAGCATTTGTTGGCTTTGGACCTGGCAAAGATTTATTGGGATGTAGATCAAACTTTTCTAAATGATCCTTATCATGATGCGGGGCTTTTTGTTCGTGGTTTTAAAGAAAGCTGGAAGCACTATAAGTCAAATCCGTTTGAGTGGATTGTAGATGATTTTTCGCAATCTAAGAATATTCAGGTTATAGGAACGCCAAAAACCATTGGTCAGGCAAAACTGGCGGGAAGTATTATTGAAAATATAATTAATAATGATCCATCAACATCTTTAGATAAAGTTGCAATTGTTCTTGGAGAGGAAAATTTATTGATGCCAATTTTATATTCATTACCGGCTTCGGTTGGAGCGTTGAATATAACAATGGGATATTCAGGAAAAAATAATCCATCGCAAATATTGATTGCAAAATTATTTAAGATGCATACTAATGCGCTTTCTCGTAAAGGCGATAGCTATGTTTTTTATTATAAAGATGTTTTGGATATTTTGACACATCCTTTGATAGAGCCTTATGCAAATGCAAGTAATTTGGTAAAGATCATCAAAGAGAATAACTACACATTTATTACACATAATCGAATTCTTGAACTCAATTCAAGTCCTTCGACTTTGTTTGGTTTATTATTCCTAAAGTGGGAGAATGGATCGATGGCAGTTTTAGAAAATATTTCGACTCTTTTACTTTTGATAAAGGAAAATTTCAGCAATGATAATGAAGAAGAGAAAATTGCCAAAGCTTTTGTTTTTTCAGTTTTCAAAGTTATCAATAAGCTAATTAATTATTATTCTCAGCATCATTATATTGATAACATTGATACACTGCATGCGATTTACAAACAGATTATTGATGTGGCCGAAGTTTCGTTTGAAGGAGAGCCTTTGCATGGATTGCAGATTATGGGAGTTTTGGAGAGTCGTGTCCTCGATTTTGATACCGTTATTGTTACTTCAATGAATGAAGGGAAATTTCCAGCAGGAAAATCTCAAAATTCATTTATTCCTTATGATGTGAAACGTGAATTAGATCTGCCAACTTTCAAAGAAAAAGATGCTATTTATACCTATCACTTTTATCATTTATTGCAAAGAGCTAAGAACATTTATTTGATTTATAATACTGAAAATGATGGATTGGATGCTGGTGAACGAAGTCGTTTTATAACGCAGCTTGAAGTTGAAAAGCAAAAAAAGCATAACCTTACTTTTGATATTTACAATCCGGTTTTGCCAACAATGGCATACCAGCCTATGGTAATTCCGAAATCAGAGGCGGTGATGGAACGGTTGAAAGAAATTGCTGTTGCCGGTTTTTCACCTTCTGCATTAACCAGTTATATTAGAAATCCGATTGATTTTTATTTTCAAAAGATACTTCGAATTCGTGAGGTTGAAGAGGTTGAAGAAAACATCGCTTTAAACACTTTAGGAACTATAATTCACGAGACTTTAAAAGCTTTATATGATCCTTTTGTTGGTAAATTTATTTCAGAAACTGATATTTCAAATTGTTTTAAATTATTGGAAGATGAGGTTTTGAAACAGTTTAAATTAGTTTACAAAGAAGGAGAAATTAAGAAAGGGCGTAATCTTCTGGCATTTGAAGTTGCAAAACGAAACATTTCCAATTTCTTAAAAATGGAATTGGAAGAAATAAAGAATGGAGCTGCAATTCAAATTATAGCTTTAGAAAAAACTTTTGAAAGAGAATTAAGTCACCCAAGTTTGCCATTTCCGGTTCTTATAAAAGGAAATGTTGATAGAATTGAGTTGCGCAACGGAAAAATAAGAATTATTGATTATAAGACCGGAAAAGTCGAAAAGACAAACGTTATCTTGAAATCATGGATCGGATTAACTCAAGAGCTTAAAAATGATAAAATAATTCAGGTTTTGGCGTATGCTTTTATGTTTGAAAAAGAAGCGCGAGATATTCCTGTTGAAGTCGGGATTATTTCGTTTAAGAATCTAAAATCTGGTTTTTTACCTTTTGGATTTAAAGAAGAAAAAGAATTGAACATGATAGTTGGGAAAGAAATTTTAGATAATTATCTGGAAGAAATTGCATTATTGTTAAAGGAAATCTTTGATGTAAATACTCCATTTGAAGAAAAAATAGATTAACTGATTCTTTTTTAGAAGGAGAAAAACCGATTTTATAACTGAAGGCTGTCTTATAAACTCAGTTTTTTTATAAAATGCGAAGAAAATAATTTAATTATCCGAATTAGATTGTTATTTTTTTTAGATATACCTTCTTTTTCATTAAGATTTGTTGTGTTATTTTCTTTAATAGGAAAGAAATGTTAAGGTGTAAATAAAAGTGATTCAAGTAGTTATATTTAGCTTTTTAAATTGGGCTATTATGATATTTAAAAATATCTTTGCCGTTCCTTAAAAATCATAAGCAACAATATTTTAATTATATAAAGAAATCAAATACAAATTATAAATAGGTCTGAAGATGGTAAAGATTTTGCTTGTTTGATTATAAGTTCAACAAAAGCGAATCTTGTTTAGCCAAAGTAAAGACATTATTTTAAACTTTAATTTTGCCCCCACAAATGAGAAAAAGGCTGTTTCAAAATTATTTTGAAATGGCCTTTTTTGATTTTAGTATTTTTCTAAATTTATTGAAAAAACTCTAATAGAATAATTTTCAATTCCTCTTTGTTTTCAATATGACTCATGTGTCCATCTTCAAAAGAAACAAGTTCGGCAGTGGTATCTTCTATTTGTGAAAGACTTTCTTCATAGTTTAAAACAGGATCTTTTTTTCCTAAGATTAATAAAACAGGAAAGAGATTTTTGTGTAAAAGCGCTTCTCTGTCTTTCCTGATTTTCATTCCTTCAAGCGAAGCTACAATTCCTTGCAGAGGAGTTTTTAGAGCCTGAACTTTTGCTTTTTCGATTTCATTTGCCAGTCGGGTTCTGTTGTTTTCGCTGAACAAATTGCCAATTGCTAAGCTTACAAAATTCACATAGTTTTGTTTAACGGCTTTAATGGCGCGAGTTCGGTTTAATTTCTTTTCGGCGCTGTCTTCTTTAGAAGTCGAGTTCAGCAAAACTAATTTCTGGATGTTGTTTGGAAATAATTCGGCGAAAGCCAAACCAACATATCCGCCCATAGAATGCCCAAGAATAGTTGCTTTTTCAATTTTTAGATGTTCCAGAACTTCGTGAACAGCATTTGCATTATCTTCCATTGAATGAACATATCCCAAACAATCAGATTCACCGTGACCTAATAAATCAATGGTAATTACACGATGTTTTTCTGAAAACAACTTAACATATTCCTGCCACATTTTTTTGTTTTCCAGAAAGCCATGTAGCAGCACAATTGCAGTTCCTGTGCCTGAATCAGTATAAGAGATTTTTGTGTTTTTATATAGAAGTGTTTTCAAAATGATATTTTATTGTAAAAGTTTGTAGTGGCAACGAAGTTTTTTTGCCACGAATTTCACAAATTTACACGAATCAACTTAACTTTAAAAATCCAATTGCACGAATTTTACTTTAAAAAGTAGATTAGAATAATTACAAGCGTATTAATTCGTGAAAATTTGTGAAATTGCTACGCCTGTTCGCTATTGCTCGGGTCGTGACGAACTTTTTTTCTGTCTTTTACCAATTAAATTAAGTTGCTAAAAAAAACGGCTCTCATTTCTGAAAGCCGTTTGGTTTATGATTTTAAAAAGGAATTTACATCTGCAAAATACTTGTCTTTGGCATCAAGCCATCCATAATGCCTGCAATTTTCGAGCAAAATTAGCTTTGAATTTGGAAAAGTTTTATTTGCCAATTCTCCAATTTGATTGCTAATAACATCTTGTTTTCCCTGAATAATCAGAACAGGATTTTTAAAGGTTTTTAGCTTTTCTTTGCAGTCAAAATTGATTTTCTGCATATCATCCCAAAGTAATCCGTTTATTTTAGAATTTCCCTGCGTAAGTCTTTCTGCAATAATTGGAACATATTTTTTATCGTAAACATATGCCGGCGCCATTGCTCTTCCGCGTGCCAAACGTGCTGCGTGAGAAGTGTCGCCTTTTTCGATTTTATCATTCCAGTAATTCATGGAATCTTTCTCGACTTTAGTCAGGTTTCTTTCAATAAGATTTTCAGTTTTCAGCAAAGTCAAATCGATTCCGCCGGACGATGAAAGAACTAACTTATTGATACTATTTGGATAAATTGTGGCATAATACGAAGCCAGCATTCCTCCAAAAGAATGACCCAGAATATTCCATTTTTTAATATTCAGGTGCTTTCTTAAAGATTCAATATCATCAGCCATTATTTTCATCGAAATGGTTTCTGAATTCAACTCTTTCAATTCCGATTTTCCGGTTCCGCGTTGATCATAAATAATAGTTTCCTGAGTTTCGGCCAATGTTTTAGCCATACTTTCAAAACCATTACTATTCATTCCCGGACCGCCGTTAATAATCAAAAGCGGTTCGCCTTTTCCGAATGTTTTATAATAAGTTTTACTCGAATCATTGTTGGTCGAAAAACCTTCTGTTTGAGCAAAAGTGTTTCCTAAAACCATCAGAAAAGCAAATAGAAAAATCTTTTTCATGCTGAAATTATGAGTTCATTAAACTTTCGATTTCGTCCACTTCAATCGGAATATTACGCATTAGGTTAAAAGGTTCTCCTTTTTCCTGAACCACAACATTATCTTCGAGACGAATTCCAAAACCTTCAGCCGGAATATAAATTCCAGGTTCAACCGTAAAAACCATATTCGCTTTCATAGGTTCGTGAAGCAATCCGTAATCGTGCGTATTTAATCCCAAATGGTGAGAAGTTCCGTGCATGAAATATTTTTTATACGCTGGCCATTCCGGATTTTCGTTCTGAACATCGGCTTTGTCAATTAAACCTAAACCAAGCAATTCCGAAGTCATAACTTTACCAACTTCAATATGATATTGTTTCCAAAGCGTTCCTGGAGTCAACATTTTTGTAGCTTCATTTTTCACTTTCAAAACTGCATTGTAAACTGCTTTTTGTCTTTCAGAGAATTTTCCCGAAACCGGAATTGTTCTCGTCATATCGCTCGAATAATTTGCATATTCTGCCGCAACATCCAATAAAATCAAATCTCCGGCTTTACATTGTTGATTGTTTTCGATATAATGCAAAACATTTGCATTGTTTCCCGAAGCAATAATTGGCGTGTAAGCAAAACCTTTAGAACGGTTACGGATAAATTCGTGAATCAATTCGGCTTCGATTTCATATTCCGTAACATTTGGTTTTACAAACGGCAATAATCTACGGAAACCTTTTTCTGTAATATCACAAGCGTGTTGAAGCAAATCGATTTCTTCGCTTTCTTTTATAGAACGAATGCGTTGCAAAATTGGGTTGCTTTTTGCGACATTATGTGCAGGATAATTTTCTTTCCACCATTTTACAAAACGAGCTTCACGAGTTTCAGTTTCAACAACTGCGCGGTAATGTTCATTAGTGTTAATGTACATTGTGTCTGCATAGGTCATCATTTCGTTCAAGACTTTATGAAAATCCTGGAGCCAATAAACAGTTCTAATTCCTGAAACCTGAAAAGCACGTTCTTTAGTCAGTTTCTCACCTTCCCAAATTGCGATGTGTTCGCTGGTTTCTTTCAGGAAAAGAATTTCTTTTTGGCTTTCATAAGGCGCATCCGGAAACAAAAGCAAGATACTTTCTTCCTGATCAACTCCGCTTAGATAAAAAATATCTCGGTGTTGTTCAAACGGCAAAGTACTGTCAGCACTAATTGGATAAATGTCATTTGAGTTAAAAACGGCAACACTGTTAGGTTTCATTTCTGCCGTGAATTTTCTGCGATTTTTTACAAAAAGAGCGCTGTTTATTTGATGATATTTCATAATAATGTGAGTTTTGAACTTCGAATTTCAAAATTAGTGATTTTTGAAGAAGTAGAACAAAATAGGATTATTAAAGTTTTCTTATTTGTTTTGGTTTTGCCACGAAGACGCTAAGGCACAAAATCTTTGTGACTCAGAACCTTAGAATCTTAATAATGGCGTGTCCCTCTGGGTCGTCCCGAAGCTTCGGGATCGGCTAATTCCCGATTAACAAAAACTACGGCTAAAAAGTCTTGTTTTTCTAAATCGGGAGATACCGCCTCAATCCCTCACGCAAACTTGGTTTTATAAGAAATATTTTTTTTGCAAGATGTGGTTTTCCGTAAAGAAGTTAATTCATAAATAACAACATTTGCATTTAATCTTGAAAATTGTGTTTAATTTACAGATGTTAGATCATTTGTTTGAAATCAAGAGTAACAGTTTTATATAAAAATAAACCAAAAACAATATTGCTTAAAATAATGAAAACAAAATTACTTCGCTTTACAACTTTCTTATTTGTTACTTTTTTAATGATCTCATGTGTTTCAGAAGAAATTTTGAGTACAGAAAATACTGTTTTAGAGTTTAAAATCAATGATCAATATTTGATAACAAATGTCAAAATTGATGAGCAAACAGGAATTATCACCAAACGATTACCTGAATTTATTGATTTTAAAAATTTAAATGTTGATTTAAAAATTTCAGAATCTGCTTCAATTACGCCAGATCCAAAAAATATTAAGGATTATTCTTCTCCCGTAACTTTCATAGTTAAATCTGAATCTGGATTAGAAAAAACGTATCAGGTTAAGTTAGAACATATGGATGTAAATAAGTATGAATCATGCACTGATTCTAATGCTCACAAATGGTTTGGAGGAGATAATAGAACCGATGCCCCAGATATTCTGCCATTTGACAGAAATATTGGGACAGGACAAACCGTGTTGCTAAGTAAGGATTTAGTTCCATCACGTTTTGGTATTCATCTTCAAGAAGGTTTTCATTACGATGAGACGCACACTCCGTATTGGGGAGAGGTGAAAATAAAATTAATTATTAGAGATGAAAATAAAAAAACTATTGCGTCTACAGAAACTAGTGTTTCGGCAAACTTTAGTGGTGGTTTTATTTCTTTTGATTTGCAAAACCAGCATCTTTTATTAGAAGCCGGAAAAAAATATGTTTTTTATTGGTATTTGGTAGATGGTGAATCTTTAGGAATTACGGCAGGTAGTTCTGGAGATACAAGTAACGGTTCTGGATTCTGTTTCCAAACAGGATATTCAGGATATTCTAAAGTTAGAAATAAAACCACTCTCGAAGATTTAAGTGTTTGGTACGAACATCCATGGCACTTTAACATGGAAATAGAAGGAAAAGAATAATAAATTAAGTAGTGATAAAAAAAAACCGAAGCCATAAAACTTCGGTTTTTTTATAAATATATCTTTCGTAGAAATTATTTTTTCTCGCTCAACAGTTTCTCTAAAAAAGCAACTTTCTCTTTTTCAGCTTCAACCAATCTTTCATGAAGTTTTTTATTCTCTTCAAAAGCTTCAAGAAGTTTGTCAAACGGATTGAAAGTACAACCTAAATTAATTGCAGAGGAAGCATTGTCGTTATATGTATTTCCAATAATATTAAAAACAGCGTCTTCAGAAAAGTTTTTTATTACTTCAGGCGTAACGCCCAAAGCTTCGGCAATTGATTTAAGTTTTTCGTCGTCAATGCTTTCGCTTCCTTCAATGGTAGAAATAGTTTGCTGACTTACGCCAATTGCTTGGGCAAGCGCTTCTTGTTTCATATCTCTAAGCTCTCTGATTCGGCTTATGTTTCTCCCGATGTGTCTAGGTTTTGGTGCTGTGCTCATAATTCAAAGATATTTAAAATTCTTTTACATTTTTGGTTTTAGTAGAAAACAAGTCTCGGTTTGTAAGATACATTTTGTAAATTGTTTCCGATATTGTAAAAATATGATTTTTCTTACTTTGTTTTAATGGAATCAATAATCGTAGAAATAATTAAGTAAGAAGTGAAAAAATAAAAAAGCTAATACTATATATTAATTGCCACTTAAAAAATGATTATAGAAAATAGAGATTTAAAAATTATTATTCCATTTTTAGTTCTTTTAGTTATTGGATTATACGGGATGTATAGTGTTGATTATATTTCCGTGAATCTAACTTTCGAATTTGTAAAGAAATATCTTCTAATTCCGTTATTTCTGTTTTCTTTATTTTACGCTTATTGTGGAACTTTTCGCTCTGACAAAAAAGCTGCACTTTGGAAAAATATATTAGTTTTTATTATTCTTGCAATGAGCATTGGAATGGTAACTTTTGTTGCTCTTCAAGGACTTTCGATGATTGTAAATAAAGAATTTGGAACGCAACATAAGTATAACTTATCTGGTGAAATAATTAAACTCAATTATCCGGAAAATAAAAAGATAGGGAATAAGTATAGTATCTACATTAAAAGAGATGTTGAAAATGATACAATTGAATTAAACGTTCCTACGAATAAATATCGTGTAGGACAAAAAATAAATAAAGAAATGAAGATTGGCTCGCTAAAATTTATTTATTCTGATAAATAATTGTTTCTAAAATGACCATACTAAAAGCAAGCCCAAGCGATCACGAAATCTTAACCGAAATAACCAAAAAGTCAAAAGCATATTGGGGATATTCAAACGAGCAAATCGAAAATTGGTCACAATTCTTAACCGTTTCAAAAGAATATATCGAAACTAATTCGGTCTACAATTTAATTGTTGACCATCAGATTATTGGATATTATTCCTTCTTCCACGAAAGTGAAAATACTATTAAACTGGATAATTTGTTTGTCTTGCCTGATTTTATTGGCAAAGGATTCGGCAAAGTATTAATGAATGATTTTCTAATTCGTTTACAAGATATTCAAGCTGAGAAAGTAGTTCTCAATTCTGAACCAAACGCTGAGAATTTTTATTCAAAATTCGGATTTGTAAAAGTGGGTCAAATAGAAACCTCTATCAAAGATCGATATTTGCCAATAATGGAGTTATTAATAGAAAAAGCATAAAACCGATAGTTTTAGAGTAAATTATATATTCATTAAAGATGAAATTAAATACAGAAGTTAAATATTTAACCCATAAACAAAGTGCCATTTTTTTGCTGGTTTCACTATCTCTTATTTGGGTTTGGATGTTTATTACATCTATAATCGACACAGGAAACGATCGCGGATTGATGACTAGTTTTGGTACCGTAGTAATTTTGACTTTTATACTGGTACAATTCTTTGCAAAAGTTAAATCAGGAGAATATTTGGCAACATTCTTTTATCTCTGTTTTGGGAGTTTGCTAAGTTTTATTATAACGATGGCAATTGGACTCCTTATTATGGCAGTTATCAAATCGGGTTGGGCATGGTTTGTAGTTCCGTTAACGACAACCGGGTTTTTGTTGTTTTTTATTCTTAGACGATTGTTTTCTTTTCCGGATAATTTTGTTGCATTTTGGGTGTTATTTTTATTGCCAATTCTGACAGTAATAACATTGGAAGTCTTGCCTTTTTATGATGATATTGCCAAGCATGATTTAGGTCTCGGGTTTCCAATTGCGATTTATCTAAGTTTTGTTTTTATCGCAATTGCAATACTTTGCAGAGAGAGTCAAAAGAAATAATAGAAGAATAAAAAAAAATAAAATGCAGAATTCAAGTTTTAAATTAATTACGATCAAAGATGTCAAATTGCAATATCCATTTCTTTTGGATCATGAAGGATTTGATTATTTTGAAGAATGGGAAGATCAGGATTTCTTCTTGATTTCAACTGAAGATGTATATTTTGAAGGTGACTTTTATTTGGATCTTTATGAAGATAAAGAGAAAAAATGGCTTTCGAATCTTTTAAGTCTTCCATTAAATGAAATCGAAAAAATACGAATTGAAGGTGTTTTAATAAATGGAAATCTCTCCGCAAACGGAACCATCATAAATGCCGAAGGAGATTATGGTCCGTATATTTTTATAAACGGGAATGTTACTTGTCAAAGTATGCTATTAGGAGGTTCATATGTTGAAATAAACGGAAATGTCAAAGCTCAGGAAGTTGTGATGACATCTTATAATCATGGTAATTTTAAATGTTCGGGTACTATTGAAGCTCCGGTTTTTATAGTCGAAGATCATTACACGACTTTTGCAGAGCGAAAAAATGCTTTATTCTATTATAATGATCGAGCGGATGATTTTGACGCTAAAAATAGTTGCGAATATGATGATGAAAGCGAAGAAGAAATTATCTCAAATGAATTACGGAAACATCTCGAGAATTCGTTAATCGGAACTTTTGAGGAATTAAAACGTGAATTAGAAAACGGCGAATTAGTTTTAAAACAAAATAATCCGCCGACCAAAACATATCAATATTGGCAAAATAGAGTAAAGTCAAATTATCGAGATTTAAAATTGGTTCCGCTTCAACATAAAACCAAAGAATTATGTGAGTTGGTATTAAATATTACATTTCATGCGCTGCCATTTGTCAATCCGGAATTTATTACGCCCGTACTCTGCGAAAAATTAGTTGAGAAAGATGGTTTTGCGATTCAAAAAATTCCAAGTCAGTTTATCACTAAAGAACTTTGTTTGAAAGCGGCTCAAAGCGGAACATTGATTTCGCTTATTCCACATGAATTTTATTCGGAAGAATTGATTTTGACTACTTTTAAAAACGGTAAACATGAACCGAATATTACTGATGTTCCTTCTGAATTTATAACAGATCGTTTGCTCGAAGAATATGTAAAAATTGGCAAAGGATTATGGCTTGATAAAGTCTGTAAAGAAAATGAAAAAGATAAATTAACAATTTTAAAACGAATTGTTGACGCTGGAATAGCCAATTTAGATGCTGTTTTTGGAAATCATTTTAGTAAAGAAATTGTTGATTATGCCTCTTCTGTTTATAATAATGAAAAGTATAAACAAGAATGGAATAATTACGTTAAAGTATATAAGGTTAAATTTGAGCGTCTAGGTTTAGAAGAGTATTTTCAAAAAGAATAAAAGTTTATGGAATCAAAAATTGAAATAAGAAAAGTCGAAAATCGAGACCTGGATTTTGTGTACAAAGCAATTTGCGAACTTGAAAATGAAGAATTAGATTTTGAAGTATTTGCTACAATATTCCATGAAAATATTTCGAATAAAAATAATCTTTACTTGTTGGCAGAAAATGAAAATGAAGGTTTAGGATTTATTAGTTTTCACACACAAAATCTCCTTCATCATTGCGGATTAGTTGGCGAAATTCAGGAATTTTTTATTCATCAAAATCACCGCGGAAAAGGAATTGGACGACAATTGATAAATGAGATTATGCAATATGCAGATCAAAATAACCTGAAAAGTATCGAAGTCACGACAAATCGCCGAAGAGTTGAGAATGTATTGATTTATGAAAATCTCGGTTTTAAATTATCGCATAATAAGTTTACGATTTATAAGTGAGCTTTCCAGCCATGAAAGATAGAACATAAAAAAACTGCTATTTTGTTAATAGCAGTTTTAATTGATAATTATGTTGGTTATTATAGTGCGTATTCCATACAGATACTATTTGTTGCTGTTCGGAATAAATACCAACCGCATATGTTTCTTCCGTAATAAGAAACTTCGTCACCGGCACATATTGGATATGGTACACAGTTTACAGCTCCGGCATTAATTGATTTCAATTCTTCTTTTGATAATTTTTGTGCTGATAATTTTTGTAAATTTTTCATAAATAAGGTTTTTTTGATTTTTCTATTCTATAAGTTTTTCAGATATTATTTTGATAAAAATGGACGATTTGTTGTTATACCGCTCCATATTCCATACAGATACTACCTGTTGATGTTTTGTATAAATACCAATCACATGATTGTGTATAAAAAGTGACTTCTTGACCGTTACATAGTGGCCATGGATAGCAGGGTGCACCATTACCACCAGCGTTAATTGATTTCAATTCTTCTTTTGATAGTTTTTGTGTTGACAATTTTTGTAAGTTTTTCATAAATAAGTTTTTTTGGATTTTCCTACTCTATAAGTTTTTCGGATACGACTTTGATAAAAATACAAATTACTTTTTTAAATAAATACTTACAAAAAAGAAACCTTTCGATTCTAATTAATTTTTTAATAATCTTCAATCTTTTTCTTTTTTTAATATAAGTTTACAGTAATTTCTTTCTTTTTTGTGATTTTAATGTAATTGTTGATTTTAAAAATAAGTGAAAAAAACAGCTGAGTTTTACTTGAAGCAAGTTGAATTAAAGTCTAATATTGTATACTAATTAATTGCTTCAAGAAAAGATGAAAGAATTGAATCCGAAAATAAAACATCATTTAATAGTTGGTTTGCTAATTGGTGTCTGGTTGTTTGTTTTTGCTTTCATCATAAAACCTTTTGATGATGGTACTATAAATTTTAGAGCCTGGTTTTTAATAAGTTTTGGTTTTAGTATAATGGCATTTTTGTGTTATGGTATTCTTGCTATTCTTCAAAAAAAGGTTTTCGAAAAAACATCAAAATGGAATCTCGGTTTAGAAACAGGATTTCTCATCGTCTTCTATATTATCTATTTAATTGGAATTTATGCCTATTATAAAAGTCCGATTTTAAATGGCGGTTATAGTCTTTCTGAATTTTTCTATACGATTTTTATCAAAGTTGCTTTGATTTTAACTCCGGTCATTATTTTGGCAAGGAGATATTTAATTAAGCTGATTCCGCAAAAAGAAGATTTTATAATTATTAAAGGAGAGAATAAATTAGATGTTCTAAAAATCAAAAAAGCCGATTTGGTTTGTGTTTCTAATGCTCAAAATTATGTCGAGATTTTTTATCTTGAAAACGCAAAACTTCATTCCAAAATAATTCGGTCTTCACTCAAAAAAGTTCAGGAAGATTTTTCTTTTTTAGTTCAAATTCATAGATCGCATTTGATAAATTCAGCACATTTTAAGTCCTGGAGAAATCAAAATACCATTATTCTGACTCAAATAGAACTTCCGGTTTCTAAGAATTATAAAGAAACTTTATTAGCATTATAATTTCGTACCTAAAACAATAGGTTTTGTACCAAAGCCTGTAAAATTGGAGTTTACGAGAGATTCTCTTATTAGTTTTGTTTCATCAATTTAAAACATTAATTATGACAACAAAACAACTTTGCCTTCTTGGATTATTATTTTTTCTGATCAGTTATTTACTTTTTTCTAAAGTTCTGCCCAACTTTCAAAAACCAATCGATTTTGCGCATTGGTTTAATTTAATTGGAGCTTGTTTACTATTTTCTTTTAATTATGTTTTTCCTAAAAACAAATTAAATTCTCTTGCTTCTGTTGTTACAACTTTAGGGATTATTGCTCATATTGGTCTTTGTACGATTGATTTTATTATGTCTAGTTTTGGCAATGATGATCTTGCCAGAGCAGAATTAAGTCTTCAAATTACTAATACGCCAGCGATTTTGTATCCTTTTGTAATTGTTGGTCCGTCATTGCTTTTTATTGGACTTTCGTTGCACGCTTTAAATTTTATAAAAACAAAAACAGTAAGTGCTTCTATGGTTATTATTGCTTCGTTTGCAATTGGTTTTTCCTTTTTTGTATTAAAAGACGGAGTTTATATGTTGCTGAGTTGTGTGGTTTTTACTTTGGGATTGGGATTGTTGCTTTTTAAAAAAGAAGAAAATGTATTAATTTCAAAATAAGTTTTCAGAAAAATGAAGTTGTTGCTTTAATTTGTATTTTCGTTTGAAGAAATACTCAAAAAATCCAATAAGAAAATTGAATAAATACCTAAAATATCTAATCTCGCTCTTTCTCGCTTTTGTCGTGATTGCGAGTGATGCTACTTTAGATTCTCAATCAAAATCTGCCGATTATTATCAATCTTCTTATGTAATTCTAAAGACAGAATTAGATTTTAAAAAGGCTCGTTTATATGCCTTCAAGCGTTTTGTTTCTGCAATTAAGATCTCATTTTTAGTTCCTTTAAAATTTCTTCAATTTGCAACGGTTTTTAGTCTTCAAATTCTGGTTTTTCTAAAAACACGAATACTTCTTCATCAAAAAATAAATTCATTTATGAGACAATCTGTTTTTGTAAACGAAATAATCACTTCAAATAATTATTATAAAGGTTTGTACAGCGTTTAGTTTTTTCTAAGCTTTTATGCGCTTCAACGCATACAATGATAAAATAATGTCTAATCATTTATCATTTTCAAAATGTATAAACACAAAAATAAAAAACGCTTAGAGCAATCTAAGCGACCACTTCTGTATTGGATAAAAAGAAAATTAATTTTAATAATAACCGCTTTTATGCTCGGAATGTCAAACGGAATGAATGTACAGGATCAAGCTCTTAAAGAAAACCAGAATTACACAGAACAACATAAGAAGGATTGATTTTTCTATTTAACCGCAAAGAACGCAAAGCATTTTATCTGTGTAATGTCTAAAAAAAAACGCAGAGTTCGCAAAGCTTTATGTGTATTAGCAGTGTAAAATTTGGCGAACCTTGCGTAAATCTTTGCGCGCTTTGCGGTTAAATTAAAAGTAAGGCATAAAAAAAACCGAAACGTTAAGCTTCGGTTTTTTATTTATTGGAATTTGGAATTTAATTATCCAATCCATTTATAATATCTCGCCCCAATTAAATTTGGAATTTCTTTCTCAATTCGATCCAAAACCCATTCGTTTTTAGGAGTTCTAATGCTTTGTTTTTGTTCTTTTTTGTGAAGACTTTCATAAGCTTCAAAACCAATTTCTACACTTTCTTCTAAGTTTTCAAAAAGTTTGGTTTTGGCTAAAGCCGATTGCCATTCCGGTTGAATCGTTCCTTCAAAAACTTTCGATTTTGATCCGCTTCCGTAGGCCAGGAAACCAAATTTAGTTCCGGCAACTTCATGCTTTGTGTCGTAATAATGCGCCAAAGTCGATAATAATCCCATGAAAATAGATCCTGTATAAAGGTTTCCAATTAAAGAAGAAGCCAATTCTGCAGGTTGCAATTTGTCGGTTACAAACTTTCTGTATTCTTCAGATTTTCCAATTTCCTTAATTTTATTCTGATAGTCTGCAGGTTCAATATTTTCTGAAATGATTTTATCGGCACTATCTAAAGCATAAATTTCAGATAGCATTCTTCTGCCTTGAAAAGAATAGGGAAGGTGCATGATAATACTGTTCCAGGAATTGTATAAAGTTTCAGTCGTGTTTTTTAGTTTCTTGAATGAGAAGTAAGCATTTCTCGTACGATCCATGTAACATTGATTCGAATATTGTCCGTCAAAAACTGGTTGGTCTTTGTGAACTTCGATTTCAGCTTCTAAATTATCAAACCACGGATCGTTACTTTCGTTTTGGGTAATCGCCTCTTTTGAGATAGTTCTGTAAGGTTTGAAAAAATCAAAAACACCTTTTGTACTTGTTGCCCAATTTTCATCAAAAGCAATAATTTTTGGGTTCGAAGTCACTAGCATTGCAAGTGCTCCGGCGCCTTGTGTATATTCTCCGGTAGAATTTAAATCATATTTAGCAAAATCGGTAGTAACAACAATTGCTTTTTTGGTTGGATTTAGTTTTACAAAATCAATACAGTTTTGCAAAGCATCAACTCCGCCAATACAAGCAAATGTAAAATCGACTACATCACATTCGGCTAAAGAATCTTCTCCGAATTTTTGTTCCATTAAACTAATTAAAAAAGAACTTATTGGTTTCGAGCTGTCGATTGCACTTTCGGTTCCAACATAAATCCGGCTAATTTCACTTAAGTTTATTTCATTTTCAAGAATAAGTTTGGTTAAAGCATTGGCTCCAAAAACCACAGCATCCTGATGAACGTCTGGTAAAGTCATTTTAATTAATCCAAGACCTTTCTCTAATTTTTCGGGTTCAATATTTCTGGCAATTGCCAAAGTTTTTATGGGTAAATGTATGTTGGCTACGTCAAAAGAAATAGCGTCGATTCCTGTTTTCATTCTGATTTTTTTTGAAGCCGATAAAGGTAAAATTATGCTATTAAAATTCACTTGTTTTCGCTCAATAAAATTCATGATGACTTTATTTTTGAGAAAAAGAAGTCAAAACGGGGAGAAAAGTAGCAATTTGGTAATTATATAAAAAACAAGATTTAGTTAAAATGGCTCGCGAATAATTTCTATTTTATTGTTTTTAAATAATTTGCAATAAAATTGATGAAAGCTCTTTAAAATCATTATAAATAACAACGAAATGGTTGTAGTTCATGTCTAATTGCTTTATTTTTGTCTAATTTTTTAAAACAAACTACTTAAACACTTATGGCACAATCTGCACTATTGAATGCTTCCATCTTAAAGAAAGTGGCTATGGCTCTTTCGGGAATATTCTTAATCACGTTTTTAGCGCTGCATGTTTCCTTAAATTTCATTTCTATTATTAGTGAAGATGTTTTTAACGAAGCTTCTCACTTTATGGGATACAATCCGCTGATTCAATATGTAATGCAACCAGTTTTGGCAATCGGAGTAATCTTCCATTTCGTTATGGGATTCGTATTAACGGCTCAAAATACTGCTGCAAGACCAATTGCGTATGCAAAATACAATGGAGCCGCAAATGCTTCATGGAGTTCTAGAAATATGATTATTTCTGGATTGGTTATTTTGGCTTTCTTAGGATTGCATTTCTATGATTTTTGGTTTCCTGAAGTTACCTATAAATATATTGCAGGTACTGCACCAGATGCTACAAGGTATTATGGAGAGTTAGTTCATAAGTTTCACGATCCAATTCGTACAGGATTATATTGTGTGGCTTTTGTGTTATTAGGATTTCACCTTTGGCACGGATTCGGTTCTTCTCTTCAATCAGTAGGGATGAACAATAAATATTCTCGATTTTTAAATAAAATCGGTTATGGTTTTGCGGTTCTTGTACCTGCACTTTTCATCATAATCGCATTATTTCATCATTTCAATAATTAATATAAATTATAATGGCATTAGATTCAAAAATTCCACACGGCCCAATATCGGACAAATGGACAGATTATAAAGATCATATTAATTTAGTAAACCCTGCAAACAAACGTAATTTAGATATTATCATTGTTGGTACAGGTTTGGCTGGAGGTTCAGCTGCGGCTACTTTGGCTGAGCAGGGATATAACGTAAAAGCATTTTGTTTTCAGGATTCACCTCGTCGTGCGCACTCTATTGCTGCACAAGGAGGTATCAATGCTGCAAAAAATTATAAAGGTGACGGTGACTCCGTTTACAGATTATTCTATGATACTGTAAAAGGGGGTGACTACCGTGCACGTGAGGCAAACGTTCACCGATTGGCTGAAGTTTCTGCTAATATTATTGACCAGTGTGTGGCTCAAGGAGTGCCATTGGCTCGTGAATATGGTGGATTATTAGATAACCGTTCTTTTGGAGGAACTTTGGTTTCTCGTACATTTTACGCACAAGGACAAACTGGACAACAATTATTGTTAGGAGCATATTCTGCAATGAACCGTCAGATTGGTCGTGGAAAAATAAAAATGTACAACCGTCACGAAATGCTTGACATTGTTATCGTGAACGGAAAAGCGAGAGGTATTATCGCTCGTAACTTAATTACCGGAGAAATAGAAAGACATTCTGCTCACGCAGTAGTAGTTGGTTCTGGAGGATACGGAAACGTATTTTTCTTGTCAACAAACGCTATGGGAAGTAACGCAACAGCAGCTTGGAAAATTCATAAAAAAGGAGCATTTTTCGCAAATCCTTGTTACACACAAATTCACCCAACATGTATTCCGGTTTCAGGAGATCACCAGTCAAAATTGACTTTGATGTCTGAATCTTTGCGTAATGATGGTCGTATTTGGGTTCCTGCAAAACAAGAAGATGCAAAAGCAATTCGTGAAGGAAAGAAAAAAGCAACTGATTTATCTGAAGCTGAGAGAGATTATTTCTTAGAAAGAAGATATCCTGCTTTTGGTAACTTAGTACCTCGTGACGTTGCGTCTCGTGCTGCAAAAGAAAGATGTGATGCTGGTTTTGGTGTTAACAAAACCGGAGAAGCTGTTTACTTGGATTTCGCAGCAGCGATCAAACGTTACGGAACTGAAGAAGCTTTCGTAAAAGGTTTAGATGCTAACGATGCGGCTTTGGTAACTAAATTAGGAGCTGAAATCGTGAAAAGTAAATACGGAAACTTATTCCAGATGTATTACAAAATCGTTGACGAAGATCCTTATACAACACCAATGATGATTTACCCTGCGGTTCACTACACAATGGGTGGAACCTGGGTTGATTATAACTTAATGACTACAATTCCTGGATGTTTCTCAATTGGAGAATCTAACTTCTCTGATCACGGAGCAAACAGACTTGGAGCTTCTGCTTTGATGCAAGGTTTAGCTGATGGATATTTCGTATTACCTTATACTATTGGAGATTATTTAGCTCCGGATATTAAAATGGGAGAAATTTCTACAGATTTGCCAGAATTCGTAGCAGCAGAAAAAGATGTAAAAGATCAAATCGATAGATTTATCAATAATAAAGGAACTCATTCTGTAGATTATTTCCACAAGAAATTAGGAAAAATTATGTGGGATAAAGTAGGTATGGCTCGTAATGCTAAAGGTTTGTCTGAAGCTATCGTAGAAATTGCTGCTTTACGTGAAGAGTTTTATAAAGATGTAAAAGTTCCTGGAAGCGCAAACGAATTTAATCAGGAATTAGAGAAAGCGACACGTGTTGCCGATTTCTTAGAGTTAGGAGAATTGTTCGCGAAAGATGCATTACACCGTAATGAGTCTTGTGGAGGTCACTTCCGTGAAGAATACCAAACAGAAGAAGGAGAAGCACTTCGTGATGACGAAAACTTTGCATATGTTGCAGCTTGGGAATACAAAGGAAAACCAAGTGATGCCGTATTACACAAAGAACCTCTGGTTTACGAAAACATTAAATTAGTACAAAGAAGCTACAAATAGCAATTAGTCAAAAGACTAAAGTCTTAAAGTCTAATGGCTTTCGACTTTCGACTTTATGACCTTCAAACTAAAACAGTATGAAACTTACATTAAAAATATGGCGTCAGAAAAACGCCCAAGATAAAGGGGGAATTGTTGATTACCCAATCGACGGAATCGAACCAGATATGTCTTTCCTTGAAATGCTTGATGTTCTTAACGAACAATTAATCAACAAAGGAGAAGAGCCAGTAGCATTTGATCACGATTGTCGTGAAGGAATCTGCGGAATGTGTTCATTATTCATCAACGGAGAAGCACACGGACCAGACAGAGGAGTAACTACTTGTCAGTTGCATATGCGTATGTTTAAAGATGGTGATACGATTTTTATCGAGCCATTTAGAGCAAAAGCTTTCCCTGTAATTAAAGATTTAGTTGTTGACAGAAGTTCTTTTGACAGAATTCAACATGCAGGAGGATTTATCTCGGTAAATACTTCAGGAAATACAATTGATGCAAATACAATTCCGATTAACAAACATGATGCAGATAAATCATTCGATGCTGCAGCTTGTATTGGTTGTGGAGCTTGTGTTGCAACTTGTAAAAACGGATCAGCAATGTTGTTCGTTGGAGCAAAAGTATCTCAATATGCATTATTACCTCAGGGTAAAGTTGAAGCAGTTGATCGTGTTTTAAACATGGTACACCAAATGGATTTAGAAGGTTTTGGTAACTGTACAAATACAGGAGCTTGTGAAATTGAATGTCCAAAAGGAATTTCACTTGAAAATATCGCACGTATGAACCGTGAGTATTTATCTGCAAGTTTGAAAGGATAATATAAAAAACACTTTTAGTTTAAAATAGAAAAAAGCATCAGCCGCGGCTGATGCTTTTTTTATGCTCTTATTCGTAATACAATTGTGAAGCACTTATTTCTTGTTTTTCTTTTCCTTCCTGCTGAATAAAACACGTTAAAGTAGTTCCTCCAATTTGGTCAAAATAACTGATGTTGATTTTGTGAAAACCTTTTTCAAGTTTTGTAACTCCGTACGCTTCGTTTAGCCAATGAATACCGTCATTATTAACTACTAATTCATTGTCAATAAAAAGCTTCGATCCGTCGTCTGAAAGCGTCGAAATTGTATAATTTGCCGTTTCTGGAATATAGATGTATCCGTCGAATTTTAAGCCGATATAACGCTCTGTTTTCGTTTTCCATTTTTCGCTGGTTATGGCGCCTTCAAAAATGCCTGAATTAACAGGTTTTGCTAATTCTAAATCTTGTGTTTGCTGAAATAATGTTCCAGTATAATATTCGAATTTTAAACCTTTCTTGGTTGGTTTTATGGCTAGAGCCGATTTTAACACCGGATTTCGAGCTATTATTTTATTAATTGAACTTTTTCTTCCACTTGGACTTATTTGAACTGTTTTGATCGTTCTGAATTCTCCTTTTGGAATATTTATAGTTACAGGTCTTTTATAAAGTTCTGCTGTTTCGTCTGGATTATAGCCGTCGATTGTATAAAAAATCTGTCCATTTTTGATGGTTGGTTTTAAATCTAAAACATATTTTGATGCAATTAATGCGGTTTCGTTTGCACCAAAAGGCGTTGGAACTTTATATAATCTTTTTTGCGCTTCCAGTTTTTCTAAATGATGTGGCATTCTATTCAAAACAAAATTATTGTAGTTTTTATTTTGAGGTTCTGTCCAGGCAATTTCTGCTAAAGCAAACATTCTAGGATAAAGCTGATAATTTAATTTCGCTGGACTTGTCAAATATTCTGACCAAAGATTAGATTGAACGCCCATAATGTATTTCTGTTCCTCAACCGTTAAACTATCAACCGGGGTTGGATTGTAATTATAGATTTTGTCAACCGTAATTAATCGCCCAACCGTTAAAGGTTCATTTGGCGAATATCCCTGATTGTAATCTAAATACAAAACTTGCTCTGGATTCATGATTACAAAATGTTTCTGTTTTGTAGCGGCAATTCCACCGGATTCTCCTCGCCATGACATTACCGCTGCGTTTGGAGCTAATCCACCTTCGAGCATTTCGTCCCAACCAAGAATTTGTCTTCCGTTTGCATTTAGGAATTTCTCAATTTTTGTTGTCAGATAACTTTGTAATTCATGTTCGTTTTTCAGGCCTAATTCTTTGATTTTTTTCTGGCAATTCGGACATTCTTTCCATCTTGTTTTTGGACATTCATCTCCGCCAATATGAATATATTTGCTTGGAAATAAAGCCATAACTTCTGTCAAAACATCTTCAAGAAAAGTATAGGTTTCTTCTTTTCCGGCGCAGAAAATATCATCAAAAACACCCCAATATTCTACCACTTTATAAGGACGATCCGGAAAACAGGATAAATTAGGATAAGCTGTAACAGCCGCAGTTGCATGACCCGGCATTTCGATTTCCGGAATAATATTTACATAATGTTCTTCGGCAAATTTTACGATGTCTTTGATTTCTTCCTGAGTATAAAATCCGCCGTATGGATTTCCGTCAAAAAAATAAGGGAATCTTTCGAATTTATTCCCCACTAAAGTCTGTGCTCTTTTTGAACCGACTTCTGTTAGTTTTGGGTATTTTTTTATCTCAATTCTCCATCCCTGATCGTCTGTTAAGTGCCAATGAAAGTTATTTAGCTTATAGCTGGACATTTGTGCGATAAAATCTTTTATAACATCGACAGAGAAAAAATGACGGCAAACATCGAGGTGAAGCCCGCGATAGCTGTATCTCGGCTCATCTTCGATAGTAACACAAGGCAATTTTATTTCCTGATTTTTAAATTTGTTCGGCAAAAGTTGTATTAAACTCTGAACTCCATAAAATAATCCTTCTTCACTTCCGGTAACGGTTATCTTTTTTGACGTAATATTTATTTTATAGGCTTCTTTTTTTAATGAAGTTGATGGATTTTTAGTAATAAATAAAACTTCAATATTGCTTTTTTTATTTGCTGTATTCGAGTTTATAGCTGACTCAAAAATGTTGGCTGTTTTTTGTTCTTTGGCGCTGAATTTATTCTTTTCGAAAACAACTTTTATTTGTCCGTCTAAACGAATGCTGTCTCCGGTTGCTTTGTATGAATTAGGTTGTGGAATAATCGAATTATTAGTGATGGAAGTTTGAGCATTTCCAAAAGAATAACAGAAGATCAAAAGGAGGATTATACTTTTTTGCATGGTTGCTTTCTTGGTTCGTTAAACAAATTTAGGTTTTGTAATTGAGTTTGCATTTTTTTTGCAAAACTTATTTTGATATAAAAGTCTTTAAAATAGCCGGGTTAACTATTAAATTACATTGTGTTATAATTTGTTTCGCAATAATATTGCATTTATTGTTTACATTTGTCTTACTAAAAATGAATTTGCATGAATAATGATAATGAAGTGGTTAATTACACCAAGGAAGAACGTAAAAATCTTATTTTAAAAGAGATTAACTTACATACTCGTGTGAGTTTTGAAACGCTTTCGGCTAAATTATTTGTTTCAGAAGATACAGTGAGACGTGATATTAATGAACTTGAATCTGAATCTTTATTGATTAAAGTAAAAGGCGGTGCGATGACAAAAGCGTATCACCATTCTTCGACTAATAATCAAACTTATGCAGGCGAATCTAAACAAATTATTGCACAGAAAACTTTAGGTTTACTTCAGGATGGTATGGTTTTGTTAATTGGCGGCGGAACTACAATTCGTGAATTTATCCGATTGATTCCTGATGATTTGAATCTGACCATTTTTACTGTTACCGTTTTATCTGCTGTTGAACTTCTGGATAAACCCAATGTTAAAATTATCATGATTGGCGGAAGCATTTCGTCTTACAGCCAAATGTGTGTGAGCGGTGATGTCTACAATCAATTGGCAAATATTAAAGTCGATTTATTAATATTAGGAACCAATGCTTTGGATATCGAAGGCGGATTCTCAGATTCTGATTGGGAAACCGTTCAGGTAAAAAAAGCAATGATTCAGGCCTCTGAGAAAACAGCTATTTTGACTATTTCTGAAAAACTGGATACGGTTCTAAAAATGAAAATTGCCAACTTATCTGAGGTTGATTACGTTGTCACGGAAGTTGATCCTTACGACGAAAAATTACAATCATATAAAAAGGCAGTTCCCAGTTTAGTTTTTATTTAAAAAGTTTGCCACGAATTTCTCGAATTATCCCGAATTATTTTGATTGTACAGATCAAAAAAGGCGGTGCAATTTGCGGCTAGTTTTTAAACAGTTTCAAAATAAAAATTTGAGTAAATTCGAGAAATTCGTGGCAAAAAGCAAGTTCGTATTCTTTGCTGACTTTCATATTTATTAATCCCAATTTTTCATTAAGAAATTGATCCAGTTTTGGTGAAAGATTTTATCTAAATCTTCATCAGAATAACCGTTGTTTTTAAAGATCAAAACCAATTTTTGCAAATCGGCAATGGTGTCTAAATCATACGGACCTTGTTCTGTACCAAAAGCGCCGTCAAGATCAGAACCTATACCAATATGATTGGCATTTCCAGCCAATTGGCAAATGTGATCCATGTGTTTGAAAACAGTTTCAAGATTGCAACTTGTGCCCTTTGGAGTCGAAACTCCTCTTTCCCAATTTGGGACTAACATCCAAGCATCTAAAGCACCGCCAATAACTGCTCCTCTTGAAATTAAAGCCTGAATCATTTCATCGCTATATTGACGATTGTGATCAACCAGACTTCTGCAATTATTATGACTTGCCCAAACTGGTCCGTGATAATGATCTAAAGCTTGCCAGAAAGCATCATCGCACAAATGGGTTGCGTCCAGAATAATATTCAAACGCTCCATTTCTTTCAATAAATCCAGCCCATTTTGGTTCATTTTTCCTGTTGCATCTGTTCCGTTTGCGTAACGTCCCGGACCGTAATGTGCAGGACCAATCGCGCGTAATCCGTAATTGTATGCTTTTTCTAAATACGAAACATCAATAATAGAATCAGCACCTTCTAAACTTAAAATATATCCAATAGGTTTTTTGTCGTTTGGTGTTCCGTCATTCCATAAATCAATTTGTTTCTGGAGCGATTTTTTATCCGTAATTGAAGTTATTTCGCCCGCTTCTTCCATCGCTTTGTACCACGCCAATTGTCCCTGAGTTTGCGCCCAGGCTTGTTCAGGAGAATTCCAACCCGGAATAATACTGTCCGGTTTTACAAATCTTGCAATTTGAGTGGCAACAACAATTCCGATATTGCCGCGTCGCAAATCAGGAAAAGATACCGTTGCACGTTCGCGATCCGGTTTATCAGTCATTCCTTTTTCAAGATGGCGCAAAGTGGGTACATCATTTCTTAAATCTCTGTTCCATTCCATCGCATTCATGCTCAGGTCTAAATGGGCGTCTATTATAAACATAGTATTTTTTTTAAGGCACAAAGGTCCAAAGGCTCAGAGGTTTTCTAGACAAGTGTTATTATGAGGTCTATTCTCTTTCTTCTTCGCTCTATTTTCTATTCTTTTTTCTTTATTCTACTTTTTCTGCTGCTAGATATTAATTTTTCTGCTGCGGGCAACAACTTGCCATTGATCGCAAATTTGATGTTCATTATTTACAACCTGAACCGAATCGTAAAGTGCGCAAGTTGGACAAACGTGATAAGGTTGGGCATAAATCGTGTCGCCAATAGCATACTCGTTTTTTCCTTGGTTTTCTATAATTAAATGTTCTTCTGAATGTGCGATCGGAATTAGATTTTCGTCATTTAAGATCACCAATCTTTTATCGATTGGGTTTTCAGAAGCTACGGCTTTGTATCCTATGTCAATACAAAAAGTAGAAGAAGTTGGTTTTGAAATAATGGTTCCAACAATAACCAATGCCGGTTCGAAATTTTGTTCCGGTAAATGAATTTGGTAATTAGAATCCCAGAAAACAAAAGTTCCCGGGCTGCATTCTACATTTTTTTGAGACGCATAAAACGGAAAGGTATTCGATCCTCCGGCAACAATTTTTAGATCGTAACCCAGTTTTTTCTGAATGTTTCCAATTTCTTCATTTATGCTAAAAAACAAATTCGAAGCGATGGCAGTTCTGTGTTCGACATCGCCTTTTAAATGGCCGTCGTAAATATGAATACCCGCAAAATGAAGGTTTTTTAGTTTGACAATTTCATCAATTAAAGCAATCCAATTTTTGTGAATCGAAATTCCGGTTCTGTTCATTCCCGTATTCAAATCCAGATAAACCGTAAGTTTCAAATTATTTTTTCCCGCACATTCATCTAAGGCTTTCGCCGAATCAAGATCATCAACAATTGTCGAAAAAGCAACATTCGGATATTTTTGAATCAATGAAATCCATCTTTCTTTTTTAATTCCAACAGGTTGATAGGCGAGAAGTACATCTGAAATTTCGTGTATGGCAGCCAATTCAGCTTCGGCAATCGTAGCACATTTTACCTTATTGATGTTGTAGGTTTTAAATAAATCGAGAATCTCACCAATTTTATGCGTCTTGATGTGTGGTCTCAATTTTTGAGTATTACCATTTACTGATTCAATCAAACGCTCGATATTTGCCTGAATACGATCTTCGTAAACGGCTAAAAAAGGCGTATCAATGCGGATTTCGGAATTAATTTTCCACCAATTGTTTTGCATAACTTACTTTCTTATTTTTTCTACCACTTCAATTAAATTTTGAAAAGCTTGCAGGGATTCTTCATAACTTAAATTCAAAAGCATTTCTTTCGAAAATAAATTAGAACCAATTCCCACGCAAACCACTCCCGATTTAAACCAGGATTTCAAGTTGCTTTCTTCTAAAGTCACGCCTCCGGTTGGCATAATTTTCAAATTTGGAAACGGAGCTCTAATTGCTTTTACATATCCGGGACCACCAATTTTATCGGCTGGGAAAAGCTTTACAATTTCGGCACCTAATTTATTGGCTTGAAGTATTTCGTTCAAAGTTGCGGCTCCGGGAATCCAGTAAATGTTGTTTTTAAAACAGTAATTTCCAATTTCCAAATCGGTGTGAGGACAAACAATACAATCTGCACCCAAAAGATGAAACGTTTCTGCATCATCTACGCTTAAAATTGATCCAACGGCTATTTTTACATTTAGATTATTCGCTTTTTTAAAAGCAATCATTTGACTAAAAACTTCTTTAGCATCATCTGCACGAGCAGCAAACTCGATAATTTTTATGCCAGCATCAGCCGCTGATTGCAAGACTATTTGGGCTGTTTCAATGTTGATTTGTGTTACTAACGGAAGTACACCTTGCGTTTTTAATATGCTGTACATTTTCTTATTTTATCTATTAATTCTATTACTTGAGCCGTTTTTAATAAAATGACTTATTTCGTCGAGACTGCTTATCGCAAAATCTCCGTGTATACTTTGTTTGATTACGCCACAAGCAGTTGCCCATTCGATACATTCCTGTCCGGATAATTTATTGGATAATCCGTATAATAATCCTGCGTTGAAGGCATCTCCAGAACCAATTTGATCCGTTACAACATGTATTTTGTGTTCCTGTGTTTGATAAAAATTACCTTTATGAATTAGTAATCCTTTATATAAATGTGCCGGTCCATCTGATTTTCTAAAACTCATCGCTAATGTTTTTAGAAAAGGCATTTTTACTTTTAATAATTCGAATGTTTTCTGAAAGCGATTTTCATCTGATTCTGTATTATCAGTTTTTATTCCGAAATAAATTTCAATCGCATCAAGATCAGCAACTGTAATTGTACTATATTGAAGCAAATCGGGCATAATTTCAGAAGGATGTTTTCCGTATTGCCATAATTTTGATCGAAAGTTAAAATCAGAAGAAATCGGTAAACCTTTTTGGTGTGCAGTCAGAATTGCCTCTTTGCAAGCCAAACCTGCTTCTTCAGAAACTCCCGGGCTTATTCCTGACCAATGAAAATGGGTAACATCGGCGAAAGCCAAATCCCAATTTATCTGATCTTTTTTGATAGTTGCAAAAGACGAATTGCTTCGATCATAAATAACTTGTGATTGTCTGATTTGATTTCCAGCTTCGACAAAATACAATCCCAACCGTTCTCCACCATAAACACATTTTGAAGTATTGACTTTGTATTTCTGAAGTTCGTTTAGAGCCAATTGCGCCAAATCATTTTTGGGTAATCTTGTAATATAATCGGTTTGAATGCCGAGTTGAGAAAGTAAAACACAAACATTTGCTTCGGCGCCGCCAACATGAATTTTTATTTCATTGGCTTGCGTAAATCGGTTTCCATCGGCAACATTCATCCGAAGTAATAATTCTCCGAAAGTTGCAATTCTTGTTTGTGGTGTTGTATTCATATTTTTTGTTTTTTGCCACAGATTAAATTATTTTACCATTAAGATATTAAGAAAATTAAGCTTGACTTAATGAAACTTAAAGGATAAGAAAAATTAAGTTTAGTTTCTTAATAAACTTAATGTCTTAATGGTTCAATTAAAAAAAAATCAATGTTAATCATTTAATCTGTGGCATAACTTTTCTTTAATATAATTCGAAAACAGCTTCAACTTCAACAGGAATATTGTCTGGTAAAGATCCCATTCCAACGGCGCTTCTTACGCCAATTCCGTTTTCTTGTCCCCAAACTTCGGCGAATAATTCACTACAACCGTTGATTACGTAAGGATGTTTAAGGAAATCGCCGTTACAATTGACCATTCCAAGAACTTTTATAACACGTTTTACTTTGTTCAGGCTTCCAAAATTGGTTACAATTGTAGAAAGCATTGTTAAGCCGACTTGTCTTGCTGCTAATTTTCCTTCTTCGATATCCATGTCATCGCCAATTCGGCCAATGATCAGGGATTTGTCGTCATTAACAGGCCCGTGACCTGAAAGGTATAAATATTTACCATCAACTAAATAGGGTTTGTAAATACCAAGCGGCTGAGGCGCCGGCGGAAGAGACAAACCAAGAGTTTCAAATTTTTCTTGTGGTAATAAATTCATGATATTAATGTATTATAGAGTTTAAAATAAAAACGAAAATGATTCCTAAAACAGATACTAGAGATTCCATGACGGTCCATGATTTGAACGTGTCTTTTAGGCTGATATTAAAATATTCTTTGAACATCCAAAAGCTTGGATCGTTGACGTGGGAGCACATTAAGCTTCCGGCTCCTACGGATAACACCAATAAGTTAGGGTCGAGTCCGGTGGTTTGTAGTAAAGGTAATAAAACGCTGGCAGTCATTAATCCGGCTGCTGTAGCAGAACCCACACAAACGCGTATGATTGCCGCCATCATCCAGGCCAATAAATACGGATGAATGTTTATTTGTGTTAAAGTTGCTACGATAGTTTCGTTTACGTCGCTTACGATCATTACTTCTTTTAAACCTCCGGCTCCACCAACAATGAGAACAATAAGTGCAACATCTTTTATTGCAGTGGCATAATCGTCCATTACGGATGTGATGCTTCTGTTCATTCTGATTCCTAAAGTGTAGGTGCAAATCAGTAGAGAAATCAACATAATCATACTTGGTTCTCCGACGGTTTTGCAAATGCTTATTAAAGTTTCGTTCTTAGAAATCATTGGTAATGTCGAAGTCAGCGTTAATCCGAAAACCGGAAATAAGGCAGAGAATAAACTCAGTGCAAAACTGGGTTGTTTTCCTTCGTTTATAACTTCTTCGACATTTAGAATTTCATGATCTGATTCGGTTTTGATGTTTTTTAATAAATTCGAAAACAATAATCCTGCAATAAAAATAGTTGGAATAGCGATTATAATTCCATACACTAAAACGAGTCCAATATCTGCCTTTAAAATACTGCTTAAAGCCATTGGAGACGGATGTGGAGGCAAAAAACCGTGTGCTACTGAAAGCGATGCCAGCATTGGAATACCGAGATATACTTTTGAAAGCTTAAATTGATGGGCTACTGAAAAGATTAATGGAACTAACAAAACAAATCCTACGCTATAAAATAGTGGTATCCCAACAATAAATCCGGTAATCATTAAGCCAAGTCGAACGTATTTTTTGCCCGTCCATCCCATAACTGTTTTGGCAATGACATTGGCGGCGCCTGATGAAACGGTAAGTTTACCAATACAGGTTCCGAAAACAATAATCAAAGTGATAGATCCTAACATTTCGCCCAAACCTTTTTGAACAGTTTGTGACAAAGTGTCTATTGGCAGGCCTAAAAATAGACCTGCTAATAAAGCTGTTATGATAAAGGCTAAAAACGGATTGATTTTAAACCAGGCTATCTGTAGGATTAAAAACGCAATGCATGCCGTAAGAATTAAAATGCTCATTTATCTTTTGTATTTTATTTATCCCAATTAATGATTAATGGTTTTTAGTTTGTGCCTAAAGGCACATTTTAACTCTTAATTATTATTTATCCCACCAGATTTTTGTTGTGAAAGTATCTTCGCCCTGACGTTTAATCGCTTCAGCTAAGTTAGTTGAATTCACTGAATATTCGCTGGTTGAGTATTTCAAACGTCTTGGAATTGTGCCGTTTGTAACGTTTCCAGGGAAATTTACAGGTACTAAAACAGGATATCCTGTTCTTCTCCAGTTGGCATAAATTTCTTGTTCGTCTACAAACAAAGCAACATAAACCTGAGTATGGATTTGGTTCATTTTAGCTTCTGTTGATCCTGCTGCATTGTATGGATTTAGTGTTAAATATGGTGTTGCGTCTGCAATTGTATAACCTGCACCGTAAATCCCCATGTTTAGGAAAGATGCTTTAACTCCTTTTTCATATAAATCTTTATCAGTTTCGCCCGTGTACCATCCTCTTACGGCAGCTTCGGCTAGATATAAATTAGTTTCGGCATTGCTTAAAAGCACAAGCGGCGCATCGAATTTAAAAATAGTGCTTTGGTTAGGTTCTGAATAAGTTGCCTGTTCAACTGGTGTTGGAGCGTTTTTAATTCCGTTAGGAAAACCTTTTTGAACTACTGCACTTGTGTTCTGGGTTGTTCCTTGCCAAACTCCAGCATAAACACTAATTCTGGGATCGGCTGTAGATTGTAATAAATCGATGAATGTTTTGGCTAGTTTTCCGCCTTCAACATTTTTCTGACCGTAAGAACCTGCTGTAAAATCTTGTCTTCTGGCATCAAAACCAACCGGGTTTCTGTTGAAATCATTTGGTCCATCCGTATATTTCATGATTGCATTATCAATTCCGTTAAGGATAACTCCGCCTGCAATAGCTTTGGTTACCCATGTTTTTGATAAAGCAGGATCAACTTTACTTAATCTTAATCCCAAACGAAGCATTAAAGAATAAGAGAATTTTTTCCATTTTGCGACATCACCATCGTAGATAAAATCGGCTTTGCCAAAACTTGGTTTCGCAGCATCTAATGCCGTTGCAGCTTCGTCCAATTCTTTCAGTAAATCTTTGTATATGAATTCCTGAGAATCATATTTTGGAAGAAATATCTGTGAGCTAGTTGCTTTTGCAGCTTCAGAATACGGAATATCTCCGTACAAATCTGTAATTCTATGGTATAAATATGCTTTCCAGATTCTGGCAATATTCAGTTTATTACTGTCGTTTGCATTGTCTTTTACGGCATCAATTACGATTTGAGTTTCATTAAGCGCCGTTGGATAAATCTGGTTGAAATATGCAGAATAATAAACTTCATTACTCAAATATTTATCCCCCACGCCCGAAGCTTCTTTGTATGTGGCATAATGTTGCAGCATTCCTCCGCATTCCAAAATATTGGTAAAAAAGTAGTTATTATTTAAACCATCCAATTGTGCTCTGCTGAAAAGAAAATTCGGATTTGGTTTTTCAACAACATTTGGGTTCGTATTGATTTCTTCGAAATCTTTTGTACAGGCGGTCATACTTCCTAAAAGTATTCCTGTGATATATAATATGGTTATCTTTTTCATGTCTTTTAATTTAAAAATTATTTAAGTGAGTTTAAAATTTGACATTTAAACTTAAACCGAAACTTCTGGTTTTTGGCACTCCAAATTGTTCTACACCTTGTGCATTTCCGGCACTAAATACAGATTCCGGATCTACGTTTGGCGTTTTCTTATAAAGAATGAATAAGTTTCTTGCCACAAATGAAATCGAAGCTCCCTGAAGTTTTGATAATCCTCTTAATTTTTCAAGCGGTAATTGATATCCAAGAATTACTTGTCTTAATTTTATAAAACTTGCATCGTAAACAAATGTTGATGAAATGTTTCTTAAACCGTCATAATAAGTTCTAAGGTTTTCCGGTGCAATAACCATATCAACCGGATTTCCGTTTGTATCAACACCTTTAATCGGTAAACCAGATTCACGACCTTCAAGAGTTAATTTTGTTAACCCCATACGAGTTCCGTACAAATCAGTACCAGAATATAAGCTTCCGCCAAATTTACCGTCAATCAAAAAGCTGAATGAGATATTTTTGTATTTGAATTCATTGCTAATTCCCGCTGCCCAAGGATGAACTCCCTGACCTAATTCTTCAAGTGGACCTTGCGCAATTGTTGCAGAACCGCCGCTTACATTGTAAACTGTATTTCCTTTAGCATCAACACGAGGTTTGTATCCTTTTATGATACTGTAAGGGCGACCAACATCACTTGTAATTGTAACATATCCGTTTACAGAAGTTGCCATCGTGATTGAGTTTAACTGATCTGTAAGTGCTTCAACGGTGTTTTTGTTGTAAGATCCGTTGAAACTTGCATCCCAAGAGAAATTTTCTGAATTAATGATTTTTCCACTTAATAAAACTTCGACACCTTCATTTCTCATCTTACCAAGATTCAATAAAGCTGTACTAGCTCCGGAAGCATTAGAAATTGTAGTTTCGACAATATCATTTGTAGTTGCACGGTTGTAGTATGCAAAATCAAGATTTAAACGGTTGTTGAAAAATCCTAAATCAGTTCCAACTTCAAAAGTTGTAGAAGTTAACGGGCTTAAAGTTGAGTTAGGAACTCTTGTACCGGTTGGAGTTTGTAATTGTTGACCATTATGTCCGCCCTGAACCATTGAATAAGATTGGTTTAATGCATAAGGGTCTGGCGTTGCACCACCAACCTGTGCCCAAGAAGATCTAAGTTTAGCAAAGGAAACGAATTCCGGCATTTTTATAATATCCGAAACTATTATACTTGTTCCAACAGATGGATAAAATACCGTATTGTTATCTTTTGAAAGTGTAGAAAACCAATCCTGACGTCCGGTAAAATTCAAGAACACAACATTTTTATAATCTAAATCTACTGCTCCATAAACAGAGTTTGTTTTTGTTTTTCCGTAAGGATAGCTATAAGTTAGCGTAGATAAATTGCTCAAAGCATAAAAATCATCCAATACAAAACCTGAACCTTCTACTCTTGTTTCATCTCTTAAAGTAGTACGAGAGTTTACACCAAGTAAAGCGTTTAAAGAGAAATCTCCGTAGATATTTTTCTTAGTATAATTAAGAATTGCCTCAGAGTTCAGGTTAGATAATTTAACTCTTGAACCTTGCGCATACCCAATCGGGTTGTTTAAAGTTGTTTTTGGGATGTATCCAAAGAAATCATAATCTGTAAAATCTTGTCCAATTCTACCTTGAAGGAATAAATTAGGAGTAAAGTTTAATTTTACGTTCAACATTCCGATAAAACGGTTTTTAGTATCGCTGTTTTTAATTTTATTTACTACAAAATATGGGTTTGTAGCCACCGCAACTGGGTTCCAGGCTTCCTCAATTCCGTTTGCATCATAACCTGGGGCAAGATTTCTAATATCAACAGTATTGGCAATCATGTAAGTTCCCCAGTTTGGGTTTGCCTCAGCATCTGAAACCGTAACTCTATTGTTCGATTTTTCTATATTGTATTGTGCAACCACATCAAATTTCAACCAATCTGTTAGGTTTACATTACTGGCAATGTTTACACTTTTACGATTAAAATCATTATTTGGTACAACACCTTGATTGTCTGTATTTGAAAAAGAAAGACGTCCTGTAGCTTTTTCAGTTCCTCCAGACAAAGCGATAGAGTTTATAAAAGTTGTTCCTGTTTCGTAGAAATTCTTGATATTATCTTTTTGTCCCACATAAGGTCTTGCAACTCCGTCAAACTGGATCACATTTGTTCCGTCCATTTTTGCTCCCCAAGACCAGCGTCCTGCGGCAACAGCTTCTGCTTGTGTAGTTGGTTTTTTTCCGTTTGCTCCGGAACCATATTCATACTGCCAATCTGGTATGATCGATGGCGTTTCAAAAGTAAATGAAGTATTGTATTCAACTCCAATTCCTTTTTGAGCCGCACCTCTTTTAGTCTGAATCAAGATTACACCGTTTGCAGCATTTGCACCATAAAGCGCAGCTGCAGTTCCACCTTTCAAAACCGTAATCGTTTTAATATCATCAGGATTTATAACTGATGTTCCGTCACCACGGTCAACGTTGATTCTTGTAGATCCCGGGCCATTGCCAATACCCGGTAGGTTAAGCTGAGTATTGTCAATTGGTAAATCATTTACAACATACATGGGTTGGTTATTTCCGTTTAAGGAACCATTACCACGAATTACAACTCTGGTAGAGCCGTTTGGGCCTGTTGCGGTGCTGCTCACGTTTACACCCGCAATTTTTCCAACTAATGCATTGGCGATATTGGTTTCTTTCGCCTTTGTAAATTCAGTTCCTTTAAGTTCTGTTACAGCATATGCAATAGATTTAGTGCTTTTTTTAACCCCAAGTGCCGTAACTACAACTTGTTCCAGAGCATTTTCTGCAGGTTTTAATCTAATGGTTAAATTTGAAGTATTAATTAAAGCAAATGATAAGGTTTCGTAACCCATGTAGGAAACTATAACATGAGCTTCATTTTCTGGAACGTTTATTTTAAATCTTCCGTTTTCATCTGATATTGTTACTATTTTATTATTGCTTTCTGCATAAATAGTTGCTCCGGCAATTGGCATTCCGTCGTCCTGACCTATAATCTGGCCAGTAACTTCAATCTGACTGCTTTTTTGTTCAAAAAGATGCTTTTTAAAAGCAGCCTCTTTTGCGTTTGCTGAGAAAATCATTCCCCCAATGAACACTAATGAAATAAGCTTTGTTTTCATAATACTTTGGTTTTCATGTTTTTTTTGGTTTTTATTGGCGATCAAATATATATATTTATTTTAAACGTATGCATTTTTTTTGCATGAAATGCATATTTTTTGCAATATTTTTTCCTGAAGTATTTTTATAATCTAAAATAGATGCCATTTCTAAGGGTGTTTTGAGAATTTTTTGCAGAATGTGCTTTTTAATTGTAAAATAAAATTTGGCTGAAAATTCGTATTTTTGAAAGATGAAAATCGCACTTATTCAATCAGATCTTTATTGGGAAGACGCTTCCAAAAACAGAAAAAGCTTTGAATCGATCATAAATGAAATCGATTTAGGTATAAACTTGATTGTTCTTCCTGAAATGTTTTCGACAGGATTTACCATGAATGCTTCAGAAGTTGCAGAAACTATGCAAGGAGAAACGGTTCTATGGATGCAAGCTATGGCAAAACAGAAAAACTGTGCTGTAACAGGAAGTTTGATAATTACAGAAAATGGAAATTATTATAACCGAATGTTATTTGTTTTTCCGTCAGGGGAAATGCAGCCGTATGACAAGCGTCATTTGTTTTCACTCGCGGGTGAAGATAAATTTTATACAGGCGGAACTCAAAAAGTAATTGTTGATTATCTGGGCTGGAAGATTTGCCTACAGATTTGTTACGATTTAAGATTTCCGGTTTTTGCGAGAAATGTCGAAAATTACGATCTGCTTTTATATGTTGCCAATTGGCCAAAAGTGCGAACAAATGCCTGGGATTCTTTGTTAAAAGCCCGTGCAATCGAAAACTTAAGTTATGTAGTTGGAGTAAATAGAGTAGGTTTGGACGCTAACAATTATGAACATATTGGACATTCGCAAGTAGTTGATTTTACAGGAAATTACATTCTTGAGCCACAAGAAACCGAAAATGTTTTTGTGGTTGAATTAGATAAAAATGTAATGTTGGAAACTCGAAAAAAACTCGATTTCCTGAGTGATAGAGATTTGTTTAGAATTGACTTTTAATAACGATTTGATAGATTTTTTAAAGTTTTTCTGAGATCACAATTTCGTTATTGGGGTTTTTAGTGCGAATGGAAATTTTCTGGTATTCCCATTCAGCTCCTTTTTTTATGGCGAAAATATCTAGTTTACCATTGTTTTTTGTTCCGTTGATTCTTACTGATGCGTTAACAGTATTATGATTGTTTGAGTAAACAATGTTTCCTTCCAGAATTGCTAATTTATCGATTGGCTCAATTTTTCCAATGTTTTCTATAGTTTTCGAATCTTCATTCGCTTTTTTAATTGCTTCTTCAAAAAGTAAGTTATCAGCGTAAGCCTGAGTAATATCGATTATATTTTCTTTAGAAGTTGAGGTAAATAAAAGTACAATTAGAAGTATGGAAAACAGAGTTGAAGGTAAAAACCATTTCCAGTTTCTTGTCAGCCAGTTTTCTTTTTCAATCAGACTATTTTCCATATTTATTTATTAAGCAATATTAAGATTTAAAAAGCTTTTCGTTTTTTCTCTTCCTCTTTTTTCTTTTTGGCATCCTGTTTTTTCTCGACTTCAGGATTGTATTGAAGACTTAAATCAACAGGTTGATCAACATCCCAATTAGCTCGGACATCAAATTCCTGCTGGTAATAGAATACTTCTTCAGCATACTCTTTCTTTAAAAAGTTTCCGGCATCATATACTTTGTTTTTATTATCGTCGTAAACAACCCGAATTGTAAAAGAGTTAGGTTCAACAAGATCAAATACAAGTCTGGTTTCGCCTTCAGAATATTGACTGGCAAGAACTACATCCCCTTTTTTGTTTGTCAACTCAACAAGTATAGGAAAGCGTTTTACGTTTTTCAAATTCAAAATGATATTTCCGTAATCTTCAAGTTCTTTAGTTGTTAATTTGTACGATAAAGTATCATTTGTCTTGTCGTAGAAATCTGTTAAAGCACCTGGTAAAAACTGGAAATGATATTTTTGAAGCGGTTCTTTTTTGAAATCTACATATAGTTTTTGATCAAATTCATCATATTCTGTAGTAAAATCTACAGCCACAGAATCCTTATTAATCAGTTTGATTTTTGACTTATCAAACTTCACTAATGGAGTAGCGGTTTCTAATGTAAATCGGTCTCTAAAATTTATGGTTCCGTTTTGTACTGCCGTAATATTTAAAGTATCTTTTTTCTGATCCTTAATTTTAAAAGAAAACTTTTTATCATATTTTGGCGCAGTCACTTCCAGATTTAGCGAGTCAACTTTTATAGGTTTAAACCAAACCTGCAAAGAGTCTTTTTTAGGAAATTGGGTTACAATAGTTTCCAAAACTTCGGTATTGTTTCTTAAAACAATCTTAGGTTTTATTAATTTGAAATTTTGTTTTCCTTCATACGGAAGATAAAGTCTGTTTCCTGAAGCCTGTATTGGCTTAAGTGTTTTTAACGGAAGTGTTTCCTTGAATAATTCTAATTCAAAAACGGTATCATTTGGTACTGTAATAAAATGTTTAATAAAACCTATTTTGTCATCTTTAGGATTAAATTTATTGTTACCGCCTTTATCTTTCATAGCAACCAATAGATATTTTCCGGCCTTTAAATTTTCTAATTTAAAAAGGCGCGTACTATCCAAAGTGTTCGTAATGTATCTTGGAAGTTCCTTGTATACTACAGAATCCTTGTATTTATCATTTGCTTCATAAAGCATTACTGATACAAAATTGTCTACATCTTTAGTGTAAGCATCTTTGATTTTTCCGCTAAGCGAAAGAGAATCAATATAAGAACCTGTTGAGAAAATATATTTAAATTGATTTAACGCATTTCCTTCATTATTGTCTGCAATACTTTGACCAAAATTAAAACTGTAAGTAGTATTTGGCTGCAAGGTATCCCTGATTTTTACCGTTATGATCTTGCTTACTGAGGTTGGCGAAATCAGCGGCTCATTTTTCATTGGAGGTGAAATGATAAGCTGTTTGTTTACGTTTTTAAGTTTTACAAATTCATCAAATGTCAAAACAAATTGGTCGCCTTTAAAGTCCGTGGTATAGTTTTTAGGCATGCTGGCTCTTAGAACAGGTGGTAAAGTATCTTTTAATCCACCAGTGATACTGCCTCTTTTGGCGCAGCTTATCATTAAAAATAGCAATAAAAATGGGATATATTTAAAGTTGTTTTTCAACATAATTGTTTTGAATTTGATTGCACAAAATAACGATTATATTTGCTTTAATTGAAACTTTTTATCCATTTATTAGGATATTTAGCTGTTGAGTTTAACTGTTTTTTTGAATTTGAAATCGTCAGGATGATATAATTTCTTACTTTTGAGCTTAAATTTAATTTCTCTTAGTTTTGATAAAAAGGTTTTTGTGGTCTTTATTAGTTTTTTTACTGATAAGTTGCGGTAAAAGTGAAAAACCAATAATTGCCTTTTATTATTGGAAAACCATCTTTAAATTATCTCAAAAAGAAACAGAAGTTTTAAAGGATAATGATGTCAGGAAACTTTATGTTCGCTATTTTGACATTGGTTTACATCCCGAGAATCAGCAGCCTATTCCTATAAGTCCGATACGTTTTCAGCAAAGCGTGAATAATTTTACGATTGTTCCGGTTGTTTTTATACAAAATAAAGTCATGTTGTTGCCTGATTTGGATATTGATGATCTGGCTCAAAAGACATTTTCTTTTATTGAAGAGATAAATGCTAAGAATAAAATTCAATGCAATGAAATTCAAATTGATTGTGACTGGACTTTAAAAAGCAAAGACAATTATCTTAAATTTATTGAACGATTTAAGAAGCTTTCGCAAAAGAAACTTTCGGCGACAATTCGATTGCATCAGGTAAAGTATTTCAAGAAAACGAAAATCCCAAATGTCGATTCCGGAGTTTTGATGTATTACAATATGGGAACAATTGCTGCGGATTCTTTAAATTCTATTTACGACCATAAAATTGCAGAACGTTATCTCAAAAGCTTAAAGAAATATCCATTGCATCTTGATTTGGCATTACCAATATATTCCTGGGCAGTTCATATTAGGAATCAAAAAGTAATTGGTTTACGCTCTAAAATAAGTTTGAGTGAACTAAAAAAAGATCAAAATTTTGAGCAGATAAGCGCTGTTTTTTTTAAAGTGAAACAATCTAATTATAAAAACGGTGTTTTTTATGAAGAGAATGATTTACTGAAATTAGAAGCAATTTCACCCGAAGATTTGGTGGAAATGGCAGACAATTTAGACGAAAATTTAGCTCAAAAACCTAAAGAAATTATATTTTACGATTTAGACGAATTCAATTTAAACAACTATGAAAAGAATATTTTTAAGCAAGTTATTTCTTGTTTCTAGCTTTACGTTACTTTCTATTTACGGAATAATCTATGCTTGCGCCGATGGTGATGATTGGGATTATTTTGGGTATAATTCGAATTTTACACCGGAAACATTTGCTGATAAATCGTATTCGCCTCTTTTTTTGTCAGGCGCTATTTTTTACGGAATTGGTTTTGACAGAGAGCATAATTCCAGATTTAATGAAGATATAAAATCAGATTGGGAGAATTACCTGAAAGGTAAAGTTGATGCGGCAACAGTAAGTCATTTTTTGATTGGAGACGAAACAGCAAATCCTTATGCTGAAAAAGATAAAGTTTCGGCAAACAAAACCGAAATAACACAGCTACATGTTTATTATAAAAACAAAAAAGAAAATCAGACTTCTCTAAAATGGGGAAAGAAAATAAGTTTGAAAGATGCCAAAGTAAAAAGTTTTATAGAGTTTTTGTATTTGGCTCAAAAGATCGAGACGGTTTCAATAGGTGATGAGTATTGGAGTTATGATCCTGTTGTGGCAAAAACTTTCAAAGATTTAAAAATTATTCAGTCTATTGAAAATGTTTACAATACAACCTCAGATTCATTCTTGAAAAACAGATATTGGTTTCTAACGATGAAAGCTTATTTTTATAGTAGTAACAAACCAAAAGCGATTTTATTTTTTAATAAAACTGAAAATTCGGTTCCTAAAAACACCTTATATTATCGTGCATTGGCGTATGTAGCAGGAATTAATTATCAGCAAAAAAAGTATGCAACGTCTAATTATTTGTATGCGCAGGTTTTTGACAAATGTCCGGAAATGAGAATTGTCACAGCATATAGTTTTCATCCAAAAAACGAAGCCGATTGGACTAAGTCTTTAGCAATGGCAAAAAATAATAAAGAAAAAGCGGCACTTTGGGCTGTTCACGGATATTATAAAGACGAAAGACAAGCGATTGAAAAAATCTACGAATTAGATCCAAAAAGCGAACATTTGAATTATTTGCTGACAAGGCTGATAAATAAACAAGAGCAAAATATAAATAATTCATTTGCGGTGAAAACAAAACCGGATGATTACAGCGCGCCTTCGGTAGCACAAACAGTTGCTGAGAACAAAGCTGAAAATCAAGCTAAATTTGATAAAAAAGCATTTGATTTAGTTTCGAAAATTGCTGCTGCCGGAAATACAGAAAAGCCATATTTATGGGATATTTCATTAGGATATCTTCAAACTTTAAAAGGAGATTTCGCTAACGCAGATATTAATTTGAATAAAGCCGAGAAAACTTTGCCTAAAACAGAATTGGCAGGATATCAGTTAAGATTGCTTCGTTTTGTAAATAATATGAGCAAAATTGATAAACTGACAGATAAAAACGAGAAAACAATTCTTGCAGATTTAAATTGGCTGTATTACGAACTTCCAAAAACATATAAAGACCAGGAGTTTCGTTATCAAAATGCGGTTTCGTGGAGCAAGAATTATTTGGCAGCGCTCTATAAAGCAAAAGGAAATCCAGTTATGGTGGAATTGTTTGGCGGAGATTCGCATTCAAATCCATATTATTGGAGTGGAGGAAATTCGTTTTATGACAATGAAAAGGATTTACTGGATATGAAAACTTTTTTGGCTAAGCCAAATAAAACCGAAATAGAGAAAATCGCTTTCGGAATTTACAGTTTGAAATTGAAAGATATTAATAATTTCCAAGCAGTTCAGGCAACTTTCAAAAACAAGATTCCTGAAGCAATTGCTTTTATTCAACAAACAGATTCTGTTCAGGATTATCAGTTTTTAGGAAATCCGTTTAACGGAAATATTAAAGATTGTCATGATTGCGAACATGCGGCTTATCAGAAAAAGAAATATTCTCAGCTTGAGTTTTTAAATACAATAAAAACGATGCAGGATAAATTGGCTCAAAAAGAAGATGTTTATACAAATAGCTTGTTATTAGGAAATGCTTTCTATAATATTTCTCATTTTGGAAACGGCAGAACTTTTTACGAAATCAGTATTGTGGGTTACGGTTCCAGTCCATATTCGTTTAGAGATTCTATGAAGAAAATGATTACCAATTGTGATCTTCCTAAAATGTATTATCAAAAAGCATTTGAAGCGGCAACAACAAAGGAGCAAAAAGCAAAATGTGTTTACTTATTGTCAAAATGTGAACGAAACGAATTTTATAACAACAAATATAACAACGTAACCAATTGGTGGAGTGTTGAAGATGATAAAATCAATTTCACGGCATGGAATGGTTTCAAAGCGTTGAAAAAAGAATATTCAGATACAAAGTATTATCAGGATGTAATTGCAGAGTGTGGTTATTTTAATACTTATATCAATCAATAATTAGTAATAGTATTTTTGTCTTAATATAATTAATGAGATGGTAAATAAAATTGAACACATAGGAATTGCAGTAAAGAATATGGATGATGCGAATGTATTGTTCGAAAAACTTCTGGGAGTTCCTTCTTATAAAGAAGAGCGAGTAGAAAGTGAAGGTGTTTTGACTTCTTTTTTTCAAACAGGTACAAATAAAATTGAACTTTTGATGGCAACCAATCAGGAAAGTCCAATTGCTAAATTTTTAGAGAAAAAAGGAGAAGGAATTCATCACATCGCTTTTGATGTGGAAGATATATATGCTGAAATTGAAAGATTAAAAAACGAGGGTTTTGTATTGATTAATGAAGTGCCAAAAAAAGGAGCAGATAATAAATTGGTTGTTTTTTTGCATCCAAAAAACACAAATGGCGTCTTAGTTGAGCTTTGTCAGGAAATTCAGTAAGGAAATATGCTTTTTTTTATTTTAAATAAGACGTTGAAAATCAATTAAGTTCTTAATAACAGCTGTTGTTATTTGAAATTAAATAAAAATGATGTCTCAAAATATTTGGAGTGAATTAAAAATAGTAGTAATATTGCATCCTCAAACCGGTCCTATAGCTCAGCTGGTTAGAGCACCTGACTCATAATCAGGTGGTCCCTGGTTCGAGCCCAGGTGGGACCACAAAAAGCCTCATAAATTTATGAGGCTTTTTTTTTGTTTAAAACATTGCATTTGTATAAAAAACTTATACATTTGTCAAGGAATGTCGCTGTGAATCATGGTTTTGTGCGAAATTTCAACAAAAGACCCCAAGTCTAACTTAATACTTTATGCTTGTTTTATAGCATGTTATAATTATGAAAATAATAAGAACTATTTTTTTAGCTACTGTTTTGCTATTGGTTGATTTTAGTTACGCCGGACCAAGTGATATGCCACATCCAACGGCAAAAGGTGCGTCGACTGCTGGAGTAGATGATGATGGAACTCCCACGCCTACACCTTCTCCAATTGATCAGGATCTGTTTTTTTTGATGATAGCGGGATTAGCGTTAGGTACTGTATTTATATATAGAAATAAAATAAAAAAGGCTTCAGTGTAAAACTGGAGCCTTTTTATTTAAATTGTTTTAGAGATTTATTTATTTATAGAATAAAGTCTTGATATATATTTTCCTACTACATCAAATTCTAAGTTTATTTTAGTACCAATTTTGAAATCCTTAAAATTGGTATGTTCATGTGTATAAGGAATAATTGAAACGCTAAATTCATTTGTTTTAGAATTTACAACTGTAAGACTTACTCCGTTAACGGTTATAGAGCCTTTTTCGATAGTAATATTGCTGAGGTTTTTGTCGTATTCAAAAGTGTAATTCCAGCTTCCGTTTGCTTCTTCGATCTTAATACAGGTTCCGGTTTGGTCCACATGGCCTTGAACAATATGGCCGTCAAGGCGATCTCCCAGTTTCATTCCTCTTTCGAGATTTACGACGTCACCGGTTTTCCAGTCTCCAATATTTGTTTTCAAAATGGTTTCGTCGATAGCAGTTACGGTATAAAATGAATCTTTTATGGCTACGACAGTCAGGCATATTCCGTTGTGCGAAACGCTTTGGTCAATTTTTAATTCATTAGTGATAGAAGAATCAACAGTTATATGAAGATTGCTTTGATCTTTTTGTATTTCGTGAATCCTTCCGAGGGTTTCTATAATTCCTGTAAACATTGTTGTTTTATTTTACTAAATTTGCACATCAAAATTAGTAATAAATAAGCTGAGCTCATGAATAAAAAAGCAGAAAATATAATTGTTGGAATTTCAATTGGAGATTTAAACGGTATTGGAAGCGAGGTTATATTGAAAACATTCGAGGATTCACGCATGTTGGAAATGTGTACACCAGTTATTTTTGCAAATGCCAAAATACTTTCTTTCGTTAAAAAGAGTTTTACTTCGACAGTTCAATTTCATGGAGTTGATAAATTAGATCAGGTTTTGCCGGGAAAATTAAATGTCTTCAATCTTTGGAAAGAAGGTGTTGATATTAATTTAGGTAAAAACGATGAGAAGATTGGAGAATATGCTGTAAAATCTTTCGTGGCAGCGACCAAAGCTTTAAAAGATGGGGCAATTGATGTTTTAGTTACAGCTCCAATCAATAAATACAATATTCAGTCAGAAGGATTTAAATTTCCGGGGCACACAGATTATTTAGATCAGGAATTAGAAGGTAATGCCTTAATGATGATGGTTCAGGATAATTTAAGAGTTGGTTTGTTGACAGATCATGTTCCTTTAAGTGAAGTTTCTTCACATTTGACAGAAGAATTAATTACGAGAAAAATTGAAACGGTTAGAAAATCATTAATTCAGGATTTTAGTATTGTAAAACCCAAAATTGCTGTTTTAGGATTAAATCCACATGCAGGTGATGGTGGTGTAATAGGAAAAGAAGATGATTTGATCTTGAAGCCAACTTTAAAGAAAATATTTGATGCCGGAACTATGGTTTTTGGACCTTTTCCTGCCGATGGCTTTTTTGGAAGCAGTCAATATGAGAAATATGACGCTATTGTAGCAACATACCACGATCAGGGATTAATTCCTTTTAAAACATTGTCTTTTGGAAAAGGAGTTAATTATACAGCAGGTTTAAATAAGATTAGAACTTCGCCGGATCATGGTACAGCATACGATATTGCTGGAAAAGACATGGCAGATTTTAATTCATTTAAAGAAGCGATTTATCTTGCGATTGATATTTTTAACTCGCGTAATCAGTATGAGGAGATTAGTCAAAAACCTCTTAAAATAAAAGAAAAACAGTTATAAACAAAAAAAGGTGAATAAGATTATTAGTTTTATAATAATTTTATATCTTTGCACCCCAATTCAGGTATCTGAGTTTTAGATATGAATTGGTCAAATTGATGTTGAAATGAGCAAAACAAAAGAATTTTTAATTCCTTTCATCGGATTAAAACTAGGAAAACACCATTTTGAGTATCAAATAAGTAACACGTTCTTTGAGAACTTTGATTACGACGAATTTCAAAGTTCGGATATCAAAGTGAGTTTAGTTCTAGATAAGAAAAGCAACATGTTAGAGTTGGAATTCAAACACAAAGGGACCGTAAATGTACCTTGTGATCTGACAGGCGAAGATTTTGATCTTCCTATAAAAGGGAAAATGAAATTAATTGTTCGCTTTGGAGATGAATTCAATAATGATAACGAAGAGTTGTTGATCTTACCACATGGAGAGCATGAAATAGATGTAGAACAATACATTTATGAAATGATTGCACTTTCGGTACCGCTAAAACGAGTTCATCCAGGAGTGAAAGATGGTACTTTACAAAGTGAAGCTTTAACAAAACTGAATGAATTAAAAGTCAAAGAAGAAAAAGAAGAGAGTAAACAAGAAGAAGATATTGACCCGCGTTGGGACAAATTAAAGAAACTATTAACGGATAAATAATATAGTAAAATGGCACATCCTAAGAGAAAAATCTCGAAAACAAGAAGAGATAAGAGAAGAACACATTATAAAGCTACTGTAGCTCAAATCGCTACATGTCCTATTACTGGAGAAGCACATTTATACCACAGAGCTTACTGGCATGAAGGTAAAATGTATTACAGAGGGCAAGTTGTTATCGATAAATCTGTAGCGGTTGCTTAATACGTTTTTGTAAATGATACTAGAACTCTCACATAGTGAGAGTTTTTTTTGTTGGTTATTATTTTCTTTTTTTAAGAAAATGCATACAAATTCATTTCGTTTTTTTTTGTAATTTTCAAGTCTTTTAAAAATTTTTCAAATAGTGATATTTGAAACGAAATAATAGAATATAATGAATACAATCACAGCCGCAATTACCGCTGTTGGAGCTTATGTTCCTGACTTTGTACTTTCGAACAAAGTTTTAGAAACAATGGTCGATACCAATGACGAATGGATTACTACTCGTACCGGAATTAAAGAAAGAAGAATTCTTAAAGATGCTGACAAAGGAACATCGTTTCTGGCGATAAAAGCAGCGCAGGATTTAATAGCAAAAGCCAATATTGATCCGTTAGAGATTGATATGGTAATAATGGCAACAGCTACTGCAGATATGCCGGTAGCCTCTACAGGAGTTTATGTTGCAACAGAAATTGGAGCCACTAATGCATTTGCATATGATTTACAAGCGGCATGCTCAAGTTTCTTATACGGAATGTCAACTGCTGCAGCTTATGTGCAGTCAGGGCGATACAAAAAAGTATTATTAATTGGTGCCGATAAAATGTCATCAATTGTAGATTATACAGACAGAGCAACTTGTATTATTTTTGGTGATGGAGCAGGAGCTGTTTTATTTGAACCAAATTATGATGGCTTAGGCTTACAAGATGAATACTTACGAAGCGATGGTGTAGGACGCGATTTTCTTAAAATTTCTGCCGGAGGTTCTCTATTACCAACTACTGAAGAGACCGTAAAAAACAAACAACATAATATCATACAAGACGGAAAAACCGTTTTTAAATATGCTGTAACTAATATGGCAGATGCAAGCGAATTGATTTTGAAAAGAAACAATTTGACTAAAGATGATGTTAACTGGTTAGTGCCACATCAGGCTAACAAACGTATTATAGATGCTACTGCAGGTAGAATGGAGCTTGAAGAGTCAAAAGTATTGATGAATATTGAAAGATATGGTAATACTACTTCAGCAACTTTGCCTTTAGTGTTAAATGACTTTGAACACTTATTAAAAAAGGGAGATAATATTATTTTTGCTGCTTTTGGTGGTGGATTCACTTGGGGATCTATTTACTTAAAATGGGCTTACGATAAGAAATAAATTAAAACTAAAAACAAATCATTATGGATTTAAAAGAAATTCAAAACCTAATCAAATTTGTAGCAAATTCGGGAGTTGCAGAAGTAAAGTTGGAAATGGATGATGTGAAAATCACGATCAGAACAACTTTAGAAGGAAATGTAACTGAAACTACTTATGTACAACAATTACCAGCTCAGGCTGCGTTGCCACAAGCAGTTGCTCCACAACAAACTGCTCCGGTTGTTGTAAATGTAAATAGTGAAGCGGCGGCTCCAGCTGAAGATTCTAAATTTATTATTATAAAATCTCCAATTATCGGAACTTTTTATAGAAAACCATCTCCAGACAAGCCAGTTTTTACTGAAGTAGGAAGTACTATTGCAAAAGGTGATGTTCTTTGTGTAATTGAAGCAATGAAATTATTCAACGAAATCGAATCAGAAGTGTCAGGTAAAATTGTGAAAATTCTTGTAGACGATATGTCTCCTGTAGAATTTGACCAACCTTTATTCTTAGTTGATCCATCATAAATAAATTTAGATTTTAGATTTTAGTTTTTAGAAGGATTCACAATAGAAATTTTGTTAATCATCTAAAATTATCTAATTATCAAATTGTCTAATTATCTAATTAAAATAAGATGTTTAAAAAAATATTAATTGCGAATAGAGGAGAAATTGCACTTCGTGTGATTCGTACATGTAAAGAGATGGGAATTAAGACTGTAGCAGTTTACTCTACAGCCGATGCAGAAAGTCTACATGTTAAGTTTGCTGATGAAGCGGTTTGTATTGGTCCCCCTCCAAGTAACTTATCGTATTTGAAAATGTCAAATATTATTGCTGCTGCAGAAATTACAAATGCAGACGCAATACATCCAGGATACGGATTTCTTTCTGAGAATGCTAAATTCTCTAAAATTTGTCAAGAGCACGGAATCAAATTTATTGGTGCCGCTCCTGAAATGATTGATAAAATGGGAGATAAAGCTTCTGCAAAAGCTACAATGAAAGCTGCAGGAGTTCCATGTGTACCAGGTTCTGACGGATTATTAGAATCTTTCGAACAAACACAAAAATTAGCTAAAGAATTTGGTTACCCGGTTATGCTTAAAGCTACCGCTGGTGGTGGTGGAAAAGGAATGCGTGCTGTGTGGAAAGAAGATGAATTATTGAAAGCATGGGAAAGTGCACGTCAGGAAGCTGCTGCTGCATTTGGAAATGACGGAATGTACATGGAGAAACTTATTGAAGAACCACGTCATATCGAAATTCAGGTTGTTGGAGATTCATACGGAAAAGCATGTCACCTTTCTGAAAGAGATTGCTCCGTACAACGTCGTCACCAAAAATTAACCGAAGAAACACCTTCACCTTTCATGACTGACGAATTGCGTGCTGCAATGGGAGAAGCTGCTGTAAAAGCTGCTGAATTCATTAAATACGAAGGAGCTGGAACAGTAGAATTTCTTGTGGATAAACACAGAAACTTCTATTTCATGGAAATGAATACACGTATTCAGGTAGAGCACCCAATCACAGAACAAGTTATTGATTATGATTTGATTCGTGAGCAAATTATGGTTGCAGCCGGAATTCCAATTTCAGGAAAAAACTATTTGCCACAATTACACGCAATCGAATGTCGTATTAATGCCGAAGATCCTTATAATGATTTTCGCCCTTCACCGGGAAAAATTACTACGCTTCATATGCCAGGTGGACACGGAGTTCGTTTAGATACTCACGTATATTCAGGATATAGTATTCCGCCAAATTACGATTCAATGATTGCTAAGTTAATTACAACAGCACAATCTCGTGAAGAAGCTATCAGCAAAATGCGAAGAGCTTTGGATGAATTCGTAATCGAAGGTGTGAAAACTACAATCCCTTTCCATAGACAATTAATGGATGATCCAAGATATATTGCAGGAGATTATACAACTGCGTTTATGGATACTTTTAAAATGAATCCAATAGAATAATTATAAAAAGGCTGTCAATTTTTTGACAGCCTTTTTTATTTTACGCCATATTTTAATTCCACAAGTTTACACTTTTCTTTCCGGTAAACACTTTTAGTGTATACTTTTTATACACTTTTCCAGAGTATTACACACTTTTTTGAAATTTCAGATTATAGCATTTTTAATTAAAGCCTTTAATAATAAGGGTTTAATAGGTTTAGGGCATCATATTTAAGTAACGGCATAATAATTTCATTACCTAAAGCGTAAACAAACTATTAAATAATTAAAATATACTATTATGAAAAATCTATTTTTATCAGCCGCAATTGTTTTAGGAGGTTTAACTTCATTTGCTTCAACAGCTCCAATAACAAACACTATTGTAAAAACTATTGTAGTATCAGACGAATACACAGAAATTAAATTGGAAGAATTACCAGCTCCAATTGCTGAAGCTTTGAAAAAAGCATATCCAACTGCAGTTATTACAAAAGCATATAAAAACGAAAAATCAGAATATAAATTAGATGTTACAGTTGGTGACAAAGTAGGAAATCTTTTTGCTAACGCAGATGGATCTTGGATTAAAAAATAATCAATTAATTAATCTAAACAGATTCTCGTGAAGATTCAAATTAGCAATATCAGACTTAAATTAACAATACTAAAATACAACTATCATGAAAAATTTATTTTTATCAGCCGCAATCGTTTTGGGAGGTTTAACATCATTTGCATCGACTTCTCCAATTTCAAATACAATCGTAAAAACAATTACAGTACAAGAAGAGTACACTGAAATTAAATTAGAAGAAGTTCCAGCTGCAGTAACAGACGCGCTTAAAAAAGCATATCCGGATGCAGTTCTTACTAAAGCATACAAAAATGCTAAGTCAGAATACAAATTAGAGGTTACCGTAGGAGACAAAGTTGGTTCTCTTTATGCTAACGCAGATGGATCTTGGATTAAAAAATAATCAGGGCTTGCCCTTAAAAAATATTATTATGAAAAAGTTAATCTTATCGGCAGCTATCGTTTTAGGTAGTTTGTCAATGCAGGCAGGGAATACTGTCGTAGCCAATACAGTGTTGCAATCAGTAAATGTTCAGGACGAATATAAAGAAGTAGACGCTGTTCCGGCAGCAATCAAAACAGCTCTTGACAATGCTTATCCAGGTGTAAAACTTGAAAAAGCATATGTAAACGAAAAGAAAGAGTATAAAATTGAAATCATTGTTCGAGGCGAAAAATCTACTGTTTATACAGACGCTTCAGGTAATATTCTTAAGAAATAATTTAAACTAACTATAAAAACTATTTATTATGAAAAAACTAATCTTATCTGCTGCAATCATCCTTGGAGGATTATCAGTTCAGGCAACCACGCCTGCGGTAAAAACTACAATGGTAAAATCTGTTAATATTCAGGACGAATACACTGAAATTACTGCAGATGCTGTTCCGGCGGCAGTAAAATCGACTATCGAAAAATCTTTTCCGAATACTAAACTTGAAAAAGCGTATAAAAACGAAAAGAATCAGTATAAACTTGAAATTTCAAGCGGTGACAAAAAGTATACTGTATTTACAGATGCTTCGGGAAACATCATTAAAAAATAATTTAAAAAGAGCACTATGAAAAAGTTAATCTTATCAGCAGCGATCGTTCTGGGAAGTTTGTCAGGTTACGCAAGTACGACGACAGCTCCTGAGCAAGCAAAAATGACTGTTTCTATTCAAGCCGAATATACTGAAGTTAGTGCAGATGCTGTACCCGCTGCTGTAAAAACCGCATTACAAACTGCCTATCCCGGTGCAAAACTGGACAAAGCGTTTGTTAACGAAAAAAAAGAATACAAATTAGAAATATCGGTTGGTGACCAGAAGGCTACTGTGTACTCAGATGTCAATGGCAACTGGTTGAAGATATAATTAGGTGAAATTAGATTTATGTTTTTGGTAAAAAAGAGATTGCTTATAGCAATCTCTTTTTTTTTGCATAATTTTATGAAAAGACAATTTTATTAGTCTTATTTTAGCAAAAAAGTCCCTAAAAACAAATGCCAAAGATATTACTGATAGAAGATGATATTTCGTTCTGTAAATTATTAGAGAAATTTCTAATAAAAAAAGAATACGAAGTAGCAATTGCTTTCTCTGCTGCAGAAGCAAAAATAGCAATCAAGAACGAATCGTTTGATTTGATTTTGACAGATCTTCGTTTGCCTGATTCTGATGGTATTGGACTTATGTCAGAATTTAAAATTTCTCACCCTCATATTCCTGTTATCCTGATGACAGGTTATTCAGATGTTAATACAGCAGTAAAAGCAATCAAGAATGGCGCTGCTGATTATATTTCGAAACCCTTCAATCCAGATGAGGTTCTATTGGTAATTACCAATGCTTTGAAAAATTCAGAAGCAGAAGAAGAGATTCCGGTAAAAGAAAAGAAATCAAATAAAAAACAAGTTGTAACCGAAAACGAATTTGTAAAAGGAATTTCTGTTGCTTCAAAGAAATTATTAGATCACATTCATTTGGTAAGTCCAACAGATATGTCGGTTTTGATTATTGGAGAAAGTGGAACCGGAAAAGAAATTATTGCCAAAAGTATTCATCAGCAAAGCACCAGAAAAAACAATAATTTTATTGCGGTAGATTGCGGAGCGATTCCGAAAGAATTAGCGGCAAGTGAATTCTTCGGACATTTAAAAGGATCTTTTACAGGTGCGATAAGTGATAAGATGGGGTATTTTGAAGCGGCAAATGGCGGAACTATTTTTCTGGATGAAATAGGAAACCTTTCATACGAAAATCAAATCCAATTGTTGAGAGCGCTTCAGGAGCGAAAAATAAAACCCGTTGGAAGTAATAAAGAGATTAACGTCGATATAAGGATCATTACCGCAACAAACGAAGATTTACGTGAAGCAGTAAAAAACGGCGATTTTAGAGAGGATTTATACCATAGAATTAATGAATTTTCTATTTTGTCTCCATCGCTAAAAGATCGCGACGAAGATTTAATGGTTTTTGCCGATTATTTTTTGGAAAAAGCCAATCAGCAATTAAATAAAGATATTATCGGATTCTCTCCGGAAGTTGTTACAATTTTCCAAAATTACAATTGGCCAGGAAATCTGCGTGAATTGCAAAATTGCATTAAACGTTCTACGCTTTTAACTCAAGGGGATTATATCGAAAGCGATGTTTTGCCGGCAGAGTTTTTTCAGATTCAAAAGCAACAAAATAGCAACGGTAATTTTTCTTTATCAGAAAACGAAAAAGAAGCTATTATTCATGCTTTGTCAAAAGCAAAAAACAATAAATCCGAAGCTGCAAAATTGTTGAGAATTACCAGAAAGACACTTTATAATAAGCTAAAGCAATATAATATCGATTAAGCTATTTCTTGTTTTAAGGCTTCGAAAAGTAGATCAGTTTTTATTTTTAAATCTTTAAAAATGCTTTTCATTTCAGGAATTTCGAAATCATTTTTCTCCAGTTTTTTTAGAATATCACCAATTTCTCTTGCCTCAATTTGTTTAAACATAGGAGCAATTCTATGAGCGATCGATTTAATTTCGTCCTTGTTTTTTTCTTTAATGGCAGTTTTTAGAAAAGTTAAATTTTCAGTACTACTTTCAATAAACGATTTTAAAACTTCTTTTAAAGCTGTATTATCGTTGCCTAAAAATTCATTTAGAGTTTTTAAAGAATACAATTCCTGCGACGCATTTTCGTCATTTTCTATAATTTCGGTATTTGGCAATTCATCATTTTCAAGAATATGTCCAATTGTTTCCAGTAATACTTTTGGAGAATACGGTTTTTTGATTACCGTTGTAAAACCGGCTTTAGAATAAACCGAAAAATCTAAATCTGTCCTTCCGGTTAATGCAATTACAGGCTGATTTTTATAAATTCTATTTTCAGAATTTTTTAGTTTTTCAAGAAAAGCAAAACCATCCATTTCCGGCATCTGAATATCAGTAATCACGAAGTCAAAAGAAGTAGTTTTAATAGCTTCTAAAGCTTTAATTGCACTATTGAATGATACTACATGATGTCCTTCTTGTTTTAAAACGCCGCTTGTTAAATTCAAAAGATTAATATCGTCGTCAAGAACAATAAAAGTTTGGTTTTTGGTATTTCGCGAAATCGGTTTTTTGACTTCAGGAATTAAATTTTGACTTGTATCAAATAATAAAGGAAGTTGGATTTTAAAAGTGCTTCCTTTTCCAAAAGTACTTTCAAGTTGTAAATTTCCACCTAGAATAGAAATTATCTTCTGACAGATTGATAAGCCTAAACCAGTTCCTCCGTATTTTTTTTCGATGTTTTCATTCGCTTGCGCAAACTCTTCAAAGACTAATTTTTGATTGTCTTTTTCGATTCCAATTCCAGTGTCTTCAACTGTAATTGTAAAAAACTGGTCGTTATCACTAATATAAGCACTAATTCTTATGTAGCCGTCTTCAGTAAATTTATAAGCATTACCAGTTATATTGCTTAGAATTTGTTTCAATCTAAAAGGATCGCCAACAATTCTGGAATTCAGTTTTTCATCGACATTGATAATAAGGTCAATGTTCTTTTGTTTGTAAACCGTTTGAATACTTTTTGCGGCTTCTTCAATAATTTCGGGTAATAAAAACGGAACTTTTTCAATAGAAATTTTTCCCGCTTCAATTTTAGAGAAGTCCAGTAAATCCTGAACCAATTGCGTAATATATTCGGAGGAATTTTTGATGTTTTTAATAAAATACGATTGTTTTGTATTCACATCAGAATTGCCTAAAAGTTCTGAATAACCAACAATAGTACTCAACGGTGTTTTTAAATCATGACTTACTGTCGAGATCAATTGTTCCCTACTTTTAAGCAGGTTCTTAGTTTTGAAATTCGCGATTTCAAGCTGTTTTTTATATAATTGGGATTTCGAATAATCACTTACAATCAAAATAGAGAAAAATAAAGTCAGCACCAAACCAATAATAGCCGAGGCCGTTACAATTTCGTTGACTTTTTTAAGGGATTTTTCTTTTAAGGAATTGTTTTTTATCGAATTAATGATAATTTCTCGTTCAATAATTCGAAGCACTTTTCGAAGCTGTTCAGAGATTGCAATTTCATTCTTTAATAATTTGTTTTCCTGAAAATTCAAGGATTCTTTTTTCTTTTCAGCACGCATTTTTACGGAGCTCAAAAGTTTTTTCGAATTTGCCAAAATAGAATCAGAAGCTTGTTTGCTTAATGTATTGGTGCTGTCATCCGGAATATTCTGATTGAGATAATCAACATATTTCTGAAGGACATTTTTTTGATAACTACCTAATTGGTTTGGGTTTTTAGTGAAATCCTGAAGTTCTAACTTTCGGAGTTTAAACTCCATTTTAGTAATTTCATCAATCGCCGTGTTTACAGAAACTTCGTCGTCGGCTTTGTTTTTTATAGTTTTTAATTGCTGAATATTTTTGGTTTTTTCAGACAAATAATACGTAACACTATCTAATAATGTTTTTTGATATTGGGTAGTAACAATTTGCTTTAAAGTATCGATTCTGGATTTTAAGGAATCTGTTTCGGTAAGATAACTTTTAAAGTCGCTTTCTGAGTTTGTCTGAATTGTTTTTCGTGCCAGACTCTCTGTTTTGTAAACATTAGAGAATAATTTACTGACTCTTAAAATTTTGGTTTTTTCGAATGCAATTTTATCTTCTAATTTATTATAAACTACATTTTCAGAATATAAAAACCATCCCACAGTAACAACCAAAGCCAGCAATGCAACATAACTGAAGAGGACTTTTAACGCTGTGTAACTTTTTTTGCTCTCCATAGAATGTGATCGTAGAATTTGGAAGTTTTTGTATTAAGGGAATTCACTGCAATTTATTCAAAAAAAACTGTTTTAAAAAGATAAATGAACACTAATCTGTTATATAATTCAAAGGTCTAAAAAGCAAAATAGCCGTAGATTATATAAAATCTACGGCTATTTTTATCTTAGTTTATTGGATTAAAGTGTTTCTTCTAACCATTTAAAAAATTCACCTTGCCAAACCTGAGCATTTTGCGGTTTTAAAACCCAGTGATTTTCGTCAGGGAAATAAACCAAGCGGCTCTTGATTCCTCTTAATTGTGCTGCCTGAAAAGCTTCTTGTCCTTGTCCAATTGGCACACGGAAATCTTTCCCACCCTGAACAATTAAAATTGGTTTATTCCAGTTTTGAACCAAAGTTGCCGGATTAAAAGTTGTGTATGCTTTTTGAGCAACAGCATTATCTTTTTCCCAGTAAGCGCCACCAAAATCCCAGTTGTTAAAGAAAACCTCTTCAGTAGTTCCCAACATACTTACCGTGTTGAAAACACCATCGTGAGCGATAAAAGTTTTGAAACGGTTTTTATGAATTCCGGCTAAATAAAATACTGAATATCCTCCGTAGCTTGCACCAACGCAACCTAAACGAGATTTGTCAACATAGCTTTCTTTAGACACATCGTCAATTGCAGATAAGTAATCGTCCATAACCTGTCCGCCCCAATCTTTACTGATTTGCTCGTTCCATTCAACACCATGTCCTGGCATTCCACGACGGTTTGGTGCAACAACAACATAGCCTTTAGCGGCCATTAATGAAAAATTCCAACGGAAAGAATACGATTGCGTCAGCGCAGATTGTGGTCCTCCTTGACAGAATAATAAAGTTGGGTATTTTTTAGAAGCATCAAAGTTTGGAGGTAAAATTACCCAAACCAACATTTTTTTGCCGTCAGTAGTCGTAACATAACGTTTTTCAGTTTTGCTAAGTGCCAGAGTTTTGTAAGTTTCTGTGTTTACGTTCGAGATTTGTTTCCAGGTGTTTTTCTTCAAATTAAAAGAAAAGATCTCCGCAGCGTGATTCATATCATTTCTGGTAACAATAATATCGTCACCAGCAAAACCTACTAAATCATTAACATCAAAATCACCATTTGTCAATTGACGAACCTGAATTGCGATTCTCGTTAATCCCGGAAAATTTACCGTAAAAAGTTGTTTTGTACCATCAACCGGAGCTACAAAAAACACATTTTTGCCATCTTTACTCCAGATAAAATTATCTACAGTTCCGTCCCAGTTTGCAGTTAAGTTCGTTTTGATTCCTTTAAACTCAACAATAATATCGTTTTTATCAGCTTCGTAACCGTCACGTTTCATTTGCAGCCAAGTCAGGTTTCCTGTTGGAGAAAATTGTGGTGCAGTATCGTAACCTAAATTACCTTCGGTTCTGTTTGTAGTTTTTTGAGTTTCTAAGTTGTACTCATAAATATCTGTGTTTGTAGAAATCGCATATTGCGTTCCTGCTTTTTTCTTGCAAACATACAAGATACTTTTGCTGTCAGGAGACCAGATATAATCTTCGTCGCCACCAAAAGGCTTTTGAGGAGAATCAAAATTTTCACCTTTTAAGATGTCAATTCCAGTTGAACCTTCTTTGTTTTCTTTGTAAAAAACGTGGTTGAATTTACCTTCGTTCCAAGTATCCCAATGGCGGTAATCTAAACCATCATAGATCTGAACTTCTGATTTGTCTAACTTCGGATAATAATCCTTACCCAAAACTTTGTCAATTTTTACTTCATCATTATACACTAAAAATTTCCCGTCTGGCGAAACATTTTTGTCAGCCAAAATCTCTTTCGTGTCTTTGATTTCAGTTGCATTTCCACCATTTACAGGTATAGTGTAAAATTTAGAATGCGATTTGTTTTCTTCTACAGAAGGAGTAGAAACCTTAAAAACAACATTTTTTGCATCTTTAGAAAGTCCAAGTGCGCTCACTCTTCCTAATTTCCATAACAATTCTGGCGACATTACATTTTGTCCAATGGCGTTTAAACTCATCATTATTAAGGTTGTAAATAATACTTTTTTCATAATAAAATTCTAATATTCGTGGGGCTAAAAATACAACTTTTAAATTCCAATCTTTAAATTTCAAATCCCAATTATTGTTAAAAGTTATCCTCTTTTATAAAACATTTTGTCACCCGAAGCGTCCCGACGCTCAATGTCATTAAGTTAAGGGAAATCTGTAAAATTACATAACAGTTTAAGTTGAATCAAGAAAGTAATTAGAGAAATCCGTTTTTATCAGCGTTTTCGCTTTAGCGAATCAGTAAAATCAGCGTCTAATTTTGACGCGGATAAAACAGATTTACTTCGTAAAAACGCGGATAAAAACGGATTTGATTTGCAATAATTTTATTTTTTAAAAGCTTAACTTAATGACATTGCTCTACGCTTTGAGAAAAGCTCTTTTTTAGGAAACCAGCCCTTCGACTTCGCTCAGGGTGACATTGAGATAAAATTCCGTCACGAATTCACTTGAAAATTCGTGAATTCGTGGCAAATAAAAATGCGTTTAAAACTAAGTTTTGGAATTTGGAATTTTAAAATTGAAATTTATTTTTTGGTATAAAAAATCAGTATTTTTATAAAAAATTGACAAATGGAATTGAGTTACTGGGAACTTAAAAATTGGTTTACAAATGTTGACTATACGATTGTAGGAAGTGGAATTGTAGGATTGCACGCTGCATTATGCTTGCGCGAAAGGTTTCCGGCTGCAAAAATTCTCGTATTAGAAAAAGGAATGTTGCCGCAAGGCGCAAGTACCAAAAATGCCGGTTTTGCCTGTTTTGGAAGTCTTTCTGAAATTATGGACGATCTAAAAACACATTCAGAGGAAGATGTTGTCAGCCTGATTGAGAAACGTTGGAAAGGTTTGCAATTACTTCGAAAAAGATTGGGAGATTCTGCAATTGATTTTAAACCTCACGGCGGATATGAATTGTTTTTGAGAGAAGACGAACTTGGTTTTGGAGAATGTATTTCGAAATTGCCTTTTATAAACGAAATTCTAAAGCCACTTTTCAAATCCGATGTTTTTACCAAAGAAACTGACCGATTCGGGTTTGGAAATATTCAGGATTATTTAATTTTTAATCCGTTTGAAGCGCAGATTGATACCGGAAATATGATGCAGGAATTATTGCGACAAGCTGTTTCTGAAAATATTTTAATTCTCAATCAACAAACGGTAACAGCATATTCTGATTTAGGAAATCAGGTCGAAATCGTTTTGAATGATTTTAGTTTTAAATCGAATAAAATGCTTTTTGCTACAAATGGTTTTGCGAGCACTTTGACAAAAGGAGCCGTTCAGCCGGCAAGAGCACAGGTTTTAATTACAGAACCAATCCCGAATTTAGATATTAAAGGTACTTTTCATTTAGATCGAGGTTATTATTATTTCAGAAATATAGGGGATAGAATCTTGCTTGGAGGCGGACGAAATCTGGATTTTGAAACCGAAAACACAACCGAATTTGGTCAGACGAAAATTGTGCAAAATAAATTGGAGGATTTACTTAAAAATGTAATTTTACCAAATCAGGATTTCCAGATTGCACACCGTTGGAGTGGAATAATGGGAGTTGGAAATAGTAAAAGTCCTGTTGTTATACAATTGTCTGAAAGCGTGTTTTGTGGAGTACGTTTAGGAGGAATGGGCGTAGCAATTGGCAGTTTAATAGGAACAGAATTAGCAGATTTAATATAATGGCAGCAACCAAAAAACCGGCACCAAAGAAAACTACAACCGCAAGTAAATCAAAACCAGCTTCGAAGAAAACCAATCGTTCTTTTGGCGAAAAAGTAAAATGGTTTTTAATAAAAGCTTGTTTGTGGTTTTTTGGAGTTTCGATCGCATCTGTGGTATTTTTTAAATATGTTCCGGTACCGTTTACGCCTTTAATGATTATTCGGGCAATCGAAAATAAAATGGCAGGGAAAGAAGTTTACTTCGATCACGACTGGGAGCCACTAGAGAAGATTTCGATGAATCTACAAAAAGCAGTGATTGGAAGTGAAGACGCAACTTTCTTGACGCATAATGGTTTCGATTTTAAAGCATTACAAAAAGCTTATAAAAGTAACGAACGCGGTCGCCGAATTCGTGGAGGAAGTACAATCTCGCAGCAAACCGCCAAAAACGTTTTTTTATGGCAGGGAAAAAGTTATTTGCGAAAAGGATTAGAAGCTTATTTTACCGTTTTAATCGAAATTATCTGGGGCAAAGAACGTATCATGGAAGTTTATCTCAATAGTATCGAAATGGGGGATGGCGTTTATGGAGCATATGCTGCGACCGAGCATTGGTACCGCCGTGATGCTTCGAGTTTAACCCCAATGCAAGCCGCTGGAATTGCTGCAATATTACCAAATCCAAGAAAATTTAAAGCCACTGGATCTTCAAGTTATATTAACAGACGTAAAGAAAGAATTATTCGTGAGATGCGCGCTGTTGGAAAAATAAATTATGATGGAAAGTAAAAAAGTTTTTTTTGCGTTCCTGATATTATCATCGACGTTGATTTTTGGACAAGCCAAGACCAAAGAAATTGGTCTTATTACAGATAATGATTTGTACACTTCATCTAAAAATGATATGTATTACACCAATGGTTTAGAAATTTTCTACCGTTTTCTGTCGAAGAATAATAACAAAAAAATCAGCAAAAAAATAACTGAATTTCGAATAGGACAATATATTTACAATCCTAGATTTATCAATGCAGAAGCTGTTGGCGAAAATGATCGCCCTTTTACGGCTTATCTTTTTGCCGAGGCCGGACGAAGTTTTTTTTACAAAAGTGAATCTGTTTTAAAGACTGATTTTCAATTGGGTTTTATGGGACCAAATGCTTTTGGGAGAGAAACACAAGAAAGTTTCCATCATCTTATAGGTTATAAAGAAGTATTTGGTTGGGAAAATCAATTGCACAATGCTTTTGGCGTTCAGGCGCATGCTTTATACTCAAAGAAATTATTCCCAAATAAGCACAATGATTTTGTAGATCTACATTTTCAATCAGAAGGGAATCTGGGAACTATTTTTACGGGAGTTTCTACAGGACTTTTAGCCCGAATTGGTTTTAAGAGATTAATGCCAATTTACGATTCAAATTTGCACGATGCTTCCATAAGTTCAGAGCCGCAATACAATATTAGAGAGTTTTATTTCTACGCAATCCCAAGTGTCAATTACCAGTTTTATGACGCTACAATCGAGGGAAGTATGTTCAATAACACAAGTCCGTTGACTTTCGATATAACGCATTGGCGCTTTAATGCTGAATTTGGTTTAAAATACCGCCATAACAATTGGAACTTATCTTATTCTTTTATTTACCGAGGTAGAGAAGTAGAACCTAATGAAATTACAAATACAAGCACAGGTTATTTTTTCGGATCGATTCGATTGGGATATTTGTTGAGGTAGGTTTTTTTGAGGTTCTAAGATTCTGAGGTTTTTAGCTCACAAAGTCGCAAAAACTCAAAGTTTTTCTTTTAGTTTGCTTTCATTTTATTGTCAATTTCGACGGAGGAGAAATTCTCGTAAGTAATTCTACAAAGTTTTTTAAATTTCAAAGAATAATTATGATATTAAGCAGTCTTCCTTTCGAGAACAATGAAGTTACTATTGAAAAAATAATGGCAGGAATAGTGTTGTTATTTGTTTATTTTATTCCAAGTATAATTTCGTGGAATAAAAAAAACAGCAAATTTTTGTTGATTTGTAATTTGTTTATCGGTTGGACTGGCATTGGTTGGTTTATTTCTTTATTATGGGCTTTAAATATAAACAGGCAGCATGCATTAATTATAACTCGAGAAAACAAGAAAAGAAAGCAGGATAGAAAAGAAGCAAAACGCAAAGCTTTGTTAGAGACAGATAGTTTGGATTTGTAATCTCGCTCTGTGAAGTCTTCTGATTTCGTAGGAAAAATGATAAGCAAATATAGTTTTAACATACTGTATTTGAGTTGTTAAATTTAAAAAAAAAGCCACTCCGTGTTCTAGACTGCACCCAAAAGTTTAGACAAATTTATAATTAAGTTTGATAATAATGAGCTCGATATTTTATCGGGCTCATTTTGTTTAAATTTGATTTAATTCTTTCGTTATTGTAATATATTATATACTTATTAATTTCTTTTTTTAATTGTTCTATTGATTTAAATTTTTGGGTATAAAACATTTCAGATTTTAATATTCCAAAGAAGTTTTCAATAATTGCATTATCTAGGCAGTTTCCTTTTCTTGACATGCTTTGTTTGATTCCTTTTTGTTTTAATAAAAGTTGGTAATGATTCATTTGGTATTGCCAGCCTTGGTCTGAATGAAGTATTAAATTTGTATTATCTGGTAT
>NZ_FZNL01000016.1 GCF_900187965.1 Flavobacterium sp. ov086 | reverse complement strand
AGAGAACTAATCAAAAATAAAGTCTTATGCAGTATGACCCAAAACTCAGACCCGTATGAAAATGCCGTAGCAGAAAGAATTAATGGAATTTTAAAACAAGAATTTATGATCGATAAATATCATCAAAAAATAAAAATTACAAAACAAATTATAAAAGAATCGATCAATATTTACAATGAACAAAGACCACATTATTCTAATCATATGCTAACACCAAATCAAATGCATTGTCAAAATCAAATCCAAATAAGAACCTATAAAAACAAAAACAGTTGCAAGAACGTTCTTGCAACTGTTTAATTAATTATTTTTATCTAATAATCAGTGTCGTTTTTTTAGGACGAGACATATAATAACCAATTACAAAATAGAACTGATTAAAATTCAAAAAACAGGATCGCTACTTTCTACTTTCAATATTAGGCAAAAAACCAGTCAACACACCTATCAAAGGCAAAAAGGCGCAGATTTTAAAAACATAGGCTATACTAGTCAAATCAGCAAGCTTACCTAGAATTGCAGATCCCAATCCTCCCATTCCAAAAGCAAATCCAAAAAACAACCCTGCCACTAAACCAACTTTCCCAGGTAATAATTCTGTAGCATATACTAAAATAGCAGAAAATGCAGAAGAAATTATCACTCCAATTATCACCGATAAAATACCAACCCAAAAGAGTGAAACATAAGGTAATAAAAGAGTGAAAGGAGCCACACCCAAAATAGAAATCCATATCACGTATTTTCTTCCAAACCTATCTCCCAATGGTCCACCTATTAATGTTCCTGCAGCTACTGCCCCTAAAAAAGCAAATAAATAAATCTGAGATTGCTGAATAGAAACATTGAATTTATCGATCAGAAAAAAAGTATAGTAACTCGTAATACTTGCCAGATAAAAATATTTGGAAAAAATCAAGATCAACAATATAACCAATGAAGATATCACCCTTCTTTTTGACAATTTATGAATAACAACTTCTTTTAAAACCTCATTTTTTTGCTTTTTTTCTTCTAAATGCTCACTATACCAAAGTGCTATTTTATATAAGGTAAAAATACCAATCAAAGCAATAAGACAAAACCAAACTATATAGCTCTGTCCATTTGGGACAACAATTAAGGCCGCTAATAAAGGTCCAACCGCACTTCCTGCATTACCACCTAACTGAAAAATTGACTGTGCCAATCCCTTTTTCCCTCCAGAGGCCAAATATGCCACTCGGGATGATTCCGGATGAAAAATAGACGAACCAATTCCAATCAAGCTTACAGCAACTAATAGATAAGTAAAACTAGAAGCAATGGAAACAAAAAATAATCCCAATAAAGTAAAACTCATTCCGATAATTAACGAATAAGGTTTAGATTTCTTATCCGTATACATACCAACAAAAGGCTGTAAAATAGACGCCGTCAATTGATACGTAAAAGTTATCATTCCAATTTGAGCAAAACTTAAATTGAATTTTTCTTTAAATAAAGGATAAACAGAAGGTATTACAGCTTGCAGTAAATCATTTATAAAATGAGAAAAGCTAATTATAAAAAGAATAGAATAAATTGTCTTCTGGACAATTTCAGGGTGTGTTTTATTAGTTGTCATAAATTATTTTTAACATCTTAAGCATAAAGAAATCTTAAGTATTTATTTTTCACAAAGATGATACTAAATTACATTGTCAGAATTACTACATTTGGACAATGAATAAGGAATATCAGACAGACTTAATTGTTGATTATGGATATCAAATAAATCCAGATTTACCAGTTGTAGGCTATACTACAGTAATTACAAATGCAATTTGCTCATCACATTCACATCCACGAGCACAACTTATCTACGCCACGAGTGGTGTTATGAATGTTATTGTAAAAAATCAAATTTGGGTAGTTAATCCATTACAAGGATTGTGGATTCCTGAAGACCTTGAACATCAGGTTACATTTCAGGAGAATGTAAATTTGTATAGTGTCTTTATCGATCCTGCCTTTACCAGCAATCTGCCATCAAATAGTTTCTCTTTTGACATTTCAGCATTTTTAAAACAACTATTATTTAAGATTGTTTCTTTTGAAGATGGTAAAAACATCACACTTCAACAAAGAAAAATTATGGAGGTATTTCTGGATGAATTAACATTAATCAAGCCGAGTTCAACTTTTTTAACCACTAGTAATCACATACAATTAAAAAATGTTATTACTCTTTTGATAGATGACTTATCCAGTAAACACACAATAGACTATTATGCTGATATATCTTGCATGAGCAGCAGAACATTATCAAGATTGTTTATTAAAGAATTAGGAATGAATTTTAGTGATTGGCGAATTAGACTAAAATTACTGGAGGCCATAAAAAGATTAGGAGAAAAACAATCCATAAAAGAAATCGCCTTTGATTTAGGATACGAAACCACAAGTGCATTTATTTTTATGTTTAAAAAAAATCTAGGCAAAACTCCTTCAAATTATATTTTGGAGAATAAAATCAATGAAGACATCTAAAGCTAGATACTCAGAACAACACCAAGATTCATACTATTTTTCTTTGTTTGTAATTTCATTTAAAATCGCAAGCACTTCTTCTTTGGCTATTGCCAGATCTTGTTGAAAAACTGAATTATCCCGAAGTCTATCTACAGTAGCTCTTCCCATAATTCTGCCCATTTCGACATCACTATGCCAATGCGCATTACAAATAATACGGCTTTCGCCAAAATCATATCCGCGTTTTAAAATCATTCGCTCATTATAGGGGAAAATTTCACTAAAAACCAATGCCCATGCCCAACCAACTGCAGCATGTCCTGACGGAAAAGAACCAACCTTGCGTAAAACTTCTTCCTGTTCAGGAGTACATGTTTTTGTATTGGTTACCATAAAAGGCCGTTCTCTATTATAATAATTCTTGGCTGCATAAGTAGACAAACCAGCATCTGTCATTACTCTGCGCATCAACAAATAAAGCTTAGGAGTTTTTATATCACTAATTTCAATACCCAAAGTAGACTCAAAAGACTTTACTGCTGCCGGAAACGATAAATCTGCATCAGTTGCAGCTTGTATAAAGCGGATCTTATCTTTAGACTTTACAGCTTTTTTAGCATACTCCAGATCAAACTCAAAAGCCTTAGATGCATGTTCGGGAGGCGCTTCTAACAATTTTAGACTATCCGGCATTTCATCTTCCTTTAAATACCCATGTAACAAATTAGGCATTATTTCTCTAAGTTGTTCTACGTTTGTAAATGTCCGTACAGCACTTTTAGATTTAAAACCTTTATTTACAAGTTTATTAATAACACTAAATATTGTCGATCTCATAAAAAAATCCCTTCGTTAGTAAAACCCAATTTCCAAACCAAACAAAAGCAGTACAAAGAAACCAATAACCCCTTTATAAAACATAATTAATATCTTACATTTTAGTTTCAAGTTATAAATTGAAACAAATTGACCATTACAAATCAACAGATATTATTCTTTTGAAAAGAAAAAGAAAAAAAATAGCTTAAGCAGCACTTCACTTTTATGATATTCAAAAAGCATAAAACAAAAAAAATCCCGATTGCTCGGGATTTTATATTTGAAAAATATTTCAATTTTATTTCAATTTTTTCTTGATAGCAACTTCATGGTATGCTTCAATAACATCTCTTTCTTCGATGTCGTTGTAACCTTTAATCTGAATACCACAGTCATAACCTTTAGAAACTTCTTTAACATCGTCTTTGAAACGTTTCAAGGCAACAAGTTCTCCTGTATGCACTACTACTCCATCTCTAATAACTCTAATTTTAGAACTTCTCATGATTTTACCATCCATAACCATACATCCTGCAATAGAACCTACTTTAGAAATTTTGAAAATCTCACGGATTTCAGCAGTTCCTAAAATTTCTTCTTTCATCTCAGGAGCTAACATTCCTTCCATCGCATCTTTCAAGTCATCGATCGCTGCGTAGATAATAGAGTAGTAACGGATATCGATTTCTTCTTTATCTGCAAGTTGTCTTGCATTTCCAGCAGGACGAACGTTAAATCCGATAATGATCGCATCAGAAGCAGAAGCCAACATAACGTCAGTTTCAGTAATTGCCCCAACACCTTTATGGATAATATTAATTTGAATTTCTTCTGTAGAAAGTTTAGAGAACGAATCTGATAATGCTTCAACAGATCCATCAACGTCTCCTTTAAGGATTACGTTCAATTCTTTAAACTGACCTAGAGCAATACGACGACCAATTTCATCAAGTGTAATATGTCTTTGTGTACGTACAGATTGTTCACGCATTAATTGAGAACGTTTTGATGCAATTTGTTTTGCCTCTTTTTCATCTTCAAAAACGTTAAACTTGTCACCTGCAGTTGCAGCACCATCAAGACCTAAAACAGATACAGGAGTTGAAGGTCCAGCTTCTTTAACGATATGTCCACGTTCATCATGCATAGCTTTAATTTTACCATGATGTTTTCCTGCCAACATATAATCTCCAACTTTTAAAGTTCCGTGTTGAACTAAAATTGTAGAAACATATCCTTTTCCTTTATCTAAGAAAGCCTCAACTACAGTTCCCTGAGCTGCTTTATTTGGATTTGATTTTAAATCTAAAATCTCTGCCTCTAATAAAACTTTTTCTAATAACTCTTTTACACCTGTTCCAACTTTTGCAGAAATATCATGTGATTGAATTTTTCCACCCCAATCTTCAACAAGTAAATTCATACCAGCCAAACGCTCTTTGATTTTCTCAACATTCGCATTTGGTTTATCAATTTTATTGATTGCAAATATAATTGGCACTCCCGCAGCTTGTGCGTGAGAGATCGCCTCTTTTGTTTGTGGCATGATATCATCATCCGCCGCAACAACAATAATAGCAATATCGGTAACCTGAGCTCCACGTGCACGCATTGCGGTAAACGCCTCGTGACCCGGTGTATCTAAGAATGCGATTTTTTGACCATTATCTAAAGTTACTCCGTATGCTCCAATGTGCTGTGTAATACCTCCAGACTCACCAGCGATAACATTCTCTTTACGAATATAATCCAATAAAGATGTTTTACCGTGATCGACGTGACCCATTACAGTAACAATTGGCGCTCTAACTACTAAGTCTTCTTCTTTATCTTCAACAACCTCAATTGCTTCTTCGATATCAACAGTGATAAACTCAACTTCATAACCAAATTCGTCAGCTACGATAGTTAATGTTTCAGCATCTAAACGCTGGTTCATGGTAACCATGATACCAAGTGACATACAAGTTCCAATTACTTTAGTAATAGGCACATCCATCATGATTGCAATTTCACCTACAGTAACAAACTCAGTAACTTTAATAGTTTTACTTCCTTCGTCAATAGCTCTTTGCTCTTCATCAGATTTCTGACGGTGCGTATCTCTTTTATCTCTTCTGTATTTAGCAGCTTTAGATTTACCACCTTTACCTTGAAGTTTTTCAAGAGTCTCTCTAATTTGGTTTTTTACTTCCTCTTCAGTAGGCTCAACTTTTGCTACAATTGCAGGACGGTTTCCTTTTACAAAACCTGGTCTTGCACTTCTGTTAGCATTAAAACCTCCACCACCGGTATTTGGTGTAATTTTATTAGGGTTTGGTGTTCCCGGTGCATTACCTGTAGCAGGTTTTGGTGCACCCGGAGTCCCAGGCTTAGGAGCAATTCTCTTACGCTTATTTTTGTTCGCGTTGTTATTTGCCCCAGGAGCTCCCGGTTTGTTCGGAGTTATCTTTGGATCTTCTTTCTTTTTCTTAGGCTTGTTAAATTGAGATAAATCAATTGTTTGCCCAGTAAGAGTAGTTCCTGATAATTTTTGATATTGAGTAGTGATAGTCTCCTCAGCAGTTGTAGGATCTGTCGAAACAACAGGTTCCGGTGCTACTTTAGGAGCTTCAGCTTTTACTTCTTTTTTCTCTGTAATAATAGGTTTTTCTACCTTTTTCTCTTCAGAAACCACTGGAGCCACAGGAGCCACTGGCTCAGGCTTAACAATTTCTTTTTGAACAGGCTTTTCTGGTTGAGTCGGAGTAGCAACTACTTTTGGTTCTTCAGCTTTAGCCGGTTCCTCAACAATAGGAGCAGAAACAACTGCAGGTTTCTTCGGATTTAAATCAATTTTACCAACTTGAACAGGTCCGGTTACTACAGCTCTCGCTTTAATAACCTCTTGTTGTTTTTGGCGTTCCTCGTCTTGTCTGCGTTTATCCTCAATTTCTTTCTCACGTTCAACACGTAATGCTTCTTTTTCTTTTCTTTTCTCTTCTCCTACCTCTTTAGAAGCTTCCTTATTCCCCTTATCGCCCGCAAATTGGCTTTGTAGGATATTAAATTCGCTATCAGAAATTTTCGCATTTGGGTTTGCATCAATAGCAATTCCCTTATCTTTTAGATAATCAACAGCTCTTTCTAACGAAATATTTAATTCCCTTAAAACCTTGTTTATTCTTATTACTCTCTCTTCAGACATATAACCTTTTTATTATTACCTTTTTCGTTGTGTTGTTAGAGCAGATAACTAGCTATCAAACTCTTCTTTTAGTATTTTCATAACATCAAGAATTGTTTCCTCTTCTAAATCTGTTCTTCTTACTAAATCTTCTACTTCTTGCTTTAAGATACTTCTAGCTGTATCTAAACCAATTTTTGCAAATTCTTCGATAACCCAGCCTTCAATTTCATCTGAAAACTCAGTTAATTCAACGTCATCATCTTCACCACTAGCAACATCACCTTCTCTGATAACATCCAGCTCATAACCTGTTAGCTGACCCGCTAATTTTATATTATGACCACCTCTACCAATTGCTTTAGAAACTTCTTCTAATTTCAAGAATACTTCCGCTCTTTTGTTTTCTTCATCAATTTTGATTGAAGAAACTTTTGCAGGGCTTAATGCTCTTGTGATAAACAACTGAATATTACTTGTATAGTTGATTACGTCAATATTTTCGTTTCCTAACTCACGAACAATTCCGTGAATACGAGATCCTTTCATACCAACACATGCTCCAACAGGATCAATTCTGTCATCATAAGAATCCACTGCTACTTTTGCTTTTTCACCAGGTATACGAACTACATTTTTAACTGTAATTAGTCCGTCGAAAACTTCAGGAATTTCTTGTTCAAACAATTTCTCCAAAAACTTCTCAGAAGTTCTGGACATAATAATTTGAGGTTTGTTTCCTTTCAATTCAACGCTTTCAATGATTCCACGTACGTTATCTCCTTTACGGAAAAAGTCAGACGGAATTTGTTTTTCTTTCGGAAGTACAATTTCGTTCCCTTCGTCATCTACTAAAATAACAACTCTAGGACGAACGTGGTGCACTTCGGCAGTATAAATATCACCAATAATATCTTTAAATTGCTTGTAAAGATTTGTATTATCGTGTTCGTGAATTTTAGATATTAAGTTTTGTCGTAAAGCTAAAATAGCTCTTCGTCCCAAATCAATTAATTTAACTTCTTCAGAAACTTCTTCACCAATTTCAAAATCCGCTTCGATCATTCTTGCTTCAGTCAAGGTAATTTCTTCGTTTTCAAAATCCAGATCTTCGTCAGCAACGATTACTCTTCTTCTCCAGATCTCCATATCTCCTTTATCAGGATTTATGATGATGTCAAAGTTATCATCAGAACCGTATTTTTTCTTCAATGCATTTCTAAACACGTCCTCTAAAATTGCCATAAGCGTTACACGATCAATAAGTTTATTATCTTTAAACTCTGAGAATGAATCGATTAATGCTAAATTTTCCATGCGAATTCTTTAATTAAAATGTTACTGTAACAATTGCCTCTTTAATTTCTGTATAAGGTATTTGTTGCTCTTTTTGAACTGTTTCTTTTCCTTTTCCTACTTTTTTCGGTTCTCTTGCTTTCCAAGACAAAATTATAAAAACATCGTTAGCTTCCACTAATTCTGCCTCAATTTTTTCAGTATTTGTAGTAACAATCAACGTTCTACCAATATTTTTTATGTATTGTCTTGTCAATTTCAATGGCGATCCTACTCCAACCGATGCTACTTCAAGCGAAAAATCCTGTTCTTCACGATCCAGATTATTCTCGATTGCACGACTTACATCAATACAATCCTGCAGCGCCACTCCATTATCCCCGTCTAAGCCCACACTAATTTTAAAAGAGTCCGAGATAGCCAGATCAATCAAAAAGATTGATGGTTTTTCCAGAAGAGCTTCTGTAATTAATCCGTTTACTTTTTCTTTAAATGTCATAATTTTATAAAAAGAGGGGACACTTAGTCCCCTCATTATTTAGATTTTAATAAATAACGGTGCAAATATAGTGTTTTTTTTATAAATCAAAATAAATAGATTGCTCTAAAAATATTTCTTATCTTTATGAAAGCATTAAAATAACGGAATTTTCACATTATTTAACCCCTAAAATATCATGAAACGAATTCTAGTACCTACCGACTTCTCCGAACACGCAGAAGATGCTTTGAAAGTTGCCGCCAAAATCGCCAAAAAAAACGATTCCGAAATTATCATTTTACACATGCTTGAATTACCACATCAAATGAACGATGCAATTCTAGGCGGAGCAAGCATTCCGGAAACCATGCTCTTTATGAAAAAAGCCAACGAAATGCTGGATCAAATTTCATCAAAACCTTATCTTGACGGAATACAAGTGACCGAAATTGTAAAAATAGACAAACCAATTCACGGAATTACTGAAGTAAGCAAAGATCATGAAATTGATCTGATCGTAATGGGATCACACGGATCTTCTGGAATTGAAGAGCTTTTAATAGGCTCTAATACCGAAAAAGTAGTTCGAAATTCTGAAATCCCCGTTTTAGTAATCAAAAAAGACATCACAGATTTCAAAGTTGGAAACATTGTTTTTGCTTCTGATTTTTCTAAAGAAACCAAAAAACCTTTTGAAAAACTTTTAAATTTCACTAAATTCTTTGAGTCAAAAATTCATTTAGTTACAATCTGCACTCCAAATAGCTTCAAACCAACACACGTTATTCAAAAAGCGATGGACAATTTTATATCTGAATTTAACCTCACCAACTACACTACCCAAATTTATAACGACACCAATATCGAAAAAGGAATCATCAACTTCTCTAACAGTATAAATGCTGATATTATTGGAATGTGCACACACGGAAGAACTGGTTTTGCTCACTTTTTCAACGGAAGTATTAGCGAAGGATTAGTAAATCATACTGTAAAACCTGTTGTCACTTTTAAAATTTAAATAAAACACAAAACAACAATTAACATAGTTTAATTCCACAAAAAACCTCTCAATCGAGAGGCTTTTTTTTTACAGAAAACCTTATCTGCTTGTTTAATTTTAAAAAATCACATGAGCTTTACAACAAAGCATATTTGAGCTTTACAACAAAGTCGAAGCCCTCATTTATATAGAAATTTGTCAAATAAAATTCATAACACACTACAACATGAAAACAATAGACAAAATCTACATCAATGGAGAATTCGTTACTCCGCAAGGACAAGAATATTTTGACCTTATTAGCCCTACAACAAATGAAAAACTTGGAAGAGTTCGTCTAGGAAATACTGAAGACACTCAAAACGCTATAAATGCTGCTAAAAACGCTTTTAAAACTTTTTCCAAAACCACAACCGCAGAAAGAACTCAGTATTTACAGAACATAAAAACTGCAATCGAAAAAAGAAAAACTGAATTTATCGATGTAATGATTGAAGAATACGGAGGAACATTTCAGTTTGCAACCATAAGCTACGACTACATGTTAAAAGGATTTGACTCCGCAATCAACCTATTAAATACCTATGATTTCACCAAAAAAATGGGAGAATCAGAAGTTCAAATGACACCGCTTGGCGTAGTAGGTATTATTATTCCATGGAATTCAAGCAATGGTTTTATCTGCAGCAAATTATCAACTGCAATTGTTGCCGGATGCACAACGGTAATAAAACCAAGCGAAATGAGCGCACAGCAAACACAATTAATCACAGAATGCCTTCATGAAGCTAAATTACCAAACGGCGTTTTTAATATCGTAAACGGACTTGGAGAAGTAGTCGGATCCGAAATAAGCCGAAATCCGGATATCGCAAAAATCTCTTTTACCGGCTCAACCAATGTTGGAAAAATCATCGCAAAAGAAGCTATTAATTCCATGAAACGTGTTACACTTGAACTTGGAGGAAAATCTCCAAATATCATTTTGGATGATGCAAATCTTTCAGAAGCAATTCCGCTTGCCATAATCGCTGCTTACATGAATAATGGACAAGCTTGTATCGCTGGAACACGATTATTAGTTCCTGAAAGCAAACTCAAAGAAGCTAAACTTCTTGTTAAAGAAATAGTTTTCAAAACCATTGTTGGTGATCCCAAAAAAACAACGACAGCAGTCGGGCCAATGGTCAGTACAAAACAATATGACAGGGTTCAGGATTACATACAGACAGGCATAAATGAAGGCGCCGAAATCCTTATTGGCGGCTTAGGAAAACCTGAAGGATTAGAAAAAGGAAACTTTGTAAAACCAACCGTTTTCATCAATGTAAACAATCAAATGCGCATTGCAAGAGAAGAAATATTTGGTCCGGTTTTATCCATTATCACTTACAAAACAGAAGAAGAAGCAATCGAAATAGCCAATGACACTACTTACGGATTACAAGCTTATGTAAGTTCATCAAACAAAGAAAGAGCCTATAAAGTTGCCTCACAAATCAACGCAGGACGCGTTCAAATAAACGGAATCGGACATGATCCAATGGCTCCGTTTGGAGGATTTAAACAATCCGGAATTGGTAGAGAGTTTGGAGTATTAGGACTCGAAGCTTACCTTGAACCAAGAGCATTAATTCAATAAAAAGCAATTCTTACAGATCCGGAATCTTTACACAAAAGATCTTCCGGATCTTTTAGTAACTTTACAATATGGGCACAAAAACAAACACAAAACCTCAAATCCTATACTCCTGCTACTACGCAAGGAGTCGAGAAGGAGAGCATTTTATTCCAGAACACGTTTTCAGCTATCAGATTTCAGGCGAAATGACAGCTTCAGACAGCAAAAACACGTACCATACAACAGCAGGAGATTTTCGCTTTAGCAAAAGAAATCATTTAGCAAAATTTACCAAAATTCCACCCGAAGGAGGAGAATTCAAAACCATATCTCTTTTTCTCGATCAGGAAATTCTGCGTGAAATAAGCAAAGAATACAACTTCAAAATCAACAAAAGAACAGATTCTGAAGCTATGATTACACTAGCACCAAATCCACTTTATAAATCTTTCATGGAATCACTTATATCTTACCTGGAAGTTGAACAGGAAAACAATGAAGCTTTATTTAATTTAAAAATAAAAGAAGCCGCTCACCTCTTACTCAAAATAAATCCGGAATTAAAAGATATCTTATTTGATTTTACCGAACCCGGAAAATTGGACCTTGAAGCGTTTATGAATAAAAACTTCCACTTTAACGTACACCTTAATCGTTTCGCTTATTTAACCGGAAGAAGTCTGGCAACTTTTAAAAGAGATTTTCAAAAAGTTTTTCAGGAAACACCCGGAAAATGGTTATTAAACAAAAGACTTCAGGAATCATATTATCTCATTAGTCAAGGAAACCCACCATCAGAAGTTTACATTGGTGTTGGTTTTGAAGATTTGTCGCATTTTTCATTTTCCTTTAAAAAGAAATTTGGCGTAGTACCATCTTCTTTACTTTCTAAATAGCACCATCCTTTCGTACTAAATCAGAAATTTAATCGCAAAGAACGCAATAAACAAATTTATTCCATAAAAAAAGCCTCTCAATTGAGAGGCTTTTATGTTGGTCTACAAGGACTCGAACCTTGAAAGACTGCACCAAAAACAGTTGTGTTACCATTACACCATAGACCAGCAGTGCTGTTAAGCGAGTGCAAATTTAAAACTTTTTTTAGTTTACACAAATTTTTTATTTCATCCCATACAACAAAACCTTTTTACAAAAAAGTCCAAATCAAAAAAAGTTTTAAAATTGATCCCTTTTTTTAAAAATTCTGCAAAGACCATTTAAATTTATTCCATAAAAAAAGCCTCTCGATTGAGAGGCTTTATGTTGGTCTACTAGGACTCGAACCTAGAAAGACTGCACCAAAAACAGTTGTGTTACCATTACACCATAGACCAGCAATGCTGTTAAGCGAGTGCAAATTTAAAGCTTTTTTTAGTTTGCGCAAACTTTTTAATAAAAAAAATTCGTTTTTTTTCATTTTTTATTCTTCAAAATCCGCAATACCCACACAAGTATTTCACAAACAACACATTACTCCAATCAAATAGTTTTATAGAATTTTATGTTAATGCTCTCTTCTTTAAACAAAAAAACATTTTCTTTGTAGGATAGAAAACATACAAAATTTTAACACCTAAATATGGCACAATTCAATTTCAATAAATGGAATACAATTATTGGTTGGTTTGCATTTGCAATCGCTTTAACTACCTATACACTAACCGTTGAACCTACTATGAGCTTTTGGGATTGTGGCGAATACATTGCTACAGCCGCTAAATTAGAAGTTGGACACCCTCCGGGAGCTCCCCTATTTCAAATGATGGGTGCTTTTTTTGCTATGTTTGCTATAGACGCTCAACATGTTGCCGTGATGGTAAATATGATGTCGGTTTTTTCAAGCGCATTCACCATTTTATTTATGTTTTGGTCATCTTCAATGATTTTGAAAAAAATCGTTGCCCGTTTTGCCGAAATTGATCAAAACAACTCCATTGTTATATTAGGAAGTTCTTTTGTTGGAGCTCTTGCCTACACTTTCTCTGACAGTTTCTGGTTTAATGCCGTTGAAGCCGAAGTTTATGCAATGGCATCATTATTAATTGCATTGCTTTTTTGGCTTGGGTTACGCTGGGAACAAGACATGGACAAACCAAAAGGAAATAAATGGTTATTAATCATTTCTCTTGTTGTCGGTCTTTCATTTGGTGTGCACTTTATGGCTTTATTGACTATTCCGTCAATAGGTTTTCTATATTATTTTAAGCATTACGAAAAAGTTACCATTAAAAATTTCATCATAGCCAATCTTGTGGTAGTTGGAATTTTGTTGTTTATTTTCATACTTCTATTACCATTAACAATGGCATTGTTTGGAAAAACGGAAATTTTCATGGTAAATAGCATGGGATTGCCTTTTAATTCAGGAACCATTTTTGTAGCACTTTTATTTATCGCTTTCTTTTATTTTGGATTAAAATACACCAAACAAAAAGGATTAATTTTCTATAACACTATTATTCTTTGTATTTTATTCATTCTTATTGGTTTCTCAACCTGGTTAATGTTACCGGTTCGTGCCAATGCAAATACTGTAATCAACGAAAACAAACCATCTGATGCTACCGAGGTTTTAGCATATTATAATCGCGAGCAATACGGAGTAAATCCTTTATTCTATGGACCTCAATACACAGAAGTTTTTGCTGGTCTGGATGCCAAAAATCCTTATTCAGACAAAAAACCTAATTACGAAAGAGATTATAAAACAGGTAAATATATCATTACCAATAATTTTAAAAACGCCACTCAAAATACAGACGATAATCAAAAAGCGTTTTTACCAAGAATGTGGAGTACAGAAACCGGACATATTCAAAACTATATCAGCTTTACAAATCCACCTAATTTCAGAATAAACCCTAATTACGACTACGAACAGGATTTAGCAAAATACGGTATTGACGCTAGTCAGTTAAGCGAAGAAGAATACAACAAAGCTACCGCACAATTGCGTAATGAAGTTGAGAAAACAGTTTCTGAATTCAGAAGAGCATTTGCTCAAAAACAAATCGACAATGAAGGTTACGTTAAATTCTTAAAAAGCTATGGCGATTATTTAATTATCGAAAAACCAACGGCAACGGATAATTTCAGTTTTATGTTCGAATATCAATTTGGATATATGTATTGGAGATATTTGATGTGGAATTTTGTTGGAAGACAAAGCGATGTTCAGGGAAAATATGATAATCTTGACGGAAACTGGATCAGCGGAATAAAAGCCCTTGATTCTGTTCACCTAGGTTCTCAAGACAAACTACCATCTGATGTTCTAAACAACAAAGGACGTAACGTTTACTTTTTCCTGCCATTTATCTTAGGCTTAATCGGGATAATGTATCATGCTAATAAAGATCTTAAAAGCTTTTATGTTCTTCTGGCATTATTCTTATTTACAGGAATCGCCTTAAAAATATACCTAAACGAACGCCCTTTTGAGCCTCGCGAAAGAGATTATGCACTTGTAGGATCCTTCTATGTTTTTGCCATCTGGATAGGCTTTGGAGTTTATTCCTTATATGAAAGCATTCAAAAATATATTGCACCAAAAATTGCCGGTCCAATTATCATTGCAGCAACTTTCTTAGCAGCTCCCGTTTTAATGGCGTCTCAAAACTGGGATGACCACGACAGATCAAACAGATATACTGCAGTTGCAATGGCAAAAGCATATTTAAATTCCTGCGACAAAGACGCTATTTTATTTACCATTGGAGATAATGATACCTTCCCGCTCTGGTATGCACAAGAAATTGAGCATATTAGAACTGATGTGAAAATTGTGAATACGAGCTTATTTATGACAGATTGGTATATTGATCAAATGAAAGCGAAATCATACGAATCTGAACCGTTACCAATATCATTTACTCATGATGAATATGTGGGAGATAAACTGGATTATGTAGCCTATATTCAAAAAGTAGAAACTCGTTGGGACATCAAAGATTTAATGTCTTTCATCAAAAACCCTAAATCTACTGTTGGATTACAAAACGGACAAACAATCCATTTTTACCCAACAAATAAAATCAGAGTCAATATTGACAAAAATACAATCATTAAAAACAAAGTTGTAAATCCAAAATACTACGACTCTATTGTACCTTATATCGATATTGACATCAAAGGAAGCGCTTTATACAAAAACCGTTTAATGATGTTGGATATCCTGGCTAATAACAACTGGAAAAGACCAATTTACTTTAGTGGTGGAGCTTTTGATGACGAAGATTATCTTTGGTTAAAAAACTACTTACAATTAGACGGAATGGTTTACAAATTAGTTCCTATCAAAAATGTTCCTTCAAAAGATGGCGGACCAATGGATATGGGACAAATTGATGCCGATAAAATGTACGACATTGTAATGAAATGGGATTGGGGTAATAGCGAAAGTGAAAAAATTTATCACGATCCTGAAACCAGAAGAAACAGTATAACATACCGCACGAATTTATCCCGTTTAATGGATCAGCTTATCGCAGAAGGTAAAATTGATAAAGCTAAAAATGTTATCAACTTAGCGATTACAAAAATGCCTTTGGATAAATTTGGATATTACTCTCTTGTAGAACCTTTTACTAACGGATATTATAAAGTTGGTGAAACTGCAAAAGCACATGATTTACTTAATAAATTAGTTCAAAAATACAGAGAGAATCTAAACTATTACGCAACCCTGACTCCTGCTGATCAAACAGATCTAGCAATGGAAATTATTACTGATATTGAGCGCTACAGAAGCTTATTAGAAGTTATGAAAAGAAACAATGACAAAGCATTCTACGAAAAACAGAAAGTAACTTTTAATACTTATGTAAACGTTTTTGAACGTTTTGGCCGTGAAAAAGAATAATATACGAAAAATATAGCAATTAAAAAAATGCAGCACTGTTTGATAAATAGCGCTGCATTTTTTAAATTTACATATATCTAAATCCTTTCAAGATGAGCTTTTATTGGGTAAAAACGAATTCATTCATAAAAAGGGTATTTTCTAAATATTGTTGGGACATTCCGAACAAAGAAAAGAAAATATACCTCACCTTTGATGATGGCCCAACTCCAGAAGTCACAGACTGGGTTTTGTCTGAATTGAAAAAATTTGACGCTAAAGCAACTTTCTTCTGTATCGGAAAAAACATTAAAGCTAATTTATCTTTATTTGAAAAACTAATAACCGATGGGCATTCTATCGGCAACCACACCATGAATCATGTTAATGGCTGGAAAAGCAACAACAATGATTATATTCAGAATGTACAAAATTGCGCTGCTGTTCTGGAAGAAGAAAAAACATGCAACCTTATCTTTCGTCCTCCTTACGGAAAGATAAAAAAAGCACAATCTAAAATCCTTAGAAAGCTAGGCTATAAAATAATTATGTGGGATGTTTTGAGTGCTGATTTTGATCAAAGCATTACTCCTGAAAAATGTCTTGAAAACGTTACCAAAAACGTAAAATCAGGAAGTGTCATTGTATTTCATGACAGCATAAAAGCATCGCAAAATTTAAAATTTGCGCTACCTAAAACCTTACATTTTTTAAAAGAAAATGGATATAAGTTTGATATTATTCACTAAATAATAGCAACTAAGGGAAGTGTATTCTATAAATTAAATTGCTCCTGGACAATTCCAATGATTGTATTTGCATCAAGTTCTCCTGATTGTCTCCAAATCATTTGCCCTTCTTTGTAAATCATTAAAGTAGGAAGCCCTTTGATACGCAAGGCTTCTGCTAATTCCTGATTTTTATCCACATCAATTTTAATCACCTTGGCTTTATCGCCAAGTGCAGCCGCAACATCCTTAATAACAGGATGCATAGATACAGATGATTCGTTCCAATCTGTGTAAAAATCAATTAACACTGGAACTTGAGCATTTATAAGTTCTCCAAATTTTGACATAAAACCAAAAATTTAATTCTTTTTTATTCTGTTAAAAAGAGATAATTATATACAAATGTAGCATTTTTAACGAATTAAGCCACATTGTTCCCTTTTTTTAGTTCAATCACCGTAATTTCAGGCATAATACCTACTCGCCCCGGATAGGCATGAAAACCAAAACCTCGGTTTACATAAACATATCGTCCTACATTTTCATATAATCCCGCCCATTGTTTATAGATGTATTCTGCCAGACTCCATTTAAAATATCCCGGAATTTCAATTCCAAATTGCATGCCATGTGTATGACCTGACAACGTTAAATGAAAGTTTTTAGGATGATTTTTAATTTCATATTCCCAATGACTCGGATCATGACTCATTAACACTTTAAAATCATCCTGATGCACGTTTTGAGAAGCTTTATTTAAATCTCCTGCTTTCTTGAAGTTTTGCCCCCAATTCTCTACTCCAATTAATGCAATTTTATCTTCGCCTTTTTGAATATAAGTATGTTCGTTTAACAAAAGACTAAAACCAATTTGACCGTAAAGACTTTTGATTTCTTTGAAATTCTCGTCTTTCTCTTTTTCAGAAGGCCATGTAACGTATTCACCGTAATCATGATTTCCTAAAACTGAAAATTTCCCATATTTATAATCTTTTATTCTTTTAAAAGTCTCCAACCAAGGATGCATTTCTTTAGCATGAGTATTTACAATGTCTCCCGTAAACAAAATCATATCTGCTTCTTGCTCATTAATCAAATCAATGGCATAATTTATCTTCTCCGGGTTATCAAAACTTCCGCTATGAACGTCTGAAATCTGAGTAATCCTAAAACCATCAAAAGCATCTGGCAAATCAGGAAAGAAAACCGTTTGTTTGATCACTTTAAAATTATATTTCCCCTCAAATATTCCATAAATTAAGGACAAAAAAGGAACTGCCGCCAAACCTAAAGCAATCTGACTGACAAACTTTCGTCTGTCCGGCATCATTTCTGAACGAGGCGAGTTGTACATAAAATAGTTTAAGATACTTGCCCCAATTCTAAAAATATCTTCACCAAACATTACAAGTGTTAAAACTATTTTTGGAACATAAACCAATAACATCAACCCCATTGTAAACATGGTTTGTCTGGTTTGCCCAACAGAACGATCGAATTGCGTAAAAGAGTAAATGATAAAAATTAAAAGCAGTAAACTTATAATTTGATAACTAACCAAAACCCATCTTAATTTGATTAAAGTACGAAAGGCTTGATAAGAATAGAACTCAATAAACAAAAAAAGAGCACAGAGAATTACAAAACGAATTATCATTAGTTATAGTTTTAAGCAAAGTAACAAATAATGAAAATTTTATAGCTTTTTATTATCAAAAATTTAACTCTAATAAATGTAAAAAGCTGATAGATTTCTCCATCAGCTTTTTCTCTACCAAATTTTTCAAAACCTTTAATAATCCACAACAGGTTTACATCGTAAACCAATGTTGTTTTATTTTTGAGCTTTTGCAGCTTCTGGCTTAGCAGCCTCAGCTTTTTTAGCTTTTTTATCCGCTTTTTTGTCTTTTTTAGGAGCCTTAGCTTCTTTTGCCGGAGTTGTTTGAGCTGGAGTTGTTTGAGCACTTACCATAGCAGTTGTTCCTAGAACAGCTACTGCTAACATTACTAATTTTTTCATGATTTGAAGTTTTATGATTGTTATTATTTCATTTATTATACCTCAAAGATATTATCAGTAAATGAAGATTAAATGAAGATTGAACCAACCGTAAAATTTTAACTTTTAATTGTGTTTTGCCGTCTCCGGAAGCAGCAGCATAAAGGTAGTTCCTTCATTGATATGAGATGTAACTTTGATTTCGATATGATGAAAAGACGCTATACTCTCAGCAATAGCAAGACCTAAACCCTGACCATCCTGATCTGAACTAATTCTGGCAAATCTGTTGAATATGTTTTCTATCTGAGAAGACGTCATTCCGATTCCTGAATCTGTTATTGAAATAAAATAACGATGCTCCAGAAAACCATCTTCAACTACAATATTACCTTTTGGTTTATTGTACTTTATAGCGTTCGTTACCAAATTATAAATCAGGATATGAATTAAGGTTTTATTTCCTGTAAAAGTATAATCATATTGCATTTTATTCAGAAACTGAATTTCGCGATCATCAATTCGGTCTTGTAAATCCTCTTGCAGATCTGAAATAATTTCATAAAAATTAATTGCTTCATTTGCCTCGTACTGATTATTTTCAATTCGGGAAATCAACAATAAATTATTGATGATTTTCTTTAGCATATCCAATGTTTTGAGAGAACCGGCAATTTTATCGACTGCATTATCATCTAAAGAACTATTTTGGAGTAAATTCTCAAACTTATTTTTAAGCAACGCAATTGGCGTAAGAAGTTCATGAGAAACATTCGAAATAAATTGTTTTTCTTTTTTAAAAAGCTCCGCAATACGATCCATCATTTGGTTCAAAACAAAATCAAGTTCTCTAAAATCTCTTGATCTTGCTTTTATTGGCGTATGATCAAAAGATTCCGGTTCGTTTACACGCCTTATTTTTGTGTCAATAATTTTATAAAAAGGTTTCAGCAAAAATTCAATATAAAAAGTATCTGCCAAAAAAGTAATCAGCAGAATTACCACAAAAACAATTAAAATAAAAAACCGAATAATAAAGGTAAGGTCATTTACCTCGCTAAGACTACTTCCTATTTCGAGTTGATATCCTTGATTTTCATAAGTAAAATGATATTGTAGAATTCGGTATTCATTTTCTTCTCCTTCAATAATCCTGAAGTCATTACTAAAAACCGCTTTTTTCTGATCTGGTTTTATTGGAGATCTCGAAAGTACCAAAAACTCACTGTGAAGGGTAGAAAACTGCGAGTAAGTTTCTGTTGAATCATCTGGGTTTTCGATAAAATCATCAATTTCATTTTTATCCAAATGCTCGATAAACTTATGTTTCTTTTCGAGTAAACTATTATTAATGTGTCTATAAACCACATTTTCTACCAAAATTGGCAGCATTAGCCATAAAATTAAAATAACCAACAATCGTGTCAGAGCATTAAAAATAGCTAATTGGTGTTTTATTTTCACAGTCTTTTATTTATTCATTAATACGATATCCAACATTCCTTACGGTTTCAAACCAATCAATTGTGGTATGTTTATCCAATTTTTTTCTAAGATTTCGAACATGAACATCTATAAAATTAGAATCTGAATTTACCTCCAGAATATCTCCCCAAATATGCTCGGTTAATTGCAATCTTGTAATTACCCGATTTTTATTCAAAACCAAATATTGAAAAATATCAAACTCTTTTTTGGTAAGGTTTATTGGAGTTTCATTATAACTTACTTTATAATCCTGAAGTTGCAGTAAAAAACCGTGAATACTCAAATTATTTAAAGTAAACCCATGAATTCTACGAATCACTGCAAACAATCGTGCACTTAATTCAGTCAGAGCAAATGGTTTTGTCAAATAATCATCAGCACCAAGATGCAAACCATTTATTCTGTCGTCTAATTCTCCGCGAGCCGTCAGGACAATTACGGCGATTTTTGATTTGGTTTTTCGAACTGTTTTCAAAACCTCAAAACCATCTCCGTCAGGCAAACCAAGATCCAATAGCATTGCATCATAATCGTTACTGCTCACTTCTTCAAGCGCATCTTCACAATTGTGTGCTATTTTGCAAACATATCCCACGTTACACAAAAAATCGTAAACCTCTACAGCAAGTTCTCTATTGTCTTCAACAATCAAAATATTCATAAAAATAGCTTTTAAGCGCAACTAAATTTAAGTAATTATAAAAAGCCATGTTACGCATTATTAAAAAATTAACGAATCAAAAAAAGCTGATAAATTTCTTTACCAGCTTTCCTCAACCGCATTCTCCATAATCATTACTTCTGTTTTGCATCCTTTACAATTCTTTGAACGCAAAACAAAAACAATTCCTATTATTTCATTTTAGTTGCTTCTGCTTTTGGAGCCTCAGTTTTTGCTGATTTTGCTTTTTTATCAGTACTGTGTTTGTGATGTTTTGTTGCTTTAACTTCCTTTGCAGGGGCTGCCTGAGTTGGTGTTGTTTGTGCGCTAACCATTACACTTGTTCCTAAAACTGCTACGAGTAACATAACTAGATTTTTCATAACTTTTAAATTTAAATTAATTGACTTTTATTTTTTTAATGCTCTTTTGTTTTATTTTTTTGCTTTAGCGGCTTCTGTTTTTGGAGCTGCTTTTTTTTCTGATTTTGCTTTTTTATCAGATTTTTTTCTAGGTTCTTTTGTAGCTTTAACTTCTTTTGCAGGAGTTGCTTTTACTTCTTTAGCCGGAGCTGGTTTTGTACCTTTTGCAGGAAATGCACTTACCATTACACTTGTTCCTAAAACTGCTACTAGTAACATCAATAAATTTCTCATGATTTCTAATATTTTAAATTAATACCTTTTATTTTATAGATCAAATTTACCCCTGTAATATGAAGACAAAATGAAGAAAACCTTCATCCTAAATATTTTAACGAGACATTAACGCTTTGGGGATTTTTTACCAAATAGTTCTTAATTTTTCTATCATATAAGTTATATAAGTTCATTTAATTTCGTCGTTTACAATTAGACGCACTGCTGTGTACCTCTACTTAAATGAACTTATATAACTTATATGGATTAAAACAAACTAATTTTAAGTATTTGAAATTCGATACTATTAACAAATTACTCTAAAGCAAAATAGAAACGCACCCCTGTGCGCCCCTACTTAAATGAACTTATATAACTTATATGGTAAAAGAACCGTTCCTATTTTAAATTTGAGTTTATTTTTTAAGAACCGAATCATTTTTAAAACCCAATTGATTATTTTTACAGACTAATATTTTTTTTATGTCAACTCAAAAACGTCTTTTTCTTCTCGATGCTTACGCTTTAATTTTTCGTGGTTATTATGCCTTCATAAAAAATCCGCGAATTAACTCTAAAGGAATGGATACATCAGCGATCATGGGTTTCATGAATTCGCTTTTGGATGTTATTAAACGTGAAAAACCAGATCATTTGGCAGTAGCTTTTGATAAAGGCGGAAGTCAATTGCGTAACGACTTATTTCCTGAATACAAGGCAAATCGTGACGTTACACCAGAAGCGATCAAAATTGCCGTTCCTTATATATGTGAATTATTAAAAGCAATGCATATTCCGATTATTGAAGTTTCCGGTTTTGAGGCCGACGATTTAATTGGAACAATTGCAAAACAAGCTGAAAAAGAGAATTACAAAGTTTTCATGGTAACTCCTGATAAGGATTTTGCTCAATTAGTTTCTGAGAACATCTTTATGTACAAGCCGGCTCGTATGGGTAACGGAATTGAGATTTGGGGAGTTCCTGAAGTTCTTGCAAAGTTCGAAATTGACCGTCCTGAACAAGTAATCGATTTTCTTGGAATGATGGGTGACGCCGCCGATAATATTCCTGGGCTTCCTGGAGTTGGTGAAGTAACAGCTAAAAAACTTCTGAAAGAATTTGGTACTATGGAAAACCTTCTGGCGAATACAGATAAGCTAAAAGGAAAAATGAAAGAGAATATTGAAGCCAATAAAGAAAAAGGATTGTTATCTAAAAAACTGGCTACTATATTATTAGACTGTCCGGTAACTTTTGATGAAAACGATTATGAATTAACACGCCCTGATATCGAAAAAACAGATGCTATTTTTCAGGAATTAGAATTCAGAAGAATGGCGGAACAATTTGATAATTTGTTTAAAGTTGGTGGCGGAAATGAATTAGCAGCTTCAGCTCCGGCTGCAGATCCTAAATTGTATAAAAAACCACAACCTAAAAATGAAGATCAGTTTGACCTTTTTGGAGGCGGTTCTACCGAAGAAGATACAGAAACAACACGAACTTCATTCTACAATACTTTAGAAAACACACCTCACTCCTATCAGGCTGTTCAGGGTGATTTAGGAATAAAATTGCTTTTGCAGAATTTACAAAACCAGCCTTCTGTTTGTTTTGACACCGAAACTACTGGCCTAGATGCCTTGCACGCTGAATTGGTCGGAATGTCTTTCTCTTACGAAAAAGGAAAAGCGTTTTATGTTCCGTTTCCGGAAAGCCAGGAAGAAGCTCAGGTTTTAGTGGATAAATTTAAACCGTTTTTTGAGAATGAAAACATCGAAAAAATTGGTCAAAATTTAAAATATGATTTAAAAATCCTTTCTAATTATGATGTTACCGTAAAAGGAAAACTTTTCGACACGATGATTGCGCATTATTTGATTAATCCGGATATGCGTCACAATATGGATATTTTATCAGAAACGTATTTGAAATATTCCCCAAAATCAATTGAAACATTAATTGGCAAAAAAGGAAAAAATCAAATTACAATGCGTGATGTTCCACTTGAAGACATCAAGGAATACGCTGCCGAAGATGCTGATGTAACTTTACAATTAAAAGAAATTTTTACTACAGAGTTAGATAAAACTGAAACTAAAAAGCTATTTGATGAAATCGAAATTCCGTTAGTAAGCGTTTTAGCTGCAATGGAAACTGAAGGAATTCGTCTGGATGTTGAATTCTTAAGTGCAATGTCTAAAGAAATGGACGTTGAGATTAAATCTTTGGAACAAAAAATATACGAAACTGCCGGCGAGAAATTCAACCTTGCTTCTCCGAAACAATTAGGAGATATTTTGTTTGATAAAATGAAAATTGGCGGAGCAAAACAAAAGAAAACCAAAACAGGTCAATATGCAACTGGCGAAGAAGTTCTAACTTATTTAGCCAATGACAACCCAATTGTAAAAGAAATTTTGGATTGGCGTCAAATGGTCAAATTACAAAGCACTTATATCCTGGCTTTACCGGAACAAGTTGACAAGAAAACGTTACGCGTTCATACTGATTATATGCAAACCGTTGCGGCAACGGGACGTTTGAGTTCTAATAATCCGAACTTGCAAAACATTCCGATTCGTACCGAAAGAGGTCGTCAGATTCGTAAAGCTTTTGTTGCTCGCGATGAAAACCATACTTTAATCTCTGCCGATTACTCGCAAATAGAATTAAGAATTATTGCCGCTTTAAGCGGAGAAGAAAATATGATTGCCGCTTTCAAAAACGGAGAAGATATTCACAAAGCTACCGCAGCAAAAGTATTTGATGTGCCGTTAGATGAAGTTTCCCGCGAACAAAGAAGCAACGCTAAAACAGTAAACTTCGGAATTATCTATGGAGTTTCTGCTTTTGGATTAAGTAATCAAACTTCATTATCTCGTAGCGAAAGCGCTGCTTTGATTGAAGCTTACTATAAAACATACCCAAGATTAAGATCTTATATTAACGAACAAATACAGTCTGCTCGTGAAAAAGGATATGTACAAACAATTCTGGGGCGTCGTCGTTATTTAAAAGACATTAACTCGGCAAATGCTGTGGTTAGAAGTGCTGCCGAACGAAATGCTGTAAACGCACCAATTCAGGGAAGTGCTGCCGATGTGATTAAAATCGCGATGATCAATATTCATAAAAAACTAAAAGAAGAAAACTGGAAATCCAGAATGTTGCTTCAGGTTCATGATGAGCTTGTGTTTGATGTGCATAACGACGAGTTAGAAAAAATCCAGCCAATGATTAAACACGAAATGGAAAATGCTTTTATAATGAGTGTACCGTTAGAAGTTGAACTTGGTATGGGTAAAGATTGGTTAGCGGCTCACTAGGAATTTTAGATCTGTAAAACAAAAAAATTACAATCTTGTCCTTCCAACAAAAAATGTAAATCAAAAAAAAAGACTGCCCATATGGACAGTCTTTTTTTGATCTTAGTATTTTATGAGTCTTACATTTTTCTTGTCGACTCTCGTTCTTTCAATTTTGTCTTGATAACAATTGTTTCATAATCTGAAGTTTCTTCTTCAGATTCTTCCAATCGTTTGATTAATTGTCTGGCAGCAACTTCTCCAATTTCTATTCCGTGCTGACTTACTGTAGTTAAACTTGGTGATAAACGTCTTGAAGCTAAAATTCCGTCAGCAAAACCAATAATAGAGATGTCTTCCGGAACTCTGAATCCTTTTTTTAAACTCTCTCTTAAAGCGGCAACTGAATCATTTTCATCCAAAGCAAAAATTGCATCAATTTTTTGATCAAAAATCCTATCGATTTTAGCCTTCATATCATCCTCAGAATCAGTACGAAGAATAATTTTCTCATTTACGGGAATTTTATTGTCTTTTAAAGCTTGCAAATATCCTTTTGCTCTTAATTTTCCAACACTTAAATTATCAACTGAAGAAATCAAGGCAATATTTTTACATCCTAAATCAATTAAATGCTGTGTTGAATTTAAAGCCGAATCAAAATCATCTACGACAACTTTGTCACATTCTACTTCATCAGCAATACGATCAAACATTACAATTGGCGTTCCGTCATTAATAATCGCAGAGAAATGGCTGTAATCCTGTAATTTTTGAGCTTCTTCAGAAACAGAAAGAATAAATCCGTCAATTGTTCCGTTGCTCAACATTTCAAGTGTATGAATTTCTTTTTCTAAAGATTCATTAGAAATACATGTAATTACGTTATATCCTTTTTTATCGGCTACTTTTTCGATACCACTAAAAACCTTTGCAAAAAAGGAATTTAATATATTAGGTATAATTACACCAATCGTTTTGGTTTTACGATTCTTTAAATTCAGACCAATAACATTAGGCTTATAATTTTTGAGTTTGGCATACTCCTTAATCTTCACCTTCGTTTGCTCACTAATTTCCGGACTATCGTTTAACGCCTTAGAAACAGTCGAAACAGAAACACCTAGTTCTTTCGCAATTTGTTTTAGAGTTGCTTTAGCTTTCATTTAAAAATATTTTATGTAATTAATACAAATATAGTAGAATTACCTAAAATAAAACAAAAATCACCTACCAGTATTTGAATTTATAAGATCTTTTTAAAATAAAATCAAATAAATTCCATTTCCCAAAACCGCTTGTCTTAAAAACTCGTTAATACCTTAATATATGTTATTAACCTTTTAAAAGACCTTGATTATGAAAAACGAAGTTAAAATTCATGAAGTAGATCCTTCATTGAATAACAGAAGGAGCTTCCTTAAGCTCAGTGGCTTAACACTAGTTAGTGCAGGTTTGGTTATCGCGGGCTGCAGCAATAATGATGATAATGATGCTCCAATGGAAGACACCACATTGCCAGGAATCAGAAATGGTGTGTTTGATTTGGGAGCCGGAGATTTTGGAGTTCTAACTTACGCTTATGCCTTAGAACAATTAGAAGCTGATTTTTATACCAAAGTTGTAAATGCATCAAACTTTAATGCAACTTTTAATGATATAGAACGCCAAGTACTAACTGATTTGTATTATCACGAAGTAATTCACAGAGATTTTTTCAAAGCTGCATTGTCCGGAGCGCTTCCTAACCCAAGTACTCAATTGTTGCCTACTCTAGCATTTAATTATGGTTCTATGAATTTTAATAGTCGTAATGAGGTTCTTGCAACAGCAAAAGCATTAGAAGATACCGGAGTTGCCGCATATAACGGAGCCGGAAAATTGATTAAAAGTCCCGACTACCTATTATTAGCAGGGAAAATTGTTTCGGTTGAAGCAAGACACGCTTCAGCGATAAGAAGTTTAATCAATCCAAATTCAAGCGATTTTGCAGGTGATGACATTATAAGTACTTCTACAGGTTTAGATGTTGCCAAAGATCCTTCTAAGATTTTACCAATTGCCGGAGGTTTCATTACTACAAAATTCACTGCCAAATATTTACCTTAATCCTAACTAGCTAAAACTTAGAAATTATGAATATTTTAAAATTTATAGAAACATTTACTGATGATAGCTTAATGAGAAGCACTGGTTCGAGAAGAGACAGTTTTAATCAGTTTGGAAATATCGGAAAAACACTGGCAATGGCATCAATTCCTTTTGGATTATCCGCATTCGCCAATAAAGCCTTAGCAAAAGATATTACTGCAACGCCGGCAACTCCAATTGGAGCTTTGCAATTTGCATTAACTTTAGAATACCTTGAAAATGAATTTTACGCCATGGCATTAGATTCCGGAGTAATTCCGGCATCAGAAAATGGAGGACGAGATTTAAAGGTTTTTCAACAAATAGCGGCACATGAATCTGATCACGTTAAATTTTTAATAGCAGGATTAGGCGGAACAATGAGCGCAAATTTTGTAGCAAAACCTACATTTGACTTTACTGTTGGAGGCGCATTTGATCCTTTTGGAGATTATCCAACCTTTCTGGCATTGGCACAAGCCTTTGAAGATACAGGCGTAAGAGCCTACAAAGGTCAGGCTGCAAATTTAATTTCGGCACCGGATTTATTAACAGCTGCACTACAAATTCACTCTGTAGAAGCACGTCACGCATCAGAAGTAAGAAGATTACGCGGATTAAAAGGATGGATTTCTAACGACGAAAGAGGGACAGGAATGCCATCAGCAACGCAAGGAGTTTATAATGGTGAAGGATTAACAATGCAGGCAGGATTCAATACAGCGACCGCATTTGGAACTGCTGCAGGATCAGAAGCTTATGATGAACCACTCACAACTCAACAAGTTGTAGATATTGCAAATTTATTCATTGTTTAACATAAATAATTCTAAAAATTGAACCACCTTCGCGTTATTGTGAAGGTGGTTTTTTTTTATTCTTTTAAATATAAAACTGATAGCTTGATTTTCAGCATATAAAATATTCTTTTCAGGTATTTGGTTTTAAAATAATTAATTGTACTTTTGCATCCCCTTTATTGGGGATGGAATGTTTAATTAAAATAATATTATGGACGCATTAAGCTACAAGACAATTTCAGCAAGCAAAGCCACTGTAACGAAAGAGTGGATCGTTGTAGATGCTGAGGGTCATAACTTAGGTCGTCTTGCTTCAAAGGTTGCAATGATCTTAAGAGGTAAGTACAAACCAAGTTACACACCGCACGTTGACTGTGGAGATAACGTAATTGTTATCAACTCAGAAAAAATTAACCTTACAGGTAGAAAAATGGATGACAAAGTTTACGTACGTCATACAGGTTACCCAGGAGGACAAAGAACTTTAACTGCTAAAGTATTGCAATCTAAAAACCCTGCATTACTAGTAGAAAAAGCTGTAAAAGGAATGTTACCTAAAAACAAATTAGGAGCTGAACTTTTTAGAAATCTAAATGTTGTTGTAGGATCTGAGCACAAACAAGGAGCTCAAAAACCTAGAACTGTTAACCTAAACGATCTTAAGTAATGGGAGTTATTCACAAAATCGGTAGAAGAAAAACCGCTGTTGCACGTGTATATGTTTCTGAAGGAACAGGAAAAATCACTGTAAACAAAAAAGAATTCGCAACTTACTTTCCAACTGCAACTTTACAATACAAAGTTTTACAACCAATGTCTATGACAGAAAATGTAAATAACTTTGATGTAAAAGTAAACGTTTACGGAGGTGGTTCAACTGGTCAGGCAGAAGCTGTAAGAATGGCATTAGCACGCGTTATGTGTGAAGTAAATGCTGAAAACAGAGCTATCCTTAAACCAGAAGGTTTATTAACAAGAGATCCAAGAATGGTTGAACGTAAGAAATTCGGTCAGAAGAAAGCTCGTAAGAGATTCCAATTCTCTAAACGTTAATATTACCTGTCTTGTGCATATGGTACAAGACATTATCAATTTATTGAAATTAAAAAACACAGTTGTTGTTGCTCTCCTATCGAGGTAGGAAATAGTTTAGCATCTAAATGTATAAAGCCTGGGAAACCGCCATTTATGCATTGCTAATCAACAGAACGTAAACTAGTACAAAAATGGCAAACAAAATAGAAGTAAAAGACTTACTAGAAGCAGGTGTTCACTTTGGACACATGACTAGAAAATGGGACCCAAATATGGCCCCTTACATTTATATGGAGCGTAATGGTATTCACATTATCAATCTATATAAAACTGCAGCTAAAATTGAAGAAGCTAATGAAGCTTTGAAAAAAATCGCTGCATCAGGTAGAAAAATCTTATTCGTAGCTACCAAAAAACAAGCAAAAGACATCGTTGCTGAAAAAGCAAAAGCTGCAAACATGCCTTACATCACTGAAAGATGGCCTGGTGGAATGCTTACTAACTTTGTAACTATCAGAAAGGCAGTTAAAAAAATGTCTTCTATTGATAAAATGAAGAAAGATGGTACTTTCATGACGTTATCTAAAAAAGAGCGTTTGCAAGTTGATCGTCTACGTGCTAAATTAGAGAAAAACTTAGGTTCAATTGCTGATATGTCTAGACTACCTGCAGCATTGTTCGTAGTAGATATCAAAGCTGAACATATCGCAATAAAAGAAGCACAAAAATTAAACATTCCAGTTTTCGCAATGGTTGATACGAATTCTGACCCAAGAGAGGTTGATTACGTTATTCCTGCAAATGATGATGCTTCTAAATCAATTGACAAAATTTTATCTTTAGTTACTGCTGCTGTAATCGACGGTCTTTCTGACAGAGGTTCTGACAAAGAAACTGAAGTATTTACAGAAGAAGCTGCTGCTGAAGCTGCTCCTGCTGTAGAGGCTGCACCAGCTGTTGAAGCTGCTGCTCCTGCAACTGAAGAATAAATCAAATTTAAATTCCAAATTTTAAATTCTAAAATCCAAGTACAAATTAAAAACGTTATGTTGATAATTTAATAAAATTGGAGTTTAGAATTTAAAAGATGGAATTTTTACTTTTAACATTAAAATTCAAAATATTATGGCAACAATTACTGCTGCAGACGTAAATAAATTAAGACAAACTACAGGTGCCGGAATGATGGACTGTAAAAAAGCTTTAGTTGAAGCTGATGGAGATTTCGATAAAGCTATACAAAACCTTAGAGAAAAAGGACAAAAAGTTGCTGCTAACCGTTCTGACCGTGAGTCTTCTGAAGGAGCTGCTGTATCTTTTGTTAATGCTGACAAAACTAAAGGAGCTATCATCACTTTAAACTGCGAAACAGATTTCGTAGGTAAAAATGAAGCTTTCGTAACTTTAGCTAAAGAATTAGTTGAAAGAGCTATCAACTTCTCTTCTAAAGAAGAATTCTTAGCTTCAGATTTCAACGGAATTACTGTTGCTGAAAAATTAATCGAGCAAACTGGTGTTATCGGTGAGAAAATCGAAATCGGTGGTTTTGAAATCTTAGAAGGCGCTTTCGTTGGATCTTATGTTCACGTTAACAAAATTGCTGCATTAACTGCAATTTCTGCTGCAATTCCTAATGCTGACGTTTTAACTAAAGATGTTTCTATGCAAGTTGCTTCTATGGGAGCTGATACATTATCTTACAAAGATTTTGATCCTGCTTTCGTTGAATCTGAACTTGCTGCTCGTATTGCTGTAATCGAAAAGGATAATGAAGAAGCAAAACGTTTAGGAAAAACTTTAAAAAATGTTCCTAAATATATTTCTTTCTCTCAATTAACTGAAGAAGTTTTAAAACAAGCTGAAGAAGATGCTAAAGCTGAATTAAAAGCTGAAGGTAAACCAGAACAAATTTGGGACAAAATTATTCCAGGAAAAGTTCAACGTTTCATCTCTGATAATACAACTTTAGATCAGGAAAAAGCTTTGTTAGATCAAAACTTTATCAAAGATGATAGTAAAAAAGTTGGTGATTATGTTAAAGGATTCAACGTTGAAATTACAGGATTCAAAAGAGTTACTCTAGGTTAATATATTATTATTTCAATATAAAAAGCCCGAATATTTATTTATTCGGGCTTTTTTTGTTTTAACAATTCTTGCCTTACAACTAGGACTTTCTCAAAGTTCTGAACTTTGACAAAACTTAAAACAAGTGTATTAGATCAGGAACTTAAAGAATGTAAAATCTTTTAATCCTCAAAATCTGTGGCTAAACTCAACTCCAAAAAAAATCCCCGAATAATACATTATCCAGGGACTTTAATTTAGAATTTAATCTTATTATTTTTTATCCTTAATTGGAAAATTTCTCGCACGCATTAAAGCATCAGATTTAGGAGCCCTTCCTCTAAAGTTTTCATAAGCTTTTTCCTGATCAATAGTATTTCCTACACTAAAAATATCATCATAAAGACGTTTTGCAACTTCTTTATCATACGGCCCTTTCCCTTCAGTAAAAGCCTCCCAAGCATCTGCATTGATAACATCTGCCCATAAATAACTGTAATATCCGGCAGCATATCCATCACCAGAGAAAATATGTCCGAATTGAGGAATTCTATGACGCATCACAATTTCTGACGGCATATGAAGCGCATCTAAAGTTTCTTTTTCGAATTTATGAGGATCAATAGTTGTCGTTGCTAAGTGAAGTTTCATATCAATTAAAGAACTTGAGATCGTTTCTACAGTAGAAAATCCTTCACCAAAATTAGATGCTTTTTCAATTCTGTCTACCAATGATTGTGGTAACGGTTGATTTGTCTTATAATGCAAAGCAAATTTATTCAATACTTCGGGAGTAGACAACCAGTGCTCTAATAATTGCGAAGGAAACTCTACATAATCTCTCGCAACATTTGTACCTGACAAACTAGGATATGTTACATTGGAGCATAATCCATGAAGTGCGTGTCCAAACTCATGAAACAAAGTTGTAGCATCTTCCCACGAAATTAAGATAGGTTCATTTGCAGCTCCTTTTATAAAATTACAATTATTAGACACAATTGTAAGAACATCTCCATCCATTCTTTGTTGCTCACGATAGGCATTCATCCACGCACCTGAACGCTTTCCGGTACGTGCATAAGGATCAAAATACCACAACCCAACTACTTTACCAGTAACCTTATTACTCACTTCCCAAACACGCACATCCGGATGATACACTGGTACATTAGTAATTTGTTTAAAGCTTAAATTAAACAATTCACCTGCAACCCAAAACATTCCTTCACGTAGGTTTTCTAATTGCAAATAAGGCTTAACTTCATTTTGATCTAAATCATATTTTGCTTTTCTTACCTTCTCTGCATAATAACGGTAGTCCCAAGGCTGAATCTTAAATTTTCCACCTTCCGCATCAACAATTTTCTGCATTTCGGCAACATCCTGATGTACTTTTTCTACAGCGGGTTCCCAAACTGATAACATTAAATCTAAAGTTTTCTTAGGATCTTTTGCCATTTTATTTGACAAACTCCAATCTGCAAAAGTAGAAAATCCTAATAGATTTGCTTTTTTAGTACGCAATTGCAAAATAGAAACAAGCGTAGCATTATTATCATTTGCATTTCCATTATCACCACGCTTAACAAAAATATCAAATGCTTTTTCTCTCAAATCCCTGCGAGTCGAGAAAGTCAAAAATGGCTCAATAGACGAACGTGTATTTGCAACACAGCCCAGAGCATCTAACTTTCTGCTTTTTGCCTCAGCAATTGCAGCATTTTTTACCTCAGTTGGCAAACCATCAAAATCACTTTCTGTTTTTAATGCTACATATTGGTTATGCTCTTCTGCCAATAAATTTTGACTGAACTTAGTAAAAAGACTTGCTAATTCCTGATTAATTTTAGCTACTTTTTCTTTATCTTTTTCGTTTAATTTAGCTCCTTCACGAACAAAGTCAGTGTAATACAACCAAATTAATCGTTGTTGCTCGCTTGTAAGTTTTTTGCTTTCCGTTGAGTTATATATAGTTTCTATTCTGGTGAACAATTTTTTGTTTTGCAAAATTTTGTCATTGAACGCAGCTAATTTAGGAGACATTTCTGTTTCAACAGCATCAAATTCAGGAGTACTTAAAGTCGAACCGTAAATTCCATAAACAGCGTAAATTCGGGATATAGTTTGACCTGAACGCTCCATAGCAGCAATAGTATTATCAAAAGTTGGTGCTTTTGGATTGTTTGCAATAGCATCAACCTCATTTAATTTTTCCTGAATTGCAAATTGAAGCGCAGGTTTAAAATCTGAAACCTTATACTCATTAAAAGCAGGAACTCCTCCATAAGGTCCTGTCCATTTTTTTAGCAATGGATTATCAGAATTAGTTTGCGCGTTTACCACAGATAAAGTTGTTCCCATGAGAAAAATCGTTATTAATTTTTTCATTATTAGTAATTTGATTTAATATAAAATTAAACATGTTATTATTCCAAATGTAACTAAAATCAACATTAGAATGAAAATTTTAACTCTCCCATTAGCATCAAGCCGTACTTAATTAATAATTATACATTTCCAATTATAAAGAAATAGTTTAAATTTGAAATGTCATTTATTACATCAATATGTTTAAAACCAGAAAAGAAATCGTTTTTGTAATTTTAGCCGGTATTTTTATAACCAATGCTGTTGTAGCAGAACTTATTGGAGGAAAATTAATTCAAGTTGGACCATTCGTAATGAGTATCGGAATTTTACCCTGGCCCATTGTATTCCTTACAACTGATTTAATAAATGAATATTTTGGAGAAAAAGGAGTAAAAAAACTCTCTTTTATAACCGCATGTTTGATTGCTTATGCCTTTTTAATATTATTTATGGCAATCGTAATTCCGGCTGCAAAAGGAATAAGCCCTGTAAATGACGAGCAATTTCATGCCGTTTTTGGACAAAGTATGTGGATTATTGTTGGTAGTTTAATTGCTTTTATGGCATCACAATTAATAGACGTTTGGATATTTTGGTTTTTCAAAAGACGAACCGGCGAACGAAAAATATGGCTCAGAACAACAGGATCAACCGTAATTTCGCAGTTATTTGATTCGTTTATTGTACTCGGAATTGCCTTTTGGTTACCTGGAAAAATAGACTTCGATACCTTTATTTCGTCAGGATTAACAGGATATATATTCAAACTAACCGTTGCTGTTTTATTGACCCCGCTTATTTATGCCGGACATCATTTAATTAAGAAATATTTAGACAACGATCCAGATCACTCTCAAAAAAAGTAAAAACAAATGGCACAATGAAAAAAACTAGTATAATTATACTTCTTTCTATAACATATTGCTTTTTTAGCTGCGGTAACAACGAAAAAAAACAACCAAAAAGAGTACAGTCTGTTAATACTTTAAATCCAGTTTCTGAAACCGCTTCAACTAACAAAGAAATTCTTACAAAAGTAATTGCTGCAAATCCAAAGATCAATAATCAAAATAACACTGGTATAAAAGATACAATTCTTTTGAAAACTGATACTTTAAAAAAAGATGCAAAAAATAATACCGCAGAAATAAAAAAAGACGATAATACCGAATTAATAAACTTTGTCAACATTCGCAAAATACTTTCCAGAAGCAAAGTTGGACAAACCTTAACACAAAAAGAATTAACTCAAAATTTCGAAATTCCCGAAGAAGCAGTAAAACTTGTAAAAAGTGTTACCAAAACTGCCGAAGATGAAATTGACATAAAATGGCACTCAACCTGGTTTGTAGAAAAAGTTTCCGACGCAAAATTTACCGATGCCCGAATGAAAGTTAAGTTTGTCGCCAATAAAATGTACACTTCAGGACAAGCAATCGGAATCAAATACAATAAAAAAATCTACAATGACCTGATTATAATTGGTCATTCTGCTTACATTCCAACCATAAAAGGATATCATTGGCAAATAGGAAAATAATGGAAAACGAAAATCTAATAAGATGTGGCTGGTGCACTGCCAGCGATTTATACAAAAAATATCATGACGAAGAATGGGGCGTTCCCGTTTATGACGACCCAACTTTATTCGAATTTTTAATTCTGGAAACTTTTCAGGCAGGATTAAGCTGGATTACAATTTTAAATAAAAGAGAAAATTTCAGAGCAGCTTTTGATTATTTTGATTATAAAAAAATTGCCAATTATTCCGAAGATAAAATAGAAGAACTATTGCAGAATACCGGAATCATTCGCAACAAACTAAAAATAAAGTCTGCGGTATCAAATGCTCAGGCTTTTATTAAAATTCAAAATGAATTTGGAAGTTTTTCTGATTATATCTGGAAGTTTACCAACGGAAAACCGATCATTAATAATCCAAAAACCTCAAAAGACGTACCTGCCACTACTCCACTTTCTGATGAAATAAGTAAAGATTTAAAAAAAAGAGGATTCAAATTTGTTGGTTCCACCGTAATTTACGCACACATGCAAGCCACTGGAATGGTCAATGATCACGCCGAAAATTGCTGGACAAGAGCTCAGTAATCAGTCTCAGTTTTCAGTTTTCAAAAACAACGTGAAACCTGAAACTTGAAACTTTTTTAAACAACCAAACAAAAATTTATTACATTTGCTTCACACTTTAGGGGTGTCTACAAACTTGTAGGCTGAGATTTTACCCTCTGAACCTGATCTAGTTCATACTAGCGTAGGGAAAAGTAAGATGACTTCTGCGCGCATTTTTATGCGCAATTGTAGCCATTCCTAAAGTATAACTACATACTAAACTAAGAAGGAATGGAACTAAAAATCAACCAACAAAGCAAGAAATTCAATGCTGTAACACTTAGCGTTCAGGCATTGCTCGATCTCGAAATTCCCAACAAACAAAACGGAATTGCCGTTGCCGTAAACAATACCGTAATTCCAAAACCCAACTGGAATCAGCATTTTGTACAAGAAACCGACGAAATTCTAATAATCTCAGCAACACAAGGAGGATAATTTGGCTGCTCGGGCGGGCTATCCGTTTCAAGTCCGCAGTCGTAAACCACAAAAATATAGTCTTAGTAAAGCTTCCGTTGGTCGCTTTTCTAATCCTTATTTTTTACGGTTTTCTCCTTTACGGGCTTTTCACTTCTATCGCTGGCAGAAAGAATAAATTTCAAAAATTAAAATCCAAATTCCAATTAACATGCACCCCTTAAACAAGTTGCTGTACGTCTCTACAGAAAACAGCATATAAAAACACAATCTACATCAACCTGAAACTTGAAACAAGAAAAACTTTAAACTTCCTTTTATGACTACAGAAGAACAAATTTCCAGAACCCCTTTTCCTAACTCCAAAAAAGTATATGTAAACGGAGAAATTCACCCGATAAAAGTCGCTATGCGCGAAGTTATTCTAAGCGATACCAAACTTTCAAATGGTGGAATCGAGAAAAACCCACCAATAACTATTTACGATACATCTGGTGCTTACACTGATCCAAACATTGAAATCGACATTAGAAAAGGATTACCCCGCTTGCGCGAAAATTGGATTCTAGACCGAAATGATGTCGAAATCCTAAACGAAATCTCTTCTGATTACGGACAAACCCGTCTAAAAGACGAAAGTCTAAACCATCTTAGATTCGAATATTTGCATCAGCCAAAAAGAGCAAAAAAAGGTGCCAACGTAACACAATTATATTACGCAAAACAAGGCATTATAACTCCCGAAATGGAATATATCGCTATCCGCGAAAACCAACGCATCGAGCTTTTGAACGAACAAACCAAAGCAATGCAATGCCAACATGCCGGACATAGTTTTGGGGCAAACACTCCAAAAAGCAAAATAACACCTGAATTTGTCCGAAGCGAAGTAGCTTGCGGAAGAGCCATAATTCCGAACAACATCAACCATCCCGAAAGTGAACCTATGATTGTAGGACGTAATTTTTTGGTAAAAATAAATGCTAATATCGGAAACAGCGCTGTAACTTCAAGTATTGAAGAAGAAGTTGAAAAAGCTGTTTGGGCTTGCCGCTGGGGCGCTGACACAATAATGGATTTGTCTACTGGAAAAAATATTCACGAAACCAGAGAATGGATCATTCGTAATTCACCGGTTCCAATTGGTACAGTTCCTATTTATCAAGCCTTAGAAAAAGTAAAAGGAATCGCCGAAGATTTAACCTGGGAAGTTTTCCGTGACACACTTATCGAACAAGCAGAACAAGGAGTTTCTTATTTCACGATTCACGCGGGAGTTTTACTGCGATACATTCATTTAACGGCTGATCGTGTTACGGGAATCGTTTCTCGCGGCGGATCAATTATGGCAAAATGGTGTTTATTCCATCACAAAGAAAACTTTTTATACACTCATTTCGAAGAAATCTGCGAAATCATGAAACAATATGATGTTGCGTTTTCATTAGGCGACGGTTTACGTCCGGGTTCTATTGCCGACGCAAACGATGCTGCTCAATTTGCAGAACTTGAAACTTTAGGCGAACTGACTAAAATTGCATGGAAACACGATGTGCAAGTTTTCATAGAAGGTCCAGGTCACGTGCCAATGCACATGATTAAAGAGAATATGGACAAACAATTAGAACATTGCAGTGAAGCTCCTTTTTACACACTTGGACCATTAACAACAGATATTGCACCGGGTTATGACCATATCACATCGGCAATTGGAGCCGCAATGATTGGCTGGTATGGCTGCGCAATGTTATGTTATGTAACACCAAAAGAACACCTTGGTTTACCTAATAAGAAAGACGTTAAAGATGGTGTGATCACTTATAAAATATCGGCTCATGCTGCTGATTTAGCCAAAGGTCATCCAGGTGCGCAATATCGTGATAATGCCTTGAGTAAAGCACGTTTTGAATTCCGTTGGGAAGATCAGTTCAATTTATCATTGGATCCGGACACTGCAAGAGAATTTCACGATGAAACCCTTCCTGCCGATGGTGCAAAAGTTGCTCATTTCTGTTCGATGTGCGGACCGAAATTCTGTTCAATGAAAATATCTCAGGAAATTCGCGATGTCGCAGCAGCCGAAAAAGGTATGCAGGAAAAATCAGAAGAGTTTATCGAGCAAGGAAAAGAGATTTATATTTAAGAGAAGAAATAGAAGAAAGAATAAAGAGAAAAAATTATGATCGTAATTACAAATCCTTCTTCAATTGCTAATGAAATCAGCATTATTGCTTCTTTATTTGAGGAAGGATTGTCTTTGCTTCATATTCGGAAACCTGATTTTTCTGAGGTTGAAATGGCTCGATTTCTTCATCAAATAAAAATGGAATTTAGAACTAATTTGGTTTTACATAGTCATCATCAATTGGCAGAAGATTTTGGTATTAACAGGATTCATTTCTCTGAAAAGGCAAGAAAAAATTCTCATGAGTCTCCTGCAAGATTTTCAAAACCTTGTAGGTATTCAACATCAACACATTCAATTGAAGATTTCAATTCATTATCGACTGAATTTGATTATGCCTTTCTGAGTCCTGTTTTTACAAGTATTTCCAAGGAAGGTTATCATCCGACAGAAAACCTTTTTGAAGCCTTAAAATCAAGAACAAATAACAACACAAAAGTGGTCGCTTTAGGCGGAATTAATTCCGAGAACATTCAAAAAACTCTTGAGAACGACTTTGATGACATAGCTCTTTTAGGAAGTATCTGGAACAATGAAAACCCAATAAAACAATTCAAATTATGTCAGAAAATCGCCCTTTCGTTCTCAGTATAGCCGGTTTTGATCCAACTGGCGGAGCTGGTGTTTTGGCAGACATCAAAACATTTGAACAGCATCAGGTTGTGGGCTTTGCAGTTTCAACAGCCAACACTATTCAAACTGAAAATAAGTTCTATGATATTGAATGGACGAGTTTGAGTTTTGTAATTCGCTCTATTGAAACGTTATTTGAAAACTATAAAATCAAAAGCGTTAAAATCGGGATTGTTCCTTCTTTACATTACTTAAACCGAATTCTTTCGACGATTAAATTACTATCTCCAACTACCCAAATTGTTTGGGATCCGGTCTTAAAATCAACCACCGAATTTGAATTCACAACTATCGAAGATCGTTTAGACTTAAATAAAATTCTATCAAAAATAGATTTAATTACACCCAATTATAATGAAATTGAGGTTTTATTTCCAGGCTTTATTTCTGATAAACTTTGGTTACTAAATGAAATCCCAACTAATATTTTATTAAAAGGAGGTCATAATTTAGATGAAATTGGTACTGATAGATTATTCCTTGCAAATGAAATTATAGATTTATTACCCACAGAAAAAAAATGCTATGAAAAACATGGTTCAGGCTGTGTTTTATCAACAGCAATCGCCGCAAATCTGGCATTGAATCAAACTCCAAAAGAGGCTTGTAAAAATGCTAAAACCTACATAGAAAAATACCTGAGTTCAACACCAAATTTAATCGGATATCATCATGTACAATAAATTACAATACATCTCACAAGGAAAAACCATCGAAGAACAATTGTATAATATTCATCAGGCTCTGGACGCCGGATGTGATTGGATACAAATGCGTTTCAAAAATCAAACTGCCAAAGATACTTTTGCATTAGCTGAAGCTGTAAAGTTTTTATGCGAAGAATATCTCGCCAATTTCATTGTGAACGATAATCTTTATCTGGCACAACAAATTGCTGCTGATGGCGTGCATTTGGGTTTAACCGACATGAATATTGCGGAAGCAAGAGCAATTCTGGGAAACACAAAAATCATTGGCGGAACAGCCAATACCTTTGAAGACATTGAAAATCACTTTAAAAATGGCTGTGATTATATTGGTCTTGGTCCGTTTCAATTTACAAAAACCAAAGAAAAACTAAGTCCTATTTTAGGATTATCAGGATACTTTGAAATCTTCGAAAAAATGAGACAAAACAATCTCAAAATTCCTGTTTATGCCATTGGCGGAATCACTTTAGAAGATATAAATCAATTAATGGAAACTGGAATTCACGGAATCGCAGTTTCCGGAATGATTACTAAAAGTGATCAGAAAGAAAAATTAATTCAACAACTCAACGAAAAATTATATGCAAACGTCATTGTTTAACATTGGTGATAAAACCTTTAAATCTCGTTTGTTTTTAGGAACGGGAAAATTTGGTTCAAACCTTGAAATGGAAGAAGCTATTCTGGCTTCAGAAAGTGAATTAGTTACTGTCGCCTTAAAACGTATCGATCTCGAAACAGAAACTGATGCTATTTTATCGCATTTAAAACATCCAAACATCAATTTATTACCAAATACTTCGGGCGCTAGAAATGCAAAAGAAGCTGTTTTTGCCGCTCAATTAGCACGTGAAGCATTAGAAACAAATTGGATAAAACTAGAAATTCATCCAGATCCAAAATACCTAATGCCAGATCCAATCGAAACTTTAAAAGCAACCGAAGAATTGGCTAAGCTTGGCTTTTTTGTATTGCCTTACATTCATGCAGATCCCGTTTTGTGTAAACATTTAGAAAATGCAGGAACAACAGCCGTTATGCCTTTAGGTTCTCCAATTGGCAGCAATAAAGGTTTAAAAACTATCGATTTCTTAGAGATTATTATCGAACAAAGTACTGTTCCTGTTATTGTAGATGCTGGAATTGGCGCTCCTTCCGACGCTGCAAAAGCAATGGAAATTGGTGCTGATGCTGTTTTGGTGAATACTGCAATTGCCGTTGCCGGAAACCCAAAATTAATGGCCGAAGCTTTTAGAGAAGCTGTAATCGCAGGTCGAAAAGCTTTTGAGGCTAAAGTCGCAAATCAACACAATTATGCTATTGCTTCTAGTCCCTTGACCTCATTTTTATATGACTAAAATTATTTCACGCAGATTTTTGCAGATTTAAGCAGATTAAAAATGATTTAATTATTTACCTGTCTTAAAAAAGAAAGAAAATTCTTTAATTTTGATTCGAACTTAAATTAAAGAATTATGACTGAAAATGAAATATCATATGTAGCAAGAGGAGCTATTTTTAAAGTATATAATAATTTGGGACCTGGGTTATTTGAATCCGTTTATGAAAGTGCTTTGTTCTATGAATTAACAAAAGCCAATTTAGAAGTTCAAAAACAAATCGAAATTATAATTCCTTATGAAGAAATCATACTGGATCCTGCTTTTAGAATTGATCTTTTAGTAGAAGACAAAGTAATAATTGAATTAAAATCTGTTGAAGATTTAGCTCCAATACATTACAAGCAACTTTCTACTTATTTAAGGCTCACAAATAAAAAGTTAGGCCTACTTGTAAATTTCAACACTCTAAATATACTAGATGATATAAAACGAATTGTCAATAAAATAAAGTAAACAGATAAGCATATTTATAAAAAAAATTAAGATCATTTTTAATCTGCTTAAATCTCCAAAAATCTGCGTGAAATAAAAACACACAACACAATGAAAACATTCAAATCTGTATTTGAAAACTACGATTGGGATACCATACAATCGAAAATATACCAGACTACTTCTAAAGAAGTCGAGCATGCTTTGGCAAAAACCAAACGCAATCTCGATGATTTTTTAGTTTTGATTTCTCCTGCTGCCCAAAACTACTTAGAGCAAATGGCGCAGCAATGTCATGAAATCACCAAAAAACGTTTCGGGAAAACAATACAAATGTATGCCCCACTCTATTTAAGCAATGAATGCCAGAACATTTGTACCTATTGCGGTTTTAGTTTAGATAATAAAATCAAACGAAAAACACTTTCTGATGCTGAAATTAAACTTGAAGTCGAAGCTCTGAAAAATACCGGTTTCGATCATGTTTTATTGGTAACCGGCGAAGCAAATTATACGGTAAATATTAATTATTTCCTGAATGCAATTGCTTTAATCCGAGAACAATTTTCTATTATTTCTGTTGAAGTTCAACCACTTTCTACCGAAGATTATGAGCGTTTGCACGATGCCGGAGTTTATTCGGTTTTAGTATATCAGGAAACGTATCATCAGGAAGTCTATAAAAAATACCATACAAAAGGCAAGAAATCAAACTTCGATTACAGACTGGAAACTCCTGACCGAATTGGAACTGCAGGAATTCATAAAATTGGTTTAGGTGTTTTATTAGGTTTGGAAGATTGGCGAACGGATAGCTTTTTTAATGCTTTGCATCTGGATTATCTTCAAAAGAAATATTGGCAGACTAAATATTCCGTTTCGTTCCCGAGATTACGCCCTGCAGAAGGAATTATTGAGCCGAATTTTATTATGGATGATAAGGATTTAACACAGCTTATTTGTGCATATCGTTTGTGGAATGAAGATTTAGAAATTTCAATTTCGACACGTGAAAATGAAAAATTCAGAAATAATATTATTCCGATTGGAGTTACAAGTATGAGCGCAGGTTCAAAAACAAATCCAGGTGGCTATGTTGTTGATCCGCAATCATTGGAACAATTTGAAATTAGCGACGAACGTTCTGCAGAAGAAATAGCACAAATAATAACCAATTCCGGTTACGAACCCGTTTGGAAAGATTGGGACAAAATATACAGTCATAAAGTCGAAAGTCTTAAAGTTGAAAGGTAAGATGCTTTTATTTCAATTCTGACTTTCAATATAGACTTTAAGACCTTCGACTTTCAAACTTTAAGACTTAAATTAAATGAGTATTATACAAGAATTTTTACGTTACAACAGACAAACTATATTACCGGAAATTGGTGATGAAGGTCAGGAAAAACTCAAAAAAGCAAGAGTTTTAATTATTGGCGCCGGAGGTTTAGGATGTCCAATTTTACAATATATTTCGACTGCTGGTGTTGGTTTTATTGGCATAATGGATTTTGATACTATTGAGATTCACAACCTGCACAGACAAATTTTATATACCGAAAATGAAATTGGAAAAAGTAAAGCACTTGTTGCTAAAGAAGTAGTTTTAAAACTAAATCCATTAATTGAAGTTGAAACCATAAATGAAAAATTGACAGCCGAAAACGCAAGCCAAATTATTGATAAATATGACATTATTGTTGATGGCTCAGACAATTTTACTACACGTTATTTGGTTAATGATACCTGTGTTGCATTACAAAAGCCTTTGGTTTACGGAAGTATTCTAAAATTTGAAGGACAAATCGCTGTTTTTAACCACAATGGAAGTAAAACTTTACGTGATTTATTTCCAGAAATGCCAGATCCTAAAGATGTCCCGAATTGTAATTTGAATGGCGTTTTAGGAACTTTACCCGGAATTATTGGTACTATGATGGCACATGAAACTCTAAAGTTAGTTTTAGAACTACCAACTTTAAAAAACGAATTGGTTCTCTTTAATACTTTAAACTGGAACTTTACAAAATTGAATTTCTAGAATACCAGTTCATCTCCAACCTTAATAATTCCGCTGTTTAAACTTACTATATTGGTTCCGAATAAAACAGAATTATTAAAATTTCTGTATTTGCTCAACGTTTTTAAAGGTTCTTTTTTTACGATACCTTTCTGCGGATCATTATTTACCATAATACATCTTCCGCAAGGTTTTACGTTTTTAAAATCAACTTCTCCAATCTTAAAAGTATCAAAATCATCTTCTTCATGAGGAATTTCACTGCTTATCACAATATTAGGACGAAATCTCAAAACAGTGATTTTATCATCTAGTTTTTCATTTAAAAAATCCAAACTTTTTGTTCCAATCATTAAATATGGATATCCGTCAGCAAGACTAACATTGAAGGTTTCTTTTAATCTTGAACTCTCGTGTTTACGATCTCCACTTTTAATGATTTTCATCAATTTACATTGAAAGCCTAAACGGTCACTAAACCATTTTGAAGTGGCAGAATTTACCTCAACAACTTCGCTTTTATCGTCCCAAACATTCACCTCTATTGGATTTTCTAAATGTTCGGCTGTAGAAAATTCATGCTTTTGATCCTGAAAAGTAATGCTAATTTTTCCATCTGAAATTTGCGGATAAAACTGACTTAGAATAGGATATTCTCTTTGTGTTATAAATTGATTTTCAGCATCAACCAGCATCCATCTGCGATCGTGCTCGAATCCCATTTCTTCAGCGAAAGCATTCTGACAACTAATTCCGGCTAAACTTTTTATCGGATATATATAAATCTCTTTTACAGTATAAATTGTGCTCATTACTACTTATTTTCTAAAATAAACATAAATTCTTCACGATCAATTTCGCGACAACCCAGACTCTCTAAATGCGGGTTGTAAACCTGACAATCCAAAAGCTTGTAATTTTCTTTCTCTAAATAATTGACCAAAGCAATAAAAGCAACTTTTGAGGCATTTGACACTTTCGAAAACATACTTTCTCCACAAAAAACATGTCCTAAATCAATACCATACAACCCTCCTACTAAAACATCATCTTGCCAAACCTCAATAGATTTTGCAATTCCTTCTTCATTTAATTTGCAATACGCATCGATCATTTCATTTGAAATCCATGTTCCATTTTGACCATCGCGTTTTATTTTTTGGCAATTCGAAATCACTTCTTTAAAGCTTTTATTTAAAGTCACCTTAAACTGATTCCGGTTTAATATGTTTCTCATACTTTTAGACACAATCAACTCATCCAAAAACAAAACCATTCTTGGATCTGGTGCCCACCAAAGGATCGGTTCCCCTTCATTAAACCAAGGAAATACTCCGCTTTTGTAAGCCAATTTCAATCGCTCCGGATTTAAATCACCGCCAACTGCCAGAATTCCTTCTTCATCAGCTTCTGAAACGGGAGGAAAAAATAGTTCTTCACGTACGTAATACATCTTTATAAAATAATCAATTTTTTAAATTCCAATTATAAATGAAATTCCAATACTCAAATTCCAAATTCCAAATGCTTGATCAAAGAATCTTTGATCAAGTGTCTTCAAAAACAAAATTCCAAATTCCAACTGCATGAAAATGAATTGGAATTTGGAATTTATTTTTTGGAATTTAAACTCTTAGAAAGGTAAATCGTCCGGTTCGTCTTCGTTTAAATTAGTTGCCGGAGCAAAAGTTTCTGCTGTTGGCATTGGTGGCGTTTGTGCAGGACCTTCTGGTGCTAATCTTTCGATTCTCCAACCTTGAATACTATTGAAATATCTGGTTTCTCCTTGTGGATTAACCCATTCTCTTCCTCTTAAATTGATAGAAACTTTTACTGCCTCTCCTTGTTTGTAGCTACTTAATAAATCGCATTTATCTTGTGTAAATTCGATCAAAATATGCTGTGGATACTGCTCATCTGTGGTAACAACCAACTCTCTTTTTTTGAATGCAGCACTAACTTGTTGCTCTGGGTTAACCACTTTTACTTTTCCTGTAACTTCCATCTTCTTCTATATTAATTATTGTTTCTTTTCTTATTTCTTAGCTAAAAGCACTTTCCAAGCCGATGAAATATCATCTTTATTCAGGTATTTTTTGGCTTCTAAGTGTATTTTTTCCTGATCGTCTGAGCTTAGAACTCCTTTTACAGAAAAATTTTCTTTCACAAATATACTAACTTCTTCCGTTGTAGGCAAGGCTTCAATGTTACCTAATTTTCCAAGATCATTTCCGTCAAATACGGAACTTTCCCTGATATAATTCGGAATCGCATCTACACCAACTCCCAGAGTAGTCAATGGTTTTGGAACTTCAAAAAGTCCTTGATTTGACCTTGAATACCAATTGCTTCCCAATCTTGAAACCAAGTCAATTTTATGCTGATCGATTGCTCCGTTTTCATCTAAAATAGCTTCGTGAATATGCATTTTTACAACTTCACATAATACCAAATTTCCTGCTCCACCTTCAGTTCCTAATGGAATAATCTGCGTAACCTTACATTCAAACTGCACCGGAGATTCTTTTACACGATACGGCTTTACTAAATCTGACGGAATTTGCGTTAATCCGGCTTTTATAAATTCATTTATTCCTTCAGCATATTCTGTACTTGCTAATGAAGTTTGCTGTACCAAATCATAATTTACAACATTTATTACTACTTCACGCGTTGCTTCAACATTAATTAAAGTGTGTTTTACAGTATTGTCTCGCACTCTTCGTGCCGGCGAAAAAACCAAAATTGGCGGATTGGCACTAAATACATTAAAGAAGCTAAAAGGTGATAAATTCGGAATCCCTTTTGCACTAATTGTACTTGCAAATGCAATTGGTCTTGGTCCGACAGCACTTTGCAAATAACCATGCAATTTAGCTGTTGGTATCTCTTTTGGATCGATACTAATCATACTTTTTTGGTTTAACCGAATCTCGTTTCGGAAAGTACAAAAGTAGAGAAATGGTTTCTGCCAAAGAAATACTTTCGGGCTTAAAAACAAAAAAAATCTTTAGGCACTCATAAAATATTAAATGTGTTTATTTCGTTATATTTATACCTCAAAAAATAATTTATGTCTTTTTCCGAAAGAAGAAATACAACCCGCTGGATTATTGTTTCTATTTCCTTTCTAATCATTTCTTTGATTCTCTGGAATACCTATACCTTTTTTCAAATTTTCAAAAATGAGGAACGTCTTAAAATGAATCTTTGGGCTAATGCTCAAAAGACATTGGTTAATGCAGATGAAAATACAGATTTAGATCTTCCGCTGGACATTCTCAACAATAATACATCTGTACCTGTAATGCTAACGATGTATGATAAAGTGATCAGTTCTGTAAATGTTCCCGAAGAAATACTGGCTGACGAGAACAAATCAATGAAGTATCTAAAAAATTTAAAAAGCGAAAACGAACCTATTATTATTGAATTTGCCCCCGGTAGAGTTCAACAAGTCTATTATGGAAATTCGGCATTATTGAATAAACTCAAATATTACCCGATTGCTTTACTGCTTATTATCTTTTTGTTTGGCGCTTTGATTTACAACTTCTACAGAAGTACTAAGATGGCGACTCAAAACAAACTGTGGGCAGGAATGGCAAAAGAAACTGCACACCAAATTGGTACACCATTATCTTCCTTAATTGGCTGGGTCGAGATTTTAAAAACCGAAGAAATTGATCCTTCAATAACATCTGAAATAGAAAAAGATATTGAGCGATTACAAACAATTACCGATCGTTTTTCTAAAATTGGATCTGTTCCTGTTTTAGAAGAACATGATATTATTATCGAAACCCTGAATACTTATAAGTATTTACAATCTCGTTTCTCTAAGCAGGTTGCTTTCTCTTATCATGCACCCGAAGAACCAATTTTCGCCATGATAAACCCAATTTTACACAGTTGGACAATTGAAAATTTAGTAAAAAATGCCATTGATGCCATGAAAGGAAAAGGAACTCTGGATCTTCAGATTGAGCAGGATGTACATCATGTAAAAATTAATGTAAAAGATTCCGGAACCGGAATTTCTAAAAACCAGTTCAAAACAATTTTTGAGCCCGGCTTCACAACCAAAAAACGTGGCTGGGGATTAGGACTTTCTTTAACCAAAAGAATAGTGGAAGAATATCACCGTGGAAAAATAAAAGTTTTACATTCTGAAATTGGCAGAGGAACTACATTTCAGATTTCTCTAAATAAAAAAGTGCAGTAAATCTCTTTACTGCACTTTACTTATTTTATTAGTGAACATTTTTTGTCAGGTTGAGCGAAGTCGAAACCCTTTTATGTTCAATCGGAGTCGGACTTCGACTTCGCTCAGTCTGACAATAGGCTTTACAAATTCGCCTGAATACTTTTCGCCAAAGCCTCAAATTCTTCTTTAGAAAGCGATACTTTATTATGAAAACGCATTTCATCCATTTCGTTTAACGGAATCAAATGAACGTGTGCATGAGGAACTTCTAATCCAACAACTGCCATTCCTACTCTTTTGCAAGAAACTGTTTTCTCTAAAGCAATTGCAATTTTCTTAGAAAACTTCATTAACCCTAAATACAATTCATCTTCCATATCAAAAATCTTATTGATTTCTTGTTTTGGAATACAAAGTGTGTGTCCTTTAGCATTTGGATTTACGTCTAAAAAAGCCAAATAATTATCGTCTTCAGCAATTTTATAAGAAGGAATTTCTCCGTTTACTATTTTGGTAAATATGCTCATTGTGTAATCGTTAATTTGGTGAATCGTTTAGTTTCTTAACCGATTAAACAAATAAACGGTTAAACATTAAAAAACTTAGTCTCTTGTGATTTCTAATATTTCGAATTTCAAAACTCCGTTTGGCACTGTGATTTCTGCAACTTCACCAACTGATTTTCCAAGTAAGCCTTTTCCAATAGGAGAAGTTACTGAGATTTTTCCAGTTTTCAAGTCAGCTTCACTTTCGGCAACAAGTGTATATTTCATTTCCATTCCGTTGCTTTGATTCTTAATTTTTACATTAGAAAGCACCAATGCTTTTGAAACATCTAATTGTGATTCATCAATTAATCTCGCATTAGAATACACTTCTTCCAGTTTATTAATTCTCATTTCTAACAAACCTTGCGCTTCTTTTGCTGCATCATATTCGGCGTTTTCAGATAAATCACCTTTATCTCTTGCTTCTGCTATATCTTGAGATGCCTTAGGACGCATTACACTTTTTAAATGCTCCAACTCATCTTTCAACTTTTTTAATCCTTCTGCGGTATAATAAGATACTTTACTCATAACTTCATCGTTTATATAAATACAAAAAATCCCATCGGGACGGGATTTTGTATTACAAATATACTATTATTTTTAATAGTACATAATTATATGTTAATCATATAAATTTCAAACCTAAATAATTTATTTTTGTTTCACTAATTCTTATTAAAATAATGAAAAAAATCTGGCTCATAATCGTATTTGTTTCTGTACTTTTCTCTTGTAGCGATAATAACAAAAGCAATAAAAATCCTAATATCCCTAGTTATTCTATTAATTTGTCTGTAGATATGAATCTGCCGGCTTATTCAAATCTTAAATTTCCGAGCAATGCTGTCATCATTCCTAACTATGGAGCAAAAGGTGTTATTATTTTTAATGCCGGAAGCGGCTATAATGCATTTGATGCTGCTTGTCCAAATCAAGCCATAACAGCATGTACCGCTATGACAATAGATGGTATAAATGCCGTTTGTTCTTGTGATAAATCGTCTTACAGTTTATTTACCGGACTTGGCGGCAAAGAATATCCACTGAAACAATATCGTGTTGAAGTTATAGGAACTGTAATTCGCGTTTACAACTAAACAAAAAAAAGCCTGAAAATTTAAAATCTTCAGGCTTTTTTATTTTCCAGAAATCCTCTAGAATTTCAAAGTCAATCCGGCAAGGAAATTAATTCCCGCCTGAGGATAATAATATGGGTAAACATCCCACATATATCCGTTTGAAACATACTTTTTGTCCAGAATATTATTTACTAAACCAGTAATCATAATTGATTTAAAGATTGATTTCGGCTTAATTTCATAAGAAACATTCAAATCATTTACAAAATAGTCTGCTAGTTTTGCGGCAGGCAATTCAATATTATTCATATATTGTTCTCCAACATATTTTTGCAACAAAGAAAGATGTAAACTTTCAATTGGGCTGTAAACAATAATGTTTCCGGCAATAACCGATGGTGAATACGCAATATTTGTTGTTCCGTAATACTGACCTTCTACTGCTAAATCAACATTTTTATTACTGCTTAAAGTAAAATTAGGTCTTAGAATAAATTTTTTTGAAAGCTTTATTGTAGCATCAACTTCTAATCCTAATCTATAACTTTTTTCAGTATTGGCACGTATTGGAGATCCAACATCATCAAGTCTTCCTGTTAAAATCAATTGATCTCTGTATCCCATATAATACACGTTTGAAGTCAATTGAAATTTCTCAGAATTGAATCTCCAGCCTAATTCAAAATCATTTAACTTCTCCGGTTTTGCATGTCCGCCTTCGTAATCTGTTCTGTTTGGTTCACGATTCGCTCTTGCGTACGAAAAGTATAAGGTACTTTTTTGATTGATCTCGTAGTTTAAACCTGCTTTCGGATTAAAGAAATTAAAATTATCATCAACCACACCCGTTTCTGCGCTATTAGCTTTATATTTTACATTTCGATATTGTAAATCACCATAGAAACTCAGTTTTTCAGTGAATTGATAGTTTGCTTTCGCAAAAACATTACCATCAGTTTTGGTTGAGAAATCATCATAATAATGATCTCCCAATTCAGACTGGTCAGAATATCTTGCCCAAATTACTTTACCATAATGGTCTCCTTCATATTTATTCCATCCTCCGCCAAGGATCGCATCAAATTTTTCGTCTTTATATTTCACAGAAAAAGTTGTTCCGTAAAAATCATTGTCCAACCATTTCTGACGAATTAGATCAGTTCCCGGAACTAATTCTCCCAAGTCATTCTCTACCATTTTAGTTGGCTTAATTGGTCCATATCCTTCAACTGGCTCATTATACTTGTAATTTTCGTAATAACCTTTTCCTTTTGTATAATGTAAAGCTAAGTTCGTACTCCATTTATCTGAAAAAGACTCATTCCAATGCAATTGATAATGATCTTGTTGGTAATTATCAGTTTCGTTATTATAGAAATGAACATTTCCTGCCTCGTCTTTATACTTCCCTGCCGAATTATAAGTACGATCTGAATTTAATGTCTCAGCGTCAATTCCGTTCCAGGATTGGTATGTTTTTTCTGTTCCTCCAAAAACCAATGCTTTAATCAAGGTTGTTTTTCCGATATAAGTTCCCTGAAGAAAATATGATTTTAGATCAGAACTTGCACGATCTATATAACCATCAGATTTAAGGGTAGACAAACGTCCCGCTAATTCAAAATGATCATTTAATAAACCTGTGCTGAATTTTACTGTATTTTTGTTTGAATTAAAACTTCCGTAGGAACTCGATATTTCTCCAGTTGGTTTAGAAGCATAATTATCTGTTAGCATGTTCAAACTTGCTCCAAAAGCAGCGGCACCATTTGTAGAAGTTCCAACACCGCGCTGTAATTGTAAACTCTCTACAGAAGAAGCAAAATCCGGCATATTCACCCAAAAAGTTCCTTGACTTTCAGCGTCGTTATATGGAATTCCGTTTATAGTCACATTTACTCTTGTTGCATCACTACCACGCACTCTGATTCCGGTATAACCAAAACCATTTCCCGCATCCGAAGTCGTTACAACTGATGGCAAATAGTTCATTAAAATTGGAATATCCTGACCCAGATTTCTATATTTAATGTCTTTTTTATCCATATTGCTAAAACTTACAGGCGTTTTGGTAGTAACACGAACTGCTGAAACCAACACATCATCAAGTTTATTGACCTTAGTAGAATCCTGCTCTTGTGAAATGGAAGAAAGAGAATAGAAGAAAGAGAATAGAATTAGGAAAAACGTTTTGTGTTTTTTCGCCTTTGTACTTTTGTACCTTTGAACCTCAGCACCTATAAAAGCACCTTTTAAAATAGTTTTCATCCGTAAAAAATTACGAATAAAAGGGGGAATTATTCTTTTTGTTAAATTAGTAAATGTTTCACAACAAAGTATAGTGTATACACTAAATTTGTCGTTTTTTCCCTTAGCAACATTACTTGCTCAGGTTCTTTGGGTATGATCTCAGCTCGTTATTTAGAGCACCCCTTTGAGACAATGCAAATGTAAAGTTAAAAATTCCAAAAATCAAATTCCAAATTCCAAAAATTACAGATTGAGATTAAATTCAAAAACTATAAATTGGATTTTATTCGGAATTAAGATTTTAATCTAGGTTTGGTTTTCTGCGGGATTGCTTTATTTCAGAAATATTCTTTTTATCCTTAATTCGTTTTTTAATTACCGATTTCGGAATCTTAGTAGCTTTACGAATTTTAGGGACAAACAATCCCTTTTTGATGATTTCAAGGAATCTTTTTATAACAATTTCTTTGTTTTTAAGCTGACTTCTGTCTTCGTCACAATTTAAAATCAGAATGTTTTCAGTTGTTAATCGTGATGCAATATTAGTGTACAAAAGTAATTTTTCCTCATCAGATAAAGCCTGAGAAGTATTTAAATCAAAAGTCAAAACTACCTTTGACGAAACTTTATTCACGTTTTGTCCACCGGCACCACTACTTCTAACAGCCTTAAAACTTAACTCTGATATAATTTTATCTATATCCATTATTGTGGCTGGTGTGCTGGTTTTAATAAATCATTTACAGTTTTTACGGGATTAAAAGTAATCAATGGCACGGCCACAAAGACAGTCAGCCAGTTTGCCATTGCACCATTCCATAATCCTGGCAGTTCGTAGCTTTTTACTGTTTTGCCGTCTACATTTTTCTCTACGATAAAACCTGCATTTTGATCTACAAATTGTAGTAAATCAAACTTTTGGTTTTTATAATTCCTAATCCCGCAAACTAAATCTACCGGATTGAAATGTGTAGCTTCAGCTAAAACTTTTTGTTGCTTTTTACTTTCTATATCAACTTGAGAGCTCTCTACAATTTGAAGACTTACTACGCCATGATCATTCATCACCCAGAATGGGCCTCCGCCAGGTTCTCCTTCATTTTTAACCATTCCGCAAACGCGAATTGGCCTATCCAGCAATTCTTTAATTTTATCAATTTTGTTTTCGAAAGTAAACTTATTAAAATCTTCTGTAATTTCGATATTTAACTTTTTGGTCAAAAACTTAACAATTTCAACTAAAGAATCTTCTTTTATTTCCTGCTTATCAATCGCTTTTAAATAATTAAATACTCTTTGTTGATTTTCTATTAAAATTCCGGCTAAAGCCTTCTTGTATAATGTAGTTTCTTCAATATGATTTTGAATCACATTGTCAATATTCTTTATAAAAATAACATCTGAATCAAGATTACCCAAATTTTCAATCAATGCTCCATGCCCTCCCGGTCTAAAAACCAGATCTCCATTTTGATCTCTGAAAAGTTTATTTTTTGAATCAATAGTAATAGAATCAGTTGCTTTATTTTGATAAGAATAACTAATATCAATTTTAGTTTCTGAATGTTCTTCTACCTTATCTTTAACCAATTCTACAGCTTCTTCAAATAAATTTTGATGTATTTCAGAAACAGTAAAATGCAAGTGAGAAACTTGATTTGATGTTGCATAATGCACACACTCATTCAAATGTTCCTCTATTGGGTTTGCAATATGTGTATTGTATTTATGAAAAGGTAAAACTGCTTTTGGTTTATTAGCAAAATTAAAATAGTCCGAAGACATTAATAATTTTATAAAATAATAGTTTTTATAATTTCTATCTAAAGTTTCAAAATCAGAATAAATCTCTTTTAGCTTCTTATCTATAGCTTCAAAAAACGGAAACTTCTCCATTGCAACAATAAAAATTGGCAATTCTTTGTCTTTTTTTCTGTTGATATAAGCATTTATTGTTTCTTTTTCAACTTCGAAATCATTCAAAAATGATTTCAAAAACTTAAACATTCTTGTTGCTGCACCAGAAGCCGGAACAAATTTATTTAATTTTAAATGCTCTCTCTGGCTGTCAAAAAAAGCTGCTTTTTCTTCAAAATCCACATTTAATAATTCTACAATTCCGTTACCAATAGTTGCCGGACTTATCAAACTACTTTTTAAAATTCCTTTCTTTAAAATCTTAAATTGTTTGATTATATTCTGGAACGGAATTCCATGCTCATAAATCTGAATGAAATCGTCTGATGTGAAATTACGCTCTTTAGCCATAGTTAAATCATTGATAATAGCTGTAGCTTTTACCAATCGACATTCTTTATCTCCGGAAAGTGTTATAAAAGGTTTTTTAGTATTAATAAGTGTTTGTTTAAAAACCGAAAACACACTTTCTCTACCATCCGGAGTATCTCTAATATCGTCCTTTTCCCAAGGAACATCAATATCTGTAAGGAAAAACAAATCGTATTCATGCTCTAAGGCCGCTTCATGTAATAACGGATCTGAGAAACCATAATACATTTCAGAAAAAACCTTAGTAACCATTAAATTAGTATCGCAAAACAAATATTTGTTTGCTGTAGTAAGCTTTTCATTTTCTAATGCAACTTGTCCGTATGCAATAGGCATCATATCATCAGCTACACAAATATGCTGATTCTCTTCCCATTTTTCTTGTAAATAATCACGTGCAAATTCCGGAACCCATTCGGTTTCATAGTATTCTGCAAGTTGTTTTGCCAATGTGGTTTTTCCTGTACTTTCAGGACCAAATAAAGCAATTTTTATGATAGCTGTTTTTTGCTGTCTAAGATCTTTCTCCATTCTAAATAAGCTGAAATAGCCAAAATTGTAAAAATTAAATATTGAAGTGACAACATCCCTAAGCCTCGATAAGCATAAAGTGGCACGACAATAATATCACCTATAATCCAAAGTGTCCAGTTTTCGATTTTTTTTCTGGCCATATACCACATTCCTGCAAAAAATATTCCAGACGAAATCATATCAATATAATTGTCTTTTTTTATCTCGTAATCAAAAAATTTATAAATTCCGAAAACTACAAAAACAGTAACAATAAATAGTACGATTCCAATTATTTTTTCATTAAAATTCGTGCGGGTAATTGGTAAATTATCCTCTGTTGTTCCGCCTTTTCCCCAAACATACCAGCCATAAATACTCATAATCGAGAAATACCCATTGATAATCATATCCCCAATATATCCCGCGACATATAGTAGATAAACGGATATTACTGTGGCGATTAAACCTGTAGGATATACCCAAATATTTTCTTTTTTAGCAAACCAAACGCTCAATATTCCGCAAACAAAAACCAAAAATTCTAAAGCAATATGCCATAATGGTGCGTTTTTATAACTATCGAGAAAAAAATCAATCATTTTGGGTTTGTTTTGGTTGTTGTATTACGATTCAAAAAAATGACTATTGTTTTCAAAAGCAGTTCCTATAACTACTAAATCAGCACCGGCATTGTACGCATTTTGAATTCCGTGCAAATCTACAATTCCTCCTCCAACAATTATAGGAATATTAATATTTTGAGCAATTAACTGTATCATTTCCAGCGGAACGGCATTCTTTGCTCCGCTTCCAGCCTCGAGATAGATTAATTTATTTCCTAACATTTCGCCGGCTTGTGCAGTTGCCAAAGCCAAATCAAAATCTTCTCGATTAAGCGGTTTTGTTTTACTAACCCTTGCAACGGCAGTTTCATTGCCACTTTCGATTAAAATATAACCTGTAGAAATAACTTCGAGATTCGTTTTTTTAAGAATTGGTGCTGCCTGAACCTGATACTCTATTAAATAATCCGGATTGCGACCAGACAATAAAGACAAGAACAAAATAGCATCGGCCTGAGGTGAAATCTGCGACGGATTTCCCGGGAATATCACAACGGGCAAATTGGTGTTTTGTTTTAATTGTGCAATTAAATCTTCCAAGATCGTTGATTCAACAATACTTCCTCCCACAAAAATATGTGTTGCAGGAGATTGATTTATCTTCTGTAATAAATGGTCTAAATTTCCCCAGACAATTTTATCCGGATCTAAAAGTATAGCCAATAATTTTTGCCCATTTCTTTTAGCCTCTAAAATCTGCTGGTGTATATTGCGTAATTTTTGCTGCATAATCGGCGTAAAAGTAAAAGATTTTTAATGTAGAAGAACTATTTTGAATAATTATATTTGTGTAATCTCTTTTGATAACCAAGAAACAAAATTATGATTGCAATTGATTTATTGGAGAAATATGGCGCTCTGAAGAAATTTTTCGCTAAAAACGAAATTATTTTTGAAGAGGGAAATCTGCCAACACATTATTATCAAATTGTTTACGGTGAAGTAAAAATGAGCAATTATAATGACGATGCCCGCGAATTTATTCAAGGAATCTTTTACAAAGAACAGTCTTTTGGAGAACCGCCTTTGTTTTTAAATCAAAAATATCCTGCTAACGCCATTGCGGTTGAAGATGCAGAAGTTCTGCTTCTTCCTAAAAGCAGTTTTATGAAATTACTGGAAGAAAACGCTGCAATTAGTATCAAAATCATCGAAAATCTAGCACAACGCTTGTATTATAAATCGGTTATGGCAGCCGAAATGTCTACACAGGAACCGGAACATCGTGTTTTGAAATTAATCGATCACGGAATTGCCTATTTTAATTTTAAAAAAGACGAAAACGGCTACCTCATCAGTTTTACAAGACAGCAAATTGGAGATTTAACCGGCTTGCGAGTCGAAACAGTAATTAGAACCATAAAAGCTTTGGAAAAAAAAGGTGTTTTGAAGATCATAAACAGGAAAGTATACCGATAAAATAGTTCTTGTTTTATGATTAAAATCATAAAATAGAGCTGTATAGCGCATGTACCTTTGTAGTATAAAAATCTCAATATCATGACACTATATCAAACAACATTCGAAAATTTCAATAAAAATTATATGGGTTCTGCTGCAATGGCTGTAATTGGTCAAAGCTGCTTAGGTGGCGCAGCTGCAATGTATATTCTTTCTCACGGAACCTCTATTGGACAAATGATTCAATTGGCAATTATTGTTTTGGCTTGTGTTTTTGCCAACACTTCTATTTTAGCGCAAATGAAACATAAAGTGGTTTTTAACCTTATTATTTTAAGTGCACTATTAAGTGTTTTACTTATATTTCTGAATAGTTTTATATTATGAGAAAACAAATAGAAAATAGAACTGATGTCGAATTTTTAGTACATCAGTTCTATGCTAAAATAAGAGCCGATGAAGAAATTGGTTTTTATTTTAATACAATGATTAAAGACTGGGATTCGCATCTGGAAAAGCTGACTGATTTTTGGGAAACTAATTTGTTTGCCGTTAAAAAATACAAAGGCAATCCGCATGCGGTGCACAATGAAGTCGACGCACATTTTGAAAACTCAATTACTTCGGTTGTATTTGGGATATGGCTGAACTATTGGGCTCAGACTTTAGACGAACATTTTGAAGGCGAAAATGTAGAAACATTAAAAAGACGTGCCCGAAAAATGGGAACTTTCTTGTTTGTGAGCATGTTTGAACATCGACAAAAGATAGCGGAAGCTTCTCTGAAAACTGACTATGGAAACTGAGACTAAAAAATCACTTCTCAAAAGCATAAACCAAAGTAAAATCCTGTCCTGAAGTACTTGATTTTATTTCTTCATAGTGCACATTAAATTCTATTACCAAATCATTAAAATGAAGACTGGCTTCGGTCTGATTTTTATCTAATGAAAAAGCGTCAATGCTAATATGATCTTTAAAACTGATTCCTTTTTCATTTCTAATTTTAAATATGGCTTCTTTTGCACCCCAGATTACAGTAAGCTCTCTAATATAATCGGCAATGTTTTGAGTTGTTGAGTTTCGGGATAAATAACTGTTTTCGGTATCGACAAACTTATCAGCGATTCTAAGAATTTTTTCGCGTTGCAATTCCATATCTATTCCAACTGTTTCGTCGCTGATTATTATCGCTGCAAAATCATGCGAATGTGTGATTGAAATATAATTATGACAATCAAAATACGGTTTCCCAAACTCATCATAATGCAATTCGTGATCTGTAAAACCCATTTCCTGTATTAACATACGAACGCTCAAAAAAGCACGTTGATGCATTTGTGACTTCATGCCGTCTAGACGAAGCTGCGTTTTTTCTTTTAAAACTACTTTGCTCAATAACTCCTCAAAAGATTCGGTTATTTGCCAAACTAAGATTTTGGTAGTTTCATTGAATTGTATGGTTTGAAATAAAGGCATTCTTTTTTAATTATGAATTATGAGTTTTAAGTTATGAATTATTTTCCTGATTTGAAAATGGAGCTTCTAATTTAACGTCTGGTCTTTCTAGCTCTGATGGTCCCGAACTATCGGGAGGCATCCTTTTTCTGTCCTCCGCGGCGGACAGGAAAAGATATAGCGGACAGCAGGAAATAGCTCCTCACTTTCATGATTAGCTTTTGACAACAAAATTATTTAGCTAAAGTTCAAAAGATTAAGAAATTAAACATTTCACAAATCTTACAGAAAGTAGTCAAAATTAAAAACCTATTCCGTAAATTTGCAAAAATTTTACAATATACAAATATACTATAAATGAGTACTACAACTACGCCTTTTGTGGCTTTCAAAGTAAAAGACATCTCTCTAGCGGCTTGGGGAAGAAAAGAAATTGAATTAGCTGAAGCTGAAATGCCAGGTTTAATGGCACTTCGCGCTGAATATAAAGACGAACAACCTCTTGCAGGTGCTCGTATTGCTGGATGTTTACACATGACTATCCAAACTGCAGTTTTGATCGAAACTTTAATCGCTCTTGGTGCAGAAGTTACTTGGTCTTCTTGTAACATTTTCTCTACTCAGGATCAGGCTGCTGCTGCTATTGCTGCTGCAGGAATCCAGGTTTATGCTTGGAAAGGTCTTGATGAGCAATCATTTGACTGGTGTATTGAGCAAACTTTATTCTTTGGTGAAGACAGAAAACCATTGAACATGATTCTTGATGATGGTGGAGATTTAACTAACATGGTTATTGACCGTTTCCCAGAATTGGTTCCTGGAATTAAAGGATTGTCTGAAGAAACTACAACTGGAGTTCACAGACTTTACGAAAGAGTAAAAGCCGGAACTTTACCAATGCCTGCAATCAACATTAATGACTCTGTTACTAAATCTAAATTTGATAACAAATACGGATGTAAAGAATCTGCTGTAGATGCTGTACGTCGTGCAACTGACTTAATGTTAGCTGGAAAAAGAGTTATCGTTTGTGGATACGGTGATGTTGGAAAAGGAACTGCTGCTTCTTTCAGAGGTGCTGGATCTATTGTAACAGTTACTGAAATTGACCCAATTTGTGCTTTACAAGCTGCAATGGACGGTTACGAAGTTAAAAAATTAAACACTGTAATTGCTAATGCTGATATCATCATTACAACTACAGGAAATAAAGATATCGTTCTAGGATCTCATTTCGAGCAAATGAAAGACAAAACTGTTGTTTGTAACATCGGACACTTTGATAACGAAATTGATATGGCTTGGTTAAACAAAAACCACGGTGCATCTAAAATCGAAATCAAACCACAGGTTGACAAATATACTATCGCTGGAAAAGACATCATCATTCTTGCTGAAGGTCGTTTAGTAAACCTTGGTTGTGCTACAGGTCACCCAAGTTTTGTAATGAGTAACTCATTTACAAACCAAACTTTGGCACAAATCGAATTATGGAAAAATAGTGCTGCTTACAACAATGACGTTTACATGTTACCAAAACATTTAGATGAAAAAGTTGCTGCTTTACACTTAGCTAAATTAGGAGTTGAATTGGAAACTTTACGTGACGATCAGGCTGCTTATATTGGTGTTCCAGTTGAAGGTCCTTTCAAACCAGAATACTACAGATACTAGTAATTTTAAGATTTAAGATTGTAGATCTTAGATTTTTAATACATATTTCAAACCCGATAGTTTTTATAAAACTATCGGGTTTTTTGTTTTAGTTGTTTTTGTGTCAAATTTAAAATTCGAGCGTAACGTCAAACCTGAAACCTGAAACAAAAGAATAATTATCTGGGCGTGCCACCATTTAAAAAAAGGCCTTACTATACTTTACGTTCATTGGCCTTTTCTTAAAAGCTGTCGGGCTATCCGTGCTACTTCGGTAGCTTCCTCCTATCCCTCACGCAAACGTTGCTATAAACCCGACAGGTTTTAAAAACCTGTCGGGTTTATTATATAGAAAACATTTCATCTACATTTCACTTTCTACATCTCTCCTCAAAAACCTTAAAATTAATCAGATATTTTAGCATCCATTTTTAAATATTAAGCATATTTTTGAAAACCAAAACCAAAATATGAAAAACCTATTTATTGTATTCACAGTAATGATTATGCCAATTTTTGCGAATGCACAAAGCTTTAATCCATCACAACAAGTACTACTACATGGAACTGTAATGGGAATAGATGAAAAGGCTCCGCAATTAGTTCAACTACCAACCATGAAACCAATTGTTACTCTAAATCACGTCGAAAAAGCAAAAGCCAAACTAGCAAGAGAGGAACAAAAGCTAATAAAAATAGCAAGAAAAGCCTGGGACAAAGAAGATGATTTGAAAAAAGAACAAGACCAATTAAAAACTCTTGAAAATGCTTCACAAAATAACAATGATGCTGATCATCAAAAAAAGATTGAAGCATTAAAAAAGCAAATCGCTAAATCTCAGGAAAAAGTAAATCAAGCAAAAATAGAAGTCGAATTAGAATCAAAAAAAGTTGAAGATCTCGAAAAAGCGATAGACGACGCAAAATATACAAGACACGACTAAAACTAAATAATAATAAAACAAAACCTTGTAGAAATGCAAGGTTTTGTTTTTGTATACTTCAACAAAAAACATTTCTCTCAAAAAATTGCACGTTTATAAATATCTACTTACTTTTAAGAATCAAAATAAGGATCTATTTCTCAAATACTTAAACAGTACAAACTTGAAAAAAACAACTTATTTAATCATCTTTTTCTTTATACTAAGTCTTCCGCAAATTATTTTTTCTCAGGAAAAGAAACCTAAAGTCGTATTAGTATTAAGCGGCGGTGGAGCAAAAGGAATTGCACATATTCCTCTATTGCAAAAACTCGATTCATTGCACATTGTCCCCGATCTTATTGTTGGAAATAGTATGGGAAGCATCATTGGAGGTTTGTACGCCATGGGATACTCAGGTGATAGTATCGAAAAATTAACCAAAAACATCATTTGGGATAAATTATTTGGCGGAGGTCAATCGTTAAAGTCTGTGAGTGTAGAAGAAAAAAGAGAATTTCAAAGATATTTAGTTGGAATAGGTGTTAAGGACAAAAAACTAAACAGCGTTGGCTCTCTTTTAAATGATCAAAACTTAAGAGAACTCCTTTCTGAATTAACCTACCCTGTATACAATATTAAAGATTTTGACAGCCTGCCAATACCGTTTAGAGCCATGGCTACCGATTTGGCCGAAGGGAAAGAAGTTATTCTAAGCAAAGGCAGTCTTGCTTATGCCATGAGAGCAAGTATGTCATTGCCTGGTATTTTCAAACCTATGACATACGAAAAAACAGTATTAGTTGATGGTGGTGTAATGAATAATTTCCCAACAGATGTCGCCAAAGAAATGGGTGCTGACTTTATTATTGGTAGTGATGTCGGCGGTGGATTGGAACCCATAGACAAACTAAACAATCTTATCACTATATTGACTCAAACGAGTATGTTTCCGAGTAATATCAAGAACCCGGCAAACCGAAAACTTTGCAATATCTTAGTCGATCACCTGCCAAACTTACGTTTTTCTACTGCTGATTTTGCAGATAGCGACGAAATATACAAAGATGGTAAAATCGCAACAGCCGAAAATCTTCCAGCTTTAATTGCATTATCCGAAAAATTAAAAGGATACACACAACGAACTCACGAATTACCAAACATCCCTCAGGAATTTGTTCTTGACACTATTGTTTACAAAAAAATCAGTCCGGAAAACCTTGCTTTGGTATTAGGAAGAACAAATCTAAAAACACATGTCAAATATACTACCAAGGATTTATTAGCAGGCATTAACCGGGCAATGGGTACTAATCTTTTTGATGAGATTACATACAACTATTTTGTCAAAGATGGCGACAAACTAGGCGTTACGATATTTGGACATGAACGTGCCAAAAATCAACTCAACACATCCGTACATTACGATACCTACAGAGGAGTGGGAATCATTTTTAATTATACTGCAAGAAATGTCCTGGCGAGAGCATCTCGTCTTCTTGTAACAGTAGATATTGCAGAGCAGCCAAAAGCACGAATCAATTATCAGAAAAATTTTGGAAAAAACAGAGATTGGTGGTGGTCATCTGAGCTTTATGGAGCCTTTTTAAGGCAAGAGATTTATTTTAACGGCAAAGCTTCAGATAATGTCCTTTACAACTCTTTAGAATTCAGTAATGAGATCAACAGAAACATAAATTCACTAAAAAGTTATTTTGGCTATGGTTTAAACTATCAATACGCTCATTTAAAACCAAAATACGACAGAGAATACAATCCTAACTCGATCGATATCACGAATTACTCCTTAAACACAATAGAATTTAACCTGCATTATTCCTACAATGATATGGATAAAGTTTTCTTTGCTGAAAACGGAACAATTATAAAAGCAAATGTAACCAGATCATTGTTATCGGATGTTTATACCTCTTTTAACGACCCAGATAAAACAAGCATATCTGGTGCAACCAATGGTTATACAAAATTGGGTTTTAACTTTGAAAAAAGAGCTCTTCTAAAAAAGAAAATTACAGGAATCATTGGGTTTGATTCTTATTTTATTTTTGAGGATAAACTTAAAGATAGTCAAATCTCATTTTCTGATTTTGGTTATTCTTCAAAATATTTCTTAGGAGGAATTATACCAAGTTCTGGCAGTAATCGTCTTTCATTTCCCGGCCTGAATGAAGACGAACTCAATGTTTCACAATATATGGGCTTAAAAATTGCTTCTCAAATAAATCTTATGGGAAAAATCTATCTAACTCCCCATTTTAATATCGCAACTGTTGGGTTTGAATCTTTTGACAAATACATTAAGAAGGCCTTTAGTCCAAAAGGAAATTGGGATGATGGCTTCGACCCTAGCCTTGTAATATCTGGAGGAGCCTCGATTTCTTATCAATCCATTTTGGGCCCTATTCATTTTGATACTTCCTGGATAAATAATATTGACAAAGTAAGATTGTTTTTTAGCGTTGGACTATCATTTAATCCATAATAAAAACAACTCAATCCTTTAATTAGGTTTAAAAACCTCTATGGTTTTCTTCTATTGGAAAAGTTAACTTTGTAAAAAACTTGAACATGAAAAACTTCTTCTTTTTGGGAATCGCCATTATATTTGAAATCATTGCTACTTCGGCATTAAAAAAATCAGAACAGTTTACACAACTAATCCCAAGTATTGTAACGATTGTGGGATATTTTGCTGCATTTTACTTTTTGAGCTTTGCAATCAGAACCATTCCTGTTGGAATTGCTTATGCGATTTGGTCCGGAGTTGGAATCGTTTTAATTACTATAATTGGAGCCATTTTTTTCAAACAAATACCAGATTTACCAGCTATTATTGGATTGGCTTTAATTATGATTGGTGTTGTTGTAATTAATATTTTCTCTAAAACTACAGCGCATTAATTTCAACTCTAATGGAAATAAATTTCAGAAAAGCGACAATTTCGGACCTGAAAGAAATGCAGGAATTGTATATCGAAACCATTCACCATATTTGTAAAAATGACTATAATCCACCTCAAATTGAAGCTTGGATTTCCGGAGTTCACAATACAGATCGCTGGCTTGAAGTCATCAATACTCAATTTGTTTTATTGGCAATTTTAGAACATAAAATCATCGGTTTCGGAACTTTAAAAGACGGGAATTATATTGATTTTTTCTATATTCATAAAGACTTTCAAAGACAAGGAATCGCTGATAAAATCTTAACCGAATTAGAAATCGAAGCCCAAAAACACCATACAAAAACCTTAGCATCTGATATAAGTATTACTGCAAAACCATTCTTCGAAAAGAAAGGTTTTAGAGCAATAGCCGAGCAAAAAAATATAAGATTAGGAGTCGAACTGATTAATTACAAAATGGAAAAAGATTTATAGTATCAATTGTTTCAAGTTTCAAGTTTCAAGTTGCTGCAGAACGTGAAACCTGAAACAAAAAAAAACACCGCAAGTTTCGGATTTTATACCCGCAAAAAACAATCGATATTTGCATTATAAAATTGAATGAAAATGAACACACAGGAAAACATCAATTATAATCGAATTGCAGATGCGATTGATTATATCAAAGCCAATTTTAAAGCGCAACCCAATCTTGATGAAGTTGCCGAAAAAGTGCATTTAAGTCCGTTTCACTTTCAGCGTTTGTTTACCGAATGGGCAGGAACAAGTCCGAAGAAATTTTTACAATATATTAGTGTTGAACATGCCAAAAAAATTCTGAAAGAAGACAATCAAGCCACCCTATTTGACGCTGCTTTTGACACTGGTCTTTCCGGGACAAGCCGTCTTCATGATTTATTTATAAACATCGAAGGCATGACTCCCGCCGAATATAAAAATGGCGGTAAAAATTTAGAAATCAATTTCAGTTTTGCCGAAAGTCCGTTTGGGAATATTATTGTGGCTTCTACCCAAAAAGGCGTTTGCTTTATGGCTTTCGCCGAAAGTGAAGAAATTGGGTTCGAAAATTTAATACATAAATTTCCGAATGCAGCATTCTTCAGAAAACTGGATTTAATACAGCAAAATGCTTTATTCATTTTTCAGAACGACTGGAGCAAATTATCAGAAATTAAACTGCATTTAAAAGGAACCGATTTTCAGCTGAAAGTTTGGGAAACCTTGCTAAAAATTCCAATGGGACAATTGTCTACTTATGGTTCTATTGCACAGCAAATCGAGAAGCCAAATGCTTCGAGAGCTGTCGGAACGGCAATTGGCAGTAACCCTGTAGCTTTTTTAATCCCATGTCATCGTGTTATTCAATCCACTGGAACCTTTGGCGGTTATATGTGGGGAAACACTCGGAAAACGGCTATAATTGGCTGGGAAGGTGCTCAAATCAATTTATAATTGAGCAAGAAACGGATTTTATTTTGCTGCCTTCAAAAGTAATTTTGTCTTATAATTTTAACTATTTAAGACATGAAAACATTTATTTTAATTCACGGTTCGTGGCATAGTGCATGGAATTGGCATAAAGTAATTCCAATTTTAGAAAGCAAAGGCCATAAAGCAATTGCTGTTGATTTGCCGGGAATGGGAAGAGACAAAACTCCAATTAGTGAGGTAACATTTCAAAAATCTGTAGAATCAATTTGCAAATTAATCGACAGTTTAGACCCTAAAATTATACTTGTTGGTCATAGCAAAAATGATATTATGATTTCGCAGGCGGCAGAATATCGGTCAGCAAAAATCGAAAAATTGATTTATTTAGCCGCTTATCTAATTCCCAATGGTAAAACTCAAAGCGAATATTCTGCTCAAGACGTTAATGGTGTTTTAAAACCTTATGTAACAAGATATCCAGAACTGAATGCTCATACTTTACAGCCCGAAATTTACAAAGAAGGCCTTTACCATGATTGTGACGAAACAATTACGGAACTGGCAAAGTTATTATTAAGCCATGAATCTGTAGAATCTGGTATTACACCTTTAGAACTATCAGAAGAAAAATATGGAAGTGTTCCCCGGTTTTATATCGAATGTACTGAAGACAAGGCAGTAACTCCCTTTATTCAAAGAAAAATGTATGCTGAAACAATTTGTCAAAAAGTATATCAAATGCAAACCAGTCACTCTCCTTTTTTTAGTAAACCCGAAGAATTATCTTCAATTTTCTGCGAAATAGCAACGTCATAAAAATGCAAAATATACCATCAAAAATTGCTTCTCTTAATTGGGACAGCATCACCGAATCTATGCACGAAAATGGATTTGCAATCATTCCAAATGTGCTTAATAACGAACAATGCGAAGATTTAAAATTTGATTATGATAATCCAAATTTATATCGAAAAACAGTTGTAATGGAGCGCTATCGTTTTGGTTTAGGCGAATACAAATATTTTAATTATCCGCTGCCTGATTTAATTCAAAATCTTCGTTCGGCTATTTATCCAAAACTGGCGCCAATTGCAAACGCCTGGATGAAAGCATTAAATATTAATACTGTTTTTCCTGAAACCCACGAAAAACTGTTAGAAGAATGTCACGCCAATAATCAATTAAAAGCAACTGTTTTAATTTTAAAATATGGTAAAAGTGGTTTTAATACTTTGCATCAGGATTTATACGGAGATATTTATTTTCCTATTCAGATAGTCCTTTTTCTGAACGAACCCGACAAAGATTTTACAGGCGGCGAATTTGTTCTAACGCAGCAAACTCCCAGAGCACAATCAAAGGCAATTGTACTGAAACCTAAAAAAGGTGATATATTGATTTTTACCACAAATTTCAGACCTGTAAAAGGCACAAAAGGGTATTATCGTGTGAATATGAAACATGGCGTTAGCGAGATTCATTCTGGTGAACGACATACATTAGGGATTATTTTTCATGATGCGTTATCTTAAGGGACAAAGGCTCAAAGGTGCAGAGACACAAAGCTGTAAACCTTTGAACCTCTGCACCTTTAAACCTTAAAAAAAGAAATGATTCAACACAACAAAATTTCAGATTCAGATCTCCGAAATAAAATTAAAAATGCGGAAATTTGCTTTGGTGGAAACCAAAAATTAAAAATCTACGGAACTTTAAAATGTTCTTCAGGAAAAAGAATGAAACGAGAAAATCGGGCTTTCTTTTTGTCTGAAAGTGAAGCCAGACAAAACGGTTTCAGACCTTGCGGGCATTGTATGAAAACCAAATATCAAAAATGGAAAAATGGACTTATTTAATCCGCATACAGACGAAACGACCAATTTACTTCCGAAAGACGGAACTGTAAATTATTATGGTAAACTATTTTCAAGAGAAGAATCTAATCGTTATCTAGATGTACTTTTAAATACCATTGAATGGAAAAATGATGAAGCTATAATCTTCGGGAAATTAATTTTGACCAAACGAAAAGTCGCTTGGTACGGTGATTCGGGTTTTGAATATACATACTCGAATACTACCAAAAAAGCGCTTCCGTGGACAAAGGAATTACTCGAATTAAAAGCTGTTATAGAACAAGAAACAGGAGAAACATTCAATTCTTGTTTGCTCAATTTATATCATTCCGGCGATGAAGGAATGGCTTGGCACAGCGATGCCGAAAAGGATCTAAAAAAGAATGGAGCAATTGGTTCGGTAAGTTTTGGCGCTGAACGAAAGTTTGCTTTCAAACATAAAGAAACCAAAGAAACTGTTTCTTTAATTCTGGAACATGGTAGTTTATTGGTCATGAAAGATACTACGCAAACATATTGGTTACACCGTTTACCACCAACAAAAATGACCTCAAAACCTCGGGTAAATTTGACTTTTAGAACTATCGTTGAATAACAATAAACATAAAATTTTAAACCATTAAGAGATTAAGTTTCATTAAGCTTAATACTTAATTTTTCTTAATCTCTTAATGGTAAAATATAAATTACTTCTTTTTTGATATTACATTTTCGTACGAACGTATCAATGCATCTTCAAACATTTCGGGTCTTACTTTTGAAAGTTCAACAATTGTCCAGCCTTGTTTTCCCCATTTATTAGGCACTGGATAAAAAATCATTTCGCTTGAAGCGGAAAAAACAGATTGATCGATTTCATTTAATTTCAAAACTGCCTGATTGTTCTTTTCATCAAAACTCGCGAATATTTTTTTATTGATTCTAAAAGATGTTTTCTCAAAGTGTGGTTCTTCAGTTGCATTTGGATAGGACAATGCCAAAGTTCTGAATTTTTCTATTGAAACCATAATCGCTAATTTCAAAATTAAACTTTAATTCTTACCAGCCTTGATTTAGTCCGTTTTTGAGGACTTCTTCGTATTTATCTTTATCAAACGAATATAAATTTGGCGCTTTGTGTGCGACATTGCTTTTCTTTTCGTCGAGTTTTGTCAGGATTCCGATGTTGGTTATTTTTCGGAGAAAATTTCTTCTGTCCAGCTTTTTATCCAAAATGGTTTCATACAATTTCTGAAGTTCGGGCATTGTAAATTTCTCTGGCAATAAATTATATCCAATTGGCATTAAATTCAATTCAATCCTAAGTGTATCTAAAGCTTTATCCAGAATTTCTTTGTGATCTAAAATAAGTTCCGGAACTTCTTTATGATCAATCCATTCTATTACTTCTTCTTTATTTACAGATTTTGGAATCGTTTTAAAAAAATCGACCAGAGCATAATATCCAATTGTTACAAAACGCTGTGTGAGCCATTTTCCTTTTTCTTCTTCAATTTTTAAGTATTCTAAAACTTCTTTCCCAAAATGCTGGTCGTTTCGTTTTATTTTTCCGAAGGTTGCAAATTGTCTCAGAAAAATTCCCTCTACTCCTGTTCTGCTGTTCAAAACAGTTACTGCCGCTGTATCAATATCCTGATTAATCGGAATAAATCCACCGGGTAAAGACCACTTTTGACTGTGCGGAATCTTAATCAATAAAACCTTAAGCTGATTGTCGTGGAAACCAAAAATTACACAATCTATTGAAAGTCCAGGTTGGTAATTTTGATTATTTTCTACAATGTCTTTTAACATCTACTTTTTATTAAATACAACTTTCCAGTTTTGATTGGTACTGCAATTTAATTCATTTTTATAAAACCGGGGCGTTTTTTCGAAATTCCCACCAAATTATTGTGTCGAATCACTCCAAATACAAGTGTTAAAATCACAATTTTTACTTAAAAATAAAAAACAAATTGAAAAAATAAGTACATTGCGTCATAATAACACATTAGACACTTAGCTTGTTGTTTTTGCAACAAAATGGCATTAAAAAAAGTAATTACAAGGGAAAATATATAATTGATTGTTATTAACACTACAATTCTGTAACATAAGTTAAAACACTATGTCTCTTATATAGATAATATAAATTGGTTTAAATATGAGCATTCCAAACCTAGAACAACTGAACAAGAAGTTTATGAAAAAATTATATTCTTCTTTTGGATTAGTATCCAAAAATGATCTTCTGGAGGCTTCTATAAAATATAGCGAAGAACAGGAGAGAATTTTCAATCAGATGATTGTTGAAACTGAAGCGAAGGATAAAAAAGCAAAACGAGAAGCTTTTGACAAGGCCTTATATGCATCTTATAAAGGGATTGGCGCTATGGATTTTATAAATACGGTTTTAAAATAATTCTGATTTTACATCTTGCTGCTACGTTTTAATCTCTTTTATTTTCTGCAAATTGTAATCTCTTTTGCGTAGTTATTGGCGTTTTTACTACTATTGCCTTTTACAACTTTCTCAATTCTTTCAGAATTTCATTAAATTATCTAAGATTAAACTTCTATATAATCAGATAATAAAATCTTTATTGTAAGAAAACCGAACTTATCTCAATAATCAATCTGCCATTATTAGATATTGTCAAAATTCTATATTTTTGTTTTATACGAAAGATTTTACCTACTTCAATTAAAAGCCTTACTATGGAACAAACTCTTCAATCAGAAAATTATAAAATTCAAAAACCGGAACATTGGGCAAGCAATATTAATGATGCTCAACTTATTGAATATATCAAAGAATCTGAATTCTCTCAAAAACAAGCTGATGAGGGACGTGATTATTGTTATTTTTTAGATAAAATATATTATACAAGTGACACTGAAAATAGTGAATATGCTTGTCTTGCTTATACGCTAAATGAACCTGCGAATTTAGAAAGAGCATCTGTAGTAGATGTTGTTCTGGAAGAAAATGAAACGTATCTTATACATAGAATCAGTGTTTTGAGAGATGGTGTTTTGGTAGATAAAATTCCAGACACTAAAATTAAAACTCTGGACAGCGAAAACCAAAGCGGAGGCGGTGTTCTTAGCAGTAATAAGAAAGTCAATATTACGATAAAAGATCTTCGTCTTTATGATATTTTGATTATGGAGGATTCCAGAGTTAAAGTTTTTACCGATCGTGATTTTTTACGCAAAGAGTTCTCTAAATATGTTTGGATAGGTCCGGATAGTTATTGGGCTTACGGAAAATATAAGTTTACTTTTAAGAACGATCGCGAAAGAACAATTGCCTATAAAAAGACTTTTTTTAGAGATGAAGACGGAAATGTTTTGGAACCGGAAATCAGCTATTTGAAAAAAGGAGAAGAATACTTAATCGAAGAAGACAACTTTATCAATTTTGTAGATTCGAATCGAGAGGTTTCTCCCTTTATTGATTTTGCAACAGATGATAATTGGAAAGAATTATCAAATTATATTGCTCCAATTTATGATACTATTTTTGAGAAATCTTCTCTAAAGGAATTTGCGCCGGACTTAATCGAAAAGCTTGACAAAATTGACAATAAAGATGAGCAGCTGCAATTTGCGATAGAATATGTGCAAAACCATATCAATTACATTTACAATGCAGATGAGATGAACGGTCATAAACCGCAGGAACCGTCTATTACGTATGAGAATAAACAAGGAGATTGTAAGGCAAAATCTGTTTTGTTAAAGGTAATTTTAGATTATATTGGTGTTGACTCTTCAATTATTTTGGTCAATTTCAATACGGACTTCTACATGAAATATTATTTGCCATCGTTACTGACTTTTAATCACGTAATTGTTAAGATCAATTACAAAGATGAAAGTTATTTTGTGGATGCTACTCTTCGTGATGAATTTGGATTTATTGAAAATCGCGGTTTTATCTTCTTTATGCATTATCTGGAGGTTAAACCAAATCTGGAATTACAAATTAAACCGCCGCATCGTTTTCCTTATTATGCTGTTGATGAAAAATCAGAACTTATTGTAGAAAACAATATTGGTAAACTAAAGTTAACAACGAAATACAAAGGAAATCGCGCAAATTATATGCGTAAATATTTCAAGAAAACGAACAAAAGGGAAATCATTGACAGCTGGAATAATTTCTTCTTTCATACGCTAAACTATGTTAACGACAGAAACGGAACGGATCTTAGAAATATATTTAAAGATGCTGCAATTGAAATCGCAAGTGATGATAAAAAGGGGAATGAATTTATAGTTGAATACAAAACAACAATTGAAAATCCATATTATACAGACGCTAAAAACAATCGTTTTTTAATGTATTTTGATGGAAATATTGTCAAAAATACTGCCAGAGATTTTATGCATAAGGACATTACTTTCTGGCATAATTTTGACAGCGAGCGATTTGAAATCCAACTTGTGACGGATCAGAAAATAGATGTTACGGAGAAATTTACAATACAGGAAAGCACTATCAACAATCCGTATTTTGATTATACCAGTCGTAAAAAAATCACCAAAAACGGAGGAACTATCAATATTGATTTTAAACCTTTAATTAATTTAGAAATTCCGGAGAAAGATTTTGAAGATTTCAGAGCTGCACACCACGAAGTTGCAGACAGTAATTTTGGAATTGGGGTTGATATTATTGAAGAAGGTATTTTGAATAAACTGAAATTCAATTTCAAAAAGCACTTTAATTAAAAGCTCCGGAGGAGCGCAATATTTATAGCCAATACAATACATTCGTTCAATTAGCTCCAGCGGAGTAATCAAGAAAGTAATTAGAAAAATCCGTTTTTATCCGTGTTTTCGCTTTAGCGAATCAGTAAAATCAGCGTCTAATTTTAACGCGGATAAAACAGATTTACTCCGTAAAAACGCAGATAAAAACGGATTTGATTTTCTAAAAGCTTAACTTAATGACATTACCCGATGGGACTTATGCACCATAGTTTAATTAAATAGATTTAAAATCATATTTGCTTTAATATAAAAAAGCGGAGTCTTACGACTCCGCTTTTTTGGTTAATTACAGTTTTTTGGAGATTGTAATTTTATAGTAATTCAAAGTTTGATCTTAATTTAATATCTGCTGACGAAGTTCCGATCATTAATTCGAAATCCCCCGGTTCAGCTGTCCATTCTAATTTATCATTATAGAAAGAAAGTTTCTCTTTGTCGATTGTAAATTCGATAGTTTTAGATTCTCCTGCATTTAATTTTACTTTTTGGAAATCTCTTAATTCTAAAACCGGTCTTACTACTGAACCAAATTTATCTTTCAAGTACAATTGCACCACTTCTTCTCCAGCAACCTTTCCAACGTTTGATAATTGAAATGAAACTTTAATGGTTTCGTTACTTTTTATTTTAGTCGAAGATAATTTCAAATCAGCATAATTGAATTGTGTATAACTCAATCCGTATCCAAAAGGATATTTAGGTGAATTTTTTAAATCGATATATGCCGAAACATAATTGGTTTGATTTTCATCTTTCGCAGGTCTTCCTGTACTGAAATGATTGTAATAAATAGGCACTTGTCCTACTTCTCTTGGGAATGTCATTGGCAATTTTCCTGACGGATTATAATCTCCAAATAAAACATTTGCAATAGCGTTTCCTGCCTCAGTTCCTAACCACCAAGTATAAACAATTGCCGGAACATTGTCTGCAGTCCAGTTAAAAACAAGAGGTCTTCCTGCATTTATCAAAACTACAACTGGTTTTCCTGTTGCTTGAATTGCTTTTACTAAATCTTCCTGAACGCCCGGTAAACCAAGATTGCTACGGCTTTTTGCTTCACCGCTCATATCGCGTCTTTCGCCAATACTCAAAATAACAACATCAGCTTGTTTTGCGGTTGCAACTGCTTCGGCAAATCCGTCTTTGTTATCTCCGTCTACTTCGCAACCTTTTGCGTAAAGCAATTTAGTGTTTTTGCCTACTTTATTTTGTAAACCATCCCATTGCGAAACTACCCATTTATCATAATTAACGTCCGGTAATTCTACTGACCAAAAGCCCATATTGGCTTTGTATTCTTTTACCATTGGTCCAATAAATGCAATTGTTTTTACGCTTTTAGAAATTGGTAATGTTTGGTTGTCATTCTTCAATAACACGATACTTTTTTGCGCTACTTCAAGTGCTGCTTTTCTATTTTCAGGATTGCTTAAAGCTTTTTCAGCTCGCTTTTCATCTGAATACCTGTACGGATCGTCAAATAATCCTAATTCAAATTTCTTGCGAAGAATACGTTTTACAGCATCATCAATCAAATCAATAGAAACTTTACCTTCTTTTACCAATTCGGCAAGATTGTAACGGTATGCATTACTTTCCATATCCATATCACTTCCGGCTGTAATCGCAGAAAGTGCTGCGGCTTTAAGATCTTTTGAATAACCGTGTGCTACCATTTCTCCAATCGAACCCCAGTCAGAAACTACGAATCCCTGAAAGTTCCATTTTCCTTTTAAGATATCACGTTGTAAGTGTACATTTGCTGTTGCAGGAATTCCATTTAAATCATTGAATGAATTCATAAAGGTTGCTGCACCGGCATCAAGAGCTGCTTTAAAAGGAGGTAAATAAGTCTCAAGCAACATGCGCTCGCTCATATCTACGGAGTTATAATCTCTTCCGCCAACTCCTGCACCATAAGCTGCAAAGTGTTTTACGCAAGCCATAACCGAGTTTAAATCTCCCAATTTATTTCCTTGAAATCCTTTTACTCTCGCATAAGCAATTTTAGAACCTAAGTACGTATCTTCTCCGGCTCCTTCCATTACTCTTCCCCAACGCGGATCACGACCAATATCAACCATTGGTGCAAATGTCCAGTGTATTCCGCTTGCAGATGCTTCTGTAGCTGCAACTCTTGCCGCCAATTCGATTGCTGCCAAATCCCAACTTGCAGCTTCAGCTAATGGGATTGGAAATGTTGTTTTGTATCCATGAATTACATCCTGACCAAATAACAACGGAATTTTTAAACGGGACTGCATTGCCAATTCCTGATATTGTCTGGTATATTTTGTTCCGATAATATTAAGCATCGAACCTACTAAACCCGCTTTTATTTCGGCTTGTTTGTTTGGGTTTATGGTGATTGGTCCCGTTGCCGAATTATCGCCCGTGTATTGATTAAGCTGACCTATTTTTTCTTCAATAGTCATTTTCTTCAATAAAGCATTTACTTTCTGATCGATTGTTTCTTGTTGTGCGACCGCAAAAAACGATACCATCAACAAGGTAAATGTGGTTATTCTTTTCATATATTTAATTTTGATTACCAAACGTAAGTTGCAACTGCACCAGCGTTTAAAGTAGTTGAAATTTGTTTTTGATTGTATTTAACATTGAATGATTCTGTCGAAGTTCCATCATTTTCTACAATTAGAACAATCTGTCCTGTTGGCGTTCTAAACGCAACATTGTATAAATTATTACTAATGTTACTGCCAATTCTAACAGATCCTTCAGGGACAAATTTTGAAGCATGACCTATAATATAATAGCCAACTTCTCTTTTAATATTCTGAGCCTGATCGATCATTAATGCGCCTTTGCAGGTAGAACATCCGCCTGGTGTAAAGGGTTTGTAATACTCATCATTTGCTAATCCCCATGATAATGCATTTACACTCCAGTTACGCATCGAACCAATAACAACATTTTTTACACTCCATTTCAAATCAGATTCAAAACTGCTTTTTGATCCTGTATATTGTTCTGTAAAATATAAATCTTTCTTTGGATATGCATCGTGAACTGTAGACAATGCACTGATATCTCCTTCGTATAAATGAAACGCTGAACCCGCTACAAATGGCAATGCTTTTGGATCATTTAATATCGTTAAAGGATATTCAGGTTTGTCGCAATTGTGATCGTAAACTATTATTTTGGTTTTGATTTTTGCTTTCGCGAAAGCGGGACCTAAATTCATCTTAATAAATTCTGCTTGCGCTAATGCCGGCATAAGCAAACTTGGATTATTTCCGGGATGCAAAGGTTCGTTTTGAGGTGTTATTGCATCAATTACAATTCCCTGCGCTTTCATTGCCTGAATATATTTTACAAAATACTCCGCATAAACCTGATAGTATTTTGGTTGTAAACTTCCTCCTTTTGAGCTTCCGTTGTCTTTCATCCAAACTGGCGGCGACCATGGAGAACCCATAATTTTGATGTTTGGATTTATCGCCAAAATCTCTTTTAAAAGCGGTACAACATCATTTAAATCCGGACCAAGATTAAAGTGTTCCAGTTTTAAATCTGTTTGCCCTTCGGGCATATCATCATACGAAAAAACTTTTTCATTCAAATCAGAAGCACCAATGCTAATACGTAAATAACTCAAACCAATTGCGTCATTATTTCTGGAAAACAGTTCCTGAAGCAATGCTTCTTTCTTTGCTTTGTCCAGTTTCATGATTGCCTGCGCACTTCCTCCCGTTAAAGAAAATCCGAAACCTTCGATGGTTTGAAATTTTTGAGAAGCGTCAACCAAAATTGTTTGATTTGAATTCGTTTCTGAATTAAAAACCAAATCATTTTGCTTTTGCAATTTTGATGTTTCATCGGTTGTCGTAATCCAAGCTTCGGCTTTACCAGAAGTGGCAACTGATTTTTTTGAAGTCCCACATTTTATTTGAACTGCAATAAGTGGCAGTAAAAGTAAAATTTGAAGTTTTTTGTTGATGTTTTTCATTTTTAATCTATTTCTATTAAGACAGGTAAATGATCCGATGGATATCTTAAATCTTTAGAATCACTTAGTACTGCGTGTTTTTGAATTTTTAATCCGCTATTTTTAGAGATAAAAATATAATCTATTAATAACGTTACTGGTTTATTATGCTCAAAATCATTGAATGTTCCTGATGGTCCAAAAGGTTTTTCTATTGAAATATCTTTCGTATCATCCATTACTTTTTTAATTTCTACAATTTGTTTTGTTTCTGGTTCTGAGTTAAAATCTCCCATTAAAAAAACCGGATATTTTTTTATGTTTAGTGCCGCTATTTTCGAAAGCACCAATTCTACTCCTTTTACTCTTGCCACTTCTCCCATATGATCGAGATGCAGATTAAAAACCCAAAATGTTTTTTTAGTTTTTAAATCTTTAAACAATCCATACGTACAAACTCTATTACAGGCTGCATCCCAACCTCTTGAAACTACATTTGGCGTTTCTGACAACCAAAATGTATTTGATTCCTGCACCTGAAAACGATCCTTTTTATAATAAATCGTACAGGCTTCTCCCGTTCCTTTCTCTTCTCTCCCAATTCCAAACCTGTTGTAATTAGGCAAAGCCGAAGCTATATCTGTAACTTGATTTGGAGTTGCTTCCTGAACTCCAAAAATATCCGGACTATAAAATTGTATTTGAGAAGCAAAATAATCTTTCCGATTTGGCCATGCATTTTCCCCGTCAGACGCAACATCTAAACGAATATTGTAGGTCATCAATTTTAAATTTTGACCATAAAACGAACTGCTTACCAAAAGCAGCATTACCACTAAAACAATTGTATTTATCTTTTTCATGTTAAAAAATTTTATTCCGGTAAAGCTAATGTTTCAAAGGCTTTACTGAAAAAAATCAATTTAAAACTTATGTTAATTCTGTTGTTGTCAACCCTGATCTAATTGTTTTGTCCCTACGGGACAATTTTCTTATATATACCAATATTTTTTTCTACCAACCTTTTTTCTACCAACCTTTAATTCCTAACGGAATATTATCTTTTATTTTTTTCTTTCAGAAAAATCTAAATAATTTAGATTAAAGCCTCCTTTTTCGAAAACTACTTTTATTTTATTTGTTCCCGAATTTAGCTCTACTCCTGATAAAACAACTGTTTTGAATTTTTCATTTCCTCCAGTTGCCGGAAGTGTGATCGTTTCTGATTTTTTACCGTTTTCTGTTTCTAAATGAAGCTTTCCTTTTGAGTTTTCACTTGAATAACGAATTGCAACTTTATATGTATTCTGTTTTGCAACCTGAGTTGTAAACTGAAGCCACTCGCCATCTTCTATAAATGAAACCTGATAACCGTTTGATCCTGCATCTTTACATGGCAAAATATCAACACCATCATTTCTCATGGTATTTCCTTTGTTCCACTCATCAAATTTTCCTGTTTCTGATCTGTAGTTTATAAAATCTTTATCTGAATATGCATGCTCATTTGTTCCTAAATCATATTGAGTTGCCGCAATTTTTCCAGGAATTACATGCTTTTTATAAGGTTTTGTATCGTTTGTTTGTACTTGTCTGAACATTGCGTCGATTACATCCGGCTTAACGGTTACGTTTTCCATTTTGTAATTATCTGCCATTTTCATTAATGTTTTCTTGGCAAAATCTGCACTTGGTTTTTGGCCGCCGTCTTTCCAGTATTTCAGTAAAACATCGTATTCCGGAATTTTGGTTACTGATGTTACTCCCGCAATATTTTCGATTTTTTTCATTGGCCAAAAAGCCCATCCAATATTATTGGTTTCTACTAAAGTCAACGCATCTTTAAACCAAACATTAGAGTTTTCTCCACTTTCTCCCAACCAAATTGGAACATTGTATTGTTGTCTGTAATCCAGCATTTTCTGGATAGAAGCGATTGTGTTGTAATTCCAATATTTATGAAAACTCAACGCCATATTCTCATCCCATAAAGGAAAAATTCCGTTGTAATTATTTCCCCAGCAATTTCCTTCGATAAAAATTAAATGGTTTGTATCAACTTCACGAATGGCTTTTGTTACCTGAACCATCAAATCTCTCAAAGGTCCGTTTGAGTTTTCGTCGCAACCGTTTTTATTGGTTCCGGTAAAATTCCAGTTTGGTTCGTTGATGATATCGTAAGCTCCAATCCAGGGATTATCTCTGTAACGAGAAGCCAGCTTTTTCCACAAAGCAATCATCTTTTTCTGATTGGTTTCACTTTGCCATAAAGATGGTTTTGTAGTATCGTAGTCAGAAATTGCAGCGTCATTTCCTTGTCCGCCGGGAGCTGCATGCAAGTCTAAAATAAGATAGATTTTATTTTCGGCACACCATTTCAGTAAATTATCTGTCATGGTAAAACCTTCTTCTATCCACGTGATTTCACCATTTTTCTCTTGTTCGATTGGCAGTGTATATAGGTTGTAATGCATTGGCAAACGAATAGAATTGAATCCCCATTTTGCTAATGAATCGATATCACGTTTTGTAATTCCGTTTGCTTTATAAGCGGCATAAAATTCTTTTGTTCCCTGTTCTCCAACAACGTCCTCAATTTTCTGTTTGATCACATATTGAGGACTTGCAAAAGGCTGGGTTTGCATCATGTAGCCTTCCTGCACCATCCAGCCTCCTAATCCTAAACCTCTTAGTAGTATGTTTTTTCCGTTTCCGTCAACAATCTTTTGTCCGTCTCTGTGTACAAAGCCTTGTCCAAAAGTTGCAATCGAAACCAGTAATTGTAGCGTAATAATTATTTTTTTCATTGTAAATGCTCTAATTATTTCCATGTATAAGTTCCTACAGCTCCTGCGTCTAAAGAAGTTGTAACCCATTTACCGTCAAATTTTATATTGAAAGCAACATTTGAAGATCCGTCATTTTCAACAATCAAAACTTTTGAACCTGAAGGCGTAATGAAGGCAACATTTTGTAAATTACCGTTGATATTACTATCAATTCTTATAGATCCTGCAGGAACAAATTTTGAAGCATGAGCGATAATATAGTAGGCTACATTACGCTGAAAATTGTCAGTCGAAGTAACCGTTAAAGCTCCTTTACATTCTGAACATCCACCATTTGTGTGAGGTCCATAATTAGCGTTGTTTGCCAAGTTCCATTCCAGAGCATTTCTACTCCAATTGCGCATGGAACCAATCACAACATTTTTAAGATGCCATTTTAAATCTCCGTCAAAACTACCTGTAGAAGAAGTCCATTGTTCTGTAAAATAAATATTTTTGGTAGGATAAGCATTGTAAACATCTGAAAGAGCGCTAATATCTCCTGCATATAAGTGAAATGCTGAACCGTCTACAAAAGGATTTGCTGCTGCATCAGCCAAGATTGTTTTAGGATAATCCGGCACATCACAATTATGATCATAAGTAATGATTTTTGTTGCAAGATTTGCTGCCTTAAATGCAGGGCCCAAATTATTCTTGATAAAATTTGCCTGCTCTAAAGCCGACATTTCCATACTTGGAGTATTATATGGATTTAAAGGTTCGTTTTGAGGCGTTATAGCATCAATTGTAATACCTTCCGTTTTCATTTGCTGAATGTATTTTACGAAGTATTTTGCATAAACATCATAATACTTTGTATCTAATCTTCCTCCTTTGAAACTGTTCTCCGTTTTCATCCAAAGCGGCGCTGTCCAAGGAGTTGCTACAATTAAAATTTTTGGATTGATTGCCAGAATTTCTTTTAAAAGGGCAATTACTCCATTTTTATCTCCATCTAAATTAAATTTAGTCAAATCAAGATCTGTATTTCCTGTAGAAATATCATCATAAGTAAAAGTGGTTGAATGCAAATCTGATGCTCCAATACTAATTCTGATATAGCTTATTCCGATTGAAGTTGCTGATGAACCAAATAATTCCTGCAAAAGAGCTGCTTTTTTTGTTGCATTCAACTGATTGATTACATCTGCACTTCCGCCTGTTAATGTGTATCCAAAACCATCTACGGTCTGGTATTTTTGGCTGGCGTTTACCTCAATATTCGGATAACTATTTACTGTAGTTCCAAAACCTAAAGCGCCTGTTTGTTTTGTTAGTAATGCCGTTTGATCTCCTTTTGTCAACCAAAAATCGACATCGTTTTTTACTACAACCGGCGGTACTACCGGAGGGGGATTTTCGACAGCATCATTTGATGAGGAGCATTTTACCTGAGCAAATATGGCTGTCGCAAAAAATATTGCTTTTATAGCGTTTTTAAATTTTGGTTTCATTTTTATAGTTTTTTAGTTAGACACCGGCTAGTTTATAATAGTTTGCAAAGCATGCGCCGGAATAGTGATCGTGGTTTTTGTATCTTGGTTTATGAGCGTATAAACAACTTCTTTGTCTGATTGGTTCATAACAATGGTAACGATCTTGTTATCAGAATTTTTAAATGAAGTGCTTATTAATGTTTTATCGCTAATGGTTTCGATTATCCTTTTGGCATTAGGTCGGATAAATTTGGAAAAATGACCTATATAATAATACATTGGTGTGTAGATCAATTCATCTTTTGTGGTATCTGCGTGAATTGGCGCAAAGCAAAAATTACCTACATGGTTAGGTCCTCCGTTTTGGTCTAAAAGGATGTTCCAATCTGTCCAACCCACAGTTCCGTTATTCAAATCGTTAATTATATTGAGTCCATATCGTTCTGCATTTCCCCAAAACTGAAATTTTGTGGCGTCAAACTTTTCGATACAGCCTTCTGTAAAAAGTAAATTTTTATTTGGAAATTGTTTGTGAACTTCACCTACTGATTCAAATTTTGGAGTTCCGCCATTCCATGTTTCATACCAATGGAATCCAATTCCCCATGCATATTTTGAAACTTCCGGGTCTGAGAAAACAAGATTGGCTCTTTTTTCTAGCTGGTCTCCACGATTGTGATCCCAGATGATAATGTTTTTAGAAGCTAATCCTTCTTTTTCTAAAGTTGGTCCTAGAAAATTTTTAAGAAAATCTCTTTCGACTTCAGGTGTGTAAATGCAAGATTCCCATCTTTGCTTTGCCATAGGTTCGTTTTGAATGGTTAATCCCCAAACCGGAATACCTTCTTTTTCGTAGGCTTGAATAAATTTAACATAGTAATTTGCCCATGATTGTGCAAATTCCGGCAATAAAACGCCGCCGTGCAAAATATCATTATTGTCTTTCATGAAAGCTGGGGGACTCCAAGGACTGGCAAATAAAGTTAATTTCCCGCCGGCTGTTTCAATTGCTTTTTTTATTAATGGAATTCGATATTTTTTATCGTGCTCAATGTTGAAGGATTCTAAATCTTTGTCTCCTTCTGTTATATAAGTGTAACTGTCGCTGCTAAAATCGCAGCTATGTATGTTGGTTCTGGCTAATGTGTAACCAATTCCTTTGTTTTTGTCGTAGTAGGCAGTCAGAAATTCTTGTTGTTTTTTAGGAGATAATTTGGCAAAAACTTCTGCACTTGCATCTGTTATGGCACCACCAATTCCTAAGAAAATCTGATCTGTTTTTTCAGGATCTAAAACAATAGAAACTGTTGAATTTGTTGCTTTCGAAATTAAATTATTCGAGAGCGATAACCTTAAATTTGTGTTTTCGGCGGTGGTATAAACTTCAATTTTTTTGTTTGATTTGGATGCTGAAACCGCTGAACGACTCACAACCTTTGATGAAGAACAACTTAATTGTAGAACTAGTATTGGTGCTATTAAAATTCTATTGATGATTTTCATTGTACTTTCAAAAAACTTTTAAAGTTGAAATTAAATTGAGGGTCAAATTGGATGATTCAATTCGACCCTCTTCTAATTACAAAAAATTAATACACTAATGTTTGTATGGCATGCGCAGGTATTTTAACTACTGTTTTTTCAGCAGCTATAATTAAATTATAGGTAATCTCTTTATCAGATTGGTTCATGACAACTGTTGCCATTGTTCCGTCAGTATTTAAAAATGAAGTACTTAATAATGCGCTTCTGCTCACGGCAGTACTTACTCTTACTGCGTTTAAGCGAATGAATTTCGAAAAATGTCCGATATAATAATAGGATGGTGTATAAATTAATTCACCGGTAGTTGTGTCAGCATGAATTGGTGCAAAACAGAAGTTTCCAACATGATTTGGCCCGCCATTTTGATCTAAAAGAATGTTCCAGTCTGTCCAACCTGCAGTTCCATTATTAAAATCATTAATCATAGAAATACCATATCTTTCTCCGTTACCCCAAAATTGATACTTTGCAGCATCAAATTTTTCGATACATCCTTCTGTAAACATTAAACCTTTGTTTGGATATGCTTCATGCACTTTACCAACGTTATCAAACATTGATGCTCCGCCAGACCAGGTTTCATACCAGTGAAAACCCATTCCCCAAACATACTTTGAAGCTTCAGGATCTGAATAAATTACGTTTGCTCTGTAATTCATTAAATCGCGATTATGATCCCAAACAATGATTTTTACATCCCCTAACTTTTCTTTTTTCAAAGTTGGCCCAAGGAAATTTTTAATAAAATCTCTCTCGTTTTCTGCTGTATAAACGCAAGATTCCCAAGTTTGAATTGCCATTGGCTCGTTTTGAGTAGAAGTTCCCCAAATTGGAATTCCTTCTTTCTCATATGCCTTTATAAACTTGGCATAAAAATTTGCCCATGTTTGATAATATTCCGGTAATAATGTTCCTCCTTTCAGGACACTTTTATTACTTTTCATAAAAGCATTTGGCGACCAGGGTGCAACATAAGTTGTCAATTTTCCTCCAGCAGTTTTTATGGCTTGCTTTATTAACGGAATGCGATATTGTCTATCATGATCAATAGAAAACGTCTTTAAATCTTTATCTCCTTCTTCGATATAAGAATAGCTTCCACTGCTAAAATCAGAACTTTGTATCGTTGTTCTTAGCAAAGAATAGCCTATCCCTTTTTGTTTATCGTAGTAAGCATTTAAAAATTCTGTTTGTTTTTCTTTCGAAAGTTTAGCAAAAATCTCAGCACTCGCATCTGTGATGGCTCCACCAATTCCCATGAAAGTCTGAAACTTTTTAGAGGGTTCTACAAAAACAGCTGACTCTGTTTCAAGAGGTTGTTTTGATGCCGAGAAAGTTAAATTATCTGTAGATGTTAATCTTAAATTTGAATTTTCGGCAGTTGTATAAACTGTTATCTTTTTCCCATTGGTTGTAAATTCTTTTTTTGTTTTTGTTTGTTGCGCAAAAGCTCCAACCGAAAACAGAAAACATAGAATTTTATAACTATTTTTTCTCATTCTTCTGTAATTATTTTAAATTCTATTTGAAGTTTTTTTAAAGAAACTCTTTATCTATAAAAACACATTCCAGCAGCTTAAGGATTTAAAAATAGCCCATACTCATAGTGATTATGGGCTATTTACAACCAAACTTAAACTTAACTTTATTTTCTTATTTTCGACGTAATTCAACGCCTTAATAATACTATTATCACAAAGCAATTAGGGCATTGCTATGGTTTTTTCATCATAACTATGTAGTGCTCCTAATGCTAAAAACAGCATTAGGTTTACACTTCATATTTAGATTTCTATTTGTGTTTTTTTACCCGTTAGTTCTTATTGATAATTAGGGTTTTGTTTCAATTTAGTACCATTAAGTTCTGTGTAAGGAATTGGTAAGATCTCATCTGTTCCTGCATCAAAACCTCTGTCAGATAATGCAGCAGCAGCATCTCCCCATCTTACTAAATCAAAAAATCTATGACCTTCACCAGCTAACTCCATTCTTCTTTCATTTTTAATAGCTGCTAATGTAACCGGTACAGAAGGTAAACCAACTCTGGTTCTAACTGCGTCAAGTAAAGCTTGCGCTCTTGCTCCTGAACCTAAAGCTTCTGCTTCCATCAAATAAGTATCAGCAAGTCTGATTACATAAGAATTTTGTTTGTAGTTTAACTCTTGATTACCACCACCTGTACGAACATCTGTTGCTCTTGGAAGATATTTGTTCAGGAAATAACCTGTATCCTGATAAGCAGGAATGTAATCTGCTTTACCAGCTGCTTTTAAAGCTTTAATATTAAGAATAGTAGCTCCTAATCTTGGATCGTCTTTCATGGCATCAAATAATTTTTGAGTTGCCGGGTTGAAAGCCCATCCTGAAGGAAGATCCGGTGCATCAGAACCTTTTGGTCTTGAATATCCTCTTGGTCCAATCATTTGATTTAGAGAGTTTCCTTCGTCTTTACCTTGTCCCCAGAATGACCAGTCAGTATTACCTGCACTACTATGAGATACTTCTAATATTGACTCTGCATTAAATTTATTTGTAGTTACCCATAAATCACTAAATTCAGGCAGTAATTTATTTCCGTATTGATTTGTTGCTCCCGGTGTGCCATTTACTTGCGCTAAAACAGCAGCAGCATCTGCATTTTTACCTTCAAACAAATATACTTTTCCTAATATTGCTTGTGCAGCTCCTTTATTAAGTCTTCCTGATTCTGTTTTTGCATCAACATTATTTGGCAAAGCAGGAATAGCTTCTAATAAATCTTTTTCTATTTGTGCATAAATCACCTCTGGTTTAACTTGCTCAGGATCATAAATAGTCTGAGCTGTTAAAGGCACTAAAACCAATGGAAGGTTTTTAAACATTCTCACTAAGTTAAAATAGTAAAGTGCACGTAATGCTTTAGCCTCTCCGGCAAATCTAACTTTTGAAGCTTCACTCGTAGGAGATCCAGGAAGCTTTGTCAACAACATATTTGCTCTTGCCACACCTTGAAAATGATCACTCCAGAAACTACCGGGAATACTGATTGAAGTAAGAGAGTGAGTAGAGAAATTTTGAATTCCTGTTCCATCAGTAGAACTTCCTCCACCTGCATAAAAATCATCAGATCCTGCATTTAACATCGCCACCATGTTCTCGAAACCTCCGGTATTTTTTCTCAACGGATCGTAAACTCCAATTAGAGCAGAATAACATTCTTGTTCGCTGGAAAAGTAAGTACTTGAATCAAATTTTCCTTTTGGGTCAATGGTTACAAAATCTTCAGAGCAAGATCCCAGAATAGACAATGCTATAGCAATGTATATATATTTATATTTTATAGTTTTCATAATTCTTTAATTTTTAAAATTGAACGTTAGCTCCTAACAGAATAGATCTTGCTTGTGGATAAACTCCTTTATCTACACCATAAACCTGACCTCCAATTTCAGGATCATATCCCGTGTATTTTGTAATAGTAAATAAATTTTCTCCTGTTAAGTAAAAACGAATTTTATCTGAACCAATTTTAGATGATAAACCAGTTGGAAGTGTGTATCCAACCTGAACAATTTTCAAACGTAAATAGTTTCCGTTTTCAAGATAAAAATCAGACATGTTAGTGAAATTTTTATTTGGATCATTGTTAGTCAATCTTGGATAATCGTTTGTGCTTCCTTCTCCAGACCAGTGACCTAAAGCACTTGTTTGATAGTTTGCATTCAAGATATCAAGTCTTCTCAAACCTTGGAAAATTTTACTTCCTGCTGATCCTTGAGTAAATGCCATAAAATCGAAGTTTTTATAGTCTAAGTTAATCGTAAGACCAAAAGTATATTTAGGGATGTTAGTTCCTAAAAATTGTTTATCATCATCAGTAATAGTACCATCACCATTTGTATCTGTCCAACGGAAATCTCCTGGCTTAGCATTTGGCTGAATTAAACCTCCTGCAGCATTTTTGTAAGCAGCAACTTCGGCATCATTTTGGAAAATACCTGCAGTTTTAAAACCGTAAAACTCGTTGAATGAATGACCAACTTGTGTTCTTGTTACTGGTCCCATAGATTGGAAACTAGCATCTCCAACAATATAGTTTGTAGATGATCCTACATAAGTGATTTCGTTTTTCAGGTAAGCAACATTTGCATTAACTCCTAAATTAAAATCTCCTAATCTTTTCTTGTATCCTAATTCAACCTCAAAACCACTATTATTCATATCAGCAATATTCGCAGATGGTTTATCAACAACCCCTACATATCCAGGAATAACAACGTCTCTTAAGATTCCTTTTGTTCTCTTTTTGTAGTAGTCTAAAGCAAGAGTAAAATCATTAAAAAGTTTTGCATCAAGACCAACAGTAGTTTGAGAAGTTTCTTCCCATCCTAAATCTGCGTTTGGTAAAGTAGAGTTTCCGTAACCTGTTGTGATTGAACCTGTGTTTCCAACAGAGTAATTATATCCTCCAACAACTAAACCTCTATATTTGAAATCATCGATATTATCGTTACCAACAACTCCATAACCTCCACGTAGTTTTAAAGTGTTAACCACATTATTTTCTTTCCAGAATCCTTCTTTCGAAATAACCCATCCTAAAGAGAATGAAGGGAAAACTCCGAATTTCTTATTTTCACCAAAACGAGTTGATCCATCACGACGAACAATTCCTGTGAAAAGGTATTTCTCTAAATAATCATAATTTGCACGTAAAAACAATGAAGCTAATTTATGTTCTACAAAATCCTCTGAAACGTTTACTCTGTCAGTTTGAGGAATGTCAAAATTGAAAGACGCATCTTTATAACTTGTGATTGGCAGACCAAACATAGTTACTCCAATTTTACCACCAATGTTTTCAACATAAGCACCTTGACCTGCCAAAATATTTATGCTGTGATCACCAAATTTATTAGCATAAGTTAAAATGTTTTCAAGAGTCCATGAAAATGATTTATTATTATTCTGGCTATAGCTATTTTTATCCGCTTTCATGTTTGGATTTAAGAAGAAAACCGGAGTGAAGCCCTGGTCTCCCCAATAAGCTAATTTACCACCAAGTGTAGTTCTGAATTTTAAATGACTAGTAATATTAGCCTCTAAATAAGCATTTCCAACAAAATCGTCTGACCAGCTGTATCCTCCTAATCTAGTTTGAGTATAAGCCAAAGGATTTGTCATCTCTTGTTGTACTAAAGAAGAAATTCCGTAAGGATTTCCGTTTGGATCTCTTACAACATTTGGATTTGTATAGAAACCAGTACTAGCAACTGCAGGATCTGTAACCACCAATGGAGTTAAAGGATCTAAGTTAATTGCAGAACTTAAAGGTCCTCCAAATTCACTGTTTGTATTTCCAATACCTTTAGTTTTTTGGTGTGTGTATCCAAAAGTTTGTCCAAAAGTAAAATAGTCAGAAATTTTGTGAGTTGAGTTTAAACGGAAATTTTTCTTTGTATAGTTTGAAATTTCTGTTGCAACAATACCTTCCTGATCTTGTATCCCGAAAGAAGCATAAAAAGTAGATTTTTCACCACCACCACTAATACTTAACTCGTGTGTATATCTAAAAGCATTGTTATTGAAGATTGCATCTTGCCAATCTGTACCTTTACCTAATGAAGATGGATTAGGATATTTAATACCTCCACCGTCTGCAAGAGACTTATCATTCATTACTGAACCGTATTGTGAAGCATTCAATAAATTTAATTTTTTAGCCGGGCCAGAAACACCAGCAAAACCATTATAGTTTACAGAAATTTTTCCTGATTTTCCTTTTTTAGTTGTAACCAGGATAACTCCGGTTGCAGCACGAGTACCATAGATTGCAGCAGAAGCGGCATCTTTAAGAACCTCGATAGATTCGATATCACTTTGATTGATAAAACCAATTGCGTTTGCATCTACAGCAATACCATCAACAACCCATAATGGATCATTACCACCTTCTCTAAAAGTAGTTATACCTCTAATACGTACCTTTGATTTTTCACCAGGCTGTCCAGAAACAGCAGCAACAGATACACCCGCTACTCTACCTTGTAGTGATTGCTCCACTCTACCATTAGGAACTTTCTCAAGATCGGCAGCTTTTACACTAGAGATTGCTCCTGTAACTACTGATTTCTTTTGAGTACCATATCCTACAACCACAACTTCATTTAAGGATTGTGATTCCGGTTTTAATTGAATTGTAATTTTTGTTTTCCCATTTACAGCTTCCGTAACTGGAGCATATCCAATAAAAGTAACTGTTAAAACACCTGTTGAAGGCGACTGAATTTGGAATTTACCATCAAAATCTGATGCCGTTGACTTAGTTGTTCCTTTTAATACAATAGTTGCACCTGGAACTGGCATTCCACTTTCATCTGTTATTACCCCGTTTACCGTGACATCCTGAGCCACAGCGATAACCGAGAATAACAAAGACGAAACACAAAAAATAAGTAATTTTGTTAATTTCATTTTTCTAAAAATTTTGGTTAATTAATTAGTAATTTGATGCAATAATAATCTTATTTTTTTACTATCAGCAATTAAAATTCATTACAAAAACACATCAAACTAAATTTTATTACATTACAAAAACACATCATTTTTTTTATAATACACTAAATAACAACACGTTAAAAAATAAATATTAAATGTTATCAAAATGTTAATTGCAAAAATAAACACTACACTAGTATAAGATTGCTTATTTTTAATAAATAATTACCTTTCTACAACGAGATAGTAGACACAAATAGAGTGTAAACAATTAAAAAACAAGCACTTATATTTAAAATTTTATAACAAATAGAAAAATTCATGAAATTGATAAAATCATATTTTTATATTACTTTTTTTACATTATTCACAATCTCCTTTTTTGGGCAAGTAAAAAACATTGGGCTTCCCGATGTAAGAAATTACAAGCGAAACGAATATAAAGGAGGCACTCAAAACTGGAATATTGGTCAGGATAAAAACGGAAATCTGTATTTTGCCAATAATAATGGTCTTTTGCAATTTGATGGTTCTTCATGGCGCTGCTATCCACTACCAAATCTTACTTCTGTCAGATGTTTAAAGATTGATGACTCCGGAAAGATCTTCGTTGGAGGATATAATGAATTCGGTTATTTCCAACCTGACACTAAAGGAAAACTTCGGTACACATCCTTAGCAAAACATGTAGATAAAAGCAAAATCAAAATAATTGACTTTATCTGGAAAATACATTCTTTTAACAATCAAACCATTTTTCAGTCTTTCGCCAGAATATACATATTCAAAAACGGAAAATTATCAATATTACAAGCCCCTAAACGATTTCAGTTTTCGTTTGTAGTCAATAATAAGCTTTATCTACAAGATGTAGAAAAAGGAATACTGGAATATAAAGACGGAAAACTATACACACTACCCAATACAACCAGTCTAAATAACACGGAGATATGGGGAATGTATTCTCTCGCTAAAAACAAGACCTTAATAATAACATTAGAAAGAGGTTTGTTTATTTATGAAAACAACAAAATAACGCCTTGGGATACTGAAGCCAATAATTTTGTCAAGAAAAACAATTCGCTTGGGGGCGTTACCATAAACAATAGTTTCATTGTTTTAAACACTGTTTTGGACGGTATATTAATTTGTGATTATAACGGAAAGATAATCCAGCATATCAACAGAAAAAAAGGACTACAGAACAATACTGTTTTAACCTCTTTTATAGACAACAAAAACAATCTCTGGCTGGGTCTTGATAATGGTATTGCTTTTGTCAACGAGAGTTCTCCTTTTACTTATTTTGGATTTAGTTATGATATTAGTACCGTATACGCCTCTGTGATTCACGACGGAAATTTGTATGTTGCCACAAACCAGGGTGTTTTTTACCACGCCTGGAACAATAGTTTTAAGGAAGATGTTTTTAAACTTGTTGAAGGAACTACTGCACAATCGTGGAATGTTCAGGTAGTAGACAACGAACTTATCTGTGCAAACAATAGAGGTGCTCTAGTTATAAAAGGCGGAAAAGTAACTCATATAATAGATCCAAAAGGTTATTTTGGCTTTAAGAAAATACCAAATCATCCGGGCTTTTTTATTGGTTCAAATTATGTTGGATTTGCTATATTTCAAAAAACACCAAGCGGATTAGTTTTTAAAAATCAGATTTCAGGTTTTGATAAATCATCAAATAGTTTTGAACTTGATGAATCGTATCTATGGCTTAAAAAAGATGAGTCTATTTACAGAATGTCTCTTAGTGATGACTTGACAAGATTTGCTACAATCAAAAAAATTGATCATTTAACTCCTAAATTTAAGAATATTGGAAGTCTTCAAAAAATAGACAATCGTATTTACTTTCAAACCAACAATCATTTTTACAAGTATTCTAAAGAACAGGATTTGTTCTTTGAAGATAAGAACCTTACCAATCTATTTAAAAACATACCTGTTATTAGTGCATTAAGCGAAGATTCGCAATCTAATTTATGGTACGCATTCAATGAATCATTAGGCGTTTTAATGAAACAAAACAACAAGTACAAGAATATTGTAGCACCATTTTCAAACCTTACAGGTAATTTGGTAAGTAATTATCTGTCTGTAAATACAATTGACTCAAAAAACATATTTATTGGATTAACAGACGGATTGGCGCACTATGATTCGCAATTTCTGAACAACTTCGTAACAAAACCAAAAGCTTTTATTCGTAGTTTCTCGTTTCCCGGCGACACGATTACTTTAGGAAATAATCAGAATAAAATTGAAAATATCCGTATTCCATATTCTTCAAATCATGTTCGGTTTACGTTTTCTTCCCCAACATACGAGAACTTAGAAAATGTCGAATTCTCCTATCAATTAGAACCTTTTGATGACAAATGGAGTAATTGGTCTACCATATCTCTAAAAGAATACACCAATCTTCGTGAAGGAGAATATACAATGAATGTAAAAGTTCGAAACAGTTACGGAATTCAGTCCCTGCCTGCAAAACTGTCTTTTACGGTTTCTCCGCCTTGGTACAGACACTTCCTGGCTTTCATGCTTTATTTTGTATTAATCGTTATAGGAATTTATTTGATTTCTACCCGAATAAAGATGAAGATCCGCAAAAACAAATATTATGAAACTATAGAACAACGAAGACTTTATCTGGAAAAAGAATCAAAAATCAGGCAAGAGCAATATGATCTTGAAAAAGAAATCGAAAAATTAAAAAACGACAAGCTTCAAATAAAAATCTTGGCAAAAGACAAAGAACTGGTAAACAACTCTTTGCAAGTGGTTAAGAAAAATAAGATCCTAAACGGAATCATCCATAAACTAAAAGAGATTGACGTTGAAGCACTCGACGATTCAACAAAGTTTCAGGTTAGCAAACTAAACAAAAGCATTGTAAAAGAAGTAAACACAGATAAAAGCTGGAAAGATCTTGAAAAACACATTAAAAACGTGCATTTTGAATTCTTAAAACGATTAAAAGAAAAATATCCTACGATCTCACCTCGAGAACTCGATTTGTCTACCTATTTATTAATGAATATGTCTACGAAAGAAATAGCCGAGATCATGAATATTTCAACCGGAGGAGTTGAATTAGCCCGATACCGATTAAGAAAAAAACTCGGCTTAAATAAAAAAGAAAATCTAATTGGTTTTCTGATGAGTATCTAGTAAAGATTTTAGATTGGCGATTATTGATTGTTGATTGTTGATTGTTGATTGTTGATTGTTGATTGTTGATTTTCCGCGATCTAGACGTTGCGTTGAAACAAAGCATTACCTAACATAAAAAAATCCGCATTAATCAGCTGAAAACATATTGTTGTGGAGAAACATAAAATATTTTGTAGCTTTAATTATTTTAAACATAAAAATCGTTAGGTTTTCTCTCGAAGATTTTGCAGATAAAGCAGATATATTTTAATCTGCGTAGATCTGCTTAAATCTTTTTAAATCTGCGTGAAACATAAATCCGCATTAATCCGTGTTTTCGCGATAGCGAATCTGCTTCATCTGCGTTCTTACTTCTTACTTCTTACTTAGATTACTTTGTGGCTGCTTTGTACAAAATGGCACACGGATAACACAGATTAAGCGGATTTTTTTTAACCCGACAGATTTTTAAAATCTGTCGGGTTTATTGTTTTACCAAATCCTGTCTTTAAATTTTTATTTAATGACTTTACTATACCTGCAAATAACCCACAGTCAGTCACTTTAACTTTTCTTTGAAGATTAATTTTTTTTTGTATGCTTAAATTTCTCTCCTACTCATACTTGTAAAAAATCACTTGCAAATATCTTATTCTACCAGTTTTAAAACTTTTATTGGTCACTATGAACTAGATATCAAACGGATCTTTACCCCCTCAAACAAATGAAGTTTGAAAGTTTGCAGCTAATATTAATTAAACTCAGGGACTATGAAAAAATAAAAAACAGTATTAACACTTGCAGCACTACTGAATTTAAGCATCTTACCTGCTCAAATACAAAACAGGTAACGAGATTATCAATATTGATACCTGGTGCAATTAAACAGTAATTCTGCAGCAAAAGGTAGATCAATACCAAAGTTTACTTTGCAAAAAACAGCGAATTAAGATTCCTATTACAAAAACTCTTGCAAAAAAACTTTTGATTTACAATACAGCAGCCATCAACGATGTTGTTCCGGGATTTTATTACCGTAATAGTGCCAAATTGGCAAAAACATCAACAGAAAGTGATTCTGCTGCAGGTAAATATTGGGGTACAAGGCAATTAAACAAGTATTGCCAGATGACTGCACTATTGTAGCATCTGGATTAGCAAACAATATTACAATGCCTTTACCAGCGATAGTCTTATAAGTTATTACAATCTGATGAAACGAACTGGCATGTAATTTCATCTTTTCAACTAATAAGCCTCAAACATTCAAAGCTATGAAATTGGACTGGCATCCATTTCATAGTTGTAAGCATCATTACACTCTTACAAGATTTTAAACAATTTAATTATTAAATAATGGAAAAAAAATTATTTTATATATGGCTCTGTTTTGCAGCCATGTTATTTTCAGTAAACATTAATGCACAGGCCTCGATAGGCAGCAAAAAAAATCCCGAGGCGTTTTCTGTGTTAGAGCTTGCAAATATTGGCGGGCTTAGACTGCCTCAAATGACTACAGCCCAGCGTAATGCTTTTGCTGTAAAAGGCAATGCGCTTGGTAATGGTCTTACCATTTACAATAGCACTACCGGTTGTGTAGAGTATTGGAACAGCAGCCGCTGGGTGAGTTTATGTGATGGTACATCACAAACCACTATCAGCCCGACACCTTGTATTGGTGTAGCTGCAGACGGATCTGGCTGTAACCAGACCTTTACAGTAGCAGACGTAGATTGTCCTACAGGGCCATTTACTATCACTATAGTAGCAGGCGGTGATTATGCTGCCTTGTATGATGTAGATAATGTGGGCGGATCATTTAAAGTTGCTTTTAATGAAAATGCAAACGTTAATGCCCGTACTATTTTGGTACGTGTTACAAGTACTTGTACAAGTATGTACAAAGAATTTTTATTCTCTCAAAACGGGGTAAACTGTACTTCTATGTCTTATGCGGTGCCAACAATAAGCCCGGCAAGTACTAACCTGTCATTATGTGCCGGAGGATCTGCTTATTTAGCAGTTCCTGCAACAACAGCAAATCTTGATAAATTAATCTGGACCCGTAACGGTGTAGAGGTAGCTCGCGGCGTTTCTTTTTATATCGCTAATTTGGCTGGTAAATACAATGTTTCTATGGGAGCTGTTGGTTGTAATACCAATGCTGCAAATGAGCGTAATGTTACCACATCTGCTACAGCAGCATCTGGGGCTACATCAATTATTGCTTCTAACAATGGCGTTCTTTGCGGAAGTAACCCTGTAACGCTTACAGCAACAGGAAACACTGCAAATGTAGTATGGTTACAAAACGGTGTAGAAAAACAATCTGGAGCAACAATAAGCTTAACAGGTGATTCAAGTGTAGGAGAATGGTTTGCGGCTATAAAAGACGGAAGCTGTTATTCTAAACCTTCAAATAGTATTACTATTACTAAAAGTGCAGCAACAGGACAGGTAACCCTTAATGATTCTGATGCACTGGTAAACGGAAAGGCTTTAAGCACTTTTAATTCATTTTGTGCAGGCGGATCATTAGATTTAAGTGTTGCCAACCAAAAGAATGGTATTACTTATACCTGGTACAATGGTAATGATATTATCAGTTCTAATCCTTTTATAGTACCAACTAACTTAACTAAAATTACGTTACGTTTAGTGGCTACAGATAATAGCGGTGCAACTTGTTCTAAAGAGGTAAATGTAGTAGATAAAAGTGTTACAACAGGCGGTGCACCGGCGCAGCCTAATATTACAGGAAACTCTGTACTTTGTGCAGGTACTACAGATTTAACTTTGGTGCCGGCTGTGGCAGGAACCTATACCTATACCTGGTATAAAGATGGTATAAAAATGGCTCAGACTACACCAACAATTACTGTAACTACACCAGGTGTAGTATATACAGGTATGGTGACTACTCAGGCTGGATGCTCAAGTACTGTGGCTACAAAAACAATTGCAGCTAATGTTTCTGACTTACCGGTGCTTACATGGGTTTCAAAACCTCCATCAGGTAATTATGGAACTTCTGTTAGTTTGCAGACTGCTATTGAGTTTGGTCCTGCAGTATCTTATACATGGACTGCTGACAGCGGAGCTGTGGTTACAGGTTCAGGAGAAAGTGCTTCAGTCAAGCTTCCTGCTTCAGGAACAAGTGGTGCAACTTTAACTGTTAAGGTAACTGCTGTAAACAGTTGTGGTAAATCTGTTGAAATAGCAGCAACAATTACCATGAACAATGCATGTCCTCAACCTGTGCTTACAGCACAGTCTGATCTTTCTCAAACAGTAACTGCAGGATCAAGTGCTGTTGTATCAGTATCAGTATCGTCTGCGGTAAACGAAACATACCAATGGTACAGCAATGCAACAGCAAGTACTACAGGCGGTACCAAGGTAGGTACTAGTTCAAAAACATATACTTATACTCCGTCTGGAGCAGGTACAACTTATTTTTATTGTATCGTGACTAATGGTTGTACAGGTAACCCAACAGGAACTTCATCGGTATTTACGGTAACAGCAAATGCTAACCCTGCTACATTACCAACAGGTGCAGGAACATTGAGCGGTAAAACATGTTTTGATATTACCGAGAGCAACGATGGTGGTTCTTGCGGACTATTAACATCTCGTGCATCAACTAAGGCAGATTTTAACCAGACAGCTACTAACACGCAAACCTATACGTTTACACCAAGTGGTGCAGTAAGTAAAATTCGTTTTGCTTATGTAGAATCTTTAGGAGGAACTATTGTAAAATCGCTTACTAATAATGGCAGCGAATCAGCTCTTAATGTAACAGCAACTGTTACCGCAACGATGGTATACAAAAATACGTTGAGCAGTACAAATGGTGCTGGTACAGGTGCCGCTTTTGGAAAAACAACAGCTAATGCTCTATCGGTTGATTTGTATGTAATTTATAATGACAATGCTGCAGGTACAGGTACAGATAAAACCGTAAAACTAACAGCAAAAATACAGGATTGTGCTTGTTGTGGTGCTTTTGTAGCTCCAAGTGTTTGGAAAAACTTTATGTGTTATAATCTTGGTGCTAACGAAAGTTTAGACCCTATGGTGCCTAATCCTGGTTTAATTGGAAATTATTATATGAGAGATTTTAAGGAGCCATTTGCAAACGCTTCAGCATTAGTTCCGCCACCTACTGTAACGCCTTGGAATGGTAATCCTCGTACAGTTGGTGACCCTTGTCCTGCAGGTTATCGTCTAGGAACTGCTGCCGAGTGGAAAGGAGTCTTTACTTATAATACACTTACTCCAGTTGGTACTAATACTGCCTTGGGAATGGCATTTACAAAAACAACAGGGATTAAAATTGGTGATACTATGATGTTGCCAAGTAATTATTTCTATGATGTTAGTACAGGTAAGTATAAGACTCAGGTTGATAATATTATAATTGAGTATGAAGCAGCGATACATTTTGAGAATAGTAGTTATTACGTTTATGGAAAAATGAAGAATAGTAGTACTATATCAACTGGCCCTAATAGCGGCATAGTTTTTTCAAGTGCTGAACCTGTGCGTTGTATTTCAATTAATTAGAAAGGTATTTTATTAAAACCTAAATTAAAATTTGGAGTTGTTTTACTCCTTCAAATCAAGATAGGATTTAATTTTTCTAAAGCAAAAAATAAATAAAAGTCATGCGCTTTTCATGTCCTGCAATCTGGCAGGAATGAAAAGTGAGTGATTAAAGAATCCATTGTTTGTTATATTGTTTTGTGTAAGAGAATGCCAGCTATTCCTTATTTACATGATATTTCAAATAAGCAGCCAACAGGTCAAAAGCCTGTTGGCTTTTTTTTTATACCTATATGAAATACTTTGCGGTCACTTTGTGCAAAATGGCACACGGATAACACAGATTAAACAGATTTTATTTTAATCAAAAACACTTGTAAACAGTACTGTTTATATAGCATTATTTGCAAGTACCTTATTCTGCCACTCTAAAAACTTTTATTAGCAATTAAGCTTATTCTTTAAACTCATTTTTATTCCTCAGATAATACTAATTTAAATCAGAGAGAATGAAAATAAAAATACTTTATACACCACTCTTTTTTGCAGTCCTGTTATTTTTATTTTCAGTAACCATTAATGCACAAACAACCATTAGCCCGACACCTTGTATTAGTGCAGCGGCAGAAGGAACCAAAATGCTTACAGCAACAGGGCAGACAACCCTTAACGAGGAAGCCGATGCATTGGTAAACGGACAGGCTTTAAGCTCTTTTAGTACATTTTGTGCAGGCGAATCACTGGATTTAAGTGTTGCCAACAAAAAAGATAATGTTACTTATACCTGGTACAATGGCAGCGATATAATCACCTCTAATCCTTTTGTAGTACCAGCCAGCCTGACTGAAATTACATTACGTCTGGTAGCTGTTGAATGCCCTGCACCTGGCCTTGCGGCACAGTCTGATCTTGTTCAAACAATAACTACAGGATCAAGTGCTGCGGTTTCAGTATCTGTATCATCCGGGGTAAACGAAACCTGCCAATGGTACAGCAATACAACAGCCAGTACTACAGGCGGCACACTGGTGGGCAGCAATTCAACTTCGTATTCTTATACCCCATCTGAAGCAGGTACAATGTTTTTTTATTGTATCGTGACTAATGGTTGTGTGGGTAACCCGAAAGCAGTTTCACCAATATTTACGGTAACAGCCGTTAACCCGGCTGTACTGCCAATAGGCGCAGGAACATTGAGTGGTAAAACTTGTTTTGATATTGCAGAAAGTAATGATGGCGGTAGTTGTACACCATTAAGCGGGCGTTTAGCAACTAAGGCAGATTTTAGCCAGACAGCGACTAACACGCAAACCTATACGTTTACACCAAGCGGTGCAGTAAGTAAAATTCGTTTTGCTTATGTAGAATCTTTAGAGGGTGCTATTGTAAAATCGATTACTAATAATGGTAATGAAGCCGACCTTTATGTATCTGGAGCAGTTACAGCAACGGTTGTATATAACAACACTTTGAGCAGTACCAATGGTGCGGGTACAGGTACCGCTTTTGGTAAAACAACAGCAGATGCTTTAACAGTTGATTTGTATGTCATTTACAACAATAAAGCAGATGGATCAGGTACAGATGAAAGAGTAAAACTAACAGCAAAAATACAGGATTGTGCTTGTTGTGGTGCTATGATAAGCCCAACAGTATATAAAACGTTTATGTGTTATAATCTTGGTGTAAGTGCAAGTTCAAATTTAGATCCTATGGTGCCTAATGCATATATAAGAGGAGACTATTATGGTTATGGGAAACAAACTCCAGCTATGTTTGGTTATATACCGGGAGATAATCAGGGAGCCTACTTGCAATATACCGCCAGCAGTTGGGGTAATGGAGTTAAAACGGCTACTGACCCTTGCCCTGCAGGTTATCGTGTACCTAGTAAAAGTGAATGGCAAGGAGTAGTTGCAAACAATACAAGAACTGCAGTTGGTGGTGCTCGATCAGGTGATTGGGGATATCTCTATACAGGAGTTAAGTTCGGAAATTTCATGATGCTGCCTACAGCAGGAGCATATAACTATGTAAATTATAATATGTATTTATCTAAAAATGCTAGTCTTATGTATATGTCAAGTACTTCTGCTTCTTTAGAAGGACCTTTTAGTGCCTTAAGTGATGGTAGTTATGCTGGCTCTTCTGCTACGGTGACTGAAGTTGGGTATAAGACTTTTGGAAGCGTACGTTGTATATCAGAGAATTAAAAAAAAACTACAGCAATTAATTAGAAAAATCCGTTTTTATCAGCGTTTTCGCTTTAGCGAATCAGTAAAATCAGTGTCTAATCTGGACGCGGATAAAACAGATTTATTTCGTAAAAACGCGGATAAAAACGGATTTTATTTTTTAAAAGCCTAACTTAATGACAATATCCAATTCCGAAGCTTCGGGACGGAACGCAAAGCTTTGTATTGATCTAGCTTTGCGAACTTAATCACCACAATATCATGCAAAAAACTTTGCGAACTTTGCGGTAAAATTTTCTTTAGATCAGCAATATTAAATATATTCTAATGTTCGCTCCAGCGCCATGCCTCGCGAGCCTTTTATTAAAATTGTATTCTCGTTAAAATGGATCGTTTTGAGATATGCTGCAAAAGCATCAAAAGTTTCGAAAAAGTGAATGTTACCATTAGAGACTCTGTTCTCGTAAAAATATTTTCCAATTAAATAACAAACAGATTTTTCCTGATTTGATAAAGAATCAACAATAATCTTATGCTCTTCATGGCTTTCGTCTCCAAGCTCAAACATATCTCCCAGGATCATTACTTTGTTCTGATTTTCTAATTGCAGAAAATTAGTAATCGCCACAGCCATACTACTCGGATTAGCATTATAGGCATCCAGAATAATTTGATTGGATTCCTTTTTTAGTAATTGCGATCTGTTGTTTTCAGGAATATAGTTCTCGATAGCTTGTTTTACATCAGTTTCAACAACTTTAAAATACTTTCCTATCGCAACAGCAGCATTAATATTATTAGCATTGTAAAGCCCTATTAAATGCGATTCTACGATAAAATTATCATAGTCGACAACAACAAATGGATTTGCCTGAATACTTTTGATATTAAGATTGGATTCCTCTTTATTTACCCCAAAAGTAAACGTTTCAATTCCTTTAGATTTCTCAATCTGAATTGGATCTTCAAGATTAACAAAAGCCAATTTATTGTTTTTTAAGAGATATTGATACATCTCGCTCTTACCCTGAATAACGCCTTCAACACCACCAAAACCTTCTAAGTGTGCTTTTCCAAAATTGGTTATATAACCATAATCAGGCTGAGCAATTTCACACAAAAATTCAATTTCTTTTTTGTGATTCGCCCCCATTTCTACAATTCCAATTTCAGTTTCCTTTGAAAAAGACAGCAAAGTCAATGGAACTCCAATATGATTATTCAAATTTCCAACGGTAGCTTTCGTTTTAAATTTCTTAGAAAGCACTACATTAATAAGTTCTTTTGTAGTTGTTTTTCCGTTGCTTCCTGTAAGTGCAACAATAGGTAATTTCAAATAAGAACGATGAAATTTTGCCAATTCCTGCAATGTTTCTAAACTGTTCTGAACCAGAATAGTTCTTTCGTCTATCGCATAAGCCGCATTGTCAATAATAACGTACAAAGCTCCTAATTCGAGCGCTTTTGCGGCAAAAGTATTAGCATCAAAGTTCTCGCCTTTTATAGCGAAAAACATAGAACCTTTTTCAATTTTTCTTGTATCAATTGAAACGGAACTACTTTGTAAAAACAAGTTATGAATCTCCTGAATATTCATTTATATTTTATTTTATTGATCGTAAAAGTAGAAAAAAAACAATAAAAAAATTCCAAATCCCAGACTGAAATAATCAGCTTTTGGAATTTGGAATTTTTTATTAAAATTTATTTCTAAAACCTAGTTTCTAGGTGATTTTCTTTTTTCAGATTTTGCACCTACTCTAGACATTGCACATCTAAATCCGATGTAATCAGTTGCCATATCCTGAGGGAAATATCTTCTTTGAGCCGGATCTAACCAATAAGCTCTATCTCTCCAAGAACCACCTTTGTAAACTCTTACATTATCATCGATTAACGTAGTACGTTTACTTGAGCTATCATATTTTCTAGTCATCTGACCTAAACTATCTGTTGTGATATTATGTTTAGGAGAGTTGTACATTGCCTGATCAGCTTTTGGTCCTGACTCAGAATCTCCAAAGTCAAAATATCTTGAAGATTGTTTGTCACCATCTCTGTAGTTGATATTGTCACTTGTACTAAAGTTAGTTCTTAAGTAAGTTTCATTGTCATCAACTGGAACCTGAGCGATTTCTCCCGGTAAGTTTGTTGCTACTTTTTTACCATTACTTAATGTTTTGTATTGAATATTATCTTTAGTGATAATTTCAATTTTTCCATCTTTACCAATTTTGTTTTTAGCATATTGATTTCCTCTAAAATAGTTGAAATCATTTGCTTCATTGTCGATAATAGGTCTGTAAACATCGGCAACCCATTCGGCTACGTTTCCAGCCATATCGTATAATCCAAAATCGTTGGCAGCATAACTTTTTACTTGATTTGTAATATCTGCACCATCATCTGACCAACCAGCAATTCCACCGTAATCACCGTTTCCTTGTTTAAAGTTAGCCAATTGATCTCCTTTGTTTTTACGTTTAGAAGAACGTGTATAATCTCCGGACCAAGGATATTTCTTTTGTCCTTTATATATATTGTATTCTCTTTGTCCAACATCTGCTGCAGCTGCATACTCCCATTCTGCTTCAGTAGGAAGTCTGTATTCTGGCAAGATAACTCCGGAAGAACGTTGTGCATAAACATTTTTCTCTTCAGGAACTACTCCGTCTTTTCCGGCTTTTGGTCTTTTCCCACCTGGGTTTTTCTTCAATACAATCTCTTCACTACCTCCACGTGCAGTACTAGGAGACATTAAATAAGCTTCAGTATTAAATGCATTATCACCAGTAACATCGTTGGTTTTAGCACCTTTTTGAAGGTATCCGTTCTTTTCCAAAACAGCTTCATTAACACGGTCTGTTCTCCATTTAGCAAATTCAACAGCCTGAATCCAGTTCACACCAACTACAGGATAGTTTGCATAAGATGGATGTCTCAAATAGTTGTTAGTCATCGTTTCGTTATATCCTAAACGATTTCTCCACACCAATGTATCTGGCGATGCTCCTTCGTAAATGTTTTTGTAATTTTCTTCTGTTGGAGGGAAAACTTTCTTTAACCACTCCAGGTATTCTAAGTACATACCATTCGTAACTTCAGTTTCATCCATATAGAATGACTGAACGTGTTGTTGAGTAGGTGTGTTATTCCAATCATGCATAACATCATCCTGTACTTTACCCATAGTAAACGTACCTCCTTCAACAAAAACTAAACCAGGACCAGCCTGTTGTTTTTTTCCTGCATTTCTAGCAGCCGTTCCATTCTGACTATCTACATCCCAACCTGTTGCTCTTGAAGCGTGACTGGAACTCGATTTTTTGCTACAACTAGCCGTGCCTAACATCAATACCATTGACATCATTAATTGCAGGGCTACAATTTTGTTTACTTTCATACTCATTCTTAGGTGATAAATTTAGGTGCTGCAATATAATAATTAACATTTAATTAGCAACATCTGTTCTAATAATTTTATTTAGCTGTTTTTTACCAGAAAATAACCTATAGTTACGAACGCAAAAATATACTTTTTATTATTTACTATAACATGAAATACTATATTTTTACTTACTAAAATATTTTTAAATTAATCCCGTCTTTCCAACTGATGAAACAAGCCTTAATCTTATACCTTTTTTTAATTCCATTTATCTCATTTTCCCAGATAAATGGCAGCTTAACACTAGATTGGAAAAATAAAAAAGAGATAAGTTTCGGTGAATCAAAAACAACAATTCCGTACTTTTCAGGAAACAGTTTTCGTTATAACACTACAAAAAAAAACATAACATTATTACTTAACCTGAACGAAACAGGTGCTTCAGCCGCCAATTCAGTACAAATCTCAAATGTTATCTACGAATCAATCTCAATCGCAGACTTAGGAGATTTATCAAAAGAAAACATCCCTGAAAAGCCAAATGAAACCTTAAAAACAACTATTTCAAGAGACAAAACACAAGCTTTCCTTTCTCTTTCTCCTATTATAAAGGAAGGAAACAGTTATAAACGAATCAAATCATTCACTTACTCTTCCGGTAATATAGCATCAAAAAGAACCAATACATCCTCTTTTCGAAAATCCGCTTCAATCTACAATTCGGTTTTAACAAGTGGAGATTGGTATCGTTTCTACGTAGAAAAATCAGGCGTTTACAGAATCTCAAAGTCTTTTTTACAAAGTTTAGGATTTGACCCAAGTAAAGTAGACCCAAGAAGAATTAAAATTTATGGAAATGGAGGAAGAATGCTTCCACTAGCCAATAACGTTTATTATCCGGACGACTTGATCGAAAATGCCATCCAGATACCAGGAGAAAGCGACGGAACATTCAACAATGAAGATTATATTCTTTTTTATGCTGAAGGAGTTAACAACTGGAGCTCAGAAAGCCAAACCAATCTGAATCTATACGACACAAAATCGTACTATTATATAACAGCTACCGGAGGTGACGGAAAAAGAATTTCACCACTAAACCAACCAACAGCAGGCAGCACTCTTGAACTGAACACGTTTGATGACTATCAATACCACGAAATCGACCAAACAAATATTGTACATCTGGGACGCCGCTGGCTTGGAGAATCATTCGATATTAATCAGGAACAGGAATTCGAATTCAACTTCCAAAATCTTGAAACCTCCGTTCCTGTAAAAATACAGCTCAATGCAGCCGCAGCCGCCTACACTCCTACTTCATTTGCCGTTTCTGCCAATGGACAAAATATTGGCACACTAAACTTTAAAGCTTTAACTGCCAGTTCTGCTACAAAATACGACACTTTACTTTCTCCGTTTAAAAATACATTTACCGGAACCGATAATATAAAAATCAAACTTGTTTATAACAATAATGGCGTTCCCGGATCTAAAGGATATCTGGACTATATTAATTTAATAACCAAAAGAAAACTAATAGGCACTGGAAAACAATTTAAATTTCAGTATGATTTAGCCGGTTCTACTCCGGGAGTTGTAAATTACACTATTGGAAACGCTCAGGGCATTTCTCAAATTTGGGACATTACAGACCTATATAATGTATTAAAAATTGAAAACCCAAATCAGACCTCTTTTAGCTTCAAAGCAAATTTGGGAGAAATTAGAAAATACATTGCCATTGACGCTGCCGATTATTTTACTCCTTTAAAAGAAAGTCAGTCAAAAATCGCCAATCAAAACCTAAAAGGAACCTTATTTAAAAATACCCAGAATAATTTTCAGGATATCGATTATGTAATTATCACTCCAAAATTTTTAGTTTCTCAAGCAGAAAAACTAGCCAGTTTTCACCGGACTTATTCTAATTTAAACGTAAAAGTAATTGCATTAGAAAACATCTATCAGGAATTTTCATCAGGGAAACAAGATATTGCAGCCATTAGAAATTGCATTAGATACATTTATGAAAATGCCTCATCAACCGAAAAAAAGGTAAAATTTTTAAATTTATTCGGAGATGCTTCCTTCGATTATAAAAGCAGAACTCTAAACAACAATAATATTGTACCTATATATCATGCTTTATGCAGTAACACTGTTGGGGAAGAATCTTTTGCCTCAGATGATTTTTATGCACGCATGGATCCCGACGAAGGAAATGATAATTCTTCTTTTGGAGGAATTGACATTGCAGTTGGAAGAATGTTGGTTTCTGACAATGCACAGGCGTCAGAAATGATCAATAAAGTTATAGAATATCATGATGGAAAGTCCTACGGAAATTGGAGAAATAACCTTGTTTTGCTAAGCGATGATTCTGACCAGAATTCAGACTCCTCATTACAAGCGCGTCAAAACACATTAGCAGATCGCATTGCAACTGAAAAGCCGTTTTTTAATGTTAGTAAAATTCTTTTAGATTCCTATACACAAGAAGCATCCGCCGGAGGTTCGAGATATCCGAAAGCAAGATCAGATTTTTTTAATGCCTTTGAAAAAGGCGCCTTAGTTTTTAATTATTTAGGACATGGTGGAGAAGACGGTTTGGCAAGCGAAAGAATTTGGGAAAAATCAGACGGACAAAATTTAAGCAATCAATACAAATACCCATTATTCATTACCATTACCTGTGAATTTTCAAGATTCGACGACCCTACAAGACCAACTGCAGGAGAATATGTCTATTGGAATCCTAAAGGCGGAGCAATTTCTTTACTAACAACAATTCGCGAAATCGGACAACCTACTGCAGAAAACTTTAACGATATTCTGAATAAAAACTTATTTTCTTACGGCTCAAATCAATACGCTGCCATTTCAGAAGTACTTAGAAACTCCAAAAACGAAAGCCCAAGTTCAGCAAGCAACGTTATTTTTTATATTGGAGATCCGGCTTTAATGCTGGCAATCGCAAAACCGAAAATAAATTTAACAAAAGTAAATGATGTTGTGATTTCTCAGACAATTCCCGACTTTAAATCTTTGGCAAAAATCAAAATCACAGGAGAAATTACAGATGAAAACAATGTGCTTTTAAGTAATTATAACGGCGAATTAGCAACTGCGATTTTCGATAAACTACTCACAAATTCCACCTTAAATAATGATGGATATAGCCCTGCAATGTCATTTAAAACCCTTGGAGAAACTATATTCAGAGGAAATGCATCTGTAACAAATGGTCAGTTCGAATTTAGCTTTGTTGTACCACGAGACATTCGAATTCCGGTAGACAATGGACGCATTAGCTTTTATTCGAAGAAAAATGGAACATTAGAAAATCAATCAGGCTACAACAGCATTATTAAAATAGGAGGAATAAATGAAAATGCACCTCAGGACAATATTAGTCCAAAAGTTAAGTTATATATGAACGATGAAACTTTTGTACCAGGTGGAATCACAAACGAATCGCCTTTTTTATTGGCGTTTCTTGAAGATGAGAACGGAATAAATACAGCAAGCGGAATTGGACATGATATTGTCGCAATTTTAGATGGAGATGTAAGCAATCCGTATATTTTGAATGATTACTATCAAACAAAATTAGACGATTATACTAATGGAAATTTACGTTTTCCGTTAAGAAATTTAGCTCCGGGATTACACACCATAAGCTTTACCGCATGGGATGTTTATAATAATCCGGTGACAAGTGAAATACAATTCACAGTAGTTGGAGACGATTCTTTAACCTTAACACACGTTCTTAATTACCCAAATCCTTTTTCGACTTATACCCAGTTTTGGTTTTCCCATAACAGACCCTACGAGCCTCTGGAAGTACAGGTTCAGGTGATGACTATTACAGGAAAAGTAGTGTGGACAAAAAACCAAATAGTCACAACAGAAGGCTTCTTGTCAAGAGAAATAACATGGGACGGAAGAGATGATTTTGGAGATCGAATAGGAAAAGGAGTTTATATCTATAAACTTACAGTTAAATCTAATTTAACAAATAAAAAAGCAGAAAAATACGAAAAGCTTGTCATTCTATAATAATATATATATTTGCAATAAAACTACATTAATCCCAAATGAAAAAAATATCACTTTTATTAACTTGTTTTTTAATTATTTCATACGCTAAAGCCCAGGAACTTGTTAGACCCATCACTACAGGAGTCCCATTTTTATTAGTTGCAGCAGATGCCAGAGCAGCAGGTTTAGCAGATCAGGGAGTAGCCACTTCTTCTGACGTTTTCTCTCAACAATGGAATCCTGCAAAGTATGCTTTTGCAGTCGACAAGCAGGGATTTTCACTTAGCTACACTCCTTATTTAACAGATCTTGCCAATGATATTTCTCTTGGTCAGGTAACGTACTACAACAAAATCAATGAGCGAAGTGCCTTTGCAGGAACTTTTCGTTATTTTGGTTTTGGAGATATCGAACTAAGAACAACCGGAGATCCAAGCGAGCCAACAAGAACTGTATCACCAAATGAGTTTGCCTTAGACGGATCTTACTCCTTAAAACTGAGTGAAACATTCTCTATGGCAGTTGCAGCACGTTTCATTAATTCAAATCTAAAAATCGCATCTGAAGAAGTTGACGCATCATCTGCAAGTACTTTTGCAGTAGATATCGCCGGATTTTATCAATCTGAAGAAATTGCTTACTCTGACTTTAACGGAAGATGGAGAGCGGGTTTCAACATGCAAAATTTAGGTCAGAAAATAAGCTACGATAATGACGATCTAAGCACAAACTTTTTACCGGCTAACTTAAGAGTTGGAGGAGGTTTTGATTTTATTTTTGATGATTATAACAAATTTGCACTTAGTGTGGAATTCACCAAACTTCTTGTACCAACTCCTCCGGGACCAGGAACTCCATATGACGCAAATGGAGATGGAGACTTTACAGATCCGGGAGACATTTCTCAACAACAGGCAAATTCAATAAACTACAAAAACTACAACGACATTGGTTGGGTTTCGGGAATTTTCAAATCATTTGGAGATGCTCCGGGTGGTTTTAGCGAAGAATTAAAAGAAATCACCTATAGTGTTGCCGGAGAATATACCTATCAGGATGCTTTTGCAATGCGTTTAGGATATTATCATGAAAGCCCTGAAAAAGGAGCAAAAAGATTCTTCTCTCTAGGAGCAGGTTTCAAATACAATGTTGTAAAAGTTGACGTCTCTTATTTATTTTCAGCATCAAAAGTTAAAAATCCGTTAGAAAATACACTTCGTTTTTCTTTAACGTTTAACTTTGGCGACAAATATGAAGTTTACTAGATCCTAAAAATTAAAAAAATAATAACAATCCAAATTTCTATCTATTTAGAAATTTGGATTTTTTTTCCCATAAAAAGAAATGAAAGAAATAAGCGTTACATCATCATTTAAAGTTTTTGACAGCATAAATGAACTATCAAAAGACACACAAGACCTAATGACCGAAGCTATCGAAATCCGTAAAAAAGCTTACGCACCCTACTCACAATTTAGAGTTGGCGCCGCTTTATTACTCGATAACGGAAAAATAGTTCTGGGATCAAATCAGGAAAACGCAGCTTATCCATCAGGATTATGTGCAGAACGTGTTGCTATTTTTCACGCCGGAAGTATTTATCCGGAAGCAAAAATTTTAAAAATGGCTATCACGGCAGCTTCAGATACAAATCAAACTAAAGCGCCAATTCCGCCGTGTGGCTCTTGTCGTCAATCAATTGCAGAATACGAAATAAAACAAGATACCCCTATTGAAATCTTTTTTATGGGAGAAATTGGAGAAGTTTACCAATCAGCATCCCTAAAAAATTTACTTCCTTTTATGTTTGATAAAAAGTTCTTGTAAAAAAAAGCCAAAAAGTAGCTTTTAAATTTTACTTCTTAATAGGAATGTCTTATTTTTGCATCCCGACCTTTCGGGCGCAAATTTGTGGGAGGAAACTATTTTGCGTTATAGGCAACAATTGATAACACAAACAAACTTTAGCAAAAGAAAGAATTCAGATGAAAGAAGTTACAAAAGAAGTATATTTAAAGTGGTACGAAGACATGCTACTTTGGAGAAAGTTTGAAGACAAACTTGCAGCATTATACATTCAACAAAAAGTTAGAGGTTTTCTACACTTATATAATGGTCAGGAAGCTGTACTAGCGGGCGCTTTGCACGCTATGGACCTGACCAAAGACAAAATGATTACTGCTTACAGAAACCACGTACAGCCAATTGGTATGGGAGTTGATCCTAGACGTGTAATGGCTGAACTTTTAGGAAAAGCAACTGGAACTTCTAAAGGTATGGGAGGTTCTATGCACATTTTCTCTAAAGAACACCGTTTTTACGGAGGTCACGGAATCGTAGGTGGACAAATTCCGGTAGGAGCTGGTTTAGCTTTTGCTGATAAATATTTTGAAACTGGCGGAGTTACTATGACTTATTTTGGTGATGGAGCTGCAAGACAAGGTTCATTACACGAAGCTTTCAACATGGCAATGTTATGGAAACTTCCAGTTGTATTTATCGTTGAAAACAACGGTTATGCAATGGGAACTTCTGTAGAAAGAACTGCAAACCACACTGATATCTGGAAACTTGGTTTAGGATACGAAATGCCTTGCGGCCCAGTTGACGGAATGAATCCTGTAAAAGTTGCTGAAGCAATGACAGAAGCTATTGACAGAGCTCGTCGTGGTGACGGACCAACTTTCCTTGAAATGAAAACGTACCGTTACAGAGGACACTCAATGTCTGATGCACAATTATACCGTTCTAAAGAAGAGGTTGAAGAATACAAAAAAATTGACCCTATTACTCAGGTTTTAGATGTAATTATGGATCAAAAATACGCTACAGAAGAAGAAATTGAAGCAATTGACCAAAGAGTTAAAGACTTGGTTGAAGAATGTGTGAAATTCGCTGAAGAATCTCCATATCCTGAATTACAACAATTATACGATGTAGTATACGCACAAGAAGACTATCCATTCACACCTCATAAACTATAATATATCATGGCGATAAAAGTAACAATGCCTCGCTTGAGCGATACTATGACGGAAGGAACGGTAGCGACTTGGTTAAAAAAAGTAGGCGACAAAATTAGCGAAGGAGATATCCTTGCTGAAATTGAAACAGATAAAGCAACAATGGAATTTGAGTCTTTCAACGAAGGAACTCTTTTACATATCGGAATTCAAGCTGGAGAAACTGCTCCTGTTGATTCATTATTAGCAATCATTGGTAACGAAGGAGAAGATATTTCTGCTCTTTTAGCTGGTGGTGCTGCTCCTGCCGCAGAAGCTCCTAAAGCGGAAGCTGCTCCGGCTGCGGAAGCAAAAACAGAAACAGCTGCTCCTGCAAAAGCTGCAACTGAATTACCAAAAGGTGTTATAGTAGTAACTATGCCACGTTTGAGTGATACAATGACTGAAGGAACTGTAGCAACCTGGTTGAAAAAAGTAGGTGATACTGTTGCTGAAGGAGATATTTTAGCAGAAATTGAAACTGACAAAGCGACTATGGAGTTTGAGTCTTTCAATGCCGGAACATTATTATACATTGGAATTCAAGAAGGAAATACTGCACCTGTTGATAGTTTACTAGCTATCATAGGACCTGCTGGAACTGACGTTTCTGGAATTTCTACAAATTATACTGCCGGAGGTACTGCAACTGCAAGTGCTCCTGCAACTGAAGAAAAAGCTGCTCCTGCTATTGAAAAAGCAACTGAAGCCGTAGCTGAAACTTCAAACGGAGGAAGAATTTTAGCTTCACCATTAGCTAAGAAAATCGCTTCTGATAAAGGAATCCAATTAACTCAGGTTAAAGGTTCTGGAGAAAACGGACGTATCGTAAAAAGCGATATCGAAAACTTTACTCCATCTGCACAAGCAGCACCTGCTGCAACTGCAACTTCTACCGCACCAAAAGCTGACACTGCTCCTGCTGCACCAAAAGTATTTGTTCCTGCCGGAGAAGTTTTCACCGAAGAGATCAAAAACTCTCAAATGCGTAAAATTATCGCAAAACGTCTTGCTGAATCATTATTTACTGCACCTCACTATAACTTAGTGATCGAAGTAAGCATGGATGATGCAATGGCTTCAAGAGCGACAATCAATACTGTTCCGGATACAAAAGTATCTTTTAACGATATGGTAATTAAAGCTTGTGCTTTAGCATTGAAAAAACATCCAAAAATTAACTCTCAATGGAAAGAGGATGCTATCATCATCAACCACCACGTTAATATTGGTGTTGCCGTAGCTGTTGAAGACGGATTAGTAGTACCTGTATTGAAATTTACTGATGCTATGAGTTTATCTCAAATTGGAGCTTCAGTAAGAGATCTTGCAGGAAGAGCTAAAAACAAAAAACTTGGACCACAAGAAATGGAAGGAAGTACTTTTACAGTATCTAACCTTGGAATGTTTGGTATTACTGAATTCAATTCAATTATCAACCAACCAAACTCTGCCATCCTTTCTGTAGGTGCAATTGTTGAGAAACCAGTAGTTAAAAACGGTCAGATTGTAGTTGGAAACACAATGATGTTATCATTAGCTTGTGACCACAGAACAATTGACGGTGCAACTGGCGCTCAATTCCTACAAACATTAAAACAATACATCGAAAGCCCAGTTACAATGTTGGCATAATTTTCATTGTCAGCCTGAGCGTCCCGATCCCGAAACTTCGGGACGGGAGAAGGTAATTCATAATAAAATCCCGTTTTGTTTATTCAAAACGGGATTTTTTGTTTAATTTTCATCCTTAAATTCAACATCTCTTAAAAATGAAAAAAATAATCCTTGTAACTTTATTCCTGATAGCGCTGGCGTGTCAGAAGAAAGACCAGACAGAAAAAACTACGACTGTCAAAGACGAGCACTCCTATTCTAAACCAGAATTGGCCGTTGTTAAACATTTAGATCTTGACATTAAAGTCGATTTTGACACCCAAACCATTTCAGGAAAAGCTTCCTGGTTGATTGACAATATCAGTAAAGGAAATGAAATTATCTTCGACGAAAATACCTTAAACATTACTAAAGTAACTTTAGGTGACGACGAAAAAGAAACTAAATTTGAACTTGGTGCAGCCGCTGAATTTCACGGAAAACCTCTTAAAATTACTATTGAACCAAATACTACAAAAGTAAACATCTACTATAGCACCACTAAAGATGCTGTTGCATTACAATGGCTAACTCCGGAGCAAACCGCAGACAAAAAGAAACCTTTTGTTTTTTCTCAAGGAGAAAGTATTTGGTCACGTACCTGGATTCCTTGTCAGGATTCACCAGGAATTCGTTTTACTTATAATGCAAAAGTTACAGTTCCTAAAGATTTATTGGCTGTAATGAGCGCATCGGTAAATCCGCAACAAAAAAATGATACTGGCGTTTATACTTTTAAGCAAGACAAAGCAATTCCTTCTTATTTAATGGCAATTGCCGTTGGAGATATCGAATTTAAAGCCATAGATAACAGAACCGGAGTTTATGCAGAACCTTCTTTAATTAAAAAAGCAGCTTGGGAATTTGCTGAATTAGGAAAAATGGTTGTTGCTGCCGAAAAACTTTACGGACCATACCGTTGGGGACGTTATGATGTATTGGTCTTACCTCCAAGTTTCCCTTATGGCGGAATGGAAAACCCAAATTTAACTTTCCTTACTCCTGGCGTTATTGCCGGAGATCGTTCTTTAACGAGTTTATTAGCGCATGAATTAGGTCATAGCTGGAGCGGAAACTTAGTTACAAACGCAACTTGGGATGATATCTGGCTTAACGAAGGTTTCACAACTTATGTAGAACACAGAATTGGTGAAGAAATTTTCGGGAAAGAAGAAGCCGAAATGCAAGATGTTCTAACCCGCAAAGACCTAGACGATAATATTGCTGAATATGGAGCAACAAGTCCAGATACAAGATTAAAAGTTAGCCTTACAGGAAGAAATCCTGATGATGGAATTAGTCAAATTCCGTATGTAAAAGGATATAACTTCCTTAAAGTAATTGAACAAGCTGTTGGACGCGAAAAATTCGATCCATTCATTAAAAATTATTTTGATGCACACGCCTTTCAATCTATTACAACAGAGGATTTTGTAAAATATATCAACGATAATCTTATTAAAGGAGATAAAACTCTTGCTGATAAAATCAAACTGGAAGATTGGATTTACAAACCGGGAGTCCCATCAAATATCACTTCAGTTCATTCTGATGATTTTACCGCTATTGATAACATTCAAAAAGAATGGAGAAAAACAGGCGTAAAAGGATTGAGTCAAAAAATAAAATCGACTACAGAAAAACAACATTTTATTGATTATTTACCTGCTGATATAACTGCTGAAGAAATGGCTGCAATTGATGCCGAATTCAGTTTTACTAAAAACGGAAACTTCGTAATCAAACGTCAATGGTTTGTTCAGGCAATTCGTCACGAATACAAAACGGCTTATCCTGCAATAGAACAATTCATGATCGCAACCAGCAGAACCGGATCTTTAATGACTCTTTATAAAGAACTTGTTAAAACTCCAGAAGGAAAAACCTGGGCGAAACAAATTTTTGATAAAGCAAAATCAGGTTATCACGCGACAACCGTTCAAGCTGTTGGAGATTTATTGAAATAGTTTTCAGTCACAGTAAATAGTTTACAGTTTATATCCCCGATTATCCATATCGATAATTCGGGGATTTTTTTATCCCGTAGGGCAATGTCATTAAGTTAAGCTTTTAGAAAATAAAATTATTGCAAATCAAATCCGTTTTTATCAGCGTTTTTACGAAGTAAATCTGTTTTATCAGCGTCAAAATTAGACGCTGATTTTACTGATTCGCTAAAGCGAAAACGCTGATAAAAACGGATTTTTCTAATTACTTTCTTGATTGAACTATTAAGTAATTTTATAGATTTCCCCTTAACTTAATGACATTGCCCTACGGGATAAAACTATTCGATTTGATTTACAGTACGGGAAAATTATCCATTACATAGCGTAAATTCTCCATGTTCTAAAACTCGTGATCGTCGCACCTTTGTAATATCAAAAGACAACAAACAAAATCAACTTTAAAAAATTAAATAAGATGACACGATTAACAGCATTAAACCCAGAAGAAGTAACCGGAAAAACAAAAGATTTATTCAACGCTGTGCAAGCCAAACTAGGAGTTGTTCCGAACATGATGAGAACAATGGGAAATTCTCCTGCGGTATTAGAAGGATATTTAAATTTAAGCGGTGCTTTGAGCCACGGAAAATTAAGCGCAAGAACTGGCGAATTATTAGCCTTGACAATTTCAGAAAAAAACTCATGTGATTATTGTGTAGCCGCTCACACTTTTATTGGAGAAAAATTACTAAAAACTGATCCACAAGTTTTACAAGATGCAAGAACAGGAAACTCTGGTGACACAAAAACAGAAGCTATTCTTCAATTTGCTAAAACATTAGTAAGCAAAAACGGATTGGTAAGCAATGAAGATGTAAATGCAGTTAAAAATGCAGGAGTTTCAGATGCAGAATTAGCAGAAACTGTAGCGCATGTAGCCTTGAATGTTTTGACAAATTATTTCAACAATACTGCTAACACAGAAATTGATTTCCCGGCAGTTCCAAGTTTAGAACTTCAAAAGTAATTCAAACAAAAAACAAGGTATAAAGATAGTTGTGAATTTATTCATAACTATCTTTATATTATCAAAAAACAGTTATTATGAGCAATCAGAATGTTTTTACTTTAATAAATCCGCAAACTGGTAATCTGACTTTCAAACTACTTCCTTTTGGTGATAATAGCCACTTTGATCATTTGCAGCGCAATAATTTTTTCTCTTTAATTTGGGTTACCAAAGGAAGAGGAAAGGTAAAAGCTGATTTTTCCGAGCATCATTTTGAAGAAAACTCACTCCTCGCCTTTTCACCTTATCAGCCTTTTATGCTTTGCGTAAACGAGCCAATTGAAGGAATTGCGATTCACTTTCATCCGGATTTCTATTGCATACACATGTATCAAAAAGAGGTTTCCTGCAGCGGCGTTTTATTTAATAATGTATATCAGCCGCCATTTGTCAAAATTACCGATGAAGCATCAGCTACTTTCAAAATGGTTTTAGACCAGATGAAAATAGAAATTCAAAATACAAATCTTGCTCAATATGAATCGTTGGTTTCGTATTTAAAGATATTTTTGATTACAGCTTCGCGATTAAAAAATCAACAATTAGAAGAAATGAAATCGGTTCCAAATAGTAAAGAACCTTTTATACTTCAAAACCTAAAAGACGCAATCGAAGACAATTTCAAAACCAAACATTCTGCCGGAAACTATGCAGATCTATTGAATATTTCAGCGAAAGCCTTAGCCAAAATATCCAAAAATTACTTCAACAAAACCTTAACCGATTTAATCGCCGAAAGAATCATAATTGAAGCGAAAAGAGAATTATACATGACCAATAAAACGGTCAAAGAAATCGCTTATGAATTAGGTTATGATGATGAACATTATTTTAGCCGATTTTTTAAAACAAATGCCGATGTTTCGCCACAATTGTATCGCGAAACGGTAGGTTTTGGAAAAATGGAAGCTTAATTTTTATTTTTAGCTTCGATCCATTTTGCCATATATTTAGTGCTTTTTAAAGTATGATGCTGAAGCAAACTTCCCATAAAATTTTGCAAACGATGACTTTCTGAATCATTCACTAACGAATTTATCTTTGCTACTAAAGCTGTAGAATATTTACTTAGCTGATAACATTCATTAACAATTGCAACTCCGTTTTTTTGTGATTGTTTCCACAAACTTTCGTCCTGATACAACTCAACTGCTTTCTTGGCAAACGTCTCAATATCATCGGTAATAAAACCGTTCCAAGGCAAATCTGCATGCATTGCTTCAGAACCAATTGTAGAAGTCATACTTGGAGTTCCGCATTGCATCGCCTCTAATAATTTCCCTTTTAAACCTGCTCCAAAACGAATTGGCGCCAAAACTACTCTGGCATTTTTAACAACTTCATTTGCATCCGCCGCTCTTCCTTTAATGAAAAAACCATTTTTAGACTGATGCAATTGTAATACTTTCTGCGAAGGATAAGCACCATAAACTTCCAAAACTGCTTCGGGAAATTGCTGCCTGATTATAGGCCAAATTGTTTCTTTTAAATATTGAACAGTATTCCAATTGGGTTCATGAAGAAAATTCCCGATGAAAACAAAATTTTTACGCTCTTCAAACAATGGCAATTTCAGAAGATCTAATTCAGACATTTCATAAACCAAAAATGGCAAATAATACAATAGATCTGAATCGATTTTAAAAACCTCTTTTAAAATTTTCATTTCAAATTCCGAAATAATAAAAGACAAATCACATCTTAAAATACTGGCGATTTCTCGTTTTGCAACTTCTTCAGATAGCAAATCAATTAATTCGAAAGTTCTGTTTTCTTTAAAAGCTTTTTGTCTCGCCGTTCTTAAACAATGCAAATCCTCAGTATCCAACAAACGAATCGCTTTTGGACAATTTTCGGCAACGCGCCAGCCAAATTGCTCTTCAATCATGAAACGATCGAATAAAACAACATCCGGATTTAACCCTAAAATAAAAGTATCAAAACTGGAATTATTCAATTCAATTGATTTCTTTTCTATTCCAAATTCAGACAAATCAACCATAAAATCACTATCCATAGCCGGACTTGCAAATGTAATTTTAAATCCGTTTTGCTTAAATATGGAAATTAATTGCATCATTCTACCGCCAGCCGCAGACGAATTTGGTTCGGGCCAGACAAAACCAATAATTAACAGTTTTTTCGTTTGATTCATTTTCATTGTTTTCAATATACAAAATAATGCTTTTTTACGCTCATTTGCACGATATTTCCTGATTTTTGGTCAGAAAAATGACTAATTTTGCAGAATACAAATTTCTGATAAATTATGTTAGGATTAAAATTAGCGACAGACCCTCGTTGGGTAAATATTGTGGAGTCGAATATCGAAGAGATTTTAACAGATCACGCTTGGTGTGAGCAAAAAGCAGCTTCAAATGCAATAAGTTTAGTTACTTACAATTCTGAATTGGAAGAATTAGTAACTGAAATGCTTGTTATTGCCAGAGAAGAGCTAGAGCATTTGCAAATGGTGCATGACATTATCAAAAAAAGAGGTTTGACATTGGGGCGCGAAAGAAAAGATCATTATGTAAATGAACTTTTTAAATTCATGAAAAAAGACGGAAGCCGAAAAGATGCACTTTGCGATCGTTTATTGTTTTCGGCCATGATTGAAGCCAGAAGTTGTGAGCGTTTTAAAGTACTTTCAGAAAATATAAAAGACGAAGAATTAGCAAAATTCTATCGTGATTTAATGATTTCTGAAGCAGGACATTATACTACATTTTTAGGATTTGCAAGAAAATACACTGACAATATAGATATCGATAAACGCTGGAAGGAATGGATTGAATACGAAGGTTCTATTATTACTAATTACGGAAAAAGCGAAACCGTACACGGATAATACTCCTATTAAATTCAATTTCCATTTTTTACCTATAAATACCACAACTTGTTATGTCTACAAATAAAATAAAGTCTATTTTACTAAAAACGGCTAAATACCTGGGAATTACTTTTGTTGTTATTATAGGATTATTATTCCTTACTCCTATTATTTTTGCAGATACAATTAAGGAGCAAATTAAAAAAATTGCCAACGAGAAACTAAGTGCAGAATTGAATTATTCTGATGTTTCTGTTTCGTTTTTTCAGCATTTTCCTTCTCTGACTTTAACTTTAAGCGACTTAAACCTTAATGGATCAGCTCCGTATAAAAACGATAAATTCATCACAGCCAAAGAGATTTCTTTTGGAATAAATGTAGCAAGTTTAGTTTTTAGCAAAGAGGTAAAAATTGACCAGATTTATTTATCAGATTCGTTTATTAATGTAAAAGTAAATGAAAAAGGAGAAGCAAATTACAATATTTACAAATCATCATCACAAGCCGAAACTTCGAAAGACAGTTCTGAAACTGCCTTAAAACTGGAAAAAATTGAGATTCTAAACAGTAAAATAATTTACGATGACAAATCGACCAAAGTTCATTTTGACGCTTTTGGATTTGATTATTTAGGAAAAGGAGATTTGAATAAAGCTGTTTTTGACTTGTACTCAAAAGCTAAAATCGAAAAATTAAATATTGTCTACGAAGGCGAGCCTTATTTAATGAACAAGAAAGTCGATGCCGATTTGATTACCAAGGTAAACGTAAACTCGTTATCTTTCTTTTTCCAGCAAAATAACCTAAAAATCAATCAGCTTTTGGTTGATTTTAAAGGAAAATTCAACTTCTTGAAGGACGGCTACAATATGGATTTTGTTATAAAATCAGACAATAGCAACTTACACGACGTTTTTACGGCTCTTCCTCCAAAATACATTACCTGGCTTTCTAAAACTGAAATAAAAGGAAATACTAATTTGCTTTTTACTTTAAAAGGAGATTACATTGCGGCACAAAATATAGCTCCGGATCTTAATCTGGATGTAAAAATAGACAGTGGATTTGTCAACTATAATAAAAGTGCATTTCCAGTTTCGAATCTTAATTTAGAAGTTAAAACCAAAGTTCCGTCACTAAATCCGGATCTTCTTATTGTCGATGCTAAAAATCTATCTTTAAACATCAACAAAGATTATTTAAAGTCGAAGTTCTATGTTAAAGGCGCAAACACTCCTGACATCAATGCCGATTTTAAAGCTAATATTGATCTTGGGAAATTAATGCAGGCACTTGGAATTCCGAATATTGTTCTAAAAGGAAATTTAGCCGGAGATGTAAAAGCAAACGGAAAATTTGATCCAAAAAACAAACTTCTTCCAGTTACAAATGGAGTTATTAATCTGGAAAATGGCTATTTAAAAACTCCATATTATCCAAATCCGATCACAAATATTACGATAAAATCTAAAATTGAGAATCAAAAAGGAACTTTTGATGATTTAAAAGTAAGTATAAAACCAACTCAATTTACTTTTGAAGGAAAACCTGTTTTTGTAGAAGCAGATTTGAGTAATTTCAATGATTTGACGTACAACATCAAAGCAAAAGGAGAATTGGATGTCAATAAAATCTATAAAGTTTTCTCTCAAAAAGGACTTGATCTAGACGGTTTTGTAAAAGCCGATTTAGTCATGAAAGGAAAACAAAGTGATGCCGAAAAAGGAAATTATCGTAAACTTTACAACAAAGGAACACTTGAACTTCGAAACATTGGTATAGCATCTGAATATCTTCCTAAGAAATTCATCATTAAAGAAGGTATATTCAAAATCAATCAGGATAAAATGTCGTTCAATAACTTTTTGGCTGCATACGGTCAATCAGATTTCAGAATGAATGGTTATCTACAAAACGTTTTTAATTATGTAACCACAAATACGGGTGTTTTAAAAGGTTCTTTTAAAGTTACGTCGCGATATATTAATGCTGATGAGTTTATGTCGAGCACTCCGCCAAATACATCTGTTACAGAAAACAAAACAGAGACTCAACCACAAACTCAACCGGTACAAAAAGGAGTAATTATCATTCCAACCAATTTGAATTTAAAATTTACAGCAAATGCACAAAAAGTATATTTTGACAAACTAAACCTTCTAAATGCAGTTGGAAACCTAAGCATGAACAAAGGCAAATTAAGCATGCAAAACACAGGCTTCAATTTAATTGGCTGTGCAGTTTCTATGAATGCGAATTATCAGGCTGTAACTCCTAAAAAAGCAAATTTTGATTACGCTATTAAAGCTTCTGATTTTGATATCAAAAAAGCTTATAACGAGATTGATGTATTTAGAAAAATGGCTAGTGCTGCCGAAAAAGCCCAAGGAATCGTTTCTGTAGATTATCAATTAAAAGGTCGCTTAAATGCTAATATGGATCCCGTTTATCCATCACTTGTTGGCGGAGGAACACTTTCTATAAAAGATGTAAAAGTAAGAGGTTTAAAAATGTTTAATGCCGTAAGTAAAGCAACAAGTTCTGAATCAATGCAAAATCCGGATCTTTCTAAAGTTGATATTAAAACAACTATCAAAAACAATATAATGACCGTAGAGCGCTTTAAATTTAAGTTTGCAGGCTTCAGGCCAAGAATCGAAGGCACAACAAGCTTAGACGGAAAATTGAACTTAAAAATGCGTTTAGGCTTACCTCCTCTTGGAATCTTCGGAATCCCATTAACAGTTACTGGGACGCAAGACAATCCAAAAATAAAAGTGGGAAGAAAATCTAATGATTTAGAAGAAACAAAAGATACTGAAGAGTAAAAAATTTAAATTCCAAGCTTAGAAATTCCAAATTCCAATTTTGGATCGTGATTTTTTTTTACAACAAAACTTCTTAAACCTTTGTCAGAGTTAAAACTTTGACAAAGGTTTTTTCTTTATTTAAGATTCCAATCGCAATCTTGTCATTTCGACCGAAGGGAGAAATCACACTTGTTAACACACCGTTGAGAACATATTGTTATCTAATATTGAATACCATTTCTCCTTATCTCAAATAAACAAAACAAACCTTATATTAAACATACATTATCCCCGAAACATATAAAATACCTTTCGCCAATAACCATAATAAAACCGCCATTCCTAAAAATCCCCAAGTAGATGTTTTACTTCTTTTCCAGCTAATAAAAAAGGTTGGAATCTCCCAATATTTGATAATAATATAAATGCTTATTCCCACTAAAGAAGCCCAAATCATCTCACCAGAATGGATATAAAAACTATAAAACAATACTGCAACAAGAAAGAGAACGGTAATAAATTGCAAATAATAGTAATTCTTATAGTTGTGTTTGAAATTTTCTTTAAGCGACAATAGTAAGAACGAAATAATAAGTAAACTTGTCAAAGCAACTATTACATACGAAAAAAGCGAATTATTTATCCCTATAAATAAACCATTAATAATTAAGCCCAGAACAACACAAGCCGCCAGTGAATAAATACTTCTTTCGATAAAAGAATCTTTGTAAGGGATTAAAATTGGAGAAATATAACGCTCTAAACTACGCCAAACCGGCAAAGCACAAATAACCGCCATAGCAGAAACAACAATCTCATAATTATACAATGCATCACCAGGAATTTTATACAATACATACAGAAGAGCTATTGTAACAATAATCGCAGGAAGGCAGATTGTTTTAACCACTTCCCACTTATTGCTTCCCCAGAAAGTATTTCTTATTTCAAAAATATACTTCTTAACTAAATATTTCTGAGTGAAAATAGCCGTTGACTGACTCCATAACAAAAACAAACCTATATGAATTACTACAGTACGCAATGTCATTTCTTCTATATAACCTGCACAAACAACAAAAATAACTCCGAGAAAGAATAATTCGTAGGTTAATAAAATTGCCGAGAACAAAAGTCTGAATATTGGTGCAAATTGTTTGATTAGGACATCAATAAGCAAACTCCAATAATTGCGCAATAAACCAATTATAGCACATATTGCAATAAATGCAGCAAGATACAACATCCAATTGGTGAGCGATTGCGTCTGCATCCATAATTGAACTGCAGAATCTTTTACAGGAGTATAGACCACATGAGAGTTAAGATATATTTCATTCGCCAGTTGATCTCTTAGCGTGTCGCTAATTGCAGAAAACTGATTTTTATGTTGCTTCCAATATACATTAGCATCAGAACTACTATTTCGTAAAACAGCAAATTCATATAAAATCTTTTTTTGAGAATCGCTTAATGATGCAACTTGTTCAGTAGGATAAATTTCTTTTGCGAATAGGCTTGCACAAAAAAGAAATAAAAGGAAAACTATTTTTTTCAAGGTTTAAGTAGATTAATCTAATCAAAAATACAAATAATAAATCTACAACTATGGAACAAAAAAAAATGAATAAAGAGAAAATACATCCTTCTATAATAAATCAAGAAATTCTACCGTTTATTTAAATTATATAAGCCGATAATTAATTTCAATTTACAAAAAACAAAAAACCCGTTCGCCAAGGCGAACGGGTTTTTTAATAAGTAGTCTAATGATTATGCTTCGAATGGAAGGATAGATACATAAGATTTGTTATCTTTTTTCTTTTGGAACTTAACAACTCCAGCTACTCTTGCGTGTAGTGTGTGATCTTTACTGATGTAAACGTTCTCACCTGGATTATGTTTTGAACCTCTTTGTCTAACGATGATGTTCCCAGCAATAGCAGCTTGACCTCCAAAAATCTTAACGCCTAAACGTTTTGATTCTGATTCTCTACCATTCTTCGAACTACCGACACCTTTCTTGTGAGCCATGACGTATGAGTTTAAATATTGTTATTATTCTTTAGTAGCTTCTTTTTTTGCTTTTGGAGCTGCTTTTTTAGCTTTAGGAGCTTCTACTTCTTCAGTAGCTACTTCTTCTGCCACAACCGCTTTTTTAGCTGCTGCTTTTTTAGTTCCTCCTGCTGCAGTAATACCTTCAATTACAATTTGAGTAAGATATTGTCTGTGACCATTTCTCTTTTTGTATCCTTTTCTTCTTTTCTTTTTGAAAACGATAACTTTATCTCCTTTTAAGTGTTGTAACACTTTAGCTTCTACTGAAGCACCTTCTATAGCTGGGGCGCCTAAAGTTACATTTCCATTATCATCTAATAAAAGAACTTTGTCAAAAGAAATTTTTGAACCTTCTTCATTAGCCAAACGGTTAACATAAACCTTTAAGTCTTTGCTTACTTTGAATTGTTGCCCTGCTATCTCTACGATTGCATACATACCAAATTGATTTATTGATTTTTAAGGTTGCAAATATACAATTAAAAATTTACTGTGCAATCTCTTATTCCAAAAATATTTATTTAGCATTAAAGTCTGTTTTTCAAGGCATTTCACCCATTAAAAAAAGTCAATCAGATGTAAAATACTGTTAAAGTATCATCAAAATAGAGCCGAATCCCTAAATGATAATTAAAAAAAGTTATTTTTGATGTAACGATAATCAACTCTTTGCTACCTATTTATTAGGTAAATATAAATTATTAATCTTTATGAAAAATTCAATAATGATGTTAAGTGCAGCTCTTATGCTCGGCGGAGTAGCTCATGCTCAAAAGGTAGCTTTTGAAGAATACAATTTAGATAACGGTATGCATGTTATTTTGCATAATGATCCATCGGCTCCGGTTGTAATAACCTCTGTAATGTATCATGTAGGCTCAAAAGACGAGCGTCCTGACCGAACGGGTTTTGCACATTTCTTTGAACATTTATTATTTGAAGGAACACAAAACATAAAACGTGGTGAATGGATGAAAATCGTCACTGCAAATGGAGGTGTGAATAACGCCAACACAACCGATGACAGAACTTATTATTATGAAGTTTTTCCATCAAACAGCCTAGAACTGGGTTTATGGATGGAATCTGAAAGATTAATGCATCCTGTAATTAATAAAATAGGAGTTGACACGCAAAATGAAGTTGTAAAAGAAGAAAAAAGAATGCGTTACGACAACCAGCCTTACGGAAACATCCTTCCTGAGGTCAAAAAGAACATGTTCAAAAATCACCCTTATCGCTGGACAACTATTGGCTCTATGAAAGATTTGGATGCTGCAACCCTCGAAGAATTTCAAGCCTTTAATAAAAAATTCTATACTCCAAATAATGCTGTTTTAGTTGTTGCCGGAGATTTTGACAAAACCAAAACAAAAGAATGGATTCAGAAATATTTTGCAACAATCCCAAGAGGTGAAGATGTAAAAAAACAAACTTTTGTAGAAGAACCAATCAACCAAACTATAAAAGCGACTTACGAAGATCCGAATATTCAGATTCCGATGATTGTTGCTTCTTATAGAACACCTTCAATGAAAACAAGAGATGCAAGAGTTTTAGACTTAATCTCTTCTTATTTAAGTGATGGAAAAAGTTCAAAATTGTACAAAAAAATAGTTGATGACAAAAAAATGGCGCTTCAAATTGGAGCTGTTGGTTTTAGTCAGGAAGATTACGGAATGTACATTTTATATGGTCTGCCAATGGCGCCAAATACTACAGCCGATATCCTGAAAGAAATGGATGAGGAAATCGTAAAAATCCAAACCGATTTAATTTCGGAGAAAGATTACCAAAAATTACAAAATAAATTCGATAATAATTTTGTGAATGCGAATGCCAGCGTAGAGGGAATTGCAGAAAACCTGGCTTCTTATTACCTTCTTTATGGAGATGTAAACTTGATTAACACTGAGATCGATCTTTACCACTCTATTACAAGAGAAGAAATTAGAGAAGTTGCTAAAAAGTACTTAAACCCGAACCAACGTTTAATCTTAGATTACATTCCTTCAACCAAAGCTCAAAACTAAGTCTATCGAATCATGAAAAAATTACATACATTTTTAATCCTTTTATTCCTGACTGGAATTATGCAAGCACAAGATCGTCCACAACCAAAACCAGGCGCTTCGCCAGTAGTCAACATCAAAAAACCACAGACTTTTGTATTGGCAAACGGTATGAAGGTTTTGGTAGTTGAAAATCACAAATTACCAAGAGTTAGTTTCAATCTTACCTTAGACAACGCTCCTTTTACAGAAGGAAACAAAAAAGGTGTTGATGAATTAACCAGCAGTTTAATTGGTAACGGAACTAAAAAAACCGCTAAAGAAGCCTTTAATGAAGAGATTGATTTTTATGGTGCAAACATCAATTTCACCTCTTCTGGCGCTTATGCAAGTTCACTTTCTAAATATTCAGGACGTGTTTTAGAGCTTTTAGCCGAAGGCGCTTTACAACCTAATTTTACACAAGCTGAGTTTGATAAAGAAAAAGCTAAACTAATTGAAGGACTTAAAGCCGATGAAAAAAGCGTTCCTGCAATTGCAAATCGTGTAGTTGACGTTTTAGCTTTTGGAAAAAACAATCCATCTGGAGAATATCTTTCTGAAGAAACCGTAAAAAACGTTACTCTTGCTGATGTTCAGGCAAATTATGCAACTTATTTTGTTCCTGAAAATGCTTATCTAGTAGTCATTGGAGATATTAAATTTAAAGAAACAAAAGCAGCAGTAGAAAAACTTTTTGGCGGATGGAAAAAACAAGCTGCTCCAAAAAATACATATCCAAATCCAGAGAACGTTTCTAAACTTCAAATTGATTTTGTTGATGTTCCAAATGCAGTTCAATCTGAAATTTCATTAGTAAATACGGTAAATTTAAAAATGAGTGATCCTGATTTTTTCCCTGCTGTAATTGCAAATCAGATTCTTGGAGGAGATTTCAACAGTTACTTAAACATGAATTTACGCGAGCAACATGCGTGGACATATGGCGCAAGTTCAAGTATTGGAACCGGAAAATACACGACTAAATTCAAAGCTTCATCTGCCGTTAGAAATACCGTTACAGATAGCGCAGTAGTTCAATTTATAAAAGAAATTAAAAGAATCAGAACTGAAAAAGTTTCTGAAGATGTATTGAAAAATGTAAAAGCCGGATATATTGGACGATTTGTAATGCAGGTTGAAAAACCGCAAACTGTTGCCCGATACGCCTTAAACATCGAAACAGAAAAACTTCCTGCTGATTTCTACGAAAAATACATTCAAACTATAAACAACGTTACCGCAGACGATATTAATCGTGTAGCCAACAAATATTTCTTATTAGATAATATGAGAATTGTAATTGTTGGAAAAGGTACTGATGTTATTCCTGGTTTAGAAAAAACACAAATTCCTATTTACTATTTTGACAGATACGGAAACCCAGTTGAAAAACCTGCAACTTCAAAAGAAGTTCCTGCGGGAGTTACAGCAAAAACTGTTTTCGAAAATTATCTAAAAGCAATTGGCGGAGAAAAAGCCGTTTCTACTGTAAAAACATTGGCGATGAACGGAACAACAACGATTCCACAAGCTCCAACTCCTTTAACTTTTACTTCTAAATTAGATTCAAAAGGAAAAATGATGGTTTCTCTGGCAATGGGAACTATGAATTTAATGAAACAAGTTGTTAACGATAAAGGTGCTTATATAGAACAACAAGGACAACGCAAAAATCTTGAAGGCGATGATCTTAAAGAAATGAAAGCAAACGCAGCTCCTTTTGAAGAATTACAACTGGTAAAAAGAACAGATTTGAAAGTTGAAAAAATCGAACCAATAAATGGCAGCGATGCATATGCGATAAAAGACGGTAAAACTACTTATTTCTACGACGTTAAATCTGGCTTAAAAGTAGCAGAATCTAAAGTTCGTGAGCAAGGTGGAAAATCAGCAACACAAATCACAAACTTCAATGACTACAAAGAAGTAAAAGGTATAAAAGTTCCTTTTAATCTGGTTCAGAATGTAGGCTTTGAATTAGATATTAAAATGTCTGATATCAAGATCAACGAAGGAGTTTCTGACGCAGATTTTTTATAGGAAGGTTTGTAGAAAGGTTCAAAGTTTCAAAGACTCAGAGGTTCAAAGATTCTGAATCGCTGAGTTGCCAGGACTTCTAAAAGCTTTGTCAAAGTTTAAAACTTTGACAAAGCTTTTTTTTATGTATTTTTTTTGTCAATTTCGACCGAAGGGAGAAATCGTACGCGTAACTCCGCACAGAATTGGGTTTACATTGCGAATGATGGATTGATCCCGAAGCTTCGGGATGAGAGGAAATCCTTTAGTGTCCGCCACGGCAAACACAAAAGATTGAAACGGATTGCTTCGCCAGTTCGCACTTTCAGGCTCGGGTGCGGGATTAGCTCCTAAAAAATATTAGAATCCGAAATGATATTTCACAAAAACCATTTCATATTTCACAACCAAAAACTACTTTTTAGCCGATAAATAAACTCCAATCAAAATAATAAAAGCTCCAAAAAACTGAATTGGCGTGAGCATTTCGTTGTCTAATAATCCCCAGAAAAATGCAACTATCGGAATTAAATATGTCACCGATGTTGCAAATACAGGTGATGACATTTGTATTAGTTTAAAAAACAAAACATTCGCAATTCCGGTTCCCAAAACACCTAAAATCATCACGAAGAAAATAGAATGTTGTGTAGCATCAAAACTGATTCTTTGCGGAATATCTGTTGTGCTTAAAATGATTAATGCAGGCAGAAGCAGAACAGCAAAGTTTCCTGTTGTGATACTAACTGAATTCAAATCAGACAAATATTTCTTGATTAAATTGACGTTTATAGCATAACAAAGCGTAGCAATTACGACCAGAATAACATAATAATAATTTTGCCCCGGATGTGATGAAGCTCCGCTTAAAACCAATAACAAACAACCAACTAAACCCACAAAAACTCCCAGAACTTGTCTTCTTTGAAATTGGATTCCAAATATAAGAATTCCTAAAATCAGTGTGTTCAAAGGTGTAAGTGAATTTAAAATAGCGACTATCGAACTATCAACTTCGGTTTCGGCAATAGCAAAAAGATAGGCTGGAGTAAAAGTTCCAAAAAGCGAAGTTATGGCAACAAATTTCCATTGGCGACGCGAAATTTTCTTCAAACTTTTAAAACCTACAATCAATAAAAACAGGGCTGCAAAAATAATTCGGAATGAACCTACCTGAACGGCAGTTAAACCCACTAATCCTCTTTTGATAAGAATAAAAGAACTCCCCCAAATTAGCGAAAGAACCAATAAATAAGTCCACTTTAATTGTTTTGCATCCATAAATACTATTTTGATGCAAATTTGTACTATTTTCATGAACTAACCTCTTGTTTTTTGCTAATTTTGCAATCAACATTTTTTGATAACTAAAATCATATACAATGAAATTTACAAAAATCGTAGCATCATTAGCAATTGCAGGCTTAGTATTCGTAAGCTGCAAAAAAGAAGAAGATAAAAATTTGGCGAATATAAAACCCGTAGCAGACGTTTCAAAAGAACACAAAGCAATTGCAGCCGAAAATGTGCAAACTGCAAGTTTCGAAATCGAAGGAATGACTTGTGCAATGGGATGTGCAAAAACAATCGAAAAAGAATTATCAAACCTTGACGGAGTTGAAAAAGCAACTGTTGATTTTGATAAAAAAACAGCTACTGTTGTATTTGACAAAACAATTCAAAACCAAGAGAACCTAACTAAAACGGTTCAGGCAACTGGAGACGGAAAAACTTATAAAGTTTCGAATATAAAGTCGTAGTCCGAAAAAAAGATTCACAACAAATATATTTTAACAGTAGTAAACTCAAGCTTACTACTGTTTTTTTTTGCGAATGGTTTTCAAAACTTTATTTTAGCCTATAATAACATATGCAAACAAAAACAATGGACCTTAAATTTAGTCACATCGATATTTTAGTCAACGATCTACAAGTAGCCTGCGACTATTATGCTAAAATTCTTGGAGCAGAAATATCCAAAAAATTTATCTGGCAAAGAGACGAACTCCATGTTACATATGCCGTTGTGAGAATGGGACAAGAGAGATTTATGCTTGTTCAGCCCTTTTCCGGAAATTTAAAAACGTTATTAGACACAAAAGGCGAAGGAACTATTTATCGACATTGCTATTCAACTCCTGATATTGAAGCTGCTTTTGACGAATTGGTAGCTTCGGGCGCTCAGCCAGAAGACGAAAACGGAAATCCTTTATCAAAAGAAAGCCTTAATTCCCCAAGTGGAGTTAGAATTATTTGGCTTCCAAAACGTTTTGGAGAATTCTCGATTGAGATACTAGAAGAAGCAGGACTTCAGGATTTTATTACCGACGCTTTTTCGGCTTCTTAAAATAAGAATTAGAGGATTTAATCCTTTATCAAACATAAAAAAGGCACTGAAAATTGAATGCCTTTTTATGTTTTTATTTTTCTATTTCCATTTCAGGGTTTCCATAATCCTTTGCATATCATTTTTGATATAACTCGCCGCTGGCATAACGGAGTCAAAATTAGGTTTAGCATAAAAGTAAACCGATCCTGTTATAAAGTGTTTCGTACTATCTGTTACGTAAAATTGCGAGTTTGTAGCCGCATTTCCATCAACTTGGTAAAACATTCCATAAACCTTTTTTTGCGGGTTTAAATATGGCTGTTCTAATATATCATCAGCCTTAATAACGTGTTCGTAAGTTAATTTCTGAGCATCTTTAAGCAACTTCTCAATATCTCCATTCACTGGTTTATACGTCAAATAAATAGTTGCTTTCATTTTAGGATATGTAATTGCAAAACCACAGTCTTTTTCTCCTTTAATAACTGCATTTTCGTTCATTTCGAAACTAAACGGACAATTGTTTTCAAAATTAGCATATTTGGCTTCCGGATAATCTAATCGCAGAAAACTTGCCGGTTTTGGCACCACATCATCTTTACAACTCAAAACCGTTAATGTTAGTAAAACTGTCGCTATCGAAAGTATTCTTTTAAGCATTTTAATCTATTGTTACTTTTATTTGTTTTATACGCTTTTTATCAACTGTTTCTATTGTAAATATGCAGTTTTCAAAAGCTACTTTTTGATCTTTTTTAGGAAAATTACCCAGAATTTCCAGAATAAAACCTGCTAATGTTTCGGCTTCTCCTTTATGTGATTCAAAAGCATCTTCGTCAACATCAATGATTCTGTAGAAATCCTTCATGTTGATTTTCCCTTCAAAAAGAAAATTTCTTTCGTCGATTTGAGAAAAATTCAAATTCTCATCATCAAACTCATCACTTATATCTCCAACAATTTCCTCGATTACATCTTCTAACGAAACTAAACCTGATGTTCCCCCATATTCATCCACCACAATTGCCAAATGGCTTTTAAGGCTCTGAAAATCCTTCAACAAATTGTCTAATTTTTTATTCTCAGGGACAAAAAATGCTTCACGCATCAAGGTTGTCCAGTCAAATTCTTCTTTATCAATATGAGGTAATAAATCCTTCACGAATAAAACTCCTTCTATCTGATCTATATTATCACGATAAACAGGAATTCTCGAAAACCCCTTATCAATTATTTTCGGATAAATCGAAGCGAATGATTCTGATATTTCTAAGGCAAAAATATCAATCCTCGGACTCATAACCTGCTTTGTATCTGTGTTTCCAAAAGAAACAATTCCTTCTAATATTTTTTGCTCCTCGCTTGATGTTCCTTCAGAATCTGTTAATTCTAAAGCCTGAGAAAGCTGATTTATCGAAAAACTATTCTTTTGTTTCCCTAATTTATTCTGCAAATAAAGCGTAACACTTCGCATTGGCAAACTTATAGGTGAAAGTAATTTATCTAAAACTGCGATTGGATAAGCAACGCGTTTTGCAAACTTTATATTGTTTCGGCTGGCATAAACTTTAGGTAAAACCTCTCCGAATAACAAAATCAGAAAAGTAACTAAAATTACTTCCAGGATAAATTTCAAAACAGGCGAAGATATTTGTTCAAAGATATTTTGCCCAATAAAGGAGAACAAAATAACTACTCCAATATTCAGGAAATTATTAGCAACAAGCAATGTTGCAAGCAATTTTTTTGGTTTATCTAAAAGATTTGAAATGATTTTTCCTTTCGGAAGATTCTCATTTAAAGCATCATCGATGTCTTTTTGAGATAGTGAAAAAAGCGCCACTTCGGCACCTGAAACGATTGCCGACAGAAACAGCAAAATAAATATTCCGACAAAACCAATAATTAAATTGATGTCTAGTGTGGTATTAAAAAGTAAACTGGGCTCTGGGTCCAAATTAAAAAAGATTAGTTAAACAATCAAAAAGGCAAGTCATTAATAGGCAATCCTTCGTTAGACGCGTCAAAGTTAGTACTTTTTGTGGATTCTGAATCGTGATTTGGTTTATGATTTCCAGTTTCTTTTTTGGTTGTCAGGAAAGTAAACTCGGTAACCTGAATTTCTGTGGTATATTTAGTAGTACCGTCTTCAGCTTGCCACTGACGTGATTTTATACGTCCTTCAACATATATTTTATCTCCTTTAGACAAATATTTTTCACAAATTTCAGCCGCTTTATTGCGCACAACTAAATTATGCCATTCTGTTGAAGTTATTTTTTCGTTAGTCGTTTTATTAATATAAACTTCATTTGTCGCCAATTGAAAACGCCCGATGCAATTCCCTCCATCAAAATAATGCATTTTTACATCATCACCTAAATGTCCAATTAGCATCACTTTATTTAATGTTCCGTTCATAGTTTTGTAGTAGTATTTCCCTCAAAGATACATTTTTTTAGCAATTTATTTCTTGCTTTTCGATAAAATTATAAATCACAATAGGAAAAGGAAATTTCTTCAAATCAGTGGTATTCAAACCGTTATCAATTTTTTCGTTAATTTTAACTTTCCAGAACTGAATATGAAGATGTTGATGCGAAAGTTTATGAATTACAGCCGTTTCATTACACTCTTCTATACCTACTATAGTATAGGTAGAAAAAAGATCGTTTTGAATTGCATTTGAAACAAAATCAAAACCAACAATTTCACTCGTCTCCAGAAGAGGAAACTCATATAAGTTATGCCAGATCCCTTTCGCTGTTCTCTTCTGAATTAAAGTATTCCCTAAAACATCTTCGAAAATCAAATAATTAAAGAATCGATTTGTCACTTTTACCTTTTTAGATTTCACAGGTAAAACCGAAACTTTCTTCTTTTGCAAAGCAAGACAGCTATCATTAAAAACGCAAACCGAACAATCAGGACTTTTAGGAACGCATTGCAAAGCACCAAATTCCATTATCGCCTGATTAAAAACCGCAGGACTATCTTTTGGCATTAATTCATAAGCCAGCTCCGCAAATTCTTTTTTGGTTGCAGGTGCGGCAATATCAGATTCTATATTAAAATAACGAGAAAGTACTCTAAATACATTTCCGTCTACAACAGGAACTGCTTCATTATAAGAAAAAGAGGCAATTGCTGCAGCGGTATATTCACCGACACCTTTCAATTTTAATAAGTCTTTATAGTTAGTCGGAAAAATTCCATTGAGCTCATTTGCGACATATTGAGACGTTTTATACAAATTTCTGGCGCGAGAATAATACCCTAATCCCTGCCAAAGTTTCAAAACTTGCTCTTCTGAGGCATTTGCCAAATCAAAAACAGTAGGAAATTCCTCCGTAAAAGCGAAAAAATATGGCATTCCTTGCGCAACTCGAGTCTGTTGTAACATAATTTCTGAGAGCCAAATATGGTAAGGATTGGTCGTTTTACGCCACGGCAAATCACGTTTGTTTTGTAAATACCATTTTATCAATATGTTAGAAAAATTCATCGCAAAATACTTAGAATACAAAAGTAAATGTTTATGTAATTAAAATTTAACGAATTAGCTTGATTAATTATTTTTTTAATTCCTATATTTGCAAACTCAAAAAAATAGTACACCATTTATAAAATAAAATAGGAAAGAAAATGACGAAAGCAGATATCGTAGCGAAAATTTCAGAGAAACTAGGTCTTGAAAAAGGAGATGTTCAAGCAACAGTAGAAACTTTTATGGAAGAAGTTAAAACTTCATTAGAAACTGGAGACAATGTTTACCTAAGAGGATTTGGTAGTTTTATTGTAAAAACCAGAGCTGAAAAAACAGGTAGAAACATTTCTAAAAACACCACTATCAAAATTCCAGCACACAACATTCCTGCGTTTAAACCTGCAAAAGTTTTTGTAGAAGGAGTAAAGACGAATAACGAAGCAAAATAATACTATTAATTAATCATAAAATCGACACGATATGCCAAGTGGTAAAAAAAGAAAGAGACATAAGGTAGCTACTCACAAACGTAAGAAAAGAGCGAGAGCTAACCGTCACAAAAAGAAAAAGTAGTTTTAAACTACTTTTTTCTTTTTAACGTTCATTGAAATTGAAAAAAAGATGAAAGAGAAAAGGAAATAAAATATAGACGTAAAAAATCTATCCTCTCTATTCTATTCTCTATTAATCTTATTTTCCCCGGGTTCAATACCTGTTAAAAAATATTGTTTAATCCATCTGTAGATAAGATTTTAGATCTTAGATTTTAGATTTTAGATTTTTTTTAATCTATGCTCTTCTATCTATACTCTATTTTCTGAAAAAACAGATAAAAATTTACAGTGTGAATAAAGAATTAATCATTAGATCTAGTTCTGAAGCCGTAGATTTTGCCTTATTAAAAGATGGAAAACTAATTGAATTACACAAGGAAGAAGAGAAAAGCAACTTTCAGGTTGGTGATATTTTTATTGCCAAAATACGAAAACCCGTTGCTGGACTTAACGCTGCTTTTGTGAATGTAGGCTTCGAAAAAGATGCCTTTTTACATTATCACGATTTAGGACCTAACTTAGCTTCCCAACTGAAATTCATAAAACTTGTAAGCGCAGGTAAATTAAAAGATTTCTCCCTAAAAACCTTTCAGTTTGAAAAAGAGATTGACAAAGATGGCATCATTACTGATATTTTAAGTGCCAATCAATCTGTTTTAGTTCAAGTTGTAAAAGAACCTATATCGACCAAAGGTCCAAGAATAAGCGCTGAGCTTTCATTGGCAGGAAGATTTATTGTTCTCGTTCCGTTTTCTGACCGTGTTTCTATTTCACAAAAAATAGAAGACAAAAAGGAAAAGGATCGTCTAAAAAAACTTGTTCTATCGATCAAACCTAAAGGATTTGGTGTTATTGTTCGCACAGTAGCCGAAGGCAAAAACGTAGCCGAATTAGAAAAAGATTTGCAGAACCTGCTTGGCAGATGGACTGCAATGTGTAAAAAATTACCAACTGCTCATCATCCCTCAAAAGTATTAGGAGAACTCAACAGAGCTTCTTCAATATTAAGAGATGTATTCAACGATACCTTTAGCGGTATACAAATAGATGACGAAGAGTTGTACCATCAAACGAAGGAATATCTGCAAGAAATTGCACCTTCAAAACAATCGATTGTTAAGTTTTATCAATCAAATGACACTCCAATTTTCGAGAAATACAATATAGAGAGACAAATCAAAACTTCTTTTGGACGAACAGTTTCCATGAGTAAAGGCGCATATCTTATTATAGAACACACTGAAGCTCTTCACGTTATAGACGTAAACAGCGGAAACCGTTCAAATAAGGCGACCAACCAGGAAGACACCGCCATGGAAGTAAATATGATTGCTGCCGCTGAAATTGCCAGACAACTTCGTTTGCGTGATATGGGCGGAATAATCGTAGTTGATTTTATCGATATGTCTAATCCTGAAAACAGGAAGGTCCTGTTCGACTTCTTGCGAGAAGAAATGAGCGACGATAAAGCAAAGCATAAAATCTTACCGCCTAGTAAATTTGGTTTAGTTCAAATTACAAGACAACGCGTGAGACCCGAAGTTAATATTAAAACTAGAGAAGAAGATCCAAACAATGAGCATGGCGAAATTGAAGCGCCAATTTTAATCATTGATAAAATCACCTCTGATTTAGAAAGAATTTTAAAAACCCACAATAAAGTTGTACTAAACACACATCCGTTTGTGGCTGCATACCTCAGTAAAGGTTTTCCATCATTACGTTCAAAATGGTTTTTTGAACATAAGAAATGGGTGAAAATCATACCTCGTGACGCTTACACGTACTTAGAATACCATTTCTATGATAAAAAAGGAAATGTTATTTCAGAATAAAAAATCAAAACCGCCTCTCGAAAGATTGGCGGTTTTTTTATGCTTTTTTTGCCACGAATTGCACGAATGAACACGAATTATTTTTAAGTTTTAATTCGTAAATTACTTCGTCTATTCGCTATCGCTCGGGTCATGGCTATTTTTTAGGAGCTATTTCCAGCTATGCGCTTGTATCTTTTCATCCGCAAAAAAGCGGATAAAAAGGATACCGCTTCTATTTGGGCTAGGCAGCAGTTTCCATAAGTAATTTTATCTTTTACAAGATCTTTTTAGAAATGTAATTTGTTTGAATAAAGTAAAAATTAGTAGCGTTTAGATTTTAATCTACTCAATGTTTCTTGTGAAATATTCAGGTAAGTTGCTACGATTCTGTTTGGTAAACGCTGAATTATTTTCGGATTTATATCCATCAACTGTTTATATCTTTCTGTTGCATCAAGAGTTAAGAAAGACATCAACCTATTAGTATTCGTTACATAGGCGTGTTCTAAATAATCGCGATAAAATTTTTCCCATGCCGGAATATTTTCAAGTAGATAATAAAAATCCTGACTCGAAATATACAGTAATTCCGTTGGTTCTAACGCCTGAATAAATTCTAACGATGGCTCGTTTGAAATAAAACTACACAAAGCAGTGGCAAAATTATTTTCGAATGCTAAATATCGCGTTGCTTCTTGTCCGTTTTCGGTAATAAAATATATTCGCAAGCAACCTGAACCCACAAAAAAGCTTCTTTGATTCATTTGTCCCTGAAGCACTAATGACTCATTCTTTTCCACCTTTAACGGTTTAAAATAAGAAAGAATTAGGACTAACTCTTCATCTGTAACTGTTATAATGCTTTTAATGTAATTGCCGAGTTGCTCTTTCATTTATCAATTTCTAATAATTACGAATATACAAAAACCTATTCCGTAAATTATGATTTAGCGGTTGTTCTTTCAGCCAATTTCCTAGCATTCGGAATAATAATAAACGCTGCCAAATAAGCAACAGGTAACATAACACTCCAGGCTTTAAGGAATTTCAAAAACCAATCTTCCCCAAAACCATAATTACGCATTAGTCCAACAAAAGCCATAATTAACGTCATTGGAATCACAACAAACAATGTGTTGATGTACTTAAAATACTTTTTCTTCATTTTTAAATTTTGTTTAATAATTAATTCACTGCAAAGGTCTATAAACAAAAAAGTAAAAATTTTGATGTAAATCAAAAACGGTTATTTAGGCTAAATTATATTCCATTTCAAAAAAGTATTACTCCCTGATAATTTCAATTTTTCTCCTAATTTCATTCCCAAAAGCATCGACAACCGTTATATAATGGGTTCCTGAAGTTGGCGCAATTGGTAATTCATGAAATGTTTTTGTAGTAGCTTTATAAACATTATCAACGTACCAAAACAATTCCCGATCACGTTCTGAGTACGCCACTTTAAGAATCACAGGCTGAACTTCGCTATTAAAATTCTTCGTTAAATAGATTTTACTATTCGTTTTTGGGTAAATAAAATCCATATTGACTGATTGTGTCCCCTGACAATCTTCCTTAAAAGGCGGCAAAGGCAAGTATTCAATATGCTGACTTTTGTAATACCAAGCCATAACCGGCGGCAAAACAAACCAATTTTTAGTCACTATATTATCAATGCTTTCGCAACTGCTATTCACCTGAAATTTTTCTGTTTTATCTAAATGTACCGTTTTATGATACAGGCAAACTACAGTCGATTTTCCTTTTTTAGAAACCCATTGCTTGATTTTCGGACAACCTTCTTTTGCCAGATAACCACTTAAACGACAAACCTCAACTTCTTCTAAATCTTTATAAGGCGTCTGAAACCATTTTTGTCTCGGTAACAAATTAAAAACATCAAATAAAATTGGCGCAGCACTTGTAACTCCTGTCAAAGTAGGTCTCCCCTCACCTGTTGCATTTCCCACCCAAACTCCAACCACATATTTAGAATTTGTTCCAATTGCCCAGGCATCACGATTTCCAAAACTGGTTCCTGTTTTCCAGGCAATTTTTAATGAACTGTCATAAAACTTCCAGGCTTCGTCTCCTTCCGGCCTATTAACTTCTTCCATTGCATTATATGTCAACCAAATTGAACCTGCACCTACAATATTTTTCTGATCCGTTTCAGAGCCAAAATCAGACTCAAAATCATTTTTATAATTCAGTTCTGTAAATTCATTTGTTCGATATTTTGCCTGATTTTTAGCATAATAATTTAGCGTAGAAGACAAATTTGCATACGTTCGGCATAAATCCCACAAATTACTTTCGGCACCGCCCAAAATAAGCGACAATCCGTAATGATCCGGTGTTTTATTAATATCTCTTAATTTGAATTTCTGCAATTCCTCATAAAATTTATTCACGCCAAAATCCTGCAGCATCAAAACAGCTGGAATATTCAAAGATCGTGATAAAGCCCGATGAGCAGGAACCGCACCGTCAAACGTGAGATTGAAATTTTGCGGTGTATAACCTGCAATTTGTGTTGGAATATCCGCAACTAAAGTATTCGGCAATATTTCGCCATCATCAAGCATTCCGGCATATAACAGCGGTTTCAAGATACTTCCTGTGCTTCTTGGAGCATCAATAATATCAACATCTTTTTGATGATCTTTATCTGTTGGCGCATTACCCACATAACTCATGACGTTTCTGTTCGAAACATCAATCACCAAAATCGCCAGATTGTTTACCTCATTTTGTTTATACTGATTGTAATAATATCTCGCAATTTGATTGACTCTGTTTTGTAAAGCATAATCAATTGTCGTTTTTACTCGCGTTCCTTCTTCATTTTTAGCCACTCTTTGCAATAAATGAGGTGCAATTTGAGGTAAATCATAAGGTTTTTGAGGTAAAGGTTCTTCAACCGAAAGTTCGTATGTCTGTTGGTCAATTACCTTTTCTTGACGAAGTTTTAATAAAAGTCGGTTGCGTTTGCTCAGTAATTTTATCTGATTCTTTCCCGGATAAATCAAACTAGGCGCATTGGGCAAAACCGCCAAAGTTGCATTTTCAGCCCAAGATAATTGATTTGATTGTACGCCAAAATAACGCCACGAAGCCATTTCTAACCCAACAACATTTCCTCCAAATGGTGCGTGAGAAGCATATAATTCGAGAATTTCATCTTTAGAATATCCCAATTCTAATCTAGTTGCCAGAATAATTTCTATGATTTTTTCAAAGTAAGTTCTTCTTTTTCCTTTTCGGGATAAACGGATAACTTGCTGTGTCAATGTACTTCCTCCTCTGACTACTTTTCCTGCTTTTCTGTTTTGCTTGATCGCATTTACCATCGCAACCGGATTAAATCCCAGATGTTTATAGAAATATTCGTCTTCAAAATAAACAATACATTTCTTGAATTTATCAGGCACACTGTCTTGTGCAGGAAAACGCCATTGTCCGTCATGAGCAATTTTTGCTCCTAATAATTCGCCTTCTTTGCTTTCAATCACCGTAGAATAAGGCTCCTGAAACAAAGTTCGAGGCAATGAGAAATAATAAATCAGCAAGAGCAGAAATGCAATTGCTGATTTTATTTTATTCTTTTTTATCCAATTTATAATGCGTTGTGAGAACGCTATTAATTTATTTTTCAATTTAATCTTACTTATTTTTTCGTATCCTAACAGGTTTCCAAAACCTGTTAGGTATCTTTTGGAAATTTGCTATTTAAATATAATCCTTTTCTAATCTTACTTAACAATACCTAACAGGTTTTCAAAACCTGTTAGGATACGTAAACTATGATAAATATTATTTTACAACCTCAACCCAAAATCCTTTCGTTCTTGCCAGAAATGTATTATCATACATGGCTTCACATTGTAATCCCGGTAAGTAATAATTTCCTAAATACGATGCATTTAGCAAGATTCTAAAGACTTTTGTTTCTCCGGCTTTTATTCCAAAATAGAAATTAGTTCTATCGTCACGAATATCAATATAATCGGCGATATTGTTTGTTGCGTCGCCATAATCTGTAAAACGCGTATTTACAATTTCGAAACCTGAAGGTAAAATTTGCGATAAGGCTACGTTTTGAACACTTTCATTTCTTTGGTTTCTGATAGTAACTTCGGCAATAAACTCCGTTCCCTGACTAATTTTCGAAACATTAATAACGCCGCCTTTTCTATTTTTGAAAACAATAGCAGCAGAAACATCACTTTGAATTGCATTTTCCTGTCCGATAGGTAATATTCCGGTATTTAAAACACGCACATAAACGGTGTTATTTTTAAGGTTTTTCAGTACAACACTATTAGCTCCTGTTTGAACAACCAAACTTCTGTCGGCAATTGTTTTTTGCGTGTTTATCGTTTCGCCTTTTCCACTTTTGCTAAACTGAAGATTAATTCCTTTTGTACCGTTACTAATAGCGAATTTCGACATTGAATACAAGCAATAAGCCGTTGTTTGTGTGCTCATCCATTGATTATTTGACATTTCTTTGGCTAATTTTGTTGCCATTGTAAATGCTTTTTGTTTCTGTCCTAAAAGCAACATAGTTTCTAAAGCCATTGCTCTGTTTCTTTCGCTTGAACCGTAATAGTAATAATTGTAATTACTCGATTCATTATCAATACTAGTACTTAATAATAGATTTTGTCCAGCTGATTTTTGTCCCGCCAAAACATAAGCTGCAGCCAAACGAAGTTTACTTTCATTCGAAATATCTTTAGTTTCGCGCAATCTGTTCATTGAAGAAAGATCAGCATTTCCGGCTAAAGCCAATGTATATAATCTGTACGATTGTGCTAAATCATTGCCATATTTAGGTTCAAAACGCCATTGTTTCGCTTCTTTTTGCTGATACGAAATCCATTTTGATTTGAAATTAATTGGTAAAACATATCCTTTTTTCTCCGCTTCAATCAAGAAATGTCCTGCGTATGAAGTTCCCCAATCATCTGCAATCGTATTTCCTTGCCAGTAAGCCACTCCTCCGTTTGACAACTGGAAACTTCCTAATCTCGTAATTCCTGCCGTAATATTCTTTTGAATAATTCCTTTTCTGGTTGCATCTAAATCGACAACATCGTTCAAAAACAATTGAGGAAAAACAGACGAAGTTGTTTGCTCTACACAACCATGCGGATATTGAATAAGATATTGCAATCTTCCGTTTAAATTCATCGTTGGCATTGACGAAACTTCCAATCTGGCTTTATTACTTCCTGAAACACCAAAGGTTTTCCATGAAATCGTTTTGGTACTATTTGGCGCCAAAATAACATCGGTAAAAGTATTCGTAACCGGATTTGGATTCGTCATATCAATTTCGACATCATAAACCGATTTCTCTTTTCCCGATGTAGCAATTACCTGAACTTTGGCAATTCCTGTTGCAGAACCAACCACTAAATTAAAATACGCCATTTTCTCATCAGGTTGTGCAAACGTCAAAGATTGAGTTGCGCTTCCCATTACTTGTAATCCGTTACTGGTTTTTATCTGAATAGAAACATTTTTAATATTCTTTTCAGTTGCAAAAACCGTAACCGGAATCGTCACTTTTTCTGAAGGCGAAATTTTTCTCGGCAATGAAGCCAAAACCATTAACGGACTTTTAACCGGAGTTGCTTTTTCAACACTTCCATAAGCACTTGTATTGGCATCACCGGCAACAATCATAGTTCGAACTGAACCAATGTATTTTGGTAATTTTAATTGATGTGATTTTGTTTGTCCTTTTTCTAATTTAAATGGGCCATAATACAATACAACTGGTTTGAAACGATTGGCTTTCTTGGCTTTTCCACCACCTAAATCCTGGTCACCACCAATACTAAAAATCTGATTTATTTTTCCGCCATACGCGCCAATTACATCATCGTAAATATCCCAGGTTTTAACGCCTAAAGCTTCACGAACATAAAAACTATCCCACGCATTTGGTGTTTTAAAACGGGTTAAATCCAATAAACCTTCATCAACAACTGCAATCGTATACGTCATTTCTTTACCTGTTTTTTCACCTACTTTTACTGTGAAAGCTTGCTCCGGTTTTAAAACATCCGGCATTGAAAGTGTTGGCGCCAGAATCGTATTTTTATCTACAACTTCAATTGGAACAATTCCGTACATACGAATTGGCGAATCGTTTTTAGTCGAAGCATGTGGCTGTAAAAGTGTTATATTAAAATATACGTTTGGTGCCATTGCTGCCGTAATTGGAACTTCAACTTTAGTCTCTCCTTTTTGTGTTTTTGCCCAAATTGTCTGCACTACTTTTGATCCGTTTTCAATAGAAATCAAAGCTCGTCCACCTTCACTTGAAGGGAAAGATATCTGCGCTTTTTCTCCAACAGCATAATTCTTTTTATCGGTAGAGAACACTAACATATTTGCTGTAGAAGCATCTCTATTACGTGTTTTCCCAGACCAGATTGGCCAGTCGATATTTACGGTTAAAGCTGTTGCATGACCATTTGGATTGTCTGAAACTCGAATTAAATAACGTCCCCATTCTTCATCGCTTAAAGCAAACTGAAAACTTCCTTTTCCGTTCGCACCTGTATTAATTATAAAGGTTTTATACGATGTCGTTGCATTTGAAGAATTGTAATTCGATAAGTTATCTGTTGACGCATCCCACCACCAGCGCCATTCTACTTTATACACTTTTACTTCCAGATTTCGTACCGACTTTGGTCTTCCATTTTCATCAACCGTTACAACCTCAAAACGATTATTGGTTCTGGTTTCCAACATTCCATATTTATTAGGTTCCGGCGATTTTATACCAACATAAGTTTTATAAGGCGAATAAGTTGTCGAAATAACATCTGTGCTAAAATCTCCACCTTCTTCATAGACTTTTGTAATGAAAGAAGCACGAAGCATTCCCGGTGCTTGCCCTTGTAATTTAGGTTCAATATTTACCGAAGCTTTTCCATTTTCATTTAATTTTCCGGAGAAAACATTTATTTCTTCGGTACTAAATTGACGTACTAAATCATCAAACGTAAATTTTTCATATCCTTTAAAAGTCGTTGCTTGTTGCGAAAACTTCGCCTGCATTTCTACATTCAGATTTTTAGCAATAGCACCGTGAAGCCACGTAACTTCAAGATTACTGGTATTTGGATAAGAAGAAGATAAAACAGTTCTCTGAAAAGTATTTTTAATTTTTAAACGATTCGGTTTAATGGTTTCGATTTTAATGCTTTTGTAAAACTTCGCGCCACCAACGCTTATCATTGCTTCCCAATTTCCTGTAGGTGCATCGGCACTTGTTGGAACTGTAAAACTGTAATGATTTAATTCGTTTGTTTTTTGAATCGTCTGATACGTTGTTTTACCGTTTGGATCATTTAGTCTGAATTTAATCGGATGTGATTTTGGCAATTTATTCGACGCATCATTTAAGATAAATGACAAATACAAATTATCTCCCGGACGCCAAACGCCACGTTCTCCATAAATAAATCCTTTAAGACCTTTTTGTAAAGTCTCTCCGGCAACATCAAAATTACTTACAGACAATGAAAGTCCATCGTCAAGCTTTACGTAAGTCGATTGATCGCCAAGGGTAACAATAGCAAAATAGGCGAATTTATCCAACTGAAAAGAAGCAATTCCTTCGCTGCTTGTTGCACCTGTAGTGATTTTTTGTTGTTGGTAATTGTACAAATCAACGCGTGCATTCGAAATTGGTTCTGTCGTGACAATATTGTTTACGGCAAACAAATACGATTTATTCTCACCTCTTTTGGCAATAACACCTACATCTGTCGCTAAAATATTAGTCGCTATTCTGGCATTGTAATAATAAGAATTGGTACATGGATCCTGACTTTCTCTCCATTCATAATCGTCATAATAGTAATCATCATAGGAGTTTCCGCTGTAGTTTACGTCATTTTCATCAACCTCTTCTTCGTCACCTTCGCTCTCATTTTCTTCTGAAGATTCACATTTGTATAATGAATATTTCTTTTTGTAAACAAATTCTACTCTATAGATTGCACCTGGTTCCGGCGTGATTATTTTAGATAAATCTAATGCAAATGTGTTCCACTTACTCGGATTTATTAGTTTGCTTTCACTTAAATTTAAAGTAGTTTTTGCGACGGGCTGCGCTACTTTTTTGAGGTTCTGACTACCATTTAATTCATTGTATTGAAGAAATTGCAGAATGTTATTTTTGTAGATCTTATACACTTTTACATCTACAGCACTTAAATTTACGGCTTCAAAATTCAATTTTAAATTATTTGAACTTGGTAAAATTGTTCCGTTTTTAATGAAACGAACGCCAGGTTTTATTTGATCAAAAGTGATTTTCTCTGTGTAATTGGAATCCATTTTTTTACCGTACTGACTTTCGATTCCCTGAAAAACTTCAATCAATAAATCTCCTGACAAAATTTGTTCCGGCTTATCTTCTTCATTCTGAACAACCTCTACGGCATCATCAACTACCGCCACTGCACTATCAACAACAATTGTAGAAGAATCTACAAGTGAAACCGCTGATTCTTCGACTGCAACAGGAACGGGTTCTTCTTTTTTGGCTGGAGCTTCATTACTAAAATAGACTTTTAGTAAATTTCCCTGTGTTGAAAATTTCAAATTATTAGCATTCTGAATCGAAACTAAACCTTTAAAATCCTGCCCTTTTTCTAAAGGTTCTGAGAAATTAATCAAAACCGATTGATTGCTTCCATCGGGAACTTCAACTTTTACGATTTTAAACTCATTTATATTCGTAATCGGAACATCTAATTGTCCTTTTTGGTCAATATCAAAGTCACTTCCGTCATACAAAATTTCAAGATTTGTTGCTTCTGAATAACGCTGAATACTATCTATTATAAAATGGAATTCTTTTCCGGAACCTGATTTTTTTTCGAATTTAATTTTAAGATTTTTCCCTTTTTGTTGGGCTGAAACTAATTTTATAGCGGTTTCAATATCAATATTATCTGCTGTTTTTAAAACGCAGTTAAAATACTGATATTCTTTACTGTACGACTGAATATCGGCAGTATTGATCGTAAAATCCTGTTTGATTGTTTTAACGGTAAAGTTGAATTCTGAAAGTTCTTTTTCTTTCTCTTTAGGAATTTTGATAAGTTTATCCAACTTCAGGGTTACTTGATATTCTGTTCCCGGTTTTAGCTTTTTCTCGGGAATAAACGCAATTGTATTGGTCGAAAGTGCCACAACTTTTCCATCTACGCTTGGCGAAATATCAAATAAATCGCTGTCTAAAACCTGATTGGCTTTCCATTCTTTTTTATCGAAATTTAAAACTACCCGAATATCAGATTCCGATGAGACTATTCCTCCCGTAAAACTGACTATATACTCTTTAAACAATGAAAAATCAGAATTGAAATCTGCAGCTGATTTTCTACCGCAAGATTGAAAAATAAAAAACACACAAAACACGAGAACTAATCCTTTTGCTTTCACTTTTATTTAGAGTTAATGGGTTACAGGTTTTGGAAAATAACAGGGTATTTAACATTTCATAGTTAAAGGCATAACTAATGAGATATCAATTATATTGTAGTAAATGTAAAGTATTTTTCGAAATATTTTAAGAAGAAAATTCGTCAGGAATGATTATTTAACTTTTGTTGAAGCTTTAGAAAAATCGATTAATTAATATATTATATTTCGCTCGTTTTAATAGCTCTAAAAACGCAGAATAACCTGTATAACTATTCTATTAAAAATGCATTTTATAATATAATATGCTTTAACTCCTTTATGGTATTTGTATGTCTTTACATGACTTATTTATTCTAATACAATAAAAATAGCTTTTTATCAGAATCTTTAAAGCTCTGTTCCAAGCTTAGACAAAACCTTATCCATTTCGACAAAATGTTCATTTATATTGGCAGCATAAAATAATTGATTGCCATCTATGATTATGATTACATCGTCGCTGTAATTACCATAAAAACTTATTCCGCCAAGCCATTGCTTAAAAGAGAATTCTTTATTTTGAAAATTTTCAGCAATAAAATTTAATTCCTGTGGTTCTAATTCATAGAATGTATTACAAGGATATTCCAATGCATAACCTGCCTGAAGAAAAGCCATTGCGGTAAAAAAATCAGTCAGCGTTTCGGTCTCCAACTTCCATTCTTTTCCGTCTTCACTCATGTAAACGGGAGGATTTGCTTTTGACAAATCATCTTTATGAATTCCCCAAACGCAAGCTCTCTGATTTTCAGAATAAAACACCAAATGATCAATTTGGTTATAATATTGAAAACGTTCTGGTACAATTAGTAAATCTTGTGTATGATTTAAGTTTTCAATATTGCCCAATTCAGTATAATAATCCTCAAATACCTGAGGAAGGTTGCCAAAGATATCTTTAACAATTTGGATCTCATCATTCGTAAAACCATTAGGTTCTGTAATATGATATAGCTTTTTTATTATTGAAAAATCTGTCATTATTTATCTTACCAAAAATTTTACTTTCGCCTTTCTATAAAAAAGCGTTTCATTAAATCGGCTGCTTCATTTGCCATAATTCCAGAAACTACAGTTGTTTTTGGATGTAATTTTGTTCCCATTATCATAAAACCGCGTTGTTCGTCACGCGCTCCAAAAACAATCTTAGAAATCTGACTCCAATACAAAGCACCTGCACACATTTGGCAAGGTTCGAGCGTTACGTATAAAGTACAATCTTTCAAATATTTTCCGCCTAGAAAGTTTGCTGCAGCGGTTATGGATTGCATTTCGGCATGAGCCGTAACATCGTTTAATAATTCGGTTAAATTATGACTTCTTGCAATTATTTTGTCGGCAACAACAATAATAGCTCCAACAGGAATTTCGCCTTTATCAAAAGCCATTTCAGCTTCCTGCAAAGCTTTTTTCATAAAGTATTCGTCGGTGAAGGGATTTATCATAATTGCAAAAATACTCTTTTCGTATTTATTTTTTATTACATTTAAATACTGAAATTCAAAAATGGAAAGAAAACTCAAAATAACAATTCCAGAACCATGTCACGAAAACTGGGATCAAATGACTCCAAAAGATAGTGGTCGCTTCTGCATGAGCTGTTCCAAGACTGTTACAGATTTCACAACTATGCTGCCGGATGAAGTACAACATTTTTTTATTCAAAATCAAAACAAAAGTATCTGCGGACGATTTAAAAATGAACAATTAGAGACAGTAACAATTCAAATTCCGAGTCAGGTTTTATATACTCAAATCAATTATCATAAAATGTTTTTATTGGCATTGTTCATTGCTATGGGAACGACTTTGTTTAGTTGTGCAGATAAAGATGGGAACAAAAACAGAATTGATAAAATCGAAATTGTTGATAATACAGAGCAAGATCAAAATGAGGCTACTTCCGTATGTTATGGACATGAGATAGAATCTAAAAAAATACGCTCAAAAAAAGCCCCTCAAAGGTTTACAATGGGAAGTCCAATTGCTCCCAATTCTTTTGAAACGGGAACTTTTCAATACAATATTATATACAATTCAAATGATTTAGATGTTTCACCAGTTCCAGAAAATGGAATGAAAAAATTCTATACTTTTTTTAGCAAAAATTATGTTGCTCCAAGCAAAACAGAAAAATTTCAGGAAAAACTCAATATCATTTTTGTAGTGGAAAAAGATGGCAGTTTGAGTAATTTCAACGTACCTAAAAATACACCAATAGAAATTGAAGAAGAAGCTATTAGAGTTTTAAAAACAGCTCCAAACTGGATTCCCGGAAAACTAAAAAATCGTATTGTCCGCTCCTCTTATATTTTACCGATTACAATTAAATAATGAACAGAAAATACAAAATAACAATTCCTGAGCCATGCCATGAAAACTGGGATAAAATGACTCCAAAAGAAAGTGGCCGTTTTTGTTTAAGCTGTTCTAAAACTGTTATAGATTTCACAACTATGCTGCCTGAAGAGGTACAGCATTTTTTTATTCAAAATCAAAATGAAAGTATTTGTGGGAGATTTAAAAAATCTCAACTTGATACGATAACAATTCAGATTCCAAGTACCGTTTTATATACGCAAACACATTATCATAAAATGTTTTTATTGGCATTATTTATTGCTATGGGAACAACCTTGTTTAGTTGTCAGGATAAAAATGGAAATAAGCAAAAGATAGACAAAGTTGAAGTTGTTGAAGAAAATGTATTAGAAAAGAATCTAACTAAAGGAAAAGCGCTGAAAGGAGAAAACGAAAATCCGCCTCCACCAAAAGTTGATCACACAAAATCGGTAAAACATAAAAACCTTTCGAAATTTAAACGTAAACATCGATATTCTTCTAAAAAAACAAATCCACAAGAAGTATTGAATGAGACCAGGATTTATGAAGAAGATACCACCGTCTACGGATTTGCCGGAATTGATATAAATCCCGACTATCCTGGAGGAATCGAATTGTTTTATGATATTTTTAGAAATGAATACAAAATTCCAAAACAACTTAAAAAATCAACAGGAGTTATTAAAATGTCTTTCACAATCGAAAAAGACGGAAGATTAGATGAATTAAAAATCGTCGAAGATCTTGGTTTTGAATCTGGTGACCAAGCAATTCAGATTTTAAAAAAATCGATAAAATGGACTCCGGGAGAAATTAATGGACGAAAAGTCAGAACCTATTATAATTTGCCTATTACATTTGAACTAGATACTCTTAATCCAAAAAGAAGAAAACGAAAATTTTCAAAAATTACATCTATGCAAATTATTAAGACTGGACAGAGTAATGAACAAACAGATTTAAATTTAAAACCGTAAATTTGCTTTTTACCTTACAATGAAAAGCAATTTACTTTCAAACATATTCAATCCTGCCGATTTACGTCTTTTAAAAGAAGAACAACTTCCTGAAGTCGCACAAGAATTACGTCAATTTATTATTGATATTGTTTCTGTGAAAGAAGGACATTTGGGTGCAAGTTTAGGCGTAATCGAATTGACTATTGCTTTGCATTATGTCTTTAATACTCCCGAAGATTTATTAGTTTGGGATGTTGGACATCAGGCTTACGGACATAAAATCCTGACGGAAAGAAGAGAAATTTTTCATACCAACAGACAAATTGGAGGTATTTCGGGTTTTCCTAAAAGAAGCGAAAGTGTTTATGATACTTTTGGTGTTGGTCATTCTTCCACTTCTATTTCGGCGGCATTGGGAATGGCGATTGCTTCAAATCTAAAAGGTGATTTCGACAAGCAACATATTGCAGTTATTGGTGACGCTTCTATCGCATCCGGAATGGCTTTTGAAGGTTTAAACCACGCAGGAGTTACTGATGCTAACTTATTGGTTATTTTAAATGATAATGCTATTGGAATTGATCCTAGTGTTGGTGCACTCAAAAAATATCTTACTGCTGTAAAAGAAGGAAAAAATCCGAAGAAGAATAACATGATTAAGTCTTTGAATTTTGATTATTCAGGGCCAATTGATGGTCATGATCTTCCAACTTTAATCAAAGAATTAAATCGATTAAAAAATATAAAAGGTCCTAAATTCCTTCATATTGTAACTACAAAAGGGAAAGGCCTGCAACAAGCTGAAGAAAATCAGGTAAAATATCATGCGCCCGGAAAATTTGATGCTTCAACGGGAGAAATCATTTTAAAATCGGAAGAAAATTTACCTCCTAAATTTCAGGACGTTTTTGGTTTAACCATTTTAGATTTAGCCAAAAAGAACGAAAAAATTATCGGAATCACTCCTGCTATGCCATCTGGTAGTTCTTTAAAGTTTATGATGGATGAAATTCCAGAACGTGCTTTTGATGTTGGAATTGCAGAACAACATGCCGTAACGCTTGCAGCCGGAATGGCAACTCAGGGCATGATTGTGTATTGCAATATTTATTCTACTTTTTTACAGCGTGCCTACGATCAGGTTATTCATGATGTAGCGCTACAAAATTTACCCGTCATTTTTTGTCTAGACCGGGCCGGTTTGGTTGGTGAAGATGGCGCAACGCATCACGGTGTTTTTGATATTGCTTATTTACGCACAATTCCGAACATGATAATTTATGCGCCAATTGACGAAATTGCGCTTCAAAATATTTTATTTACGGCACAATTAGGCTTAAATCATCCAATCGCAATTCGATATCCGCGTGGTCGAGGCGTTTTGCCAAACTGGGAAGTAGAAAATTTCGGACAATATGAAAAAATTAATATAGGACAGGCTAGTGTACTAAAATCCGGAACAAAAACAGCCGTTTTATCGACTGGAACTATCGGAAATAATGTGATAGCAGCTATTGAAGAATTGAATAATCCTGAAACAATTGCCCATTATGACTTTCCTTTCATTAAACCATTAGATATTAAATTGTTACATGATATTTTTTCTTCTTTTGAACGAATAATTACTATAGAAGACGGTGTCATAAACGGTGGTTTTGGAACTGCAATTTTGGAGTTTTCGGCGGTAAATAATTACAAAAATAACATTGAAATTTTGGGCATTCCTGATGTGTTTATTGAGCATGGAACGGTGAGTCAATTACAACAATTGTGCAAAATTGACGTTAAAAGTTTGGTAAATCTTTTTTCAAACGCCACAAAATAATTATTTTGCACTACCAAAAAAAAAAATTAAAATCAACCTAATGAAATTATTGCGTTCTACCCTTTTGCTTCTATTGCTATTGTGTACTTCAAATAACTTTGCTCAAATTATACAAACGACTTTAGACCCTAATCAATTACCACAACTGCCATCAAACTGGACTAAAAAAAATCAAATAGGTTTTGACATTTCAGAAATAGCTTTTGTCAATTGGAGCGCGGGGGGAACAAGTTCTATCTCGGGTTTATTTAAAGGCGAATTTAGCCGAACGTATCAAAAGGGAAATCATAAATGGGTAAATGAACTTATCATAAAATATGGTTTAAACAAGCAAGACGGAATCGAGCTTCGTAAAACGGATGATGCGATAATGCTGAACTCAACTTATGGTTTTAGAAAAGACACGGTATCAAACTGGTATTACTCTGCCAAATACAACTTTAATACGCAATTTACCAACGGATACAATTACCCAAACAGGGATATTGCAATCTCTAAACCTTTTGCACCGGCATACATCTTTCTGGGAGCCGGAGCTGAGAATTCAAACAAAAAGAAAAACAGAGTCTTTTACTTCTCTCCAATAACTTTAAAAACAACTTTAGTTCTAGATCAGGATTTGGCTAATCAGGGATCTTTTGGTGTTAGAAAAGCCATTTATGCACCTGATCCTAACGATCCTAATTCGCAAATTTTGATTAAAGACGGACAAAAAATAAAAGCTGAGTTTGGTATTCTATTTACAGGATATATGAAAAGCGAAATTTTTAAAAATATCTTTTACGAAAACCGATTAAGTTTATACACCGATTATCTGAATAAATTTGGGAATGTCGATGTTGATTATGATACTCGTCTTGATCTTGTTGTAAATGCTTATGTAAAAGCCAATATTGGTGTTCATTTAGTTTATGATGATGATATCAAAACCAAAATAGATGTTGTTGACCCAACTACAGGAACAACTTCGCAAGTAAACGACGGGCCAAGAACCCAGTTAAGACAAGTTTTGGGCGTAGGTTTGGTTTATGCTTTTCAGTAAAAAAATCTTATTTTAAAATATTGTAACACATAGAAATGTATGTTTCTATGTGTTTTTTTTATTTCTAAAGTAAAAAGATCAGATTAATTCCCTTTTCTTCCGTTTATCGTTTCGAACAATTCCAGTGCATTTCCGTCTGTTAAAAGTGAAACGAAATGACAAATATGTAACAATCTCTCGTACAGATTTGTTTTGTCTAAATGATGTTTTTCCGGAAGCATTTTCAAAATCAATTTGTCGTAGTTTGAAGCTGTTCCATCGTATTTATTATTAAAAGCAGTTATAAATTTATCCAGTAAAGTCTGAATGATTTGATAACCTACAATTTCCTTTTCTACAACTTCACGGCTTTGGTAAATTTTCGAAACACTTAATTTGATAATGTCATCCATTTGCGCTTTGTACTTGCTTTTGTCCGTTAAGGCAAAAGGAAATTTTCCGGCAAGGATCGCTTCTTCATTTTCAACAAAAACATCAACGGCATCATTAATTAAAGCGCCAATTGCCAAAGCACGCAAATAACTAATTCGGTCTTCTTTGGTTTCTAATAATTTATATTTAGAAACTCCAATATTATCTTTTACCAGCTTAATTAGATATTCTAAAGCATAATCTTCAGAAACTAAGCCAAGATTTATTCCGTCTTCAAAGTCTATAATAGTATAACAAATATCATCTGCAGCTTCGACTAAATAAGCCAAAGGATGTCTTTCGAAACCAATATCATCTCCTGATTTATTGGCAATCATTCCCATATCATTGGCAACTTCTTCAAAAAATGTTTTATCCGTCTGGAAGAAACCGTATTTCTTATCGGCAATATTTGAAGTTGGTTTTTTCGGCAAACTTTCTTTCGGGTATTTCATGAAAGCTCCTAAAGTTGCGTACGAAATTCTAAGTCCGCCTTCGATTCCCGGACGACTTGCTGAAAGTACTGAGAATCCGTTTGCATTTCCTTCAAAATCAATTAAATCCTGCCATTGTTTGGCTTTTAATTGATCTTTATATTTTAGTCCGTTTCCTATTGAAAAATATTCTCCAATCGCTTTTTCACCAGAATGTCCAAAAGGGGGATTTCCGATGTCATGCGCCAAAGAAGCTGCTGCTACAATAGCGCCAAAATCGTTCAGATGATAACCGTGAACTTCTTTTAAATGCGGATACTTTTCGATAATCTTTTTTCCTACCAAACGCCCCAAAGAACGTCCCACAACCGAAACTTCTAAACTGTGCGTTAATCTTGTGTGTACAAAATCTGTTTTTGAAAGCGGAATTACCTGGGTTTTATCCTGCAAAGAACGAAATGCTGCCGAAAATATAATTCGGTCATAATCAACTTCAAATCCCAAACGCGTATCATCTTGTTCTACACGTAATCTTTTGCTTGTATCGCCTTGGCGTTTTAGTGATAAAAGTTGTTCCCAGTTCATTTTGATTTTAGATTGTTGATTAACGATTTTAGATTGATGATCTAAATCGATGATTAAGACCTCAAAAATACATTTTATTTTAGGATTATATGGAATAAAAACATGCCACAGATTAATTTGATTTAAAAGATTTAATGTTTTTTTAGCCACGAATTTCACAAATTTTCACGAATTAATTTAAACACAATGATTTGCGTTAATTCGTGAAATTCGTGGCAAAAAAACTAAACATCAATCATAAAAAAAATCATTATAATCTGTGCAATCTGTGGCGAAATATTGTCTTAAAACTCTAAAGCTGTACTATGTTTTATTTCTCCCATTACAAAAATACTGTTCGTGTTTCCAATGTTTTCAATGGTTGACAATTTATTCATTACAAAATCCTGATAACTAGACATATCCTGAACAAGTATTTTTAGCATAAAATCATAATCTCCGGCGATATTATAACACTCTATGATTTCAGGAAGTGCAACAATATCTTTTACAAAATTACTTCCTACGTTTTTTGCGTGTTCTTTTAAGCGCACATTACAAAAAACCGTCATTCCGCGATTCATTTTTTTTCGGTCTAATAGCGCCACATATTTAGTAATATATCCATCACGTTCCAATCTTTTTATACGTTCATAAACGGGCGTAACAGTCAGGAATAATTTGCTTGCCAGATCTTTTGTATTAATATTTGAGTTCTCCTGAAGGTGTTTTAAGATCTGTAAATCGGTGTTATCTAGATTTTCCATAGTATTTTTTACGGCAAAAATGCCTTTTAAAAGATTTTATCAGTAATATAATCTTCTTAAATCTATATCAACAAGACTATTTACTTAAATAATAGTCAAATATAAGTTTTAAAATCTAATACAATAAATTTGTTCAGTAAAAAATACTGAATCAAAAATGAAAACAAATAATTTAGGTTACCCACGAATTGGCAGCAACAGAGAGTTAAAAAAAGCCTCAGAATTATATTGGGCAGGAAAAATTTCTGTTGATGAACTTATCGAAACCGGAAAAGATATCCGTCGCAGAAACTGGCATTTACAATCAGAAGCCGGAATAGATTTGATTCCGTCTAATGATTTTTCTTTTTATGATCAAGTGCTTGATTTGACTTTGACTTTAGGTGCGATTCCGGAACGTTACCATGAATTGGCAAAAACAAATTCGGCTATCGATTTATATTTTGCAATGGCAAGAGGAGCTCAAAAAGACGGTCAGGATGTTGTGGCAATGGAAATGACAAAATGGTTTGATACTAACTATCATTATATTGTTCCTGAATTTACAAAGAACCAAAAATTTGAATTGTTTTCAGAAAAAGTAATCGATGAATTTAAAGAAGCAAATGCTTTGAACATCGCTACAAAACCAGTTTTAATTGGACCAATTTCGTATTTACTTTTAGGAAAAGAAAAAGAAGAAGGTTTTCACAGAATTGATCTTATTGACAAATTACTTCCGGTTTATTTCGAAATTTTCGAAAAATTACAAGCCGAAAATGTTGAATATATTCAGTTAGACGAACCTTTCTTAGCTTTAAATTTAACGGATAAAGAAAGAAATATTTTCACACAAGTGTACAACGAAATCAACATACGTTTCCCGAAAATCAAAATTATTCTGGCTAATTATTTTGATTGTTTTGGAGAAAACCTAGCAACAGCATTGGCTTTGCCAGTTGACACTTTCCACTTAGATTTAGTACGTTGTCCGTTGCAATTGGATGATGTTTTAGAATCAGGAAAATTAAACGCAACCGTAAATCTTTCATTAGGAGTTGTTGACGGAAGAAATATCTGGAAAAATGATTTTAAAAACTCTTTAAACCTGATCAAAAAAGCAACCGATGCTTTGGGAGAAAACAGAATTCTAGTTGCGCCATCTTGTTCTTTAATTCATAGTCCTTGCGATCTAGATTTAGAAACAAGCGATGCTACTCTAACTCCGGAAATTAAACAATGGCTGGCTTTTGCTAAACAAAAAATAAATGAAGTTGTACTATTAAAGAAACTAGCTTCTAATGAAATTGATTTTAAAAATTCTATTGATTTTGAGCAAAATACTATCGCAAATGACAATCGTAAAACTTCAAAATTGATTCATAATAATGAAGTTAAAACACGAGTTGCTAATATTACTGCTTCTGACGATAAACGTAAAAGTACTTTTGCTATCAGAAGAAAAAGCCAAATTGAAGCTTTAAATCTTCCTTTATTCCCAACAACAACTATTGGATCTTTTCCTCAAACAGCTGAAGTGAGAAGCTGGAGAGCAAAATTCAAAAAAGGAGAATTAACAACAGAACAATACAACGATTTAATCGAAAAAGAAACCGAAGCTACGATTCGTTTTCAGGAAGAAACCGGAATCGATGTTTTGGTTCACGGAGAATTCGAACGTAACGATATGGTTGAATATTTTGGAGAACAATTATCCGGATTTACTTTTACAAAAAATGGATGGGTTCAGAGTTACGGAAGCCGTTGCGTGAAACCTCCGGTTATTTATGGTGATGTTTCAAGACCAAACCCAATGACGGTAAAATGGTCGAAATATGCGCAATCTTTGACTCCAAAATGGGTAAAAGGAATGCTTACAGGACCGGTTACTATTTTGCAATGGTCGTTTGTTCGTAATGATCAACCCCGTTCTGAAACTTGTACGCAGATTGCTTTGGCGATTCGTGACGAAGTTGTAGATCTTGAAAAAGTGGGAATCAAAATCATTCAAATTGATGAGCCTGCAATTCGCGAAGGATTGCCTTTAAGAAAAGAAGAATGGGCAAATTATCTGGATTGGGCTGTAAAAGCGTTCCGTATTTCGGCAAGTGGCGTTCATGACGATACACAAATTCATACACATATGTGTTACAGCGAATTCAACGATATTATCCAAAATATTGCTGATATGGATGCTGACGTTATCACAATTGAATGTTCGCGCTCGCAAATGGAACTTTTGGATGCGTTTGCCAACTTTAAATATCCAAACGAGATTGGGCCAGGAGTTTATGACATTCACTCGCCACGTGTGCCGTCAAGTGCAGAAATGGTTCGTTTGTTGGAAAAAGCTTCAGCAGTTATTCCTGTAGATCAATTATGGGTAAATCCGGATTGTGGTTTAAAAACACGTCATTGGGATGAAACCAAAAAGGCTTTAATCGAAATGGTTGCAGCAGCTCAGGAAATGAGAGCAGCCGTTGAAAGCCCTGTAAACTAACATTTTTAATTAGAATATTTTTGTTTTTTAGTGTCAACAAGTGGAGTCGGAATTCTTGTAGTTAGGATTTTTTTCGACTTCACTAATGTTGGCGTTTTTTTGCGTTTTGCTTTTTTTGAAGCTTATGAAGAAAATAAAAAACGTTGTGAAAGGTTAGTACAAGCTGAAAAAAGACAAAAATGAATATTTAAAAAAATTACTAGAGAAGACATAAGCTTTTCTAAAAAGACATATTAATTCAGAAAGTCGAAAATTAAAAAACTCCAGTGGAGTATAATTTTTATAGATTTATCATTTTCTCCATTATAAAAGCTCCAGTGGAGCGATATATAAAATTTTATTACTAATATTTCACCCCGATGGGGCTCCGCGTAGTGCAATCACAACTTTCTATAAATATAATGTCCCTCTGGGACTTTTTTTATAACTCCGCTTTTGCGAGAAAATTTAAAACACAAAAAAAAAGCATCCGCCATAGCGAATGCTTTTCTGAAATTGAATATAAAACTTAGATTAGAAGTTTTTAGAAATTCCGATACTTGCTGTTTTACCGAAGTTAAAGTAGAAACTACTGTTATCTCCACCATTATTCTCAACATCCATTGTTTCGTAACCTAAACCACCAATGCTGAAGTTTAAACCAAAACCTTTTTTCATGTTGATGAAAAGCGCTGGAGTAATACCTACATACATACCATCTGCTTTAGATTTTCCGTAAGCATCACCAGGACCATAAACTTTTCTTTTTGCATTTTGAAAACCTGCACCCATATCTGCAAAAACAGAAAAAGTTTGGCTCAATGGCACTGAGTAACGAACAAATGCTCCAACTTTGAAACCATTGTCTTTTACTTCTCTTGCTCCATCATCATCTTTAGATGAAGATACTGTAAATTCACCCCCTACAGTCCAGTTATCATTAAATTGGTAACCTACTTTAGGAGAAAAGCTAAAAGTATTTGTTTTTGTTTCTCCAAATTGAAATTCAGTTTTATCTGAAGTAAAACCAATACTTCCACCAACTAAGATTGTTCCTTTTTGTGCATTTGCAAAACTGCAGATAGCTAACGCAGCCATCACTAGAATTTTTTTCATGGTATTTATTTTTTAATTTACTTTCCTTTTAACAATAACGGTGCCGTAGCTGTTGGCTTTTAAGTTTTTTTTATGATTCCATTAAAAGACAAAAATTGATAAAGCAAGACTATTTCTGTTTACTTTTGTAGCAAATAAAAAGTCATGTCGATAGAAGTAAACAACATATCAAAAAGTTACGGATCTCAAAAAGCCTTAAACGGAATTTCATTTTCTATTGAGAAAGGAGAAATCGTAGGATTTCTTGGTCCAAATGGAGCAGGAAAATCTACATTGATGAAAATTTTGACCACATATTTATTGGCAGATAGTGGCTCAGCCCTTGTAAATGGTCATGATGTCATGACAAACACAAAAGAAGTTCAACGTTCTATTGGATATTTACCGGAGCATAATCCGCTGTATTTGGATTTGTATGTTCGTGAGTATTTGGCTTTTAATGCCGATGTTTATCAGGTTTCAAAATCAAGAATTGAAGAAGTTATTCAACTGACAGGCCTGTCAGGCGAAAGTCATAAAAAAATAGGACAATTATCTAAAGGTTATCGCCAGCGTGTGGGACTTGCCAACGCTTTATTACACAATCCGGATGTTTTAATTCTGGACGAACCAACTACAGGTCTGGACCCGAATCAGTTAATGGAAATTCGAAATGTAATCAAAAATGTAGGGAAAGATAAAACAGTTTTTTTATCAACTCACATCATGCAGGAAGTTGAAGCCATTTGTAGTCGTGTCATAATTATTGACAAAGGAGAAATTGTTGCCGACAAAAAATTAGATCATTTGGTTTCTGAAGGAAAAGAACAAGTTATCGAAGTAGAATTTGACTATCAGATTCAGGAACAACTTTTGGCTAAACTTGAAAATATTACTTCATATAAAAATATCCACGATATGACTTGGGAATTAACTTTTGTTGCCGACAAAGATATGCGTCCGGCAATATTTGATTTCGCCAACGAAAATGGATTAAAAACATTACAACTGAATCAGAAAAATAAAAACCTCGAAGCTGTTTTTAGAGAAATTACTAAATAAGTTTTCAGTCTCAGTCTCAGTTTATAGACAAAAAGCAATTTATTCTATTTTGGAATGAATTGCTTTTTTTATGAAATATCATTTCTCCTTTTACTTTTCTCACTTGTTTTTTCCGAAGCTTAAGTCTTATTTTTACTGGCTTTGTTGCCAAAATTCTGCTTTTATTCTGCTTTTTTTACCTTTTTACGAAATCACGAACTGTTAACTATCAGCTCGTTAGTATTTCTTGATACAAATTTCAACTATATTTATTTAGACTTATTATAAATAATATTATATTTGAACTCTGAAACTTCAAATATCACGCATATGTTAACTGTATTCGACTTCATAAAAATCAATCTTTCCAAGCTATTTAATCGTCTCTTCCTTCTTCTGAATATACTTTCTGATAAACTTGAACAACTGGTTTTACAATAAAAATTTCTGTTTCCTCCCCGAATAGTAAAACTTACAAATCACATTAAAAGCCTTATCCCAAAAAAATCAAATCCAGAATATCATGAAGAATTTTATAACATCCATTATGCTCGCATTTTCAGTCTACGGATTCTCGCAAACGGAAAAAGAAAACGACAGCATTGTCGAAACCTCGATCAATGTTTTGAATGAAATTGTTATTACAAAAAAGAAAGTTTTATATACTCAAAAATCAGACAGATTAGTTTTTAATGTAGAGAATAGTATTGTTTCTGAAGGCGGAACGGCTTTGGATGTTTTATCTCGTGCCCCGGGTGTCGTTGTGTCTCAGGATGGTGAATTATCGATTCGCGGACAACAAGGTGTTGGCGTTATGATAAATGGAAAACTAACGCAGCTTTCGCAAAAGGAACTGGCAAATTATTTAAAATCTACTACCTCATCAAATATCAAACAAATCGAAGTTATTACGAATCCTTCGTCTAAATATGACGCAACAGGAAAAGCAGGAATTATCAATATTGTTTTAAAGAAACCAAATGCCGGTGGACTTAAAGGAACAGTTTTTACCAATTACGGAAGAAGTCGAAAAAACAGAACAAATTCTGGTGTAAACTTAAATTATAATAAAGAGAAATTTGGCATTTACGGAAACTACAGTTACACTTTTAGAGGTGAAGAAGAACGTAAGGAATTCGACCAGAATCAATATACAGATGCAACACGTCAAACCATTTCGACAAAGAATCATCAAACGGCAACAACTGACGAACCTTTGACTTCTAACAATTTTAAGATTGGAACTACTTATGAGGTTTCTCCTAAAACAAATCTGGAAGTTTATATTGATGCAAAAATTGGGCGTTATGAAAACATTGCCAATGGTAGAAATACATTGGTTAATGCAATGGATCAAGTCCAATTTGATACTTCAACTTACAATGACAGTAAAGAAAAATGGAATGATTATACGTATGCTTTTTCCGGAGTACATAAATTTAATACAGAAGGGAAAAATATGTCTTTTGATTTTGATTATGAAACTTCAAAATTCAGATCGAATCAGTTTCAAAGTGCTGTAAATATCGATCCTTCTAATGCAAATGCTATTAATGACCGAAGAGGTTTTATTCCGTCAGAATTGCGAGTTTTTACCGGAAAAATTGATTTCACTAATCCATTAAAGGAAAAGCAATCTATCGAATGGGGATTTAAAGCGAGTGTAAAAAACAACGATAATCCATCAGTCTATGAATATAATGACAATAATCAATGGATTATTGATCTTAATTCGACAAATCATTTTGAATACAAAGAACAAATTTATGCGGCTTATGCCAACTATAAATATCAAATGGAAAAGTTTAATATTCAGGGTGGTTTAAGAACGGAATATACGGCGATAAATATTTTGCAGAAAACCTTAAATGAAGAACATAAAGACGATTATTTGAAATGGTTTCCGAGTGTTTCTATGAAATATGAATTGAGTTCCAATCATTCGCTGCATGCTTCTTATAGCAAAAGAATCAACAGGCCAAGTCAGTTTGATTTGAACCCGTTCCGTTTCTATGATGATTCGTTTAACTATTCTCAGGGAAATCCGAATTTGGTTCCTGAAATTACGCATTCAACAGAAATTGGATATTCCTGGAAAAGCGCTTTTATGGCTTCTTTGTATTTTAGTAAAACCAAAGATGTATTTACAGAAGTTTATGTCTACAATCCAACAAATAATACGACAGTAACTTCGCAAATTAATGTAGACAAATCATACAATTATGGCGTTAATATTACCAATACTGCCGAAATTTATAAATGGTGGTCTGTAAATACACTTTTCAATGTTTTCGAAAATAAATTTATGGGAAATGTTGTGAATACGGATAAAATAGACCCAATCGTAACGCTGAATTTAAGTGTTCTAAATTCATTTACAATTACCGAAAGCTGGAAAGCTGAGGCAAACGCACAATATCAATCGAAATCTAATCTTGGTATTTATGAAAGAGATGCTTTTTTTGATTTCAGTATTGGAATTTCAAAACAAGTTCTCTCGAACAAAGGAAATATCAAATTGAATATTACTGATATTTTCAACACTAATAATTTTCACATCAATTCGGTTATAGCACAAACGAGCATCAATAAAAGATATGATCTTGATAACCGCATTGCAACAATAGCCTTTACTTATAGGATTTAATATTTTGGATCTTTAGTTTCCTTGTTTTTGTTTTTTTTTGAATGAAAGAGCCTGTTTGTAGTTAGCAGGCTCTTTTTATTTTTGTTTATGCAGACGTAAAGGTTTCTAAGAATGGCACGCGGATGACACGGATTTAAACGGATTTAAACGGGTTTATGCTGGTTTATTGTTTTTATTTTTGTGATTTACCCCAAATATTGTAAGACTTAGTGACATTGATTTTTTTTGTGGAATCACTTTGCGGGACTTCGACTTCGCTCAGTCTGACAAAACGCATTCGACTTTGCTCAGTCTGACAAATAAATTCGACTGTCTTAAAATTATATAGCTTTAGATTGATCTTTTCTTTATTTGCAGAACAAAAAAAGCCTTTTGGAGAATAGTACTTCTCGCAAAAGACTTTTAAAACTAACTAAACAAAACATAAGTAAAATGAAACCAAATTTTATGCTCTTGGTTTCTGCTTTTTCTTTCTTCCCCACCAGATATAAAATCCGGTAACGGGTAAACTGGCACAAATTAAACTGGCAGTGAAATATATAATTTTGGTTGAAATCCCTCCTATCGCGCCAATATGAAGGCTATAATTGGATCGCATTAACCAATCTGAGAAACGTTCGTTATTAATGTGTTTTTGAGAATTTGGAAGCAATTCAAGTGTTTTAGCATCAAAATATAAATCTCTCCAAATTCCTTTGTGCATATCTGTACAGGCATAAATATCTTCTTTTGGATCATCCGGAAAATTAATGATTACTGCTTCTTTATTTTCCTTTGCAATTTCCGTTCGCACTTTATTCCAAATAAAATCGGCTGCAGCCAGCTTATCAATTTGCTGTTTGGATAAAGTGTCTTTTTTAACCGAAGCAACTTGTTCTTTTTTGTCTTTTTCGTCTGCCCAACCTCCACTTATCCAATAGGTACTTTCTCGAAGCCAATGAAAACTCATTAATAATCCTGTAAAGGAAATTAGCACCGCCAAAATGAGTGCGTAAAAACCCATTACATTATGCAAATCATAATTGAGGCGTTTAAATTTGGCATCCCATTTTATTTTAAAACTATTATTTCGGGTTGTTTTATTCCATTTTTTCGGAAACCAAAGTATAAGTCCGCTTATGAGCAAAAAGAAGAAAATAAACGTTGCCCATGCCGTTACTTGTGATCCTATTTCCCGATCCAGCCAAAGATTACGATGTCCTTCGTCCATAAAATGAAAGAAATCTTCATGATGTACCATTCCGGTAATTTTACCGTTATACGGATTTACATAAATCAACGAATCCGATTCGATATCGACTTTAATTGATTTATCTAAACCATTATACCAAACTCCATGAATTTCCTTATTGGGTAGTACTTTATGAACCGCAGCATAAATTTTTGAAGGCGGTAATAATTTATCGGGACTTTGAGCTTCAACATTTAACCAAGGCGATGTCAACTGTTTTATTTCTTGTTCAAAAACCAAAATACAACCTGTAATTGCCATTATAAAAACAATTATTCCAGAACCCAATCCGAGCCATAAATGCAGCCAGGCATTGATTTTACTAAAACGTGATTTTCCTTTATTAGGTGGTTTACTTGAACGGCTTTTAAAAATATTCATTGCAATTATAATTTAAAAAACAACATTAGATTTATATAAAAAAAGGCTCGAGGATTATCTGCATAATACCTCAAGCCAATTATAACATATTGATTTAGTAAGTCAGTTTACCAATAGATGGCAAATAAAGACCTTCTTTGATAAGTGCACCGGCTTTTGCTGTTCCGGTTGCAATATCTATTTGATAAACACGAGCTTGCTCACCTGTAACAAAACTTTTGTATGCTTTTCCGTTTTCCACGAATAAACTTCCTAGTCCGAAGAATTCATCTCCACCATGATCAGGTAATCCCGTAACTGCTAAAATTGTCTTAGCCGATAAATCAAGAATTGCCGATTTGAAAATTGGATTTGGATTAAGGAAACTATACACAGAACTAACTTTATCTACATCATTAGGAATATAAGAGATAAAAACTTTTTCTCCGCCTAACGGATATGCTGCTAGAACTTTTCCTTTTAAAATACTTGCTTCAAGATCGAAGAAATAACCAGGGTCAAATTTTGCATCTCCTTTTTTAATGCGCAATACCCCAGAAGTAGCAGCTGTAACAGGATAACCTCCGGCACGAGCATTAGACGAAAATGTATAAACATCACCTGATTCTGTTTGTACAATTCCGGTATTCGTATAATACATTCCGATAGCAGTTGTTCTGGTATCTTTTATTGTAGTAACATAGTCTAACGAAGGATATTTGTAAATTCTCACAGTAGCATCAGATGATAATACTTTATTGGTTCCGTCAGTTACATCTTTAGTATATACGGGAACAAAAAGTTTATCTCCTGAAACTGCCGCTCCTGTTGGCCAGTATAATACTTTTTTGTTTGCAGGATTCACACTAAAATCGTTGAATTTTCTACCATCAACAGAAACTGTTTTTGGATTGTAAATCATCAATTCATAATCAGATGAACTTCCATCCCAGGTTGCACCAATATTGATCATTCTTTTATCATCAGTATAACCTACTGCATACGAAGATTCAAAAGCAAGTTTACCTCCTGATGTTAATTTTCCTGCGTTGTTAAGATGAAATGATACTGATCCTTCATCGTCTGTACTTAAGGCGAAAAAAGTATTTTCTACAGGAAAACAACTTCCGTTTTGCTCGATACCAACTCCTTTTGCACTGATTTCTCCAGTCATTAATTGATCTGTAGAATTAAAATCTAAGATATACTGCGTATAATCGGCCAACCAATAAGAGGCAACGTATTTAGTATTATTTACAGTTGGTGTTTCTTCTTTTGGGGCATCATCACTACTACATGAAAAAATAGATACCGACAGAAAAGCCAATGCAAAGCATTTTGCGAATTTGTTTACAAACATGATTATAATTATTAAGGGTTATTATTAAAATTAAACTACTGAAGAAAGTATCTGAACTTTACAGAAAAAGCACGTCCGGGTTTTTGAACCTTAAAATAGTCGTACACTTTTACATCAGTAATATTTCGGCATTCAAAAGCCAGATTGTATTTCCCGTTCAAAAAAGAATAAGCAACCATTGCATTTTGAGTAAATTGTTCGGGAATTGATTTTTTAGTTTCTAAACTTCCTAAAACTGGCCATGTCAGATAAAAAGCATCGATATAGTTTGCACTTACATTTAGAGAAAGTCTGTCGTCTTGGTATTTGATATTTTTAAAATTAAAAGTCAAATCAGCGTTTCCATAAAAGATTGGAACGTTTGGCAATTGCGCATCATATAAAGCATCCGGACTTGTAGTTCCTGTTTTGTATTTATTTTTATTTAAACTTTTTTGATACGTTCCATTTACTTCAAAAGTCAATAAATCTTTATATCCATATTTAAGAACACCATCAATTCCTGTTATTTGTACATTTTGAAGGTTTTCAAAAACAGTTTTATCTCCGTCTTGTTTTTCGCGGATAAAATCTTTGGCTTCTCTATAGATTAAACTTGTTTCGGCACCAAACTGATTTTTATTTTTTGCACTAATAAATGCCAATCCTAAGTTTGCATTGTCGCTGCTTTCCGGTTTCAGCCCAATGTTGCTGTTGATCGTTAACCCATCTCCCAACATTTCTGTAGCGGATGGCAAACGATACGTATGTTCATAAGATCCTTTTATCTGAAGTTTATCCGATAAATGATAGGCTGCCGTAGCTCCATAACCATAGTTAGTTGATGAAGTAGATTGCGCTAGATTATTAGAAATCATCTTGGTCGATAAATCGAACATTTTTCCAAATCCCGAAATAGCCAATCGGTTGTCTAAACCACTAAAATTGTATCCTAATCCTAAAATGTTTTTATCAATACTTGGTTCACCAAGTTCTACTACTTTTAAATACTCATCGGTTGCTTTTCGTTTATAACCTAAATAAGAGTAATTTACAGCAATTGAATGTTGTTCATTTAGCTGATATTTTAGGTTTGTTGTTACTTGCGAATTTGCTTCATCATAAACATATATCGTTTTGTTTCCTAGTTCACCTTTATCATTCGCACCGCCAAATTGCCTGTATACATAATTTCCTGTCCAGTCATAAACCCTTGAAGATGTATCTACAGAACGGTTATTTACTAAAGCATAAGTTGTATTAATATTCAATGTTAGACCTTTTGTAAAAAGATCACTTTTTTTGAATTTCAAAGAAGTAATAAAACTTTCACTATCTGTAAAGGCCTGCCCAACGACTTTTTGCATTGTTCTTCCTTGCTGAATTTCTTTTTTATTACCCGCCATAGCAAAACCAACAAGCAAATAATCAGCAAAACTTCTGTTTTTAAATCCGGCTTCTGCCATAATAGTTCCAGACTTATAACCATCGTGAAAGTGTTTGTATTTTTGCTCCGGTAAAAACTTCGAAGTATTTTTATCTACAACACTTACATCTACTTTATAATCGTTGTCTGAGTAATTTGCAAAAGCATTAATATTAGCAATAAAACCATCTCGACCCGAAAATCTTGTATTGACCGCGGCTCTGTGTGTATTAAATGAACCATAACTGTAAGACGCATCAATGTAACGATTCACATTTTTATTGGTTACAATATTCACTGCGCCACCCAAAGCATCTGCACCCAATTCTATAGGAACAACTCCTTTGTAAACATCAATTCTTTCGGCCATATTTACCGGAATATTATTCAGCGTAAGTGCAGATCCGTAACTATCCATTGGAACTCCGTCAAGAAAAAACTTCACCTGATTACCAGAAAATCCATTCAACGAAAAATTAAATGCCGATCCTAAACCTCCATATTCACGAATACGAACTCCGGTTGTTTTGTTCAGAACCTGATTCAAATCAGCAGATGTATTGTATATCTTTTTAAGATCAATTGCCGTAATATTATACGCTTGTTCACGGACTCTTTGCACTTTAGATTTTCCGGTTATAGCAACTTCATTTAAAGCCGCCATATCTTCTTCCATTGTAATATTCTGAGTAGATTTTGAGCCTTGTTTTAGAAAAATTGCTTTCTCTGTAGTTTTATAACCAACATGAGTAACAAACAAAACATAATTCCCTGCGTCTGCACTGATTTTATATTCTCCTTTTGAGTTTGTCAAAGTCGCATATTCTGTTCCTTTTAACGCTACCGAAACTCCTTCAGCAGGTTTTCCAAGATTTGTTAAAATAATCCCTGTTAAGCTTGCTTTGTTTTTTTGTGAATACCCTTGAACTGAAGTGAAAAGAATTGTAATCAAGAGCAATAATCTACTTATTTGCATCATTTAAGTTTGGTTTGAAAATTAAATTAGCAACAAAACTAGGCTTTCCAAAGAGTTTTTCCAAACTATTTTTAATTATTCTAAATAAATATAATTATTAACTTTTAAATCAAAGAATCAATAAAAAATAACACCTTCCTTAATAAACAGTTAGCTTTAACTTAAGGTTTGATTAAAATTCACTATTTATAAAGTAAGAATATTTAGGCTTTATTTTATGTCTCGTCCTAAAAAAACGACACTGATTATTAGATAAAAATAATTAATTAAACAGTTGCAAGAACGTTCTTGCAACTGTTTTTGTTTTTA
>NZ_FZNL01000005.1 GCF_900187965.1 Flavobacterium sp. ov086 | reverse complement strand
ATCAAAAAGAATAGCTTTTTTGTCTGCAACAAAAGCCTGTCTTTCCAATAATGCTTTTTGCTTTTCCAATAATTTCACTTGGGCTTCGAGTTCCATTATCTTCTGTTCAGGTGTTTTTGCCATTTGGGTTGGGGTTTGGTTCTCCCAATCAAAGTTACCAAATTTTCTTAACCAATTTAAAACTGTTCCATGACTCTGAATACCATATTGTTTTCTTGTTTGAGTAATAGAAATATTTCCTTTTTCAATCTCACTAACAATTTGAAGTTTTAGTGACATACTGTAATCTCGTTGACTACGCTTTAAATAATTTATTTGATCTTCCATAACGATGGCTTTTTGTGTATCGCTATTTCAGGACGAGACACTGACATTAAATAAAAAAACTGTCTCGATTGAGACAGCTTTTTTATTTGTATTGAGAAGATATTAGATTTTATCTTTCATAATTTCTTCTACAATTTCTGGATTCAATAACGTTGAAGTATCTCCAAAATTAGAGAAATCTCCTTCGGCTATTTTACGTAAAATTCTGCGCATAATTTTTCCTGAACGTGTTTTTGGCAAACCAGACACAAACTGAATTTTATCTAATTTTGCAATTGGTCCAATGTGGTCAGAAATATACTGATTGATCTCTTTACTCAAGTTTGATCTGTCTCTTACTTCTCCGGTTTCTTTTAGAATTACAAAGCCATACAAAGCATTTCCTTTAATGTCATGTGGGAATCCAACAATTGCAGATTCTGCAACTGCAGGATGTTCGTTGATCGCATCTTCGATAGGAGCTGTTCCTAAATTATGACCCGAAACAATTACAACATCATCTACCCTACCGGTAATTCTGTAATATCCTACTTCGTCTCTTAAAGCACCGTCTCCTGTGAAATATTTTCCTGGGAAGGAAGAGAAATAAGTATCCTTATAGCGTTGGTGATCACCCCAAATAGTTCTGGCGATTCCTGGCCATGGGAACTTAATACATAAACTTCCAACAACTTGGTTTCCTTCTATTTCATTACGTTTTTCATCCATTAAAACCGGTTGAATTCCCGGCAACGGTAAAGTTGCATAAGTTGGTTTTGTAGGTGTTACAAATGCAATTGGAGAAATCATGATTCCACCAGTTTCTGTTTGCCACCAAGTATCAACCACTGGACATCTTTTGTCTCCAACGTGGTCATTAAACCAGTGCCAAGCTTCTTCGTTGATTGGTTCTCCAACAGATCCAATAACTTTTAAAGATTTAAGTGGGTATTTCTGAATATAATCTAAACTTTCTTTTGCTAACGAACGTATTGCTGTTGGCGCTGTATAGAATTGTGTAATTTTATGTTTTTCGATAATATCCCAAAAACGGCTAAAATCAGGATATGACGGAACCCCTTCAAAAATCACGGTTGTTCCACCGTTTAATAATGGTCCGTACAAAATATAAGAGTGACCTGTAATCCAACCAATATCTGCAGTACACCAGAAAATATCATTCTCTTCGTGATTGAAAACATTTTTAAAGGTATAAGCCGTATAAACCATATATCCTGCAGTAGTATGTACCATTCCTTTTGGTTTTCCTGTAGAACCAGAAGTATACAAGATAAATAATGGATCTTCGGCATCCATAATTTCAGCAACGCTATTGTCTAAAGCGGCATCTAATAAAGGCTGTAACCATTGGTCACGACCTTCTTTCATTTTAACTTCAGTTTGAGTTCTTTTAGCAACTAAAACTTTAGTAACTGAAGGACAAGAATCCAAAGCTTCATCAACAATTCCTTTTAGATCGATTGTTTTGTTTCCTCTGTAACCACCATCAGATGTGATAACCATTTTACATTCGCAATCATTAATTCTCGCAGAAACTGCAGAAGCTGAAAAACCAGCGAAAATAACCGAATGAATTGCTCCAATTCTGGCACATGCCAATACTGCAACTGCCAATTCCGGAATCATTGGTAAATAAATACAAACTCGGTCTCCTTTACGAACGCCTTGCTCACGCAAAACATTTGCCATTTTTGAAACTCTTTCGTATAATTCGTTATATGTAATATGTAAAGCTTCTTCAGAAGGATCGTTCGGTTCAAAAATAATCGCCGTTTTTTCTCCTCTTTTACTTAAGTGTCTGTCTATACAATTTTTAGTAATATTCACTTTTGCTTCAGTAAACCATTTTACTTCGGCATCAGCCATATTAAAATCAACTACTTTATCCCATTGTTGATACCAAGTGAAATTTTCCTCAGCTATTTTTCCCCAAAATTTTCTTGGTTCTCTTATTGACTTATTGTAATGTTTAAAATATTGTTCTAAATTTTCAATTTTATAATAACTCATATGTTTTTGGAATTTTTTTTATAAATGTATTAAATATCAACGTATTCTTAAAATTATTTAATTCATAAATTTCAGCAAAAAAAAACACATATTAAAAAAAATATCATCTTTTTCTACCTATAATATAATTTTTTGGTTTTTGACGTAAAATTACATATTGCAAAAAAGGCGTGATAAATAAATACCACGCCTTTTTAATTTTAACAATTTCAATAACAATTAATTTCGTAATTCTGCATTACAATGCTTTATCCTATTTTGAAAATAGAAGCATCTTTATTAATCAAAATAGAAACTTACAGCAAGTACATTCAAACCTAAACATACTCCCTTTATTAGGGATGCTTCACTTAACTTACTTACTCACAGAAGTTAAGTGAATGCAAAATGCATCTATATCCAATTTTTTTTTAATAAGTGCTTACTAATTCAAAATATTACATAAAAAGAGATACAGTGCAAAATCCCATCACACCCGAATGTGTGGTAATTTCCAATTTATTATCCAATTTTCTTCATAGCAGTCATAGATTCTCTCAACCATGCCCCTACTTCTTCGATAGGATGTTGACGAATTTCTTTGTTTACTGCAATTAATATAGCATTATCTACTCCATTTGAAGTTGAAAATGGTTTTCCTATAATGTTAGTTTCAACAGTTTTCATATAATCTGTCAATAACGGTTTGCAAGCATGGTCAAATAAGTAACAGCCATATTCTGCTGTATCCGAAATAACGCGGTTCATTTCAAACAATTTTTTTCTTGCGATTGTGTTTGCAATTAAAGGCAATTCGTGCAATGACTCATAATAAGCTGATTCTTCGATGATTCCTGCTTCTGTCATTGTTTCGAAAGCTAATTCTACACCAGCTTTTACCATTGCAATCATTAAAACTCCGTTGTCAAAATATTCTTGTTCAGAAATTGGAGCTTCTTGTGGAGCTGTTTTTTCGAAGTTAGTTTCTCCGGTTGCAGCTCTCCATTTCAATAAATTAACATCGTCATTAGCCCAGTCGATCATCATGGTTCTTGAGAATTCGCCAGAAATAATATCGTCTTGGTGTTTTTGAAATAACGGACGCATGATATCTTTTAATTCTTCAGCAATTTCGTAAGCTTCGATTTTTGCAGGATTTGATAAACGGTCCATCATGTTTGTGATACCACCATGTTTCAAAGCTTCAGTGATAGTTTCCCATCCGTATTGAATTAATTTTGAAGCATAAGCTTTATCGATTCCTTTTTCAACCATTTTATCGAAACATAAAATAGATCCAGTTTGCAATAATCCGCAAAGGATAGTTTGCTCACCCATTAAATCTGATTTTACTTCGGCAACGAAAGATGATTTCAAAACCCCTGCTTTATGTCCTCCAGTTGCTACAGCGTAAGCTTTTGCCTGATCTAAACCAAAACCATTTGGATCATTTTCCGGGTGAACAGCAATTAAAGTTGGTACACCAAATCCTCTTTTGTATTCTTCACGAACCTCAGATCCAGGACATTTAGGCGCACACATAATTACTGTAATATCTTTACGAATCTGCATTCCTTCTTCAACAATATTAAAACCGTGAGAATAAGCTAGAGTCGAACCTTGTTTCATTAATGGCATAATGGCAGTAACTACAGCAGTATGTTGTTTATCCGGAGTTAAGTTACAAACTAAGTCAGCAGTTGGAATTAATTCTTCATAAGTACCTACTTTAAAACCGTTTTCAGTAGCATTTTTATAAGAAGCTCTTTTTTCGGCGATTGCATCTGCACGTAATGCATATGAAATATCTAAACCAGAGTCTCTCATGTTTAAACCTTGATTCAAACCTTGTGCACCACAACCTACAATGACAACTTTTTTTCCTGCAAGTGCAGCAATTCCGTCTCCAAATTCAGATTGCTCCATAAATTCGCAAACTCCTAATTGTTCTAATTGTAATCTAAGTGGTAATGTGTTGAAATAATTTGCCATTCTTTTTTAATATTTAATGATGTTGTAATTTAATAATTGATTAATATGTAAGTAAAATGATATTATTTGAATGTTTCTAACAGCGTTGAAATTTCCATTTTTTCTTTAGAAACCGATATTCTGCCCGAACGTACAAATTGCATAATACCGTAAGGTTTGAATTTTTCATATAATTCTTCGATTTCAGAACGTCTTCCTGATTTTGAAATCACGAAGAAATCACGAGAAACCGTTACAATTGTAGACTGACTGTCTTTGATGATATTCTGAATTTGTTTCTCATCAAATAACAAATTTGAAGCTATTTTAAATAATGCGTTTTCCAGATAAATTGTTTCTTCGTCTGTATGATAAAAAGCTTTTATTACTTCGATTTGCTTTTCTATTTGTCCCACAATATTCTTAACCCATTTCTCTGTTGTTTCAACAACAATAATAAATCTTGAAACATTCTCAATTTCTGATTCTGAAACGTTTAGACTTAATATATTAATGTGACGCTTTAAGAATATTCCTGATATTCTATTTAACAAGCCCACGTTATTTTCTGAATATACCGATATGGTAAATGTTTTATCTTCCATTTTGTTTTTTAGTTTATTTTGTTTCAGGTTTCACGTTTCAAGTTGCTGAACTTGAAACAAAATAAACCTGAAACCTGAAACTTTTTTCTAGCTTAATCTAATTTCAGAAACACATGCTCCTGTTGGAATCATTGGGAAAACGTTGTTTTCTTTTTCTACCATAACTTCTAAGAAATAAGAATCTTTTGAGGCCATCATTTCTGCGACAGCTGCATCTAAATCTTCTCTCTGAGTTACTTTTTTAGATTTGATATAATATCCTTCGGCAATTGCTACAAAATTTGGATTAATCATTTTTGTTGAAGCATATCTGTTATCAAAAAACAATTCTTGCCATTGACGTACCATTCCTAAAAACTCATTGTTCAAAATGACAATTTTAACCGGTACTTTTGTTTGGAAAATAGTTCCTAATTCCTGAATCGTCATCTGGAATCCTCCATCACCAATAATAGCAACAACTTCACGATCCGGTCTTCCCATTTTGGCTCCAATCGCAGCCGGCAAAGCGAATCCCATTGTTCCTAAACCTCCAGAAGTAATGTTACTTTTGGTTGAATTAAATTTAGCATAACGACAAGCAAACATTTGGTGTTGACCAACATCAGATACGATAATTGCATCACCTTTTGAATGTTTATTGATCATTTCCATGGTTTCTCCCATTGAAATTCCTTTACCATTCGTTGGATTTAACTCCTCGTTTATAACAGTTTCTACTTCTATTTTATGCAATTCTTTAAATTCATTGTGCCAAGATTCATGCGAATTCTTTTCGATCAATGGCAATAAAGCATTTAAAGCTTCTTTTACATCTCCTAAAACAGCAACTTCTGTTTTTACGTTTTTATCAACTTCTGCAGGGTCAATTTCAAAGTGAATCACTTTGGCTTGTTTAGCATAAGTAGCTAATTTTCCGGTAACACGATCGTCAAAACGCATTCCCAATGCAATTAAAACATCACATTCGTTAGTCAATAAATTAGGTCCGTAATTCCCGTGCATTCCAAGCATACCAACGTTTAACGGATGATCTGTTGGAAGTGCTGAAAGTCCTAAAATAGTCCAACCTGCCGGAATTCCTGATTTTTCAATTAATGCTTTTAGTTGTTCTTCGGCTTGACCGAGAATAATTCCCTGACCAAATACAATAAAAGGTTTTTTGGCACGATTGATTAAAGCAGCAGCTTCGGCAACTTTATCTAATTTTAATTTCGGTACCGGAATATAACTTCTGATTGCGGTACATTTTTCATAACTAAATTCAAACTCGTCAAACTGAGCATTTTTAGTAATATCAATTAATACAGGTCCCGGACGTCCAGAACGTGCAATGTAAAATGCTTTTGCAATAATTTCAGGAATCTCAGAAGCTTCTGTAACCTGATAATTCCATTTGGTTACCGGAGTCGAAATTCCGATAATATCAGTTTCCTGAAAAGCATCAGAACCTAACAAATGTTTTCCTACTTGTCCAGTAATACAAACCATTGGAGTTGAGTCGATTTGCGCATCTGCAATTCCGGTAACTAAGTTTGTTGCTCCCGGTCCCGAAGTTGCAATTGCAACCCCAACTTTTCCTGTAGCTCTGGCATATCCCTGAGCTGCATGTGTAGCACCTTGTTCGTGACGTACTAAAACATGGTGTAACTGATCTTGAAATTTATATAATTCGTCGTAAACTGGCATGATCGCTCCTCCCGGATAACCATATATTAAGTCTACTCCTTCTGCTAATAAACATCTTATAACGGCTTCTGCCCCTGATATTTTCATAGTATATTTTGTTTTATCAATGACAAAAATCAATTTCAAAATTCAATGGCAATGGCAAAATTCAATTTCAATTATAAATTTTAAATTGATTTTTTATTTATTGCTATCTGATTCTTGATATTGTCATTAATATTGATTTTTGATATTGTTATTTAATTAATTATCGGTAACACAACCTGTTGAAGCACTTGAAACCGATCTGGCATATTTAAGTAAAACTCCTTTTGTAACTTTTAACGGTGGTTGTACCCAAGCCGCTTTTCTAGCTGCAAATTCTTCGTCGGAAATTTTCAGGTCGATTGTATTTTTTACCGCATCAATAGCAATTAAATCACCATCTTTTACCAGTGCAATACCACCTCCATCATAAGCCTCAGGTGTAATATGTCCTACAACAAAGCCATGTGAACCTCCAGAAAACCTGCCGTCTGTAATAAGAGCACAACTGCTTCCTAATCCGGCTCCAATAATAGCTGATGTAGGTTTTAGCATCTCAGGCATCCCCGGACCACCTTTTGGTCCACAATACCTAATGACGACTACATTACCTGGTTTAATTTTTCCGGCCTCAAGACCTGGAATTACTTCAAATTCACCTTCAAAAACTACAGCAGGTCCTTCAAAATATTCTCCTTCTTTTCCGCTGATTTTTGCTACAGCACCTTCAGAAGCAAGATTTCCGTATAAAACCTGAATATTTCCGGTTGGTTTTAATGCTTTTTGGATTTCGTGAATTACTTGTTGTCCGTCTTGTAAATCCGGAGTAGAAGCTAAATTCTCTGCTACTGTTTTTCCAGTTACCGTTAAACAATCTCCGTGAATCAATCCTACTTTCAATAAATATTTCATTACTGATGGAATTCCTCCAGCTTCATGAATATCTTCCATCATATATTTACCACTTGGTTTCATGTCGGCCAATACTGGTGTTCTGTCATTAATTGCCTGGAAATCATCCAGAGTAATTTTAACATCAACCGCATGAGCCATCGCAATTAAGTGCATAACCGCATTTGTAGAACCTCCCAAAACTGCTACAATTGTAATAGCATTTTCGAAAGCTTTACGAGTCATGATATCTCTTGGCTTAATATCTTTTTCTAATAATATTTTGATTGCTTCTCCTGCAGCCAAGCATTCATCTCTTTTTTCCTGACTTAAAGCCGGGTTTGAAGAGCTGTATGGTAAACTCATTCCTAATGCTTCAATTGCAGACGACATTGTATTTGCCGTGTACATTCCGCCACAAGCACCAGCGCCAGGACATGCATTTTGAATAACTCCTTTAAAATCTTCCGGAGTAATTTCGTTTTTCACTTTTTTTCCTAAAGCTTCAAAAGCGGATACAATATTAAGAGATTCACCTTTCCATTTTCCAGAGTGAATTGAACCTCCATAAACCATCATCGCGGGACGGTTTAAACGTCCCATCGCGATTAATGCCCCAGGCATATTTTTATCACAACCCGGAATTGCAATTACACCATCATACCATTGTGCTCCCACAACAGTTTCGATAGAATCTGCAATTACATCACGAGAAACCAATGAAAAACGCATTCCTTCAGTACCGTTTGAAATTCCGTCACTAACACCAATGGTATTAAAAATAAGCCCGACCAGATTTGCATCCCAAACACCTTTTTTAACATCTTTTGCTAAATCGTTCAAGTGCATGTTGCAAGTGTTACCATCGTAACCCATGCTCACAATACCAACTTGTGCTTTCTTCAAATCTTCTTCAGTTAAACCAATCCCGTACAACATCGCTTGTGCCGCTGGTTGTGTTTGATCTTGAGTGATGGTTTTGCTGTACTTATTTAATTCCATTATGTATTATTTATTTTAATTTTTATTCAAAAAAAAACCTTCCAGTATTTGGAAGGTTTATAATATAGTTTTTCAATTATATTTATACCATTCCCTTCGCAGATGTGATAATCACATTGACAACAAAGACAGAAGTAATAATAATTGAGATTTGCATCTTTTATTTTTTTAGTGTCACAAAAGTATGAAAACTTATAGGACTAAAAAAATATAATCTCAACATTTTACATGCTTCTTGTTATTTATTTCATTATTTTAATAAAAACCTTAAACAATTGTCGACTGGCCAATACTAACATTGTCATTATTAAAATATAACAGGTCGTCTTTGCTAAAAATAAAATTTGAAACAAACTCCCCTACTTCATTTGTACCGAATTTTGTGTCTGGTTTTAAATCAACCGTTACAACCTTAAATTCGATTGCTTTTTCAACCGCCTGATAAATCACATTTGCCTCTTTAAACAAGCCAAAATGTTCTAATAACATTGCAGCTGATAAAATGGAAGCGATTGGATTAGCAATATTTTTTCCTTTTGCTTGTGGATAAGAACCGTGAATTGGCTCAAACAAAGCATTTTTTTCTCCTAAAGATGCCGAAGCCAGTAACCCGATAGAACCTGTAATAACACTTGCTTCATCTGATAAAATATCTCCAAATAAATTCTCTGTCAAAATCACATCAAATTGTTTTGGATTTAAGATGATTTGCATCGCGGCATTATCTACAAATAAAAAGTCTAAAGCTACATCAGGATAATTCACGCTCACTTTCTGAACTATTTTTCTCCATAATCTTGAGGTTTCCAAAACATTTGCTTTGTCTACCATTGTCAACTTTTTGCGTCGGTTTTGTGCCGATTTAAAAGCTAAATGTGCAATTCTGGTAATTTCTTCTTCTGAATATTCACATAAATCTGAAGCGTGTGTTCCTTCTTCATTTAATGTTTTAGCTCCAAAATAAGCTCCACCGGTTAATTCTCTGAAAATAGTAAAATCAGCACCTTCGATAATTTCTCTTTTTAAAGGAGAAGCATCGAGTAATGATTTATATGGTTTTATAGGACGAATATTGGCAAACAAACCCAGTTCTTTACGAAGCTTCAATAATCCTTGCTCCGGACGAACCTTTGCATTTGGGTTATTGTCATATTTAGGATCTCCAATTGCTCCAAATAAAACCGCATCTGTATTCAAACACAGATTTAGAGTTTGTTCCGGCAACGGATTTCCTGTTTTATCGATAGCGATCGCTCCCATGAGCGCCTCTTCAAAAACAAATTCATGATTGTACACTTCGCCTATGGCGTATAAAGCTTTTTTGGCTTGTAAAATTACCTCTGGTCCAATTCCGTCTCCAGGTAAAACTGCTATTTTCAAATTCATAATGCCTCGTTCTTTATGTATTTAAATTCTTTTTTTGTCGCTTGCAATTATTATTAACACATAGAATCATAGATTTGTAAACTTATAAAGGAGTTTCACTTACATTAACAAACATAGCTATGCGTTAAAATCTTTCCTCTTTGTTCTTTTCTCTTTGTTCTTTTCTCTATTTTCTTTCTTCTATTTTCTTTGCTCTACTTTCTTTCTTCTATCCTCTTTCCAACTAGCTTCTGATTAATTCACCCTGGATTTTAGCAGCTTCAATAATCTGATGGATATCAGCATCGATAACTTCTTTTTTAATATCGGCAAATTTCAAAAACTCAATATATACAATGTCCAATTGTACTTTTGTAAGCTCGTAACCTACTTTTTTAGCACGGTAAGCCAAAGCAGCTCTTCCGCTTCTTGCTGTTAGAATAATTGAAGATTCATTTACTCCAACATCCAATGGATCCATGATTTCGTAAGTTGCTCTGTTTTTAATTACACCATCCTGGTGAATTCCTGAACTATGTGCAAAAGCATTAGCTCCAACAATAGCTTTATTAGGCTGAACGATCATTCCCATACTTTCAGAAACCAATCGGCTCATTTCATTCAATTCTCTTGTATTGATATTCGTGTCAAGATTTAAGTAAGGATGTTGTTTAAAAATCATTACTACTTCTTCAAGTGCCGTATTTCCGGCTCTTTCACCAATACCATTAATAGTACATTCTATTTGTCTCGCTCCATTTATTGCACCTGCAATAGAGTTTGCAGTTGCCATTCCTAAATCATTATGACAGTGACATGAAAGGATTACGTTTTCGATACCTTTTACGTTTTCTCTTAAATATTTAATTTTTGCTCCATATTCTTCCGGTAAACAATATCCTGTTGTATCAGGAATATTCAATACAGTTGCTCCAGATTTGATTACTTCTTCGCAAACTTGCGCAAGGAAAGCATTATCAGTTCTACCAGCATCTTCTGCATAAAACTCAACGTCTTCTACATAAGATTTTGCGTGAGAAACAGCAAATTTTGCTCTTGCAATAATATCTTCTCTTGTGGTATTTAATTTATGGAGTATATGAGATTCAGATGTTCCGATTCCAGTGTGGATTCTAGGTTTTTTAGCATGCTTTAAGGCAGCTGCAGCAACATCAATGTCGTTTTTTACAGCTCTTGTAAGTCCGCAGACGGTTGCATTTTCTACAATTTTACAAATCTCAGAGACCGATAAAAAATCGCCCGGACTTGACACAGGAAAACCTGCCTCGATAACGTCAACTCCCATTTTATCAAGTCGTTCTGCGATAACTAATTTTTGTTTAGTATCTAACTTACATCCTGGAACTTGTTCACCGTCGCGCAAAGTGGTGTCAAAAATTTGAACTTTCTCTCTATTCATATTCATTTATTTAATGTAATTTCACATCTTGATAACAAATATAGATTGTACTTACGCAGTATGAAATTCATTTTAATGAAATTATACTGTTCATAACACAATTTAAATCGTATTAAGTAATTAAAAATCAATAAGTTACATTATTATATTTTACAATGGCTAACCATCAAAAAGATTTCTTATTTGTATTAATAAAATCACTTTCTAAATCCGAAAAAAGACAGTTTAAAATTTTTGCAAGCCGTTTAGAAACCAGTTCTAACACAAAATTTATTGAATTGTTTAATATTTTAGACAAGTCTGAAAACTATGATGAAAAGCTGATTTTAAAGAGCGGAATCATCAAAAAAGTTCAGCTATCTAATTTAAAGTCATACTTATACAAGCAAATTCTAGTTAGTATTCGATTAAATATTCCCAGTCAGAATATTCGATATCAATTGCGCGAACAAATAGATTTTGCCGTTATTCTATATAATAAAGGATTGTACAAACAGAGTTTGAAAATCCTGGATAAGACAAAAATCATTGCGCTTGAAAATGATGAAAAATATATGGCGTATGAGATTGTAGAGTTCGAAAAACTCATAGAATCACAATATATTACCCGAAGTATTCAGGGTCGAGCCGACGAATTGGTGATTCAGGCAAAAGAATTGAATTACAGAAATACTATTTCAAGTAAATTATCGAATTTATCGCTTCAGCTATACGGAATCATGCTAAAAACGGGTTACGTAAAAAGTGATGAAGAATATAAATATATTGATGATTATTTCCATAAACATATATCGAAATTAGACGAAAGCAAATTTGGTTTCCGTGAGAAATATTGGTTTTACAATGCCAATTTATGGAGAAGTTTCTTGGTTCAGGACTTTTTAGCGAGTTATAAATATGCCTATAAATGGGTTCGATTATTCTATGATAATCCAAATATGATCATTCAGAATCCTGTATTTTTCTTAAAAGGAAATCATTACTTTCTAGAGTCCTTATATATGTTGAAATACAAATCGAATTTCAAGAAGTATTTGACACTTTTAGAGGAAACTATCGAAGACCCTAAATTCCCTGTAAATGATAACATTGCATCGCTATCATTTCTATATGTTTACAACAATAAACTGAATTTACATATTCTCGAAGGTACTTTTGCTGAAAGCGAATATTTGATTCCGGAAATTCTCGAGAAGATAAAATTACACAGTGAACATCTTGATGAACATCACGAGATGCTGTTCTATTATAAGATTGCTTCTATTTATTTTGGAAATGAAAAGTACAACGAATGCATTTCTTATTTAGATAAAATCATAAACAACAAGAACTTAAGCATGCGCGAAGATTTAATGTGCTTTGCAAGACTTTTGTCGTTGATTGCACATTATGAGTTAGGAAAAGATTATTACTTAGAAAACCATCTTAAAAACACGTATAAGTTTCTAATTAAAATGAATGACTTACACGAAGTTCAAAAGGAAATCATTAAGTTCTTAAGAAACCTGAATAACCTCTATCCTGCCGATATCAAAAAGGAGTTCATAAAAATGCATGCCCGTTTTGTTGAGCTTGAAAAAAACACTTACGAAAAAAGAGCTTTCTTATATCTGGATATTATTTCTTGGCTCGAAAGCAAAATCGAGAACCGTAAAATTGCTGATATTATAAAGGAAAAGGCAAAATTAAATAGCCGTTGATGGTGAAATTCCAATTTTTTAAATTCCAAATTCCAATAAAAAAGGTCTAAAAACATAGTTTTCAGATCTTTTTTGTCATTTCGACTTAAGGAGAAATCACACTAGAAACTCAACAAAGATTGGCGACTTTGCAGGCGGAATTACTAGTGTGATTTCTCCTAGCGTCGAAATGACATGACTATGCCTGCAAATGACAAACCCGACAGGTTTTTAAAACCTGTCGGGTTTAACTTTTAAGACTTTATCTGCAATAACAACAAGTAGAAGTTCCCTGAAGACAAACATCTCCTCTACCCGGAGTATTTGAAAGAACTCCTCCAGCTTCACCACATAATCTATCACACAAACCAATTGTTGGGTTTACGTATGGAAGCAGCCCTCCAAAAATATTTTTTTGAGCATTCTTACTTAAGATTTCAACATTTTTTAGGTTTTTTAAATTTTTCATAAATAGTTTGATTTGATTTATTTCCTACTCTATTAGCTTTTCGGATTACGCTTTATAAATTCATTTTCAGATTAATAAAATCTAAAGTAGAAAAATAAAACGGTAATATTCGTACAAATCACACAATTAACATTATGAAGAAATTCCAAATTCCAAATGGTTTGCATCCCAACCTTTGCCAAAGTTTAAAACTTTGACAAAGATCTTTGCGTAACGCTATCGAAATAAAAAAAATCCCAAACTCCAGTTAAGAATTGGACTTTGGGATTTTGAAATTGGAATTTTATTTTAAACTTTACTCCACAATATTAGAAGTAGTTACATAAAAATCTTTATCAATTTCTAACTTCCTATCTTCGTTAGTTGTTTTTTCAGATTGCCATTCTGTTGTTGGTTTCAACCACGTTTCAACACCATTAATTTTTACTCTAACCGGCATATCGAACTTGGCAATACAATTTGTCCAATGATATCCAAAAGAACCATTTTTGAACATATATTCAAAAACCGGAATTTGAGTTGTAGTCAGATATTGTGTAAAAACCCTGTTGAAATTAATGCCAGATTGCGTATTGATATAATCCTGAATCTGTTTCCCAGTAACCGTTTGATGATAAAAAGTACTGTTTAAACCTCTCAAAATCGATTTCCATTTTGCATCATCATTAATAACCTGACGAATCATGTGCAGCATATTTGCACCTTTTGGATACATATCACCAGATCCCTCGTTGTTTACATCATAATGCCCAATAATTGGTTTGTCGTTATCAATGTTTTTTCTACAGCCAATTACATATTCAGCCGCAGCATCTTTTCCGTAGTAATACTCAATAAAAAGACTCTCAGAATAATTGGTAAAACTCTCGTGAACCCACATATCTGCAATATCTTTATATGTGATATTGTTTGCAAACCACTCATGTCCGGACTCATGAATAATGATAAAATCGAATTTTAATCCCCAACCTGTTCCGCTTAAATCTTTTCCTCGGTAACCCATTTTATAATCATTACCATAAGTTACACTACTTTGATGTTCCATACCTAAATATGGCGCTTCAACCAGTTTATAACTATCTTCATAGAATGGATAAGGCCCGAACCAGTTTTCAAACGCTTTCAGCATTCTTGGCGCATCTTTAAAGTGTTCTTTAGCAATAGCCAGATTGTCTCTTAAAACATAGTAACTACAATCTAAATCACCTTTTTCTCCCTTATATTTCTCTGAGAAATTAACGTAATCACCAATATTAATATTTACTCCATAATTGTTAATTGGATTCGAAACATACCAATTGAAGGTTTTAGTACCGTCTTTTTCCTTTTTAACGCTTTTTAATCTACCATTAGAAACATCTGTCAGATCGCCGGGAACATTCACGCTGATCAACATATTTTCGACTTCATCATACATATGATCTTTGTTTGGCCACCAAACGCTGGCACCTAAACCCTGACAAGATGAAGCTATAAAGTCTTTTCCGTTTTTATCTTTTTTCCAGGTAATTCCACCATCCCACGGCGGACGAACTGCTTCTTTTGGTTTTCCTCCAAAAGAAATCACAATCTCTTTTGTATCTCCAACTTTCTGTGCAGCCGTTAATTGAATAAAAAAAGCATTTCCGTCTCTTTCAAACTTCAATTCTTTTCTGTCCTGTGTTACTTTGTAAATCTGCATTGGTTCCTGCAAATCAATCTGCATTTTGTTATTCTCAGCCAAAACCGTATAACGAACCGTATTTGAACCTGTAATAGTTTTCTCTTTTGGATTTACTTTTACATCTAAATGATAATATTTTAAATCCCACCAAGCTCTCTCTTTAGTAATACTTCCACGTAAAGTATCCTGATGTGTAAAAACTGTTTCAGACTTATTAAGAAGTCCTTGCGCATTGGTCGTAAAACCAACTAAAAAGGCGATAAAAACGCCACCGAAGTATTTTTTCATTATTTATAAATTTATAATAAATAAGGTAATTATCCCGAAGCTTCGGGACTTAATCTTCAACAAATGTAAACAATCCTATTAAGTTTTAGATGATTTTACAATTTCAATTCCCGAAATTTAATGTTAAAAGTCATTTATTCTTTTTTACTTTAGTAAATCAAAATAATTTATACTACTTATGAAAATTAGTAAAATTGCTGCTATTTTATGCCTGATGTGCTCGATAACAAACTACTCACAAAATATTCCAATTCACAAAACAACTGAAAAATTAACTATTGATGGCGATTTATCAGACTGGAAAACGCCTTTTTTAGGTCCGTTTGTAATTCATAACTCAGGGCAAAAAGCTACACAAAACACAATGATTTCACTTTCGTGGAATGATGAAAATCTATATATCGCCTACAAATCTGTGGATTCTAAAATAGTAGGTTCGTCACAAAAAAAGGATTCTCACATTTTTAGTTCAGATGATTTGATCGAAATTTTTATTGATCCTGATGGTGACGGTCAAAATTATATCGAAATTGGAGTAAATGCGTTTTCGTCCAGTTATGATATGTTACTCAAATGTATTTCTCCGTTATGTGGCGGCTGGAATACTTTGATGGCATTTGATATTAAAGGAATGGAAGCGCAAAGCAAAATAACTCAGAAAGGTTTTAATACCGAAATTAAGATTCCGTTTTCGAGTTTAGAAACCATTCAAAATGGCAATTTCACCAAACCAAAAGTCGGTACAAAATGGCGAGGAAATACTTTTAGAATTGATTACGGTAACACAACCGAATATCTTGCATTACAATATTATAAGAGTTTAAATTTCGGCTTTCATCAGCCGAAGGAATTTGCTGTTTTTGAGTTTGTGGAGTAGTTATTTGGTTTGATTTGTTTCAAGTTTCAAGTTTCAAGTTATCGCGCATAACCTGAAACTTGAAACCTGAAACAAAATCTCTTACTTCTGACGCTTCTTCAAAACATCAACAACATCATTCAACTGAAAACCTTTAGCCTGAAGTAAAATCAAATAATGAAATAATAAATCAGCACTTTCGCTTAAGAATAAATCATCGTTGTTGTCTTTGGCTTCAATTACCACTTCTACAGCTTCTTCGCCTACTTTTTGGGCAATTTTATTAATGCCTTTTTCGAATAACGAAGCAACATAACTTTTCTCAGAATCAGCATTTTCTCTACGTGTTTTAATTGTATTTTCTAATTGAGAAATAAAGCCATAATTTTCCTTATTTTCTTCTTGCCAACAAGTATCAGCACCCGTATGACACGTTGGTCCAACAGGTTTTGCCTGAATTAAAAGTGTGTCGCCATCACAGTCATTTTTAATACTTACAAGATTCAAAAAATTACCACTCTCCTCGCCTTTTGTCCAAAGTCTTTGTTTTGAACGACTGAAAAAAGTAACCTTTTTTGTTTCGATTGTTTTCTGTAAAGATTCTTCGTTCATATACCCCAACATCAAAACATTTTTTGTTTCCGAATCCTGAATTATTGCCGGAATCAATCCGTGTGCGCTTTTTATATCTATGTCCATTTTTATTTTAGATTTTAGAGTTCCGATTTTAGATATCTACACTCTTTATTATTTTGTTTTAGATTACAAACTTAATTCTTGCTTCTTTCTTCTAATTTATAAAGTCTAGCTTCTAAAGTCTAACTTCAACCCCATTATTCCTAAGTTCTTCTTTCAATGTTTTAATCTCAATTTCCTTAAAGTGAAAAACGCTCGCAGCCAACGCCGCATCAGCTTTTCCAACTTTAAATGAATCAACAAAATGCTGAATATTTCCCGCACCGCCCGAAGCAATAATCGGAATATTGATCAACTCTGAAAGTTTTGCCAAAGCTTCATTTGCAAAACCATTTTTGGTTCCGTCATTATCCATCGAAGTAAATAAAATTTCTCCTGCACCACGTTCCGCCACTTCAACCGCCCAATCGAACAAATTTAGTTCCGTTGGAACTTTTCCGCCTACTAAATGTACAATCCATTGTCCATTAATTTGTTTGGCATCGATTGCTACAACAACGCATTGACTTCCAAATTTCTGAGCCAGATCGTTAATCAACTGCGGATTTTTTACTGCCGATGAATTGATTGAAACTTTATCAGCACCATTATTCAAAAGGATCTCAACATCTTCTACAGATGAGATTCCGCCACCAACTGTAAAGGGAATATTAATTTTCTCCGCCACACTTCGCACCATATTAACCAGCGTTTTACGACGTTCTTCCGTAGCCGAAATATCCAGAAAAACCAATTCATCTGCACCTTCGTCTGAATAAATTTCAGCCAACTCCACCGGATCTCCCGCATCACGCAAGTCAACAAAGTTAACACCTTTGACAGTTCTTCCGTTTTTTATATCCAAACAAGGAATGATTCTTTTTGCTAACATATTTTAATGTGTCAATTTTTAATGTGTCAATTAGAAAATTTGATAATTAGATAATTTTGTGCGCAATCCAAAAAATTATCTAATTATCTTATTGACTAATTTTCTAATTATTTTATTCAAATACAGGACTTAAAAAAGTTCTTTCGTAACTTATAATGCATCTTGTGTCTTCTGCAAGTTTAAAAGCTTCTACGCACTCTTTGTCATCTTTTGAAAACATTTGTTTGCGATAATTTTCATAATCTGTTAAACTTGGAAAAGAAAACAATGCATAAGCAATATTATTTGCTCCTTCCGAAGGCATAAAATAACCATGATGGTGACCTCCCAAACGGTTTACAATTTTAATCCATCTCTTACCGTAATCCTCAAAAACCTCTAATTGATAAGGGTCTATAATGTATTTTAAGTGACAAGTTATCATAATCTGTTGTTTTTTTAATGTGCCAATTAGAAAATTTGATAATTAGATAATTTTAAGCACAACGCAGAGAATTATCTAATTGACTAATTATCTCATTTTTTAATTATGTAATCCTCTAATTGTTTCAAAGTTATTCTTCCTTCGTAAATTGCTTTTCCGATAATTGTTCCCTCACAGCCTAATTCGGCCAATTTTGGCAATTCGTCAAACGTTGAAATTCCACCGGACGCGATTAGTTTTACGCCATTTGCTTCGGCTAAAATTTTCTTGTACAAATCAAAACTTGGACCTTGTAACATTCCATCTTTTGCAATATCTGTGCAAATAACATACTGAATTCCTTTGGTTTGATACTCTTGGATAAACGGAATCAAATCTTCGTTTGAATCTTCTAGCCAGCCTGAAACGGCAATTTTTTCATCTTTGGCATCTGCACCTAAAATAATTTTTTCTGAACCATATTCTGAAATCCATTTTTCAAAAATCGCTCTGTTTTTTACAGCAATACTTCCGCCAGTAATCTGACTTGCACCGCTTTCAAAAGCAATTTTCAAATCATCATCAGACTTTAATCCACCGCCAAAATCAATTTGCAAACTCGTTTGTGTGGCAATTTTTTCCAATATTTTATAATTGACAATCTTGCTCGATTTTGCGCCGTCAAGATCTACCAAATGCAAATATTCGATTCCGTGTGCTTCAAATGATTTCGCTACTTCAAGCGGATTTTCGTTGTAAATTATCTTAGTATCATAATCACCTTTGGATAAACGAACACATTTTCCGTCAATGATATCTATGGCTGGTATTATTCTCATTTATTTAAGTCTTAAAGTTTGAAAGTCTAAAGTCGTAAAGTCTTCATTTTTGATTGTCGATTAACGATTTTTGATTTCACATTTTCTAAATTGATATTATAATTGATTTTTGATATTGCTATTGGAATTTGGAATTTAAAAAATTGGAATTTTCAAGAAGTTGCCAAGTATTTTCTCTCCAACAGCACCACTCTTTTCTGGGTGAAACTGTGTTCCATAAAAATTATCTTTCTTTAAAGCCGATGCGTATTCTAACTCGTAATCCGTGATAGCAATGGCTTCATCGCAATTTGGGGCGTAAAAACTATGCACCAAATACATAAATTCATTCTCTGAAATTCCTTTAAACAAATCCGATTTTAAACCATAAATCTGATTCCATCCCATTTGTGGTACCTTTACTTTTGATGTAAATTTAATTACATCAACATCAAAAATCCCTAAACCTCTAGTATTTCCTTCTTCACTCGATTTACACATTAATTGCATTCCCAGGCAAATGCCCAAAACAGGTTGTTTCAAATTCGGAATCAAACTATCTAAACCACTTTCACGAAGTTTAGCCATAGCCGAACTCGCCTCGCCTACGCCTGGAAAAATCACTTTATCAGCCGCTAGAATTTCTTCCGGATTATTACTCAAAACAGCTTTAAAACCAAGCCTTTCAATCGCAAACATAATGCTCTGAATATTTCCTGCTCCGTAATTTATAATTACTATTTTCATTTTCTTATTTTGTTTGTTTTGTTTCAGGTTTCACGTTTCAGGTTGCTCTCCTTTGAGTATAATTTTACCGCAAAGTTCGCAAAGTTTTTTCGCAAAGTGCACTAAGGAATAGCTTGGCGTTCATAGCGTATCCCGATAGCTATCGGGATTGCGCGCCTTACGGTTAAGTACACCAAGGGAAACTTGGAACTTTAAACTTGAAACAATTTTTATTTTACAGATCTGTATAATGAGCGATCATCTTATTTACTAATCCGTTTTGATCAAAAAACATAACTTCGATTGCCATTTTATTCATAATCGATTTGTAATAAAGTGCTACCGAATCAACTCCTGATGTAACTTCAACCAATTCAAAATGCAAATCGGGAATTTTCGACAAAGCCTTTTCCCAATACGCTCTAACTTGTTCTTTTCCTTGAAGTAAACCACTTTCAATTCCTGCAGCCAATTTTATCATTGGCGTTGTAATTTCAATATCTTCCGAGTAATGCTTCATGATATCGTCTAAATCATGCGAATTCCATGATTCAATCCATTCCTCAGCAAACTTTTTAGCTTCCATTTTTTTGTTTTGTTTCAGGTTTCAAGTTTCAGGTTACTCAACAGAACTTGAAACCTGAAACTTGAAACAATTTAAACTTTTTTACAACATTCCTTTCGTCGAAGGCAAAATCATTTTCTCTGTATCTCTTTTCACTGCTACTTTTATTGCTTTTGCGAAAGCTTTAAAAATAGCTTCAATTTTGTGGTGTTCGTTGGTTCCTTCGGCTTTTATATTAATGTTCGCTTTGGCACCGTCTGAGAAGGATTTAAAGAAGTGAAAGAACATTTCTGTTGGCATTTTACCTACCATTTCGCGTTTAAATTCCGTTTCCCAAACCAACCAGTTTCTTCCGCCAAAATCAATTGCAACCTGTGCTAAACAATCGTCCATTGGCAAACAGAAACCATAACGTTCGATGCCTAGTTTATTTCCTAATGCTTTTGCAAAAACTTCTCCTAGAGCAATTGCAGTATCTTCAATCGTATGGTGTTCATCGACTTCAAGATCACCTTTTACCAAAATTTCCAAATCCATTTGACCGTGACGCGAAATTTGATCTAACATGTGATCAAAAAAAGCAATTCCGGTTTCGATTTTACTTTTTCCTGTTCCGTCCAGATTCAAATTGATAAAAATGTCGGTTTCATTAGTTTTACGCGTAATCGAAGCCGAACGTGCTTCCAGCTTTAAAAACTCATAAATTGTTTTCCAACTCATCGTTTGAAGAATAATCGTTTCGTCTAATTCTTCTCTTTTTGATGAGATTTCATTGCTTCCAATTCCGTCATTATCATTGATAAAAATAGCTTTTGCGCCCAGATTTTTAGCCAATTCAACATCTGTTAAGCGATCTCCTAAAACAAAAGAATTAGCCAAATCATACGCCGGATTATCAATATATTTTGTTAACATTCCAGTTCTCGGCTTGCGCGTTGGTGCATTATCTTCAGGAAAAGATCTGTCTATGAAAATATCATCAAACAAAACCCCTTCGTTTTCAAAGGCTTTTAAGATAAAATTCTGCGTTGGCCAAAACGTATCTTCCGGAAAACTATCCGTTCCTAATCCGTCCTGATTAGTTACCATCGCCAATTCGTAATCTAATTCATTGGCAATTTTAGCCAAATATTGAAAAGCTTTTGGATAAAATTCTACTTTATCCAAAGCATCTAACTGATAATTTTCAGGTTCTAAAACAATCGTTCCGTCACGATCGATAAAAAGTACTTTCTTCATAAATTATATTTTTTTCTGCCACTCCCGATAGCTATCGGGATACACAGATTAAAATGATTTTTCTATTGTCAATAATTTTATTTCACGCAGATTTAAAAAGATTTAAGCAGATTCACGCAGATTTTTTATAATTAAAGATCAAAATAAATCTGCTTTAATCTGCCAAATCTGCGTGAAAAATCATTTTAACCTGTGTCATCTGTGGCTATATTTTTTTTATTTCAATAACTTCAATTCTCTAATCAAAACTGCATTTTCTTCCGGAATTCCAATCGTAAAACGCAAACAATTTTCACATAAAGGTTGAGTTGTTCTGTTTCTGATTACGATTCCTTTTGCAATTAATTCATCATATCTTTTATTAGCATTATCTACTTTCACTAAGACAAAATTTGCTTCAGTTGGATACACTTTTTCCACAAAACTTACTTCAAATAAAACTTTAAGCAACTCTTCTCTTTGCTCAATAATAGAAGCTATTTCTTGTTTTATTTTATCCGAATCATTCAAGCGAACAATTGCTCTTTGCTGCGTTAATTCGTTTACATTATAAGGTGGTTTTATTTTGTTTAAAACCGAAATCACAGCTTCAGATGCATAACAAATTCCTAAGCGAATTCCAGCTAAACCATATGCTTTTGAAAGCGTTTGTGTAATCACCAAATTTGGATATTCATCGATTTCTGTCAACCAGCTTTCTTTCTCCGAAAAGTCAATATAAGCTTCATCAATCACAACTAAACCTTTAAAGTTTTGAAGCAATTTCACCACACTTTCATCCGAAAAAGAATTTCCGGTTGGGTTATTTGGCGAACATAAAAAGATGATTTTTGTGTTTTCATCAACGCGATCTAAAATCTTCTCTACTTGTGGCTGAAAATCTGTTGAAAGTAGAACTTCTCTGTTTTCTACCGCATTAATATTTGCCAAAACGCTATACATTCCGTACGTTGGCGGTAACGAAATAATATTGTCGATTTTTGGCTCGCAGAAAGCTCTGAAAAGCAAATCCAAAACTTCATCACTCCCGTTTCCAAGCAATATCTGACTTGGTTTTATCTTATTATTCTTAGCCAAAATCGCTTTAACCGAATTTTGTTGCGGATCAGGGTAACGATTCGCGCCATTTTGAAAAGGGTTTTCATTAGCATCCAAAAAAATCATTTCGGCAGTATCAAAATCCTCAAACTCATCACGTGCCGACGAATAAGGTTTTAAAGTTTTCACGTTTTCACGTGTTATGTTATTTATATCGAATTCCATTGTCTTAATTTTTTAAAGAGGAAAGATTGTAGAAGCAAGATGAAAGACTTATCTATATTTCTTCTATAATCTTACTTCTATAATCTTTGTTCTATAATCTTGCTTCTAAACTCACCAATCTCAAAGTAACAGCATTTTTATGCGCTTGTAAACCTTCGGCTTCGGCCATAACTTCAATTGCTTTTCCTATGTTTTGAATTCCTTTTTCTGTTATCTTCTGAAATGTCATAGATTTCATAAAACTATCCAGATTCACACCGCTGTAATTTTTGGCGTATCCGTTTGTTGGCAACGTATGATTAGTTCCTGAGGCATAATCTCCAGCACTTTCAGGAGTATAATTCCCAATAAAAACAGAACCTGCATTTACAATTCCGTTGCAATAGAAATCATCAAATTCTGAACAAATAATAAAGTGTTCCGGTCCATATTCATTGATTAAATCTAGCGCAATCTGATCGTTTTCAACATAAATTAGCTTTGAATTTTCAATTGCTTTTTTGGCGATCACTTTACGAGGAAGAACCTCTATCTGAGTCTGAATTTCATTCTCAACAGCATCAATTAATTTTCTTGAAGTCGAAACTAAAATCACCTGACTATCTGTTCCATGTTCTGCCTGCGACAATAAATCTGAAGCCACAAATGCGGGAACCGCTGTATCATCTGCCACAACAAGCAATTCCGAAGGTCCTGCAGGCATATCAATCGCTACTCCAAATTGCGTCGCCAATTGCTTTGCAACGGTTACAAATTGATTTCCTGGTCCGAAAATCTTATACACTTTTGGGATTGATTGCGTGCCAAATGTCATTCCGGCAATTGCCTGAATTCCGCCTACTTTTAATATTTTGGTTACACCACATAAATTAGCAGCGTACAAAATCGCTGGATTTATTTTTCCTGATTTATCAGGTGGTGAACACAAAACAATTTCTTTGCAACCAGCAATTTCAGCAGGAACCGCCAACATTAAAACGGTGGAAAACAAAGGCGCAGTTCCACCCGGAATGTATAATCCAATTTTCTGAATTGGTCTTTTTTCTTGCCAACAGTTTACGCCTTCTGTAGTTTCAATCGAAATTCTTTCTGTTTTTTGAGCGGTGTGAAACTTCAAAATGTTTGCTTTTGCCAATTGAATCGCTTCTTTCAATTCATTTGAAATCAAACTAACAGCTTCTTCAATTTCTTTAGGAGAAACTTCGTAATTCTCTAGAGTTATTCCGTCAAAAATTGAAGTGTATTTTGCAACGGCTTCATCGCCTTTTTTCTGTACTTCTTTGAAGATTTCTTTTACTGTAACTTCGATATCATCGATAGTTTTTGTTGGTCTTTTTAATATTTCTGACCAGGTATCTGGTTTTGGACTGTCTATTTTATTCATGTTACTATTTTTATAACCACAAACTTTGTGGGTTTTTACCGCAAAGAGCGCAAAAATTTTTATTATTCTTTGTCTTGAAAAACACAAAGTTCGCAAAGCTGTTGTCGACGTTTGGAATTTGGAATTTTTCTTTTGTGAATTCTTTTTTAAAATTGGAATTTGGAATTTTAAATATTTGAAATTTCCTTTAAAGTACCATTTTCTCAATTGGACAAACTAAAATTCCTTCGGCTCCAGCCTCTTTTAATTTATCAATGACGTCCCAAAAAGTGTCTTTGTCAATTACGGAGTGAACACTGCTCCAGCCTTCTTGTGCCAAAGGTAAAACGGTCAAACTTCTTAAAACCGGTAATATTTTACCAATTTCATCGATTTTGTCGTTTGGAACGTTCATTAAGATATATTTTGAATTTCTTGCTCTTAAAACCGATTGTATTCTGAATTTTAAAGTATCGATGTGTTTCTGAATTTCGGGTGAAACTTTTGGAGAAACTGCCAGAACTGCTTCACTTTTTAAAATAACTTCTACTTCTCTCAGGTTATTTTTGAATAAGGTACTTCCGCTTGAAACAATATCTACAATTGCATCAGCAAGACCAATATTTGGAGCAATCTCAACAGAACCTGAAATTTGGTGAATATCGACTGTTAATCCAAAAGAACTAAAATATTCGTTTACTGTATTTGGGTACGAAGTTGCAATACGCAAACCTGCTAAATCCTGAATTGAATTGTAATCGAAGGTTTTTGGAACTGCAACAGAAACTTTGCATTTTGAAAATCCTAATTTTTGGATTACTTCAATATGCTTGCCTTTTTCTACTAAAAGATTATCACCTACAATAGCAAGATCTACAACTCCGTCGATTAAATATTGAGGAATATCTGAATTTCTTAGATACAAAACTTCTAAGGGAAAATTTGAAGCTTCGGCTTTTAACTGATCGTTGCCATTATTGATCGAAATACCGCAATCTTTAAGAATTTGAATGCTGTCTTCGTTTAAACGACCAGATTTTTGAATTGCAATTTTTAATGTACTCATTTTTTTAGTTTTTGTTGGATTAATAGTTTGAGTACAAAGAATTGGTATAAAAAAACCCGTTTGATGTACTCAAACGGGTTTTAAAATATGATGATTTACATGCATACCATTAACACATCGCCTGAGAGCAATAATGAAAATGATGATGATGTAATTGTGTAGAAATCATGACTTGGTTTATTTTATAATTCTTTGATTCGGTTGCAAATATACTAGTTAATTTCATAAAAAAGCAATTTTTAATTTAACTTAACGATACTTTATTGTTAAAAAAAAAGCAAGAGTCTTTATTATATTGGATTTTTTGAATTTACGATAACGTTTTCAAAGTATCATTAAAACTTAAAACAACAGTCGTTCCAACTCCTTTTTCACTATCAATTTTAAATTTAATGTGAAGCAATTCTGTAATTCGTTTTACGATTGACAATCCTAATCCTGTTCCTTTAATTTCTGGATGATCTGTAGAATTTGATCTGAAGAAAGGGTTAAAAATAGCTTCTAAATCTTCTTTTGCAATCCCAATTCCATTATCAGAAATAGTACAAACTGTCTTTTCATTTTGTTTTGAAAGTAAAATAGAAACTTCTCCATCTTTATTGGTATACTTAATTGCATTCGAAATGATATTTCTTAAAATCGTAATGACTAAAAAATTATCAGATTTAATATAATAGTCTTCAAAAGCATTGAACTTAATACTAATTCTTTGCTTGTTTATTTTTTCTGTGTTTAATGTTAAAACATCTAAAATTAATGCGTTTAAATGAACTGATTCTGCTTTGATATTTTGCCTTTGATTTTCAAAACGCGCCATCAAAAGCAATTGATCTACCAGCAAATTCAAGTGATCAACTTCTTTTATACAATAGTTAATTTTTTCTTCATATTCCTTGCTGTCTCTAGGTTTACGAACCAAGACTTCAAGTGTTCCTTTAATAACAGTCAAAGGTGTCCTTAACTCATGAGACGCATCAGAAGTAAACTGTTTTTCACGCTCAATAGCATCTTCAAGTCGGTTTAATAAATTGTTTATTGTCTTTGAAAGCGTATACAATTCATCTCGTGTCCTGGGCAGTGGGATTCGGGCTTTTAGATTATCTCTTGTAATAATTCTTGAGGTATTTATAATTGCATTTATTGGTTTTATACTTCTGCCGGCAAAAAAACGAGCAATGAAAAACAGCAACACTAAAATGCCTAAAAAAGACAAGCACATAACATCAAATAAATTATTAAGTACCAGCTTAGAATCTTCCAGCGACATTGCGACAATAATATATCCTATTTTTTTATTTTTTATATGAAGCGGAACCTGAACTTGCCTGATGGAGTGATCTCCCATTTTTGCGTCAAACAGCTCAAAATCTTCTACAGAATCTTTAAACTCTAAAGTTTGCGTTTTAAGATTTGGTGCTTTATCGATAATTTTTTTATTTAGGTCTAAAAACTCCACAAAAACAGGATTTACATCTACTGTATTGTGTTCCCGTTCGTTCCACTCTTCCTGATCAATAAGAATTATTTTACCCTCTTTTTGTTTAATTTCCTCGAGATGATTCTGAATTTCAACTTTAATATTTTCATCAATATGGCTGTAAACAGTATGTTTGACAATAAAATAAATAACGGAGAAAACTACCAAAATCAACAAACCTGTGGTAATGATATAGTTTAAAGCGATTCTGTTTTTAAAAGAAAGTTGCGACATTTATAAATCGTTAGCGATATAACCAATACCGCGAATTGTTTTAATATAATCTTCTTCAATTTTCAGATTAAGTTTTTTTCTGATGGCATTCATAAAAACATCAATTACGCCAGTATCATACTCAAAATTTATTTCCCAAACATCCTTTAAAATTTGATTTCTCGTACAGACTTTTCCTTTATTCTGAATTAAGTAAGTTAGCAATTCAAATTCTCTTTGGGTCAGTGCTACTTCTTCTTCATTTTTCAAAACAATATGCTTCGATAAATCAATTTTAATAGTACCTAAGGTTAGTATTTTCTGTTCTTTTTGATTTCTAAAGTGAACTTTGATTCGCTCTACCAATTCTTCAAAACTAAAAGGCTTTTTGATATAATCATTAGCACCCGCTTTTAAGCCTTCGATAGTTTCCTGAACCGTATCTTTTGCGGTTAAAAAAATAATTGGCGTAGTTTGATCTTTTATTCTTATGGCTTTACATAAATCTAAACCATTTATTTTAGGAAGCATCCAATCCAGTAAAATTAAATCAAAGTTCTGCCCCTGAATCAATTCAAAACCTTTTGAACCATCATTTGCTGTGGTAACCTGATATCCTTCTTCCTGCAAACCTTGTTGCAAAAACTGAACAATACCCAATTCATCTTCAACTATTAAAATGTGCATTTAATTGTATAATTTATGTTAAAATGTGAATTTTTTACCCTCAAAGGTAAAAAAAATGAGATCAGAAACTTCTCAAAATCATAAGAATAGTAGAAATATTCTTATCTTAAGCAAATATTAAGATAAAGTTAAGTAATATGAAAGTGTAACTTAATCTAAAACTAATATATAAGGATTAATTTTGCCAAAAAAATTAGCTTCATGAATTTTTACAAGAAACTTTCCCCATTTTACAATCTTGCTCTATTTTATTTTGCCGTAAGCTTTGTATTACGAATTGTTTTATTTTTTCACCCAATAACACAAAGTTCTTTTACTATTCTTGAGAGTTTGAAAATCTTTGTTTTAGGACTTGTCTCAGACTTCTTTGTTTTTGTTATTGCAAGTGTTTTTTTATGGCTTTACTTAATATTCATTTCAAATTCTAAATATAATAAGCCTTCCGGATATATCATTCTTGGAGTTTTTGTAGCATTGTTTATCTATGTTGCATCTGGAAAAAGTGTTTTTGATGAATATGGTGGCGCTTTACCGAGAATAATTCTAATTTTTATCGGAATTAAAATGGCGTTTTTTGCTCTTTTACTTTTTCTTCCTAAACTAAAAGACAAAATAAGATATTGGTTATTTGCTTTTGTAATCTTTTTATATGTTTTATTGATTCTACAAAACGGATTGAGCGAATATTTCTTTTGGAATGAATTTGGTGTTAAATACAATTTCATTGCCGTAAATTATTTGATTTACACCAATGAGGTTATTGGAAATATTATGCAATCATATCCTGTAATTCCAATATTTTCAGCATTATTTATTATAACTGGAATTTTTACTTATTTTATTTTAAAAAGATCCAGAAACTATATAGACAATATTCCTTCTATTGGCGAAAAACTAAAAATTAGTTTGGTTTATCTTTGCCTGTTTGCTATTTCATTAGTTGTGATTCCTACTTTGGCAAAAACAGAAAACTCTAAAAATGTTTTCGTTAACGAATTACAGGCTAATGGAATTTACAAATTCTATCTGGCTTTCCAGAATAACAAACTAGACTATTTTAAATTTTATAAAACACTTCCTAACGAAAAAGCTTTTACACTTTTAAAACAGCAGTTTCCTACCATTTCAGGACAAGACACTAAACGTACTATAACTAGTGATTCTCTTGAAAACCACAAAAACGTTGTTTTAATTACAATCGAAAGTTATAGTGCCGAATTCATGAAAATGTACGGAAACGAGCAAAATATCACTCCTTTTCTGGATAGTTTAGCGCAAAAAAGCTTACTGTTTACTAATTTATATGCGGCAGGAAACAGAACGGTTCGTGGACTTGAAGCTGTAACTTTATGTTTACCTCCAACTGCTGGGGAAAGTGTTGTAAAAAGAGAAGACAATAAGAATAAATTCTCGACTGGAGCAATTTTCAAACAAAAAGGATACAATGTAAAATACATGTATGGAGGAGATGCTTTTTTTGACAATATGCAGGATTTTTATTCTGGAAATGGTTACCAAATTGTAGATAAATCAAGCTTTTCTCCTGAGGAAATTACATTTTCTAATGTTTGGGGAGTTTGTGATGAAGACATGTACAACAAAGCGATTAAGATTATGAATGCTGAAGCAAAGGAAAATAAACCTTTCTTTAATCACATAATGACCGTAAGTAATCACAGACCTTTTACATATCCTAACAATAAAATTGATATTCCGGGTGATATAAAATCTCGTGATGGTGGAGTAAAATATACTGATTATTCCTTGAGAAAATTCTTTGAAATGGCGAGCAAGCAGCCTTGGTTCAAGAATACCGTATTTGTAATTGTTGCTGATCATTGTGCTTCAAGTGCTGGAAAAACAGAACTTCCGTTGGATAAATACAGAATTCCCGGTTTCATTTATACACCCGGTGCAAAACCTGTAAAATACAATCAGCTAATGTCGCAAATAGATATTATGCCAACACTTTTTGGATTACTGAATTTTAGCTATGAAAGTAAATTCTTTGGTCAGGATGTTTTAAAACCAGATTATAAACCGAGAGCTTTTATTGCAACTTATCAGGATTTAGGCTTAATAAAAGATAATGTTTTGACGGTTTTATCTCCTAAGCAACAAGTAAAACAATTTGACCTTAAAATCGATACAAAACCCGGTATTGCTCCTGAATTTCAAATTGATTACAACGAAATTCCGATGAAAACAGAAAAAACTGATTTGGTAAATGAAACGATCTCTTTTTATCAAACCGCTTCGGATATGTTGAAGGAAAAGAAATACCAGAAATAGAATAAATTATCATGGCGCGATGATGTGCGGATTTAAACAAGTTTCCACCGATTTTAACTCTTGTTTGTGTTTTCTCCTTCGTTGAAATGGTAAGATTCTGTAAAAAATAAAAGAGCCTCAAATTCAATGAATTTGAGGCTCTTTTATTTAGATGGAATTATTAATTTCATTAATCACATTTCAACTTGAAACCTGAAACCTGAAACTAAAAAAACTTTCCTTAGTCATTCTGATTCTGCATTCCGAATAAATATCCTTGTTGAAATAATTTTTGATCATCTTTCAAAGCTTGATTATTACGTTGTGTAAGCTCATACGAATCTAATTTGCTTAGATCTGGTTTTCCTGCATTTACCCATGCAGTATACCAAAAACTTGCTGTTGCTGCAATTGCTTTTTTCATCTGGCTTTCAACCATTCCGTTTAAGTCCTTGTTCAATTTAGCAGCATACTCATCAGAGAATTTAGCTGTATTGTATTTAGTTTTAACGACTTTTCCTTCTGCATCAACAACAAAGACCTTGCTTTCAGGAGTTGATGTTCTCAATTTTTTATCTATCGCCAATAAAGACGCAGCTAAACTATGTGTATCATTGATCATATCCCAGGTTGCTTTATGAACATCTTCATAATAAACTGCCTGAGGTACGTTTAATCTATAGTTTTTAGCAAACAATTCTGGTAATCTGCTTTCCCAAAGTGAATGAATTCCTTTTTGGTCGCTCAATTGTCCGTCGTGATTTGCAGACGTGTGCAATGGCATATGCGCATCACCAATATAATGTCCTAAATCTGCTGCAAGGAACAAGATTTCAGCTCTGTTTTTTTCTTTAAAAGCCTTGGTTAATTTTGCCATCATATCTTCGATATACCAAGGCAAGATTCCGTTATCGTTCAAAAATTTAGCATCGTATTTTTTCTTTGCTTCTTCTAAAGTTTTTGGAAAGCTATCTTTAGTTCCAAAATTTTCCATATCAAAATAGTGTCTTGGATTTTCGTCTTTATAATTCAAAGCATATTTACGAATATCCGGCACAGAGGCTTCCTGAGTAATAAAATCAATATGATTGTAAAAAAATACTTGTATCGATTGAGGCAAAGCCATAACTGCAGCTTTGTTAATACGTTCATGTCCAACGATTCCCCATGATAATGTCAAAAATCCAAGTCCTAAAGCAAAAAAAGCGATTAGTTTTGGTTTCATTTTAAAGTTTTTCATTTGTAATTTTGTTTGAGGGGCAAATTTAATCTCATTTAAAGATAATTCAAAAGAATACTAACAAATATTGTGTTATTTTAATTAAATTAAACAAAGCTACAAGCAAAATGAGAATTTTTCAGCCACAGATACTTCATTTATAGCATTGTGACTGAAAAAACTATTAATTACAATTTATTGTAAACAATACTAAAATAAGAAGATGTAGTATATGTTTTAGGGCTTCCGCTTGTGTAAGCCTGAAATTGGGGCGTTATCATATTCATAGAACCGCCATCACCATTCCATGCCCAGCCTAAAATAGTCCATCCTTTATTCTTAGCATAATCAACAATTCCGGACCAATCTGCGCCAGATCCTCCACTGTTTCCAAATTCACCAATCATACAAGGTCTGCCGGATGAAGCCAAATCGTCAATATCAGAAGTATTCATATAACGTCCTTTTGCCTGATTATAAGCTCCGGGATAAATATGCGCTGACAGAATAATTTTAGTATCATTAATTTTTGTTTGTCCGGCAGAGCAGCCTTTTACCGCACAAGCAGCCGTAGCAGTTTCTTGTCCCCAACCCGGAATGTCAATAATAATTGTACCGCTATACACTTTTCTAACTTCAGTAATTGCCATGTTATAAGCAGCAGCAAATGCAGCGGGAGTAATATTATGGCTTCCCCATTCGTTGGTTAGATTAATAATAAAATTACCTCCTAAGCTGCTGTAATTATTTTTCCACCAAGTCGCTGCTGCATTCAATTCGGCAGTACTGTCTGAACCTAATACACTCGATTTATGATAGGAAACAATTACCGTAAATCCGTTTGCCTTTGCTTCAGAAATCCATCTTTTAGCATTGGTTTCCTGTCCCGGCTCTACTTCAATTCTAACGGTTTTGATTTTAGTATTTTGTTTCATTAAGTTCCAGCCTAAGTCACAATTTCCTCCGTTGTAATAAGAAGGCTGCAGATTTACTCCATTTCCGATGTCTCCAAAACTTGATGCGGTCTTTGAAGTTAAATTAGAAGTTGTTGTTACAGCAGTTACAAGTTTTGCTTCAGGAGTTCTTTGTTCTGTATCGGATCTGTCGCAACTAACAAAAAGTGAAATACTTAAAGTTAAAAATAAAACAGGAATTAGTTTGAAAATTTGTTTCATAAAATGTGGTTTTTTCATAAGATAGTTTTTAAAAAGTTAACGAAGATTTTAAGGCCCTAAAAAATATTCATTGCAAATATTTAGTTTTCAGTAAGATAAAACTGATTGTATTTTATCAAACTGTAATACAAAATATTCATTATAACTATTTAAAAATAAAACAAATACAATCTAACTGTTAAAAATATAAATTAATGATAATAGAAAACTTTCTTTAGAACTCAGAACAATGATTATAATTCTAACAAAATCATCTTAAAACCATTTTCAAAATAATTTAACGATTTCAAAAAAATATAAACCTCATAAAAAGTATACATTGAAAAAACTATGTAAATTTGAGTCTTAATATTATTCTCTGTTTTAATGAATTTAGCTAAAGCAATACTTTTTTCTCTTATTTTTTCTTCAATTTGTACAGCACAAGATATTGTGCAACTAAAAAATATTAGTGATACTATTTTAAACACTAAAAGAACACTGCAAGTACCAGATCCATTGAATGCTATAAAAACAATGCAGAAATTATTTCCCGGAAAACTATACAACTTATCAGACCATAATACTTTTATAAGCTGGAATTGCAAAAGTTGCAAACCTGTTGCGTACAATGACGTAAATGGTGTCGAAGGCGATCAAATGTTTCCTTATACTAGAGGGGTTGCCACAAGAATATTGGGTAATATCGATTATAAAGATTCTAAAAACAATCAATTCAAACTGCTATTTTTCAATCATTCTGATTATGACGAAGATGGTTTGCAAACCAGCAGATTCTCCGGTGGTCTTGTTGGTGTTGCTAAGTTTGCAAAGAATGACAAGAGTTGGATAATGAGATCTTTTCAACCTGCAGTTGCTGCTTTTGGTTCATTTGCACAAGCCCCTTCTCCAAAACTTATTGAGATTGGAGAAGATCAATATGCTTTTACATTATTGCATGTGAATGGCGGTGCCGGTGGTCCTTTTGAAGGTATTCTGTATCTTGTTGCCGGATTTGAAGGCAAATACCAACCTATTATGGAGGTCTATGATTACCAACTTACCAATGTTGCAAGTGTAGAATGGTCCGGTTCTTATACCGTTGTCAATGACAATACTAAAAAACATTTTAGGGATATTATCATTAAAACAAAAGGTTCTTTTGATAAAGCTGCACAAGCAAATGACGAATTTGAAGTAAATCTACCTCAGGAAATAGCTGCAATGGCCAAAACAAAAAAACAATTTAATTTTGAGATTGAAAAGCATTTTTCGTTCAAAGGAAAATTATACAAAATGACTGATAAACCGATTGTCAAGTTTTCGAATGTAAAATAATTCAATTTCCTTTTTAATGAAAGTATAATATTGAAGCTAAACCTAAACAAGCAATAAACACCCACAATAAAACACCTTGAAGTAAAGGCTTCACTCCTACTGATTTTAAAGTGTTTATATTTAAAGTAGCACCAATTAAAAACAGCGTAATTGTCAAACCAATTTTAGCAAAACCCACAATATGTGGTGCTACAATAGCGGTTTCTGGTACATAAGTATTAAAGAGCATTGCCAGAATAAACAATCCAATAAAATACGGAATCTTAATTTTTGTCCCGACGTTTCGGGATTGCTTATTAAAAATTATCGCAGTCAAAAGCGAGATTGGTATAATCCATAAAGCTCTTGCTAATTTTACAGTTGTGGCAATTTGCAAGGCTTCGGCTCCGTATTTATTCGCAGCGCCTACTACAGAACTTGTGTCGTGAATTGCAATGGCGCACCATAAGCCAAAATCTTGTTGAGACAGATTAAGCTGATGCCCGATGAACGGGAAAACGAATAATGCAATCGAATTCAGGATAAAGATTACGCCCAAAGCAATTGAAGTTTGATTCTCATTTGATTTAATTACCGGAGAAATAGCTGCGATGGCGCTTCCTCCACAAATTGCTGTTCCGCAAGAGATTAACTGCGAAGTTTTTTTATCAGTTCTAAGCCATTTTCCCAGGAATGTACCTAATATTAAAGTACTAAAAATTGAAAATATGGTCAGTAAAAAACCTTCTTTTCCGGCAGAAAGTGCACTTGTAGCATTCATTCCGAAACCTAAGCCAACTACTGAAAACTGTAATAGATAAGTAATCGCTTTATTATTGAATTCTACAAACGGATTCCCGAAAATGTTCACCATTATAACTCCTAATAATAATGCAATTGGTGGAGAAATAATCGAAAATAGGCATAATGCAATTATTAGAACAAAAATTGCTTGTTGTATATAAAGATTAACTTCAAATAAATGTGATGTTGTATGTTGATTCGTTTTCAAAATAATTGATTTGATATTTCTTTTACAAAGGTCTGTCGTTTATATCATAATCACTAATCGTAAATTGCAATCGACTATAACTCTAAGTTATAATAAGAAGAGATATTCTGAATAAAAAGTTCTGATAATGAATCTGATTTACCAAGTAAAGTTATGATGTAAAAATACCTTTCAACTGATAAATTTTCTACATCCAAAACCATAAGTTCATTATTTTTAAGTTCTTTATCTACCGCATGTATTGACATAAAAGCAAAACAATCAGAGTTTAATAAATATGATTTTATGCTTTCTGTACTTCCTAACTGCATTTCGATTTGTAAATCGGTTATTCTAAAACCAATTTGTTTCAAAGCAAATTCTATAACTTCAAGTGTTCCGGAACCTCGCTCTCGAGTTATGAATTTCATTGTTTTTAAATCTTCCAATGAAATTTCATTTTTCTTCACTAAAGGATTCTTAGTATTACAAACCAAAACCAATTCGTCTTTCAAGAACGGAATATATTTAATGGACTGATTTTTAGATTGTCCTTCTACAATTCCAATTTCGATTTCTTTATTAATTAAGGCGTTTTCGATTTGCTCTGTATTTCCGTTCAGCAAATTGACTTTTATATCTTTTTGCTTTTGATGAAAACGCGCCAAAACTGGCGAAATAAGATATTGCGCAATTGTTGTACTGGCTCCTAATCGCAATAAACCCTGACGTTCATTCATAAACGAACTCATATCAAAGTCGATTTCACGGTAGATTTCGAAAATATTCTTAGTATGTCTTAAAAGAATTTCTCCTGCCGGAGTTAAAGCAATTTTAGAACCATTTCGCTCAAAAAGCTTGGTTTTATAAGTTTCTTCCAGTTCCTGAATGTGTTTAGAAACCGCTGGCTGCGAGATATATAGTTCTGTTGCCGCTTTAGTAAAGTTTAAGCGCAACGCAACGGTGTAGAATACTTTTAGCCTGAAATCCATATATTATTTAATATTTTCCCATTGCTTCAATTCCATTTTCTGAGAATTTCAAAATTTCAGTTGTAATTGGATATCCTGATTTCTCGTATTCTTCAACTACGACAGAACCCAAACGTTCAGAAAAATACCCAAAATCTTGTTCTCCAAAAATATAACAAAAGTCTCTCACAGGAATAACAGCATAAAATGGGAAACCAATATTATTTTGAACTAAATCCTTAATTTTTGATGAAAAGAGACAAGCACTTTTTAGCCAAACTTCATCAATATCAATCATTCCAAGTTTATGATTCTCAATATCTTCAATCTCAATCTTTACTTTATCTGAAAAAGCATCTAAATTTAAATCAACTTGATTTTTTAGTTCTTCTAAGTCTAAGTTCCAGTCTGTTAAATCATCATGAGAAATAAATGAAAAGTTATTATTAGTATTTACCATAAAAACTTTACTAAATTCATTTGTCACCTTTTCATGTACGAGGTTTTCAAACTCAAAATCATTAGGAAAAAATTGAACGTATATTTTATCTTTTATATTCTCCCAATCTTCTTTTTTTTCTGAATGTGAGACAATTGTATTAACTAAATCTGTGATATAACTTTCATCATTATCTCTTTCGTAATTACGTCTAACATTATCTAAACTTACTTTTAATTCAGATTCTTCTACGTTTATAAGAATAAATCCATCTTTATCAATAGAATCAATAGTTAAGCCTTTGCTTTCAAGTTGTGTTTTAAACGTATTAAAAACAACATCTTCTTTACTATTGCTTTTGAATGAATTAGGCATATATTTTTAATTATGTTTGAAGTGAAGTAAAACTCTGGACCTTTGCACCTTTTTCTAAAGCAATCCATTATATTTTCTAACAAACCACTCTGTTGTCAGTAATAAAGCGATTAAAATCAGCAACCAAACCCAATCAATTAACGGCGTTTTGGTCGAAATATTTTTCTCTATCGATTTGTATTCTTTATTTTCAAGAAGTGTGTTGATCAAATTATCGGCTTGATCTTCAAAAAATGCTTTTCCGTTTGTTTGAAGTGCCAGTTGTTTCAGTTTCGTAACATCAGGATTTACAAATTGCTTTTCGATATCAAAATCCAAAATCTCAAAATGACTTGAATATGATGTGTTCGTATTTAATTCCTTAACGGTAAAATTGTATTTTCCGGTTGATAAACCGTCCAGGTTTACTGAGAAAGAATTATTTCCTTTTAATAAATCGTAGTTTTTGGCTTGTTTCGTTTCAGCATTTGTAACTGTGATTGTCAGTCTGGCTTTTTCATCAAACTCATAATTTTTATTGAAGTATTGCGCATTGATTACAATTGCTTCTCCCGAATTATAAAAGATTTCGTGTGTTACAACCAAAGATTTCTTTGAAGTAGTCGAAGCTAAATATTGAATTACTTTATCTACAAAAACATCATATTTTTCAAAAGACTGATTGTCGATATGACTTTGCAAACGCCATTTCCAAGTGTTTTCTCCTAAAAGAAAAGCGGTTCTTTTTCCTTGATTTTCGGCAAAAGCCAATAAAGGAGCATTTGTAGAAACGTTTCTAATTTTTGACGAAAGTAAAACCGATACATTCCCTTTTGTGGTAACGGTCCCGAATAAATTTTGCAATGGCGGGAAATTTTCAAAACCTATATTATCTATCGCAAACAAATTAAACTGCGATTGAAATTCAGATAAATAATCTTCTCTCTGCCCGCTCATTTTAAATATTAAACTATTTTGTTGTTGGTTAAGAAAATTAAAATCAGTGTTGTTTCCTGTGATAATAAAAGTGTTTGTTGCTGCTAATTTATTGTTGTCAAAAATTGCTTTAAATGCTGTTGTTGGCTGATATAAAACTAAAACCGAAACATCTTGCAACTGACTAATATCATTTGGTTTAACCAAAATCACTTTACGTTGTGCATTAACTTCTATCGAGCGTTTTAACGCTGCTATATCCGGATGATTTATAGACGAAACGATCGCAATTGTCGACTTTTGATCTATTACTTCTACTGCAAAATTCTTGATGTTATTATAGCTATTTTTCTCTTTCGCACCAGATGAAATGCTGGCTTTATAAACTTGTAATCCAACTTTGTCTGCGGGTAAAAGCAAATCTAAAGTGGCTGTTTTTTTAGAAGGCGAAAAAGAAACTTTTTCTCTGGCTACAATTGTACTTCCTTGCGAAATTGTGAAATTGGCATTTGTGGTTTTGTCTCCGGAATATTGAAGAAAAACTTCAACAGGAAATTTATTTTTATGAAAAGCGTATTTATTTACGTTTAACTGATTGATTTTTAAATCCAGAAACGTGGTTGTATCTCCCACAACCAAAGGATAAACTTTATTAACAGGATCAAAACGATATACATAATCGTTTCCTGTAGTTTGATTTCCGTCAGTAATTATAACCGTTGGGAAAATCAGGTTTTTATTGATGCTTTTTAGATTCTTAGCAACTTCGTCCAGATTGGTTTGTTTTCCTTTAAAATCAAATTTATCTGAGGGTTTAAAATCTGCATCAAACTGATACGATTGAATTTCAAATTTCTCTTTAAGGGCAGGATTCGAAATTAATTTCTGATATAATTCGGTAACTTTTTTGTCTGATTTTAAAACAGAAATAGAACTTGAGTTGTCAACCGCAATTGCTAGTGGCGTTTTAGTGATCTCAAGTGAATTTTTAGTCATTATTGGGTTTATCAATAAAAGTAATAATCCAAAAATGGCTAAAAAACGTAAAAAAGCCAAAAACCAAATCACATTGGATTTGTTTTTGGCTTTAAAAAAATATTGAAAATACGACAAACCACCCGCTATTACTAATGATAGTAATAATAATAGAATCGTGTTTGTAGTCATATTTGTGATTTAATGATTGGAATATTTAATACTTCAAAGATCTCAAAATAAAACCTTTGAACCTTTGTAACTCAGTCCCGAAGCTTCGGGATAGTTCCTTATGTTAACATTCCTCCGCAAACATTAAGGACTTGTCCTGTCACGTATGCGCTCATGTCTGAAGCAAGGAAAAGACAAGCATTTGCTACATCTTCTACTGTTCCTCCACGTTTTAACGGAATTCCGTCTCTCCATCCTTTTACTACATCTTCTGGTAATTTTGCTGTCATTTCGGTTTCAATAAATCCCGGAGCGATTGCATTACAACGAATATTACGTGATCCCAACTCTAATGCTACTGATTTCGTAAAACCAATTGCACCTGCTTTTGACGCAGCATAGTTAGTTTGTCCAGCGTTTCCTGATACTCCTACTACTGAGCTAATATTGATAATTGAACCTGCACGTTGTTTTAAGAAAGTTTTTTGAATTGCTTTTGTCATATTAAATACTGACTTTAAATTCACATCAATAACTTGATCAAAATCAGCCTCAGACATACGCATTAATAAGTTGTCTTTTGTAATTCCGGCGTTGTTAATCAAAATATCAACTGTTCCAAAATCAGCCAAAACAGCATCAACAAAAGTTTGCGCTTCATTAAAATCGGCCGCATTCGACTGGTATCCTTTTGCTTTAACCCCTAAACTGTTCAATTCAGCTTCTAACGCTTCTGCAGAAGCTACAGACGAGCTGTATGTAAAAGCAACGTTTGCACCATGTTTAGCAAAAACTTCAGCAATTCCTCTTCCAATTCCACGACTAGCGCCCGTAATGATGGCAACTTTTCCTTCTAGTAATTTCATATTCAAAATCTATGTTAATATTTATTTGTAGCTATTCCTGCTATCCGCTTGTATCTTTTCATCTGCAAAAAAGCAGATAAAAAGGATACCGCTACTATCAGGGCTATGAATGACTCGTCAAATATATGATAATTCCCTTTTTAAAAAAATAACAATAGTATAATTTATGAAGAAGAACGCTTCTTTAAGGCTAAAAAGAACAAAAAAAAACCGTTTCACGGATATGAAACGGTTCTAAAAGAAATAATTTTATTAAAGGCACTCTATACCATCAATTGTTGCTTTACATATTGGCTCAACTGGTCTTATTGGTCCCTCCATAATACATGGCCCATAATAAGGAAGTGGAGTCCAGGGAATTGTACATATGACAGTCCCGCCAATTACATTTTTTTGTTCATTAATACTAAGTACTTCAACTCCTTTAAGATTTAAAATTTTTTCTAACATAATAATCAGGTTGTTTAATATTTGTATTCTCAATCATTTTTATGTCTGTTGAGTTTCAGACGTAATACTAAATGCATTCATTAAAATTTATAACTAAAGACCAAAAAACATATTAATTAAATTCTTGACATTAATTCTATTCTTTAAAAAAGCGGCTCGATTTGAGCCGCTTTTTATCCAAAATCAAGAACAAAACTAAAAAACTAAGCTATTAAAATTTGTAATTCGTCAATCTAAACGGAGTGGCTGCACTTGTATAAGTGTAAATAACATTTGTATAGAAAATGGTAAACGATTCTTTTTTAAGGTATAATCCTTTAGGATTTGTAATTTCATCATCTAAAATTTTCAAAAACGCTCTTGCTGCCGGAGTCCCTATCCAGCCGTCATCAGTTAAAATAATGGTCTTATTTACGGCATCCTCAGTAGTGGTGAAAAAATGATATATCGATGGTTTTCCTCCAGTAAATGTATATGCGATATAATTACCATTCAAAGGATCATTGAAAGCTATCTGAACTCTCGCAATTTTTTGATTTGCGGGCAAAGTAGCATTTACCTTATCTAATATTGATTTAGCGTAAGCTGAGTTGGTCGCGGCTTTAGATAAATTTGCAGCTATATATCCTATTGTAATTTGCCCTCCCCCTTCTAAAAATAGTTTATAATCATCTGTTAATCTAGGAGGTGCATTTGTAAATTGAATAGTAGCTTTTGCACCACTTGTTCCTGTTGCCACAAAAGATTTATCTGTAGCGTTATAAACAAAATCTGTTAACTTTTGACTTCCTACGGTAATTGCCGGCTTTACAGTTATTCCTGTTGGTGTATAGGCAACTGCCAATTTAAGAGTTTCAGCGTTTCCATCTTCTAAAGGAGTCGCTGTTCCAAATCTAACTACGGAATTATAATCAAGCTCGTATTTTTTAACTGTTGTTCCATCAGTAGTCTCAAGTGTTCTAAATAATGGACTATTAATATCACCTGTCATGTTTTTGTTCGTGATAGTGTTTCCTTTTAAATCAACCCAGTCTTGAGCTGTTGCTTTTACAAAACGAACTTCCTTTACGGTTCTATTAGTTTTGAAAACAAGGTCTCCATTTTCTACACCATAAAATAAGAACTGAAAATCTCCTAAGAATCCTTTTCCTGCGGCAAGAGGTGAATTACCAGAGTCTGACAATAAATGAATTTTATTTTTTGTCGTAAAAACTACACTCACAGTACTTCCTAATTGAATTTCATACTGACTATTATGCTTCTCTGTATCATCGTCAAAATCAGAAGCCATGTCTACTTTTCCGTCAGGCAAAAATTTAAATAAATGTGTAAATCCTCCCAATTGATTATCATCTGTATAATAAACTGCCTTCCAGCCATTTTCGGCAGAAAGTAATAGATCATTTAATTCCTTTTTTCGCTTGTTTAAACGCTCTGTAGGTGTATCATCAAATTTTTGTTCCGCATCTGTGCTGACACAACTATTTACTTGCAACATCAAAATAATGAGCAACAAATACTTCAATATATTTTTAGTTTTCATAATTTATCTTTTGTTAAATTTTTAATCATTTAGAACATCTGTGGTATTCTTTTGAGCTTCATCTCTTAGCGCATAAAAATCTATATTAAAGGCATCTCTATAGTATTGTACTACTAGTGCTTCTTTTTTCTTTAAGGCTTCAACTGCAGCAGGATTTGTGATACTTGCAAGTAATGCCTCGTACTCTACTTCTGAGTTTAGCAAAATTATTGCTGCTGTTTCTGCAAAATCTTCTGTATAATTTGATCTTGCATAAGCACTTATAAAACCAAGTTCATGCGCCTGCCTATCTGTAATACTAAATGGGTCTGAGCTATAATCTTTTGGTGTTATTTTTGCCCAGGCTTCTACATCAAATGTTTTAGTCTGATTTAAAATATGCACGTATTCATGCTGAATTGTATGGATAAATTCTGTTACACTTTCGCGATCTTTTTTATCCACATAATCAACCTGAAAAAGAGAAATTCTCTTTCCTCCTTCGGCAAGACCTAAAGTATTTGAAACATCATCAGGATTTACGTTTACTCCGCCTACCAGAACAAAATCTCTTGGTGCAATGATTTTAACAAAATCCTTCCCTCCTATTGTTGTATAACTGTCGATCCATATTTTTTTGATTATTTCTAATGCTGGCTGCACTTTGTCAATTGCTGGCGGATATAAAAATCTATTGCCTTCAACTACATTTTGATTCCACTCATATTGCACACTAATATTATAAGGATCTATATAGTTTTTGTCAATCCATCTGTCCAAATCAGTCTTTACTTTTGGAGTAAAATTCAAGAAACTCTCCTTTGGCTGATCTTCATGAGAACAGGATACAAGTGTCAAAATTCCGACAGCAAATATTATATTTTTATATTGTTTAATTAATTTCATAATGTTTCAAATTAAAATTATCTCGGATTTAGTTCAATTCCATTATTAGACGCATTTAGAGGTATTTGCACAGCACGACGCTTGTCATCTTTAACCAAAATATTACTCTTAGAAATTTGTCCTTGTTGATTATAAGTATCATGTTTTATTACCAGATTAAATCTCTTGATATCAAACCATCTTAGTCCTTCATGTAAAAACTCTCTTCTTCTGGCTTCTGTAATTGCTTTAATAAAAGATGTTTGTTCCGGAGTAAGAGAATAAAACGGAGTATATTCATCCGCAATAACCGGATATTTATCATATACCATATCTTTTGTCAATACATCCGAAGCGTCATGTCCATCTGTTCTGGTTCCTAAAAAATATTCCAACTCTGAAGTGGCAACATCCAATTGATTTGTCATAACATGTGCTTCAATACGGTTTAAGAACATTTCATCGTTAGAAAAAAGTACAACTCCAGTATATGGAAGACCAATTTGTGCTGTTACATTGGTATATTTGAAATACTCATTAAACTTGTATACTGCAACATTTGCTCCACTTGCCCCTTGTATTGAAATATCAATTAACCAGTCTTTATTAAAAATATTGGTGTCGCTGCCAAGTATCTGGTCTCTCTCATTTGCTCTTGTAAAAGCAAATCTGTTATTTCTTGTTGCTCTACCACAAATTGAACTTGGAGATCCAATTAACAAGTTTGTAACCTGTGTATTTTTTGCATATTCAATTGGTTTATTTGGAAAATCATAACCGTTGTATGCTGTCCAATCTCTAAGTTTTCCTACGGGTTTGTTTCCTAATCCGTCAGTAAGTTCCAATACTCGTTTCCAGTCTCCTTTTACAGTATAAAAACGTGCCGCAAAAGCTTTTGCAGCCTCTTTATTAAAGTGATATTTTAAATAATCAGTTCTGTACTCATTCGTTACATATTTCAACCCTTCTTCAATATCTGCTTGTATAAAGTCAAAAACTTCTTTTACTGAATTACGTTTGTATTTCGCAATCAAAACTGTTTCCGGTTCTGTTACATAAGGAATCCCTAAATCTGTACCAGCTGTAGCAGGATTATAACGATTTGACCATAACGAAACCAACATAAAATGAGAGTATGCTCTGGCTAATAATGCTTCTCCTTTTTGAGGGTTAAGACTAGGGGCAGCTCCAAGCTCTTTTATAGATGCCAATGCCTGATTTGCGGTCGCAATTGCCTTATAAGCAGCATTCCAGTAAAATCCCTGAGTATCTCTACCTGTTTGATCATCTTGTAAATCCCAATTATAACTTTGTGCATTATTAATGTTTACCAGAGAGCTTTTATTATCAGATACGTTGTCTGTCATAGTTTCTGCAAGCTCGATATATGTACCGTCTGGATATGCAGCTGCCAATAATTCTGAAATTTTTTCGGGTGTATCAATTTGTAACCTGTTATCCGGTGTTTCTGAAAGGAAATCATCGCAACTACTAACACTAACAAGTATCAATAGTGATAAAGCTATTTTTATATTTTTCATAATCAATTATATTAAAATGAAAGGTTTATGGCAAATGTGTATTGTGATGTAATTGGAAAAGCTACACCTCCTGTATTACGGAATTCCGGATCCTGACCGTTAAGTCTTTTATCAGAATAAATTAACCAAGGGTTTACTGCTGATCCTTTTAATGTAAAGGTGCTTACTCCTAATTTTCTCTTGAAATCTTTAGGGAATTCCCAACCTAATGAGATATTTTTTAATCTCACGAAATCACCATCAGCAATTCTAACATCAGAATAATTATAGGTGTTGTATGCTTTTGCAAGTGTACGTTCTCCTCCATTATTTTCTATCAATCTTTTGTCAGCAATCACAGGAACATTTGTAATATTTTCATCTCCAGGATTTATCCAACGATTGGTAAAATCTTTTGTAAACACTGTCAAATCATCATAAACGCTATCATAAACAGGATTCAAACGAACTTTATTTCCCCCTGAACCAACAATAAATACATATAATGACCAATTTTTGTAAGTAAAAGTATTCGCTAAACCTATAGATTTATTTGGCTCAATAGAACCTTCATATTTCAGGTATTTAGTTACATCATTTGTATCTTGAAAATCTGCATCAGTCATATTGTTCTCTGCACCATCCTGTAATTTAAAAGTTGGTAATCCCTGATTATTTAATCCTGTAAAGTCATACGAATAAATAGAGTTTCTAGGAGTTCCTAATGCGTTTCCGCCGTTTCCGTTTACTAAACTAAATGCAGATGGTTTGTTTTGTAATTTTGTAATTTTTTGATCATAAACAGAGAAATTAAGCGTAGTAGACCATCTAAAATCTTTGCCTACAATATTCTGAGTTGTAAAACCTACTTCAAGACCTTTAGTTCTCATATCGGCATTATTACCTTGCTTGATACTTTCTCCTCCAACACCTGATGTTGTCACAAAATCAACTAAATCAAAGGCATTACGAGTATAGACATCCGTTACAAATTGTACTCTGTTGTTAAACATTCCTAAATCTAAACCAATGTTAGTTTCGTATTGTTTTTCCCAAGTTAAATCACCGTTTTGTAATTCATCAATAGATATTGCAGATTCTCTGTTTCCAAGAAAAAGTCTATCCGTAATAAAACTTTTGTAAATCGCCAATGAATTGGTAGCTGGTCCGGCAGTAGCTGTAAGTCCATAAGATGCTCTTAATGCTAAATTGTTTATAGCTTTAGAATTTCTCATGAAATTTTCTTCCGTGATATTCCATTTTCCACTTACTGTATAAGTTGGCAGCCATCTGTTAGAACCGCTGTTTCCTTGTCTGTTTGATCCGTCATAACGACCTGTAAGAGACGCTGTATAACGACGATCATAAGTATATCCTACTTTTCCGAAGAAACCAACTGTTCTTTCTCTTTCAGCATCAAAACCATAATAAGAATCTCCGTCATTTACTATTTTAGAAATTAATCTAGGATCGATAAATGGTGTAAGTCCACGGTCAAATTGAAGTCCTACTGCAGTAAAATTATCACTGTTTCTGTCTACTGATCTAAGTTCAGTACCAAAGAATCCTTCTAATTCGTGTTTTTCATTTAATGTATTTCTATAATTAACACTATTTCTAATGTTGTAAGAAGTCATGTCATTTGTAAATTTTCTTAAAAACCCTCCATTTGGAAGTACAGATATTTTTGGTGCCGTTAAATTATCCGGATCACGGTATAAAAATATATTAGCCTCCTGAACGATTGAATTTTCTCCTTCTACGCTCAAAGCTGTACCCGCCTTATAAGCGGCAGCCACATTCGAATCTTCATAAATTTTATGCTCTCTCGAAGTATTAGCATATCTGGCTGAACCTGTAAGATTATAAGTTAAATGTGGATTAATTTTATATTCTAAATCCAATTGAAAACGAATATCATTTACTTTAATATCCAATGTATTATTACTAAGCTCGTTAATAATATTCATTGGAGCCCAGTTATTTCTGTAATACTCTAAATTTCCATTTTCATCGTAAGGTCTTAAAGTTCTGCTTGTGTTTAAAACATACTTAAAAGGGTTGATATCAAATTCTCTGTTTACGCTTCCGTAAACTGGATCTGATTTACTTTCATAACTTCCCGGTGCCATTTGATTACGTACCGAACCCATTGTAGATAAAGTAATATTTAATTTATCATTTATAAAAAAAGTTCCTTTTATATTAGATGTCAATTGTTTTACGTTATCTGCAATTGTCCATCCCGGATCTGTATAATATCCTAGAGAAGCATAAAATGTGTTGTTTTTTCCTCCACCAGAAAAACTCAAAGAGTGATTTTGTGTGATTGAAGGTCTAAATAAAACACTAAACCAATCTGTATTGCCTAATTCATATTTCTTTAAAAATTGATTACGGCTAACTTCATCATTTCTAACTCCAAACTGACCACCTGTTTTATTGTAAGTATCAATTTGTTTTGCAAGAATATTATAAACTCCACCAAATCTTCCGTTTAGTGAGGAAGCTATTTCAAGAAACCCTTTTCCATCTCCGCTATATCCTTCCAACTCTTTTAAAATACTCATTGATTCCTGAGAGTTTAAAATATCATATTGCGAATAATTAGGAACAGTTCTTACCGTATTCTCTACTGAATAACTCACTTTTAAAGGTGAATCTCTACGACCTTGTTTTGTCGTTACAACTACAACTCCGTTTAATGATCTTGAACCATAAATAGAAGTTGCCGATGCATCTTTTAAGATTTCTACACTTTGAATATCATTAGCATTTAAACCTGCTACAGATGAACTTAGCAAAGTTTCAGAGTTTCCTGAGGCCAAATCAGAAAATGAAATATTAATAATATCTTCCTGAACAACACCATCAATAACCCATAAAGGTTTTGTATCTCCAAAGATTGATGAGGATCCACGAACAGTAATTTTTGGTGCTGTACCAAATGTTCCTGTAACGTTTTGAACTGTTACCCCTGCTGCTTTTCCTTCAATCATTCTGCTGACATCAACTACACCGTCAACTTTTAATTCCGTTCCCGAAATTTTACTGATAGCTCCTGTAAAGGTTCTTTTAGATGTTTTTTCGTAACCTGTAGTCACTACAACTTCTTTTAGGTTTTGCCCCAATTCATTTAAAACAATTGTTGGTGTAATATTAGTTATACCAATTTCTTTTGTCTCCATACCTACATAAGAAATGATAATTTTATCACTATTCGCAGGCATTTCGATAGTAAAATTACCATCAAAGTCAGTAAGCACGGCCATTTTGCTTCCTTTTGCCAATACTGTTGCACCAGGTAAAGGATTTCCTCCTGAATCTGTCACTTTTCCTTTTATAATTGGACCCGCAGTTAATATTTCTAATAATGAATCGTGATTATCTGTATTTGCAAACGGATTTACAACATTCTTTTGCAAAATAATCTGATTACTAACTTCTGCAAATGTGATATTAAACGGAAGCAATACTCTGTTTAGAATACTTGCCAATGTTTCCTGATTAGCCTCAATACTCACTTTTTGGTTTAATTGTGGTAATCTGGAGTTATAAGAAAATTTTACATGCGCAGACTTTTCAATTTTAGATAATGCATTATCCAATGTCAAATTTTCAACTGTAATTGTGACTTTGGTATCTAACTTTTTTTGCCCATTTACATCGTTTGCCATTGCAACACTTGAAAACACAAGTGCAAGGACAAACTGAAATAGTGTTATTTTCATGATTCGATGGAGTAATCGTTGTTTAACAACTGGTTTTTTCATAATTTTGGTTTGTTTTGATTAATACTGATTCGAGTGTATTTTAAGAAACGTACTGAATGACTCTTTACAGAGAGAAATTCAATTTTATAAGTGTCGAAAATGTTACAGCATTTCGGCACTTTTTTTTATGCATTATCTTTTACATAGGCTTTTTTGGTTTTTCTTAGTTTTGGTTTATACTTTGGTTTTGGTTTGTTTCAAAAGAAATAAATTACATTCTTATAAAAAAAAGAAAGAATTTATCTAAAATATTAAATCACTTAATGCGATCTTCTTTTGTATAATTACAGTTATACAAAAGCATTAATTACATCCTTCTGATGTTATAATAATTTGATTTCCGTTCATTTCAAAACTGGTATTGTTGCCAATGCTTCTACAAACAATTTTTAATTTTTCCGGCAAAGGCTGGTCACTCAGTGAAGTGGTAAGATGGCAATCTTTTAATTTGTCTTTTGGATAATCAATATCTACCAGATAAGCCTGTTCTATTGTTTCAAAAATCTGCGAAACAGGGATATCACTAAACTCAAAGCTTAGTTGTTCGATATTTCCAACACTTTGAACAAGTTCAGCATCTTGAGTGATATTTGTAATTTTATTGAATTTTAGATCATTACGTACAAATCGTAATGCCTGATTAGGAAGTAAAACTATTTCTTCGTGATCTGATTTTGAAATCATTTCATTAGACTTAACCTTAACTTTACCGGTGCGGACAAGAACTTCAACATCAGGTTGATCAGAATAAGCTTTGACCCTAAAACTAGTTCCAACAACCTTTGTGACAATCTCGTTTGCATAAACGTAAAAAGGTTTTTTAGGATTTTTACTAATTTCAAAGAAACCTTCGCCGGATAAATACACCTTTCTTTCGTTTCCGGTAAAGATTTTAGGATAACTTAATTTACTATTTGGCTGTAATAAAACCGAACTACCATCAGATAATGTAATAATTTGCGGTTTGTCTGAATTATTAGTCTGCTCCACTAATCCTTCACTATTTTCATCAATAAGTTCTTTGTAGGTAACAACTTTATTTTCTGTTTGGAAATAGTTTTTGTAGAACCAAACGGATATTAGTCCAAAAATTAAAGTTGCTGCAACTCCGTTAAGAAAACATTTTCTAAGAAATCTAATGTTTGAGTTTTCAGGTAAATGGTTTTGATTTTCTTTCTCTTCGATTTTCGACCAAGTCGCTTCTAACGCTCTGCGAATATCCGAAGTTGATAATTCTGAATCCGTAACATGCATCGCCAACAATAAGTGTCGTGCTTCTTCGACTAATTTTGCACGTTGACGACTTTCTAAAGTCCACTCCTCCCAACCATCATTGTCAATTTTTAATAAAATCCACGACTGGAATGATTCGTCAGATAAAAAATCTTCTATTTCGGTATATGTATTACGTTTTTGCATCTAAAAATAAGGTTACAAAAACATAGAGGACACTTCTTTGATTGTATACTCACCAAATTGTGATTTTTTTTTTATTTTTTGAAATAAAATTAAAAACTACTTGAAGATAGTAGTAGAAATAATGAAAAAGTACCTTTCCATTCTTTACGAAGCACCAGCAAACCGCGATACAGCAAATTACTGGCCGATTGGTAATTTACATCGAGCATTTCAGCAATTTGTTCCACACTAAGTCCCTGATGATATTTTAAATACAAAGCTTCTTTCTGGCGAGGTGGTAAATCATTTAATAATTTATTCAGATAAGTAACTTTTTCTTTGGTAGCATAGTCATCATCTATAAGCTCATGCCCCACAGAGAACTCCAGTAAAAATGCAATAGAATCTGTGTTTGTTGCTTTGCGGAAAATATGATCACGTTCATGCAATCTTGCAATTCTCTTGCGTACACTTGATAACAAATAAGCCTTTACAACCACAGAACGCTGTAATGAATTGCGATACACCCATATATCTGTAAAAACATCCTGAATACAATCCTGTACTTTTTCATGATAGGGAGAAAGTGAATTGCCATAACTCACCAAATCGGCATAATATCTTTCAAACAACATCGAGAATGATTTTTCGTCTCCCTCTCTTAGGTTAGTCCAAAGGGTAATATCGTCAAAAGCGGTAAATTCAAAGGTTGAGGTTTTCATGGTTATAGTGGCTGATATTCTTAAAACAAACTCTTTGATTTAATACAAAGAATATGTTTTTTTAACATTATCTTTTGGTTTTGTGCGATAAATATATAAAAGCAAATATTTAAAACCAATTTTTTTACACAAAGGAAGCAGTTTCCTAATATAAGAAAACTGTTGCTTTATGCTTGATTTAACTAGAACTTAAGGCAAATTAAAATAATAATACTATTTTAAAAAACAATTTAATTGTAAGATTTTACTACCACCATTTTTATTTTCTTTTTTTAACAATTCATTTATATTAACATATCTCATTTGTAAAAGAAACTTACATTATAAAATTAGTCGTTAAATAAAAAAAAATCCGAATATAAAAAAAAGCCTTACTAGTAAGTAAGGCTTTTTGATGTTTTCTAGTTAAAAAAACTTAGAAAGCTACATTCCATCTTGGTAATCTTGCATTTTCATCTAAGAAATTTTGCAAAACTTGTCCTTCAACAGTAGTAGGGATTCCTTTTACGTCAGCATTAAAAGTTTCATACCAAACTACTTCAAGAGCATCGATGTTTTCTAATTTCATTTGTGCTGGCCAAGAATATTTTCTACCAGTTTTAGCAAATTGGTGTCCGTTTACGATTTTATCGTATAAACCGCCATTTTTGCTTTTCAAAGCTCCATCATTCTGAACGGTTCCTGTAGAACCCACCATGATTAATTCTTTTGCACCACCTTCAACAGCATAAACTACAAAAACTCCTGCGCCAGATTCCGGAGCATTACAAGCTTGTTCTAAACTATCCTCGATTGTAAAAGTAAAACTATTGCTTACTTTAAACTTTTCTAATTCTTTGTACATATTTCTCATTTTAAGCTTCTAAGAAACTGAGGTTCTAAGTTGCTAAGTTTTTAAATTAAATTCCAATCATTTTAAAAATGTAAAAAAGTCTCAACAAAATATTGAGACTTTTTTTGGAATTTTTTATTTTGAATACCGGAGATTATCCAAGTACTTCTTTTACTTTTTTACCAATTTCAGCTGGTGAATCAACAACATGAATTCCGTTGTCTCTCATAATTTGTTTTTTAGCAGCAGCAGTATCATCAGAACCACCAACAATAGCGCCTGCGTGACCCATTGTTCTACCGGCAGGAGCAGTTTCTCCAGCGATAAAACCAACAACTGGTTTACGGTTACCATCAGCTCTTACCCATCTTGCAGCATCAGCTTCAAGTTGACCACCAATTTCACCAATCATAATGATGATTTCAGTTTCTGGGTCGTTCATTAATAATTCAACAGCTTCTTTAGTTGTAGTTCCAATAATTGGATCTCCACCAATACCAATAGCTGTAGTGATTCCTAAACCTTGTTTTACAACTTGGTCAGCAGCTTCGTAAGTTAAAGTTCCTGATTTAGAAACGATTCCAACTGTTCCTTTTTTGAAAACGAAACCTGGCATAATACCAACTTTAGCTTCACCCGGAGTAATAACTCCTGGACAGTTTGGTCCGATTAATCTAGAATTTCTTTCTTTAACATAATTATTTGCTTTAATCATATCTGCTACAGGAATTCCTTCTGTAATAGCAATAATTACTTTAATTCCAGCGTCAGCAGCTTCCATAATTGCATCAGCAGCAAAAGCTGGCGGTACAAAAATAATAGATGTATCAGCTCCAGCTTGATCAACAGCATCTTTTACTGTGTTAAAAACCGGACGATCTAAATGGCTAGTTCCACCTTTTCCAGGCGTAACACCACCAACAACATTAGTACCGTACTCAATCATTTGAGAAGCGTGGAAAGTTCCTTCGCTTCCTGTAAATCCTTGAACAATTATTTTGGAATCTTTATTAACTAAAACACTCATGATATATATTTTATGTAGTTTTTAAAATTGTGATGCAAAAGTAAGGTTTTGTAACGTATTTTAACCTTTTTGTCTTCAAAAAAATCAAGAAAATTGACTCATTTGATAACCGCGATATAATTTATCGTCTTTTATTTGCCAAATTGTAGAAAAATGGGCCAATAACATCTCTTCTCTTGGGTTTTCAATCGTTTTCACAAAATGAGAATAACGAATTGAAACTAAGTCTTCTTCAGCAAGAATATGGCTAATTCTGACTTTAGAACGCACATAAGCACGACTTAGCTCATTTGCCATATCTAACATCGAATTATAATCCATTTCGATCAATCCTTTAGTACTATTCCAATCTAACTTTACCTCCGGATGCAAGTAAGTTTTCATGATTTCGCTATCAATTAAGGCATCCGACTTATAAAATTTTTGAACAAATTCTTTAATAGACATATTACTTCAATTTATTTAAAATTTCGGGAATTTTTTTGATGTTAGCTAACTGTTTTAGCTTTTCTCTTGATTCTTCGATTGGAGTTCCAAAATAAGATTTCCCTCCTTCTACCGATTTAGTTACACCAGTTTGTCCCATAATAACAGCCTTCGCTCCTATCGTGATTCCACTGGTTGTCCCTACTTGTCCCCAGATTGTAACTTCGTCTTCAATAACGACACAACCTGCAATACCTGTTTGTGAAGCAATTAAACATTTTTTTCCAATCACAGTATCATGTCCAACATGCACCTGATTATCCAATTTTGTCCCTTCACCAATTGTTGTATCACCAGTTACACCTTTGTCAATAGTACAAAGTGCACCAATGCCAACATTATCTTCAATTACAACTCTTCCGCCAGAAATTAATTGATCAAAACCATCCGGACGTTTTTTATAATAAAATGCATCGGCACCTAAAATAGTTCCGGCATGAATCATTACATTATCACCAATTACAGTATGATCATAAATAGTAACATTTGGATGTATTATACAATTCTTTCCAATTGTAACGTTGTTCCCAACAAAGCAATTAGGCTGAATTACGGTTCCTTCTCCAATAGTTGCAGAAAGAGCAATAGATACATTTGTTGCCTGAAAAGGTCTGAAATGTTTGGTTAGAGTATTAAAATCTCTGAAAGGATCGTCAGAAATCAGAAGTGCTTTACCTTCCGGACAATCTACTTTTTTGTTAATCAAAACAATAGTCGCAGCTGATTGTAAAGCTTTGTCATAATATTTAGGATGGTCTACAAAAACTATATCTCCAGGTTCCACAACATGTATTTCGTTCATGCCTAAAACCGGAAAGTTTGGGTCACCAATAAATTCGCAATTAAGCAAATTTGCAATTTCTTGTAAAGAATGACTCTTTGGAAATTTCATATTTTATAATTAGAAAATTTGTCAATTAGAGAATGTGTCAATTAGAAAATGTGTCAATTAGAAAATAAAAATTATTCATTTCTGCTGTTGCATCAATTTTCTAATTGACTCATTGACAAATTATCTTATTGATAAACTACTCTTTTACACGCTCCATGTAAGAACCTGAAGCTGTATCAATTTTAATTTTATCACCTTCGTTGATGAACAACGGAACGTTTACAGAAGCTCCAGTTTCTACCGTAGCAGATTTTGTAGCATTTGTAGCTGTGTTTCCTTTTACTCCCGGCTCTGCATAAGTAACTTCAAGAATTACAGAAGACGGCATATCTACTGATAAAGGTAAATCAGTTTCAGTATTTACCTGAACCATTACACTTGTACCTTCTTTCAATAATCCCGGAGCATCTAAGATGTTTTTGTTCAAAGAAATTTGCTCAAAAGACTCTGTATTCATAAAATGAAATTCATCTCCTTCAGCATATAAAAACTGGTAGTTATGCGTTTCAACACGCACATCGTCAATTTTATGCCCAGCAGAAAATGTATTATCTAATACTCTTCCTGTAGTTAAACTTCTTAATTTTGTTCTTACGAAAGCAGGACCTTTTCCAGGTTTTACGTGAAGAAATTCAACGATTTTATAAATATCGTGATTGAATTTAATACACAATCCGTTTCTAATATCTGATGTAGATGCCATTTTGTTCTTGTTTTATTTGATATTTTGTTTAATCGTTAAATCGTTTATATGTTTTCGACTTAACGAATAAACAAATAAACGATTAAACTTTTATTTAATAATTTCCTGAATAACCTTTCATAATTCCTCGTGATGAGTTTCTGATAAAATCAAGAATTTCATCTCTCTCAGGAGTGGCTTCCATTTCAGCTTCAATAATACTTAAAGCTTGTGTTGTATTGTAATTCTTTTGGTATAAAATTCTGTAGATTTCCTGAATTTCTCTGATTTTCTCCGTACTGAAACCTCTTCTTCTTAAACCTACTGAATTGATTCCTACATATGATAACGGCTCTTTTGCAGCTTTTGTATATGGAGGAACATCTTTTCTAACCAGAGATCCACCAGAAATCATTGCGTGATCTCCAATATGAATAAATTGGTGAATTGCTGCCAAACCACCAATTACGGCGTGATTACCAACAACTACGTGACCTGCCAAAGCAACACCATTTACAATAATGGCGTTATTACCAATTTCACAATCGTGTGCAATGTGTGCATAAGCCATAACTAAACAGTTATTACCTAAAATAGTTTGTCCGGATGCAACTGTACCTCTATTGATTGTAACACATTCTCTAATTGTACAATTATCTCCTATAATAGCAAGAGAATCTTCTCCGCCAAATTTTAAATCTTGTGGCACCGCAGAAATTACAGCTCCTGGAAAAATATTACAATTTTTACCAATACGGGCCCCTTCCATGATGGTCACATTTGAACCAATCCAAGTACCATCACCAATAATAACATTATTGTGAATTGTTGTAAAAGGTTCTATTACAACATTTTTAGCGATTTTGGCGCCGGGATGAACATATGCTAATGGTTGATTCATCTGTATATTTTATATTTTAAATTAAAATAATCTAATTTGGGCAACAAACGTAAACAATAAAATTGATTAATTATTATTGTTTTCTTGCAATTTGAGCCATTAATTCTGCCTCAGTTACCAATTTTCCGTTTGCGTAAGCATTTGCCTGCATATGACAGATTCCTCTTCTGATAGGAGAAATCAATTCACACTTAAAAATTAAGGTGTCACCAGGCAATACTTTGTGTTTGAATTTAACATTATCAATTTTCATGAAATATGTCAAATAATTTTCAGGATCCGGAACGGTGCTTAAAACCAAAATTCCTCCTGTTTGTGCCATTGCTTCAACAATTAAAACTCCTGGCATAACTGGTGCTTCAGGAAAATGCCCTACGAAGAAATTCTCATTCATAGTAACATTTTTCATTCCAACCACGTGACTATCAGACATTTCTATAATTCTATCAATTAACAAAAATGGAGGCCTGTGTGGTAATACAGCCATAATTTTATGAATATCCATCAATGGCTCTAAGTTTAAATCATAAACCGGCACATGATTTCTTTGTTCAATTTTGATGATTTTCGCTAATTTCTTGGCAAACTGTGTATTTACATAGTGTCCAGGTTTGTTAGCAATAATTTTTCCTTGAATTCTTACTCCAATCAAAGATAAATCTCCAACAACATCAAGTAATTTATGTCTTGCAGCTTCGTTTGGATAATGTAAAGTAAGGTTGTCTAAAACTCCGTTTGGCTTAACTGAAATTTTATCTTTTCCAAAAGCTTTCTTTAAATTCTCCATTGTAGCATCAGATATTTCTTTATCTACATATACAATAGCGTTGTTTAAATCTCCACCTTTAATTAATCCGTTTTCTAAAAGAGATTCTAATTCGTGTAAGAAACTAAAAGTTCTGGAATTAGCGATTTCTTCTTTAAAATCGGCTATACTTTTCATCGTTGCATTTTGAGTACCTAAAACTTTAGTACCAAAATCAACCATTGCAGTTACTTGATAATCATCACTTGGCATAACCAAGATCTCGCTTCCGGTAGTTTCATCAGTAAACGAAATAACTTCTTTTACTACATAAACGTTACGTTTAGCATCTTGTTCTTCAATTCCGGCATTTTCAATTGCTTCAACAAAGTATTTTGAAGAACCATCCATAATTGGAAGCTCAGAAGCGTTTAATTCAATAATAACATTATCCAAATCACATCCAACTAAAGCAGCTAAAACATGTTCCGGTGTTTGAATTTTTACACCTAATTTTTCTAAATTAGTACCTCTTTGCGTGTTAACAACATAATTAGCATCAGCCTCAATGACTGGTTGACCTTGCAAATCTACTCTTACAAAAGTGAAACCATTATTAATTGGAGCTGGTTTAAAAGTCATTGTAACTTCTTTCCCAGTATGTAATCCAACGCCTGTTAGTGAAATTTCATTTTTGATGGTCTTCTGTTTAACCATTATTTCCATTTTTTGGGTTTATTATTTGTTTTTTTAATTCATCAATTTCGGCTACGATTTTAGGTAGATTCCTGAAATGAACATACGATTTATTAAAATCACTATATCCAAGCGATGGTGAGCCTTGTAAAATTTCATCATCTTTAATGTTTCGTGCTACTCCTGATTGAGCCTGCAATCTAACATTATTACCTATAATCAAATGGCCTGCGATACCAACTTGCCCGCCAATCATACAGTTTTCTCCAATTTTTGTAGAACCAGCCACACCTGATTGCGCAGCAATCACAGTATTTTTACCAATTTCTACATTGTGGGCAATCTGAATTTGATTGTCTAATTTAACTCCTTTTCTAATAATTGTAGAACCAAGAGTTGCTCTGTCGATTGTAGTATTGGCACCAATATCTACATTATCTTCTATAATAACATTGCCAATTTGCGGTACCTTACTATATTCTCCCTCTTCATTAGGAACAAAACCAAAACCATCGGCACCAATAATGGTCCCTGAATGAATGGTACAATTGTTTCCGATAATAGTTTCAGAATAAATTTTGGCGCCTGCAAAAATATACACATTATCGCCAATAACAACATTATCGCCAATAAAACTGTTTGGGTAAATTTTTACATTGTCGCCTAAAACTACGTTTTGCCCTATATAACTAAAGCTTCCTAAATATAAATTCTCTCCATATTTAGTTCCTTCCGTTATAAAAGACTGTGGTTCTATTCCGTTTTTATTCAATTTTACCTGATTGTAAAACTGTAAAAGCTTAGAAAAAGACGCATAAGCATCTTCTACTTTTATTAAAGTTGTCGTAACTTCCTGCTCAGGTATAAAGCTATCATTAACAATTGTTACTGAAGCCCTTGTAGTATATATGTGATTGATATATTTAGGATTAGCCAAAAAAGTAAGTGAACCTTCCTCGCCTTCTTCGATCTTAGATAACCGAGAAACTTCTGCATTGGGATTCCCAACAACTTCTCCTTCTAAAATTCCTGCTATTTGTTCTGCTGTAAATTTCATTGCGACAAAAATATAAAAAATAGATTTTAAATGTTAATTTTAAATAAGTTGTTTTGGGAAACAGATGTAATATTTTGTCACCAATTTAGATAACGATTTCAAATTCAGCTGATCAGACGCTTCTACAACATCCTCAATTGTTCTATCTTTTTTCAAAATTCGGATTGGTTCCGCTTCTTTACTGTAAGCCTGATTTTTTATTTTTCCTCTAAAAATAAAATATCCAGCTTCTAATTGTGTAATATGGTGTTCGTTAGCAAATTCTTCTTTTAAAGATTGAGATTCTTCCATCGGAATTTTATCCGCACTTAATTTAATTTTAAGTAAATCTCTGTTAATGATCATTTTACTTAAAGTCGAAAGTATAAAATCACTATGTCTTTGCCACGCTTTTAAAGCGCTAATAATATCAAAATCATCTAATTGAGAGAACAAATCAAGCTTTTCGGCATCAAAATCCTCCAAAGCAACTTTGTTTTGCATAAAATACAAAAGAGGCTCGCTGCAAGGTAAAGAAACACCTTTTAAAGTCAATTCTTTAGCTCTTTTTAATACTTTCATCAGGATTAATTCAGCCACCAAACTTGTTTTATGCAAATAGGCTTGCCAATACATCAATCTTCTCGAAAGCAGGAATTTCTCTACAGAATAAATTCCTTTTTCCTCAATAACCAAAGTTCCGTCAACTACATTCATCATCTGAATCAAACGCTCAGAATTAACATTTCCTTCTGCAACTCCCGTATAAAAACTATCACGTTTTAAATAATCCATTCGATCCATATCTAATTGACTTGAAATCAACTGCAACATGAATTTCCTGTGATAATCACCCTTAAAAACCTGAATTGCCAAGCCCAATCTTCCATCAAACTCTTCATTCAGCTGATTCATAAATAATAACGAAATAGCTTCATGATTCACATCTTCAACTATACTTTTTTCCATAGCATGCGAAAAAGGTCCATGACCAATATCGTGCAGCAAAATAGCAATATACAAAGCATTCTCTTCTTCCGAAGAAATTGCAACTCCTTTAAAACGAAGTGTCTCTACAGATTTCTGCATTAAATGCATACATCCTAAGGCATGATGAAACCGTGTATGATTGGCTCCCGGATAAACCAAATACGACAATCCCATTTGTGAAATACGGCGTAAACGTTGAAAATACGGATGCTGAATTAAGTCGTAAATAAGTTCGTTCGGGATGGAAATAAACCCATAAATGGGATCATTGAATATTTTTAACTTATTGATATGAGTCACTATTTGGTTATTTTTAGATCAACAAATATAAGTAAATAACTATAAACCATTTGGAGTTTTTTACTTAAAAATTAGCAATAATTTGCACTGATTATCAAAGTAATAGCAAAATAAAAAAAAGATATTAAAACAAAATCACAAATCATTATTCTGAAATTTATACTATTTTTAATACTTTTTAAGTTCTATACTTCTAAATTGCATTAAAATAAAATTCGTTTATGGATAAGATAAAAATACTTTGGGTCGATGATGAAATTGATCTTTTGAAACCACATATATTATTTCTGGAGAAAAAAAACTATGCTGTAACAACTTCAAACAATGGACTTGACGCAATTACATTATTTGAAGAGGATAATTTTGACATCGTTTTTCTGGATGAAAATATGCCGGGAATGAGTGGTTTGGAAACGCTTTCGGAAATGAAAGAGAAAAAATCAGCAATCCCGATGATTATGATTACTAAAAGTGAAGAGGAATATATAATGGAAGAAGCAATTGGCTCAAAAATCGCTGATTACTTGATAAAACCAGTAAATCCGAATCAAATTTTACTGAGCTTGAAGAAAAATCTGGATCATTCGAGATTAATTTCAGAAAAAACCACTCTAGATTATCAAAAGGAATTTCGTAAAATCTCAATGGAATTAGCCATGGTTAATTCATTTGAAGATTGGGTTGAATTGTATAAAAAATTGATTTTCTGGGAACTGGAACTAGAGAACATCAACGATCAGGGAATGATTGAAATCCTTGAATCTCAAAAAGTTGAAGCCAATTCGCAATTCGGAAAATATATTGAGAGAAACTACGAAGACTGGTTTGCACCAAAAGCAGATAAACCAATACAATCTCATACCTTATTTAAGGAATTAGTTGTTCCCGAAATTAAAAAGAAAGACAAACCAATTCTGTTTGTTGTTATTGATAACTTGCGTTACGACCAATGGAAATCATTTGAAACCGTAGTTTCTAATTATTATAAATTAGAAAAAGAAGTTCCATATTTCTCTATCCTTCCAACAGCAACACAATACGCCAGAAATTCAATTTTCTCTGGTTTATTACCAATAGAAATGGAAAAACAATTTCCGCAATATTGGAAAAATGATGTTGAAGATGGTGGAAAAAATCTTTATGAAGCCGAATTTCTTTCTGCTCAATTAAAACGTTTAGGATTAAATATTAAGGAAGATTATTTTAAAATCACCAATTACGCCGGTGGGAAAAAACTCGCCGAAAACTTCAAAGCTTTAAAAGGTAATGACTTAGTGACTGTTGTTTACAATTTCGTCGATATGTTATCTCATGCTAAAACAGAAATGGAAGTTGTAAAAGAACTCGCTTCAGACGATAAAGCTTATCGCTCTTTAACTTTAAGTTGGTTTAAAAATTCTCCTTTACTGGAAATTATTCAACAAGCTCAGCTTTTAGGTTTCAAATTAATTTTAACCACAGATCACGGTACAATTAATGTAAAAAACCCTTCGAAAGTGGTTGGAGATAAAAATACTAGTCTAAATTTGCGCTACAAAACCGGACGTAGTTTAACATACGAGCAAAAAGATGTGTATGTCGTAAAAGAACCAAAAGATATTGGTTTACCGGCAATAAACATGAGTAGTTCTTTTATATTCGCCAAGAATGATTTCTTTCTGGCCTATGTAAACAATTACAATCATTATGTGAGTTATTACAGAAATACCTATCAACATGGAGGAATTTCGTTAGAAGAAATGATTATTCCGTTTTTGGTATTTAATCCGAAATAAAAACAGTTTTCAGTCGCAGTTTTCAGTTTCCAACTGACACTTAGAACTGCGACTGAGACTTATATAATAAGCATAGAATTTAATCCAAAATAGAAAAGACAACTTTTATATGAAGAAACCATTAAATTTTTTATTCTTTTTAGTTTTCTTAGCTAACATTAATTATAGTTGTGCTCAAGATTGTCCTGAAGGAATTAATTTGATTCCCATGTATGGTGAAGTCAAAAAATGCCCTCAGCAAATACAAAGTGATAATCAATTTATTGAAGAAGCCGAAAAACAATTTAAAAATAAAAAAGAGGCTTCGGAATATTATGCCAGTAAAGCATGGGAATATTTCTATAAAGATGATCTTGATACATCAATGAAAAGATTTAATCAAGCCTGGCTTTTAGATAATCAAAATCCAAACGCTTTTTGGGGATTTGGAATTATTTTAGGAAAGAAAAAAGAATACGAAAAATCTGCTGTTTATTTAGAAAAATCCATTGCATTAAATCCAAATAATGGAAAAGTATTTTATTGCGCAGCTATAAGTTATGGTCAAATATTCGTGGAGAAAAATGATAAAAAATATTTAGATCAGGCTATTCAAAATTTAAATAAAGCTGTTAAAATTGAACCAAATAATGGTAGTTATTATGCGCAATTAGCAAGTTCTTATGCCTATTATTCAAAAAAAGACAGCTTGAATAAATACATCAAAAAAACAGACGAAATTGATCCTAATTTAATTAATCCGGAAGTTAGGAAGTTTACAAAAAAGAAATAAAACCAAATTAAATACTTACAATGAATATCGTTTTTTCATTAGATCAAATTCAAGAAGTAGCAGAACAAATTTTAGCCTCAAATCCTAAAAAGATTATCCTTTTTAATGGAGAAATGGGCGTTGGAAAAACTACTCTTATCAAGCAATTATGCAGAAGTATAGGAGTTGAAAGCGCAACAAGCAGTCCAACTTTTTCGCTTGTAAATGAATATTCCACTTCGAACAATCAAATCGTTTATCATTTTGATTTTTACCGATTAAACAAAGAAACCGAAGCACTCGATATGGGTGTTGATGATTATTTATATTCGGGAAATTGGTGCTTTATCGAATGGTCTGAAAAAATTGCGAATTTACTTCCTGAAGAAACTTCCTCAATCAATATTGAATTATTGGCAGATGGAAAAAGAAGCTTAGAATTAATTTAAAAGCATGAAGAAATTAAATATCCTTATTGCATTTTTTCTAATTTCTAGCTTTTGCAAAGCTTCTGATACAATAAGTGTTTGGCATGTTTTTTATAATAAAATAAAAATCAAAGAATATAATGGATATACCAATAAAATACCCCTTGTTTTAAAAGCAAGTGATTACAAAATTGGCGATTCTATTACAGTAAAATACTATTCAGATACTCCATGTCATGATTGCTTGACAGGAATAATGCTAAAATCAAAAGATAATAAAATTACAATGGCTGGAAAGAATATTGGCAGTAGAAATCCAATAACATTCCCTGTAATATTTTTGATGGATCCAAAAAGAAAAAGAACTTCCTTCCAAGTTTTATATTTGAATAGTAATGGTAATAAGGCAAGTTCAGAAGGATTATTTGAAGTAGAAGTAATTTACGAATAAAATTAGACTGAATGAATACCCAAAATACAGTAGAAATAATTCCCTTTTCTTCAGATTTAAAAGAACACGTTAAAACCTTAAACATAGAATGGCTGCAAAAGTATTTTAGAGTTGAGGAAAGAGACGAATATGTACTTTCTAATCCCCAAGAAGAAATTATTGATAAAGGCGGACTTATTTTCTACGCTAAACATAATAACGAAATTATTGGAACGGCTTCTTTACTGAAGATTGACGACATGACATTTGAATTGAGTAAAATGGCAGTTTCGGATAAAGCACAAGGTCTTGGAATTGGGAATAAACTATTAATTCATTGTCTGGCTGTCGCCGAAGAAAACGGTATTAAAAAAGTACTTTTATATTCAAACCGAAAATTACTTCCCGCAATTCATCTCTATAGAAAATTTGGTTTTGAAGAAATTCCTTTGGAAGATGGGATTTACGAAAGAGCCGACATTAAAATGGAAAAACTAATGCTTTAATTATTAAAACAGTATTAGCACAATTTTTACATTGATTTTAAAACTTTTTACGTAATTTGTACTCTTAATATTTTGCACAACCCATGTCAATTACCTTAACTCCATTTACGAAACAACAATTGTTGCCACAAGAAGAAAAACTTGAAATTGGCCGATTCAAAAGTGAACTTTTTATAGGAATTCCTAAAGAAACAAGTTACCAGGAACGTCGTATTTGCCTGACTCCAGACGCGGTAAATTCTTTGACTTACGAAGGTCATCGTGTTATGATTGAATCTGGTGCCGGAGAAAGCTCTAGTTATTCTGATAAAGAATATGCAGATGCTGGTGCAGAAGTAACAAAAGACACTAAAAAAGTTTTTGGCTGTCCTTTATTACTTAAAGTTGAACCTCCAACATTGGCTGAAATTAAAATGATTAATCCTGAAACGATTATCATTTCAGCAATTCAGTTAAAAACTAAAAAGAAAGAATATTTCGAAGCTTTAGCTCAGAAAAAAATAACTGCGCTTGCTTTTGAATATATTAAGGACGAAGACGGTTCTTATCCTGCAGTGAAATCATTAAGCGAAATTGCCGGAACGGCTTCGATACTTATTGCTGCCGAATTAATGATTACAGACGAATTTGGAAAAGGACTTTTATTCGGTAATATTACTGGCGTCCCTCCTACCGAAGTCGTAATTTTAGGTGCAGGAACTGTAGGTGAATTTGCTGCTAAAACCGCAATTGGACTTGGTGCAAACGTAAAAGTATTTGACAATTCAATTACTAAACTACGTCGTTTACAGAATAATTTAAACCAGAGAATTTTTACGTCAACAGTTCAGCAAAAAGCGTTATTAAAAGCTTTAAGACGTTGTGATGTTGCTATTGGTGCTATGCGCGGAAAAGAACGCTGTCCGATTATAGTGACAGAAACTATGGTGGAACACATGAAAAAAGGCGCTGTAATTGTTGATGTTAGTATTGATACCGGAGGCTGTTTTGAAACCTCAGAAGTTACTACTCACGAAAAGCCAACCTTTATAAAAAGCAATGTTTTACACTATTGTGTACCAAATATACCATCAAGATATTCTAAAACTGCTTCATTATCAATAAGTAATATATTAACTCCGTACTTGCTTCAAATAGCTGAAGATGGAGGATTAGAAAGTGCAATAAGATGTAATAAAGGCTTAAAAAACGGAATTTATTTATACCACGGAATCCTTACCAACAAAGCAATTGGCGAATGGTTTGATTTGCCAGATAACGATATTAATTTACTTGTATTTTAAGGGAACTTTAGTGTACCTTTGCAAAAATTTTATTTCATGAAGTTCGTACATCGTTTTGCATATTATTTGATTGGTTTGATTATGGGATGCTTTTTTGTAGCCCTTGTTTTTAGTGGAAAAGATACTCGTTGCAATTATTTTCCGAACGCCAGGGTTCTGAATAATTTAAGAACAAAACCTTTTCAATATTCTCCTAAAGCAATTCAGACTTTAAACGAAAAATGGGTTGATACGGCTGATATCAAAAACACATTAACTTATGGTGATGTAGATTTTGATCAAAGCAATGTTCCATTCAATAAAGGAAAACTTTATGTGATTGAAGGAAAAACGGTAAAAAATCAAGAGATCATTTTGAAAATAGCCAATTATGAAAATAAAGCGATCTTAGAAGAAATCATTAAGAAACCTGCTGAAAAAGAATAGTTTTTTTTGTCATTCCTCCGAATGGCAAGATTGAAAAATACACTAATATTAAACCATATAGCACTTATATCGTTTAATATATTACAACCATTCAATTTCTGAAATTCCTTTTGATTTCAAGAAAGTATTCGTCTGACTAAAATGTTTGTTCCCAAACCACTTTCCCTGATTAGCACTCATAGGTGAAGGATGTCCGGATTCTAAAACATAATGTTTGGAACGATCTATTTTAAAACCTTTTTTCTGAGCAAAGCTTCCCCACAGTAAAAAGACAACATTTTCTTTTTGATCAGAAATTGCCTGAATTACAGCATCAGTAAAAAGATTCCATTTTAAGTGTTTATGACTGTTTGGGCTGTCTTTTTGAACTGTTAATGCAGCGTTCAAAAGTAAAACTCCTTGTTGCGCCCATTTTTCTAAATTACCGGAAGTTGGCATAAAAATGGAGTCCAAATCATCGTTTAACTCTCTAAAAATGTTACGCAATGAAGGCGGAATTTTAACGGAGTCATTTACAGAAAAACTTAAACCATTGGCCTCACCTTCTCCATGATAAGGATCCTGACCAATAATAACCACTTTTAGATTTGCAAAAGAGCAATTATTAAAAGCAGAAAAAATCAATTCTGCCGGAGGATAACAAGTATGAGTTTTATATTCGATATCCAAAGCCAACATTAATTCCTTGAAATATGGCTTTTGAATTTCATCTTTTAAAACTGTCTGCCATTCCGAAGAAAGATTGATTTCCATTTTACTAAATTTTATTACAAATAACGCAAAGTTTTTTCCAAAGTACCAAATAATAGTACAATTTAGTTCTAAAACTTTGTAACTTTGAACTTTACAACTTACGATATATAATGATATCCATTACCGAAAAAACATTACAAGATTTACAATTTCCAACAGTACTCGAAACCATCTCAGATGGTTGTAATACAGATATTGGAAAAGAAAAAGCTTTACAAATAACACCTTTTAGAGATAAAGAAACTTTAATGCAAGCTTTGATGCAAACATCAGAGTATGTTTCGTCTTTTCAAAATAACAACGCAATTCCAAATCACGGATTTGACGCTATAACGTATGAAATTAAGTTTTTAGCAATTGAAGATAGCTTTCTTGAAGTAGGAAGTTTTAGAAAAATTGCAACACTTTCATCGACTTCAAATTTCTTACTGAATTTCCTTAAAAAGTTTGATGACTATTATCCAAACTTAAACGCAAGAGCTTCAAGAGTTGAATACACAAAAGACATTGTTACCTTAATAGATGCCATCGTAGATAAATATGGCGAAATAAAAGACAATGCTTCTCCGGCTTTATCAAGCATTCGTCAGAATATGAATATTGTTCGCGGAAAAGTAAACCACAGTTTTGGAGTTGCTCTTTCTCACAATAATAGTCTTGGATATCTTGACGATATTAAAGAAAGCTTTGTTCAGAACCGTAGAGTTTTAGCCGTTTTAGCAATGTATCGCCGTAAAGTAAAAGGTTCTATTTTAGGGACTTCCAAAACCGGAAGTATCGCTTATATTGAACCAGAAGCAACTTTACAATATTCTCGTGAACTCGCTAATCTCGAATACGAGGAAAAAGAAGAAATTACAAGAATTCTAAAACAATTATCAAATCAGATTCGTCCATATTTACCTTTGTTAATTGAGTATCAGGAATTTTTAAGTGATATTGATGTCGTTGCCGGAAAAGCAAAATATGCCAATCGAATAAACGGAATCTTACCAACCATTACAGAAGAGAGAAGATTGTTTTTTAGAGAAGCCTATCATCCTATTTTGTATTTGAATAATAAACAAAAAAACGAAGTTACACATCCACAAACTATTGAATTAAAACAAGATAACCGAATAATTGTAATTTCAGGGCCCAATGCGGGAGGAAAAACAATTTCACTAAAAACGGTTGGTTTATTGCAATTGATGTTACAATCCGGTATGTTGATTCCGGTACATGAACGGAGCGAAACTTTCTTGTTCGATAGAATTTTAACTGATATTGGAGACAATCAATCTATTGAAAATCACCTAAGTACTTATAGTTACCGATTAAAAAACATGAATTACTTCTTGAAGAAATGCAACAAGAAAACCATGTTTTTGATCGACGAATTTGGTACAGGTTCTGATCCTGAATTAGGTGGCGCTTTGGCGGAAATTTTCCTGGAAGAATTTTACCATCGTGAAGCTTTTGGGATTATTACAACGCATTACTCCAATTTGAAAATTTTGGCTAACGAATTGCCTTTTGCTACAAATGCAAATATGATGTTTGACGAGAAATCACTTGAACCAATGTACAAGTTAGCTTTAGGTCAAGCCGGAAGTTCATTTACTTTTGAAGTGGCACTGAAAAACGGAATCCCGTTTGGATTAATTAATCGCGCCAAAAAGAAAATTGAAGTTGGAAAGGTTCGTTTTGATAAAACCATCGCAACACTTCAGAAAGAAAGATCTAAACTCGAAAAAACTTCTATAAATTTAAAAGAAGAAGAAACACGAGCACGTGAGGAAAGTAAAAAGATGGAAAACATCAATGTAAAAATTAAACAAAAATTGGAAAGCTATCAGGAATTATATGACAGCAACCAAAAAACAATCTACATTGGTCAGAAGATTGAAGATATCTCGGAGAAATATTTCAACAACAAAAACAAGAAAGAACTTATTGGTGAATTTTTGAAAATTATTGAAATCGAAAATTCAAAACGTAAAAAAGCGACTCCAAAAGAAACTAAAGCCATAATCGAAAAGAAAAAAGAAGTTATTGCTGAAGTAACCGTTCAGGTTGAAGAAATTCGAAAAGAGAAAAAAGAGAAAAAACTCAAACCAGTTATCGAGAAACCAAAACCAATTTTAAAAGTTGGCGATCGCGTAAGAATGTTGGACGGAAGATCTGTTGGAAGTATTGATTCAATTGAAAAAAATAAAGCTACGGTTAATTATGGAATCTTTACTTCAAAAGTAAGTTTAGATGAATTGGAATTTGTTGAAGCTGGGAAGAAGTAAGTTTTCAGTAATCTGTCGCAGTTTTCAGTTGTTGAAATCTCAAATTTTGATCGAAAATTAAAATAAAGCTATTTAATGCATGATTTTTAAAAATACAATTAGGAAGATGGATTTTTTATAAAGATCATTTTTAAATGATTTATGAATGCTGTTTTTGATTTATAAAATCTATGAAGTTTTATTTTTGATAGGCAAACAAGATAGTAGTAAAAAACCTATATTTTTTTTTATTTCTTTAGTTTTGTCTTTGCGATGAACAAAGCAATCTCACGAGCACATAAAATATGTCAACTCAAAAGTAAAATTTCTTCGTTCATCGCAAAGACGAAATAGCAACTAAAAAAAATAAGAAATGAAACCTGGATTTGTATACATGTTTAGTTCCTCAGAATGACAAACTACTTCTTACTTTGACAAAGCTTAGAAAACTTGAAACCTTAAACTTGAAACTTTTTTCAGAATGCAAGACCTTCCAAAAAATAAAAAAATAATCCTCTTCGATGGCGTTTGTAATTTATGCAATAGTGCAGTTCAGTTTGTCATCAAACATGACAAAAAAGATATTTTTAGATTTGTGGCTTTGCAATCAGAATTGGGAATCGAGATTTGTAAATATATTGGTGTTGATCAAACTAAAATTGACAGCATAATTTTATATAATCCTGGTGTGGCGTATTATTACAAATCTTCGGCCGCGATCGAAATTACAGAAGACTTAGGAGGAATTTACAGTTTAATTTCCATCTTTAAAATTTTACCAGAAAAACTTCGAAATTACATTTACAATTATATTGCCAAAAACCGTTACAAATGGTACGGCAAAAAAGAAAGCTGCATGATTCCTACTCCGGAGTTGAAGGCGAAATTTTTATAAATATTACCCGCGGATTTTACGGGTTAAACTGAATAGCGCAGGTTTTTGTTTTAAATTTTGTCAATTTTGAAAAATGAAGAATCTGAGTATATAACTCTGTAATACTTTCTGTTGGTATCTTGTGTTATTTTTTTGCGGGACTCCTCCCAAAACCTCGGGATCGCTCAGCCTGACATTCAATATTATTAAGCAATAATGATTCTTGTGGAACCTAATACCTTAGCCCTGATAGAAGCGGTATCCTTTTATTTTTTTTTCTTTAGAAAAAATAAAAGATACAAGTGGATAGCAGGAAATAGCTCCTGACTCTTCGACTTCGCTCAGAGTGATATTCAGATAAATTTTCTAATAAAAAAATCCCAAATTCCAATCTGTTAAAGTTGGAATTTGAGATTTTAGAAATTGAACGTTATTTAGAATTATTATCTAATTAATTTTCTGTATTTCAAACGTTTTGGAGTTAAATCACCACCTAAACGTTTCTTTTTGTTTTCTTCGTATTCAGAGAAACCTCCTTCGAAATAGTAAACTTCAGAATCTCCTTCGAAAGCTAGAATGTGCGTACAAATTCTGTCTAAGAACCATCTGTCGTGCGAAATAATAACAGCACAACCAGCAAAATTCTCTAAACCTTCTTCAAGTGCACGAAGTGTATTTACGTCCAAGTCATTTGTAGGCTCATCCAGTAAAAGTACGTTTCCTTCTTCTTTCAATGTCATTGCCAAGTGCAAACGGTTACGCTCACCACCTGATAACATTGATACTTTTTTGTTTTGCTCGCCTCCACCAAAGTTGAAACGTGACAAATAAGCTCTTGAATTTACTTGCTTTCCGCCCATCATAATCAATTCCTGACCATCGGCAAAGTTTTCCCAGATAGATTTATTTGGATCAATGTTAGAGTGAGATTGATCTACGTAAGCGATTTTTACAGTTTCACCAACTGAGAATTCTCCACTATCCGTAGCCTGTTCACCCATAATCATTTTGAAAATGGTAGATTTACCAGCACCGTTTGGCCCAATAATCCCAACAATTCCTGCTTGTGGCAAAGTGAAATTTAAATTATCGTACAATAATTTATCTCCAAAAGCTTTGGCAACATTCTTAGCCTCAATAACATTTGTTCCTAAACGTGGACCGTTCGGGATATAAATTTCCAGATTTTCATCCAGTTGTTTTTGATCTTCGTTTAATAATTTGTCGTAATTCTGTAAACGTGCTTTTTGTTTTGTCTGACGCCCTTTTGCTCCTTGACGAACCCAGTCAAGCTCACGCTCTAAAGTTTTTCTACGTTTTGAAGCAACTTTTTCTTCTTGCGCCATACGGGTTGATTTTTGATCTAACCAAGAAGAATAATTTCCTTTCCAAGGAATACCTTCTCCTCTATCCAACTCAAGAATCCAACCTGCAACATTATCCAGGAAGTATCTATCGTGCGTTACTGCAATTACAGTTCCTGAATATTGTGCTAAGTGTTGCTCTAACCAAAGTACAGACTCAGCGTCTAAGTGGTTGGTAGGCTCATCAAGTAACAATACATCAGGTTGTTGCAACAACAAACGACATAAAGCCACACGACGACGCTCTCCTCCTGAAAGGTTTTTGATTGGCGTATCTCCTTCTGGAGTACGCAAAGCATCCATTGCAATTTCAAGTTTGGTGTCGATTTCCCAAGCACCAAGAGCATCAATTTTATCTTGTAAAGCTGCCTGACGATCCATCAACTTATCCATTTTATCAGGATCGGAATAGTTTTCTTCAAGACCGAATAAATCATTAATTTGATTGTATTCTTCTAAAACGGCCATAGTTTCTGCAGCTCCTTCACGAACAATTTCGATAACTGTTTTAGAATCATCAAGAATAGGCTCTTGTTCTAAATAACCTACAGTATAACCTGGTTGAAAAACCACATCACCCTGATAATTTTTATCTACACCGGCAATAATCTTTAAAAGAGAAGATTTTCCTGAACCGTTTAATCCAAGAATACCAATTTTAGCTCCGTAAAAAAAGCTTAAATAAATGTTTTTAAGCACCGGTTTGTCTGCTCCCTGATAGGTTTTGCTCAATTTTTGCATTGAGAAAATTACTTTCTTATCGTCTGACATTCTGTTTATTTTTAATTTTGATTAATTATTTTTTATTGATTTTATATCACAATTGAATCTTCAATTGATATTGAATTTTACTAAACTCTACCTTTCAAAGCATTAAAAACCCAGGCATTGGCTAAGAAACCAACTCCTGCTGCTGCAAATCCCCAGCCCGATACATCACTGTATCTAAAAGCTCCAAGACCTATAAGTAACAATCCCATAAGTATCATTATAAAAGTAGCCCATCCTAAAACGGTATTTTTATTCATTCCCATAATTGTAATAATTATTTTTTAATGTGATTTATTTTTAGAAGTGCAAATATCGTGAATTTTCACGGCTTAATTAAATATTTTGTACAGCATTTCTTTTAACAAATCTGACTGTGGCAATGCATTTGCTCCTACTCCTTTACTTTTAACATCAACGTCACGCAAAGCTCCAATGATTTGACTCACTTTTCGCATTGGATAATTTTTTATTGCCAAATCATATTCTTTTAGAAAATAAGGATTTACGCCAATAGCAGTGGCAACATTTTTAGGGTTTTTATCTTTTAATCCGTGGTATTTTAAAAGCTGAACAAAAAAACCAAAGACTAATCCTGTAGTCATTACTAATGGATATTCTTTTGGATTGTGTGCAAAATTCTCTGCTATCTTATAAGCTTTCAACTGATTACGTTCGCCAATTGCTTTTCGGAGTTCAAAAACATTATAATCTTTACTAAAACCAATGTTTTCCTCAATGTGTTGCGGGGTAATTACGGTTCCTTGCGGTAAGATAATCTGTAATTTCTCTAATTCGTTATTTATTTTACTCAAATCAGTCCCTAAAAACTCCACCAACATCGCATTTGCCTTAGGATCGATTGTATATTTTTTACCGGCAAGCACGCGTTTTATCCAATCACCAACCTGGTTTTCATATAATTTTTTACTCTCATAAACGATTCCGTTTTGAGCCAAAAGTTTTGTGACTTTTTTACGTTTATCAAGAGTTTTGTATTTGTAACAAAAAACCAGAACCGTTGTTTCCATTGGATTATTAACATATGATTCTATTTTATCAATTGTTCTTGATAAATCTTGTGCCTCTTTTACGATAACAACCTGACGATCAGCCATCATAGGATAACGCTTAGCCGTTGAAACTATATCTTCTACAGAAACATCTCTACCATATAGAACGGTTTGATTGAATCCTCTTTCTTCTTCCGAAAGGATATTCTGTTCAATATACTCCGATAATTTGTCAATATAATAAGGTTCTTCACCCATCAAAAAATATATGGGTTTGATGTTTCCGGCCTTAATATCATTAACAATTTTTACAACTTCATCCATTCAAATTATTTTGTTTCAAGTTTAAAGTTTCAGGTTCATATCTCAATAACTTGAAACTTTAAACCTGAAACCTGAAACTATTTTAATATTTTTGCGCTATGCAGCAATTAAATTTTCCTACTTATACTTTCCGATTCAAAAATAGCGAAAATAAAGTGTCTATTTTTGATGAAATCAGGAAAAAATTTATCATTCTTACTCCCGAAGAATGGGTTCGGCAACATGTTGTTCATTTTTTGATGAATGAAAAAAAATACCCAAAATCTCTCATTAATGTAGAAAAAGTTCTAACCGTCAACGGATTACGAAAACGATATGATATTGTTGTCTTTAATTCTGACGGTTCTATACATATATTAGTAGAGTGCAAAGCGCCGGAAGTCAAAATTTCTCAGGCAACTTTTGACCAAATTGCCCGTTATAATATGACAATGCAGGCACGATTTTTGAATGTAACGAATGGTCTCAGCCATTTTTATTGCCAAATGGATTTTGAAAACGAAAAATACCAGTTTTTAAGGGAACTGCCGGATTATAATAGATAATAAATACTCAAATAAAATAAAAATTACTTTTGGATAAAATAGCTGTCGTCATTTTAAATTGGAATGGTGTAAAATTGTTGGAGCAATTTTTACCTTCAATTGTTCAATTTTCAGAAGGAGCCACTATATATGTAGCAGATAATGCTTCGACTGATATTTCTATAAATTTTGTCAGGGAAAATTTCCCAACTATCAAAATTGTGCAAAATAGCGGAAATTATGGTTTTGCAAAGGGCTATAATGATGCTTTGCAACATATTGATGCAGAAATTTATGCTTTAGTCAATTCGGATGTTGAAGTGACAGAAAATTGGCTTACACCAATAATTCAAACTTTTGACGCCGAGAAACAAACCGCCATAATACAGCCAAAAATTCTTGATTTTAAGAATAAAGAATATTTTGAATATGCCGGTGCAGCCGGAGGATTTATTGATAAATATGGTTTTCCGTTCTGTCGTGGCCGAATTTTTGATACCATAGAAAAAGACAACGGTCAGTACGATGATAATTGTGAATTATTCTGGGCTTCGGGAGCTTGTTTTTTTATTAGAAGCGAAGTATATCGCGAATTAAAAGGATTTGATGAAAGCTTTTTTGCACATCAGGAAGAAATTGATTTATGCTGGCGAACTGCAAATGAAGGTCACATTATAAAGTATGACTCAAAATCTGTTGTTTATCATGTTGGAGGTGCCACGTTGCAACACGGAAATCCAAGAAAAACGTTTTTGAATTTCAGAAATTCATTATTGATGCTTGTCAAAAACTTACCGAAAAAGGGGTTGTTTTTTGTGATTTTCTTTCGAATGGTTTTAGACGGTATTGCTGCTATCCGGTTTCTTACACAAGGAAAGTTCAGTCATACTTTTGCTGTTTTAAAGGCACACTTCTCTTTTTATTACCTATCTTTAAGATATCTAAAAAAAAGAAAAGATTTTCAAATACAACAATACTATACCATCAAAAGTATCGTTTACTTGTATTACATCAGGAAATTGGGTGTTTTTAAAGAAATCTTTAACACTAAACAAAATATTAAAAACTAAATTTGTAATCAACGTTTAATTAAATATAATACCTATGAGAAAAATAGTTATCGCACTAACAGTATTAATGGCCTTAACTTCGTGTGTATCAAAAAAGCAATACGCAGCATTAGAAGCTAAGAACAAAGAGACACAAGATTTATTAAACTCTTGCACCGTAAAATTAAATTCTTGCCTTGAAGAAAAAGCTGGACTTGCAGCTACAGCTGAAAGTTATAAAGCACACAATCAAGACTTAATCAATAGCTCTAAAGATTTAACTGTATTAACGACTAAAGGAGCTGAAAACCTTGAAAAATCTTTAGAAAGTTTAAAAGAAAAAGATTTAAAAATATCCAGACTTCAAGATGCTTTAACTAAAAAAGACAGTGTAACATTAGCTTTAGTTACTAGTTTAAAAGGAGCAGTTGGAATCAACGATCCGGATATCGAAATCAATGTTGAAAAAGGAGTTGTATTTATTTCTATTGCAGATAAATTATTATTTAAAAGTGGTAGCTACGACGTAAGCGATAAAGCTAAATCTGTTTTGGCTAAAGTTGCAAAAGTAGTAAATGATAAACCTGATTTTGAATGTATGGTTGAAGGTCACACAGATGACGTTCCTTACAAAAGCAACGGTATAATCTTAGACAACTGGGATTTAAGTGTTAAACGTTCTACATCTATCGTACGTGTATTAACAAATGATCTTGGTGTTAACCCAGCAAAATTAATCGCTGCAGGTAGAAGTTCTTATGTACCATTAGTTGCTAATGATACTCCGGAAAACAAAGCACGTAACAGAAGAACTCGTATTGTGGTTATGCCAAAAATTGATCAGTTCTATGATATGATTGAAAAAGAAATGAAAAAACAAGCTAAATAATTTAAGTTTTTCACATACTTTATAATACAGAAAAAGCAGGTCAATTGACCTGCTTTTATGTATCCTTAATTTTTTTAATAACCAATTAAATACAAATCAAGAATAACATTATTTTAAATTAACTAACTAAATTTTAACTGTAATAAAATTAGTTATTTATTTTTAACTATTACGCAATTTCAGTATTTATTTACAAAATATCGATATCACCTTTACCTTCTCTGACAATAACTGGCTCATAATCTGATAAATCGATTATGGTTGAACCTACGTTATCCCCATAACCACCATCGATTACCAAATCTACAATGTTTTGCCATTTCTCAAAAATCAATTCAGGATCTGTAGTGTACTCAATTACATCATCTTCATCACGAATAGAAGTCGAAACAATAGGATTTCCTAATTGACGAACAATCTCCAAAACAATATTGTTATCAGGAACACGAATACCAACAGTAGTTTTCTTTTTAAACTCTTTTGGTAAATTATTATTCCCCGGTAAAATAAAAGTATAAGGTCCCGGCAAAGCTCTTTTCAGAATTTTAAACGTCGAGGTATCAATCTGACGAACGTAATCTGATAGATTGCTCAAATCATGGCAGATGAAGGAAAAATTTGCTTTCTCTAATTTTACTCCTTTAATTTTTGCGATTTTTTCTAAAGCACGTGAATTGGTAATATCACAACCTAAACCGTAAACAGTATCAGTTGGATAAATCACTAAACCTCCACTCTGAAGTACCTTTACCACTTTGGCAATTGCGGCTTCACTAGGTTTATCCGGATATATTTTTATGAACTCAGCCATTTTTTTTAGAATAAAGATGTTAGATTGTAGAATAAAGACTATTCTTTACCCCTTTTAAAGTTTTGAGTGTATAAAATAACATTCCACAAGCAAACAAATTTAGTTTGAAATGGGAGATATTTTCATTCTCACGAAACGCAAATATAAATTGCGAAGGTTGAAAATCAAATCCTGCAAAAATATCATTAGTAAAATCTAAAGTAAAATTAATAGCAATTCCATTAACCGACGTAAAATAAACTCCATGAAATTCAAAAGCAACCAATTGTAAAATTAATGAAATGATTACAAAATTTAATCCTCTTGAATAATTTTTCTTATTTAATAACCATGAAGAGTATAAACAAAATCCGAAAAAGAAAAAAGAGAGAATCATAAAAATATAAAATGGACCAGCATATTTATCTGCATTTGTAGTGCAAACTAAATATGTCATTATCAACAAACCAATTATACTTCCAAAAAACTGATAAATTTCAATGAAATTAAGTTTTCTCAAAAGTGTTTTTTCGTGCATATATTTTTCTTTCTTCTATTTATCCTACCACATCTAATTTCGCAAATCGGAGCAATAATTTTTTGAGGCCTCCAACTTCAAATTTAATTTCGGCTTTTTTATCAGGTCCAACACCTTCAAGATTGATAACTTCTCCTTTTCCAAAGCGTTCGTGCATTACTACATTTCCAATTGTTAATTTATTATCAAATAAATTTGGCGCTGCACTATTTGGATTAGTTCCTGTAACGGGTTTTAATTTACGAATATTCAAATCCGGTTTTGGTGTATTATCAGTAACATGCTTTGGTGGTGTTGATCCAATTGGTTTTGCCAATCTTAATTTAGACTTATCAATATCTCCAAAAATGTCCCCGTCAATTGGTGATTTATAACGATAATTAGTTTCTGCCGGAGTTAGATATTCCAAATATTGACCATCGATTTCTTCAATAAAACGTGACGGTTCACTATCTGTTAATTTTCCCCAACGGTAACGCGATTGTGCATACGTTAAATAAGCCTGATGCTCAGCGCGTGTTAAAGCTACGTAAAATAAACGACGTTCTTCCTCTAATTCGCTTCTCGTACTCATACTCATTGCACTTGGAAACAAATCTTCTTCCATTCCTACCACAAAAACATGAGGGAATTCAAGACCTTTTGCCAAGTGAATAGTCATCAAAGCCACACGATCTTCATCAGATGTATCTTTATCTAAATCAGTTGCAAGTGCCACATCTTCCATAAATTCAGATAAAGCTCCTCTTGCACCGTCAATTTCTCTTTGTCCTTCAGTAAAATCTTTTAAACCGTTTAAAAGTTCTTCGATATTCTGAATTTTTGCCATTCCTTCCGGTGTAGCATCCTTCTTAAGCTCCTGAACTAAACCAGTCTTTTTAGCCACATAATCTGTAACATAAAAAGCATCCTGATTTTGATCAATCACCTGAAAACTCTGAATCATAGTCACAAAATCATTAATCTTGTTCTTTGTTCCTGTGTTTAATTTCAAGTCGATTTTATCGATATTTACCATTACTTCCCAAATCGAACGTTTGTAATGATTGGCAGCAATTGTAAGTTTTTCGACGGTTGTATCCCCAATTCCACGGGCTGGATAATTGATTACACGAACCAAAGCCTCTTCATCTTTTGGATTGATTACTAAACGTAAATAACACAAAACATCCTTTATTTCTTTACGTTGGTAGAACGATAATCCACCGTAAATTCTATACGGAATATCACGTTTTCTCAAGGCGTCTTCCATAGCACGAGACTGAGCATTAGTACGATACAAAATAGCAAAAGAACCATTATGCAATTGATTCTGCATTTTTTGTTCAAAAATTGTACTTGCTACAAAACGCCCTTCTTCAGCGTCTGTTAAGCTGCGGTGAACTTTAATTTTTGCGCCAAAATCATTTGCTGTCCAAACTACTTTATCCAGTTTGGTTTTATTATGCTCCATGACAGTATTTGCCGCTTCAACAATATTTCTGGTAGAACGGTAATTTTGCTCCAAACGAAACATTATAACACCTTCATAATCCTTTTGGAAATTCAGAATGTTATTAATATTTGCACCTCTAAAAGCATAAATACTCTGTGCATCATCACCTACTACACAAATATTCTGAAATTTATCAGATAAAGCCCTAACAATCAAATACTGAGAATGGTTTGTATCCTGGTACTCATCAACCAAAATATATCTAAAACGATTCTGGTACTTTGCTAAAACCTCAGGAAAACGAGTTAATAACTCATTGGTTTTTAATAATAAATCATCAAAATCCATTGCTCCGGCTTTAAAACAACGCTCTACATACTGCTGATAAATCTCTCCTAATCTTGGTCTTTTTGCCATAGCATCGGCTTCAACCAATTCCGGATTGTTAAAATAAGCTTTTACAGTAATCAAACTATTTTTATAAGTCGAAATTCGTCCTAAGATTTGTTTTGGTTTATAGACATCGCGATCCAGCTGCATTTCTTTAATAATCGAAGAAATTAATCTTGCCGAATCCTGAGAATCATAAATTGTAAAGTTAGATGGATATCCTAAATGATCCGACTCTGCACGCAGAATACGCGCAAAAATCGAGTGAAAAGTCCCCATCCAAAGATTTTTTGCTTCGGGTCCACCCACAATATCCGAAATCCTGTGCTTCATCTCACGGGCCGCTTTATTGGTAAAAGTCAGCGACAAAATATTGAAGGCATCAACACCCTGAGCCATCAAATAAGCAATTCTAATAGTTAAAACACGGGTTTTTCCTGAACCTGCGCCAGCAATAATAATCATTGGCCCGTCTTTTTTCAGAACGGGTTGTCGTTGTGCTTCATTGAGCTGGTCAATGTATTTCTGCATGAAATTTTTCTCCATAAGTAATGCAAAAATAAGAATTCTACATTTAATAAGCTACTAAGTTTCGGAGGTTCTATCGAAACTTTGGGACTAAGTTTTTATTTTTTTTGAAGCCAGAGAATAGGCATTTTATTAAACACAGTTCCCGCTTTCGGCTTTATCTCTCCGTTTCACTACGAGGATATCGCCTCTATCGGGGCTAGATTTAAGAAGTAGGCTTCTTTTTAAGTTTCTGAGGTTCTAAGTCGCTAAGACTCCAAGATATATCGCAAGAAAACTTAACAACTTAGAACCTTACTTATAAAACACATCATAAGCAAATCGGATTAAAGTACCGATTACCACAATCAAAAAGAAAACTCTAATAAAGCCATTTCCTTTATTAATTGCCAGTTTTGCACCAAGCCATCCGCCAAGTCCGTTGCTTATTGCCATTGGAATTGCAATAACCCAAATAATTTTCCCTTTTAGCATAAACAAACAAATTGATCCAAAATTTGTCGCCAGATTTACCATTTTAGCATTTGCGGAAGCGTGCAAAAAGTCAAAACCCATTAAAGCAATAAAAGCAACTACCAGAAAACTTCCGGTTCCGGGACCGATAAATCCATCGTAGAAACCAACAATTATGCTGATAACAACCGCATACAAAATTTGCGTTTTAGCCGAATGATCTTTGGCTACATGCTGTCCGAAATTCTTTTTAGCGTAGGTATAAATTAGCAAAAGAGACAAAACCACCAATAAAAGCGGCTTCATAAAATCATTACTTACATAAGTCAATAAAGTAGAACCCAAAAATGCCGACGGAACCGCCAGACACATCATAATCAATAACAATCGCCATTGAATAAAAACTTTTTTAAGGTATTGAAAAGCCGCAAAAGCAGTTCCGGTAAATGCTGGTAATTTCAAAGTTCCTATAACCGTAGAAACTGGCAAATTAGGCAATAAAATCAATCCCATTGGTGTTTGAATCAATCCGCCACCGCCAACAATAGCATCAATAAATCCTGCAGCAAAAGCAGCTAAACAAAGTAAAATTATGACATATGAATCCATTAATAGTGTGTTTCAGACGGTTTTGAGAACTGTAAACAAAAGTAAACTTCCATTTTGTTTATTACAATAAATTTAAAGCGGATTTCTCCCCAAAAAGTATATTTTTGTTGAAAAATTGAACCAAATGGATTTTACAAGAATTATAGAATTAGCCAGTTATACTTTACCTGCTGTAGTTACTGGATTCGTGGCTTATAGCTTTTTTGAATTACATATTAAAAACAATGATAAAAAACGTGCTTTTTTATTAAACAGAGAATATCAAAAACAATCATTACCAATACGTTTACAAGCTTACGAGCGTATGACTTTATATTTAGAGCGTATTAACCTAACCAAACTATTGATAAGAATTGCGCCAATTTCGAACGAAAAGCACGATTACGAAAATTTCTTAATCGACCAAATCGAACATGAATTTGAACACAATTTAGCACAACAAATTTATATGTCTGATGAATGTTGGACAATTATTACAACTGCTAAAAACTCAACGATACAAATCATCCGCAAAACTGCTATGAGCGATCGTGTAGACAATGCTGATAAATTGCGTGAAGTAATTTTGAATGATTTGTTAGAAAAACAATCACCAAGCAATGCCGCATTAGCGTATATTAAAAACGAAGTTTCTGAGTTGTGGTAAAAACAATTTAGATTTTTTTATCTAATGTAAATTACTCAGAATTGTTTGATTCCAATTTTCATCTTTTTCAGAAATTATAATGGTTTTGAATCCATATTTCTGACCTTCCATTTCCACTCCAATTGAATCATCTATATGAATATCAATATTAAACATAGGTGGAAATTTTGAACAATAAATATCTTTTTTACGGATTGACTTTTGATGTTTCTGTTGGTTTATCACAAAATCAACAGAAACTCCATAAGAATAAAATGTCCCCTTTATTCGGGATTCACTTCTGTACGAAGTCGTATAAATATAAATTTGATGCTTCTGCTTTTTTAGTTCCCTAAATAAATCTATCGTTCCTTTTCTTAGATTTTCAAGACCAAAAAATTGTTGTAATAAATTTGATTTTTCCAACTCAAACTTATTTTTAGAAATTAAAGTATCATCAAGATCAAAAGATATTATCATATTAAGTCAATTTCTAACTACGTTTATCAATAATCAGAGCTAGTGAAATTTATGTTCTAAAAAACTTAAATTATTATCAATCAAAGCTTTTACTATTTCAATTGTTTTTTCTTTACTTTGATCAAGTAGTTCAGAAGTATAATTTTTATTTAATTTTTCACTTAAACCAAACCATGTCTTCTGTATTTTAGGTCTTTTGAAAAACACATAAAAATCATATTTATCAGGATTGCCAACTGCTGAAATTGCCAAACCATTTTTATTGTCTAAATTTTCGATTTCAAGCGATGGTGAGTAATAAATATTTTTTGAATTCTCTGCTTCTTCTAAAAGCAATCTCCATGGAAATTCTTCAAGAATTTTCATTATCGCTGAAGAATCAATCTTTCCTTTTTCAATAATTGTCGGATTTGTTGGTTCACAAATACTATATCTAAATTCACTCATTTTTTTGTTTTAGTTTTTCCTTTCTTATAAATCATATAATCTTAAAAACCCTGACTCGCTGCTGATATACCTGTGGCAATAATTACTGAATTTAGAATTCAGTTCTTCCAAAAATTATCAATTTTCAATCTTCTTTTTTAAGGCCTTTAATAATTTATTTTCGAAATCAGAAATGATACTTTTAGAACAAATCCCGCCATACAACGGAATATTTGTCCTAATTTTATAATCGCAAGTAAGAGTTAATTCACTTTTTGATTTACTTATTGTTCTCAATTGATAAGTTATAGAATCAAAAACTAAGTTTTTATTTTTAAGAACATGTTTGAATGTCTGACTGTTATCAAGATCAGATTTGTCTACATTGACGGCAAAAGATAGTTCCTTGTATTTTTCTGATTTAATAACTTTTTCATTAAGTATTACTCCATTATCAAAATACCCTAATCTTGTATTTGTTCCGGAATTATACTCCGATTTTATAGGATTAGGAAATCCCAAATAATTATAAATCGAATTATCAATATAATTAGTTAATTCAGGAACAGCAAATAAATTATTCCAGATTACCTCTTTTGAACTGTCAATTATTACTTTTTCTGAAATTTGGAAATGAGTTTCTTTTTTCTCAATAAACTTTTCGACGTTACCTAAAAGAATCGGAATTACGATCAGTAACATACTGTTTCTATTTAATTTTTTCTTATTACAATCAATTCTAAATGCAATAAAATGTCTAAAAGTTAAGCTAACCAAAACCGATATAATCACATAAGGAGGAAGTAAAATGATAAGACATCCCAGATCTTCCAATCTACTCATAAAAGCAATTAACAAAAATAAAAAATTGCTTATCAAAGGATAAAATACAGCCCTGAAACTACTATTAGCAAAAGCCTCTGCGTCTAACAAAAACGGTAAGTATCCAATAACTATCGGAACAATTATCAAATAATCTAAGGAATTCATTTCTATAACATCAAACTCAACCAGAACTCTGAATATTAAAGCATAAAGTACTGTAAATAGAATCCCGTAGTATTTCTTCATTTTTTTAGACAAAGTATTTATAATTACCTGTTATCACTCATTACTTCAGACTTATTCTGAGCATATTCAAAACCTTGTTCCCACCATTCCTTCATAACTTCCTTGTTAAAAATAAGGGCGTTATCAGTCAATTTTGTCGGAGTGTAATATAAGTTAAGTTTCACATTCTTATTGTTTGCCATAAGTTTTCCTATAGCAATATCGTGTTTTTCAACCTGATCTAAGGCAATTCTAAACAAATCAATCATTAACGAAAACGGATTTTTACCAATAACGGTTTTATCCATATTGACTTCTGTTTCCAATATAATTACATCAATTTCTGTTGCGCCACGATTAATAGCTTCACGAATGGGAACCAAACTCGAAAATCCGCCGTCGCCATACTCGCAATTATCTTTTTCGACCAAACTCATAAACGGAACATAATTGCTGGAAATCCAGGACCAATCGCAAAACTCATCATAACTGCAATCTTTTATAGATTTATATTCTGATTCGTTTTTAGTAAAATTAGTTACTGTAATTACAACATCGTTCTTAAGTTTTTTAAGATTATTGAAATCAGAAAGGCTAAAATTATTCTGAATATATTTCTTCAATCCTTTACTCTCTCCAAAGGTTCTTTTTCCTTTAAAAAACTGACGCAAAACATTGAAATGGTTAATGGTTACAATATCAACTCCATCTTTATTCTTAACTACAAAAGGGCAAATATTAAAGATGCTTCCCATTGTAACATTGGTATAAACCGAGTGAATTTTCTTAATATGTCCTAATGCCAAATGCGGAATTAACAAACTTCCGGTAGAAGTCCCTATAAACAGATCGTATTCGTGGTTTTTCTCCTCGATTAAATATTGCGCTACACCTCCCGCAAATGCTCCTTTACTTCCTCCACCAGAAATAACCAATGCTCTCATAAATATATTGTAGGTTTTGTTTTTGGATTTTTTTTTTAGAAAGATACAAGATTTTAGAGTCAAGATGAAAGACCTTCACTAAATGTCAAATCTTTCTTCTTGCATCTTTCTTCTTCATTCTCAACTTCACTATTCTTGCTTCTTCACCTCATTCTCTTTCAACAAACGATCTAATTGAAACTGTTCATCAGGGGTCAAATTAGGCAAAATTCTTTCAAATGAAACACGCATCTCCGAATTTTTTAATAAAAATCGAATTGTCTCTCTTCCAAACTTAGAAAACTGCCACATATGATGCGTTGTAGCCGAAACTAAATTACTCAAAACCTGATCATTAATAATTTTAAACGAAATTAATTTTTCAAGTGCATTTTGTCTTGTTGTCGCTTCATATTTTGTTGATGAAAAAGAAACTAATTCCGCAACCAAAGCATCCGGATTACTGCTGTAATTTGGTGTAGATAATGCTAATGAAAGCCACATTGTACGAAGATTATAATCGTTAAAACCAATCCAGTTTTTAGATTTATCAAGATATTCTGAGCGATGATCCGGAAAGTTTTTCCATAACCAAAACAAAGCAATTTCTTGCGTTTGATATGATTTATCACCCAGCAAAGTTTCATATTCTAACCTAAAATCCTCTGTAATCTTAGTCAAAGTACTTGCGACATCTTGTCGAACTTGCACATTATTGGTTTTTAAAGCGGTAAGTAAAAGTGCCTTTTTGCCTTCATACTTTTCCTTTTCTAATTGATCAACAATAGCTTGTTTTACACTTGGAAAAACATCAGATTCTAAAGTCTTTTTTAGAAAAACTTCTTTTTCTGCCAATGGCGTTTTCTTTAATTTATCAACTTCTAATCGAACTTGAATTGTTTTATTTTTACTCAATAAAGTATTTGCTTCGGCAGTATCAAATGTTGGCGATTCTAGCCATGTTTTTTGGAATTTATCCAAATCAAAATCTGAAACTTTCCTGATTTCATCAAAGAAATTTTGTGTATTTACATTTTGATAAGCATACTTTTTCAAGTAACTTTTTATAGCTTTTTTGAATGCTTTATCTCCAATTGATTCGTGCAGAACAAACAAAGCCCAGGCTCCTTTTTCATAAAAAGTCAAAGAACTCGCTTTGGCATTCAAAACCGGAACCGAATCTGTTCTGGAAGCAAATTTGATTTGTTGGGCTGTATCATATAGCTTCGAATAGAAATAATCGTCTCCATAAATATCTCTTTCCGCAAGCAAAGCATAATAAGTAGCAAAACCTTCCTGAAGCCAATGATGCATACTACTTTCGGCAGTAATCAAATCTCCAAACCAATGATGTGCTAATTCATGAGCATCAACATTGGTATAATTTCGATCTTCAAAGCCAATAGAATCTACTACATAACGCGTTGCAAAAAGCGTTGAAGTTGTGTTTTCCATTCCGGCATATAAAAAATCACGAACCGGAATTTCTCTATAGACTTCCCAAGGATAATTTACTCCAATTTCTTTCTCTAAAAAATCAAAAATTCGCTTCGAATAACGAAAAGTCGATTCAAAACGGTTTGCATCTTTATTTTCTAAATAATATTCTAACGGAATTTTAGACTTGGCTTTCAGTTCTTTTTTATCATATTTCCCAATAGAAAGCATGACAAGATAAGAACTCATTGGTTTTTCCATTTTGTATTGCCATTCGGTTAAATCGCCGTTTGTTATTTTTTCCTTTAAGACTCCGTTTGAGACTACCTGATATTCTTTGTTGAATGTGATTCCTAAATTAAAAATCAGCTTTTCATTGACATCATCAAAACTCGGAAACCAATTACTGGTATATCTTCCCTGCCCTTGTGTCCAGATCTGCACTTCAGAATTTTCTATAGCTATAAAATATAAAGCCTGTTTTGGCCTTGCCCAATAATCAAAAGTCAGCTTGTTTTTTCCTTCTTTAAAACTATCGATAAGCTGTAATTGTTTACCTGTATTTATAAAATTAACCTCTTTTTGATTGATTAGAATTTTAGTAAATTCCATGTCTTTGGCGTCAATTTTAATCGTATCGGTTGGTTTCAGTATATCAAACTGATATTCTACTGATCCAGCAATCGATTTGTCTGTGGTATTTAATTTCAAATGCGCATTAACCGATTTAAAATCGACAAATTGGGTTTGTTGTGCAAAAATGAAACTGGTAAAGAATAAAAGAATAAATTTCATTAAGAATAAATTTGAGGGCAAAGATCCAAAGTTACAAAGGTTTCGTCAACAAATCGAACGAAATTTGTAAGTTTACCATCAGAAAATTATATTATCGTGTCAGCACCCAAAAAAGCCTTATTTAACTGGAGCAGCGGAAAAGATTCTGCACTTGCTTTACATAAAATTTTACAAAACCCTGATTTTAAAATCGAATGCCTACTAACAAGTGTTAACCAGCAGTTTCAGCGTATTTCGATGCATGGTGTTCGTGTTGAATTACTTAAAGCACAGGCAAAAAGCATTGGTTTGCCTCTTAAAATTCTAGAAATTCCGGAAATGCCAACGATGGAGGTTTACGAAAATGTCATGACCAAAACCTTAACCGAATTAAAAGAACAAGGCATTACACATTCGGTTTTTGGAGATATATTCCTGGAAGATTTACGAAAATACCGTGAAGATCAACTAGCCAAAATAGGGTTTGAAGGCATTTTTCCGATCTGGAAAATTCCAACTCAGGATTTAATACAGGAATTTATTGCGACAGGATTTAAGACTATTGTGGTTTGTGTAAATGAACGATATTTAGACAAAAGTTTTGTTGGACGTATAATTGATCAGGATTTTATCAATGATTTACCTGATAATGTAGATGTTTGCGGCGAAAATGGTGAATTTCATACCTTTACTTTTGATGGACCAATTTTTTCAGAACCAATACATTTTGAAATTGGAGAGATCGTTTATCGAAAATATGAAAAACCAAAAACCGAAGATTCTTCAAATATAGCTTGCGACACCAATTCAAGTGATGCTTTTGATTTTGGTTTCTGGTATTGCGATTTGATTTAAACTTCAATTAAGTAACTTAGAATAATATTTTGTTTTTATGTTAATAAAAGAGAACAGTTTGGAACTCAAAAAAGTCTTATCATTTCTCAATCAAATTGGAATTAATGTGATTGAAAAAGAACTGGACGAAACTTTTCTTCCCGGATTAAGTTTAGGTCCAAATTGTATTTATATTGACTATAAAAAGCTATTATATCCGGGTGATATTTTGCATGAAGCAGGACATTTAGCCGTTACAACTTCCGCAGAAAGAAATATAGTTGGTACGAGTGAAATGTCAGCTTCCTGGCCTTCTGATGGTGAAGAAATGGGGGCAATTCTTTGGTCGTTTGCAGCAGCGAAATATTTACAATTAGAACCTGAATTTGTTTTTCATCCCGATGGTTATAAAAATGGATCAGATTGGTTGGTTTCGAATTTTAAGAATGAAGTTTATATTGGTCTTCCTTTTCTTGAATGGGTCGGACTTTGTTTAGGAAAAGAACGCGCCTTAAAAGAAAACAAAGCAGCATTTCCCTCAATGCTAAAATGGATTAGAGAGTAGAATTTGAAAATTAGATAATGATTTTGTTGTTAATAATTAAAAATTGCAGTTAATGTCATGAGCGTTATCTCATTTTCTAATTGACGCATTTTCTAATTTTCAGCATACATGTTAAGCAAATTAGTAACCGTATTCCAGTTCCTTATTGTCGCTGTTACGTTTAGTTTTTTCTCGATATATTTTTGGTCAAATCTTGTTTTTCCTGCGCCTACATCATATTTAATAAAAATTCGATTACCATCAATGCTCGCTTCATCGGGTTTAAACTGGCTTATTTTTAGATCGTTGATATTTTCGCTTTTTAAAGCAATCGATACAAAAGCGACATATAATTTTTTGGTATCAATTTCTTTTTCTTTCAAAAACGGACTGTTTTTAAAACACAATTCCAAATCTTCTTTAGTAATGACAATGGTTGGAACTTCATGACCAAAAACTTTAAAGATTTCCTGTTTAATCATAAAACCAACTTTTGAAGCACTCTCCTCTTCAGTATCCACAAAAACATTTCCGGTTTGAAGATAGGTTCGTACATTTTTAAAACCAATATTTTCCAACATTGTTTTCAAAGCTTCCATTTTCATCATATTATGTCCTGAAACGTTGATTCCTCTTAAAAGTGCTAAATGTGTTGTCATTTCTTGTTATTTTATTCTTCAAAGATATTATTTTCTATACTTTAAATTCTCTGATTTTCAAAATTCCTAATTAAAATCTATCTTCGCTTTTCCGAAAAGAGAATAGAGTTTAGAAAAAAGAAAATAGATTTTTGTCTATACTCTATTTTCTAAAATCTAAAAATCTAAGCCAGTCTAAAAAACTAAGAAGTCAAAAAAAATGTCTAATAACCTCCTTGAAACTCCAATTGAATACCTAAAAGGTGTTGGCCCAAATCGTGGTCAATTGCTTCGTAAGGAATTGGGAATTCATAAATATAGGGATTTGGTTAATTTTTTTCCGAATAGATATATCGACAGAACTCGTTATTATAAGATTAACGAACTTCAGAATATAGGCTCTGAAGTTCAGATTATTGGAAAAATAATCAATATAAAAACGGTTGAATTTGCCAAAAACAAAAAACGTCTCGTTGCCACTTTCGTGGATGATACGGGACAAATGGATCTTAACTGGTTTCAGGGTCATAAATGGATTCGTGAAAGTTTGAAACTAAATGAAGTTTGTGTGATTTTTGGAAAATGTTCTCTTTACGGAAGTCAATTTAGCATGGCACATCCGGAAATTGAATTATTGACGGAACACGAAAAAAGTCTTCGTTCAGCCATGCAGCCTGTTTATCCTTCGACCGAAACCCTGGCAAACAGGGGAATTTCAAATAGGACGATTAATAAAATGATGGAGCAATTATTTATCGAAACTCAGGCTTTATTCGCAGAAACTTTTCCTTCTTATCTGATTGAAGAATTAAAATTAATCTCGAAAAGAGCGGCTTTATTCAATATCCATTTTCCTAAAAGCAGTGAAGTTTTGGCGAAAGCCCAATTCCGGTTAAAATTTGAAGAATTATTCTTTATTCAACTGCAATTAATTACCAAAAACCTGATTCGGAAACATAAAATAAAAGGACATCCTTTTACAAAAGTGGGGGAACTATTTAATGATTTTTATCAAAATCATTTACCATTTCAACTTACCAATGCTCAAAAAAGGGTAATCAAAGAAATTCGTTCAGACATGGGAAGCAATGCTCAAATGAACCGTTTACTGCAAGGTGATGTTGGTTCTGGAAAAACTATTGTGGCATTTATGAGCATGCTTTTGGCAATTGATAACGGCTTTCAGGCTTGTTTGATGGCTCCAACCGAAATTCTGGCAAATCAGCATTTTATTGGTTTATCTGAATTAGCAGAAACATTAAATCTAAACATTAAAATACTTACCGGTTCGACTAAAACTGCTGCTCGAAAGATCATTCATGAAGAACTCGAAAACGGAAGCTTACATATATTAATTGGAACGCATGCTTTATTGGAAGATAAAGTGAAATTTCAAAATCTAGGTCTGGCTGTAATTGACGAGCAACACAGATTTGGGGTAGAACAACGTTCTAAATTGTGGAAGAAAAACGAAATTCCTCCACATGTTTTAGTAATGACGGCTACTCCTATTCCGCGAACTTTAGCAATGAGTTTGTATGGAGATTTGGATATTTCAGTAATTGATGAATTGCCTCCCGGCAGAAAACCTATTCAAACCGTACATCGTTTTGATAGTAATCGTTTGAAGGTTTGGAAGTTTCTGAGGGATGAGATTGCACTTGGAAGACAAATTTATATCGTTTATCCGTTAATTCAGGAATCTGAGAAAATGGATTTTAAAGATTTAATGGACGGTTACGAAAGTATTTCCCGTGATTTTCCGTTGCCTCAATATTCGATTTCTATCTTGCACGGAAAAATGAAACCAGCTGATAAAGATGCCGAAATGAAACATTTTTCTGAAGGCAAAACCAATATTATGGTGGCGACAACGGTTATTGAAGTTGGTGTAAATGTGCCTAATGCGAGTGTAATGATTATAGAAAGTGCTGAGCGTTTTGGTTTATCTCAGCTTCACCAATTGCGTGGTCGTGTTGGTCGTGGTGCTGAGCAAAGTTATTGTATTTTAATGACGAGCCATAAATTAAGTGATGACAGTAAAACTCGAATGCAAACTATGGTACAAACCAATGACGGCTTCGAAATCGCCGAAGTTGATCTTAAACTTCGTGGTCCGGGGGATTTAATGGGAACACAGCAAAGTGGTGTTTTAAATCTTCAAATTGCTGATATTGTACGTGATCGTGATATTTTGGGTCTCGCCCGAAATTATGCACTGAAAATCCTTAAAGAAGATGGTCCATTACAAAAACCTGAACACGCAGTCTTAAAAGCTGTATTTATTGAGTTGACCAAGAAGAAAAATATCTGGAATTATATTAGTTAGAGAAAGGTTCTGAGGTTCTGAGGTTCTAAGTTTTTAGACTCTGAGCTTGGAATTTGGACCCGAGCGTTAGCGAACAGACGAAGCAATTTCAAAATTGGATTTTATCCTGAAATCCTCAGGATTGTATTTGGAATTTCAAAATTGAAATTTCAGAAAAAAATATACTTCATTGCATCAAACTCAAATTTATGTTTAAATTCTAAATATTCAATTACCATTTCTAAGGGTGATTTCAGATTTGTTGGGGGACAAATTTTGTTTTTTTGAATATTTTACCTGATCCAATGAAGCATATATAATTGATTGTTTTTACTTCTTTTTAGGAGGTTCTTTCTTTTCAAAAAGACCACTAAACAAACCTTTACTTATTTTGTTTTTATCATCTTTTTTTGTTGCAATAATATTATCAATATACTCCATATAGCTTTTCTTGCGCTCTTCTAAGAAACCAATAAGGTATTCCTCAGAAGCATGGAGTCCGCTTGCTTCTTCGATATGCACAAGTTTTTTATACAAAGGTTCTATAAACTTTGTTACAACTTCTTCCGGAACTGATTTTCTGGTTCCAAAGTATCCTACAATTTCGCCATCACCATCAGCTATAATTTTAAAATCGGTTACAACCCAATAATATCGGCCGGTTTTAGACATATTCTTGATAATCGCATGAATATTCCGGTTTGATTTAATACTATCCCACAAGAATTTAAAAATTACTTTTGGCATATCAGGATGACGTATAATGTTATGAGGCTGTCCAATCAGCTCAAACTCATCGTATCCGGATACATCTATAAAATCTTCATTGGCGTATAGAATTGTCCCCTTTGTATCTGTTTTACTGAGCAATACTTTATTCTTATTCCAATCTACTTCTCTATCAGATGGCGTTGGACGGTTAATTCTGGCATCCATAATTTTTTATCTTTAAAATTAATATACAGTTACATTTCTGCGTATAAAGTTGAATTCTCTTAAAATAGTACTCTAATTAAGTTCTAATTCCAGAGTTATTAATATGTTTTTTATTTTCTGAAAGACACTCTCCAGTTCAATTTCCAGCCACTGAGGCAAGGTATCCTGTATCAATTTCAAATGATGAATATCGCTTGTAATCCTGAATTAGTTTTTTATACTGAAAATCTAAATTCTGAACGTTTAGATTTTTACCATATTCATTTTTAATTCTGGCAACTTCTTGACCTAATTCGGTTTGGGCTCCAATTTTTTCGAATGAATTGAAAGTCACATTATCTTTCAAAAAACATCAAATGATTTTTTCAAGGCAATCCGCATCGGACTGACTGATTCAAAATCATACTTGAACATAAAATAAGTATAGATTTAATAATTAATAATCGATTTGAAAATTGATTTCTATTAAAAATTATCTTCTACTATTTGTGGACTTAACATGGATATCATTCACTAAATCGTCAATCTTTTTAGCGCTTTCTCTCATCATTTCTAAGTAACTCAGCAATTTATCATTGTCTGTATGTCCTTTTGAAACATCAATAAGTTTTAAAACTGAGTTTACTGGCAATTTAAGATCCAGAGTTGTTCTGTGAATAAAGTCATTATAATCTTTTGTAGCACTTAGTGAACTGTATTTTGCAGATGCCAATTTGATATTCTCTAATTCGTATTCATCAGAAATTTTAGAAATATGATTCTGACTGTGTTTCTTAAAATAATATGCCCAGTATCCGTTCATAAAAAATACAACTGCCGCCAAAACAACATGTATTACAAACGTTTCAAGATCAAAATTAACCTGTGAAAAATACAGCTGTAAACCTTTTGGATCGCTAAAAACAAAGTTTTGCATGTATGCTAAAAGCCCGTGATGCAATACAACCAATAAGGTCAGCGGAATTTGCAGTTTCCAGTTTTGGTAGATAATTAAAATGGTGCTTGCAATGAAAACCGTAAAATGCATCTCAAACAAACCGTGCATCTGATAAATATATTGTGCCATGAATATTGCTAAAACTATCGACAATACATATTGATACAATGTCGAATTCTTGACAAAAAACTTTGCCGAATAATATAGCAATAAGTTTAAGGTACCAACGCCTACTCCTATTTCAAAAGTATCGTATTTAAAGGCAAGGGCAATTCCAAAGAGGAAATAAGCGGCAAGAACATAATTGATAATTGTATCTGATTTTTGTGTCATTGTAGACATAAAATTGTACAGATAGTCTTGTTCATTCAAACTGGCTTTTGTTTTCATAAATTTAGTTAATTAGGTTAGGGATAGATTTATTTAGTGCATTTTGGTAACGAACATCCGTAAGCTCTCAGAGCTAAAGCATCAAATGAGGGGGCATGATTTTGTTTCAGCAGAGATTCAATTGCCTGCTGGGCATAGTTACTGTCAGCATTGGTACAGTATCTGGTTTTATTGTAGTTTCCGCGGTAATATAAATTTTGAGAATCGTCAAGAAGAACTGCTTGCGGAGTCGAAAAAACACCACAGTTTTTTGCCATTCCTTCATCGAAATATACTGGAATATTGGCGTCGAATTTTTTCTGGATTTCTTCGATTGTAAAGCTCTTCTGCTTGTTTAGAACCACAATTTTGAAATTAATCCTGTCACCATATTTCTTAATTAATTCGCTTACATGAGGTATATTAAAGCGGGAACACGGACAATCAGGATTAAAAAAATGAATAAAAACCGGTCTGTGATCAGCAAGACAGCACTTTAAATCGATTTTACTTCCCATGGCTATCTCCTGATAACCTTTAGGGATTGGAGTTGGTAAACTATATTTAAACTCATTTTGCCAAAACAAAGCACAAATTGCAACAAGTAATAATGAAAACCATAGGACTAAAAGTATTTTTTTCTTCATAAACTGATTATTTTCTTAGTGAGGGAATAAAAAAAGATAAACACTTGTTAACACAATCATTTACTAATTGAAGTACTAAAGTCGAAAAACAGCGCCAATTCTCATATTTTAACAATTTAGGAATTAAAAATATAGGTTTTTCTGTATCAAAAAATATATTTTGTTTAACCTTATCAATGTTACAAATAAAATCGATAAAGTGCAACATAAAACAGATAAAATGCTTCAAAAAACATATTTGAAAGCTTTTTCTTTCTTTTCAAACAAGTATTTCTACTTTAAAAGAAAGTCAATACTTACAAATTGTCATAAAAAACACAAAATTCGATATCTTTTTTAACAATTTTAAGTCCATCTTAGAAAATCAATTTAAAAAAAAACTCATACCAACATTAAACCCTATAGTATTACAATTATGCCTTTTTGCTGAAGTTTAGAGAATTTTAAAGTTGTTAGTTTGAAGCTATTTAACGGTATTTATCTATTTAAACAAAGATTTTACTGCATATTTTAATCTGTATTTTCTATGATAATTACAAAAATGTCAAAAAATTTTATATATGTTTTTGCTCTATTTTGTGGATCAACTTTTAGCTGCCTGGCTCAGGAATCAATCTTTTCTATCTCATTTGGCACAGGTGCAACAGAAAGTTCAAGAAGCCCTTTAAATCCTGCCGATGGGACTACGACGTTAAAATACGCTCCAATTGGCACTACAAGTGGCGGAACTTATACTTTACTGCCAAATCCTTATTCTTTTGGCGGTGGTGGTTACCATTCAGGAGAAGACCATACACCCGGAGACATAAATGGCTATATGATGATCCTGGATGTACATAGTAAAGGACTTTTGATATATAAAAAGAATGTAGAGGGATTATGCACCAATACAAAATATGAGTTTTCAGTCTGGATTGCTAATTTAGCTAATGCAGGAAGCTTTGCTTCAAGAGCAACATTTAACATCCGTAACAGCCAGAATAATGCCTTAATTGCTAGTGAAACTTCAAACTTGATCCCCGTTTCTCGTGTTCTAACATGGGATAAAGTTTCCATTATTTTTACAATTCCTGACTCTTCTGTCAACTCTTTAACTTTTGAGATTGTGAGTGGTATGGACTATGTGAATCATAACGCTTATGATGATATTCTTTTTGAAGCGCTTAAACCTAATATTAAAATTTCAAACTTAGATCCTGTTGTTTGCGCAGGAGAAAATGTTTCAATGGAATGCCTTGTTGAAGCCAATTTTTATTCGAATGCGGCGGTATATCAATGGCAAAAAAAGAATACAGTTACATCTGTATGGGAGAATATTATTGGAGCAACAAACAAAAACTACATCGCTAATAATGTCACAGAAACCACCCAATACAGAATGCTTGTATCAGAAATTGGAAATATAGAAAACATTAAATGCAGATCTGCATCAGGAGTGAATACCGTAACGGTTAATCCGCAGCTTGTGGCAAATATTTCGGACGGAATCACAATATGTTCAGGAAATGGCACAAACATAGTTTTTACCGGAACACCAAATGCCGAAGTCAAGTATACGGTAAACGCAGGAATTCCAAACGCAATTACTTTAAATTCTGACGGACACTATAATTTATATACCGGAATACTTACTGATGAAACTATATATGAAATCGTAAATGCAAAAGATCCGGTTACTAATTGCCAAACACAAATAACAGATCAAAAAGCTGTAATAGCTCTTAAACCATTACCTACAGCCACAATTATGGGATCAAGAGAAGTATGTAAAGACGAAGCCTTCCCCGAAATTATATTTACAGGATCAGGAGGAACGCCGCCCTATGTTTTTACTTATAAAGAAAACGGAATTCTAAAAACCGTAAGTACCGAAAACGACAAACATACAGCAACAATCAAGGCTCCAACAGACAAAGCAGGAACGCTTAATTATGAATTGATGAGCGTAACAGCTAAGTGTATTTCTGAATAAATCAACCGTTGTAAAGCAAAGATTTTACAACAAAAAGCATTATTACAGAAGTTCTGCATAAGAAAACTTATAGCATTTATCATTTGCAATCACTACACTACTTTCACTGTTTTTTATGAAAGAAATTAACTGTACCTTTTTTTTAAATATGATTTATTTAAAAAAAAAATCACATCGACATTAAACCATTGTTAAGCAAAACAGTCTAAGTCATTGATTAATCAAAAAACTTGTACATACAAGTGTTAAATAAAAGCTAAGCTCTTTTGTTTTCGCTTCAAAAAGTTAAATTTGTAAGCTTACTAAAAACAGACCCAAAAACACATTCACCTTTATTTTATGAAAGTAAAAAACCTAATCTACGCCCTTCTAATCATAGTTCTGGGAGGATTTATTGCCTATCGAGTGGTATCAAACAAAAATAAAAACGACGAATCTAAAAAATTTGGCGATAAAGATGCTCCTACAACTGTAACCGGAATTGTAGTAAACACTTCTACATTTGATAATAATCTTTCTTTATCCGGATCTGTCGAAGCAAATGAACAAATTGAAATCCGAAGTGAAGTTTCAGGAATTGTTGAAGGTATTTACTTTACAGAAGGAAGTTTTGTAAATAAAGGTCAGGTGCTATTTAAAGTAAATGATATTGAATTAAAAGCACAATTGAGACAAGCTGTAACCAAAGAAGGTTTGGCGGGAGAAAATGAAAGAAGAGCCAAATTATTACTTCAAAAAGAAGCGATTAGTCAGGAAGAATTTGACGTTGCAAATGCTGATTATGCTTCAATGAAAGCCCAAACTCAGTTAATTAGAGCTCAAATTGCCAAAACATCTGTTAAAGCACCATTTTCAGGAAAAATTGGTTTGCGTTCTATCTCACCGGGAACTTATATTACGCCCACTATCTTAGTAGCAAAATTAGTCAATACAGGAAAATTGAAAATTACGTTTTCAATCCCTGAAAAATATGCTTCACAAGTAAAATCAGGGGCTACAATTGATTTTTCGGTTTCAGGATCTGATAAGGTTTATTCTGCAAAAATTTATGCTATAGAGCCGGAAGTTGCAGTAGCAACACGTACTTTACAAGTTCGTGCCATAGCAGATAATATAGATGGAAAACTTTTTCCAGGGACTTTTGCAGATGTAAAACTGCCGTTAAATATTATCAAAGACGCAATCGTTGTTCCGTCAGAAGCTATTGTGCCAATACAAGATGGTAAAAAAGTTTATATCGCCAATATGGGCAAAGCCAAAGAAGTTAAGGTTGACGCAACTACAAGAACAGATGCTTCTATTTTGATTTTGTCAGGATTAAAAGCCGGAGACACACTAATTACTAGCGGTGTTATGTCATTAAAAAATGATGCCCCTATAAAAGTTATAGTAAAAAAGTAAAGCTTTTGAGTAATGATTTTTGAATTATGAGTTTAGAAAATCTATTTTCTTTATTCTAAAATCTAATATCTGAACTCTAAAATCTAAAATCCCAAATCATAATGAGTTTATCAACCACAAGTATAAGAAGACCTGTTTTAACCATTGTACTGAATCTTTTGATTATTTTATTCGGTTTCATTGGTTATACCTTTTTGGGTGTTCGAGAATTCCCTTCGATTGATCCGGCACAGGTTTCAATTCGAACAAACTACACGGGAGCAAATGCCGATATTATTGAATCACAAATTACGGAACCTCTTGAAAAAGCAGTAAATGCAATTGACGGAATTAGAAATATAACGTCGTCAAGTAATCAGGGAAGCAGTAATATTACGATCGAATTTAACTTAGACAAAGACCTTGAAGAAGCGGCAAATGATGTTCGTGACAAGGTATCGCAAGCTATTAGAAGTTTACCACAAGACATAGATGCTCCGCCTGTTGTATCAAAAGCGGATGCTGATAGTGATGCAATTATCTCTATGACAGTTCAAAGTGACAGCCGTAGCGCGCTTGAATTGAGTGATTATGCAGAGAATGTTATTTCGCAGCGATTAGAAACAATTCCGGGTGTTAGTGGTGTTCAAATTTGGGGACAAAAACGTTATGCCATGCGTTTATGGATTGATCCTGTAAAACTAACGGCCTACGGCTGTACGGTGTCTGATGTTCGCGATGCGCTTAATGCTCAAAATGTCGAATTACCATCTGGAAAACTAACGGGAAACAATACAGAACTTACCGTAAAAACAGTTGGAAACCTTTCTAAACCAGAAGAATTCAACAATATTATTATTCGTACTGATGGAGATAAAATTGTTCGTTTAAGTGATGTTGGTGGTGCAGAATTAGGTCCTGAAAACATCGAAACAAAACTAAGTCAATCCGGATTACCAATGATTGGTTTGGCAATTGTTCCAATGCCCGGAGCCAATTACTTAGATATTTCGGCTGAATTCTATAAAAAATACGAAGCCTTAAAGAAAGATCTTCCAAAAGATATAAAACTGAATATTGCACTTGATAATACTATTTTCGTAAAGAAATCAGTACTGGAAGTTGCTGAGACTTTAGGAATTTCTATTATTCTGGTAATTATCATTATTTACTTGTTTTTTAGAGACTGGGCAATTGCGTTCAGACCTTTAATTGATATTCCGGTTTCGTTAATTGCGACATTTTTTATTATGTGGCTTTTCGGGTTTTCGATCAACGTATTAACCTTATTGGCTATTGTTTTGGCAACAGGTCTGGTGGTTGATGATGGTATTGTTGTAACCGAAAATATCTTTAAGAAAGTCGAAGAAGGAATGTCGCCAATTGAAGCGGCAATCAAAGGATCTAATGAAATTTTCTATGCTGTAATTTCGATTTCTGTTACACTTGCAGCAGTATTTTTACCGGTAATTTTCTTAGAAGGATTCGTTGGTCGACTCTTTAGGGAATTTGGAGTTGTAATTGGTGCCGCGGTATTAATTTCAGCCTTTGTATCCCTTACTTTAACGCCAATGTTGAATGCTTATTTAATGAAAGGCGGCGAACAGAAAAAATCAAAATTCTATGTTAGAACCGAGCCATTTTTCGAAAAATTAAATAGCGGCTACGCCGAAGCTTTAGGGCGTTTCATGGAGAAAAAATGGATCAGTTTCCCTATTTTAATAGCTTGTTTTGGATTAATTTATTTGTTTTTTACTATTCTTCCAAAAGAAACTGCTCCTTATGACGATCGTAGTTCCGTAACCATGCGTATGACTATGCCTGAAGGTTCATCATATGAATATACAGATCGTTTCATGCAGGAAATTGCAAGATTGGTAGACGATTCTATTCCCGAGAAAAAAGTGAGTTTGGTAATTACTGCGCCAGGTTTTGGAGCTTCGGCAACCAATACAGGTTTTATCAGGCTTTCGCTAAAAGAACCTGATGAAAGAAAGCGATCTCAAAAAGACATTGCCGATCAGTTAACAAAAATGACAAAAAAATATCCGGATGCTAAAACATCTGTTATTCAGCAGCCTACAATTGCCGTAAACAGACGTGGTGGTCTACCGATTCAATATATCATTCAGGCTCCGAATTTTGAGAAATTAAGAGAAAAAATCCCTGTATTTATGGATGAAGTTGGTAAAAGTGATGTTTTCTCGATTACCGATGTTAATTTAAAATTCAATAAACCGGAAATCAATGTAAGTATCGACCGTGAAAAAGCCGAAAGTTTAGGGATTTCTATCATCGATATCGCTCAGACTTTGCAGCTTTCTTTGAGCGGACAACGTTTTGGGTATTTCATTAAAAACGGAAAACAATATCAGGTTATTGGGCAATTTGACCAAAAAGACAGATCTAAACCTTTGGATTTAACTTCGATGTTTGTAAAAAACAGAAAGGGTGAATTAATTCAAATGGACAACGTTGTAAAAGTAGAAGAACAAAGTAATCCACCACAATTGTATCACAACAACCGTTATATGTCTGCGACTGTTTCTGCTGGTTTAGCGCCGGGTAAAAGTATCAGCGATGGTATTCAGGAAATGGACAGAATCAAAGCTAAAGTCTTAAATGAAAGCTTCACTACGGATTTAAGTGGCGAATCGAGAGATTTTGTCGAAAGTAGTTCCAATACTTCTTTCGCCTTTGGATTGGCATTGTTATTAATCTTTTTGATTCTGGCAGCACAGTTTGAGAGCTTTATTGATCCGTTTATTATCATCTTAACAGTACCAATGGCTGTTGCGGGAGCTTTATTTTCGTTATGGTTATTCAATCAAACCTGGAATATTTTCAGTCAGATTGGTACCGTAATGCTTATTGGTCTGGTAACCAAAAATGGTATTTTGATCGTCGAATTTGCGAACCAGTTACGAGAACAGGGAAAACCAAAATTAGAAGCAATTCTCGAAGCATCAGAAGCACGTTTACGTCCTATCCTGATGACGAGTTTAGCAATTGCATTAGGAGCTTTACCAATTGCAATGTCACTTGGAGCTGCATCTACCAGTAGAATTGGAATGGGAGTTGTAATTGTTGGAGGAACTATTTTCTCATTGGCATTGACCCTATTTGTAATTCCGGCTATTTATTTTATGTGGTCTAAAGCCAGAAAACACTATCCGGAGTTTGATCATATTGACGAATACGAAAGAGAAAGTAAATAAAAATTATTAACTGCAAATTTACAGGTTAGCCTTTGAATTTGCAGTAAAAGAAAAACAATATGAATATTAAAATTTTATTTAGCAGTTTAGTTTTATTCCTGTGTTTTGCAAAGACAAATGCACAAGAAGTTCTGACTATTGAAGATGCTATGAAAATAGCTTTGGAGAATAATTTTGAAATTAAGATTGCCAAGAATAACACCAAAATAAGCGAAACCAATGTAACCGTTGGAAACGCTGGGATGTTGCCAACCGCTACTGCATCTATCACAGACAATAACAGTGTTACAAACTCGTCTCAAACTCGTCAGGACGGAACTTCAACACAATTAAACAATGCCAAAAATAATAACTTAAATTATGGCGTAAGTTTAGGCTGGACGGTTTTTGATGGTATGAAAATGTTCGCAAAATTAGACCAGTTAAAAGAACTTCAAAGATTAGGAGATTCTGAATTAAAAAGAACCATTTTGGTGAAAATTGGTCAGGTAAATTCAGCTTATTATGACTTAGTGCAGCAACAGCATCAATTATCAGCTTTAGATACTACAATTGTAATTTCTAAACAAAGATTAACATTGGCACAAAATCGTTTCAGCATCGGGAAAGCTTCAAAATTAGAGGTTTTAAATGCTCAGGTAGATTTAAACTCTGATCAGGTTGCTTTTTTAAGACAAAAAGAATCTTACGCTAATGCTAAAATTTTATTGAATCAATATTTAGCGCGTGATGCTAAAATAGATTTTACCGTAACTGATTTGGTTAAAGTAGATGATAAATTAGTTTTGGCAGATTTAATGGATTTAGCACAGAAACAAAATCCGGCTTTAGAATCGCAAATCATCAACAAACGAATTGCCGAATTACAGCTTAAACAAATAAAAGCAGATCGATATCCTGTTGTAAATCTGACTTCGGGTTATAATTTTGTAGAAAGCCAGTCTAGTTTAGGTTTTACAAGTTCAGCATCTTCAAAAGGTTTTAATTATGGTTTTAATGCAAGTTTAAACATCTTTGATGGTTTTAATCAGCATCGAAATGAAAAGGTTGCTAAACTGCAAATCGAGAATTCTCAAATTGCAATCGAACAGCAAAACATGATTTTAAACACACAATTGAGTACTGCTTTTCAGACGTATTTAACCAATCTTGAATTAATTGGTTTAGAAGAAGATAACGAGGCGATTGCAAAACAAAATCTAGACATTACTTTAGACAAATTTAGAATTGGAACCATTACAACACTTGATTTTAGAACGGCCCAGTTGAATTATGTTAATGCAAAAGTACGTTACAGCAATGCACAATATGAAGCAAAATTATCTGAAATTGCACTAAAAGAATTAGCTGGAAATATTAATTTTTAAAGTAAATTTGTTTCAAAACAAATATAAATGATCTCATATAATACCAAAGATTGGTTTACTTTTATTTTTCATTTTCATAAATCAGACACAGTTAGAAAGTTGTTTCCGATAATGATTGCTATCGGGATTTATTCTTCGCTTATTGGTTATATTGAAGTTTCCTATTTCAAAGTTGGAAAAAATGATTATATCCATAATATTCCTATAATGCACGGAATGTTAGGTTTTGTGATTTCATTATTACTTGTTTTTAGAACCAATACAGCTTATGATCGTTGGTGGGAAGGGCGCAAATTATGGGGTGGTCTTGTAAACAATAGCCGCAATCTTGCAATTAAACTCTCGGCAATGTTAAAGGATGAAAATGATCGAAAATTCTTCAGAAAATTCATTCCCGCTTATGCTTCAGTTCTGCACAAACATCTTCATGACGATGACACCAGTAAACAGCTTTTTGAAGATGTAGATCTAGAAATTGACCATCATAAACACAAGCCAAATCAGGTAAAACGAATGATGTTTCATAAAATCAATGATTTGTATGATGCCAAAAAAATTACCGGAGAGCAGCTCATCATTTTAAACGACGAACTACAAGCTTTTACAGATATTTGTGGTGCTTGTGAGCGAATAAAAAACACGCCTATTCCCTACTCTTACAGTGCTTTTATAAAAAAATTTATTTTCTTTTATACTATGACATTACCTTTTGGTTATTCTGTTAGTTTAGGATATTTGGTGGCGCCTGTAGTGGTATTCATTTTTTATGTACTAGCAAGTTTAGAACTTATTGCCGAAGAAATTGAAGATCCGTTTGGAAATGATGAGAATGATTTGCCTACAAAGAAAATCTCGGAAAACATTAAGAAACATGTTGAAGAACTGATTTAATTTAAAATAATTCTTACTTATCTTAATATATCTTTCTATTTTTCATAAATTAGTAAGATATATGCTAAACAAAAACTTCTTTTTACTTTTTATACTATTTGTAAATTTAGGATTCAGTCAGTCTGAATGCTATAATTCAGATTTTTCAGAAGGAACTTTTTCTGGTTGGGAAGGTTATAGTGGTACGTACTCTCGCCCCAAAAGAGACAAAGGTTTTAAACAATTCAGACATACAATTATAACTGAACCCACATTAGATCCAAGGACTTGTGATATGCTTGTTACAATACCGCCTGGGGAAACTTTTTCGGCAAAACTAGGAAATGAGTCCGTGCGTTCTGAGGCAGAAGTCCTAGTTTATTCAATGAATGTCACACCAGAGAATAGCATTTTTTTATACAAATATGCAATCGTCGTTGAGGACCCTGATCATCTCCCTAAGGAACAACCTCAATTTAGTGTTGCAATTACAGATGTTGATGGCAAAATTATTGATCCTTTATGCGGAGATTATAAAGTTTATGCTGGTCAGCCTGAGCAAAATTTTAATACTTGTGAATATATAGATCCAAAAACACACAATGTAAGGATCGTAAAATGGACTAATTGGAAAACAGTTGGTCTGAATTTATCCGCTTATATTGGAACGACCGTAAAAATCGAATTCACTACAAAAGATTGTGCTTTGCATGAGCACTTTGGCTATGCTTATATTTCAGCGAAGTGCACTAAATTAAAAGCCAATTTAAAAGCATGTGCAAATGACCTAAGTTTTGATTTAATCGCTCCATATGGATTCAGCAAATATCTTTGGACTTATTTGGGACAACCAGTTGGTACGAATTCATCAACAACATCTTTAGCCTTGGCAGATTATCCTGAGGGCGCAATTTTTGAATGTACGATGACCGCTTTTAGTAATTCCAATCTTTGTGAATCAAAAATTGAGATCATACTAACAAAACCAACAAAAATTACACCTTTATTTGAAGCAAAAACGTCTTGTAATATAGCTCAAATTGAGTTAAATCCACTAATTTTTGAAAATCAAACTGTTACAAATGAACCTAATGTAAAATGGAATTGGGATTTTGGTGATGGATCAACTTCAATTGAAAAGACCCCAAAACACATTTATACAAATTCCGGACAATATAATGTAAATCTAACAGCCACGAGTGAAAGCGGATGTACCTTTAATTTGAGTAAAACCATTTTAATCAATAATAATCCTATTTTAGAACCTATTTTAGATCCAGACCAAAATTTCTGCAATCAAAATGCAACAATTGGAACTATAAATGTTGGTGCTCAAAATCTAAAATGGTATAGTTCTTTAACATCAACAGAAGAATTAACAGTCTCAACCGTTTTGGTCGACAAAACGACATATTATGCTGCTGTATACGATAATGGTTGTTCAGGTAAACGAATCGGTTTTACTGCTTCGGTATCAAATCTTCCGGCTCCAATCGGCAATGCAATGCAGTATTTCTGTACAATTAACAAACCAACAATTAGTGATATAGACGTAAAAGGCAATGGGATAAAATGGTTTAAAAACCTAACAGATACGAATGCTTTAATTACGTCAACAGCATTAACCAATACTACTTATTACGCAGCACAAACTGATTTACAAACGGGATGCGAAAGTAAAGATCGTCTGACAGTTAATGTCGTTTTAGAAGATCCAGCGAATATTTTACCAGCAAGTTATAAGAAAGAATTATGCTTAGATGACGAATTACTTATACGGGCTTTGAGAGATAATAATACCACAATGATTTTTTATGATTCAGAAAATGCTGTCATTCCTCTTTCAGAAAATACTCCTGTTACCAATGGTTCTACCTATTATGCTTCTATATTTGATTCTAAAACCAATTGTGAAAGTACAAAAAGATCTGCTGTTTTGGTTTCCATAATTCCATGTCAATTAGTTATCTATAATTCAATTACAATTGACGGAAATGATTTAAATGATCACTTTGTTATAAAAAATATAGAATTCTTTCCTGAGAATACTGTTGAGATTTATAATCGTTTTGGCCAGTTGGTTTATCACACCGCTAAATATGGCATAAATGAGAATTATTTTTATGGGGAAGCAAACGCCGGAGAAGTATTTCAAAAAAGTAAAAAATTACCAACTGGTTCTTATTTTTATGTAATAAATTTCAAAAAAAACAATTCATCAGGAAATAATTTGCAAAAAGGTTTTCTTTATATCAGCAACAATGAATAGCACATCAAAAAAAGCACTAGTTTTTGTTGCAGTCTTCCTTTTATCATTAATAGTAAGATCACAAAATGATTCTAAATTATCCATATTTAATTATAATCCTTTGATTTATAATCCAGCTTTTGCAGGTGCAGCTGATGGATTAAATGTAGCAGGAATTTATTCTAGTCAATGGTATGGATTTGATGGCGCTCCAAAAACACAATACTTATCTGTAGATACAAAATTACCTTATAATAAAATTGGACTTGGATTAAGTTTGCATCATGACGTTATTGGTCCGGCAAGAGAATATAATATTGAAGGAAATTTTGCCTATTATATTGATGTAAACAACAAATACAAACTGGCGCTAGGACTAAAAAGCGGATTACATTCTTATAAAGTTGACATCAATCAGCTAGATGTTTACCAACCAGGCGAAGCTGTTTTTAATTCAAATTTTGAAAACAATTTATCACTTATATTAGGACTGGGAATGAACTTATATTCTGATAAATTTTTTATTGGACTTTCAACTCCTAATCTATTGGTTTCAAAATATTACAATGCCAATAATTCTACTGCTCTTTCGAAACATAAAAGCTATTATTACCTCAATACCGGTTACAAATTTGAACTGCAACGAGATATTACTTTAACGCCTGCAGCTTTGATCAGAGTTACAGAAGGTGCACCAATTAGTGTTCTAACTTCTCTTAATCTCAATTGGTACGAAAAATATATTGCCAGTTTAAATTTTGACTACAATTCCAGTGTCGGACTTCTTTTTGGAGTTCGTTTGTTTGATAATTTCAAAATTGGTTATGCTTATGATCAATCCATAATCAAATTCAGCCGTTACAATAACGGTACACATACTTTTTTGCTAACCTATACTTTATTAAATGAAAATAGTGAAAAATGCAGCTGCAAAATTTATTGACTTCCTTAAAAAGACTTAATAACAGCTTTTACACTATGACACTACTATTTGTGTGTTCTCTTAGTTTAGGATATTTGGCAGCACCTGCCGTAGTATTTATCTTTTATGTATTGGCAATTTAGAGCTTATTGCCAAAGAAATTGAAGATCCGTTTGGAAATGATGAGAATGATTTGTCTATAAAGAAAATCTCGGAGAACATTAAAAAACACGTTGAAGAACTGATTTAATTAAACGTTAAATCTAAGGTTCTTATCATTATTTTTATTAAATTTAGAGTCATCACTAAAAATTTAATTCTAATGAATAATCATCGTGTTTTAATTGATCCTCCGCATTTATCTAAAGAAAAATCACTAAAGACTCTTGTAGAAAACAGAAGTGCATACACGCTGAATCATTGTGAATTAAACATTTTTGAAACCTACGAATCATCCAAACTGGTGCCTTTAAAATTCAATGATTTTGTGGTAACCAGCATGTTGAGGGGCAAAAAAATAATGCATCTTTTTGACGAACCCGGATTTGATTATTTACCTGGTGAAACTGTGGTGATTCCTTCGAATATCGAAATGAAAATTGATTTCCCAGAAGCGTCCAGAGAAAATCCAACACAATGTTTGGCATTAGCAATCGATAATACCAAAATAACAGATACTCTAAATTTCCTAAACGAACGATATCCAAAAGAAGGAAACGACGTATTCTGGCAATTAAATCATCAAAATTATTTCTTTTACAATAATGTTGATCTTGCTGCTACAATCAATAAACTTATCAAGGAATGTATGAGTACGTCGATCACCAAAGATGCGCTGGCCGACTTGACTTTGCAAGAATTATTGATCAGAATTATCCAGACTCAAACCATAAAATCCATAGACGAAGGAAATGCAATTCATGCAAACAGCCCCATCTTTGAAGTTACAGAATACATAAAACTCAACCTTAGAGAAAACATAAATCTGAAAGCCCTAAGTGATAAAGCCTGTATGAGTACGGCTTCTTTCTATCGCTTTTTTAAAAGAGAATTAGGAATGAGTCCGATTGAGTATATCCTGAACGAAAAAATAAGACATGCTAAAAAACTCCTAAGAAATCCCGCGATTCAAATCAACGAAGTTTGCTATTTGTCGGGTTTTGAAGATGCAAATTACTTTATAAGATTATTCAAAAAGCATGAAGGAATTACACCTAAACAATATCAGTTGTTATATGTTAATTGAGGTGCAAAGGTTATGAGGTGCAAAGGGACAAAGTTTTTTTTTTAGCATGTGTTTTTACAACGTTTATCTTATAACATTTATTCTACATTTTTTTTCGCAACGTTTATTTCGCAACGTTTATCGTAGAGGCGCACAGCAGTGCGTCTACGTTCCAATTATCCATGCCAATTTTCTATAACCACATGTTAGACGGACCGCTACACATCTACATTAAAACCTTTGAACAACAATATTGTCGGTAAAAAAAAGACGCACTGCTGTGCATCTCTACGATCAATCTTTGCGCATTAAAACCCTTGAACACCAACAATGTGAATATAAAAAAGACGCACTGCTGTGCGCCTCTACGATCAATCTTTGCACATTAAAAACCTTTGTCCCTTTGTCCCTTTGCACCTCATAACCTTTAAACCTTACTCTATAAACCTTACTCTATAAACCTAACCGGTTCCAAATCCTTTTCCTCTTCTTCGGTAAAAATTCGATATTCAATTTGAAAGGTCTTTTTCAGCGGAGTTTCTAATGAAAAACCACCAACGCCAAAAGCATCAATTACCGTAAGTGTAAAATGAGCATGTTTCCAGTATTCAAATAAATCTTTGTCGACCCAGAATTCTGTTTCTTCAATAATACCAATACAAACGTCGCCTGTTCGCTGATAGTAACCGCCTTTTTCAAAACATTGTGGCTGTGTTCCTTCGCAGCATCCACCGGCTTGATAAAACATTAAATCGCCATGTTTTTCCTTTAAAATTCTGATTAGTTCAATGGCTTTATCTGTGGCGTCAATTCTTTTTATCATGACATTTTGCTTTAAATATTTTTCTTTAAATTAAAATTACAAAAAAAGGTAAGTCAGAAACTTACCTTTTCGAACCAACCAATAACCAATTAAAAGAAGCCTAATTTCTTTTTATCATAAGAAATAAGCATATTTTTAGTTTGGCGATATTGCCCCAGCATCATTTTATGATTTTCACGTCCTATTCCGGATTGTTTATAACCTCCAAAAGGCGCTCCTGCAGGATAAGAATGGTATTGATTAATCCAGACACGACCGGATTTTATAGCTCTTGGAACCTGATAAATTTCGTGTGCATCACGCGTCCATACTCCTGCTCCTAAACCATACATAGTATCATTTGCAATTTCGATCGCTTCTTGGGTAGTTTTAAAAGTTGTAACAGCCAAAACAGGTCCGAAAATTTCTTCCTGAAATATCCTCATTTTGTTATGTCCTTTAAACAAAGTTGGCTTAATATAATAACCGCCTTCAAGATCTCCGCCCAAATGATTCTCATCACCTCCGGTCAATAATTCTGCGCCTTCTTCTTTACCTAGTTTAATATACGACATGATTTTCTCCTTCTGAACTAATGAAGTCTGCGCGCCAATCATAGTCGATTTATCCAACGGATTTCCTGCAATAATAGCTTCGGTTCTTTCGATTACTTTCGCGATGAATTTTTCATAAATATCTTCATGAATTAATAATCTCGACGGACAAGTACATATTTCTCCCTGATTTAAAGCAAATAAAACAGCCCCTTCAATTGCTTTATCAAAGAAATCATCGTCGTGATCTGCTACGGACGGAAAGAAGATATTTGGAGATTTTCCGCCAAGTTCAAGTGTAACCGGAATAATATTTTCCGTAGCGTATTGCATCACTAAACGTCCCGTAGTTGTAGAACCCGTAAATGCAGCTTTAGAAACTTTTTTGTTTGTTACTAACGGACGTCCAAGTTCGGCACCAAAACCATTTACAATATTCAGAACTCCCGGAGGAAGAATATCACCAATTAATTCCATTAAAACCAAAATAGAAATTGGTGTGCTTTCAGCTGGTTTCAGTACGATTGTATTTCCTGCTGCAAGTGCCGGAGCTATTTTCCAGACTGCCATTAAAATTGGAAAATTCCACGGAATAATTTGCGCAACAACGCCCAGAGGTTCGCTTAAAGCAATTGAAACTGTTTGAGAATCAAGCTCTGCAATCGAACTTTCTTCGGCACGAATTACTCCTGCAAAATATCTAAAGTGATCGATCGCCAACGGGATATCAGCAGCAAGCGTTTCTCGAATTGGTTTTCCGTTATCAATCGTTTCTACGGTTGCAATATATTCAAGATTATCTTCTATTTTTTGTGCTATCTTATTTAGTAAAATACTTCTTTCTGTAACAGATGTTCCTCCCCAGCTTTTAAACGCTTCGTAAGCTGCATCTACAGCTAATTCTAAATCTTCTTTACCGGAATGTGCCGCTTTTGTAAATACCTTTCCATCGATTGGAGAAAGTACATCAAAATATTCACCTTTGATGGGTGCAGTAAATTTTCCGTTAATGTAATTATCGTATTTTGCCTTAAATTCGGGTCTTTTTGCGGTTGTGCTCATAAAATTATTTTTTTTGATTCATTTCAAAATTACCTTCATAATCTGAAACAGAATAGCACTTTTCAGTCATCCAATAGCACAAAAACTACAAATTCATTTTTATAAGTCATTTTTAATATTTAATTAATAAAATATTAGTACTAAAAATGAAAAATACTCAATTCACAAGACGTTTCACAAATAAATTGAAGATTCATTTGGTACTAAACAAGTCCTTAATCGCTGAAATAATGCATTAAACGATTATATTTTGAAATGTAAATAATAAGCAATAAAATTTGTGATACATAAATCTTGAATACAGTTTTAGATATTTTTAATTGAGACCTGTATTTAAGTGCTTTTTACTAATTAATTCCTTATTAAAATGAAAAAAATTATTTTAATGCTGGTTTTAACTTCGATCTTTGTCAATTGTACTAACGAGCCTGTAAGTACTAACGTGCAAACCGAAGCTAAACAATCGAATAGTTCTACTTTAACTTCTAAAGGAACGTATTCAAACTGTGATCCCGTTTCAATTAATATTATGGCTGGGCAATTTACAAACTCGGGAACAATCTTAGTTGAAAATGACGCTACAAATCTTTATGTAACCTACAAAGCACTTGATAATTGGTATTTTAGTGAAGTCCATTTATATGTTGGAACATTTGCTAACGTGCCAAGCCAAAACGGAAACCCGATTCCGGGACAGTTTCCGTACAAAAAAACTTTCAATCCCCTGGTTCAAACCTACACTTTTACTATTCCTATTTCCAGTATAATTCTTGATGCAAACAAGTGTTTTTACATTGCTGCACATTCAAGCATGAAAAATATTGTAAACGGAACTGTAATACGCACTGAAACCGGCTGGGCCGGAGATATTAAATTTCCCGGTAAAAACTGGGCAACCTATTTTAGTTATTGTTTAAGAACTTGTACAGCACCTCCTCCTGTGGTAACAACTACTTGTGATACAGCCTATATGTACGGAAATTACACGTTCAATAGCTTAGGAATTTCTGAAAAATGGGGTTGGGCTACTTTTTATGATAACACTCAAAATGGTACTTATACTTATAATTTATATGCCGGAGCAGGGCAAAACGATATTAGTAAAGGATATTTGGCAGGAATTGTTAATGTTACAATTCAGGGTACTAATGTAAGTGTCGAAATAAATGCAACAAACCCGGGAACTGTATTTACAGAAACACATGTTTACTTATCTGACAGTCCTCCTACAACTGCGGCACCAGGTCAATTTGGAAATCAACATACATTAAACAATACAACACTAGACAATTACAGTTTAACTTATAGTGGTGATGGCACTTTTTGGTTAATTGTACACGCTGGAGTATGCACTACCAAATAATTTTAAACCAAAAAGAGAGAACATAAGTTCTCTCTTTCTTTTTAAATCCAATCTTTAAAAAACAAAAAAAATATTTCCAACTCCCACGATCAATCCTTATATTTACACCCATATTCAAGAATAACATTAAAATGAAAATATCTTACAACTGGTTAAAACAATTTATTAAAACAGACTGGACATCTGAGCAAACTTCAGAATTACTGACAGATTTAGGGCTGGAAGTTGAAGTTGTCGAAAAATACCAATCGATTAAAGGCGGTTTAGAAGGTGTTGTTGTAGGACACGTACTTACTTGCGAAAAACACCCTGATGCTGACAGATTAAACGTTACTACAGTAAATATTGGCTTAGAAGCTCCAATACAAATTGTTTGCGGTGCGGCAAATGTTGCTGCTGGACAAAAAGTGCCTGTTGCAACTATTGGAACCATTTTGTACGATAAGGATGGCGTTGAATTTACCATCAAAAAAGGAAAGATTCGCGGACAGGAAAGTCACGGAATGATTTGTGCCGAAGATGAATTAGGTCTTGGTACAAGCCACGACGGAATCATGGTTCTTAATGATGCACTGGTTCCGGGAACTGCTGCTTCAGAAGTTTTTCAGATTGTTAATGATGAAGTTTTCGAAATTGGATTGACACCTAACCGTGCTGATGCAATGAGCCATTTTGGTACTGCTCGTGATTTAAGAGCGGGAATGTTGCAACGTGGTGTAAATATTGAATTGATCACACCATCTGTAAGTAATTTTAGAGTCGAAATGCGAACTTTAAAAATTGATGTAAATGTTGAGGAGCCTTTGTTGGCGCCTAGATATTGCGGTGTTACCATTTCTGGTATTTCTGTACATGAATCTCCAAGCTGGTTACAAGATCGTTTAAAAGCTATTGGATTAACTCCAAAAAATAATATTGTTGACGTTACTAATTATGTTTTACATGAATTAGGTCAGCCTTTGCACGCTTTTGATGCTGCAAAAATCAACGGAAAAATTATCGTAAAAACACTTCCCGAAGGAACAAAATTCACCACTTTAGACGATGTTGAAAGAACATTACATAAAGAAGATTTGATGATTTGCGACGAAAAAGGTCCGCTTTGTATTGCAGGTGTTTTTGGTGGAAAAAAATCTGGTATTACTGAAGGAACAACTTCTATATTCTTAGAAAGTGCTTATTTTGACGCTGTGAGTATTCGTAAAACAGCTAAAAGACACCAATTGAACACAGACGCTTCTTTTAGATTTGAAAGAGGAATTGACCCAACAATTACGGAATACGCTTTAAAACGTGCGGCGCTTTTAATCCAGGAAGTTGCAGGTGGAAAATTAACTTCTGATGTTGTGGAAGTTTATCCTAAAAAAGTAGAAGATTTTTCTGTTTTATTGAATTTCAGCCACGTTTCGAAAATTATCGGACAGGAAATCCCAAAAGATACGATCAAAAAAATATTAGTTTCTTTAGATATTAAAGTAAATAGTGTTTCTGATTCTGGTTTAGGCTTAACAATTCCGGCCTACCGTGTTGATGTTCAGCGTGAAATTGATGTAATCGAAGAAATCTTGAGAGTTTATGGATATAACAACATCGAATTCTCTAAAAAATTCAATGCAACGGTTGCTAATTCTCCAAGAACAGAAGATTATAAAGTTCAAAACGTAATTGCAGGACAATTGAATTCGCAAGGTTTTCATGAAATGATGGCGAACTCTTTGACAACTGCCGCTTACGCGAAATTGTCGACTGTTTTAAAAGAAGAGCACAATGTTACGATGTTGAATCCTTTGAGCAGTGATTTGGCAACAATGCGTCAATCATTGTTATTCTCCGGTTTAGAAGCTATTTCTTATAATATCAACAGGAGAAATTCTGATTTGAAATTGTTCGAATTTGGAAAGTCATATCATAAATACCTTAACGGTTACGAAGAGCATAAACACCTTACTTTGTTGATTTCCGGTAACAGAAACAAAGAAAGCTGGACAAATCCTCAAAAAGTAACTGATTTCTTTTTATTGAAAGGTTATGTAAAAGGAATCCTTACTCGTTTAGGAATTGAGAAAATTACAAATGCTCCTGTACAATCTGATATTTTCTCAGAAGGAACAGCAATTTGCTACAACAATGATACATTGGTTGAAATGGGAGTTGTTAAAAAATCAATATTGAAACATTTCGGAATCAAACAAGATGTTTACTATGCTGATTTCAACTGGGATTTAGTTCTGAAAATTATTACAGGAAAAATTAAATATACTGAAATACCTAAATATCCAGAAGTTCGTAGAGATTTAGCGTTACTAATCGATCATAATACAACTTATGAACGTATTTATAATTTGGCGAAACAAACAGAGAAAACGCTTCTAAAAGACGTTAACCTGTTTGATGTTTACGAAGGTGATAAACTTCCGGAAGGTAAAAAGTCGTATGCGTTAAGTTTTACTATTCAGGACAATACTAAAACGCTTACAGATGCTCAAATTGATAAAATCATGTCGAAATTGCAACAAACTTTTGAGACTGAAATTGGAGCTGTTTTAAGATAAAAACATAATTCCTTATAAATTCAAACCCGACAGATTCCTAGAATTTGTCGGGTTTGTTTTTTTGTTTCAAGTTTCAAGTTTGTTGGGATGTGTTAGTTAACCGCAAATTTCGCAAAGATTTATCCAAAGTTTTGTGTTGCATTCTTTGCGTAAATCTTTGCAAACTTTACGGTAAAATTATGTTCAAAGTATAGAAACATGAAACAAAGAAAACCTGGAACAAACTTTTATGCCTTAAACTTCAAATACGCTTTCATTAATTTCTCGTCGTATTTGTTGGCTTTATATCCTGCTCCGTTGTATCTCAATGCAAAATCCGCCCATTTTTTATCTCTTAAAAGTCCAATTAGATTATTTGCTTTCAAAAACAATCCAAAAGCTTTTAAGTGTTCGCCTTCGTTCAAATACATCTTTTCAACATAGTCATCGATAGTGCTATATCCGATAGTAAGCGCATTAAAACCCATAATTTGATACAAACCCCACGAAGCTGAGCATTTTGCAGCATCACTAAATTTCTTATCAGGATTTAAATTAATTGCTTTTTCCAAACGCGTATATTCTGCTGTTCCTCCCAAATAATACTTTCTGGTATAGTTTTTAAATAAAATATCCTGGGTATTGGCATTTACATATGCATTGGGATTGATGTTTCGCGCTTCGAGTTGTCTCCAGAAAACATGCCCTTCGAACAAAATCTTTGGACGTCCGTCGACCAGAAAGCCCTTCCCCCCGCTTTCGACTTCATTAACCGCTTTTACAACCGCCAATTCAAGATTGTAGGCATTTGCGAAATCAATCAGATCTTGTTCTGAAAGCAGCTTAGTATTTGACGAAAAACCGCCTTTACTTTTTTCAAGCAAAGTAGACCATGTTTTTAAACCAACGATTCCGTCTACGACCAAGTTGTTTTTTAATTGAAAATCCCGTACTGCTTTATCTGTAGCAGCGCTAAAAGAATCCGCAACAACAACGGTGTACTTCAATTTTAAGAGAAGTTCATTTAAGTAATATACCTCACTTGATTTTACACCTAATTTTATCGTTCTCATGACTTTTTGTTTATAGTTATTTTTGATGATGCCGAAAAATTAAAAACATCATTTCTGGAACTTACCAGATTGTCATTTTTGTCAAAATAATTGACTTTATATGATATCAAAGTATTACTATTAAGACTGTTCTTGATAATAAAGTTGAACAGAATTGGTGTTGAAAATTCAGATTTCAAACGTTCGATAATAAATTTACTTCCCGTTTCCTGAACAATCAATTCGATCGTTATTTTGCTTGTTGTGGCGGCCTGACTTTTTATTTCTACCTGAATATATCTATTGTAACTTGTAGATTGCGAAACAACCTGATTAAACTCTGAACTAATATTCTCTATGTTTTCAAAATCAAAGAATACACTTTTCAGAGTATCTGTACCCGTTGGGTTAATTACTGTCAGATCTAAAGATTTACTGTCATTGCTGATAAGTTCCGGATAGTTTTTAAAAAAAATAGTGTTTTGATACGTTGCGTTCTGATTGTAAACCAATAAAATAGAATTGAGTTTGCAGTTTGAAATAGACTGATTACTGATTTGTATTTTTTTTGTGGTATTATCAATCAAGGCTTCCAGAATTTCGCCAATTGTGTTTTCAATATTCAATTCAATAACACTTGTATCTTTTATTTCTTTGTGCTTAAAATTAATGTTTGCGTACTGCGTAATTGTATTGTTCAAAGCATTGATCATAATACTTGCCTCTGATAAATTTTCGGTAGACAGATCAAACAAAAAATGTTTGCCATCTGTGGCAATATCTGATTTCTGTAAAAAGTAATTTCCGGAAACTTCATATTCAGTCTCGATATCATTTGGAAAAAGAAACTGAACTTTATCAAAATAATCCGTCTTATCGCCATCAATAAAATTATTATTCAAAAGTGCTATTTTTAATTTGGCGAGATCAAAATCAGAAAGATTTGGACCGATGGCAAATCGAAAACTAATTTTAGAAATATCTTCAGAGGTTGAAGTTCCTTCTTCATAAGCATGAAAAATAGTCGAAATACAAGGTTTCATTGTATTTAAATCCTTAGAAAGACTATAAATTTTTGAAATCAGCAAAAATGTATTGGGCTGTACCATAGATTTGTAAATCGAAAGTTTACTGAAATCATATCCCGAAACAAATATTTGCTTGAACTGCGAAAAATCTTCATTCAAATTGAAAGGATTAATTATAAACGGGCCGTTTACATCGCGATATAAACTTGTTGCAACATTGTTAGAAAGCGGATAACTTAAAGTTTTATTGACTTTTAAAAGAAAAGTACTTTTAACGTATTCTTCCTGAACGTCTGCTTTTATGCTGTTGTCTTTCTGAATTTCTGAAATCATCATTTTTGGAGAAACCGGATTTACAGATGCCGATTTAACCATTAACGGACTGCTTATAAGCATGGATCTGGGCTGTAGTGTTGTTTTTGGAGTTACTAAATCTTTTTTTATAATATTTTGGCTTCTTAAGATGGAAAAATCTCTGGCATACAAAAAATTTTGCTTCAATTTTGTATATCCTTTGAAATCAAAAAATAGATCAATGTCACATTTCATCACCGGTATATTTGAAATCAGGTTTATAAATGCGATTTTCACAGCTTCATCAATCAAATCAAACTGAATTTCCTGCGTCACTGTATTCACCGTTCCGTTAATTTTTATAACGTCATGATTTACTTTTAAATTTAAAATGGCTTCTCTTAGATTTAGCAAAATGCTCTTTTCGTTGGCTTGCAAAGGCTTGTTTTTAACACTGTATTTAAGTGTTACTTTCCCCATTAAACCGCTTTTATTTGCGAGTTTATCAGGTACACTCTCATAATAAAAAATAGTATTGTTATTGGGCTCTACCTCAATTTGAGGAAAGAATAATGTGATTTCGTTTTTAAAATAATCTTTAAAGGAATCATTTTCTGTAATCGCATTACCTCCATCAATAAGAGGATAATAACTTTCAAATATTGGAAAACCAATTATAATAGGAGTCGGTTTTATTTCTATTGAATGAATTATTGGATGTTCTATAACCCTAAAATCATCATCCTTTTTAATTGCAGCAGCGGCAGTAAATGAAGTGCTTGGTTTTGCCGGCTCAAGATTAAATCTGTTTACAGGAACTAACTTAGTTCCATCGAGCTTAAAGGTATTTAAATCTGGCATGGTGTTTTGTTTTTATGATTAGTTATCATTAGAAAACAAAGGGACAAAAAATGTCCCTTTGTTTTTAGTATCAAAAAAACTATTCCATAAATGGAGCTCTGATTTTTTCGATGTCAGCATTTTGCGCTGCAGTTCCTGTTGGAATTTCAAATAAAACATCACCTTCTGTGTAATCAATTTTTTGATAATCAGTTGAAATAGAAACTTTTTTAGCTTTTTTCCCAATCTTTCCGTTACAAGTATATTTCACTTTATATTCTGTTGGTTTAATAGTGTAATCCAACTCATACCAAGATCTGTACGGAATCGCATCTTCAAAATTGTCCGCTGTGAACTTGAATTTTTTAGAAGACATTTTATCCACTTTTAAAGTAACTTCAAGTGTATCACACTCATAAAGCTGCTCTGTTGATAAAGTATAATTAATCATATTCATAACCGGAAGCGGAATAAATACTTTGGTTCCTTCAAAATCAAATTCTCTTGTTGTGTCTTTTAGTTTAATACGTTTGTCTTTTTCGTACATAACTTCCTGACGAACTTTGATTTTTGTCGAGCCGTTGTATTTTACAAAATCAAAAACGAAAGCATTTTTCTCTCTTGATTTATCACTCCAGGTTGCCGGGAAAATGGCGTCGATTTCTTTACCTGCTTTACTTGTATTTTTTACATACGGAGTTCCTTCGGGAGCGATCATTCTACCGGAGCTTTTCCAAACTATTTTACCTTTGGAATCCGGATATCCAACCTCGATAGAAACCTGACTTACAGGGCTGTCATTTACAATTTCATTCTCTTTGTCTAGTTTAATTAAACCTCCGTTTAAAGAGGCAATTACCTGAACTTTTGAAAAATCTTCATCTAAAGGAACAATAGTGATGTATTTTTTCAAATCTTCTTTTGCAGCATCGCCGGATTTTAGAGTCAATGGAGTAAGATTTCCACTGATTTTTGAATCTAAAACTTCTATTGCAGAGAATTTTATTTCATCTGTAAATTGAACTTCTCTAATTTGAGTTCCTGATTTAAGACTCACTCCCACGCTTCCAATTCCGAAAAGAATTCTGAAAAAACCACCCGGCTTTTCAGGTGTTGAAGCTGGTGTAAATTGTTTTTCCGGCGCATCAAATATTTGTTTTTGAACCATCTGAAAAGCAAAATCTCTTTGTTTGGTCAAAAGTGCTTCTTCAACTTTTTTGCGCTCATCATTTGAGAATTGATTATCAGTAATAATCTCACTTACGATTCCGCCCTGAGTTAGGATTTTTTCATATTCGTGTTCCCAGTTTACATCGACAAAAGACCAGCTTGCATTTACTTTTGCCGAAAAATAAGTGTGTACTTTTTTTACATCAACAGTTGTTTTAATAGTTGTGGTTGGCATATAGCCTTTGTATTTGATGTTGTTTTCGACCACCAAATTGTTTGTTCCGGTTTCTAATGCGTTTTTCACCAATGAAGCACTATTACGCCCCATTAAGATAGAGAAAGCATTGTCACCAAGTCCAAAAGTAGTTCCTGCACCTTCACCCTGAATATTAAAAGTCCACGGATTTGCTCCACCAAAAGGATTATTAGGTGATTTTTCTCCCACAACATGCATGGCGATTTTGTTTTCAGTTAACTGAATTGGCCTTACATTGGTTTCGTTAAAATCTTTGTCTACTCCTTTTAAGTATGAAAACAATCCAAATAGTTTTGACTGTCTTTGATTGTTATACTCGGTGTGGAGTTTTGCTTTTAGTTTGTCGATTGCTACTTTCAGCAATCCTTCAGGTAAATCAATTGTACTGGTTAATGTAGTATAAGCTCCAGCTTCTTCTTCAAGTCCTTCGGCACCAATTACGGTCGATGAATCTGCTTCACCTTTAAAAACCTGCATCGAGAATTTAAATCTTCCGTCAGGATGTTTTGAAAGTCTTGGATACTTTGGATAATAGTAAAATTGCATTGGTAATCCAGCATCTCTTAATAACATATTATTAGGATCTGGTGAAAAAAGGACTGCAAAATCTGCTCCATCTTCTTTTTCTAAAAGAATTTCTACTGTTCCGGCTCCTGCATGAGGATAGCCCAGAGGGGTTGGTTGTGACATAATTTAAAAATTTTAGTTGTTATTTTATAAAAGGTTTTATTCATTTTTGACCGTGTTGGTAGTGCACAAAATGAACGATGTAAAATTCATTTTTTATAACCAACTACAAAACAGCTATTTAACCCATTTTTTAAAATAAATTTACGGGACAAAAAAGGGGGTTTTCACCCTTGTCGATTTGAAACGATTCAAATAATTTTGATCCAGATATTTTCAAAATATCAACAACTAATTTTTTAACCAACCAATAAAAACAAAAAATCATGAAAAATCCACCCGCAAAACCGAGTCAGTTAATTACTAAGGAATTCGCCAAAGTGCTGAATTTGAATTACAATAAAAAGAAAGCCGACTTAACTGCTAAATCTGCTAAGTCTGCTAAACCAAAAGAAGATGCAAATGCTATTTGGTATTCCTTAGAAGAACTTGAGAACTACATTCATTACATTAAAACCCAAGGACTGGAAGATGGCTATACAGTTGATGGAATCCGTTTTTATTTTGGAGTTTATCCTGAAGATGAAAAACATGGAGAAAAAGCCGGATTAACCACTTTATTCTTAGTCCCAACCGGAAAAAAAACAGTAACTTCCACTGCAAAAGTTCAAAGTTTTGCTTTGGTTCAAGAACAAACCTCAAGCGATGTCGAAAGCCTTTCTCCAATGAATTATGGCAACATTGGAAGGCCGCCTAGCTTAACATACTAAAAAAATTATGTTTGAATTCTTAAGATCATATATCATCTATTTAGCTTTATTATCAGGCATTATCGGTTTGTTTTCTTTAAACAAACTGCCTGGTATAAAAGCTAAATCTTTAGTTATTTTAATTTGGTTTTCGGTACTTATCGAATTAGTTGGCTACTATTTTACACAATGGACAGGTTTATTAAATTATTATGTTTATAATTTTTATATGTTCGTGAGTATTTCAGCCTATATATTGCTTATCAGAAGCCTTTTATTAAAATATACCCATAGATTAGCCGGTACACTTTTTTTAATACTATTTATCGTTTCCTTTTTTCTTAACATTTTATACTTCAAAAAAGACGTCAATCACTCGTTTATTTATAGCTTTGCTACCGGTGTACTGTCAGTTATGATAATATCCTGCCTATATTTGGTAGAAATTTTTAATTCAGACAAAATATTAAAATTTAAAAAATCTGTTTTTTTTTGGTACATCTTAGGAATTCTGGTATTTCACGTGCCTTTTTTACCTTTCATGCTTGCCATAAACTGGTTTTTAATTAAACAAGACGAATCTATTTTTAGTTTAGTCTTGTTTATCTTAAATCTGCTAGCACATAGTTGTTTTATAATTGGATTTTTATGGAGCGAAAAGAAATACAATTATTAGTAATTTCATTAGGTATAGTTTTCTTAACTTTACTAGTGACTTTGCTTGTTATATTCTTTTATTTTTTAAAGAAAAAAAACAACTATCTGGTCGAGAAGATGGAGGCTGAACTTTACTTTCAATCTGAGTTAATAAAAACCCGGATTGAGATCAAGGATCAGACGCTTTCTGAAATCAGCAAAGAGCTGCATGACAACATTGGGCAAATAATATCTGTTGGTATTATGCAACTTAATATGCATATCAATAGTGAGAAAGTTATTCAGCCAAATGAATTACGTGATCTTAAAGAAATTTTAGCCAAATCTCTGGATGAAATCAGGATTTTATCCAGAATTATAAACAAAGACAATTTACTGCAAAGCAATTTTATCGAAGCCATAAAACAAGATTTAGAGCGAATAAAAAAGCTTAAAAAAATTCAATACAAATATACCCTTTCGGGAGAAATACCTGAAATTAATGAGGAACACGATTTGTTTATTTACCGAATTTTTCAGGAAGCACTACACAATAGCTTAAAACATTCTCATAGTGATTTGTTTGAAGTAAACATTACCACAACCGATGATTTGTTTTGCTTAAATATCAAAGATTTTGGAATTGGTTACGATCCGCTCAAGACAAATTCCGGAATAGGATTAAATAATATGAAATTGAGAGCCAAATTAATTGGAGCAACATTAATCATGAAATCAGATACCTCAGGAACTGCTGTAACTTTAGAATATCCTTTAACTAAAAACGATGAAACCTAAAAACAAAATTATTATTGTAGATGATCATTTGTTATTCTCGCAATCGCTGGAGCTTTTGATTAATAGTTTTAAAGATTTTGAAGTAATTAATCGCTTTGAAAATGGAAAAGTATTCATTACGTTTTTACAGGAAAACATCGATCTGGATGTCGATTTAATTCTACTAGATGTAAATATGCCTGTATTGGATGGTTTAAGTGCCATGAAATGGATTAAAGAGAACAGACCTTCACTTAAAGTAATTGCCCTGTCTGTAAATGATGATGAAGAAGTCATTATAAAGATGCTAACTAACGGCGCAAAAGGGTATCTACTAAAAGATACTTCACCTGAAATCTTTAGGGACGGAATTACATCTGTTATTGAAAAAGGATTCTATTTTACGGAACTAGTATCCGGAATGCTGGTCAAAAAAGCAAATAATGATTCGACCAAAATCAATTTGAAGGATAAAGAAATCATTTTTATAAAACACGCCTGCACCGAAAAAACATACAAGGAAATTGCCTCAGAAATGTGTTTAAGCCCCAAGACAATTGATGGTTACCGTGAATGTTTGTTCGACAAGCTAGAAATTAAAACCCGAATAGGTTTGGTACTTTATGCCATAAAGCACAAAATTGTTATGGTGTAAATCAATAGGCTATTGCGGCAAATATGGGATAATCTTTGATTTTCTCTCTTCCGTTCAGGAAAGTCAGCTCCATAAGAAAATTGCATTGTACAATTTCTCCACCTAATTTCTCTACCAGTTCGCAAACAGCCTTTGCAGTTCCGCCGGTAGCAAGAACATCATCGTGAATCAAAATACGGTCTCCTTTTTTAATGGCATCGGTATGCATTTCTAAGCTATCTGTGCCATACTCCAGCTCATATGAAGCAGAAATTGTATCGTAAGGCAGTTTCTTAGGTTTCCTTACGGGAATAAAACCAGCATTTAACTCCTGTGCCAATAACATTCCGAAGAAAAAACCACGACTTTCTGCTCCTACTACCTTATCAATTTGTTGCCCTTTTAAAGATTCTACTAAAATTGAAAGGCATTTTTTTCTTGCAATCGGGTCAATTAGTAGCGGAGTTATGTCTTTAAACAAAATTCCTTCTTTTGGAAATCCCTGAATATCACGTATATAATTTTCTACTTGCATTTTTTTTTATTTTTATGTTATTTTTCTCTTGTATATCTCACATTTATGTCTATCTTTGCACCCGCAATAAGCACTCAACAAAGCTACAAAAAAATAGCTAAATTGAAAACAAAAAGGCCTCGTGGCGCAACTGAATAGCGCACTTGATTACGGCTCAAGAGGTTACTGGTTTGAATCCAGTCGAGGTCACAAAACTAAAATCCCATTTCTTACGAAATGGGATTTTTTTATGTCTTTTTTCTTGCTATTTGACCTTTATAATTTTATAAAATTCTTAAAAGATCCCAGAAACTTCCCAATAAATTTTATTGGAAGGTAAAAGTGATCCATAAAAAAAATCAAAGCTTCCCAAACTTCCCACTGAATTTTACTGGGATGTTAATAATAAAAAATTTAAAGGGAGAAAATTAATTCCTCAGAGGTTATACTTGTATACCTAATAAACATACTCGAAGTCAGTAGTTTAGTGATTTTTATTTATTTTGATGTCTGCTGATTAACTAATTTTAATTACAATCTTTCCAAATGCTCCTTTTGCCAAGTGCTGATACGCTTCAATAGCCTCTTCGAATCGGTATACTTTATCGATAACAGGCTTAATATTATACTGGTCAAAAGCTTTATTCATTTCCTCGAATGCAGATCGGTTTCCAACTGCAATACCCTGAATTTTGGTTTGTCTGAAAATCACCTGCATTAAGTTAAGATCGGTGGTCTGCCCCGCTAAGAATCCTATAACTGAAATTTGCCCGGTAACCTTTGTCGCTTTAACAGAATCATTTAATCCATCTCCTCCAACTACTTCCAATAGCTGATCAACACCTTTTCCATCTGTTAATCTAACTACTTCAGAAGCCCAGTCTGGAGTTTGGACATAATTAATTACTTCCTGAGCACCCAGTTTGCGGGCCCATTCCCCTTTTTCATTACTGCTTGTTGTAACAATTACTTTTGCTCCCAAAGCATTTGCAAGCTGGATACCGAATATTGAAACTCCTCCGGTTCCTTGTATTAATACCGAATCTCCCTTTTGCAAGTTACCATAGGTAACCAGAGAATACCAGGCAGTAAGTGCTGCGATTGGCAAAGTAGATGCTTCTTCATCAGTCAAAGTAGATGGTGCCAAAACTGCTGACTGTTCGTGAATAATCATATATTCTGCCAAACCTCCGGGCAGCGGTGAACCGAAACAAAAATCCGGCTCATTAGGAGCGGGCGCACCTTCGATCCATTTTGAATATAAATGAGAAGTTACCCTATCGCCTACTTTAAATCGTGTTACATCAGCTCCAATCTCTACAATTGTTCCGGCAGCATCAGATACCGGTGTTAAAGGATTGGGTACCATATCCGGTTCATAAATTCCGTCAACAATCGCTTTGTCTCTAAAATTTAGCGAAACTGCTCCGACTTTTATTAAAACTTCATTTGCCCCTGGAGTTGGTAATGCAATATCTTCTAATTTCAAATTATCTAAACCAAACCCTTTTAATTGCCAGGCTTTCATTGTGTTTTTTTGTGGTGTCATATCTTAAACATTTTATGATGCAAATATCCAACTATTATCAACACAAGAACAGAATCAGATTTTATAAAAAAAATGAGATCAGATTTTATATCTTAGCCTCATCAATTTTTAAAACGAGAGAAATTATGTCAGTTAAAAGCTTTCGATATGAACAGGTTGCCCAAAAAATAGAAGAGAATATAAATATTCTGCAGCTAAGAACCGGAGATAAAGCTCCGTCTGTACGTCAGGTCAGAAGAGATTTGAAAGTAAGTTTGAATACAGTATTTCAAGCGTACTCCTTGCTGGAAGCAAAAGGTTTAATCATTTCCCGTCCTCGTTCCGGATATATAATAAATTCACTGAGTTCTTCTTTAAAAATACCTGAAACAAAATCACGACCGATGCTGCCGGCAAATGTTGAGATTACGGCGATGGCGGTTGCCATGATGAAAAATGCCAAAGAAAATGGTATAGTAAATTTCTCGATCCTTGCACCCGTAAATGAATTTATTCCCATAACAAGTCTTAACAAAGCAGTAAAGGCATCCCTTAGCGAGGCAGGTAATGACAACTTTCAGTATCCTCTTGTAGATGGCCACCCTAACCTTCTCAAGCAAATATCAGTACTTTCCCTTGAATGGAAAAAACCGCTATCGCCCAATAAAATATTAATTACAAATGGTGGCATGGAAGCTATCAATCTTTGTCTTGATTCCATTACGAGTAAGGGAGATATTATAGCAGTTGAATCGCCTACGTATCACGGAATTCTTCAAAGTTTGGAACGCCGTGGCTTAAAGGCGCTTGAAATCAAAGTAGATCCACAAAACGGTTTATGTATTGATGATCTGGAATTGGCTTTAGCTAATAATAAGGTAGCGGCATGTATTTTTATGCCTCGCTGCCATAATCCTACTGGAAGTAGTATGTCTGAAGAAAATAAGATTCGACTTGTTGAATTATTAGGCAGACAAAATATTCCGATGATAGAAGATGACTGCCTTGGAGAATTGTCCTTTGGAATTACCAAGAGCTATCCTGCAAAAGCATATGATAATTATGACAATGTTCTGTATTGTAGCTCTTTCTCAAAAACACTGGCACCAGGCTTCCGGATAGGCTGGGTATCAGCGGGAAAACATCATCTAAGTATTGAAAAATTAAAATTTGGTTCTAATATATCTACCAACGGAATTTTGCAGGATGCTATTGGTAAATATTTAGAAAGCGGTTTGTATAATAAGCATATCAGAAAAATGCGCAATGATCTACAGGGACAAATGATAAAATATATTGGGGCGATTAATCAATATTTTCCCCATGGAACAAAGCTTGCTGTCCCCAAAGGAGGTCTAAGTATCTGGATCGAACTCCCGACCGGTCTTAATGCATTCGAATTTCAGAAGAAGGCACTGAGTCAAGGAATAGGCATTTGTCCTGGTCATATCTTTTCTTCATTGGAATATTATGAAAACTTTATTAGATTAAATTATTGCCCTCTATGGAACAATAAAATTGAAAATGCAATTAAAAACCTTGGAGATATAGCTGCATCAAATCTTTAGAGTTGATACCTTTTCCACCACAAGAATTTAAGGTTGGCTTTTTTTCTTTTAATAAATTATACCTTAATGCTTTCTCGAAAATCATTTGAGAAATCAATAGATTTTCCACCAATCCCCAACAGGACATCCAAACCAAATTCATAAAGCCAATTAAAGACAGACACTAGATATAATACGCCAATCTCTTCAAATCTTTCATAAAATTTATAGAAATTTGTCCAGTCGAGGTCACTACAAAAAACGCTAAATCTTTTGATTTAGCGTTTTTTTTATGCTTTTTTCATACTATTTAGTCCAGTTTTAGGATCAACACGAAAACTAACTTTTCATGGTTCGAATTTTTCAAAAGAAATCCTTAGACTATTTGAAATAAACAATCTAAAAGTGACTTCATTAAAGATTTAATCGAAGCTAAACGATGATTCGAAGTCCCGTTTAGGATATAGATTTTTTTTCTCTTTTGGTTTATCGCAGTTGTTTGATGTTAAATATAAAATAATTCCAAAATGGACTTAATACATTTTCTGTCACAAAAGCTAAGGCGAATTTCAAATAAATAAACCATCGCGGAACTATCCGTAGAGATTTTTTATCTCCGACATAACAAAGGTACTTTGGGTACTCCCTATACTTTCAACTGATCCCAATTTATTAAACACAAAATCCTGATAATGCTTCATGTCTTTGGCAGAAACTTTCATTAAAAAATCGTAATCACCAGAGATATTATAACATTCTACAACTTCTTCTATTTTCATAATATCACTAACAAATTGATTGCCAATATTGCGATCGTGCTGTTTAAGTTTGATATTGCAGAAAACAATAAACCCTCTGTTTAATTTTTCTGCATCAAGCAGGGCAATATATTTTTTTATATAACCATTGTTTTCTAATCTTTTAATACGCTCAAAAACAGGCGATGCCGAAAGATTTACCATCTTAGCAAGTTCTTTTACAGTATATTTAGAATTATCGTGTAGTATATTTAATAACTGAAGATCAATATCGTCTATTTGTTCCATAGAATATTACTTTAAATAAGTTTAATTTATTTTTAAATCAGAATAAAATTCTTCAAATATAACCCAAAACAATACAAAAATCTTATTTTACACAAGTTAAAAACATAACATACTGCAGCGTATATCTTCACAGTATAAAAATCTAAAAGGCATTATTTTATAGCAGAGAGCGTTATCCTTGGTGCCCTTTATCGAAAAAAGATAAAGGGCCACGTCATTAATAAAACTATACTTCTTTTCGTCGAGCCATGCCCTGAGCTATGATACTAGCGGCAATCAATTGCAAGGCATGGTAAAGCATAAGCGGCAGCAATACGATGCCGGTGATAGTACTGTGCTGAAAAAGTACTTTTGACATAACAGTGCCGTGTACCAATGACTTTTTAGACCCACAGAATAAGACAGTAATACGATCTTCATCTGAAAAACCAAGCAGGCGGCTGAGAAGTCCGACACAAAAGAATACGGCAAAAAACAACGCCATCATCCCTGCAGCGAGTCCGGCAAGTTCAAGAGCGGTAAAGCCTTCAAAAAGATGTTCGGAAAATGACTTGCAAAACGACGTGTAAATAATCGTTAGAATAACTGCCTGATCGAAATATTTGAGTTGTTTCTTGTATTTTTCGGCAATGGCACCTAAACGGGAATTGAGGCTTATGCCAATGATGACAGGCAGCAAGACTTGAAGAATCAATTTTATGACGATATGAGTGACATCAAAATCGCCTGTCGCAGAAGCAATAAACAGCCCAACCCAGAGAGGCGTAACGACTACTCCAATCAAACTGGAAATGCTTGCATTGAAAATGGCTGCGGGAATGTTTCCCTTGGCGATGGAAACCATGACCACAGAAGAGGAAACTGTGGACGGCAATGCTGCCAGAAAAAATACACCCAGCCAAAGCAGCTCGAAGCCGTTATTGACAAACAACGGGCGAAATGCCAAAACAATAAGCGGAAAAAATAAAAAGGTTGTCAACTGGACGACAATGTGCATTTTCCAGTTGGAAAGTCCGGCTTTTAGTTTCTCAACACTCAGTCGCATGCCATAAAACAAGAAAATCAACGAAACACCAGCATTGGCAATCTCCTCCAGCGAAACAGGTTCTTTGAACATACCTGGCTTTGGCAAAAAATAAGCCATCAGAATCATGGTGGCAATCATTAACAGGAAACCGTCGAAACCTGCTTTTTTTAATACTTCTAATAATTTCTTCAATGTGTTTTTAAATATTATTCCTCCGTTGAGGCACGGACTCATTATTAATATATTGAGACTAAATCCCAAGTTCTTTACGTATAATTTCTGCTCCTGCGCTTAAAGCGCTTAACTTGCCTCTGGCTATGTTTCGAGATAGCGGGGCCATACCGCAGTTTGTAGAAGGGTAAAGATTTTCGGCATCAACAAACTCAAGCGCTTTACGCAGGGTAGCAGCTACTTCTTCTGGCGTTTCGATAGTGTTGGTTGCCACATCAATAGCACCTACCATTACTTTTTTACCGCGAACAAGTTCCATTAAATTTAAAGGCACATTGGAGTTGTGACATTCTAAAGACACCACATCAATTTTAGATTTTTGAATTTTCGGAAAAATTTCTTCATATTGTCGCCACTCTGAACCTAATGTCTTTTTCCAATCAGTATTTGCCTGTATTCCATAACCATAGCAAATATGAATCGCAGTTTGACAGTGTAAACCTTCAATGGCTCTTTCTAATGCTGCCATTCCCCAATCGTTTACTTCATCAAAGAACACATTAAATGCAGGTTCATCAAACTGGATAATATCTACCCCTGCGTCTTGAAGTTCTCTTGCTTCTTCATTGAGTGCTTTCGCAAATTCCCACGCCAATTTTTCCCGGCTTTTATAATGGTCGTCGTACAAGGTATCTACCATTGTCAACGGGCCTGGCAATGCCCATTTTATAGGCTTATTAGTCTGTTTACGTAAAAATTTAGCATCTTCAACAAAAACTGCTTTTTGACGTGCAACCTCACCTACAACCACTGGAACACTCGCATCATAACGGTTACGGATTTTTACTGTTTTACGATTTTCAAAATCTACACCGCTTAAATGCTCGATAAAAGTCGTTACAAAATGCTGACGTGTCTGCTCGCCGTCACAAATAATATCTAGATCTGCCAATTGCTGTTCCTGCAAAGAAATACGTAAAGCGTCTTGTTTCCCTTCAAGTAGCTGATCGCCTTCTAATTTCCATGGTGACCAAAGTTTTTCGGGTGGTGCAAGCCAGGCAGGTTTGGGTAAACTTCCAACAATAGAGGTGGGTAATAATAATTTCTTCATAATAGTATAATTTTAATGCGTTGTAATCAATTAAAGGGTAAAATTAGCAGACCATTGTTCCAGGAGACTTTTGTAAGGCTTAATGAAATGCTTTTCTGCATATTTACCCTGTTCAACGGCCAATCGACTGCGCTCTTCACGGTCATAAACTACGCGAGTCAGTGAATAATCTTCCTGTTTAAGATTAGGTTGATAGATTTTCCCAGCCACTGAATTTGCATTGTAAATTTCAGGGCGATAAATCTTCTGGAAAGTCTCCATTGTGCTGATTGAGCTGATTAGTCCAAGATCAGTATAATCAGCAAGCAGATCTCCGGAATGATAAAAGGCCATCGGTGCCACACTATTCGAAGGCATGAAAAAACGAACTTTTAAGCCCATTTTAGAGAAATATTCATCAGTGATAGAATAATGATCCTGCAGATACTCAAAACCCAGAACCGGATGCTGATACTCAGTACGAGTATAAGTTTTGTTGCTCGATACACTTAGACAAATGATCGGTGACATCTTAAAGTGCTCTTTATAAGTGGCTGAATTGACAAAACACTTATAAAGTTTTCCGTGCAAATCACCAAAATTTTCAGGAATACAAAAATTAGCTTTATTTTTATTGTGCTCGATCAATAAAATACTGAAATCATAATCACGAACATAAGACGAAAAATTATTTCCGGCAATACCTTCGATACGCTGGCTAGTCTTGTGGTCAAAAATATTCGTTTTTAAAACTTCAATCAACGGCAGATTGTTAATACCATTCTTATCATCAATACTCATCGTTACTGTGATGATTTCAAGTCCTACAAGGTAACGATCAGCTTTTGGATTATCAAAATGAGCCAATGCATTGAATCGATTGTTAATCATATTTAATGCATTACGTAAGTTTTGTTGGCGATTACCTCCTCTGGCCAGATTTGCAAAATTGGTTGTCAAACGCGTTTCACTTGAGGGGTGATAGTTTTCATCTAAACAAGTGCTCTTTAGTGTGAATGCAAAATCATTCTGGATTGTATTCTGGGTGTTTTCATTATTCTGCTTTTCGTTTATTCCCCTATCTTGTTGTATGTTTGCTTTCATCTGATGATAATGTTTAGTTTTTTTACCCTGCAAATTTGAATATAAAAGATTAAATATTTTTATTTACACATAAATTCAGTTAATTATTCTTTTAACATGTATTTTTAAAGATTATTAATCTATAAACAAATATAGTAATGAATGAAAACAGATAAATATTCTTTAGTAACCTAAGATGATTGATTTGGAGTTTCCCAGAACACTTCAAAAACTCGAAAAAGAAAACAATATCATTTATATTTGCCAAAAATTAAGATAGAAATAGCAATGAATTTGATAGAAAATTTAAAATGGCGCTACGCCACAAAAGCTTACAATAATATTAAAGTAACAGAAGAAAAGATCGATCAGATCTTACAGGCTATAAATCTTTCAGCATCTTCTTGTGGTCTGCAATCTTACCGTGTTTTTGTTGTAAGCAACCTGGAAATCCAAAAGAAATTAGGTGCTGATTCGTATAATGGACAGATTAGCTCTTGCTCTCATTTGTTGGTTTTTGCTGCATTCACTGACATGTCTTCGAGTTATATTGACAATTATATGGCAATGACAGAAAAGCAAAGAGGTCTTGATGCTGGTGCCTTATCAGTATTTAGAAATGGATTGCATTCCTATTTCAGCACTATTAACGCAGAGCAAAAAGCCCTTTGGGCGGCCAAACAGGCTTATATTGCACTAGGAACAGCACTTATTGCTGCAGCAGAATTGAAAGTGGATGCCACTCCTATCGAAGGATTTAATACCGCCACTATTGATGAGGTTTTGGGTTTGAAAGAAAAAGGGTTGCATTCTACAGTTATCCTTGCTTTAGGATACCGTGATTTGGAAAAAGACTATATGGCAGCTACGAAAAAAGTTCGTTTGCCTATAGATGAAATGATAACGAAAGTTTACTAATAGCTACTAAATTTATTATCGAGAAATTTATCAAATGCTATTACAACTTAATAAATTTACAAAATTCATATGTTTTAACATTTAACCTTAACAAGACATACAAACCTCCTCTTAATCAAAATTCAAAACAATTATCTTACAAATTCACTTCAAAATAAGCCAATTCCTTTAAATCATTCATAAAATGGTTTGTAAATTGTTTAGTAACCGTCACTACTCGGGACAAAAGAAAAACATCATCTTTTGTCCCGTTTTTTTTTACCATTAATATATTGTCTACCAAATAGATACAATTGACTACTTCATTGATTCGAGCGGTTTGGATTTAATAAAACCGAACGCACAACAGAAAGCTAAAACTCTAGCACTTAATTATTATCTTAATTGAATTAAAATATAAAATGACAAGCTTTTATACTTTGGATTACAGTATAACAACAGTGATGCCTTACCCTATTAGCCCCGATAGCAGTGAAATCCTTTTGTGCCAGAGTTCGGTACAAAAGATTGTAACGAATAGCGGGAAGAGCTCCAAAAAACAATATCAAACCTAAAAAACTAATATTAAATACCTTTTACTTTGATATACATCTCATCCAATCTCCAACCCGCACCCACTCTGCCTTTTCTCTTCTTCATCTCTGACGCAATCAATGGTGTAAACTTATAAACCCAGCGCTGGATCGTGGCATGATCCACAAACACTCCTCTAATTTTCATTATTTCCTCAACATCACGTTAAGTAAGTGTAAATCTTAATTTGAAATATACTGCCTGAAGAATTATGTGTTTTGGATAACAATGACCTTTACTGTTCATTTTTTAATGGGTTTAAAATTTTAAAGATAAAGTTATTCCCAGATGCAACGGAACCCTAAAATTAGTCTTATATTCGTTATTTAAAACTAGCTGATGACTTAAAACCTGATAAAATAGAACCTAAAAGCTATTTTATCATAACCATTAAGCAGTTTATCCGCAAATTTGACACCGATTAACTAAAGACAGATTAATTGATATTAACTTAGTTACAAAGTTTATGCATCAAAAGAGAAATGAATAATAAAAAAGGATTTACTACTACCATATTACATTCGGACCGCCTTTTACAACCTGAGTTTGGCGCATTACATCAACCTATTCATACTGCAGTAACCTGGGGATATGAAGATGTAAATGGACTTGTCGATGTATTTCAAAATAAAACAAGAGGTTACGCTTATTCAAGACAAGGTAACCCAACAGTGGCTGCTTTAGAGCAAAAGGTAACTCAAATGGAAGAAGGACTCTCCACTGTTGCTTTCTCTACTGGTATGGCCGCGATAACTTCTTCAATTTTATCGCTTTTAAAAAAGGACGATCATATAATTGCAAGTTCATACCTCTTTGGTAATTCAAGAAGCATTATGCAAACGTTCATTGAAATTGGTATTCAAATATCTTTTGTCGATGGTACGGATATTGAAAATATAAAAAAGGCTTATAAACCTGACACTCGAATGGTCTTTGTAGAGACTATCGCTAATCCAGGCACTCAGGTAGCTGATCTGGAAGAAATTGGTAATTATTGCTCTGAACATAAGCTTATTTATGTTGTGGATAACACGATGACTTCACCTTATATTTTTAAACCAATAAACGTAAAAGCAAGTCTGATTATTAATTCTCTGACAAAATATATAGGTGGCCATGGAAATGCGCTAGGTGGCAGTATTACAGATACCGGTTTATATGATTGGGAAAATTTTCCAAACATCGCACCAGTTTTACGAAGCCAGATTCCCCCTGCTTTACTTGGCATTTCTCAAATTAGAAAAAGAGGATTACGTGATGGTGGTGGAACCTTATCGCCTGAAGCAGCACATAGCATTTCAGTTGGATCTGAAACCTTAGCTTTAAGATTAGAAAGAACTTGCAGCAACGCTTTAATATTAGCCCATTTTCTGAAGGAACATACATTGGTAAAAAAGGTTAATTATCCTGGTTTAGCTTCTCATCCTCAACATAAAATTGCTTCAGATTTATTTCGTGGATATGGCGGATTGATGAGCTTTGAATTAAGTGATAAAATTGATTGCTTAACTTTTCTAAACCGTCTTAAAGTAGTAATTAAATCTAGTAATTTAGGCGATACTCGAAGTCTTGCTATTCCGGTAGCAAAGACCATTTTTCACGAACTAGGAGCTGAACAAAGAAAAGAAATGGGTATTGACGATTCCTTAATTCGACTATCAGTAGGAATTGAAGATATCGAGGACTTATTAGAAGACTTTACTCAAGCACTGTATTAAAAATCAATTGCTTTTTGGAACGCATCTTGAAATCAAAAAGTAGTCAAAATAGCAATTAAAATTTAAGGTCGTAACGTTCGTCACGGAAAGTGGCTCCCCACTGCTTTACTTCTGTTGACTTTGATAACTTAAATCCAGCTCCTTTATACATCTCAAGGGCGCGCTCCTGCATGCTTGTGGTAAGCAGAAATACACTTTTGAATTGTTTATCAATACAGAAATTTAAAGCATCGTTTAAAAGTTTTTTTCCAATTCCTAATCCTCTGAAAGCGGGATCCAATAAAAACCATCTCAGCTGCGCTTCTTCCTCTGTTTGATGTACAATGGCAATACAGCCGATGATACGGTTATTATATTCAGCCATCCAAAGGCGATCTTTGTCTATTGAGCAATGTTCGAGAAATTGATAAAAAGTCTTTATCACATACGCTTCAAATTCATTTGAAAAGATAGATTCATTACCATAAATTAGACCATGAAGATAAATTATATAACCAATATCTCCAGGTTTAACAGCATAACGATAACTAATATCTTTTGCTGTTAGTCTATTTGCCTCACCATCTAGCAACTTCTTTACAGTATACATGGAATCAACCAGTTGCTCTTTTTCGGAGTGGTTCAGCTTTTCGATTCTTAATGCTGTTTGCTGATCAGAAATATCATTTAAAGTTTTTATTAGTTCGATTCCCAAAGCGGTAAGTACAATATTAAAAGCACGCTTATCTTTGCTAGATGATACCTTTTCAATTATCCCCTCTTTTAGTAACCGTTTTAATATTCTGCTTAAGTAGCCCTTATCAAGAGTTAAAGTTTCACAGATTTCCTGAGCTGTTATATCCTGTGCGCTACTGATTTCATACATAATACGGACTTCCGTTAATGTATAACTGCTATCAAGATAACGTTGGTTTAAGATGTCTAAGTGTGATGTGTAAAACCTGTTAAAAGCTCTAATTTCCGATGTTATGTTTTCCATGTTGTACAAATTTGTAATATCATGCAAATATACAAATTAGTTGCTTTAGTCAACTATATTGATTCAAGAAAAATTATGCTCTCAAAAAATTTAGATCCGACTGCCAAGACATAAATATTTACCTGATAGCTTTTTTTAACTAAACAACGAAACTATTACTGTTATTGGCTAATTATAGGGTAGAATATTAACTGTAGTTTTGAGCTTACCCATAAGTTTCTTCTTTTTCAACATTACTAACAACGTTCTGGGACTACAGCGGGTTTGGGGACTAAATTAATCCCATTATTCGGATTTGCAACCCGATCGATAGCTAATAGACAAGGTAAATCATCCCAAATACAAAACCATTTTTTCATTAAGCCAATTGCCCAAATCCGTTGTAGCTGTTAGCAGTAGTTTTTTTATTTACAAATGTGATAAATTAAGTTTAATTCTATTTGTTAATGTATCTACTGTTAAATAAAATGGTTCAGCTCTGTTCTTGTCATTATCACAATGAAAAAATTCAAATCCATTTTTTTTACTTGCCCATATTCCTTTTTCGGTTTTTGAATTTATTTCATCCCAAATTGGATCAGCATAATTACTTGTTTTGATAGTATCAAAAAGTATTGAATTTGTTATTTGCTTAACTATTTCTTTTTCCATTAATTGATTGTATTCAATAGTCAAGGCATAAGAGTAATCAGAATCTAAAGCACCTTCAGTCTGTTCAACTGAATCCAATAAAACTTTAAAGTTTTTTGGTAATTTTAAATCCGTTTTTCCTTGTATTAAATGAGTCATGTTGGCTTTTGTCCACTCATCAGATTTAGATTTGTGACAAGAAATCAAAACCAGTAAAAGAGCGCTAAGTATAGTAATAAATGGATTTTTCAAATTTTGATGTTTAAAATTACGGCTAACTTATTTATATGTGTGATAAAACCACACAAAGCCACCCAAATTAAGATAGATATATGTGATAATTATTACACGTTATTTATTTCAAATATATCTTTTTTTTATTATAAATGATCAAAAAGACATTATAGGGTTTATGAAATTATTATTGAAAAACTAAAAGTCAAAACATAAAAAATGGATTCAACTCTTAGCCCCAATAGCAGTGAAATCCTTTTGTGCCAGGGTTCGGTACAAAAGATTGCTTCGCCAGTTCGCTGGTGCTCGGGTGCAACGTATAGCGGGAAAAGCTCCTAAAAAACAATATTAAAACTAAAAAATAATATTAAATACAATTGACAATGCTGAACACTCAAAAAAGGAACAAACATATTTAGTTACTTTCTGAAAAGGCTATAAAATCAAAAGCAGCATTAGTGAAAAAAAGTGCAATAAAGAAGTAATCAATGCCTTATGGGTTTCTATATAAATTACAAACCTGCCTCTTATAAACGTGCGGACTCTTAAAATTATGCCTTTTAGCTTTGGATTATTTGACATAGATCGTATCGGCGAGGTTTTCCTCATCGATAAATGCCGCTATATACTGCTGTGCTTCCTCTTGGTGCTCTGCCGGAGTTTCAAAAGTATTGATATGAAATTCATCATCCTGGTCAAGGATATGAATAATCTGGGTATATCCTTTGGAGATCAGACTGCCCTTTAATTTAATTATAGTGTGCTGGCGGCGAGGATCCAAATCTTTTCTCACCTTTAATTGTATTGTTTTTTCCATGGCAAAAGATTAAAAAGATTAGCAGATGAGTATTCGCTATCAAATATACTTATTTGATAAATAGGTTTTCCTTTAGAAAAATAGTTTTAACATTAATATTTACACTGATTTTTTTGATTATAAAACAATTATCTATTTGGGCTTTAGAGATACTCTTAAGTTACCTTTGTAGTTTTAGTTTAATGGACTATTATAGGTTAAAAACAGTAGAGAAAACAAGTAAAAACACTACCCTTAAGGCCTATAATCCCTTGACGAGTCTGCATTTTTTACCTAAATTTGCATCATGCTATAAAGTTAAGATTTTGTCCTTAACTAAAACTCCTCGCCAAGTTAGCACATCCAGGTAATCTTTTGCTTATTTCAAACTACTGTTTAAATCAATATTATCCGGTAATTTCCCAATGTTTTGAAGTTTTATACTTGCTAACTTTTGAGCAATACTAATACATTCATCGATTTTTTTATTATTAAGCTTGGCATACAAAAAGCCAGTCCAAAACGCATCACCAGCACCAGTTGTATCTTTAATTTCTTTTATTGGAATAGCATCTTGAAAGAATACTCCATAATTAGTATCCGACAGTTGAACGCCATCTTTCCCTTTGGTTAGACAAATAGTTGATACACCTAAAGCATGAAAATAGTCAAAAATAAATTTTTCTGATTTTGATTCTCCAAATAATCGATAACAGTCGTCTTCACTTACTTTTACTAGCGGATCATTCAATAAATATTCATTTAAAACTTGAATAGCTTCTTTACGATCCGGCCATATTATCTCTGAGAAATTGATATCTATACTTGTTTGCAATCCTAGTTTTTTTGCTTTTTTAGCGCCTTCTAAAATTGTAGTCCGAGCTGGATTTTTGCTTAAAGCAAAACAAGTAGTGTGAAATATTTTAGCTTTCTCGAGTAATGTATCAGGTATTTGATTGAGATTTATCCGGTAATCTGATTGTCTATAAGGAATAAAATCAGGTGTTCCTGTTGATTTTGAAACAAAAATTACCGAAGTAGGTTTAGTCTGGGATTTTCTAACGTGAAAAGTATTTACATTGTATTTTTTTAATTTTTGAATAATATATTCTCCTAAACCATCTTGCCCGCATGTGGCCACTAGTGTAGATTTTAGCCCTAATCTAGCAGCATTAACGGCTACATTTGTTGGAGAACCTCCTAAGTAGCGGTGGTAATCTTTTGTGTTTTCTATCAAAGTGTTTGTCTCGTGACCAATAAAGTCGATTAGCACTTCGCCGACGCATATAATATCTATAGTCTTTTTCATTTTAAACTAAAAAAATAAAATTAGTATGAATACTTTGATGTAGGGTAACTGTTGCGGCGGCACTCCATGCGCAAAAAGGGACTCCATTTGGCGTTTTTGTTTCACTGTTGAAATTTTCATAGAAACTAAAATTTCCTATAGCATTTGCTTTATTTATAGCATTTAGTATCAAAGTAGCTTCTTCTTTTTTGTTTTTTGCTAACAGTGCTAAACCGAAGAAACCATTAACCATTGACCAGCTTCCTCCGTTATGGAACTCATTTGGATAATTCCTGAACTCATATTTGCAATTGTTTTTTAGCAGATTCCAATCTAAATCTTTCTCTAGAATTGGAGGCCAAAAAGCAGGAATTAATTTTAAAGGTCTCTCAGACGAGAGTTTTGTGGCGTGTTTCAAAATGCTGTTTTGAAAATTTGGATCTCCAATATTTAAAATCAAAGCAAGAGAATTGGCAAAAGCGTCAAATTGTATTTTGTAACCTGCTGGTGAAAAAGAACAAGGCATAAAATCTTGGATATTTACTTCTTTATAAGCTCGTTCATGGTATTTTTCTCCAATAGAATTTGGAGTAAAATTAATTTCGATTTGCTCTGTTATTTTTTCGATTTTAGAACTAATTAAATCGCTTTTTACAAAATAATTATAGCTTCTTAATGCCCAAATCCGCAATAATTGATCATATAAAACATAGCCGTCCGTAATATATTCATCAGCCCAGTTTCCAGAAAGAGGCACATACAACAAATGTTTGTTGTTGAATTCCCAAGCTTCCAGAAGTAATAAACATTTTTGAATATTTCTGTCGAATTTTTTTATTAAAGTGTCATCTTTTTTATAAAAAGAATATTGACAAATTCCTATAATAAACCAGGTTACAGCATCGACTCTTCCCGCCAAACCACCGTAACTGACCTCTTTACTATCATTATTGATCATTACGTTGGAAGGAATTGTTCCGTTAAAATATTGGTTTTCAGCTAATGTTTCCAATGTTTTTTCGAAAGTGGCAATCAAATTAGTATCGCCAGAAGCCAAAGCTGCTAATCCGCAAATCACGCCATCACGAGCCCAAACCCTTTTGTAATTGGAAATATTTTGTGCACTTGCCAAAAAACCTTCGGTAGAAGAACAATTTTGGAGTAATTCGATTGCTTTTAAGTAATTGATGTCAGAAATCATAATGCTCTTTTAGTGTTTTTTTCTTTAATTAATAATGTACTCATTGAGCCCAGCAGTAATAATACTCCTGCAAAAGTTATCGCTAAAGAAGGATCATTATTTAAAAAATATTTTAATATAAATCCGAACGATAGATTTTGAATAATCATTGGAATTACAATCATCATATTGATAATGCCCATATAAACTCCATAGCGTTCTTTAGGGATATTAGAAACAACCATAAGATAAGGAATCCCCATCATGCTTGCCCAGGCTATTCCGTAACCAATAATTACTACAAAGAACCAATATTGATTTTGTATGATTGGGAAAAAGAAAAAAGAAATTGCTCCCAATAAAAGGCAAACAAAATGAACCATTTTAGGGCTGTATCGCTTGGCTAACTTAGCTAAGTAAAAAGCAACCGAAAAGGTAACAATAAATCCAAAAGCACCTATTAAACCATTCCATTCTACTGCTTTTTCGTAACCAATTTTATCCTTAGGGGTAAGGTTCCAAACGGATAAGGCAATGCTTTTTGAATTATTTTGCCAAAAGCACATTAAAGCATACCATTGAAATAAATAGACTAAAAAGAGTTTCCACATTACATTGGGCATTTCTAAAACAGCTTTGTAGGTATCCGCAAATGGTGAAAAAATGTTCAAGGGTTGTGTTTTCATTTTTAGAATCTCCTCCTCTGTTGGTGGAATTTCAGATGTTTTTTTCATACTCCACCAAATGGATGAAATAGAAAGTACTGCTCCTAGAAAAAATGAAGCATAAATCCAATTTGGTAGTTGGCCTGTGTAACCTACAAATATTATTGGAAATAGAAATAATGAAATATAGGACAAGAATTGACCAAAGCCAGTAAAAAAACTTTGTGACTGAAAACCTATTGGTTGTTGCTCTTCACTAAGTTTATCTGCAATAAAAGCACGATAAGGTTCCATAGCAGTATTATTACCAACATCTAATATCCAAAGTAAACCTGCAGCCATCCATAACGAACTGCTGAATGGGAAAAGAAAAAGCGCAATACTACAAATTATAGCACCAATGAAAAAATAAGGTTTTCTTCGTCCCCATTTTGGATGCCAGGTTTTATCACTCATTGCTCCAATTATAGGTTGAATTAATAATCCTGTTAGTGGTCCTGCTAAATTTAATATTGGAATTTGATCTGGACTTGCATGTAGAAAATCATAGATTGGGTTTACGGCACTTTGTTGCAAGCCAAAACTATATTGGATGCCAAAAAATCCGACATTCATATTGATAATTTGCCAAAAACTAAGTTTAGGTTTAGAGAATGTCATATTTGTGATTTTTAAATGTTGAAAACAATTCCTACACTATAAAAGTATAGGAATTGGTAACCAACTAACATTATGAAGCTAATTATTAAAATTTGTAAGACAATGCCAGAGATACAGATCTTCCAGGCATTGGTCTTGCTCTAACATAATTCACCGTGTTATCTGTAATATTTCCTTCTTCAGCTTCAGTAATTGCCAAGGTGTCGAATAAGTTGTTTCCTGAAATATTTAATAACAAACCTTTTGTAACTTCAACTTCTACAAAACCGTTTACCATTACAAACCCATTCATTAACAGTTGATTTGAATCTTGAGAAAATGCTTTTGTTTGACCAATAAAACTTAATCCCAAAGTATTTTTATTTCCTGAAAAGTTGTAAGTTGGCATCAAATTGTACATTAATTTTGGTTGTCTTCTGGGTTCATTTCCATTGTTGTCACCCGATGTGATTTTCGCTTTTGTGTACGTTAAGGCTCCTCTTAGATTAAGATTATCATAAACATTGTAAGACGATTCTAGTTCTAATCCATAGGATTTATAATTATTTTTGATAATGCTGTTTGAAGTTGCTTCATATCCGCCTTGCTCATCAGTTTTAGAATGAAAAGCCGTTGCATAAGCATACCCTTTTTGAAATTTTAATTTGTACCCTAATTCTGCTTGTGTCAAAAAATCTAAGGAATTAATCTTATTTCCATCTAAATAATCTAATTCTGAAAACAATATACGATCTGCTTTTGCTACAGCACCTTTGCTGTATCTGACAAATAAAGATTGTCTTGAAGTTAATAAATAATTGGTACCTAAAGTATAAGAAAAATAATCATAATCATAGTTAACTGCAGTTTCATTTGCTGTGTTTATGGCAAATACGTTTTGTTCAGGTACTGAAATTGTTCCGTTGTTGTTAATGTCAAAAGTTCTTGATGTTCCCCCAGCAAAAGATCCTGAAACTTTACCAAGGTCATAACGCAAACCACCTTCAAAAGATAAATTATCTGTTGCATCAAATGATACATTTACATAAGGAGCTGAAACATTGTATTGCGTATCATAATTTCTTGCTAAATTTCCCCATGCTGGAGTTCCGTAAGCATACAGACCATTTTCTGTTAATAAATTTCCCGTTGCATTTGATACATTGATTAGTCGAGGATTATTATCTGAAACTTCTTGCAAATAAGAGTTCCATAACCATGACATAGAAATGTTTTGAATAGATTTGAAGTAACCTAAGGTAATTCCTATCTTGTCTATTTTTTTTGTTACTCGTAGATCATTCATGAAATTATTTAAATTATTTAATTTCACGTCGAACATGTGTATTTTGGATACCAATCCATTTGGGTTATTAAACGATGTTCCTGAATCGGCAAAAGTTAGTGTGGAGCCTGCTCCAAAAGAAGCCGCAATTGTGGCAGCTGAATTAACTTCCGCTGGAAATGGAGCAATAAAACCTCCACTATTAGATGAAAAACGACCATTTTCGGTTATTTTCCAATTACCTTCTAAATCAAATGAAGCACTAATTCCAACGGATTTTGAAATAGGGTTCATTCCATCTGCAACATTTCCTCTTCTTAATTCTCCATCTGGACCTAGCCCAACATTATGGTTTAAATAAATAGATTGTAAAGCACCTGTTGTAGCATTATAACCCTCAACGCTCCCCCAATTTGGGTTGCTATTTGTTCCTGTAACTTTAACCGGCATTGGCATATAAGCTGCGGTTCTGTCGTTCAGGAATTTAGTATAAATAGTTATTTTTCCATTCTCAAATTCTTTGGTAATATTAAATTTTACTTGCCCTCCATTATTAGACGTAAAACCAGTCTTTCTAACACCTTCTCCGGCTCTGTAGAATCCACCAACGTGAAAATAAAGCCCTTCTCCAATTTTTGCTCCATAATCAACGTCTGTTCTGAAATTGTTGTAATCTAGGCCAAAGCTTGTCCTAATCATTCCACCTTCAGTTTTTCCAGTTTTACTGATAAAGTTAATGATTCCGCCTGGAGAGTTAGAAGATAATGTAGAAGCAGATCCTCCACGAATAGCTTCAATTTTTGCAACGTTTCCATCAAATCTTGTAAAAATATCGGCTGTTGCAAATGCAATATCACCAAATAAAAGTACAGGAAGTCCGTCTTCTTGAATTTGTAAATATTTAGATCCTCCAGATGAAATAGGTACACCGCGAACTGAAATATTGGAGTTTCCCTCTCCACCAGATGATTCAGAACGAATTCCAGGAATTGATCTAAAAATTTCAGCTGTAGATCTTGGAGCTGATTGTTCAATTTGTTTAACATTCAGAGTTGTAATCGAAACACTGGATTTGATTTTAGCTTTTGGATTTGCAACTCCAGTTACAACAACATCCTCCAGTTTTGTTGTTTTTATTGTGTCACTTACTGTGGGAGTTTCATTTTGTGAAAATGAAAAATTGAATAGTAACAAGACTATCATCAATCCTAGTCTCTTCAAAAATAAGTTGGTTTTCTTCATGGTTTAAAATTATTTAATTAGTAAAGTATTGGTTATTTTTTATCAAATGTATTTTTATAAAGTATTATATTTAAATATATTTCACACGAAAACGTTTTCGGAAGTACCAAAAACGTTTTCGATTTTTTATTCACATTTTTTTTATAATATTTGTTAAATGAAAGAGACTACTTTAAAAGAAATTGCAAAAATTTTGGGTATATCCATAACTACCGTTTCAAAAGCATTAAAAAACTATCCGGATGTTAGTGAAAAGACTAGAAAATCAGTCCTTGAATTGGTAGAGAAACTCAATTACAGGCCCAATAGTTTTGCTGTAAATCTAAGGACTAAAGAGTCTAAGACTATTGGTTTAATTATTCCTGAAGTAGTTCATCATTTTTTTTCTAGTGTAATTAAGGGTATCCTCGCCGAAGCCGAGAAAAATGGTTATCTTGTTATTATTCTTCAATCGAATGAATCCTTGGAATTAGAAAAAAAACAAATAGCACTTTTAATCAATAAAAGAGTAGACGGTATTTTAATGTCACTTTCCAATGAGTCTAATAATGATGACCATATCAAGGAAATAATTCGAAAAAAAATTCCTTTTGTACAGTTTGATAAAATCTCTAAATTGATTCCAAGTTCAAAGGTTATTATTAATGATCAAAAGGCTGCGATGGAAGCTGTCCAGCATTTAATAGATAAAGGATGCCGTAAAATTGCTCATGTTCGTGGTCCTGAAAACCCTCAAAATGCAATTGATCGTTTTTTAGGGTATAAAAAAGCTTTAGAAAAAAACGGAATTTTGTATGATTCTAAACTAGTATACACCTGTAGGAATGTCACTTTTGAAGAGGGAATTACATTTGCAAAACAAATTCTCGAGGAGCATTCAGATGTAGACGGGATTTTTGCCATTACGGATTTGGTCGCTGTAGGGATTTTGGCATATTTTAATGATAAAGGAATTCCAATTCCAAATCAAATAGCAGTAATTGGTTTTAGCAATTGGTTTATGTCTCAGGTAATAAGCCCAAAATTGAGCACCGTTGATCAACCAAGCTGTGAAATGGGAACTTTAGCTTTTAGATTGTTACTTGAAGAAATGCTTTGCAAAAAGGAAAACAAAGTTTTTGAGCCCAGAACAATAGAACTCAAAACTAAAATTATAGAAAGAGAATCAAGTTTAAAAACGAATTAAAAAAGTAAATAACTGATATGTTCAATCCATCATTAACTTTTAGAATTTAGTTTTATAGTTATAAAATGGCTAAGCTGGGATTCTTCAAAACTTAGAGAATCGTACGATTTTTTTAAGGCACGCGTTTTAAAAAACATTAATAATCCAACTACTGAAATATCACAAGATATCAATTCAATAACTTGGTCTATTTGGCCAAATCCTGTTTGGAGAACTATCCGTGGACTAAAAAGGCAGGATAGTGCAACACAAAAAGACTGGGCAATTTTAAAATCAAATCAACTTCCAGAACAACTGTCCTTTGCCGTCATTGAGCACAAGGCCCGGAAAAAAAATCTTGATAATGAGATAGATTTTTCATTCGCAATCAGTATTAAGGTTTTGCAGGGGGAACTGGAAATTTACGAAAAGATCAAGGTTAGTAACCAAATAACCGTTGAACAGAATGTTCGTGCATTTTGATAATTTGTAAATCAACCAATTTTTAGCACATGACGTTTGAAGTTCATACTTTTTTGTTACAAAAATTTAGGAGTAGTCATTTTACTTTAAGTAAATGAAGTAAAAATTATCAGATTATATTTTATAACAAAATAATTTAAGGTTAGCCAAAACGGATATTTAAGCCTTCCTTTTCACAGAGTTTATTTTGCAGACGGTTCTGTTCATCAGGAAAAAATGCCAGATACCAGATTAAAAATTCCATTGGAAATCAGAGCCAGTTATTTTTTCGGAGATAATGTAATAATTAGAACTTATTACAGATATTATACTGATGATTGGAGCTTAAAAGCACATACCTCCGATCTTGAAATTCCGGTGAAGTTGACACAAGCATTTTCACTTAGTCCATTTTACAGGTATTATACCCAAACAGGAACAAAATATTTTAAACCATATGGAGAACATACTCCAGCTGATGAATATTGGACTTCATCTTATGGCTGTGTCATTTTTTATGACAAGATAATACTTTCTTTATTTCTAATCAATTTTAATAACTTTACTTCTCACGAGGGGAACGCCCGCCAACACAAGAAGTTAGAAACAGTAGTTTCACCTCATTATACTTTTTTTTTCAGATTTTTCAGGTAGAATTATCTTTTGTAGGGACTTAAAAAGCTTTCTAAAGTTCGCACGCTTCTTCAAAAACTGCACTTTCTTGAATTTGGTCATCGCTTCCCGTAGCATATGTCCTGAATTTCGAGAATAAAGTACAACTGGAATTCTTTTTAGACCTTTAATATCTCGAAGTAATTTAAGGAATACAGTTCCATCAAGATGTGGCATGTTATAATCCAAGAAAATTATATCGGGTGATAATTTTGAATCCTTAAGCTTTTTTAGAGCTTCAAGTGGGCTACCTTCTACTGATGATATAATTTTATGATTAATTGCATTCAGTACTAATACAAAAGTCTCTGCATCATCATTTATATCGTTGACTAGTAATATATTTTTGTATTTCATTCCCAAACTAATTTTTTTAGCGAAAAAAGTTCTAATTTAAGGTAGTTATTGTCTTTAAATTCAATGCAATTTTATAATAAAATAAAACTATATCAAAGAGCAATAATGCTAATTTGTAATAACTCTGAAAAACTTTGTAATAACTTACAGTCAATAATTTAAATTGATAAATACAAGTAGCGGGGTTCTGTCTGTCAGAATCAAATATAAGAATTTAAGTAATTTAAAAGTTAACCCGCCAATTTACAAAATGATTTAAAGTTCAATCATCTGATTCTTTCTCAAGACAGTTTAAATATCTCAATAATATTATTGAACAGGATTATCGTTTTATCAAGTGGCGAATACAAAATGGATTAGGGTTTAAAATTCGAAATATAAAAGTTATTCCCAGGTGCGAAAGAACCAAATTTAGTGCCAATAAAATTCATTGAGTTCTGACTAAGACATACTACTTTTGTTCAATGGCCAGATTCCTAATATTTGAGCCCCATATTACATATCTACGCTAAAATAACACATTCAAATCCAATATAGAATACATTTCCATCCACTTTAATTTTTTCTTAATTGATACTTTTACACCGCAGTATTCTCTTTCTTATTGAAATAGATTATGACAAATAGAAATTATGCTGTTAATCAATAAAGAACTCAATTTTTAATCTTAAACTATTTTAGTGAAAAAATCAAAGCATTTGTATTTATGAGTTATGCCCTTCTTTTTACTTTTTCAGTATATTCTCAAATTTTGATATTGATGAAAATGATATACTCTTTTTTAATCTTGCAAAACTATAAGTAGTATTGGCTTTCATTCAATATTAATTATAAAAAGAATAGTTCTAAGAGTAGTTTTGCAACAGTTTTATAGATTGGACAATTAGTTTTTATCCTTAATTACGAAATTGACAATTATATCTATTCTAAACTATTTACTTTCAATACATTAAAATAAACAAAGCTAACTTTATAAAAATTATCAGAAGCCATTTTATAAAAAAAACAATCTTATAAGCCACAAAATAAATTTAAAAATCAACTGAATAATTATATGAAATAATCGTAAAACAAATTGGTCCTAAATTCCAATAGAAGATATCGAATTACATATGAACAATAAAAAAAACACCTATGAAAGGAAATAAAATATGTTTAAGCTTAATTACTGGATTGGTATTCGCATCTTGTGCTACTAAACATTACCAAAAGACTGATAATGGTATAATTGTAACCATAAGCCATGGTAAAGAGCACCAATTAGGCAAAGTACGTTTAGAGGTTTTAGGAAACGATTTGATTCACGTGTCTGCAACACCAGAAAATAAATTCTCAAAAGATTCCAGTTTAATTATTGTGCCTCATAAGGACAATGTTTCTTTTAAAGTTTCTAATGAAAAAGACTCTATTAAATTAGTTACTAAAACTTTAAATGTAATGATTTCCCCAAAAGATGGAGGTATTAAGTTTAAAGATAAAACCGGAAAACTTATTTTGTCTGAAAGAGCTGGAGGTGGTAAAACATTCAGTCCAGTGGAAGTTGAAGGGACTAAAGGATATGCAGTTCGCCAAATTTTTGAATCACCAAAAGATGAAGCTTTTTATGGCTTAGGGCAGCATCAATCAGACGACTTTAATTACAAAGATAAAAGCGAAGAATTATTTCAGTACAACACTAAAGTTTCTGTACCATTTATTATTTCCAATAAAAACTATGGTCTTTTATGGGATAGTTATTCCTTAAGCCGTTTTGGGGATAGTCGTCCTTATGAACAATTAAATGCAGTATTTAAATTATACGATAAAAATGGTGAACCTAATAATTTAACCGGTACCTATGTTACGCCTGATAACGGGAAAATAGAACTAGTTCGCAAAGAAGTCTCTATTTTCTTTGAAGACGTTAAAAGTTTTAAAAATTTGCCAGCAAATTTTCCTTTAAAAAATGCTGACGTTACTTATGAAGGTGATATTGAAGCGCCTCAGAATGGAGAATACAAATTTACGTTGTATTATTCAGGTTATGTTAAAGTGTATTTGAACAATCAATTAGTAGTTCCAGAGCGTTGGAGAACTGCCTGGAATCCTAACAGCTACAAATTTTCAATGAATTTAGAAGCCGGAAAACGAGTTCCTTTGCGAATAGAATGGAAACCAAATGGAGGTACATCATACTGCGGATTACGAGTAAGAACCCCTCAACTCGTTGAAGAAAAAAGTAATCAGGTTTGGTGGAGCGAAATGAATAAAAAAATAGATTATTATTTTGTTCATGGCAATTCTATGGATCAAATAGTTAAAGGATACCGTAACTTGACCGGAAAAGCTCAAATTATGCCAAAATGGGCAATGGGTTATTGGCAAAGTCGCGAGAGGTATAAAACCGAAGACGAAATTTTAAGTAATTTTAAAGAATTCAGAGAACGTAAGATTCCTATAGATAATATTGTATTGGATTGGAATTACTGGGAGGAAGATGCTTGGGGAAGCCATAAATTTGACCCAAAACGTTTTCCTGATCCAAAAGCGATGGTAGATTCTATCCACGCGATGAATGGTAAAATGATGATTTCGGTATGGCCTAAATTTTATAAGACTACTGAACATTTCAAAGAATTTGACCAAAAAGGATGGATGTACCAACAAGCCATAAAAGATAATGTTCGTGATTGGGTTGGTCCAGGCTATGTAGGTTCCTTTTATGACGCTTATTCAAGCGGTGCCAGAAAACTATTTTGGAAACAAATTTATGAAAATTTATATCCAACGGGAGTTGATGCCTGGTGGATGGATGCCAGTGAGCCAAATGTACTGGATTGTACAGATATGGATTACCGCAAAGCATTGCAAGGGCCAACAGCTCTAGGCCCGGCGACAGAATATTTCAACACCTATGCTTTAATGAATGCTGAAGCTATTTATGATGGACAACGCAGTGTAGAACCCAATAAGCGAGTGTTTCTATTAACCAGATCAGGTTTTGCTGGATTACAACGTTATTCAACAGCAACATGGAGTGGTGATATTGCAACACGCTGGGAAGATTTGAAAGCACAAATTTCAGCAGGTTTAAACTTTGCAATTAGTGGTATTCCATATTGGACTATGGACATTGGTGGATTCTGTGTCGAAGATCGTTATGTAGATGCTCAAAAGGAATATGATAAAAATGGAATAGAAAATTCAGACAACAAAGAATGGAGAGAATTGAATACACGTTGGCATCAATTTGGTGTATTTGCACCATTATACAGATCGCACGGACAATTTCCTTATCGTGAACCTTGGAACATAGCCCCAAAAGGTCATCCTGCGTATGAATCTATTTTGTTTTATGACAATTTGCGTTATAGATTAATGCCTTATATCTATACCATGGCAGGTATGACTCATTTTGACGATTATACTATTATGCGTCCTTTAATTATGGATTTTTCTAATGATAAAAAAGTTGTCAATAGTAATGATCAATTTATGTTTGGCCCAAATTTTATGGTTTGCCCCGTTTATAATTATGGTATTCGTAAAAGAGATGTGTATTTTCCTGCCGGAATTAACTGGTATGATTTTAATACAGGCGACTATATTAAGGGGGGACAAACTTTATCCGTAGATGCGCCATACGATCGCATTCCATTATTTATTCCTGAAGGAGCCATTATCCCTGTTGGACCTGAAATACAATATACCGATGAAAAACCAGCAGATACTATTCTTCTATATGTTTATAAGGGCAAAAATGGAAGTTTCAATTTATATGAAGACGAAGGTGTAAATTATAATTATGAAAAAGGATTTCATTCCAGCATACCAATCAGTTATAATGAAACAAATGGTGTCTTAACTATTGGCGAACGTAAAGGAGAATTTAAAGGAATGTTGAAGAATAGAAAATTTGTTATTATAGCAATAAGTAAAGAAAATCGTAAAGCTTTTTCATATGATGCCAGAGGGCAAGTTGTCAATTATGATGGGCACCTACAAACCATTACATTAAAATAGACAAAAAACATTAAGCAAAATAATTGAAATGAAAATAAACTAATTAAGATTCTTTTTATATAAAATAAATTAGCATCCATGATTAAAAATTAATCCTTCAGGGTAATTAATTCTTAATCATAGTATCAGTAAAAAACACATGAAAAATAAAATTTATATATCGCTTTTGTTTGTCTTATTAACTATAGTTGTTAAGGCTCAAGATTCTCATCGTTTCTTTCCGAAGGAAAATCTAATGTCCATGGGAATTTATTATTATCCAGAGCATTGGAATAAAAATGACTGGGAACGGGATATTAGCAATATTTCAAAGATTGGCTTTGAATTTATCCACATCGCTGAATTTGCATGGATAGATATGGAACCCCAAGAAAGTGATTATAAATTCGAATGGCTAGATGAGGTTATTACCCTGGCAGCTAAGTATAAATTAAAAGTTATTTTAGGCACTCCCACTGCTATTTCGCCTGTTTGGTTGGGAATTAAATATCCGGAAATTTATGCCATGGGATCTGATTATCAGCGTGCAGAACATGGAACCAGAGCACAGCAATCATTAAGCAATCCATTTTTCTAAAAAAATAATTACAAAATTAGGTGAGCGTTATGGTAATAATCCTAATGTAATAGGCTGGCAATTAGATAATGAACCCGAAGCGAAGGAAGATTATAGTCCTTCTTCTCAAGAAGCTTTTAGAAAGTGGCTAGAAAATAAATACAAAACCATTAGTGCACTTAATAATGCTTGGGGAGCCCAATTTTGGAGTCAAACTTATAGCACTTTCAGTCAAATTAAGATTCACAGATTCAAAACACAGCATAATTATCTTACAAACACGCTTCAAAGTAAACCAATTTCTTTAAATCTTACATAAAATGGTTTGAAATTTGTACATCTGAGGTCACAAACAAGCCAAATGGCGCCAATTGAAGACAATTGACGCCATTTTTTATATAACCTTCTTATTTTTATTAGTCTAAAGAACCGGGCTCCTTCAGCAGCCCTATTAGTCCCGATAGCAGTAGAAATCCTTTTGTGCCGGGGCTGGGCACAAAAGATTGGAACGTATAATGGGAAAAGCTCCTAAAAAATAATATTAAATACAATTGATAATGCTGATCACTCCAAATTAGGTAACAATTCTAAATATCCGATTGATCTAAGCCTTGCATAATTCTGCCTATAATGTATACACCATTACTCCCAATGCAATGCAATACTATTTTATAACAATCTGAAATAATATAATGAAACACAGCACTTTTTAAGGTAACATTTTTACAACAAATTTAAAGCCTCTGCTGTTCTTACTGCTTCAATAGAATTACTTACATTTAGTTTTTCCAGAATATTTTGTCGGTGCCTATTTACAGTATTAATGCTGATATTTAGGTTATCTGCAATTTCCTTACTGATAATACCTTTACCAATTAATACTAAAATTTCTTTTTCACGAGAAGTCAAAAGATCAACACAATTTTCATAAGTATCTATATGAAAAATCTTTCCTATTTTCGTATTGATGATTTTTCCTTCTATACCATTCACCCCAGTTCCTTTTTCGAATAAATAATTATACAGGCAAACAGCAAGCCACAATCCTCCTTCTGAGCTGTTCTTCATATAAAAACTGCGATGCAAAATATACTGATATTCCTTATTTTTATTCAGGCTTCTAATTCTGCATTTTGTAGCATAATTTAATCTTTCTTCGGGAGCTATTGTCTTTAAAAAATTAAAAAACTCCAGTTCCAAAAGGTGCCTTTGAAAAAGATCATCGGGATGAATGCGCTGATAAATATCATCTTCCCAAATAGAATCAATTGTTGTAAATCCAGAAGTGTGAATATCAAAAAAACTACCAAAATCACCGGCAAAAACATAACTTTTATTACTTGCTAAATCTGATAGTACAGCTACTGAATTATCAAGTTTTACGTAGGCCTCCATCATTACAATTGCCTCATTTAATGCTTCATTGCGTTTTTCGGAACTGTCAATGGATTCAAAAGAAAATCTGTCTTCTAAGTTCGAGATCGGATTCATAACTATGATTAATGATATACACTGCTAAGTTAATAGAAAGAAGATTAAAGTGGGTTTAAAAATGGTTATATATAACCATTGCTGTAAAAAACTCAAATTACATTCTTTGTAAATTATTAATAAAATTCAAATTTAAGAAATCATGAAGAGAATTCACTTAGTTTTAATATGTATATGCATTATGGCTATAAAAGGAAATGCTCAAAAACTAACTGCTATGAACTGGCTCAATGAACCAGCAGAATGGGAAATAAAAGACAATAAACTTACTATGCAGGTTACGGCTCAATCTGATTACTGGAACAAAAGCCACTACGGATTTACAGTTTACGACGGACCTTTTCTATATACGGAGAGAAGCGGCGAGTTTGAAGTTGTTGTAAAAATGAGCGGTGTTTATAAGACCAGATTCGATCAGGTGTGCCTTATGCTCCGAATAGATGAAAACAATTACGTAAAAACGGGTGTAGAATATGTAGACGGAATCTATAATATTAGTACTGTTCATACTATCAATAAAAGCTCATGGAGTGTTCTTGGCTTAAAAGAAAAACCTAAAAATGTATGGATGAAGGCCGTACGCCGACTAGATGCACTGGAGATTTTTTATTCTATTGATGGGGTTAATTATACGATGACCAATACCGTTTATTTTCCGGAATTCAAAACAGTACAAGTGGGCATGATGGCTGCAAGTCCTGATGGAAAAGGCTTTACGGCTACTTTTGAAGATTTTAAAATTACGCACCTTCCAGATCAAAGACGTTTAGAGTGGTTAAAAAATAATCAATAGTTTTTGCAGAATCAATTACAACATGCAACTGCTGAACCCTATAAGTTCAGCAGTTTTTTTTTATACAAAACCAAATTATAGGATAAGCTTCAATAAAACCTGCGTAAATATGTATCATGTCTTCCCACTTATTTATAAGCTGCTACAATCCTGCACATATCTGCAATTATTGATTGCTGTTCAGATAAGTCTAAACATTGGTGAGTCCCTCTATAATGAACAGATTTCTATTTATTTTTTGCAATTCTAAATCCGAACCCATCATTTCGTGTCCCTTTTGGTGATTGATATCTTACTTCTGGCATATGAATTCCATATTCTAATGGTCTTCCACTCTCGTCTTGTGTTTCGTAAAACCAACTGACACCTTTTGAAATTTTATACTGTCCTTCTATAGGTCCTTGAGGGTTTCTTTTATTAACCAAGCTATCCTTTTCGGGGTTATACCAATCAAAAACCCATTCGCCAACATTCCCAGTCATATCATATATACCAAGCTCATTCGGTTTAAGAAGTCCTACTTTATGAAATGTGCTGTTTGAGTTTTCTTTAACCCAGCCAACTTCAATTGGATTATTACTGCCGCTATAATTATATTTTTTTGTTTTCATTCCACCTTTAGCCGCGTATTCCCATTCTGCTTCTGTTGGAAGTCTTCCTCCTGCCCATTTTGCAAATTCATTTGCTTCGTCCCAAGTTGCAAGCATCGGTTTTTCGTTTATCCACTTGTAATAAACTTTAATACCATGTGCATTTTCAATAGGTGGATCAGGTATTTTTCTGCCTGTTTCTTCACAAAATTCTTTAAATTGTTTAACCGTTACTTCATATTTACCAATGTAAAAATCATCAAGTTTAACTACTCTATGCGGACTAGTAAATCCTTTTATAGAGTCGCCCTTCGGACTTACAACAATCTGGTTTTTGCCTTGTTCAAAAGTTCCGCCTTCCACAAAAATCCATTCAATTTTCTCATCACTTTTCTTGCAAGAATTGAGAAATAAAAATCCAATTAAGAATATAAATGTTCGTAAAGTCATTGAAATATTAGTTAATGTTTATTAAAATTACTGCCAGCTCGTATATAACCTAATAAAAGTTTGCAATTATTTACTCAGCAACCCCCTTTGCGAGGTGCACGTTTATAAATTATCTTACTATCTCGTTCTACATAGTCGCCAGATATAATTGGATATAAATACTTGGGCGCATGGGATACACTATGGCTTTTTATAATTATTGTGTCGTTAACTTTCAAGCTTTTTAACTTCTGAAATTCATTGCTGCCAGACTTTTCCAATCCAAAACTAAGTATATAATCATCACTATTAATCTTTACCATAATTCCAAAACCTAATCTTGATCCTGACGGAAGAGAAAGAGAGGTTACAACTCCCTTCATATTGACATAATCTTTAATAGGTTTTCTTATTTTAGCTTCGCTAGCATACACTTTTTTACCTGCGGGAGATGCTTCCCATTTTTTAAACATTATGCCATCAGGAGTAGCCTCCCATTTTTTCAGTACATCTTTCTTTTCAGTATTAGAAAGGTTTTTGACTACTGACTTTTTAGAAATTTCATTTTTAATTTCACGATTAGCAAATACCAACCCACTTACTACAACCAAGAATAAGACTAGCACATAAATGATTTTTTTCATACTTTTTATAGCTTTAATTAATAACATAGTTTACCTTCTTTTTAAAGTTTGTAACAAAATTACTTTGATATATTTCGGCTTGAGAGATAAAAATTGTAAATAAAAATGTAAACTTTGTAAATAAATCATTGACAATATGCTTCTTAGTCGAAATCTGATCTCCGGAAAAAATAAATATCTATTTGTATTGACATTTATCTTGTTTTCTGCTATTATCTACGCAGCCTTCCGTACGGAAGATAGTGACGGCTTTGACTTTGCTAGAAGAGAAATTTTACTTCGAAAAATCGGACATGAATTGCTTTTACAATCAGGCGACAGTACATCAAGAGTACTCCCTGTGAAAAAAATTTCAGAAAATGAATATCAGATTAGGTTTGAGAATGATTTTAGCTTTCAACCAGATTCATTGGTAAATATTACAAGTCGTTTATTAGTCAAAGACCCGTTCGCAAGTTGTTTTATCGTTAAGGTTCTGAATTGTGGTAACTCTAGTGTTGCTTATGGATATGTTATATCCAAAAATGAAAAAGATGATATTGTAGCCTGTATAGGAAGAAGACAGCCCAAAGCCTGCTACATGATTAACATTAAATTCAAACCGACAGAAATAATTACAGCAGACAGCAAATATCTTCTGGGAAGTCTGTCCATTTTAGCATTCATCGGTTTTATTTTTATAAAATCTTTTAAGTCACGAAAAGAAATACCTGATAATCAAAACACTGGTACTTATTCTTTAGGATCAGTGTTGTTCGATGCAAATAGTCGAAAGCTCATTATAAATGGAAATACAATAGATCTGACCGCAACAGAAACACGGGTATTGCTTATTTTCGCTTCCTCTCCAAACAAAACAGTAGAAAGAAACCGCTTACAAAAAGAGATATGGGAAGATGATGGTGTAATTGTAGGCCGTAGTTTAGATATGTTTATATCTAAGCTTAGGAAAAAACTTGAATCTGATCCAAATATCAACATTGTTGTTGTACGCAGCAAAGGTTATAAACTTGAAATTAACTAGTAAAAAATATTTTACCGACAAAAGATCTTTCAATACTTTTATTTTTGAAAATTACATCTATAGAATAAATAGGTTAAGTTTTTTTTCATTGCATTTTCCATAGTTATGCAAGCGAACAATAAATAGTATGTAAGCCAAAGGCTGTCGCACATCATATTGAGTACCAGATTTATATAACAACTCTTCAAAGCTTTTAAATTCACGCCTGAACATTAAAAATTAAAAGGCGATTTAAGAGCACTTGCCAAGATTATGGCATTTATGCGGGCAGTAAGTATTAAAGTAAGAACGGCATACCATAAAAAAAACCGCCTTGCATGAAATACAAGACGGCTGTCCATAAAAACATAATCTTCCATTTTATGCTTCTATCTGTTTTATAAAGTTGTAAGTATTTTACAGAACTTACCTTTTTTTCTTTTTTATTATGATAATATAGTATCCGTAGGCAACAGCAATGACTATTAGAACCAAATCCGAATTAGGGTTAATGATAGAATTAATCATATTATTAACTTCTGTTACCAAATTTAAAACTGGCAAATCGCCAAAATTTTTTCAGCACTATAAAAAAAGTGAAGCCCTGACTTTACAATAATACGGCAATTTGGCATTATATATCTATTGTCGCGGATATAAAATATAACTCATTGTAATAATTAAGAATAATATTTTAAACCATAAAAGCATAACCCTTTTAATCTTAAAACTGCGGTTGTTTATAAATATTTCAAACAATAGTGGCACTACAATTCTTCTATCTTTCCACCATCACCCATATTACTGAAAAAACTCTCCAAAAGCCAATATTTAAAGACAGCCATATTTTTCCCTATACTTTTTAAGTTCTCTATCCGTTTTATCCAGCAGTTTCTCCAGCAGTGCAATTTTATCGCTGTAGAGCATCTTTATATTAGAAAGATCACTCTGCTCAGACGCCTTGGAGTTCATAGAATTGCTCTTAAGGTACAGACTGCTTTCAAACTCTATAAGATTAATGAGATCCATTTCAAATATAGAGACGATCTCTTCTAATTTATCGCAACTCAGTGTTATGGTACCTTTTTCAATTTTACTATAGCCCGCCTGGGTAATATTAAGTCTCAAGGCCATATATTCCTGGGTGTAGTCTTTAAGTTCCCTGATGTTTCTTATATTTTCGTTTATTTTTCCCGGCATTTGAATTGGTTTTATAAGTTTAGATTTCAAACTACATCATCTAGTACAAATTCATAAAATAACCCAGCACAGCAGTGGAAGGAGCCCGGAATAGTCAAAGGTGAACCAGAATATAAAAGCAAAAAGTAAGGATAATTTTAATTGAAAAGAGCTGTCGGCAAACAGCTCTTTTTAGTCCTTGCTAAAATACTTACTAATTCAAAATTTATCAAAGAGACTATTAAAATTAACCTGAAGAATTGCCGTTCCTATATTTTGTTTTCAACCTTTATTTAGTTTGAGAGGTATTCGTTTTTGGTTGCATAATTACTTCTACTCTATTCGCATTCTTTAAAACTTCGTTTGCATATTGCTTTATATCTTTTACCGAAATACTTTTAATCAAATTCTCATAAGCAGTACTGCTCACAAAATGATCGCCTGTTTTTAATTGATCTGTAATGATGCTCAACCAATACGAGTTTGACTTAATATTCTGTTGATTGCTTTTGATCAAATCCTGTTTGATATCGGATAGATTTTTTGCGTCTACATCTTCTTTCGTAATAGTATTTAGTTCATCATAAACAATCTGAAGCAGTTTAGCATCTTTATCCGGATTACAATCAAAACTTACCTCTAAAGAAAATTGTGGTGTTGGACTTTTAGATAAAGAACTACTCACCTGCACGCCGTAACTTCCACCTTCATCTTCCCTTATTTTTTCTAAATAACGCTTGTCTAATAATTGAGACAGCATATATGCCATGATTTGTTTTTTATCTGAAAAACTAACCCGTTTGTTTTCAAGATGCACGTAAATACTGGTTTTAGGAACATTCATTTCTCTTACCAGTTTTTCTTTTGCAGTACCATTTGCCATTCCGGTTTTATGGTCGATAAATTTTTCCTGGGTATTTTTTCCGGATACATTTCCAAGATATTTATTAATGGTTTCAATGTCTTTTTCGCTGACATTTCCAACAAAAACAAAAGTAAAATCAGCTGCATTAGTAATACGCTCCTTGAATATTTTTGAGGCAGTATCAAGTTTCAAATACTGAAGATTTTCTTTGCTCAACAAAAATGTCCGCTTACTATGATTGGTATCTAATAAGGCGATAGTATCGCCATATATCTTATTGTTGTTTTCGCTTACATTCTCTAATGAATTTTGATAATAATCAATGATTCTTTTATATGATTGTGCATCGAATCGTGGATGTACGAAATAAAGATAAGTAAGCTGCATTAAGGTTTCAAGATTTTTTTTGATCGTGCTTCCGTTAAAACCTTCGTAATGTTCATTAATAAACGGACTCAGCTTTACTGTTTTTCCTGAAAGTTGCTTTTGCAAATCTGTACTTTTAAAATCGCCTAAACCAGAACTTTTTGCCAAAGCAGTTGCAATTTGAGAAGAAGGTAAATCGGCTTCAGAAACTAACGACATTCCACCCGGACTAAATGCCGAAAACAAAACCTGATCCTGCGCCAGAGTGGTTGGATAAATAATTACTTTGGCACCGTTGGCCAAAACATATCCTTTGGCTTCTTTTATTCCTTTAACTTCAAATTTCTTAAGAATTGGTTTAACAGATAACTTTTCTGTAATTAAGTCAGCCTTGTTAATCGTTTCTGTATAGGGCGCTAACTTTTCCTGGTTTACGTTTTTGATAACCATTTTATAATCAAACTCTGATGGATATTTAATTTCTTCTTTATCTGGTCCTGAAACGGTTAAAATCTGATTTTTTTCTGTTGGAAATGCTCTGAATACTTTATTTACCTGATCGACACCCACTTTCGCCAGTGTGTTTTTTACAAACTCAAATTCATCTTCTAAACTCATTACCGGCGAAGCTTCCAGAAAGTAGCCCTGAAGTTGCTGTGCCCAATTTGAGTTGCCAATTTTATCTTTGTTTTTTAATTGATTTTCATAACTGGTACGCATATTTTCTTTTACACGATCTAATTCTTCTTTAGTAAAACCATTTTGAATCGCGCGCTGATATTCGGTATAACCTTGTTTAAAACCTTCTAATAGTTGTCCGTTTTTCGGAATTACATTTAAAGTAAAAAAAGAAGTCAATCGGGTTACATCAGAATTATCAACTCCTGCCGATAATAAAGCGGTTTCGTTGTTTACTATATATTCTCTAAAACGATTGTTCATCATTTGCAGTGCCAATTGTTGTACAATACTATTTTCAAAAGTCGTCTCATCCTGAACAAGTGGTTTGTTCTTTTTAAAGTTTAATGCAATTGTGGTTTTCTGTGCTTCTTTATCTACAGCGAGTTTGTACAATAAATTATCGTTATCAGGAATCGTTTCGTAGGTACGCTCTGCCGAGTTTGATGGCATTAGAATCGAGCCCATTATTGTTTTAATTTGCTGTTCCATTTTGGCAACATCAATATCTCCCACAATTACAACTGCCTGATGATTTGGTAAATACCATTTTTTATAATAATCCCTTAATTGTTTGTATTTGAAATTATCAATAATATTCATATCTCCTAAAACATCTCTTTTGGCATATTTTCCTTCATTATAAATAACGGGTTCTAACTGTGATTGAATTCTTAAATCAGCATTTTTTCTCGTACGCCATTCTTCGTGTATCACGCCTCTTTCGGCATCAATTTCAGTATCTTTCAAAGATAAAAATCCAGACCAGTCGTGTAAAATGTATAAACAGGAATCAAGTAAAACCTGATTCTTTACAGGAACATTATTAATATTATAAACAGTCTCATCGTGAGCCGTATATGCATTAATATCGCGCCCAAAAGTTACGCCTTCTTTCGCCAGCATATTTATCATGCTTTTTCCTTTAAAATGCTCTGTTCCGTTAAAAGCCATATGTTCTAGAAAATGCGCCAGTCCGTTTTGATTATCATCTTCTAAAATGGCCCCTACATTCTGAACAAAATAAAAATCTGCTCTGTCTTTTGGCCATTCATTATGCATAATAAAATATTGCATTCCGTTGCTTAAAGTCCCGTGTACAACATCTTTCCGTAACGGAATTGTGGTTTTAAATTGCGCTGAAACCTGCGTTAAACCCAGTATCATAAAATGCGCAAGAAATAATTTTACTTTCATGTTGTTGATCGTTAATGTTTTTTTTTTTTGATTGATTTGTTATTTTGTTTTTGAAAAATAAATTTAAAAAATAGTATAAGAATTACCTGCTATCGATTTGAAGACTTCTTAAGAAATCTTCAAATAACAGTCTCATTTAAGCACATAGAAACATAGTTAAAAGCTGCTGAAAAGGGTAATTTCACTAACATCAATTCACATAGCCAACTCTGTGTTTTCAAATAAAGTGAAACGCTTTTTTAAAGACTACAAATACTATGTTTCTATGTGTTAAAAAATAATTACATCCAGTTTGGGCGTTCTGCACCTTTTAAGTAGTAATCAAAATACTGCTGCATTTTGATTGTCCAGTCTTTTCTGTTACTGGCCTGATCCAGCGTATGTCCTTCTTTTTTGTAATTGACCAGCCACGCTTGTTTTCCTAAACGTCGAAGTGCAAAAAACAAAGACTGCCCTTCCTGATACGGTACAGCACGATCACCATCATTATGAAAAATAAGTGTTGGAGTTTTGATGTTTTTCGCAGAAAACAACGGCGAATTTTTGATATAACCTTCTAAATTATCATATAATGAACTGCTCATACGGTACTGATCTACTTCGTATTTAAACATTGTCGAAAGCCCATTAGATCTCATAACAGGATAATTTGCTGTAAAATTACTCACACCTGAACCCACAATTGCACAGCTGAAAATATCTGATTTGGTAAGCAAAAATGAAGTTTCGTAACCTCCAAAACTATGTCCCTGAATACCAATTTTACCTTTCTCCGTGATTCCCTGTGTTATTAAATACTCCACTCCGCTGATAACATCATTATAGATACTGTTTCCGGGATCGCCATAGGTATAATGTACATCTGGCTGAAAAACGATATACCCTCTGCTTACATATGACGGAATATTAATATTAGAAGTGCTGGTCTCCGGCAATTGATATTGGTTCAATTCTTCGGTATGTTTTTCGTAAAAATGAACTAGTACAGGATATGTTTTTTTAGGATCATAATTGTCAGGAAGATATAGATTACCTTGATTTTCTTTTCCGTTAAAAGCTTTCCAGGTCACTAATTTTGAGGTTCCCCACGCATATTCTTTTTGCTGTGGATTGATATCTGTAAGTCGCTGTTGGGATCCGAAATTTGAGGTTGCCCACCAAAGATCGCTAAAAACGGTATAGCTTTCTTTTGAAAATAAAACGCTCGAATTATCTGCTGATGTTGCTTCTATTTTTACATCATAATCAGGATTAGCAAACACTTTAGTAACAGTATTATTGCTCAATTTGTAAATTCCTTTTGATTTATGTTCTGTATCAAAACCAACAAAAGTTATTATTTTTCTGTTGGTTAAATCTCCACCATAAGTTACTTCACCCAATCTTAAAACCACTTTATTTTTTCTTCCATAGCCTTGTGTGATTGCGTATGCTGGTTTTTGATTCGTTAAATCTATGGCCCACATATCAAACTGATCGTAAAGTACAACCGTGTTTCCGTCGTTTAACCAGCCTGCTATTCCGTAAGCGGTATTCATAGACGCCATATCTACGGCATCATTAAAAATAGTAAAAGGAATTTGCTTGCTTATGTTTTTAAACTGCAACTCATTTTCAGCGCTGTCAAAAACCATCCAGGATTTCTGTTTGTCATCATAAAAAACAGCAAAAGTTCCTTGAGGATTCCAAATAGGATTTGCAGTAGTTCCTTCGATTATTTTTTTTGATTTTCCGGTTGTGACATCAATCCAGAACAAATCAATTCGCTCGTTAAATGTCCAGTCTACCTCGATTGCATATGGCTTTTTATCTATGGCAAAAACACCTTTAAAATTATCTGATTCCGGCACCATTAACTGATCATATTCGCCGGTAGCAGCCAGTTTAATGCATTTTCTGTTTTTAATATCATAAAAATATTTCTGTTCGCTTGGCGCTATTTTTGAATTTCTAAGTAATTCCTGTCTGCGTTCCATCGTACCCTGGCCTGATTTCCAGATTTCAATTTCCGATCTTGGGATTTGCAAATTTTCAGAGCGTTTTTTCTCGTTAAGCATTAACGGAATGAGATTCGTGTTTTCATTGAGTCCGTAAGCTACTTTTGAAATAGAATAAGCAGGATCACTTATCGAAATATCATCATAATTGAAAACAGGTTTCACTGAATTGGTTTTCAGACTAAAATAATACAGCATATTAAATTCTGAATTTTCATTGGTGCGAAGTGTAAAACTACCACCGTCTTCTTTAGCATTTAATTGAAAATCTCCAAAGTCTGCTGCTTTTCCGTTATAAACTATTTGTTGTTTTCCGCCTGGAAATCCGTATTTCAGGAATGCCTGATTTTTTTCTATCTGAAGATAAAAAATCGTTTTATTTTTCAAAAATCGAAACGATTTGATGTTATTTACAAATGAACTATCGTTTGTCTCTACATTATAACAAACCAAACGCTGTAGAAAGAATGTTCCTTTTACATCTTCCGGACGTGTATAATATAAAATATCAGTACCTTCAAGAATGTTCGTATAATGTTTGGATTTCCATACTCTTTTTAAGCCTGATTTCAAGTTTTGTAAAAATGTAGTGTCATTTTTACTGTATTGAATCCAGTCTTTTTTTCCGATGAATTTCAGATCGCTCACATTGTCCAATACCAAGCGTTTTCCTTTTGGAGTTTCCTGAATAATGACTTGCTTTTTGTTTTCTTTTTCTTCATCCTGAAAAACCGTGCTATACGACATCCATTTTCCATTATAAGATAAAGATTTGCTGTTAATTCGTTGCCATGTTTGATAAGCAGACTCATCGACAGCTTTTTTCTGTGCAGATAAACTGTGTATACTCAAACCGAGTATACACAGTATAATTGTTTTTTTCATAACACTATTGGCTTTTGAAAATCTATTTTTCATTTTTTAAAGCATTAATAACTCCTGTCAATTCATCAACCAACTGACCCGGATTTCCTGAAAAACCTTCTGATGTAAAGCGAATTTGACCGTTTTTGATCACTACTTTTCTCGGAATACCGCTTGATTTAAAAATTTTCGCATAATTTGAAAACGAAGCATTATTGGTTCCACCATCTTTTTTTACAAGATCAAAATAAGCATCTAACTTATATCCTTTTTCTTTTAAATAGGCTATAGCTTCTTTTTTATAGCCTTCTTTATTTTCTTGTGTACTTATAAAATAGAATTCAACGTTTTTATCGTCTTTGTAGTTATTCACTAATTGCTGCATAGCAGGAAACGCTTTTTTACAAGGTCCGCACCAGGTTGCCCAAAAATCGATTACGATGATTTTTCCACTGTCTAAAACCAATTGTTTTGGCTTACCGTCCGTTGTTAGTGCATCAATTGCCGGAGCTTTTACAGGAGTCATCAAAACAATTTGTTCTTCAGAATTATTTTCTTTTTTTAATTGTTCTAGAAAAGCAGGAAAATCAGCTTCTTTTTTGCCTTCTTTAAGATACCAATCTTTTAGTTTTGCTGTCGCTTTTTCTGATAAAGCATTGGCTCTTGCAGCATTTTTTAAAACTTCGATTACAGGTTTGTTCAACGCTTCTAAAGCAGTTATATGAATATCGTTGATACTTGCTTTTTCATAACGTTTTTCAACCGGCAATAATTCAAAACACTCCAGAACTTCCTTGTATTTATTTAGCATACTAAACATACGAATCTGGATTACCAACTCATTGTTTAATTGCGTTTTGGCATTTTCTGTAGCCTGATTTGGTGACCAGTAAATACCTTGCATATACGACATATCGTTTACTTTCTCCTGCATTAATCTGATCATTGGCACAGCCATAGTTTCTATAACAGCAGGCTCTACAGATTTAATATACAATGCTTTCGAAATATCCTGATGATAACAGTCATTTATCGATGCAAAATTCATTGTTGGAAGTAACTTCAAAATAGACTGGTAATCCTTTGTTTCAAAATAATACGCGAACAGCATCTTAGAAATGTTATCATACAAATACTTTTGAGAAGCCGGAACTGTTGCATCATTTGGAAAATCAGCCAAAAACTGATTCACTACTTTATTTCTGTCTTCCGAATTACGGATTTGATTGATTTTTTGATAGGCTTTAAATCGCAAAAATGTTCCTTTAGGAAATAGTTTTTGAATCATCGTTTCGATTGAATCTGCTTTAACTTTATCTTTCAGTTCATACAGGTATAAATTTTGAACTTTAGCATATACTTCTTCTGGCTGACCATTTATTTTCGTAACAAAATCACCTAAAAAACGATGTCCTAACTCGTCAAATTTTTCCGGTTTCTGAACCTTTAAAACTTTAATGTAGGTATCAATAAATTTGGGGAAGTTTTCACCATGATCTGCTACTTCTTTTTTCAACCAATATTCCGTGGCATCTCCGGCGATAGTAAAATCTTTAAAATAACCGCCAAATTGTGTATTGAAATCCTTATTTCTAAAAGTAGCCCAAGCCAAATCAGCTCCCGGCATTTTTACTTTTGGCTCTTTAAAAACAACTAAAAGATATCCGGTGTCTTGTCCGGTGTCAGTAACCAAACCATTATTTGTATTGCCATAGAACTTGAATGCCATAAATGCGCAGTTTTTTGGAACGGTATATTCTACATTCCAGACAGCCCCGTTTTTTTTCATTTTAAGGTCTTCGATTTCCCATTGGTAATCATTAAAAACATAGACACATCCGTTAATCTCCCTGATGCTTTCCAATGGTCCTCCTTTTGCATCATAAGTCATGTTTAGAGTTGACCCCGGAATGGGCACATCGACCATTCCGGATAATCTCAACTTTGTTTCCTGACTTGTAACTTGTAAGGTAATGGCGTAAAAAGCCAGTACCAAAAATTTGATATTTAATATTTTTTTTAACATTGGTGTTGTTTTTATTTACCCAATTCCGGGTTTAAATCGATATAATTTTGATTAATCGGGAATACATATCCATCACTATTTGGTGCCAGTGTATACGTCACGGTTTTGAAAACTCTGGTATATGTTTTTTGAAAAGCAGGATCTAAATTCAGTCTGCGCTGATCGAACCAACGGAATCCTCTGCCTATTAATTCTTTTTGTCTTTCAACAAGTGCCAGATTTAAAGCTTCTTTACTGGTTGAGGCAGATAATTGATAAACCGTATCTGTTTTATATCGTTTTGCCCGCAGTATGTTCAAATTATCAACTGCTTTTTGTGTATCGCCTAATTTGGCATAACATTCGGCAGAAATCAAATACATTTCAGGAACTGATACTCCAATGTTAATTCCGTTAGTATAACTGTAAGTGTTTATACCAAATCCTCTGCCTGTATACTTTGGAAAAAAACTAGTTCCCGCAATTGTGTAGTAATTGTAGCGCAGGTCATTACTTTCAAAACTATTTAACAGTTCAGGAGCCAAAGGAGCTCCGTTATAGGTGTTTAATAAGGTTTTAGAAAATATAATCTCCGGATTCTGTATTAAAACCGGATAACTATAACCTGTTGCAAACGTTTTTAGATCAATTAAACCATTTTGCATCGCAAGTGCTTTTTGAGCATTGTCAAGACTTAATTGATAATTCCCCATATAAAGATAGGTTCTGGCAAGTAATGCATAAACGGCTCTTTTTGAAGGAAGTAAATTAAACGAAGGAGTATCCTGAATATCACCTGCAAGAGCACTTTGCAAATCCGAAAGAATCTGATCGTAAACCTGCCCAACTGTACTTCTTTCTAAAGAAGAAAATAAGTCCGGTTTTACTAACAACGGAACTGCTTTTGCCGAATTATCAGAAGCAGGATCAAATTGTGGTCCGTAAACATTGACTAACTGCAAATAAGCAAATGCTCTATGTACAAAAGCTTCGGCATAAATTTCTTTTTTCTCAGCATCTGTTCCGCCCTGACTGCTCATTACTCCATCAATTATAACATTGCTGTAATAAATACACAAATACAAGCCATTCCAGTCTGCATCTCCCTGAGAAGGATTGTATATGGTTTCCTGCCAGGTATAACTATTTCCCCAAATGGTAGAAACTCCATTTTGATAAGTTGTAGGAAATTCTATGTCTGCACTGGCAAGCAAATGAACTCCGCCAAAGGAACCCATCGCAGAATAATTGTTTGCCAAACCTCTGTAATCAGAAGTATATTTTAAGACTCTGTTGTTTCCAACCGGTTCTACTTCGACATAATCTCTACAAGAGTTTAATAAAAGTAAAGGCAGGAAAATATATAGTGTGAATTTTAGAAATTTCATAAGTCTGTTTTTTAAAATTAAAAACTGCAATTAAATTGTAAAGTATAATTGCGCTGAGGAGCAAGTGTATTATAGTTGTTGGTTGACAAGTATTGCGGATCAATACCTAAATCATTCTTAACCCATAATAACCCTAAATTTCTCGCTGCAAAATTGAAACTCAATGACTTGATAAACGTTCTGTCTAAAAAATTTGACGGAACGTTATAGCTTAAAGAAACTTGCTGTAATCGAATGTTATCTGCCGGCAATACATTGATGTCTGCCATTTGAAAACGATTCACACTATTGTAACTAATGTTGCTTAAGCCGGGAACATTTGTAGTTGTTTCGTCTCCGGCTGCTCGCCAGCGATCAGCGATCAGTTCATCTTTTGCAACAGCACCACCTTGTACACCCACATAAGTAGGATAGTTTTGCAATACCGGATTTCTAAATACGCTACCCATGTAATAACTAACCTGAACACCTAATGTAAAATTACTATAGGAGAAACTATTCATGAGTCCGCCAAAATAAGGTGCAATAGAAGTACCCATATATTTTAAATCCTCTTTATCAATTAATGCGATACCCTGAGTAGAGTTGATAATGGTACCATCTTTTTTAGCAACAGTTGATTGACCTGTAGCATCTAAACCAGCCCATTTGTAAGCATAAACGTAACCGATAGTTTGACCTAACATTGCTGATCCTGCTAAATATTGATTTGTTGTAGTAAGGTTATAACGAGTGTCTGTAACCTCATTCGTATTATACGAAAAATTGAAATTACTGTTCCATTTAAAAGCTTTGTTTACGATCAGTCCGCCAATACTTAAATCAAGACCATGCCCTTTCAGCGAAGCTGTATTGTAATTTAAATAAGACCAGCCATATGTTGGATTATAAGGTACATTTGCCAAAATATCTTTAGATTTTTTATAATAAAGATCAACACTTCCGTGTAAACGATTATCAAAAAGAGCATAATCTAAACCATAGTTAAGAGTTGCAGTGGTTTCCCATTTGATCTCAGGATTCTCCGGTAACGAAATAGAAGCAACTGGTAATTGTGTATTAAAATCAACCGTTCCAACGCTAATAATAGCACTATTACTTCCAAAACCGCCAGAAGGAGCGCTTCCTGCTTTACCATAAGTAATTCTGCCCGACAAATTGTTTAACCAGCTAATATCTCTTAAGAAAAATTCTTTATTAATATCCCATTTACCACCTACAGACCATAATGGCAAAGCACGGTTTTTTCTGGAAGCTCCCAGTAAATTATAATCATCAAAACGTACACTTCCTGAAGCATGATATTTGTTCATATAATCATAAGATCCTAATCCGTAATACGATAAATAGCGGTCTCTGTATTTACTAATACTGTTATCGGCAGTTCCTATAAATGTCTGCCATCCATAAATAGTAGTATAATAAGTGGTAGGATTTACAGATTGAGAGGAGTTTGTATCAGTATTATAACCATAATATCTCTGGCTTGATGCTTCTCTGCGTTCTTCTCTGATTTCTGAACCTGCCAAAAAGTGAACGCCATTGTTTTCGTTGAAATTTTTATTAATATTCATTTGAAAACGCATACTTTGCGAATCATTACTACTTATTGTATTGTTCAAATAAGCTCCTACGGGAATACCATAGACCAATTTACCGGCTGTACTTATAGAAGTAGCTTCATTGATCATATTTCTGGAGAAATAACTATCGGCTTCGTTTAATGTTCTGGTTTTGTTTCCAATGGAAGTATACATACCTGAAGCTTCAAAGTTCAACCAACTGTTTACTGTAGCTGTTAAACTGGCGTTTAATCTTAAATTTGCTCCTTTTGTAATTACATTCGAATAGTTTAACTGATCTAAGTAATTGTAAGTCCACGGTAAGTATCCTTTTTTCTCGAATCCTTGTGCTACTTCTGGTCGAAAAATAATATAACGATCTATACCGTTTCCGCTTTCATCTGCAATCATATCATAAGGTCGTAACGCAGTACTTGATACATTAGATAATGCTTCATTAACAGTATTATTTTCCTGAAAAGTACTGGAAACATAATTCATACCTGTATTTAATTTTAAAAAACTTTTAAGCTGAAAAGAGTTATTTAAAGTGATATTGTATGATTTTGATTCGTTGCCTCTCATAGCAGCTTCATCTTTATTGTATCCTAAAGACAGATAATAACTACTTTTATCAGAACCTCCGGTAACAGATAAATCGTATTGTGTAGTTACTGAATTTCTTAACAAGTATCTGTTAATTTGATCTAGATTATTATTTTGTCCCAACTGCGTTAATAACTGATCTCTTTGTGCCATAGAAATTGTTCCTCTCTGTTGTTGGAATATAATTTCCTGAGCCGCACTGGGATTTTTAGCTCCACCAGAATCAATAGTGTTATTAATATTATCGACAATAAATCCACCGGATACTAAGTCTTTCTCATAATCAATATATTGAGAACTATTCATTACACGAAGTTTCCCTAAATCCATTCTTTCTCCTATTGTAGTGGTGGTGCTAAAGTTGATCGTTGGATCTCCTTTTTTTCCCTTCTTTGTAACTATTACAACTACTCCATTAGCAGCACGAGATCCCCAGATAGAGGCCGCAGCAGCATCTTTCAACACTGTGATACTCTCTACATCATCCGGATTAAGATAACTTAAGATAGAAGATCCGGGTACACTTCTTCTGCTAAATTTAAAATCATTTTCAGACTGTGGAAAACCATCAATTACAATTAGCGGACTACCTGTACCACCGTAGTTATTGGTTCCTCTTACTGAAATAGAACCTGTTCTGGGGTCTACTTTTACACCTGCCATTTTTCCTTCAATTCTTGAGGCAATATCTACAGTAGGAACTTCTGCCAGTTCTTTGGCTCCCATCACTTCAAAAGCACCAGTAACTCTTTCTTTAGGAATATCAGTATAACCGTTTGAAGCAACAACAACTAAATCTTTCAATACTTCTATCTGAGGCTCTAAAACTACGTTTATCAATTTTTTATTATTGACTGCCAGTGTCTTCGTTTTATAACCTAAATAAGAAAATCTAAGCGAATCTGTAGCAACTACTTCAATTCTATAATCTCCTTTTTCTCGGGTAATATCCCAAATTTGGGTACCAACCAATAAGACATTTACCCCTACTAAACGATTTCCTTTTTTGTCAGTTACAGTTCCTTTAACCTCATACGGTTCCAGTTCACTTAGTGAAGTTTTATGATTATATTTTTTGATAACTATCTGTTTATCAATAATAGTATAAGCCAATCCGGTATTAGACAAAGCGGTGTTAAGGATTTGCTCAACAGTTCCGTATTGATTAATACTTACTTTTTTAGTAGACGACATTAAATCATCATTATAAAAAAATACAAAATCACTTTTTTGCTGAATAGTCGTAAAAAGACTTTGCAGCGAGACACCCTGAACCTTTACTGAGATCTCATTTTGTGCTTTGGCAACATTTGCGTAGATACTGGTTAATCCTAAATAGAGAACCAAAATGAATACTCTCATAAATAAAATAAAAGTAAGGTTGATGATTTTTTTAGGCAATAGAAAGCCTATATCATGATTATTATTCATAATTTTGTTTTAGTTATTTCAATAATTGCACTCGCAATTAAAAATTTTACATAAGCCAAGAGATGTTCGAGCATCTTTTGGTTTTTTTTTGGTTAGTTTTCCTGGTTTATTCTGTCATGTTTTATCTCATCATAGGCAAATCCGTAATTTTTAGTTAATTTATATTAGTTAATAGTTATTTTTCTGGTCGCAGCATCATACACAAACTCAAAACCTGTAGTTGCTTCTAATGTTTTAACGACTTTGTCCAGATCATCATTTAATTTGAAAGCTCCAGAATAGGTCTCGTCTTGATTTTTTTGATTATTGACAACAAAAGTGACGTTATAATATCTTGTTAGTTTTTCTAAAACTAACGGAAGTTTTTGCTGCGAAAACTCATAATATCCTTTTCTCCACGAGAATAATGGTTCGACATCCTGAACCGTAGTTTTAATAGTCTGGCTTTTTTTGTCTAAAGCTGCAATCATTCCCGGTTTAAGAACAGCTTGCAAAGTGTCTCTGTTAAAAAAACCTTTCTTAGCATAGGCAACCTGTACTTTTCCGCGCAATAAGGCCGTTGAAACTTTAGCATCTGCAGTGTAACAACTCACATTAAATAAAGTTCCCAATACACGAACACTGTAATTATTGGCAGCTCTTACAAAAAATGGTTTTGCTGCATTATGAGCTACATCAAAAATACCTTCGCCTTCAAGGAATACTTCTCTGCTTTTTGTATTAAAGGCCGTTGGATAAATTAATTTTGATCCTGAATTCAGCCAGACCAAGGTTCCATCGGCTAAACTTAAATGTGCTCTTTTTCCGTATGGCACCAACACCGTATTGTATTGTGGTTCAAGAGAGTTTTTTTGATCAATTTGTTTATTGTTAACCTGGATTTTACTTCCTGATGTATTGTAAGCAATAGTACTGCTGTCTGCAATAGTAATGGTTTCCTGTCCTGCAAGCACCAATCTAACTTCTCCACTTTTTTCAAGAATCGTTTGCGTATTAGTTCCGTTTGCAAATTGCTCAATTGGGCTAATTACTTTTTCATGCTGCTTTTTAAAAACAACCGTAATGCCTAGACAAATGCAAAGTATGGCAGCCATACTCCACGAAAGTGTGCGAAGCCTTTTTCGCCTGGCGCGATGTTTTTCGAAAGCCAGACTATTTTCAAGTCTTCCTTTTAGGTCTACTTTGGCTTCTTTTGATAAAATTTTGAAATTTGGGTACAAAATAATTTTCTTTTTAGATTCTCTATTTACTAAGAGAATAAAAAAGTAAAAACATAGACAAAAAATTTAATGTTTTTTTAATATTTTTTTAAAGTTTCTTTCTAAGTTCCTTCAAAGCCCTGTAAATTAAGGTTCTGCAAGATTCCAAACTAATTTCTAAAGTAGCGGAAATTTCATCATAAGATTGATCTTCTGTAAATCGAAGCTGCAAAGCATGACGCTGTTTTTTGCTTAGGGAAGTTAATGCTAATGCTAAATTAGCATGTTTGATAAAAATAGTTTCGTCGTGAATAAGTTCCTCCTCTGTTGATCCCGTTTTATAAGCACCTTCTGAAACGGCATCAAGGCGAACTATCTTGGTTTGAGATTTTAGTTTTTTGAAAATATCATTCTGAAGAGATCTGAACAAGTACGATTTAATAATTACTTCTTCTGCAATAGTTTTGCGGTAGCGATACAATTCTACAAAAACATCATGAATGGCATCCTGAACTAAAGCTTCATCATTTGTATACTGAATTCCAAAAGAAAAAAGCACATCTGCATAGCGATCATATAATTTATGATAAGCATGAGGATCTCCTTTTTTAATTTGGCTCCATAAATGAATATCAGTGTTTTTGTTTTGCATGTGAAAATACCAATATATCGGCAATTGTTGTGTACAAAACTAACCAAAATCCCAATTAACTAAAGTAATTTCTATAAAAATTAGATTTTTAACATTAATTTACTAAAAAACAAAGTAAAATCTTTCAAACTCTTTTTTTAACTATTTAAGACAAACAACATTTCCTCTATCCCCATCTGGAAATTAGACCATCATCAGGTTCGGTGTAAAACATTTTTTTGTATTCCTCTGAATCCTAATATCGCATAATTTGGGTTTAAATAGTTAGATTGTCCAATTAATTATGGAAAAGTAAACTGTTTTACCATTTACTTGTACGACTTTTGATAGCTTAAAGGTGTTTGCCCGGTAATATCTTTAAAGCATTTGTGAAAACTTGAAAAATTTTGGAAACCGCTTTCAAAACAAATTTCCTTAACGGTCATCTTTTTTTCAATAAGCAGCTTGCAGGCATTCCCTATCCGGATCTCGTTTAAAAAAACGGAATAGGTTTTACCTGTACGGAGCTTAAAGAACTTACAAAAGGAAGTCCTGCTCATCTTGGCAATCTTCGCTATTGTTTCAAGGCTTATTTGTTCTTTGTAATTTTTTAGGGTATAATTGTAGATGTTCTGTATCCTGTCGCGTTCAGATTCCTGAAAATATGCTTTAAAACCCAGAGATACCAGGTATTTGCAATCGGTACATTTACCTATTTCCAAAAGAACCTCTATGAGACTCAGGATTTTCTTTGTCCCCTGATTTTCAACAATCCTGATTATAGATTCTATTAAGTAGGCATTAGAACTTTCCTTTATCTGTATTCCTTGTCTGGATTGCTCTATAACTTTTGCAAGCTCCAGGTTCTCAGGCAAATTAAGGAAATCCTTGCCCCAAAAATCTTTATTAAAATGCACAACATACACTTCAATTGCTGCATCCTTAAATTGTTCACTGTACTGCCAGTAGTGCGGTAAATTACTTCCAACGAGCACAATATCACCATTTTTAAAACTGCTTATGTTGTCGCCTACAAATTGTGTCCCACTTCCATTCTTAAAGTAAATGAGCTCCAGTTCATCGTGGTAGTGCCACCAGTTATTAATATCGGGCAAAACTTCACATTTTGCAGAAAATGATTTTGTAGAATCTGTAGCTATAGCAAGGTGGTGCGGCTTCAACGATAACGATTTTTTAAGTAAATATACATTTAAATATACATAAAGGATGACCATGGGATAATATTCCGCAATGATTGGATAATAATACAAATTTTTGCCCTGCTAAATTGGCATTAATTTGTAGTATAGGTGTCTAACACGGTAATAAATTAAATTATCAATGCTCTTAATATACAGTTATCCCAATGAAGGGGTACTTGCTCAGAAAATAAAACTATGAAATATATTGTTTGTGAAAAACCACATGAATTTTTACTTAAACAAAAGCCGGTGCCACAACGCAAACCCGGCGAATCTTTGTTAAAAATAAGAAAAATAGGGATATGTGGCACCGATATACATGCTTATGGCGGAACCCAACCTTATTTTAATTACCCCAGGGTTTTAGGCCATGAACTCGCAGCTGAATATATTGAGGGTGAAGCTCTTGGTTTTAATATGGGAGATAGAGTAACCTTTATACCCTACTTTAATTGCAGCAAGTGCATAGCATGCAGGAATGGCCTGACCAATTGCTGTGTAAACATGCAGGTCTTTGGGGTGCATATTGATGGTGGTATGGCCGAGTATGTTTGCGTAAAAGATGACTATTTGCTTCATGGGGAGGGGCTCAATTATGATGAACTTGCGCTGGTAGAGCCACTGGCAATAGCGGCACATGCAGTGCGCCGCGCAGGCGTCACAAAAAACGATACTGTTTTAGTTATGGGTGCCGGGCCTATTGGTATTGGTCTTGTACAGTTTGCGCAGCAGGCCGGAGCAATGGTAATCGTTATGGATATTAATGACCACCGCCTTAACTTTTGTAGGGAAGAACTTGGTGTAAAAGCACTTATAAATCCATACAAAGCAGACGTTATAGAGAGCCTTGCGGCCCTTACTAACGGAGACATGCCCACGGTAATTTTTGATGCCACCGGCAACCGTAATGTAATGAATTCAGCATTTAACTATATGGCACATGGCGGCAGGTTTGTACTGGTGGGGCTTCAAAAAGGGGAACTGGCTTTTAGCCACCCTGATTTTCATAAACGGGAATCAACGCTAATGAGCAGCCGCAACGCTACAAGGCAGGATTTTGATTATGTACTTCAAAGTCTTAGGTCAGGTACTATTGACCCCAAAAGATATATTACACACAGGGGGTCATTCGAGAGCATGATCGAACAATTTAATGACTGGATCGACCCTAAAAATAATGCGATTAAAATAATTATTGACGTAGATTAAAAAGACAGAAGCTGATATGGACTTAGGATTAAAAAATAAAGTTGTTGTTGTGTCGGGTTCAGCCGGAAAAGAAAGCAGTATAGGAGAAACTATGGTAAGGATGCTTGCAGAGGAAGGCGCTATACCGGTATTAGTAGACCGTAATGAGCGGGGAAATGTTTATGTTGAAAAATTTAAGGCAAGTGGTATAGATGCCTTGTTTTGTAAAACCAATGTAACAGACCCACGACAAATGGAAACCGCTGTTGCTGAAATTATTCAAAAATATGGGCGTATAGATGTAGTTATCAATAATGTAGGCGTAAATGATGGTGTAGGCTTAAGCGCTACTTATGAAGAGTTTATGGAGTCGCTCAAGCTTAACCTGGCAAGCTATTTTTTATTGACTAAATATGCGCTCCCTTATCTAAAAGAATCTAAAGGCAATATACTCAATATAGGGTCTAAGGTTGCGTTAACCGGCCAGGGCGGCACATCGGGCTATGCTGCAGCAAAAGGCGGCGTTTTAGCACTTACAAGAGAATGGGCGGTAGATCTTATACAATACGGAATAAGGAGTAATGCCCTGATTATTGCAGAGAGTTATACACCGGCCTATGATGACTGGCTAAAAACCCTACCTGATGGTGATGCCGCATTAGCAAAAATAAATAAAAGCATACCCTTTGAATCGCGCATGACAAAACCGGAGGAAATTGGCAATACGGCATTGTTCCTTATCTCAGACCTTTCCTCACACACCACAGGGCAGTTTGTATTTATAGATGGCGGTTATGTACATTTAGACAGGGCTTTGATAAATTTAAATCCGTAATGATGCACAAAAGAATAGACTCACACCAGCACTTTTGGAAATTCGATCCTGTTAAACATTCCTGGATAGATGATTCCATGCATAAAATCAGGAAAGATTTCCTCCCGGGAGATTTAGAGCCGCTTTTAATGGAGAACCTTTTTTCCGGCTGTATTGCCGTACAGGCCGACCAGACGGAGGATGAAACAAAATTTCTTTTGGCACTGGCAGAAGAGAATAATTTTATTAAGGGGGTAGTGGGATGGGTAAATTTATTGGATGAAAAAGTGAGTGAACGCCTTACGTATTTTTCAACTGAAAAAAAACTAAAAGGCTTCAGGCACGTGGTGCAGGGAGAAGCAGCCGGTTTCATGCTTAGAGAAGACTTCCGGCGCGGGATTGCTGCGCTCAAACAATTTGGCTATACCTATGATATACTCGTGTTCCATCATCAGCTGCCCGATGCCATTACTCTTGTTAATCATTTTCCCTGCCAACCTTTTGTGCTGGATCATATTGCCAAGCCGGACTTCAAAACCGGAAATATAAAAAAGTGGAAAGCGGATATCAAAGAATTAGCCAAGGAAGAAAATGTCTTTTGCAAGGTATCAGGTATGGTAACAGAAGCCCATTGGGACAGCTGGACAGCAGATGATCTTAAGCCCTGCCTCGATGTAGTATTTGAAAATTTCACGGCAGAGAGGCTAATGTTTGGGTCAGACTGGCCAGTTTGCAATGTTGCTGCAAGTTATAGTAATGTTGTAAGCACGGTACAGGATTATATTGCCCAATTACCGGCAAAGGAACAGGAATTAGTGTGGTTTAAAAATGCGCAAGCTTTTTATAATTTTGAAGTATAAAATATGGAGTTGTTACAAAGATCTGAAATATACACACAAAAACTTCCTATAAAGATAATCCAGTTTGGCGACGGTAATTTTTTAAGGGGGTTTGCTGATTATATTGTAGATAAGCTAAATACAGAAGCTGGTTTTAATGCGGGTGTTGCGGTAGTAAAAGCGCGGGCCGGAGGCTCTTTACAGCAGCTACAGGATCAGCAAGGATTGTTTACACTTTTTACAAAAGGAACAAGCCAGGGCAAAGAGATTCAACAAAAAAACATAATATCCTGTATACAAAAAGCCATCAATCCTTATGAGGATTATGATGCCTTTTTAGACCTTGCTAAAGAAGAGGAACTGTCTGTCTTGCTATCTAATACAACCGAGGCAGGGATTGCCTTTAATGAGAGCGATGCCACACTAATCGGATATCCGCATAAAAGTTTCCCTGCAAAAGTAGCAGCCCTGCTTTACGAGAGATTTTTATATTTTGGTGGCGACAGTCGTAAAGGGCTTACGATACTTCCTTTGGAGCTTATTACAGATAATGCAGACCAATTAAAGGAACTTGTGCTGCGTTATGCGGCATTATGGAGCTTGGGGCATCAATTTCATGAGTGGGTCAATAACCATAATTTTTTCCATAATACCTTAGTCGACCGTATCGTTCCGGGCTACCCAAAAGATGAAGCTGCAACGTTGCAACAAGAAGCTGGTTATGAAGACCGTTTGATGGTTGTATCAGAGGTTTTCCTTTTTTGGGCGATAGAAGCAGACGAAACCTTACTTGAACGTATACCATTTAATACCATTGATGCCAATATCATTATAGTTAAGGATATAGCGCCTTACCGGTTAAGGAAGGTTCGCATCCTTAACGGTGCCCACACGCTTATGGTGCCGGTATCTTTATTATATGGCAATGAAACGGTAAGAGAATCTATTGATAACAATTTTGTTGGAAAATTTATCCGCGATGCCGTTTATCAAGAAATAAACCCTACCATAAATCTTCCTGAAGAAAACTTAAATTCATTTTCTGAAGATGTATTTGACCGTTTTAAAAATCCATTCATTCACCACCAGCTTTCCAGTATCGCTTTAAATTCTCTTTCTAAATTCAGGGTTAGGATATTGCCAACGATTCTTGATTATCAGAAAAAATACAACACTTTGCCATTGCGCTTAATCTTTGGGTTTGCCTGTCTTATTCGTTTTTACAAAGGGGAATGGAAAGGCAGAGTACTCCCTGTAAATGATGAACCTATTGTTATTGAGTTGTTTGCCAAGGCATTCTCTTTAAATACTATTGCTGACACTGTCCGTGACATTTTAGGTAATGAAGCATTGTGGGGCAGTAACTTGCTGAACGTTGAAAGATTAGAAAATACTATTACAGTAGCGCTACAATGCCTTGATAATGATAACTTAGAAAAAAGTTTTACATCTTATTGGGCTGTAGTAAATAAAAGAAAACAAAACATCTGAAAATGAAAAAATATTGCCTTGCTCTGGACCTCATAGATGATGTGAGCCTAATAGCTGAATACGAACACTATCATCAGGAAGTCTGGCCTGAAATAAAGAAAAGCATTTTAGATTCCGGCATCATTCAAATGGAAATTTACAGGACCGGTAACCGCCTTTTCATGATAATGGAAACGGAAGAAATTTTTTCGTTTGAAGAAAAAGCAAATGCGGATGCAGCCAACCCAAAAGTACAGGAATGGGAAAACCTGATGTGGAAGTACCAACAAGGACTGCCCAACACAATGCCTGGCGAAAAATGGGTTATTATGAACAAGATATTTAAGCTGCGATGAATATATAAATATTACGATTCTGTAGCATCTATTTTATTAAAATATGATTAAGTGTTAGCAGTATAAAGTTATGCTACTAAAGAACAAAATGATTTAAACATAGTTATGCATGGTCAACTTGAACTCCTCTAATTTTCATTATCTATTCAACATCTCGGTAACTTAAAGAAAACCTAAGTTTGAAATATACCGCCTGAAGAATAATAGATTTTGGATAACAATAACCTTTAATATTCATTAATTTTTGAATTTAAAAAAAAGGCAAAGGTAAAACTTAACTCCAGATGCGACGGAACCCGTTATCCAACATAAACACCTTCTTCATAGCTTACTTCTTTTGGATTATCCGCAGGAATTCCCTGGAAGTTTTTTGCCGAAGGAGTGAGTATAGAAATATTTCACTGGAAAAGTCATCGTTAGTATTCCTGATAGATTTATTATTGGTTGACGTTGGTTTAAACAAATACGCACTAAAATAATTACTTCAAAAATATAAGTTTCTTCCGGAAGCAGAGATTTTTTGTTGCTCAAATAATTTTACCAAAGAGAAAAAACCAGGTTCAAACAATATCTATATAAACCTTACTGATATAGTTTGAACCTAAATAAATCATGGAACGTCTACCTTCAAGGTATCTCTATGGATTTCTTTCCAAATTATCCCTAATTTCTCACTATTATTTTTTCTTATTATGTTAGCCAAAGCTATATTTCCTGAGAGATTTTGACCATAAGAAGGAATCATTTCCTTAATTTTTGTCTGCCATTGTGGAGTTTTCAACTGTTCCTTATAGCATTTTTCAATTACCTTAAGCATTATGGAAACCGAAGTAGAAGCTCCTGGTGATGCACCAAGTAAAGCTGCCACACTGCCATCTGATGCAGTAACAACCTCCGTACCGAATTGTAAGATCCCTCCTTGCGTGCTTTGGTCTATTTTTATTACCTGAACTCTTTGACCTGCAACCTTAAGATCCCAGTCTTCCATTCTAGCCTTTGGAAAATATTCACGTAAAGCTGCCAATCGCTGTTCAGGTGTCAGCACTACTTGTTCTACCAGATATTTGGTTAGCGGAACATTGTCAAGACCTGCTTCCAACATTGGCCTGATATTATAAAAGTTAAAAGACTCAGGAAGATCAGCCCATGTTCCATTTTTTAGGAACTTAGAAGAGAATCCTGCAAAAGGACCAAAAAGAAGCTCTTTTTTTCCGTTAATGATTCTTGTATCCAAATGCGGAACTGACATCGGAGGAGAACCTACTGAAGCTTTTCCATACACTTTGGCCTGATGTTGAGCTATTATTTTTGGGTTATTGCAAACCAGCCACTCCCCACTTACAGGAAAGCCACCATACCCTTTTGCTTCCGGAATATGTGTTTTTTCCAGCAATGGTAATGTAGCACCTCCGGCTCCAATAAAAACAAAGCGGGCATTAATTATTCTGGTTACATTGTTTTTCAAGTCTTTGGTATACACCTTCCAGGTACCATCACTATTTCTTTTAAAATCAGTTACCTCATGATTCAATTCAAGTTTCATTTTTCCAGACTTAACAAGATTTGTAGCTAATTCACTAGTAAGTGCTCCATAATTAACATCCGTACCGATATCAATTTTAGTTGCAGCAACTTTTTGCGAAGCATCTCTTCCATTCATCACAAGAGGAATCCAATTCCTGATTTGTTTTTGGTCATCAGAAAATTCCATTCCTGTAAAAAGAGGTTCTTTCTGTAGTGCCAAATATCTTTTCCTGAGGTACTTTACATTGGCTTCTCCTATAACAAAACTCATGTGTGGAGTCGGATTGATGAAGCTCTTTGCAGGCCCTATCTTTTTGCCTGCAACCAGATAAGACCAAAATTCTTTTGATACTTCAAATGATTCATTAATCTCTACAGCTTTATGCGTATCAATACTACCATCAGCTAATTCAGGAGTATAGTTCAGTTCACAAAGTGCCGAATGCCCAGTCCCAGCATTATTCCACGCTGATGAACTTTCCAATCCAACGCTATCCAATCTTTCATAAGTCACCATAGTCAACTTAGGATCAAGTTCATTAAGCATATTAGCCAAAGTTACACTCATGATCCCTCCTCCAACCATAACCACATCTACCGTTTCATTTTCATTACCTTTCTTATCGCTGCATGAACCCAATATCAAGATACATAGCAAACTGATGAGTTCTTTTTTCATTTGCTGCTGATTTCAATTAGAATCGCTATAATTTTTGAAAATGCGAATAAAAATAGGAATACTATAAATCCCGATAAAAAAGTAAAGACTGGCAAAATCCATCCTCCAATACCTCTTGGTGTTGCTATAAGATATATTGTTCCTATTAAAGCACCCAAGCCAATAATATACGCCAATAGTAAAAATACTGATGCTAGTATTTTTAATGTTTTTTGCTGCTTCTCAACGGCAGTAGAAATAAATGTAGTCATAATCATTATAGTTATAAATTATTAATAATAAGATATTTAATTCCTAATAAAGATAGGAATTATCCTTGGTCTTGCCAATCGAAAAGCAAATTGTTCGAATATTTACAATAATAATCTACTATTTGGTGATTTGTTTATATTAGATTTTCTTTAACACATATCCTCTTTCTCCGTTCCATAAGGTTCATTCCCTGTTGTACATTCTAAAACGAAAAAGGCTTCAAAAGATTAATCTTCTAAATGATAAAATTTAAATTATTATTAAAAAAAAATGCAACTTTGCTTCAACCACATTGGTTAATGTGCTCTTAAAAAATACATTACCACAAATCAACAAAAGCTATTCTTTAATTTAAATAATAGATAAAAAATTTATTTATTTTTATTTTGTTATGCTATGTTCAGATTTGTACCTCATTTGAACCTTGAAATCTGTGCACCTTGAAAACACAGAGTTGCTAGTTTCTGCATCGGAAATTGATAAATGACATAGAAGATCACTATAAAATGATCTCAAATTGCGTAATACCATTTAAAATCAATTACAATTTAATTCTTTATCATTATTTGTCAAAAATTTGTATTTTTACACTTGAAACCATTAAGAATTATAACGTAAATTTAAACCACTCTGAAACTTTCAATATTTATAAAAGCAGCGAAAATTTTGGTGACAGATTCACGGCACAAGCTACTTTTAACAATTAAAAACTCAGCAAAAACAAGCACTACAGAGTTTAGATGGAAAAATCAGTTTAATTGTCCATTATATGTTAAAATGAAATGACCACCTAAATTCGATTCTAAATTTATTGTCTATTTCATAAAACTTCAAAATAAGACAATCACAAAATCGAGTATGACTCACATTAATTTACACTAGAATTAATTCTAAATTATGATGATCCCTTTAAATTGAATATCAGTAGTCAACACATTCTAAAACCAGGGGTCAAATTATACTGAAAGACTATGGTCAGACTGACCAATTTTTCCAGTATGATGACTATTGTTTATGCTTTTTATTAATAATCAAAAATAACATTTAAAAAAAAATATTTATTTGCTATGATTAAAGAACCTAGATATAAAATTTGCTCAGAGGGTGATATCCCGCAGATTTTGAAAATATACAATCAATCGTATATTGAACATTATCTCTATTTGTGGACTGATCATGGTGAAAACTATATGAAAACTAATTTCACAAAAGAAAAAATATTATCAGAAATGAACGAAGATGATACCCAATTTTTTCTCATTTACCATGAGGAATTACCTGTGGGGATATTAAAACTTAATAACAATAAAGCTATAGACAAAACAAGAGATACGAACTATTTAGAAATTGAGAGAATCTATTTTCTAAAAGAAGCGTCTGGAAAAGGCTTAGGAAAATCTACCATTAAAATGGTTGAGCATTTAGCCACAAATGAAAATAAAAAAGTTATATGGCTAAAAGCAATGAAAAGTGGCGATGCAGTAAAATTTTACGAAAAACAAGGTTTTGTAGTTACTGATCAAATTGATCTGTCTTATCCAAATGTTAAAGATGAGTTTAAAAGAATGGTTCTTATGCAACTGCCTCTAAATTGAACACTGCCATATCAATTCTTTTTACCTATAATTTCGTGTATTTCAAATGTAATCCTCATTCAAATTGCACAAATAAACATAAGCATCTATTTTAAAGACGCTTATATATTATTTAATATAATTTAATCTTAAATATGATTGAAAAAATGATAATTCTTATAGAACTGAAAACTCTCAATACAGTTAACAAATTACAATTATGATCGTTTTATAATGAAAAATAGTCAAATGTAAAGATATTACGAATGTTTTAATTTTAACCAGAAGAGACGGGAGTTATATGAAAACAAAGGACAGAGAAATCTATTGCTCATTGTAAAAATTGTCAGTATCGACCACTTGTCCATAAAATGATCCGTCAGGGCCAGTATTTATAGAGTACGCCTGTACTTTCTCCTGAGCATCACCATCCTAAACTTTACACTGTCATAGATCAAACCCGATAGCAATACCCCTACTCCTATAAATAGAACCTGCAATCCGATATTGGAGTAAAAAATACCTCCAATAATGCCTCCGGTAAAGAAAAAGCCGATAATGGTTGTTCGTAGTTTTATGGAAACAATCAGTTTTTTTCTAAAAATAGATTCCCGATAAAAAAACAACTGCGACAATTCAATTCCAAGATCCGTAAAAAGCCCGGTAAGATGAGTAGTTCTCACGGTAGCATTTGAAATTCTTGTTACCAGCGAATTTTGCAGCCCCATGGCAAAAAGTAGACAATAGGCTATAAAATCTGGGCTTTGCTGTATTAAGTTCTTTCCAAAAAGGCCTATAAATAGCAGGATCATACTTTCGATAGCCGTTGGAATTACGTAAACATATTTTTCGTTTTTACGCAAAAGAAATTCTACCAGCAAACTTGAAAAAAAAGATCCCAGAAAAAAGAAAAAAATGTATAAAAAATAAACACCTCCCTGTTTAAAGTTAAGTTTAAAAACTTCATCTACAAAAAAAGCAAAATGTCCCGTTACATTTGTCGTTAGCCTCTGAACAGCTAAAAAACCAGCTACATTTACTATTCCTGCGACAAAGGATAATAAAGAAGCAATCTTAAGATTATGCCCTAAATTCCTTTTGCTACCTTGATGTTTGAACATGGTTTTGAATTAAGTTTAGACAAGCTCTATACTGAAATTAATCTCCTGGGGATAATTGAATTCCTGATAACTAAATTTTACCTGATCATTTTTTATAAAGCAATTAAGATAAAAAAATACACGGAAATAGTAGACCCCAAAAAGCTTAGAAAGAATTTATAATTAAATTTGACTACAATCTATTGCTGAGACTGGAAAAATCAGTTTAATAGACCAATATATGTTAAACTAAACCACTCGTGCAGAGGTTTGTTTTACAAGGGACTGAAAGTCCCTCTTTCTATTTCATTCAAGAATGAAATTTGAATTATCATCTCCTTCTTTTCTTCTGTGATGTTCTAGATAATCATTTACCATTTCATCAGTGATATTTCCTGTGCTCCAAACTCCATAGCCACTTGCCCAAAAATACTACCCCCAATAACGGGCTTGAAGTTCTGGAAATTCCATCTGAAGCTTTCTTGACGTTCTTCCTTTCAAACTTTTTAAAATTGTGCTGACATTCTGCTTTGACACATATTCTATATGCATATGATCTGAACTCACAACTCCTTTTAAAATCTCAATCCCTTCCACTTCAAATATTTGTATTAAAAGTTCACGACAACGCTTTTGAACATCACCTTTTAAAACTTTAAATCTATACTTAGTAACCCAAACAACATGACATGTCAATCTGCTTACTGTATGCGAACCTTTTCTTATATCTGTACTCATAATCTAAAGATAAAGATTTTTTCGCATTACTAAAGTACTGCAATAAATTGCAGGGTTTTAAACCCCAATCTGAGACCAATAAAATATAAAAAAGAGAACCTGTCGCATCTGTTTGTTTACCACCAAAATATTTTAGCATTCTAAAATTGCGCTGCCGACTTACAGAATGATTTGAACATAGTTTGACCAGGGGATTAATTATATATATGTGTATAATTTCAATCCCACTCAATGTTTGTCTTGTGGATTCGAAACTTTTAAACCCTAAACCGTTTTATATCCTCCACTTTGTATTTTTTCACATAAGTCTCATCCATTCTCCAGTTAGTCCCTACAATCCTTCTGTAAATTATTAAAGAGTAAAAGTGGAGTCGGCTCATTAGTGTTTCGGGCGAGGTTTAATTGATATTATTTCCCTTTAATTTTCATTCTATGTTGTTCACCCCAAGCACTTAACTCACCTAGCACATTTTTTAAGGTTCGACTGTACTCGGTCGCTTCATAAATTATGCTAACTGGAGTAGTTGAATACACCTTACGTGTGACAAGATAATTTAGTTCCAGATCTTTCAGTTCATTTGCTAATACTTTAGGGGAAATACCTCTAATTTCCTTCTGAATCTCGTTAAAACGCTTTGATGATTGCACAAGGCAAAGAATCAAAGCCAGTTTCCATTTTCCATTAAGAACATACATCGCATCAATAACGTTTTTGAGCGATCCAGTACACTCATCCTTAGTTGGAAGTATTTCATATTCAATTGTTTTCATCATAGCAAATATACAAACTTTCCTAAAAGTAACCACTTTCCTTTGGGAAACTGCTCTCTTTTGCATACTCCACAGCTGTAACTTTGTCCTAAATAAAACCTCTAGATGTAATTATTCCAATTACTCTATGATTAGGTTTTATAAAGTAACTTTAAAAATCGTAACCGTTATGAAACACATTTTTCATTTAATGTCTAGTATTCAACCAAGAGAATCACATAGTATTAAACTTGGTAAAGCTATTATAGCAAAAATTCAAGAAAAATATCCTGATACTACACTTGAAGAATTAAATCTGGTTGATCTTGAAATGCCACATCTTAACCCTGAATCACTTCGCAAACTATTTACTGCTGATGAGTCTCTAACCAAAGAAGAAAAAGAATCAATCACATTTTCTAATCACTTACTCACACAATTACTAGCGGCTGATATAATTGTTATTGGTGCCCCACTCTACAACTTCACCATTCATTCAGCACTAAAAGCATGGATTGATCATATTACAAGACCTGGAATAACTTTTGGATATGGTGAAGATGGCCGTCCTATAGGCTTGGTAACAGGAAAAAAAGTATACATAGCAATGTCCTCCGGCGGTGTTTACTCAGAAGGTGCAGGTCAAGTTAACGACTTTGTAGTTCCTTATTTAAAAGCTTTTCTAGGTTTCCTGGGCATGACTGATCTTACAGCATTTCGCGCAGAAGGACTAAAAGTTCCAGGACTAAAAGATCATGCCATGTCCAAAGCGATTAATAGCATCAAGATTGATTAAACTATTTTTTAGGACAAGACATAATATAGAAAACCTCTGAAATCCTATAATTTTGGAGGTTTTTCAGGCAGCTATTCTCACAACTATTATAAAAGCTTTTTTATAGTCTGCTTTGATTTTGATGCGATTTTGTAATTTACTAGCTGTTTTATCATTGATTATAACCCCAAATTGTACAACCATGGGAAAATTTATGATTACTAAAAAAATGTGGTGAATTTCAGGTATGCCTCCAATCCAAAGCAGGACAGGTCTTGCTTATCTCGGAAGGGTTAAGAACTTATATAAGTATCTATGGAAACAAAAAACAGAGAAAAAAAAATTAAGATGCATATGATAAAATACTGTAATAATCAAAGATAAGCTGGTTATATATTTAAATGCTTCCCGCTACAAAATAGTACTTCTAAATATGTTAAAAACTTATAATTTAAGTTTTGTGGCAAAATCGTGGCGCAATCGATCTAAAAAATTAAAAATCCAACAAAATCACGCACTGTCTAAATTAGGTTCGAATGTGCATCTGAAAATTTAAGTTGTTTTTTTAATCATAATTTGTAGCTTATCCGTAACAAAAGAAAAAGTATTATGTATTTGTATTTCATTTAAAATCCTTAAATTTTCTAATAAAAGATTCAATTTTATTTATATGTGTCTCCTATTTATCAATAAATATTTATTTTCTATATTTATGGGAAATAATAAATTTAATACTCTTTTTGATTGTGATAATTTTTTAATAAGGCTTCTATATGAAATATTCCATACTACTTCTGTTACTCACATTTTATACCATTGCTTTTGCACAAAAAGAAAAAAAGTATTTAGCTCAGGTTCGTCTGGACGGCAAATATGGCTTTATTGATGCCTCAGGACATGAAGTGATTCCTCCTATTTACGATGCTGCCGGCTCATGGGGAAACAACCTTGTACCTGTAAATATTGGAAAATACACACCCGAAATTGGATTACCAGTCATAGACATTGCAGGTCCCGCTGCTGAAGAAGAGGCCAACAATGCGGTAGAGTCCAATAAAAACAAAATTGTTACTATAGATATAAAAGACAAAAAGGGCAAGTGGGGTTATTGCGATATTTCGGGTAAAATAGTAATTCCAATTCAATATACAAACACAACTTTCTTTGATGAAGGAATGGCCGGGGTAGAAATCAATGGCAAATGGGGTTTTATAAATACTAAGGGGGAAATAGTTGTTCAGCCAATATATGATACAATTGGATCTTTTTCACAAGGTCGTGCCCTGGTAGCAAAAAATAATTTATATGGCTATGTCGATTTAAAAGGCGAAGAAGTGATTAAAGTTCAATACACAGGAGCAGATACTTTTGCAAACGGGTATGCACTGGTGTACGAAAAATATGCTTCCAAAAACAATAACAGAACAAATATTGGCAGACTCATAAATCTAAAAGGAGAAATAATTACTGATGCGAAATACGATATAGGTCTTGTTTTTTCGAATGGCTTGGCAATCTTTTCCTTAGCCGATGTAAAATATGAAGGCAATTTTATATTTGGGCTTATAAATAGCAAGGGACAAGTTGTGGCACAGCCATTATATAGGGAGATTTTAGATTTTAGCGATGGTCTCGCCAGAGTTATGGTGTATAAAAAAGATAAAATTTACAATGAGTATAATCCAAATTTTGGCTTCATAGATACTAAAGGAAGAGAGATTATAAAGCCTATTTATGCCGAGGCAGAGCCATTTAGCTATGGAAAGTCTGTAATAGCAAGATTTGATGACAAAGACGACGGAAACTTGGACCATGCTCTCATTAATACTAAAGGAGCATTTATACTTGGCTTTAATTGGAGACAATTAACCCTTTTGGATAACAATCATCTTTTGGCAAGCATTAAAAACAACTACGAAACAATAATGATAAATGGTCAGGGAAAAAAGATTATGTCTTTTGACGATAAAGGAATTGTCGCCTTGGGTAATGATTTATTTGTCATAACAAATATAAATAATGAGCCGATAGCTTTTATTGGTACGGACAAAAAAATACCTTTTGATTTTAGCCAAAACAAAAACAGAAAATTCACATCGTATCAATTTGGTCTGATCCGTTTTCATAATTTCGACCGCAATTACGAAGATTCCCGTAATATAAAACAAGGTCTTATGAATGTAAAAGGTAAGGTAATTATTGAGCCAAAATATGATGACATATCAGATTTTGTTCCAACAGGAAGTATTGAATAAAAAATAAATACCCCTTATTGCCACAACAACCTTTAAATACTTATATTTAAACGATTTAGAATAAAGATTCTAGAGGCATGAGTCATCCACAATTTCAAGGGCTTTCTTGCTAAATTCTAAATAAGTAACTGTAACTTTCGACCCTATCTTGTAGTGTTTATATTCCTGTTCCTTTACTTCAATTCTTGTTTTTTGATTTTTTAATGGACCTGCAAAAGTTAGATATTCAGCATGCTCCGTTTTATCGCGATTAATAATCACCGTTTTTAATTTCTTTTTCCCTTTTAATTTATCCTTATTCCAATTGTATCTGCTGTATTTATCTGCCAGAAATCCAATAGAGTAACAAAAACCAAATAAGAATAATCCGATTCCTGCAAAAACAATGTAATCATAATATTTCAGGGCACAAAGAGTTTCCTTATCTACACATAAAGCAGCAAATATCCCTAAAAAGAGTATCGAAATAGTGAGGGTAATTACAAATATTCTCATACCTTTTTTTTGTTCAATCTCGATTTGCTTTATTTCTTCTTCTGTCAATGGAATATTTTCTTGTAATTGTATTTCTAAATTGTCAATTTGATGATTCTCCATTTATTTCTTTACTTCTTATAATTATATTAGAATAAATCTATATCTTTTTTAATTATGCATTTATACGATACTGCAGCGGCGTGAGTCCTGTCTTTTGTTTAAATAATCTAGTAAAATGCTGCTGATATTTAAAACCTAATTCATAAGCAATATCACTCACAGATTTTTCGTGATCAAATAATATTGCTTTTGCCTCTTCAATTAATTTTGACTGAATGTAATCTAAAGCTGTACTTCCGGTTTCTTTTTTTATAAGGTCTCCAAAATAATTAGCCGATAGAAATAGTTGCTCAGCACAATAGGTTACTGAAGGAAGCCCTAAAGTCTTAGACTTACCAGAAGTAAAATAATCCATGAGCAGATTTTCAAAACGAATCAGAATGTCTTTATTGACATGCGTTCTGGTGATAAACTGCCTGTCATAATATCGCATGCAGTAATTTAATAAAAGCTCAATATTAGAAACAATAAGTGTTTTACTATGCTTGTCAATATTTTGATCAATCTCGGTTAGAATTTTTTCAAGACAATCGTTGATGGCTTTTCTTTCTTTTTTAGATAAATGTAATGCTTCATTTACTTCATAAGAAAAAAAAGAATAGTCCTTGATTTGTTTAGCAAGACTTGTCCCGGCAAGCAGATCAGGATGAAAAACCAGTGCTTTGCCCCACGGCTTAATAATCTCGTTCCTGCCATCAATTCCATAAATCTGACCCGGTGAAATAAAAACCAGTGTTCCATCTTCATAATCATAAGATTGGCATCCGTAACGCATATCGCCACATTTTATATACTTCAAAAAAACAGCATAAACTCCCATATACCTTTTAAAATACTGGTAAGTTGGTATTTCATCAAAATTGACAACGCTAACCAAAGGATGCAAAGTCTCTGCTCCTACTGAATCATTGTATTGCTTAACTGTTTCAATTCTGTCAATTCTTTCCATAACCAAATGTTTGATACAAATTTAGCAAACAGAGTCGTGCAGATCACGATTTGAATTCAAAATCAGTAAAAATGGTAAATACATCTGTATTATGTATAAAATCAGCTCCTTTACAATCCCGAAATTTGTAATAGCTAAAAGTAGAGAATTACTAATAATTCTTTCACTAACTTTAGTAAAGTTCTCATCCTGTTTAATTTATAAATCTACCTAGTTATGACAAAAAAGAAATTTCGACCCTCTCTACATATATTTACTTTCTGCTTAATTTTTAATACAATGACTTCACAAAACAACGATAAAAAAGATCAAACCTTAAATACACATCAGCAAAGCATGGCTGCTATTGCCGCACTTACAGCTACAGGAAATTTAGAACAATTGAAACCTGCCATAAATACTGGTCTTGACGCTGGACTTACCATAAATGAAATAAAAGAAGCTTTGGTACAGCTTTATGCTTATTGCGGATTTCCCCGAAGCTTAAATGCTGTCAACACGCTAATGGCGGTTCTAGAAGAAAGAAAATCTCAAGGCATTAAAGATGCTGTAGGGAAAGATGCTTCTGAAACACCTGTAACTGACAAATACAAATCAGGAAAAGAGAATCTTCAAAAATTAACGAATAAAGAAGAAACTGGCCCGAAAACAGGTGCAGCGGCTTTTGCTTCTGTAATAGATATTTTTTTAAAAGAACATTTGTTTGCAGATATTTTCAATCGTGATGTGTTGACTTTCCGCCAAAGAGAATTTGTCACCATCTCTGCACTAGCCGCAATGACCGGAGTTGAGCCACAACTGCAAGCACATCTATTTATGGGTAAAAATACCGGAATTACAGATCCACAGCTTTTGGAACTTACTGCTATTATCGAAAAAACAACAGGAAAAATACAAGCCAATGTTTTAAGAAATGCTATTGGACAACCTGCCATACCAATTATTGAATCTGATATGATGGTAAGAATTTCTGAAATCGAAATTATTCCGGAATATTTAGACGAATACAAAACCATATTGGATAAAGAATCTTCAGAATCAGTAAAACTGGAAGAAGGAGTGATTGCCATTTATCCTATGTTTCAAAAAGAAAATCCTATACAGATCAGAATAGTAGAAATATACGCTAATCAAAAAGCCTATAAATCTCATTTGCAGACACCGCATTTTCAGCATTATAAAACTACTACTTTAAAAATGGTAAAAACATTAAAATTAGTAGACATGACTGTCTTAGATCCTGAGATGATGAAACTAATTTTTGAAAAAATTGGAAAGTAATTCTAATAAAAAACAGGCCAATGGATGCAAATGATTTTAAAGCCTTTAAGATTGAAAATCTGGATACTTACACGCCCTCTTTTGGCAGAAAAGATCTTTATCGAATATGTTTAGTCGATGGAAAAAGCACGGTACATTTTAGAGACAAAAGTATTACCATTAACGGGACGTATTTGTTTTTTGGCAATATAAACACTCCATATTCCTGGGAGACAGAATCAGAGCAAAATGGCTACAGTTGTCTCTTTACTGAAAATTTCCTGAAGGTTGCCGGATATTTAGATAACACAGAACTGCTTTCCATTTTTAATATAGAAAAAGTTCCTGTATATGAAGTTATTGGAGAAAAAGAAAAAGCTAATATTCAGTTTATTTTTGAAAGAATCCTGGAAGAAAGCAACGAGCACTATATAAAAAGAAAAGATATGGTTCGTAATTTCATTAGCATATTGATTCATGAAGCATTAAAACTGAATAGTGACGAAAACAACCTTGGAAACTTCAATAGTAAAAAAGCTTCAGAAAGAATCTCTTCCAAATTCTTAAATCTGCTTAATGAGCAGTTTCCCATAGAGGATAAAAATCGTATTCTTTCCTTTAAAACTGCTAATGAATTTGCACGCCAATTGAGTGTTCATCCCAATTACCTGAATCGCCTGGTAAAAAAGGAAACCGGAAAAACAATTTTAAAAATCATAAATGAAAGAATTGTAACAGAGGCCAAAATTTTATTGTTGCATACAGATTGGAGCATAACAGAAATAGCCTGCACTTTGGGTTTTGAATATACCTCTTATTTTGATAATGTTTTTAAAAGAACAACTGGTTTGAGTCCAAAATCATTTCGCAAAACAAACTGATATTTAATACTGAATTAAAACAATTTAAATCGAATCAAATGTCTTACTCAACTTTAAAAATTATAACTACAGAAGAGCATTTTACTCTTAAGGAAATTTCACAAAAAGTATTGGCGTTTAATGCCTCAAAAAGTACTTCTAGCGCATCATCTAACCAGGTACAAAAAGAACTGATGTCCATTGCCCTGCCTAATACCGATGTAATAGAAGATATAGCAGCACTCCGAATTAAGTTTATGGATGACAGCGGTATAGACATGCAGATACTTTCATATGGGCCAGGTAGTCCGCAGAATATTACAGACAAAATTTTAGCATTAGATTTGTGTAAGCAGGCCAATAATGAATTAGCACGGCTGATCAAAATATATCCAAATAGATTTTCCGGATTAGCAGTCTTACCCATGGCAGATCCTATAGCAGCAAGCGAAGAACTGGAAAGGTCAGTAAACTTATTAGGCCTAAAAGGTGCTATGCTCTCAGGAACTTATAAGGGACGTTTTTTTGATCATCCTGAATTTCTACCTGTTTTTTATAAAGCACAGGATCTTAATATACCTCTTTACATGCATCCTGCCCCAATATCAGAAAATATTGCAAGTTCCTATTATCAAAGTGATCAGTGGCCAGCTATTGCAGGGGCAATGTTTGCTGGTGCAGGTTACGGATGGCATTTAGATTCCGGCATTGGAATTATAAGACTAATTATTTCAGGAATTTTCGACAAGCTCCCTGCACTTAAGCTTATATCTGGCCATTGGGGCGAGATGGTTCCTTTTTACTTAAATCGCTTAGATGATCAGCTTGGTAAAACTTTAAAATTAGATCGAAAAATTTCTGAATATTATAAAAGTAGTATCTACATCACCCCAAGTGGGCTTTTTTCTGAAGCACAATTACAATTTGCCATTTCACAAGTCGGATCAGACCGGATCTTGTATTCTGGTGATTATCCATTTTTGATTGATAAAAATACAAAAAGCTTTCTGGAAAATGTCTCTATATCAAATGAGGATAAAGAAAAAATTGGATACAAAAACGCAGAGAGCCTTTTTCATCTCTAACACTACTACATTAACTATTTTAGTTTGAAATACTTTCATTTCAGAGCTAAAATGGTTTGAAATTCATAAATATCGGTATAAATCTTCTTAACAAATTACCTCTAATGCATTATAATTTTGCTGTATAACTTAATAAGAAAAATATGAATACAATACTAGTAAACACTGTTTTAGGCAAAGTCGAAAACATTGAAGAGATTTTACCTCAGGAATTCGCTGTTGTGGCAGCCTTGAAAGAAGAAGGGGTTTTAGCACATCTTTTTATTAAAGATGCTATGGGTGGTGCTGTTCTTGTTTTTAATGAGACAGATCAGGATAAAGTACAGAAACTGCTTGCCCGATTCCCTCTTTACAAATATTTTGAAAAAATAGAATACACGCTATTAAACCAACAATTTTAATCATGAAAAAAGTATTATTTGTAGTTACAAGTTGTAATGAAAAGGGAGAAACAAAACTTCCAACCGGATTTAATTTAGCAGAAGTTACCCATCCGTTAGAAGTTTTGGAAAATGATGGCATTCAGGTAGATATTGCTTCTATAAAAGGAGGAGCAGCTCCGCTTGACGGATTAGAAGATTTCAGCGATCCTGTTATTGCTAGATACTGGGAAGATAACAATTTTAGGAATAAAATTGAAAACACCCTGAAATTAGAGGAGGTAAATATAAAACAATACGATGCGATATTTTTTGCAGGCGGGCACGGAACAATGTGGGATTTTCCAGATACACCAGCTGTTATAAAAGCGATTCGCGAAATTTATGAAAATGGCAAGATTGTGTCAGCAGTATGCCATGGCCCAGCAGCACTTGTAAATGCTACACTAAGCGATGGTTCATATTTAATTAACGGGAAAAAAGTAGCGGCATTTACAAACGATGAAGAGGAAGAAGTACAATCTACGCATGTAGTTCCTTTTTTATTAGCCGATGCCTTAAAAATTAAAGGAGCCTTTCATCAGGAAGCGCCAAACTGGAGTGATAATACCGTTGTTGATGGTCGTTTAATTACAGGTCAAAATCCGCAGTCTGCTGCTAGTGTTGGTAAAGCATTGTCTAAATTATTGTTAAACAAATAAACGGTTTACAATGAATAATATCGAAAACAAAGTAATTGTAATTACAGGTGCTAGCAGCGGATTAGGCGAAGCTTCTGCAAAAGCATTATCTGCAAAAGGAGCCATTCTTGTATTAGCAGCAAGACGTTTAGAGCGTATTGATGCACTTGTAGAGGAGTTTTCTAAAAATGAAAAAAAAGCTCTTGCTGTACAAACCGATGTCACCGATTTTACACAGATGCAAACTTTGATGCAAGCGGCCGTAAATAAATTCGGAAGAATAGATGTACTGCTTAATAATGCCGGAATCATGCCCTCAACACCAATAATGGATTGTGATGTAACAACATGGAATCAGGTTATTAACGTGAACATAAATGGGGTTTTGAATGGTATTGCGGCGGTACTGCCTTATTTTAAGGAGCAGAAATCCGGGCATATTATTAATGTGTCTTCGGTTGCGGCACACAAAATTGGCAAAGGATCAGGAATTTATTCTGCGACTAAAACAGCTGTAAGAGCCATTTCTGAAGGTTTAAGAATGGAAGCTAAAGATTTCAATATCAGAACGACTATTATTTCTCCGGGAGTTATCGATACCGAATTGCCAAGTGCAAGTGGTATTCCGGATGAATCAACCAAACAATTCTATCAGGCTGTGGCCATTCCGGCAGATTCTTTTGCGCGCGTAGTTGAATTTGCGATCAGTCAGCCCAAAGAAGTTGATATTAATGAAATTCTGTTTAGACCTACACGTCAGGAATATTAAACCCCAAAAAATGAAAAAAATAACCATTATATATTTTTCTGGTTCGGGTAGCACGGCAAAATTTGCTGAATCAATTGGCAAAGGGGTTTCGTCAGTGCAAGAAGCTTCCCTAAATATTATTTCAATAGATGAAAATGATATCACAAAGGGGCGCTATAAAAATGATGCGGTCATAAGTCAATTAGATGCAAGTGATACTATCATATTTGGAACCCCCACTTATATGGCTGGATGTGCCGCACAATTTAAAGCATTTGCCGATGCAACTATTGGAAGCTGGTCACAGCAAAAATGGAAAAATAAAATTGCAGCAGGATTTACGGTATCAGGAACACCAAGCGGAGACAAAGTAATCACTTTACAGTATTTACAAGCCTTCGCAATGCAGCATGGAATGATTTGGTTGGGAACAGGAGAAATGCCTTCACAGTCAAATGGGGTAAATCGCCTGGGAACGTGGATAGGCGCTATGGCTTTTGCCGAACAAAATACGACATCACCTATTACAAAGGACGATTTATTCTCTGGAGAAGTATTTGGCAAAAGAATTACCGATTTTACAATTAATCAGTTACGCTAATAATCCTTTAAAACTAACCAATGAAAAAAATAACCTTATAATATGCATACATCCGGCCGGCGGAGTTAAAGAACAAACAATTGGGCATTATGCATCAAAATTAGCCGAGAATGGATTTATTGCTTTAACTTTCGATGCTTCGTATCAAGGCGAAAGCGAGGGACTTCCCCGTTATTTAGAAGACCCTACAGCAAGAGTTGAAATTTGCATTTAAAAAAATTAGAGATTAAAAATGGAGGAGTTTGAGTTAGATCAAAAAATCTTCCATAAACTTTATAGAAATTTGTCCCGTTCCTGTCACAAAATTTAATATCGCATAGGCGAGATACTTCCATTAAAATGGTTAAGTATCTCGCCTTTTGCTATTTACGGCTAACACAAAAAAACCTTACGTATGTTAAGTATTCAAAAAAACGTCCACAACTTCCCAATGAATTTTAATGGGAAGTTGACAGCGAAAATTGTAATGAAAATACTTTCTTCTCCAATTCAACTTAACCGGAAGAGTCTAAAGGCTTTAAACTTTTGAAAAAATCACAATATATTAGGTCTTTTTTTATAATTATTTAAAACTTATTTTCAACTTCTGCCGCCTTCAGCATTAAATAATGCAAATCTGTATTTTTTACGAAAGGTTTTAAAAGTTCGCTTCCCGGACCAAACATTGCCAATTCAACATAATCCGCAGAATGATCCATGCTGATCCATCCGACAGAATTTATTTTCCCTTGCATTTCTGCAAAAGCTTTGTAAGGCAGTTTTTTGTAATTATACAAACCGTCTTCTTTATGCAACCCATCATAATACCCCAAGACTGTTTTTGCGTCTTCATCTGAAACGGAGTGTCCATTTGATTTTTCGATAATTTCCTTTACTTGGGAAACTGAAGTATCTGTCTTTATTTGATTCAAAATCCACTCATTGGTTTGGGTATAATGCTGAATGCTATCAAAATTATCATTAGCGTATTTCCCATAAATTATTCCGGGATTTGCATTTCCGTGATCTGTCGTGATAATAACTAAAGTTTCTTTGTCTTTCTCTGCAAAATCTATTGCTACTTTTACTGCTTCATCAAACTCAATCTGGTCGTTTATCAAACCCGAAATGTCGTTAGCATGCGCTGCCCAATCTACTTTTCCGCTTTCAATTTGTAAAACAAAACCACTTTTATGATTTTTCATTCTGTCAATTGCTTTTTGGGCCATTTCACCAAGGCTCGGAATAGCTTTCTTTAAATTTTCATCACTATTTCTATCCACATAGTACGGAAGTCCATCATCAGCAAACACTCCCAAAATAGGTTGCGAACTTGAAGCAGCCTCCATTTCAGATCGCGTTTTTACAACCTGATATCCTTTCGAACTAAAAGCTGCGAACATGTCTTTTTTATCTTTCCTTAATTCTGAACTAAAATAGTTTGCGCCGCCTCCCATCATAACATCAAAGCCAAGATCTAAATATTGTTCAGCGATATCATCCTGAGCATTTCTACTTTTGCTGTTGACACAAAAACCAGCCGGAGTGGCATGCGTTATGGGAACGGTCGTGACACAACCGGCCATTTTCCCTGCCTTTTTAAATTTCTGCCAAATCGGCAAATGCGGTTCTCCTTGCGGGCTAATATTTAGAACCCCATTATCTACTCTAAAACCTCCTCCCCAAGAAGAGCTGGCTGCCGATGAATCTGTTACTATGGAACTCGCAGATGCGGTATCCATTAAAGCTCTTGACACCTTATTGTCTTTATATAATTGTATCCAGTTAGAGCCTTTACCCGTTTTTCTGTTCAAAAACAAATCGGCCATGTTTAATGTTCCCGTGCTCATCCCGTCACTAACCAATAAAATAATATTTTTTGCCTTCTTATTTTTATTAGCTGATTCTAAATCTAAAATATTGGCCGAACCCTGCAAAGGATTCATCACTACTGCGCCGATTGTAAATAAAGAGCCATTTTTAAAGAACTTTCTTCTGTTCATTATTTGTGTTATTTATAAGTGTTTCAAAAATAATCAATAAATTAAGATCACTGTCAGGGTAGTACCCTAAACATAACTGTTTCTTAATCTAACAATCATCATTATAAAACTATTGTAACAAATTAAGATAAAAGACTTTAGATACCTGTTTCTTCTCTTAGACCTGTCTCTAAATTTTATAGCACATTTGGATTAAAATTTCCAAGGTTATCAAAAGCTTTCTACAACTTTTGATTATATATAATTTACTCGTTTAAAAAAGCAGTTTCTCCTTGTTATTGATGCAATTTTTTACTTTTCAAATATTCCAGTAATTCTTTTGGTCTATCAGTTTGAATTACATTGGCTCCTTTTTTTATTATCCATCCCCAGGATTCATCAGGTTTGTTCTCATCCACCGCAGTATCATCATCGTGACCACCATTTAAAGATGCCCAAAGACTGTTAATCCAAACACCATAACCTTTCTTTTTCAATACTGGTAAATCATTAATTGTTTTGATTGTATCAGTATCAAAAACAGGCTGAAAAACTGTTTTTTGATGTCTCATATAGCTCTTTACAATCTCGTCGGCATGACTGTCTGTATACCGAATAATCGGCATTAATACTGCTGCTGGATCTACTTTTCCATATTTAGATTCTACACTCTCAAAATTGGTATTATCGTCTATATTGATAATTGTCTGATCGAACATATTATGTTTTTTGATGAGAGCTACGACCTCATCAAAATATTCATAACCTTTATCTACGTCAATCAATATTTTGCCTTTTGCGGTAATAAGCATTTCTTCAAATGTAGGGATTTGATGTGAAGTAGGTCTGCCCAAACCATTTTTAAGCTTAAATTTTTGAATTTCCTCCAACGTGTAATCTTCCGGTTTTCCTTTGCCGTTTGTGGTACGGTCTATGGTTCTGTCGTGCATTACAATTAGCTGACCGTCTTTGGTTCTTTTCAAATCCAATTCCATAATATCAGCACCCATATCGATGCAATATTTTAATGCCAATAAAGAATTTTCAGGAGCGTTTCTCCAATCACCTCGGTGAGCCGTAACTAATATTTCGTTACTTTTTGGATTAAACAATTGCTCTAGTTTCTGTTGGGGCGAAACTGAATTTCCTTTTACTTTTTTTTGAGCCTCTGCCTGATAACAGAAAAGAGTTGTTGTTAAAAGAACAACGGCTAAATACTTATTAGACATATTATTTTCTGTTTTAAAATTAATTAGAATTATAGGGTCCGAATGATTTTTTTATTTGAATCTTACCGTTTACTGTCTCGGCAATGAGAACATAAAACGAATTGCCTCCTGGTAAAACCCGAACAATTACGTGTCCAAACATACTTTTATATCCTTTGGTAAACCAATAGCCTAATGTGTGCTTGGTTACTTCCTGAATATTGGTCGCAAAGATGTTTTTTTCCCCTTTGTAAATATGGTCTGATAAAAGCCTGTGCATTACTTCCTGACCGGGATGGTCGCTGCACCAGGTTTGCTCTACCACAACCTGCGGCTGCAAATACGAAAGAAAATTTTCGTTGGTACCATCACGATTACCATGATGATCCAAGGTTGTTACTTCTACTTTGCCTACGGCTTTTGCCATGGGAGTTTCTGTGTCAAACCACTTGGGTAAACCATAGCCTTGCAATCCGGTGTTATCTCCACCGGTGAAGTAATCAAATTTCCCGTAACTAAGTTTTATGGCAAGACTCAAAGGATTTTCGTTGAATTTCCCTTTTTTAACGATGCTGTCAGCCAAAATGTATTGTTGTGTTTGATTACCAACACCTGTCCAGATTGTACCGCTGCTCTTCACTCCGGTTATGCGAAAATCCGGATATTTTTTTTTGTTTTTGATAAGTACCAATTGATCCGAATTTCCCACGCTAAGACCTTCTGCTTTCAAACCCTTTTTTTTATTTTCTGCAATAAATTTTTGATAATTAAGGAAAATGCTGTTTTGTTCGGTATAATATTTATTTAAATCAAGCGGAAAATTGTAGTCAGGAGCACTACGGTCAATCAATTTTTTGATAGGAACTAAATCACCAACCTGAGTAATTCCTGTAAGTTTGTATCCGCCTTGCAGAGCTGTTTTGCTATCCGAGCGAATGACTCCCATATGATCTGTGTGAAAATGGGTAATAAGAGCATAATCAATTTGTTTAACCTGCGGATAAACCTGTTTCATATAATCAACAATCCACTCGCCTGAATTTTTACTCGTATCAGGATAGGCAGGTGTTACCGTCAAGGGCCAGCTTCTGGAATCAGGTCCTGCATAATAGGTATCGTCCATATCTCCGGCATCAACCATCATGGTTGTTCCATCCGGCAATATAAAAAAAGTACAGACACCTCTACCAGTGTTGATATGGTGTATGTCCATGTAACCTTCTTTCCAAAGAATACTGGTCGTGTCATTATTTTCTTGTGCTATTGCAAAAGTGTAAATAAAAAAAGTGAACAATGTTATTGATAGCTTTTTCATCTGTTTATGAATTCGTTTTTTAGAAAAATAAAAATCGCCATGTTTCAGTATCAAATTGTGATGCTTAATTATGGCGATTGTTTACTTATTACTATTGATAATCTTTATTTTGTGTTATGGTAGGATCAGCATCTCTTTGATTTTGCGGAATAGGCATTAAAAGGAACTGAGTAGTTACTCTGGTAGGTTTATTTTGAGAAATGAACCAAGAATTCATAGTGCTTATTGCCTTTCCGGTTCTTAGTAAATCCAACCAACGATACCCTTCTCCTATCAATTCTAAACGTCTTTCCAGTTCAATGGCATCACGCAAATCATCTTGTGTAAGGGCAGTTGTTGGAGCAAGTCCGGCTCTGGTTCTTACTTTATCCAGTGCTGGTTTTGCCGTTGTGAGTGTATTACCCAATTCGTTTTCAATTTCAGCCTGCATCAATAACACGTCAGCATAGCGAAGTACCACTGTATTACTTCCGCCATCAGCAGGAGGTGTTGGTGCTACAGGTTTTTTTAGTTTATTATTATACGGCGTACCGGCAGAGGAAAGTTTAACATAGTTATCTTTTCTTTTATCCCCTACAATGTATTTGCTGTATAGTTCTTTTGTAGGCAAGCTATGTCCTTTGGCACCACTCATTACACCCGAAGGCGAAAACTGTTGAACCATAGTGCTGCCCTCTGTATTACTGTTGATACCTGAACCAAACTGCACTGAAAAAATAAATTCACTTACGTTTTCATTTGTCAAATCAAAAAGTGTCGTTGGATCATTGAATAGTGCGTGTGCACCAGAATTTACAACTGCATCAATTTGGATTTTTGCGTTAGTGTAATCCTTTTGTGTAAGGTACACTTTCCCTAACAAAGCCTGAGCTGCTGTTTTTATTACACGTCCTGATTGTGTTGTTGATGTAGGTAAAGTCGCAATTGCTTCTGTAAGGTCCTGGATAATTTGCTTATAAACATCGGCTGCCGGTTGGCGGCCTTTACCAAAATACACATTTGGATCTTTGGTTTCGTCCGTTGTCAAAGGAACATCACCATAAAACTGTACCAGATTAAAGTAAATTAACGCTCTTATGAACTTCATCTCTCCAATTCTGGAGTTTTTTACAGCATCTGCTTTGTAGGCTACTCCGGCTATTCTGTTCAATACTACATTACAGCGTTGTATGGTAACGTAGCTGGCTTTCCAGTTATCGGCAATCATTCCATTTGTCGGAACGGTTTTAAATTCTTCTAAATCTCCGTAAATTGCACCGTCATTTGCCGGCACTTCTTCATAAGTATTGTCAGAAGGAACTTCGCCCATAGCGGGCAAATACAAGCCATACAATCCATTTGCCTGCAATGAGGCATAGGTTGCCACTACATATTCTTCTACTTCGGTCTCGGTAGTCAAAAACTTACCTGACTCTTTATCAGTTAAGGGATGTTGATCCAGGTCGCTGCTGCAGGAAACAAGAGAGACAGCACCAATTATTGCAAAAAATATTTTTTTCATTGTATTCGTTTTAGTTGTTAAAGAGAAATATTGGTACCAAAAATAAACGTCCTGGCTATAGGATAGTTGGATGTAGCTTGCCCGTTTGTTAAGGCAGAGCCTGTAGTTCCTTCCGGATTCGTTCCTCTGTATTTTGTAATGGTGAACAAATTGTTTCCGCCCACATAAATTTTCATGTTCGCTATTTTGGCTCTTTTTACTACATATGAAGGAAGTGTATAGGCAAGCTGCACATCACGAAGCCTCAAATAATCGGCATTAAGGATATACAAATTTGATGCTTTTGTAGCTCTTCGGGCTGCCGAAAAATTTCCTAAGTTGGGTTGAGCAAAAATTCCATTCGGATTATCTATAGGATGGTATCTGTTTTCAAAATAATATTTTGTTGGCAGAGCAAATCCTTCTCCGGCTTCTCCTCTTGAAGCTAAATTTGATTCATACACCTTACGGCCCTCAACACCAGTTAATGAAAAGGATAATGAAAAGTTTTTGTAAGCAAAAGAATTGGAGAATCCATAAGTGAATTTTGGAGAATAAGTCCCCATTGGTCTCCAGTCTTTGGTATCAATTACGCCATCTCCATTTACATCTTTTACAATATAATCTCCCATTTGTGTGCCTGGTAATTTTGGTGTCTTTGGATCATTAAACTGATCTTGTGTTTTATATACACCCATAATCTGATAACCGTAATACTCGGCTATGGGACCGCCCACTTTTGTAATAATACTGCCTATATCACCAGCAATTATTTGTGTCTGACCTGGAGCCAAAGCCAATACTTCATTTTTATTGAAAGAGATATTCGCACTAGGATTCCATCTCACTTGGCCTAATTTGATATCACTGGCAGAGATGTTAAGATCTACTCCTTTATTTTGAACTTTTCCAATATTTTGTAAGGAGCTACTAAAACCCGATTGTTGCGGAACAGGCACATCCAGTAATAAATTAGAAGTAGTGGCATTATAATATTCGGCAGTAATGTCAATTTTTCTAAATAATTGCAAATCCAAACCTAAATTATAAGAAGTATTGGTTTCCCACGAAAGATTTAAATTTGGTGTGGTTGAAGCACTAAAGCCCGAAGCAGGCGTATTACCCCATACATAATTGTTGGCGGCATTACCTCCTGTTACAATACCCAATGAACCATAAGAACCAATTTGATTATTGCCGGAGCGTCCCCAGGTCGCTCTCAATTTTCCGAAACTAACAACATCTTGCTCAGGGAAGAATCCTTCTTTACTAAAAATCCAACCAGCTGTTACCGAAGGGAATTTACCCCATCTGCTATCGGCTCCAAATCTTGAAGAACCATCCATTCTATAAGAGAATGAGGCAATGTACTTGTCTGCAAAAATATATTGCAATCTTGAAAAATAAGAGATTTGCACCCATCTGTATCTGTTAGCATTTACAGTAAAAGAACTGGCTCCACCAATGTTGTCTATATTATCATCGGCAATATTTGCCCCGGTTATGATAGTTGAGAATGAATTTTCTTTCTGATAACTGTAACCTGTCAAAAGGGTAAAATCGTGCTTGTCAATTTTTTTAGAATACGTTAAGGTATGTTCCAATAAGTAATTTGTTAGTGATCCGTCTGTCTGTGAAGTAGTTGCAGGTTTAGGTGCAGGTGTACGATAAGCTCCCAGATTAGAAGGGTTATAAAAATCATACATACTTTGTGAAAAATCCCCGCCTAAAGAAAATTTATATTTTAAGCCATTAATTATAGAATAATTGATAAATGCATTCCCATAAAGTTTGAAAAAAGTACGATTGTTTTTTATCATCTTAAGTTGGGCAACCGGATTTTCTACCAAGGCACCATCTTCGGGCTGATTGGCTTTTATTTGTTGACTGATGGCCAAAGTACCGTCATCATTATATGGTTTGAAGAAAGGATACATAACTGCCATTGCACCAATTGGTTCGTCAAATCCACCATTCGCATCATAATAACGCTGTATTGTATAAGAAGGGTTAAGACTTACACCAAAGTCAGCCTTATCGGATAATTTATTGTTTAGTTTTATGCTGGCACTGTAACGTTTTAGTCCGTTTTCGATCACTAAACCTTCCTGATTGAAGGCATTGAAAGAGGTATAGTACGATGTTTTTCCGTTCCCGCCGCTCAAAGCCACATTTATATTACTTATAGGTGCTGTACGGAATATTTCATTCATCCAGTTTGTATCTGTCAAGCCGGGCTGGTTGTTCAGGTAAGGGTCCAGATAATTTAGACGTAATTCTCTCAACGAAGCTCCTTTTGCAACTCTGGTCGCACGGTCATCATTTATGCTTCTGTTTGCAGGATCTTTGGATATATATCCCTGATCTCTTGCTTCAGTAAAGAAAATAGCAGCATCATGAGCGTTAACATATTCTACTTTATCTGCTCGTTGTTGAAATCCGGTATAAGCGTCTATAGTAACATTAAATTTGTCTGCCTTACTTTTTTTGGTAGTGATAAGAATTACTCCGTTTGCAGCTCTGGAACCATATATAGATGCTGATGCAGGATCTTTTAATACTTCAAGACTTTCTATGTCATTTGGATTAATGTAATTGAAAGAAGTTCCTTCTGTAAGAGGGAAACCATCTACCACCACCAAAGGGTTACGTCCCGCAGTAAGTGTACCAATACCCCTAATGATGATTTGAGGGTTTGAACCAGGCTGCCCGGAGGCTTCGTTAATTTGAATACCGGCAGCTTTACCACTCAATTGTTGGGCAAAGTTGCTTCCGCTATAATTAGACAGTTGCTCAGCATTAACTTTGGTCACAGAACCAGTAACAAAACGCTTTTGTTGGGTGCCATACCCAACCACCACTACTTCATTTAATTTCTCGTTACTATCTTTTAATCTTGCTAAAAGGGTATTAGTACCATCTTTTACTTCAAATGCTTTTATTTGAGTGGATTGATATCCCACACAGGAAAAAGAGAAGTTATAGATTTCTCCTAATTTTAAGCCAGTTGTTGTAAATAAACCCTTTTCGTCGGTAATATTTGAAGCCACTATTTTATGATCATTGTTTTCAATTTGTACGGTTACCCCTGGCAGAGACTCGCCATTTTCGGATATTACCGTACCCGATACAATAGGATTTTGCGTTTGTGCAATTGCTTGCACCGCTGTGAATAATAACAGGTAGATAAATAACCCCCATTTACTTTTTTTAGGCCTTGATAGATTCATTGTTGTTGTTGTTGTTATTGTTGTTGCTTGGTTTATTCGTTAATTTCGTTATTGTTTTACTTTGTGATAATAAATTTCCCTTGCTCTTCCTTCAATTTAAGTCCATTCATATTGGCAATAATTGTCAGTACAGTTTGGAGGCTATCTGTTTGTTCAACAGTTCCTGTAAAATAAAGTCCTTCTATAGTTTCCTTATTATACTCTATATCCGTTTTATATTTTATACTCAGTTTTTGTAATGTCGTTTCCAGCGCTTCATTATTAAAACTAAGGGACCATTTGGTTGTCAATCTATCCTTAGCAATAACTTTATTTGTAAATAGCCCTGTACTGTCATTTGGATTAAATGCAATTATTTCGTACTTAGTATTTAGTTTATCCAATGTCAATTGTTGTCCGGGTTTCAGATAAATGTCCGGTATGGTTTTACCAATAGTATGATTATCTCTTACCCTTACACTACCTTCAAAAAGTTTTACTTCTACCCTATTCACTTTTCTGCTGTTCACTAAGAATTTTGTACCCAAAGCGGTAGTAACAAACCCTTCTGAAAATACACTAAAGGGTCTTGTTTTATCTTTGGCAACTTTAAATATTGCTATTCCCTTTAGGTTAATTATCCTGTCTTTTATATTAAATTCATTGTTGTAATCAATCTTACTTTTCGGAAATAAAACAACTGCAGACCCATCAGGCAAATCAACATTTATATTATACTGCTGCTTGTTCTCAATTATTTTTGATTTTTGTGCCAGGTGTAAATTTTTGTTCTCTGGTGTATTTGAACGTTGATTATTTATAGGGAAAAGAAATATGGTACAGATGCCAATCATAACCGCCGCTGCCCACCAGATATATCTTGAACCGAAAGTCAATTTTTTAACTGAACTTCCTTCCATCTCCTCAATAGATTCTAAAATGCGCTCTAAAAGTATTGCCGCATTTTTATTGCTTTGATCAGGAACTGTATCTTGCTCATACATTTTTTTAAAATGATTTTTGACTTGATTACTCTCTTGATCATTTACATTTTTTAAAGCCTCTTCGAGTATTGTGATTTCTTTAGGACTTATAGTTCCTTTCCACAATTTTTCGATAAGTGATTGAATTTTATCCATAATAATAAATTAAAAACGTTGCGATCTTAAAATAAGAGGTCCTTAATGACCACAGTTATTCTAAAAACGCAGCAACTACAAAAATGGGGGGTACAGTGTTCGTTAAGTAATTATTAACAAAAGAAGAGTTAATTGTAAAATACTAAGATTTGACTGTAAGCAGGCTAAGTACGGAAGTATAAACCGATGATAAATAAAGATATCGCTGACTCTTTTTCGTAGCGATTTACTGTATAGGTATGCACAAATTTTAAGGCAAGGGTAATATGTTCTTTTACCGTTTCTGAAGATATATCCATAATTTCGGCAGCCTCAGCATAGGTTTTTCCCTGTAATTTACAAAGTTCAAAGGCCTGTTTTTTGCGCAACGGTAACTGATTAATCGCTTCCGTCAAAATATTTTCTTTGATGTTCTCTATTTCGACTTCGCTTCCGGGATCGTATTCAAAATTGAAATCTGTTTTCATGGATTCCAAGTACTTTCTTTCTCTAATCAATTTTCTGATATGGGAAATAGACTGGTTGTAACTAACAGAGAATAACCACGAAGCTACTGCATGCTCATCGTGGAATTTGTGTTTGTTTTCCCAAAGCTTCAAAAAAACTTCCTGCAATACATCTTCAACAACATCAGCTTGAGGAATAAGCCGTGTGACATTGTTAAATACTATTTGCTGATAATTATTATAAACGGATATAAAAGCATCCTTATCACCGTTGGCAAAAGAAGTAATAATTTCATCATTTAGCTTATTTAAAGACATTTAGCTGTTTATTGTAAATAGTAAAGAAGAGTCTGCCAATTGTAATAAATTATCATTATTTGTTTTTTTAAAGAATGATAAGGTTGATTTTATTTTGCGAAATTATATCCTCCCAAACAAACTCTTATCATATTGTTCGTTAAGAAAATAATAACGCATCATTAAGTTGTTGGTATAAATGCATATTTTTCCAAAAGAAAGATTATGTGTCGGAATAAAATTTGCTTATGATTCCAAAATACTTTCTAGAATTAATACCGCATTTTTATTGATTTGGAATTGCTCCTTATTTGCCACAAAAAGCTAAGACTCTCCATTTTCGGCTTTTATTAAAATTACTTACTTTCGACTTTTAAACGAACTATAATACTCATTTAAAACAAGTTAACCCAATTAAAATAGATTAAAAATTGGCGTAAGAAGTGTTGTGGCAAAATCATGGCACATGCTGTTTTACAAAAATAAATATCACGAAAATCAAATGCTAAAAGGTTTAGATTCGAATGTGCAGCTCTCATATTAAAATTAGATACGAATTTCATCAATCCCCAACAGGACATCCAAACCAAATTTTGTTTCGTAGAGGTCACAAAATTAAAATCCCATTTCTTATGAAATGGGATTTTTTTATGCTTTTTTTTTGCTAATTGAATTAGTTTCAACCTGTAAATACTAACAATTTAGAAACCGGAATATCCAATTTATTTTATTCTTTTAAAATCTCCTCGTAACTGCTACTTGGTGATGGGCAGCTTAAGGTTCAATCTTTCAGATGTGGATAATCTGTATATCCGTGCTCACCTCCACCGTACATTGTCGCGTGATCAAGCTGATTGAACTCTGCATTCAATTCAAACCTTCTTGGCAGATCAGGATTGGCAAGAAATAGTGAACCATAGGCAATTATTTTTGCAATCCCTTTTTCAAGTTCTGCCTCCCCGGTTTCCTTATTGAACCCTGCATTTGCAATTACCAGATGTTTGCTTATACTTCCAAAAGTTTCCACTGCGTTTTTAGGATAGTTTGGATGATTATCCAGGGGTAACATCCCATTCATAAGATGAATATAAGACAACGGTAATTCATTCAAAGCCTCTATTAATGGCTTGAATTGTGCCTCAGGATCGCTATTCTCAATATTATTGTAATAGACAGTTGGCGATAGCTTTATACCAACTTTATCGCTTCCGATAGCAGTAACTAATTCATGCATTACTTCCAGCACAAAACGGTTCCTGTTCTCTACGCTCCCGCCATATTCATCAGTTCTAAGGTTTGCACTTTCAGATAAAAATTGATTAGGCAGATATCCAAATGCAGCATGCAGTTCAACACCATCAAAACCGGCTTCAATTGCATTTTTGGCAGCCTGACCGTAATCTTTTACAATCTGTTTGATCTCTAATATAGTCAGCTCCTGAGGAGTTTCATAATCTTTCATTCCCTGAGATGTGAAATGTTGCTGTCCTTTTATTCCAATTGCCGATGGTGCTACAGGAAGTTTTCCGTCTCTATCCACCGAATGTCCGACACGACCGGTATGCCAAAGCTGCGCATAGATTACTCCTCCGTTATCATGAACTGACTTGGTTACTTTCTTCCATGCATCGATTTGCTCCTGATTATAGAGGCTTGGTGTCAGTGGACTCCCCAAAGCCTGCTCTGAAATATTTATAGCCTCGCTCAGCAACAGTCCGGCGCTCGCACGCTGTGTGTAATACAATACAGTCAGATCTGATACTACACCTGCGCTGTTAGCTCTGCTGCGGGTCATAGGTGCCATCGCCATTGCATTTTTTAATGTTTGTTTTCCTAATGTTACCTTTTCTAGTAATTTCATAGTGTATTATTTTTTAATATTAGATGTACAGTGTACTTTATCATGTTGAAAATATCTTTCTTTAAATCAATCCTTTGTCACGACAATATTCTCTTACGCTTTGCTCAGGAGTTGGCAGCTCGCCGAAAAGTTCTTTTTGCTTTTGCGGATTTGTGCTTATGTAAATACCTTTATCGATCCACTTTATCATTTCAACCATATCTTTAATGTTGTCATTAAAACGTGCGACTAACGGAAGAACAAATTTCAGTACGAATGCAGGGATAACCGGCTCAGTTTTAATTTCTTTTTTAAGAACACTTGAAAAGGCTGCTGCCAGTATCTGCTCGTTTACTGGTCTGTCCCAGCCAACATCTATGGAAGTGTTCAATTCTGAATTGGGTAAAACAACTGCAGCCAAAGCTGTATATCTGGCCAATTGTGGTGTGTAAATAATCCCATAGCTTCCGCTTAGGAAAGTTGGGAGTATTCCTTTTTTGATTTTATTGATTATAAAATCAGGCGTCTGATCAAGGAATGCACCTGGCCTGAGCGCTATAAAAGGCTGATTTTTCTTTTTAAGATATTGCTCAATCAGGTATTTATTGTGAAAGTGAGGTACCGATCTCGCCTTATCAGATTCAAGAATAGAGATTAGCACGAAACGGGGAATGCCAGCTTCCTTGGTCGCATCAACCAGATTTTGATAACCGATTATATCTGTTGCTGCACTGTCACTTTTTTTACGACGTGTATAACCTGCTGCGCTGGCAACTATTACATCAAAACCATGCTTAGGCGAAAGAGCCTGCCTTAAAGAGGCCACATCCATCATATCTCCCACTACAAAATTTTTAACTCCTATTTTGGTAAGTTCACTTCTATTGCTGCTGGCTCTAACCATAGCAGTAACTTCTGCTCCCTGCTGCAGTAGCTCTTTCACAATCTGACTGCCCAAAAATCCTGTTGCACCGGCAACGATAACTTTTTTTGTATTCATTCTTATCTCTTTAAATTATTATTTTTACTATTTATTCAACTAAAAGAACAACCTTACCATTCACCCCTCCGGCTGCTAAAAAATCCTGTGCTATTGCTGCATACTCGAGTTTAAATGTTTTGGAAACTATCGGTAAAAATTTACCTGCCTCTATAAGGTCAATCCCCTGCTTTAAATTTTCCGGCGATATATCCGAAGCTACAAAATAGGCCATCACATTATACTGTCCCGCCAGATCCTGTGATGGCTGTATGGCGATGCTAAGTAGCTTGCCTCCTGGCTTTAAAACCTGAAAAAGCTTTGCCTGAGCATCACCTCCGGCTGTATCTGCTACCAGATCAATATCTTTAGCTATAGTAGCTATATCATTTAATTTATAATCGATCACTTCGTCGGCACCTAGTTTTTTTGCCAAAGCCACACCTTCACCTGACGCTGTAGCAATAACATATGCACCAGCAGCTTTTGCCATCTGTACCATGGCAGCACCAACAGCGCCGCCACCGCCCTGGATTAAAACTTTTTGACCTTTTTCTAATTTTCCTTCTGAAAACAGGACAGATTGTGCTGTGCCTATGTTGACACCTATTGAAGCTGCCTCTTCAAAAGACAAATCCTTAGGTTTAAGCAAAACGAAATTCTCGTTCGCAGTCACATATTGCGCATATGAATTTTTCTTTGTAAGGGCGATAACCTCATCACCTAACTTAAATTTTGTAACGCCCGCGCCAACTGCAGCAATTATTCCTGAAGCTTCACCGCCAGGTACAAAGGGCATCTCAACGGGACGGATCTGCTTCATAAATCCCATGCGTATTTTCATATCAATTGGATTTATACCTACTGCCTTAACCTTGATTAAAACGTCATTTTTACTTTGTATTGAAGGAATTGGAACTTCAACTTGTTCGATCACATCTGAACTTCCATAAGTTCTGTATTGGATTGCTTTCATTATTTTAATTATAAATTGAATAAATAGTGTAGTCTTCTTTTTTTAAAGAATACAATGTGCTGTAGTCAAGATGATTGAGGAAAATATTTTTTCGAAATGGTCAACAAGGCCGCTTTCTGGTTATGAGTGCTATCACCAGAAACTTTATTAATTTTCAGAAGCCTTAAGTAATGTGGATAAATATCTTTCTCATTTTGTCATGCTTAATTACATGGACAAATTTAAAAGCTATTAAATAGGTAAAATAACCGGAAAAGACACAAAAATAGTCCTATCCGACAGTTATAAACTTATAGAAAAGAATTTTTATGAAGTGTATGAAAATTTTTTGGGTGTGATACCATACTGCTTCTCGAACAATCTGCTGAAGTGGCTAAGGTTAGAAAATCCTAGTTCGTAACCAACCTCCGAAACGGAATGTTTTGCCTGTTTTAGCAAAAAAGCAGCTTCTTCCATTCTTGCCTTTTGGTAATAATTATAGATTGTATCTCCAAAGGTCTGCTTAAAGAGTTGTTTAAGTTTAGTTTCGCTCATTGAAGCAATAATTGCTAATTGATTCAAAACAGGCGGTGTGCTGAGGTCTTTCAATATTTCGTTGCGAATATTCAGTAGCTTCTCTGCATCGTTACTATTTATACTTTTAAAAGTTGTATTCTCCCTAAGTGACAGCTTACTAAAAAGCAGATACATTAATTCCTGAACCTTAATTTGGACATAGAAATTATTCATAGAGTTATTCATATCAACAGATACAATATTTTTCAAAAGCAATTGCATTTCAGTATCCAGGCTTTCGAAAAAAAGAAATGAAGCATTTTCCGCTGTGATAGTTTTTATCGTGCTATTGGGGTTTTCAATAGATAGAATGGCACGCAGTCTATCAGCAGCAATCGCAACTACTACATATTGGATATTACTGCCGGCAGGAAAACGGATTTCCGTCCGCAGATCATTTGTAGATAACAGTATGGAAGCATCATTTTTTTGTGAAAATGGTATATTTTCCTCATTCTCATATTTAACCTCAAGATCCTGTTTGGTATTATAAAAGAAAAAAGTGCGCACACTGCTGGTCTCCGGGGAAGGATTTCGTTTAATAATTAAATCTTCCTTCAATGTATAGCGATGTATCGTTAATTTAAAATCACTTCCAAATTCAATTTTACGCACATAGCCTTCTCCCAATGAATTTGGGATTTCCATGAAATTATCTCTTACAGTACCATTAATATGTTTTGCAAAAAATGTAATAAAATCAAAACCGAAAGCTGTTGTAAATTCGAAGATCATTTCAGTAAAATATATTTAAATCACTAAATTACTTCAAAACTGCAATAAAAAGATTTCATAGATCTGTTTTTTATACGATAACTTGAAAAAACACCTATACTAATGGGACTGGAGCTGCCTCCCATATTGCCGCAAAAGGTTAAGGCAGTTTTTAAAGATATTTCACCTTCTAACTTTTGTGACGGAATCGTGGCACAGGTATTTTGAACAATTAAAAATTTAGTAAATTATGGACAATGAGGTCTAGGTTCCTATATATAAACTGTCATATCAAAAAAAAATAAAAATTAGATACAAATTTTACACCAATCCCCAACAGGACTTTTTTTAGAATCAAACAACAAACTGCAAATATTTTTTTTATACGAAAAATATATCTTCAAAATTGACCTTTTTACTGTTGTTCTAAAGAAGCTAATACATTGATTAATATCTCACGAAAAAATCAATAAATTAATATAACATTTACTAAATTAGTACTATAACTTCAAAACCCCTTATAGATATGTGCCCTATAAAACGAAAATTATTGGTTATGGCAATTTTACTGAGTTCATTTTATGGAATGGCTCAAAAAACAATTCTTATCAACGATGTTCAAATTTTTAATGGTAAGGATGAAAAAACAACTAAGGGAAATCTTTTGATTGTCAATAATCTGATCAGCAAATTTTCTACATCACCAATCCCAACCGATAAAAGTGCAAATACAACCATCATCGATGGTAAAGGAAAATTTTTAATGCCGGGACTTATTGATGCCCATACCCTATACAATACATTACTGCCATTGCTATGAAGTCCGCGGAAAAAGACCTGATGCAGGGCTTTACCACTTTCAGGGACCTTGCCGGTCCAGCAGTCGGACTGCAAAAAGCAATAGACAGGGGTTTGATTATAGGTCCGCGTATTTATCCCTCCGGCGCGATGATTTCCCAAACTGGAGGCCACGGCGACTTCCTTAGCCCAAACGCTGTTCCAAAAGATATGGCGGCAAACCTTGACTTTACCGAACGTTATAATTTTGGCATAATCGCTGATGGAGCAGATCAGGTATTGAAACGTGTACGGGAGCAGTTGCGCCTTGGTGCTACACAAATAAAACTGGCCGCCGGAGGTGGTGTTTCTTCAACGTATGACCCTTTGGATATCTCTCAGTTTACAGAAGCAGAAATGAAGGCCGCTGTTGACGCAGCTGAAAACTGGGGTACTTATGTTACCGTACACGCTTACACGCCAAGAGCCATACAAACTGCATTGCGCGCCGGGGTGCGCTGTATAGATCATGCCCAGCTTATTGATGATGAAACAGCAAAAATGCTGGCCGATAAAAAAGCATGGCTAAGTCTGCAGCCTTTTATCGACGAAGGTAAGAGCCTTTATGCTGATGGTTCACCTAACCGCATAAAACAACAAACTATGATGAGCGGTACTGAGAAAGCCTATAATTTTGCAAAAAAATATAACATTAAAACTGCATTTGGAACTGATTGCCTTTTCGAGCCTGAACATTCGGTAAAAAGAGCAGGTGATCTTGTAAAGTTATTGCGCTTCTATACCCCTTATGAAATATTAAAAATGGCTACCTCTACAAATGCGGAATTACTGACCATGAGCGGCCCACGTAATCCCTATCCCAAAAAGCTGGGTGTTATAGAAGAAGGTGCTTATGCCGATGTTTTATTGGTAGATGGTAATCCGCTTATTAATTTGAATATACTGGAAGACTATGACAAAACTCTACTACTGATTATAAAAGACGGAGTTATTTATAAAAATTTACTCAGCAAATAGTTTTTGGAATCGATTACTAAAAGACTAAAGATTCGTATTGAAATATACTAAAAAAAAATCCATCAATCCTCAACAGGACATCTAAACCAAATTCATAAGGCCAATGAAAAACAGACACTAAATGTAGTAAGCCAATCTCTTCAAATCCTCCATAAAATTTATAGAAATTTGTTCTGTAGAGGTCACCACAGCCAAATGGCGCCAATTGGCGCCATTTTTTATATTATTAAATAGTAAAAGTAATCCCAGAACTATAAACCAACTGATTTTTATTTTATAAATCTTTATTTACGCTGTAGATTACATTAAGCTTCCACTTGTACCCACCCGTCTAGTTTTCCGAATATTGTCATTAATTTTGATGGGATTCTTTTCTCTTGTACAGTTGCAAGTTTAAGAATTGAAGTGATTTTATCTTCTTCTCCATTTTGTGTTAATTCTACCCAATCAGGATTAACAATCAAAGTTCTTCCAATTGCCACCATAGAAACACCATAGTTTACTACCTGATCCGCCATTGCAGGTGTTGTAATACCTCCAGCAACAAGAACGGGAACTCTGTTGTTAACATAATTGTTTAGCACAGCTGATATAGGTTCTTTAGAAAATTCTGACTCAATTGGCATTTGATTAACGGCATCCAGTAGAGAGAAATGTAAATAATCGATCTTTTCTTCAATCAACTTATCCATTAAAATGAACGTATCTGGAAGTCCATACGTTTGTTGTGGAAATTCTTCCGGAGAGATTCTGTACCCAATCAAAAAAGGATGATCAGCATATTTTGAAACTATATTTTTTACTTCTCTTAAAATTTCAAGGCTAAGTCGTAAACGATTTTCCAGAGAACCTCCCCATTGATCATTTCTATTATTGAAAAAAGGCGATATAAAATTTTGAAGCAAAAATCCATGTGCTCCATGAATTTCTACGCCGTCAAAACCAGCTTCAATTGCTCTTCTTGTGGTATCTCCAAATGCTTTGATGATTTCCAGAATTTCATTTTCGCTCAATTCTTTTGGAAGGTTTTCTTTTTCAAAAAGTACAATAGGTCCACTTGAAACTGCACTTGCACTTACCACTTTACCATCTGGAATAAGCCCAGGAATTGCTTTATTTCCCGCATGAAACATCTGTAAAATTGCTGGTGCTCCACCACTTTTCGCGGCATCTGCCAACTTCTTCAAACTTGGAAGAAAAGTATCGTCATATCCTGCAAATTCGTGAGTAAAACCAATACCATTTGCCATAACGTGGGTACATCCTGTGATTACTAAACCAACCCCATTTACTCTTTTCTTGTAATATTCAACTTCTTCATCAGATATAGTGAAGTCTTCATTAGATGCCCAGGTAGTCATAGGCGACATCACAATTCTGTTTTTTAAACTAATTCCGTTCCCAAATAACAAGGGAGTAAACAACTTATTATATTTATTCATTACTTATTTTATTTTTAAACGCAAAGCTCCACTGAAAGCAATACAATGCTCCCAGTAAAAACTTTAACGAAATGATCTTTAATTATTTAGTATACAAATGAAAAAGCTTTGAAACAACTTTCCATTCACCATTAATTTTGATTAATGAATGGTAATCTGTGAAATCTTCATCTGCTGCATCGTGTTCCATTTCAATGCGAACAATTGCTGTGGTAGGTGTTTTGTGCAAAACCGTAAGATTGGTTTTGATATTGGGTGCTGCGCCAAATTTCTCAACATAAGTGTAGAGATTATCTATACTGCCTTGTGAGAGGTCATCTCCTAAATGACCGTACATTATCGCATCCTGATGAAAGGTCTTTTTCAATTCTGTTACGTTCCCTGTTTTTAATCCGTGAACATAGCCTTCCATTGCCGACAGAACATCTTCATAATCCTGAACAGCGTTTATATTTTGATTTGCTGCCATTATTCTTATTTTTTAATTTGATAAATTTTACTGATAATTTTCCAATCGCTGCCATCCTTAACCAATGTAAACATATCTGCATATTTGTCAGGTCCAAACTGAGATTCGATTCTTACAATTGCTACATCACCTTCTACATCCAGAGTCGTCAATTTGTAATTCGCTTCCATTGGCTTCATTGCAGAAAATCCATCAAACAGTGCCTGGATAGGAACACTTTTTAATGCTCCATTTTCAGACCACGACATTGTTGCGGTAGACGCAAATGCCGGTTTTGCAATATTTCCATCGCCTTTTTTTCCTGCTTCAACATATAAATCTATTGCTTTCAGGATCCCTTCTTTTTGTTCTTGATTGTTTTGCATAACTTCTATTTTATTGTTTTGAATATTTTTATCTTGACAGGAAACTAATAAGCCTCCAATTGTTAGTGCCGAAATAATGGCTACCGTAGGAAATAAGGAAAATAATTTTCTCAAAATTTTCCCAGTACCTTGCCTAAAGCCATTATTATTAAGATCTGTGGAACTTGAAACTGCGTTTTTTTGATCTGGAATGTTTGTCATAAATCGTTTTGTTTTAGTTAAGTATTATTATTATTTTGAGCATAATCTACTGTGCTGACTGACAGAATAATTAAGCTCTATTTCTAAAACAAAGGTACAATGACCAAAGCATGAAGTTTTTTCTAATTAGTTCAAAGATTTTGACTAATTAGTCCTTTTTTAGAATTGGAAATTATACAATTTGGAAGTTTCTCCATTAAGTAAGATTTGTTATAAAAACTTTTTTAATGAGATATGGAGAATAAGATGGTAGATTGAGATTCAAAAAATTGAATACTGAAATTTTATCAAAGTTGATTTAGTGCTCCATTAATCGGAGTATTACCATCATGCATTAAAATGACATTACTTGTAGTTGAATTATTTTCTAATATTCAAAAAAAAGAGGTCTACAACATTAGCAATGGAATAACTAATACTTGCATAATTTTTATTTTAAAATTATCTACTAACGGGAGATACTTGGTGCCTGCCCGTGAAATTCTTTGTAAATTCTCGAAAAGTGAGAGACGTTTTCAAATCCTAGTGAATAACAGATGTCTGAAACCGACAAAGCAGTAGTTTCCAGCATATCTTTTGCTTTTTCCAATCTCTTTTCTCTGATCCAGGTTGCCGGTGCAACATTGTATATATTTTGAAAATCTCTTTTAAAACTTGACAGACTTCTTCCGGAAAGATAAGCCAGTTCAGAAACAGAGACTGGTGAAGCATAATGCTGTTCTACAACATTGCGGATATCAGTTCTCACAGGTTCGTGCAACTGGAGAATTTGTAAAAACATATTTCGGTTACATTCTGCAACATCATAAAGCAATTCCATAATCTTCAGGCGAAGCTGTCCGGGATGAACCACAGAATGATCAAAAAAGTAAGGCTTTAGAGAATGGGCAAATGCAACCAAACATTCATTCATTGGGTAAACACCTGTCTTAATTTCTTCTTCAGGTTTTGATACCTTAATTTCTGAGGTTGATAAAAATGATTTTAGAACATCATCTTTGATACTGAACATGAAACTGTCGTAAATATTATCATTTTCAGCATTCCCAAATTTATGATACTTTACAGCAGTTGCTTTTTTTAGCAAAATCATATCGTTCTTGCCAAGCTTATATTCCTGTTTTCCATAAGTTAGAATAATGGATCCTTCCAGTACAATTAGGAGTAAGTGCTGTTCTAAATACATAATTCCTTTAACTTCGGTACTGTGTATGCACTGCTCAATTACAGAACAGCCATCCAGCATCAGGAAGTTTTGCGGAGCATCACAGCCAATCAAAGAAGTTGGAACTTTAATCATTTTTTTCATACTACAACTGTTAAAGCTATAAAGCGGTTTTAATTTTGTCTTAGAAATTCTTTTTGAATTAATCCAAAATATTATAAACTTAAGTTACAAAGATACAAGCATTAAGAAAAATATATTTTTCTTTTTAGTCCAAATATTTTGCTCTTTTAGTCCTTAAACAATTCATCCATTTAGGAAATAGAAAATATTATGCAAAAAAATAACTTAATAGCTAATATACCATATAAGGTTATAAGAGGTTTAGGTTCTAAACTTATTGGGTTCAGCAGTTTTTTTATAGAAAATCAAATTATACTGTAAGCTTCAGTAAAAAACATACGTAAATATGTATCACGTCTTCCCACTTTTGTATAAGCCGCAACAACAACTCCTACTCTAACTTTGCCTCATTATTAATCATATAAAGAAATAAAAATGAGCAAAACAATTTTAATCACAGGAGCATCATCAGGTTTTGGATTGATGCTGGCAAATGATCTTCACAAAAAAGGATTTAATGTAATTGGAACTAGTCGTGAACCGCAAAAATATAAAGTCCCTTTTAAATTAATACGCCTGGATATAGATGACGATAATTCAATTATTGCATTCAAAGAAAAACTGTTTGCCGAAACAAAACAATTAGATGTCCTGGTAAACAATGCAGGTTTTATGATCACTGGTATTGCAGAAGAAACGCCAATAGATGTAGCCAGAAAACAATTTGAGACCAATTTCTGGGGAACCGTTAAAGTTACCAATGCGTTATTACCGTACTTTAGAAAACAAAAATTTGGACAAATCATAACTGTAAGTTCAATTGTTGGTTTGATTGGGCCTCCAAATTTATCTTACTACTCTGCTTCTAAACATGCAGTTGAAGGATATTTCAAGTCACTTCGTTTCGAACTCAATCCCTTTAATATTAAAGTTAGTGTTGTTGAACCTGTCTGGTTTAAAACCAATCTTGGACATAATGCCATTTCTTCAACAGGAAGCATTCCAGATTACAATATTTATAGAAAAAAGGTCAACGCAGCTACTCAAAAAGGCTTAGACGAGGCAGAATCACCAGATGCAGTAGCTAAAATTATTACCAAACTAATTGATACAAAAGAACCAAAATTCAGTAATCCTGCTGGTAAAATGTCTGGTATGATTGTATTCCTGCAGCATTATGCTCCAAAAATGTTTGAAAGTTCAATATTAAAAAGCATTAGATAAATATCCTGACAAAAATTCAAATTAATTATCATAGCATTAGAATGTTTCAAGATTATTTTAGCATTCTGATTTGCATTAAAATAAAAACAAATGAAAAATAAAATCATAACAAATGCCGCACTTAAAATTAATCCTGAATTCATAGCGCAAGTACTTCCGCTTGCAATTGAAACGAAAAACCAGATTTTACTTGAAGAAGGATGTGAAAATTTTGTGCTGATGCGAAAAACCGAAGAACCCAATACTATAGTAATTTTTGCTGTTTATACTTCAAAAGAAACTTATGATTGGCATCTGGAACAGGATTATGTAAAACGCTTTTTTGATTTTTTAAACGGAAAACTGATTGCTCCGCCGGAAGTAACATATCTCGAAGAAATTTAAATGGCGCACATCATAAACTTTTTAAATGTAAATTTATAATGTATAAAAACGTCAAGTATGAAAAATTATAAAACGATAAGTGAACTCTATACCTCAAACGGATTTCCGCCTCCCGAAAATCCGTTGTTGGGGCTGGTAACTTTTGAAGAGCTAAAAGGTTGCACGTTTGCTGAAACAGAATTCACAATGGATTTTTATAAAATAGCTTTAAAAAAAGTAAAATCCGGTACCATTTTATACGGAAAAACCAAGTACGATCACGATAACGGTTCTATGGCATTTGTAAAACCCGGTCAGAAAATTACAATGAGCGATATTGAACTTACCGAAAAAGGCTTTATGATTTATATTGATGAAGATTTTTTAATGAATACCAATCTTTATTCGGAAATCAAAAAATATGGATTTTTTGATTATGAAGTCAATGAAGCTTTGCATTTATCACCAAAAGAAGAAGAAACTATCTGGGATTTATTTTATAAAATAAAATTAGAATATTACAATAATCAGGATGATTTCAGTAAAGATATTATGCTGACTCATATCGATTCTATTCTAAAATATTCTCAACGGTATTACAAACGGCAGTTTTTAAACAGAACTTCATTATCAGGAACAGTAATTACTAAGTTTACCGAGATTCTAAAATTATACTTCGAAAGTGGAAAACTTCAGAAAGAAGGATTACCAACCGTTAAATATATGGCATCAAAGCTATCGTTATCTGTACGATATCTAAGTGATTTACTTAAGCAGGAAACAGGTAAAACAGCTTTAGAGCACATCCATATTTCTCTGGTAACAGAGGCTAAAAATCTCTTGGTAAGCACTGACAATACTGTAGCAGAAACGGCTTATCAATTAGGTTTTGAGAATCCACCCTATTTTTCCAGATTATTTAAAAAAGAAGTTGGAATAACTCCAACAGAATACCGTGAACAATTTTTAAATTAACAGTCAAATCTCACATGCAATAAATATGCAGAAATAGTCTAAAAAATGGTGTCTTAAAAGTAATTTATAAAATTTTGATTTTTACTACAAACAAAAAAGTCTCTCAAATTGAGGGGCTTTTGATGTGATATTAACAGGCGCTAATTCGAACCTTTTATTTGAATATTTAAAAATTTTAGCTGATTGTTTTAAAGATTAAAATCAGTAAAACATCTAAAAAAACTTTTATGCAAAAACTACCAAATTCAATCTAATTATCATTTACCAAGCAATAGCTTATTTAAATATTTATGTATCTTAGCAAAGCTAAAAAAATGCTTCTAAAGCATTTTTTACATACTGTTATATGAAAGCACTTTTAAAACAAAATATCGCTAAACATATTTCTCTTTCAGAAAATGAAACAGAAGAGTTTAGCAATTTATTTGAGCAAAAGTTAATCCCTAAAAAAAGCTTTTTACTCAGAGAAGGCGAGATTTGTAAATTTGAAGGTTTTGTTACCAAAGGACTTTTTCGGGTTTATCATATTGACAAAAATGGTTTTGAACAAATACTCTATTTTGCTATTGAAAATTGGTGGATTACTGATATTGACAGTTTTACTACTGAAACTCCTTCACAACTTTTCATAGAAGCGCTCGAAGACAGCGAAGTACTTGTGATTTCTAAAAAAGATAAGGAGTTTGCTTATGCTAATTTGCCTAAAATTGAAAAGCTGTTTCGGGTAATGACACAAAAAACACACGTTGCCCTTCAACGAAGAATGATAGATAACCTTAGCAAAACAGCAGAATCCCGTTATATCGAATTTATAGAAAAATACCCACAGCTTATTCAACGGCTTTCTAACATACAAATAGCTGCTTATTTGGGTATTACCAATGTTTTTTTGAGTAATATTCGAAAGAAAATTGCTGTCAAAAAATAAGATTTCCTTTATTTATTAAACTAGTTTAATGTTTTAAGATTGCATTTCGTTTCATCTTTGCAGTGTTAATTTAAACCAACACACGAAATGAAATCGAAGATTATTTCATCCGTTCGCCTTACAGGCTCGGGTCACGAACACGGAAAAACAAATATTAAAACCGTGAGTAAACACACTATCTCGAGAGTATTTATAACAATTTTAATTTTATTGAATATGGAATCACAAGCACAAAGTTTCAAAACAATTGAAACTAAAGATTTAAAACTTCAGGTTTACAACGCATCAGAAAACAGCTTTGGTGTAGCATCGGTAATTGTATCGGGAAAAACAGATGCGGTTTTAATTGACGCGCAATTTACTTTGGCGGATGCCGAAAAAGTAGCGCAGGAGATTAAAGCAAGCGGTAAAAAACTAACCACAATTTATGTTTCTCACGCAGATCCTGATTACTATTTTGGATTGGAGATATTTAAAAAATATTTCCCGGATGTAGTTGCTTATGCATCACCTTCTTCAGTAGAGGCAATTAAGGCTACAGCTCAAAAAAAATTAGACGTTTGGGGTGAACGATTAGGTAAAGCAATTACGTCAAATGTTGTTTTGCCGCAGGTTTTAAAGGGAAACAGCATTGAACTGGAAGCTCAGAAATTAGAAATCGTTGGTTTGGAAGATTTTCCAAATAAAACTTTTGTATGGATCCCTTCTATCAAAGCAGTTGTAGGCGGAATTAATGTTTTTGGAACTAGTTTCCATCTTTGGATGGCTGATGCTCAAACTACAGAAGCCCGTAAAAACTGGATTGCCGTTTTAGATAAAATCTCGGCTTTGAAACCTGAAATTGTAATTCCAGCTCATGCTAATTCTAATTCTCCATTTGATATCGCTGCTGTAAATCACACGAAAAGTTATATTCAATTCTACGAAGAAGCTTTGAAAACCAACAAAACATCAGAAGCTTTAATTACTGCTTTGAAAACAAAATATCCAACACTTACTTTTGAAACTGCCCTAATGATTGGTGCAAAAGTGAATACTGGAGAAATGAAATGGTAAAATCAATCATTTACAGCCTGACGATACTCTTTGTATTGTCAGGCTGTTCTTTAAATAAAAAGACAATGACAAATCTTGAAATAGTTAAAAGTACTTACGAAGGAAAAACTTCAGAAGAAAATGGTCAAAATTTGGCTAAATATGTTGCCGAAGATATTTCATGGACAGAAGCTAAAGGTTTTCCGTATGCAGGAACTTATATTGGTTTAGAAAATATAACCAAAAATGTCTTTAGCCGATTAGGAAGCGAATGGATTGATTATAAATTTACTCCTGAAGATTATGTTGCCAGCGATGATAAAGTAGTAGCATACGGCACTTACACAGGAACCTATAAAATTACAGGCAAATCATTCACTGCCAGAGTGGCTCACATTTGGAAATTGAAGAACAGTAAAATTATCAGTTTCGAACAGTTTGTAGATAGCCAGCCTGTAAATGATGCTTTGAAATAAAACTGTTTTTTATATCTTGCATTGTATTAATGAATCATCAAACTAATGCACGAAAAATTAATAGCCTATATCCGCCAATATGCAAACTTACCGCTAACAAGTGAAGAGCAAGCCTTAATTGTTGCAACTTTTCAACCTAAGAAGCTACGAAAAAAACAATACTTTTTACAAGAAGGCGATGTATGCAAATATGCTGGCTTTATTGTAAAAGGTGCTATGCGCCAATACAGTGTAGATGATAAAGGTGCAGAACATATTGTACATCTGTTAATTGAAAATTATTGGGCAAACGATCGCGAAAGCTCAACGATGCTAACTCCATCCAAATATAATATTGATGCTTGGGAAGATACCGAACTTCTCATTATTACAAGAGCTGAAATGCTTGATTTAATGGAGAAAATACCTGCTATGGCGCAAATGATCTATTTAATGGATGAAAGAAATGCCATTGCTAACCAACGAAGGTTAAATTCTACTATTAGCAACACGGCAGAAAAACGTTATGAAGAGTTTGCCAGCAACCACCCACAATTTATCCAGCGCTTTCCGCAACACATCATTGCCTCTTTTTTAGGTATTACCAAAGAAACATTGAGCCGAATTAGGAAACAAGGAACAAAATAACTTATCTTTTAAATTTGAGTTCATAAAAACCGTTGACAAATGTCAACGGTTTTTTTTATCATATCTCATTGTTTCGAGGTGTACTTCTAATGCAACTTTGCCCTATCAAAATGATAAAAAAATAACATTAAAATTTAAATAAAAAAATGGAAAATTCAAAAAATACCTCAGCAACTCAACTTCTTCGTAATAGTTTAGATACATTTTTAGCCAAAGACATGAAAGGCTGGTCAGAACTTTGTGCTGAGGATGTAGTTGCCGAATTTCCTTTTGCTCCAGAAGCATCTCAATCAAGATTTGAAGGTCGTGCTGCACTGTATGCTTATTTGAAAGATTATCCTAGTTATATAGATGTAAAATCTATTCCAACTTTGAAAATCTACGGTACTGATGACCCAAATGTTGCTATTGCAGAATGGAGTGCTTCAGGTAAAGTAATTGGCAATGGGAATCAATATGAAATGAGCTATGCTACTTTTGTAACCTTTCGTGACGGGCTAATTGTAAACTATCGTGAATACTGGAATCCACAAGCTTTTCAAAAAGCAATGAGCGGTGCAAACTTCGCCGAATAAATCACAAATATAAAAACCGTTGATAAACTTCAACGGTTTTTATATCATATAGCATCGTTTTAGTGCTAGCCATTAAGTAAAATAGATTTTATGCCTATTTAGTTATTTTCAGATAGAGCAAAAACTTAACTAAGCATTACTAATGTAAGAAATAAAAGACTCGATTTTTTCATTTTAAACTTTGTGTAATTGATTAAGAATTGTTTTGAATCAAAAACTTACTTTTTTGAAGCATCTATTTGCTTTGAGGCAAAAAACATTACAATAATTATATACAATTCTGTTATAACTGCTGGTAATAAATCATTTGTCCAACCGTCAAATAGCACGCTAATGATCCTGCAAGAGAGTATTACAGATATTAGCAATAAAGAAGATTGATACCAGGTCTTGTTTTTGGTGATTAAACCCATAAGCATTATTAAACCACCACCAATAAGCATACCGCCTATAGCTCCTCTAAATGTACTATAAGTCATTATACCTAATGGTCTAATGCCATATAAGTCAAACGTATTTAATGGGGCAAATACATTTACGGCACCTAGTAAAAACAAAGGGATAATCCCCAGTATTACTAAAATATTGAATGCATTTTTCATTTCCATGCTTAAATATTAACAACAATTTTACCAACAGTTCTACCTTTTTCTAAATACAAATGAGCCTCACTCATCTCGCCAAATGAAAAAGTTTTTGAAACGTGTGATTTCAATATTCCTCTTTCCATTAATTGTGAAAGTTTCAACATGTTTTCACCTGATGACTGTACAAGTAAAAATGATAGATTCACATTTTTTACTTTTGCTTTTTCAAGTTCTTCAGCAGACATACTGCTAGTTGTAATTGAAACAATTGTCCCACCTTCTTTTATTACATCTAATGATTTTAAAATAGTATCACCTCCAATGGTATCTAACACAAAATCAGCATCTGATACTATGTCTTGAAAATTTTCTGTTGTATAATCTATATGTTCATCTACCCCATTTTGCAAAACAAATTCTCTGTTTTTTGCTGATGAAGTACCAATTACATAAGCTCCAAAATGCTTGGCAATTTGTGTTGCATAATGTCCAACACCACCCGATGCAGCATGAATTAACACTTTGTCTCCTTTTTTTACATTAGCTTTTTCTACCAAAGCTTGGTAAGCTGTAAGTGCCGCAAGTGTAGCTGATGCAGCCTCCTGATGAGAAATATTTGTGGGTTTTAAAGTTAAATGTGTAGATGGCACTGCAACATATTCTGCATAAGCATTTCCTTTCCCAGGGAAATTTGCCATTCCAAAAACGGCATCACCAATTTTGAAATCGGTTACGGCATCACCAACTTCAACTATTGTCCCAGACAAATCCCAACCTATAATTGCTGGTCTATCTGCACCAAGAATCCAATTTAATGCTCCATTATTTGACCTTACTTTATAATCAATTACGTTTATACTTAATGAAACTGGTTTTACTAAAACTTCATTATTTTTAATAATTGGCTTTGCTATATCTACAAATTTTAGATTATCAACACCACCTGCTTCATTTAAAATTATTGCTTTCATTTTATTATTTTTTAAAGTTTTTTACTTTTATTATTATATAATTTATTATTGGGTACCTAGTTTGTTTTAAGCTTTGTTTAATTGCTTAAGAACATTTTTTTCTAAAATCCCATAAGCAAAATGTTGCAAGTTTATCAGGACAGAAGTGCCTTTACCCACAATGTTTCTAAATTTTGGCTTATCTGTCTGAACTACTTTAAGCACTTTTTCCGCAACCATTGCAGGGTCTTCGGCTTGCTCTACCAAATTGTTTGTGAATTTTTCAATTTTACTTCTTAACGTATTGTAATCTTCAATTTTATTTAAAGTTGTTGATGAATTATCTAAAATACTTGTTTTAAAAGCAGCAGGTTCAATCATAGCAACACTAATATTAAACTCATTCAATTCATATCTTAATGCTTTGAAATAACCTTCCAATGCGTGTTTGGAAGCGGCATAGTAAGCGGCATTAGGAAAAGACACGAGTCCAATAATTGAACCCACAGTTATTATTTTACCAAATTTTTGTTTTCTAAAATATGGGAGTACAGCATTTGTTACTTTGATAGTTCCCCAAAAGTTAGTTTCCAATTGTTGTCTGCCTAACTCAATGGGTGTCTCTTCTGCAATACCCGATACTAAAAAACCAGCATTATTGATAAGAATATCCAACTGCCCTATTTCATTGAAAATTCTTTCAGGTAAAGTTTTTATTGATTGCTCTGAATCAAGGTCTAATGCTATCATTTTGAATTTTACTGACGACTGCATTTTTTCGGGATTTCGACTTGTACCAATTACATTGTACCCCTTTCTGTGAAGCTCGTTTGCGATAAGTAGACCAAACCCGGAAGAAGCACCTGTTATTAAAATATTCTTACTCATTTTTATTTGTTTTAAATTTTAAATCGTAATTTTGCTTGCAAATTGCAAGTGCAAATATACAAACAACTTTCAAAATGCAAGTTGAATTTAAAAATATTTTTAGTTTATTTTATGGAAACAAGTAAAAAAAGGTCTGAATGCCCATTGAGTTGCTCATTGGATGTCTTTGGTGATAAATGGTCTTTACTTATTATCAGGGATTTAATATTTAATGAGAAAAGCACATACAATGACTTTTTAAAATCGGAAGAAGGCATTGCCACCAATATTTTAGCATCAAGACTAAAGGCATTGGAAGAAAACGGAATAATCGAAAAATCAGCACATCCAGACAGCAAGGCAAAAAATTTGTACAAACTGACAACAAAAGGAATAGATTTATTACCGATTATTGTAGAAGTTTACATTTGGTCGGACAAATATTTAACAATGCCAGCAGATATAAAGGCGATAATTAAAGAAGCCAAAAAAGACAAAGACAAATTTGTAAGACAGATAACAAAAGGCCTGAAATCAAAATGATAACAAAAAACCCATTCAAAGCTAGTCGAATGGGTTTTTCTAATTTATTTCAAAGTCAATTATATTTTGAATCCGCCGGAAACTTCTATTCGTTGGGCATTAATCCATTTAGAATCATCGGAACAAAGAAATGTTACTACACTTCCAATATCATCCGGCAAACCAACTCTTCCTAAAGCTGTTTCTGAAGCCAAGTATTTATTCAAATCTGAAATATCACGGACAACACCGCCTCCAAAATCAGTTTACAACCTGCATGTGCTGCTGCTAACAATTCTTCAGGATTTGTGTCTTTTTCGTCTTCAGAAATACGAGTTTTAAAACTGAACTTCGTTTTGTTTAAGACCTCACTTTGGGGCGTCAATTCACCGTTACCTTCTTTTATAGTCCCTGACCAATATGCTCTTGCTGTACGTTTCATTTTTTTATATGTTAATTTCCAAATATCATTATTGACGCTGTTTGATTGTATGGCCCTGGTTTTAAGATGAAATTACAGAAATTTTACACCTATTAATTTAATCTGTTTCCTCTAAATTCATTTGGTGTGCTGCCTACTTCTTTTTTAAACAGCCGTGAAAAGTAGGTTGTATTTTCAAAACCAAGTAAGTGCGAAATTTCAGAGATATTCAGTTCCCCTTCGGTCAATAAATTTTTTGCCTCACCGATCAAAAAAAGATGAATTAGCTCTAAAGCCGTCTTTCCTGTTTCTTGCTTCAGTAAATCGGTTAAATAGCGGGAAGATATATTTAGCTTCTCTGCCATCAGAGATACCGTTGGCAATCCCATGTTTCTTGTTTTTCTTTCTTCAAAATTAGCAGCCAGCAAAGCATTAAACTTTGTGACTGTAGAACCGGTTAGTTCTTTACGGTTAATAAACTGTCTTTTGTAAAAGCGTTGTGCATATTTAAGCATCGAATCCAGATGACTTACAATAATAGCTTTACTTAGTTCGTCAGTATTATTATGGTATTCTTTTTCAATGCTGAAATACAAATTCCAGATGATATCCTCTTCTGTTGGCGAAAGGTGCAATGCCTCATTAACCTCATAATCAAAATAACCATATTTCCTGATTTCGTTATAAAGGACTGTTCCCGGTAAAAAATCTTCATGAATAATAATTAGAAATCCCTTTTCTTCTAGTTGAACATTTTTAAAAACCACTTTCTGTAGGGGCTTTACAAACGACATTGAACCAAGATCATGGTCGTATTTTGTTTTTCCGTAATGCATGCTGCCGGATTTTAATTTTTTAAATCCGATGATGTAAAAGTCTGAAGAAAATTCAAGAATAGTATTAGCGTCACATTTGCCACGTTCACCATAAGCCGCACTAAAAAGTGGACTTTCCGGAGGTTTTATACCAAGAGCTTCATGAAGATCGCTGATTTTTTTGAAATGAATCATCTGTTGTCAATGTTAAAAACAGAACCCGGAAAATCCAGATTCTGATGATTTAAACTTCTATTAACCGTGTGCTGCTACAGAAACATCCTGCCATGATTCCCATGTTTTCAGGCGTTCTTCGTAAGTATATTTTGTCCAAGGGTAAGCCGTTTTGCCCAATAACAATCTTAATGGGGGATTTTCAGCATCTACCAGACTTAATATTGCTGCAGCTGTAGCTGCCGGATTACCGGAATCCTGCTCATTAGCATGCTCATAAAAATCTTTTCTTGTACTGTCGTAAGCGGGTATTGATTCGCTCAATGCAAGAGAAGTAGTACCGAAGAAATCTGTAGAGAAACCACCTGGTTCTACGATGGTCACTTTAATGCCAAATCCACTTACTTCGCCGGCCAAAGTTTCAACAAGGCCTTCAACTGCAAACTTGGATGCACTATATAATCCCATTAATGAAACCGTATTTAATCCCAAGGCACTTGAAAGTTGAATAATATGTCCTGAATTTTGCTGACGCATAATAGGCAAAACTGCTTGTATAGTCCATAATGAACCCAAAACATTAGTTTCAAACTGTGCTCTGACGTCCTGCTCTTTTAGTTCCTCTACAGCTCCAATGTGACCAAAACCCGCGTTGTTTATCAATACGTCTATCTTGCCGAAATGCTTTTTTGCAGTTTCAATTGCTTCAAAACTTGCTTTTTTATCAGTAACATCAAGTTTTACTACCAATAGATTTGATGAGAATTCTTTCGTAAGTTCGTTTAATGTTTCAGGATTACGAACAGCCGCAACAACATTGTCGCCACGCTGTAAAAATGCTTCTGCCCAAATTCTGCCGAATCCTCGGGATGCACCTGTTATAAAAATTGTCTTTGCCATAATTTTAGTTTAATAATTATAAGGACAAAGTTCTGCTTATTAGTAGTAATGATTGTGATACAAAAGTAGGCAATAATGAAACGTTTTAACGATTTGGCTCTATTCCAAAAGATGTTTAAATCCGTTTCCTTTAAACAGATTTAGGATTCTTTTGAAACAATCCTCTGTTATATTCAACTACATCTGAATGAGATGGATATGATGGCAGAGAAGAAAGATCAACAATAGTCTTATCTCTTAAAGAAGGTGCTTCTTCTTTTACACCATCACAAAGGGCCTGTTTTAATTCCTCTGCAGTAAGTTCTGTACAGTAAGCAGGCGTTCCCGGCTGATGTTTCCAGGATTCAGAAAGATCCCCGGAGTCAACTGCATCATAACCGGCATCATTGATTAAGTCTGAAATTACTTTTTTTGCCTCTATATCGTCTCCGGCTACAGCCATTGCTATTCTGTCTTTAGCACCGGATTCTTTTCCTCCATTTACTAATGTTTCCGCCAATAAATTATTGAAGGCTTTGATCACAGGTCTTCCCAGTTGTTCAGACACCCAAACACTTTCTACTTTTCCGTCTTTGATCTCTTCAATATCGGCATCACGAAAAGGATAGTAATTTGAGGTGTCAACCACAATTACATTTTCCGGAACGTTTGCTAATAAATCTTTGGGCAAAGTTGGAATTGCTACTGTCGGCACTGATAAAATAATAACATCTACGTCTTTTACAACATCCGTTAGAGTTGCAGCTACGACACCTAATTCTTCAGCACGAGCGTTTAATTTATCAATATCACCTGAACTATTCACTTTTACACTGTGACCAGCTGCTGCCATTTTTTTTGCTATAGTACCGCCGATAGCGCCGGTACCTATTATTCCTATTTTCATATTCTGACTATTTTATTAAAAATTATTCTTATTGACTAAATTACTTGCTGCGGGTTTTTGATTACTTGCAACAAATAATACTTATTCATTAAATTGATTGCAAAATTAAACAAAATTACTTTCCTTTGTATAGTCATTTCCCAAAGGAAAGCAAAATAAAATTTTATTATGTCTAAAAAGAAACCTTACTGTGAATGCCTAAATACCGTCAAACCAGTGCGAGACACACTTGAAGTAATTAACGGAAAGTGGAAATTATCCATCATTATTTCAGTAGGTGTTGGCAACAGCCGATTTACTGAAATTCAAGAGAGTATTCCTGGATTAACTCCCAAAGTTCTTTCTAAAGAACTTAAGGAACTTGAGCAGCACCAACTGATCAAAAGAATTATAACGAACGATTATCCTGTAAAAATATCCTACATTCTGGAACCTTATGCCGATACCTTAACACCAATTATCTACGCTATGAAAGATTGGGGATTAAACCACAAAAAGAAAATTTTTCAGGAGGTTAAACCAGCATAAGATTAAATAATGACATTTTTTTAGTAATAATCTATGTGAACTTCTTAATTAATTCAAGTTGCTAGTCTAACAATTCAATAAATAAGTTGGATCTAAAAAAGTTTAATCCCTACGGGATATTTTTTCTGGTAGATTTTATTATTCTACTACCAACATTTAACTCCTAACGGAGTAACAAAAAAATATCTCGGAGAGATTACATATTGGTAGAAATCAATTTATTCACGTCAATTTTTGTCCTGTAGGGACTACACTTTATTAACTAGCAACTTGAATTAATTAAGGAATTTAGAAAAACCTACGGTCATTCTTTTTAAGACAAGGTTTCTTTACATAACCAGATTAGTACCCAAGTATTACCTTTACAACATGAATATATACATTATTGTAATGTATTCCCAAATGTTTCTTCTTGCTTTATGGGTATTCAAAACACCTATAATACCATAAATATACACGACTGATTAACAACAGATATAAAATTTGTTTCAAAAAATGAACATCGTTCAAAATATATTTATATATTTGCATCATAAAATGCAGACATGAGTACAGCAGAAAGAAAAGCACGTGAAAAAGAAGCCTTAAAAATGCTGATCCTAAAAGGAGCTAAAAAACTCTTTTTAGAAAGAGGTATTGAACAGACTACCATTCGAAATATCGCTGATGAGATTGACTACAGCGTTGGAACTGTGTATGTTTACTTTAAAGATAAGAATGCCATTCTTCACGACCTCCACTCCATTGGTTTTCAAGAGTTAGGCGGATATTTTACCGAATTGTTCGCTATTAAAGATCCAATGGAACGTCTTCGAAAAATGGGATTTACCTATTTGAAATTTGCGATGGAAAATTCTGAAATGTATGATTTGATGTTCATCGTTAAAGCTCCAATGGAATTTATCGAAAGCAGTGAAAATCAAGCATGGAATGAAGGAGCTGACACCTTTAATGCGCTGAAGAAAACCGTGGAAGAATGTATGAAAGAAGGACATTTTGAGGGACATTCATTAGAAGCACTATCCTTTATGATTTGGAGCTTAGTACACGGAATGTGCTGCCTGGAAATACGCCAGAGAACAAAAGGTGTAAAATTTTCTAACCCGGATACCATCCTCTCTGAAGGATACAATGAATATTTAAAAATAATAAAGAAACTTTAAACTTTTTTTTGATCAAAAAAATGAACAACGTTCAATTTAAAAACAATGTACAATAAAATGAAAAAAGCAATTACATTAACCATTCTTTGTTTTGGATTTATAGGATATTCCCAGAGCAAACTTGATAATTACATCCAGATTGGATTAAAAAGCAACGAGGTAATCAAACAGCACAACTTCGACATCAATAAAAGTATGTATGCCCTGCAGGAAGCCCGCTCCCTGTTCTACCCTACTGTTTCTTTGAATGCCAATTATACTAAGGCCGATGGCGGAAGAACAATTGATATTCCAATTGGAGACATGCTGAATCCGGTATACAGTACACTCAATCAAATAACCAATTCGAATGCTTTCCCTTCTCTGCAGAACCAGTCGGTTTTAATTAATCCCGATAATTTCTATGATGCTAAAATTCACACGACAATGCCTCTGCTGAACTATGAAATTATCTATAACAAGAGAATCAAAAGCCAGCAAACTTCTTTACAAAAAATAGAGCTTGAAATCTATCAAAGGGAACTGGTTAAAGAAATAAAAACAGCATACTATAAATACCTGCAGTCAATTGAAGGAATTAATATTTATCAGGATGCTTTAGCATTGGTAAAAGAAAATCAAAGAGTTAACCAGTCTTTATTTAAAAATGATAAAATTAACCGTACAGCAGTTCTTAGAAGTGATAATGAGGTAATCCGTATTGAAGCTAACCTGGAAACCGCTAAACAGACGAGTAACAATGCCAAGTCTTATTTTAATTTCCTGATCAATCAAAAGCTTGACAGCGAAATTGAGGTTGATTCGGATAAAGAAAGCCTGCCCAGTGTATTGGTACAGGAAAATACCTCAAGCAGAGAAGAACTTTCAAAACTTACTATGGCAAAAGATATAAATGAAAACGTAAGTAAGCTCACCCAATCGTATTGGTATCCAAAATTGAGCGGTTTTGCTGATTTCGGATTTCAGGACTTTGATTTCGAAGTAAATAAACAATCCAGATATTACTTTGCCGGTGCTGCTTTAGAATGGACTATTTTTTCAGGCAACAAAAACAAATACAAGCTAAAGCAGGTCGAAGAAGACGGTAAGAGAATAAGTTCTCAGACAGACAATGTAAAACAGCAGTTACTGCTTCAGTTTCAGGTTACCCGAAATAATTTAATATCTGCTTTGGAACAATTCAATGCCGATAAAAATCAAAAAGCAGCAGCCAAAAAATACAATGACGATATAACCAAATTATATAAGGAAGGTCAGGCCATTTATATAGAGCTTCTCGATGCACAAAACCAGTGGGTAAATGCCCAGCTCAATACTAATATATCTCTTTATAACTCCTGGATTGCTTTTGCAGAATTAGAAAGAGCCAATGCAACTTTTACTTTTAATTAAATCAAAAAACAATAATTATGAAATCGAAGATTATTTCATCCGTTCGCCTTTCAGGCTCAGGTCACGAACACCTAAAAAATAATTTTATACTTGTGAGTAAAAAATCTATAGTAATATGCCTTTTAGTCCTTCCCGTTTTTTACGCCTGTAAAGAAGAAAAAAAAGAGCACAACACATTCGAAACTGCTGAAGTGGTATCCATTAAAACAGCAACAGTTAATTCATTAGCACTTACCAGTACCATAAGCGCCTCAGGTTTAGTTACAACAGAAAACACTGCCAATTATGCTTTTAAAATTGGTGGTATAGTGAATCACATTTATGTGGAAGAAGGTAATTTTTTTAAAAAAGGACAGCTTTTAGCAACATTGGATGAAACCGAAATTAGTGCGGGTTTAAACCAGACAGATCTAAACGTAAAAAAATATGAACGGGATTATACACGTGCCAATAATTTGTATAAAGACAGCGTGTACACTTTAGAACAGCTTCAAAATACAAAAACTGGTTTAGACATCGCCAAAAAACAAAAAGATGCGGTTGCTTTTAATGCCCGTTATGCCAAAATATATGCCGCTTCCGATGGTTTTGTATCTCAAAAAATAGCCAGTGTAGGCGAAGTAGTTGGACCCGGTTCTCCTATTCTAGCCATTAATGAAACATCCCACAACAATAATTACTTATTAAAAATTGGACTTACTGATACAGAATGGGCAGCTGCAAAAATAGGACAGAAAGCAGTTGTTACACTTGATGGTTATCCCGATAAACAATTTGATGCTTTGGTTTTTCGAAAATCGCAATCTGCAGATGCAGCATTAGGCTCTTTTCAGGTGGAGCTAAAACTAGAGATGAAAAACAGTAAACCAGCAGTAGGTATGTTTGGTAAAGCCGAAATACACACGGATAATGCACAGGATGTAATCACAATTCCTTATGATGCGCTCATCGAAGCTGATGGCAACAAAGCCTATGTATTTATAGTAGTCAACAACAAAGTGAAAAGACAGCCGGTAACCATCTATAAGTTTGAAAATAAAACCGTCTATATAAAAGATGGACTGCAAAAAACAGATCAGATAGTGATCTCAAACAGTGCCTATCTGAACGAACAATCAACGATCAAAATAATTAAATAACTAACAGTATGAAGATTACAAACTTTGCCGTTAAAAATTATCAGTTTACGCTGATTATTTTTCTTCTGGTTGCCGTAGTAGGCTATATAACCCTGTTTTCAATGCCGCGCTCAGAGGATCCTTCTACCCATGCACCCCAATATTTGATTACAGTAATTTATCCGGGTACCAGCCCGAAAGATATGGAGGAGCAGGTCGTAAAACCCATCGAGAGTAAAATTTATGCCCTTGAGAATATTGATAAGATTTTAACCACCGTAGAAGATGGAGTTGCTGCATTTCAGGTAAAATTTAAATACGGTGTAGACGTCGATAATAAATATCAGGAAATCTCTACAGAAATAAATGCATTGAAAAGCAGCGAGCTTCCTAAAGATATTTATCTGATCAAGACAGAGAAAATTGCCTCTTCGGATGTAAAGATCCTGCAGGTGGCTTTGGTCTCTGAAAATGTTTCGGACAAGAAACTGCGTGATGAAGCCGATAAACTAAAAACAAAATTAGAAAAAATTACCAACCTTAAGGATGTGGAATATGACGGAATCCCTGAACAGGAGATCCGGGTAGATTTGCAACTGGATAAATTGGCGCAGCTAAAGATTCCTTTAAACGCAGTTATGGGGAGCTTACAGAGTGAAGCCGCCGATATTCCCGGAGGAAGTATTGATCTTGACACCAAGGTATTCAATGTAAAAACCAGTGGTAAGTTTAAAAATGAACAGGACGTTGCCAATACGGTTATTTACAATGCAAACGGAAAAATAATTTACATGAGGGATGTTGCCCAGGTGAGCTACAAGTCAGAAACCGTAGACCATATTACGCGCATCAACGGACACCGCTGTGTTTTAATAACTGCCGGAATGAAAGACAACATCAATATTGCAGATGTTGAGGCTCAGTACCTGCCTATTGTGGAGGAATTCTCCAAAGAATTACCTCAAAATATTAAGCTGGTTAAGAACTTTGATCAGGCACAAATGGTTTCAGAGCGTTTGGGACATTTAGGCTTTGATTTTGGTCTTGCTATTTTCCTGGTTATCATTACATTGCTTCCATTAGGTTCCAGAGCCTCTATCATTGTTATGATCTCCATACCGCTGTCTTTAGCTTTAGGGCTTATCGCAATGAATGCACTGGGTTATTCCCTTAATCAATTGAGTATCGTTGGTCTGGTGGTTGCTTTAGGGCTTTTGGTAGACGACAGTATTGTTGTTGTTGAAAATATTGAGCGCTGGCTTCGCGAGGGTCATTCTAAAATGGACGCCGTACTAAAAGGTACTAAGCAAATAGGCATTGCTGTGGTGGGCTGTACCGCTACCTTGGTTATTGCATTTTTACCACTCGCCTTTCTTCCTGATGTTGCGGGTGAATTTATCCGAAGCCTTCCGATGGCTGTCATTACAAGTGTCTTGGCTTCTATGGTTGTAGCATTAACGTTAGTTCCGTTTTTGGGAAGCAGATTTTTAAAAACACACGAACATGGCGAAGGAAATATCTTTCTGCAATATTTACAAAAATTTCTTACCAGATCGTATAGAGATATAATGCCAAAAGCGCTGAAATATCCAAAAACAACTATTGCAATATCAGTAGCTTTAAGTTTTACAGCATTTGGATTGTTCACCCTTACAGGGTTTAAATTATTTCCTACATCGGAAAAGCCAATGTTCCTGATCAATATAAAAACACCACTTCAATCCAGTATCTCAGAGAGCAACAGGGTGACAAAATTGGTAGAAGCTGAATTAAAAAACCACAAAGAAATTTCATTTTTTACCGCAAATGTCGGCAAGGGAAATCCTCAGATCTATTACAATGTACATCCACAGGACAGAAAGCCGGACTTCGGCCAGGTCTTTGTTCAGCTGTCAGATGATGCGAAACCTTCTGAAAAAACTGCATTAATTCAAACTTTGAGGGAAAAGTTTAAAACAATGCCTTACGCTAAAATAGAGATAAAAGACTTTGAACAAGGCCCCCCACTTGAAGCCAATATTGTGGTGCGATTGTTTGGAGAAGATGAAAATATTCTTCGCAAACTGTCTTTTCAGGTAGAAAATATTCTACGTGGACAAAAGGGAACGATTTACGTTAATAATGAATTGAACACTTATAAGACTGATGTAAAAGTAAAGATTAACAAAGAGAAAGCCAGAACATTGGGCGTACTGACAAGCGATATCGATAAGGTGATCCGCCTTGCCGTAGCGGGTTTAAACGTTGGAGATTATATTGACAACCGCGGCGATGCAAGGAATGTAACCCTGACTCTGCCACGTGATAAGTTTTCTAATCTGGACGCCTTGAAGAATTTGTATGTTAATAATATTCAGGGAACGCCTATTGCCCTTAACCAGGTTGCAGCACTTTCTTTTGAAACTTCGCCAACAGCCATCAATCATTTCAATAAATCACGTTTCTCAAAAGTAACCGCTGTATCTCAGGAAGGATATTATGCTAATGATTTACTTACGGAAATTGTTCCTAAACTGGACCAGTTAAAAATGCCAAAGGGATACTATTATAAATTGGCAGGAGAAAAAGAATCCGAAGGCGATTCGCTTGGAGGTAATTTTCTCTCAGTAATTATATTGAGTACTTTTTTGTTTATAGCTGTTCTGTTATTACAATTTAAAACCTTTAAAGGGATCATTATTGTACTCTCTATTATTCCATTGGGAATTTTAGGAGGGGTATTATTTTTACTGATCGACGGCAGTCCAATGTCGCTTGTGGCAATTATCGGATTTATAGGTCTTTCTGGTATACAGGTTAAAAATTCACTCTTGCTCGTAGATTTTACCAACCAGCTGCGTCAGGAAGGACATTCCATTGATGAAGCTATTGCCATTGCAGGAGAAACACGTTTCCTTCCTGTGGTACTGACGTCCATTACGGCTATCTGCGGACTAATCCCTCTTGCCTTGAACTCCAACCCGCTTATTGCGCCTTTGGCCATTGTGTTGATCGGAGGGCTGATAAGCTCCACCATCCTTTCGAGAATTGTGACCCCGGTAATGTATAAATTGATTCCGCCGAATATTGACAATGTCTAATATAAATAAAGTCCAAAGAATTTATTAAACAAAACGCTTAAAAATACTATTATGAAAATTAAAAATGTCACAGTATTTGGCTCCGGTGTACTAGGTGCACAGATTGCTTTTCATGCTGCTTTTCACGGTTATCATGTTACATTATTCGATATTAAGGAAGAATTGTTAGAAAATGCAAAACTAAAATTTGAAGAATTTAAAAAGCTGTATCAACAAGATATAAATGCCACTGCTGCCGATTTGGACGCTGCAGTAACAAGAATAAGCTTTACAACAGATTTGGCCGAATCAGTAAAAGATGCTGACCTGACTATTGAAGCGATTCCGGAGAATGTTCAAATAAAAAAAGATTTTTATACCAAACTGGGCACTTTGGCTCCGGCAAAAACCATTTTCTGCACCAACTCTTCTACCCTGCTGCCAAGTCAGTTTGCGGCTGAAACAGGGAGGTCGGAACGATTCTTAGCACTGCACTTTGCAAATTATTTATGGAAGAACAATGTGGCTGAAATTATGGGGCATTCAGGCACAGATTCTGAAATTTTTGAGCAAGTAGTTCAATTTGCCAAAACCATTGGTATGCTTACCATACCAATCTATAAAGAACAGCCCGGTTATGTCATGAATTCTCTTTTAGTGCCCTGGCTGATAGCAGGTCTGGATTTATACCGAAATGGTGTTGCAGATGCATCATCTATTGATAAAACCTGGATGAAAACGGTAGGAGCTAATCTGAGACCTATGGCTATGGCAGATCTTGTAGGAATGACCACAGCATATAATGTTACCAAGTCTTATGCAGAACTAACTGGCGAGGAAATATGGAAAAACAGACGGGATTTTCTGAAAGAAAACTTTATTGACAGAAACAAGCTCGGTATAACTACAGGAGAAGGTTTTTACAAGTATCCAAACCCGGCATATCAGGCTGCTGATTTTCTAAAATAAAGAAGAATTTCTCCTGTACCCAATAAGATGAATTACCTCTTATTGGGTATTGTTTCAAATACCGGCCTGAATTTCTAATTTCATTGACATTTTCTCTTAAAAAAAACTATTACTCACATAAATTTTACTACTATGAAAGAATATATATTGCTCACCGGAGCATCATCCGGAATTGGTTACGAAATGGCAAATCAATTAGCTGAAAAAAAACACAACCTGATATTGGTTGCCCGTACCGAAACTAAGCTGCAGCAAATGCAAGCAGAACTTACAAACAAGTATGGTATTCTTGTTCAGTATTTTGCTGTAGATCTCTCTGATGTAAATGCTGCAAAAGACCTTTACAAAAAAGTGCAGCAAGATAATTTATTAGTAACCCATCTAATAAATAATGCAGGTGTAGGTAACTATGGCAATTTTACTGAAACATCATTGAACGAAGAACTGAGCATGATTCAATTAAACATTGCCAGTCTGGTAGTACTGAGCAAGCTCTTTGCAAAAGATATGGTCAACCGAAAATCAGGTAGAATTATGAACATATCTTCCTTGGTAGCATTTTTACCATTTCCCTATTTTTCCGTTTATTCTGCTACCAAAGCTTTCGTAAAAGCATTTAGTGAAACTCTTGCAGCTGAATTAGATGGCACCGGTGTTGTAGTTACCTCTCTTTACCCCGGCACGGTAGATACTGGTTTTACCACAGAGAAGATGCAATCTACAAATCTTCATAAAACCAGACCAATGCAACCCAAACAAGTAGCAGCGCAAGGTGTGAAACATCTTTTATATGGAAAAGGAAAAAAAGTTGTAGGCTTTCAAAATTGGTTTAACTCAAAACTATCAAGTTTTATGCCTGACAGTATTATGATGAAGATCAAAAAGAATCTCGCCAGCATTAAATCGTATTAATTTATGAATGAAAATCCCAGACAATGAAAACAACAAAAAAATTTATACTCGTTAGCTTAACTAGTATCACATTGCTACTTTCCTCTTGTTATTCACACAAAAATGCAGTTCAGTCAAGTTTACCATATTCCGATAAAATTAACTGGCCGGAAGGTTATAAACCAGCAGAAGCTGATTTTTTCATACATAACGAAATAGACATTAAAGCCAAGCCGCAAGTCGTTTGGGATATTTTCATCCAAGCCGCTAAATGGCCAGAGTGGTACAAAAAAGCTGAAGGTATTGAACTGCAAAATTCACCTGAAGGAAAGCTTAATTCATCCAGTGTTTTTATCTGGCATCCGGCAGGTAAGTTTACTTCGACTATAAAGGAATTCAACGCTCCTTATAACATAGCCTGGTGCGGAGAAACCGATAATAAAAACATGACCGTTTACAATGCATGGATGATTATCCCAACCAAAGAAGGCTGCAAGGTTATCTCAAACGAATCCCAAAATGGACCTAAAACAAAAATGGAGAAAATTTTTGCACCTAATATGGTTCGTAAGAACATTAAGAATTGGTTAATAAGTCTGAAAGAACAGTCAGAAAAACAATCAAATAATTAAAACGCAGGAACTATCTCTCTTCGGATGCATAGCTATAAATACAACTATATCCTAGTTTTAGAATGTTAGTTCTCGTTAAAATGTTTCATTATTGCCCACTTTTGTATCATAATGTTTATCAATAATTGACGGAATTTTATCTCGATATTAAAACAATAAAATATAGTATAATGAAAAAAACAATTTTTATAACGGGTGCATCCCGAGGATTCGGAAAAATTTGGGCTGAAGCATATCCAAACCAAATTGTTGGTGCCATTCACAAAGACAAATCTTACATATAAGAAGCCAATCTCATTAAATCTTCCATAAAATGGTGTGTTATTTGTCCTTTAGGGGTCAAAAACTTAAAATCCCATTTCTTACGAAATGGGATTTTTTTATGGCCTTTCTTGCGATTTTATCTCTATATACATCAAAATAGAAAGCGGTTTATATGTTCTATAAAGTTTTTCCGAACACAAACAACCTCCAAAATCAAATAACTTTGGAGGTTGTTAATTTGCTTTAAGCTCCCTATTTGACTTTGTGTCAAATCACCATCCGATGTATTATTTCAAATTATCATTAAAGAAACGTTTTAACTTATCGAAAGGAATAATATCTACTTTGTCATACAGATCTACGTGAACTGCATTTGGAATAATTATTAATTCTTTTGGTTCATTTGCTACTTTAAAAATGTCTTCGCTAAAATATCTTGAGTGCGCATTTTCTCCTGCGATTAAAAGCATTGGTCTTGGCGAAATTTCTTTTACATAAGCTAATATTGGCATATTCATAAAAGATATCGGATTGGTTACCAGCCAAGCTCCATTTGAGTTCACAGAATTAACTTGAAAACCACGCTGTGTTCTGTAATAATCAAAATATTCTTTTACAAACTGCGGTTCATCGCCTTTCAATTTTTCCGGTAAATTTCTTGGACCATCTGCCGGTTTTCCGTTTTCGGCATCTTTCCAACGCTGCTCACCCAAAGCTTCCAATGTTTTGGTTCTTTGTTCCGGAGTTACTGAATCATTATATCCTTTTGACATTACTCTGGTCATATCATACAAACTTGTCACTGCAACGGCTTTTACTCGTTTATCAATAGCAGTTGCATTTAAAGCAAAACCGCCAAAACCACAAATTCCGATGATGCCAATTTTATTTCTATCCACCTTTTTTTGTAATCCCAAAAAATCAACCGCAGCGCTAAAATCTTCTGTATTGATTTCCGGAGAAGCTAGATTTCGTGGTTCTCCTGCGCTTTCTCCTGTATAAGAGGGATCAAAAGCTAATGCTACAAAACCACGTTCTGCCATTTGGTTGGCATATAATCCAGATGATTGTTGTTTCACAGCTCCAAATGGTCCACTGATTGCTAATGCAGACAATTTTTCGTTTCCTGCATTTTTCGGAAGGTATAAATCGCCACTTAATGTAATGCCGTAACGATTTTTGAAGCTCACTTTTTGACGTATTACTTTGTCACTAAGTTGGAATGTATAATGTTCTTTTGATGTATTCATTTTTTCTAAATTTGATTGTACTTTTTGTGCAAATATTTGCCCTGTTATCAGGAATAATATTGCGACTGCGAATGTTTTTTTCATTTTCTTTTGAATTATTTTTAAACTTATATTCTTCATAATAATTTGATTTTAATTGTTTTCAAATTTCGCAACTACATTTCCGGCACCCAATGCAGCAGCAAGTCCTGCAGGATTGTCAATATATCCGAGTTTTGTATAGCTATAGGAAGTGTTGAAACTTTTATAAAAAAGTACAAGCACATTGTTCCTGTAAAGCGTTAAATCGCCTTCTTTGATATCTCCTCCAGCTGAACCATTTGTTGGAAACGGACCAGGAAAATCATAATACTTTTCATTGCCATTCAGTTCGGTCATATTTATGGTAAGCGGGAGCATTGCTTTCAATGCAGCTGCACTTGGGTTGTTATACAATGTTGCTGTAAAAACTGCTGTACCAATTGTAATTTTCATTTTAGTTGTTGAAGTATTATTATTCTCATTATTTTCTCTTGGTGCTTTTTCATTGTCATTACTACAACTTGCATTGCAAAAAGAAAAAGCGAAAAGAATAGCGATAACTGTTACTAAAGATTTCAGTTTCATAATTATCTCTTTTAAGGTTAAACATTTTTAATGAATTTTGCAGGAACTCCACCAACGATGGTATTGTCAGGAACATCTTTAGAGACTACTGCTCCTGCCGCGACAACTGCATTTTCTCCAATTGTTACGCCAGGCAAAATTGTAGCATTGGCACCAATCCATGCATTTTTTTTGATGAGAATTGGTTTACCTGTTAGTCCTTTTCTTTCCTCAGGATTTAATGGATGATTTTCGGTAATGAGACTGACTTTCGGACCAATTAAAACGTCGTCTTCAATGGTAATTCCGCCCAATGCCAAAAAGGTGCAGTCAAAATTGATAAATACGTTTTTACCAATTGTAATGTGTTTTCCACAATTGATGTAAATAGGAGTAAATACGGCAACATCCTGAAGTTCTTTATCTAAAATCCTGCTTAGTATCTGTGTAATTTCTTCAGGATTTACAGCATTGTTCATCTGAGTCAGTAATGCTTTCACAGCGAATGCCTCTTCTCTCAATCTGCCTATTTGCGAATCGTTAGGAAGTATGGTTTCACCCGTCAAAAGCCTTTCGAAAATATCTTTTTGAAATGGTGTGGCATCGAAAATAGGATTTGAATCTGACATAATATTTGAATTAAATAATCAGATACAAAGGTAAGACTGCCTTTAAGCAAGGTAGTAACGATTATCAAACCAAAGATTAAGAAATTCAAACTTCTGCTAAGCGAAATGCTGTGGGGTTGGTGCCGGTATTTTTTTTGAAGAAATTATTGAAGTAGGTAGGATAATCAAACCCAAGTGCATAACCAATTTCAGAAACACTCCAATCAGTATGGAGCAATAGCGCTTTGGCTTCTGTGATGATTCGCTCCGTAATATGAGTAGTTGTAGATTTTCCTGTAACTTCTTTTACAGCTCGATTCAGGTAATTGACATGCACATTCAAATGCTGGGCATAATGTTGGGCTGTTCTTAATTGAAGTGGACTGGAAGTACTTTCAATTGGAAATTGTCTTTCCAGTAATTCCAAAAATACCGATGACAATCTGGAAGATGCATTCTTATTTTGTTCGAAATTTTCTGAAGGTTCCATCTTTAAAGATTCATGTATAATGAGACTGATGTAATTGCGAATCAGCTCATCTTTAAAAACATAATCACTTTCCTGTTCCGTAATCATTTTATGAAAAATAGTATTGAGAAAAACTCTTTGCTCTTCTGTGATTTTCAAAACAGGTGTTCCGCCAATTTTAAAAAAGGACGATTGCTGCAGGCTTTCAGAACGTTCGGAGTTTTTAAAAAACTCTTCTGAAAATAAAATAGTGTAACCAATATAAGTTGTTGAAATTGTTTCCCATGAATATGGAATGTGCGGATTTCCAAAAAAGAGAATCGTACCTTCCTGTTCATAAGTTTTATCAGAATAATGAATTTTGCTTTTACCTGTTGTCAGACAGATTTTATAAAACTCCTTTCTGCTGTAAGTTCTGGTTTCGGCGCCATCATCTTCTATCTGGAATGCTTTAAACCCCTGCAGTTTCAGTTCATTGTTAAACTTGGAAACTTCTCTTATTATCTTCTCTTTCATTTTATAAAGTTAAGAAATTCAAACTTGTTTAAAACCCTGTAATCTTAAATTTTACCCAAAATACTTTCCCTGTGTTCTTTTATCCGAATTCTATCATCATATCCAGAACTTTTTAGAAAGGTTGTGATTAAAATAAAATAGAGAGTATCAACTATAATTTGGAATAATCAAAAAAAACCTTGCAACCAAAATAGGTCACAAAGTTTTTTAATAATATTAAGAAACAGGTCTTGCTTCAATAATTAGAAAATGAGCCACACGGTCTTTGATAAACCATTTTCCATTTTGAAACACATAGCTGTCATCGTATTTTACACTGTAATCAGTCAAAATATCTTTTCCTTCAATGTCTCTGATCATTTTGATTTGAGTAAAAGAAACTCCCGTAGCGGTTTCGCTGTCGATTTTTACAGTATGCTGCCCATTTAATGTAAAATAGGTTTTTACCAGAGAAGCATGATGGTTGAAATCTTTTTCCATATTTTCTCTTCCCGAAACATCGGCCACCAGAGCACCACCCATATAAACTTTATACGTAACATCCAGTGTGAATAGATTCATCACGTCAGCGATTTTTTTGTCATCACTTAAATAAGCATAATCATCAATCAAGTTTCTTAAATCTTCTTTTGTTTTTAAAATTTCTAGCGTCATAATTTTGTTGTTTAATTAAATTTGAAAAATTATTTTCTGTAATTATTACAAACCAAAATTATATTATATTTGCTTACAATTTATTAGTCATTACCTAAAGGTTAGTAAGTAACAAACAACATAGTTATGGGTGAAGCGCAAGAAAACCAAACAGATAACAAAGCATTTACGGAAGAATGCCATAAAGTTTTAATGGCTGTTTCAGACGCATTATATGTTATTGGCGGTAAATGGAAACTGATGATTATCATCGCGATGGCAAGAGGAAACAAACGATTTACCGAAATTCAAAGGCAGGTTACAGGAATCTCTGCACGAGTTCTTTCCAGCGAATTAAAAGAACTGGAAATGAATGGTTTTATCATCAAAAAAGTAGAAAATGGCTATCCGGTAAGCATAAAATATGAACTTCTACCCTACAGTCATACACTAGAGGAAGTTGTGGGAGCAATGACAAAATGGGGCATGCAGCATCGCGAAAAAATTAAAACAGAACAGTCTTCCGGAAAATTGAAAAAGGATAAAAAATCAAGTTAGATTTCCGGAAAAAGATAATACTACAAAACCTCTGTTTGTGAATCTTTCTGTAAACTTATCGGTTCTAGAATCTACGCTTCTGCCGCATCTGTCAGAATCAAATACGAATATTTAAGGAATTCAAAAATTAAACTGCTAATTTACAAAATGATTTAAACATAGTCAATCCTGGTCTAACCATTTGATTCTTTCTCTGCATATGCACAACTTCAATTCCACTCAATGTTCGCTTTAGTATTCATTTTGAATGAGTTTAAATTTATAAAGATAAAAGTTATTCCCAAATGCCACAGAACCACTTCTGAACGTTGACGAAATTTCAGCTCAGCTTTCATATCGACAAACTATTTAATGTCTTAATAGTTTTTTTTTGCTGATTATTGAAAAAAAAACAGCTAATCTAAAGGTTTTGTAACGTAAAATTTATCCTATATTTATAAAATTATAACAACTTTACCAAAACCAAATTTTATGAGAAGATTATTATCTTTTTTTGCCATTTTAGTCGTATTATACTCCTGCGATAAAGACGGGTCTATTTTAAATGATAAAGACAAACTACCTGCCCAGACCCATACAGGTGCCAACACAGTGGGTTGCCTGGTCAACGGAAAAGTTTTTCTGCCCCATGGAAAAAGTGGTAATACCGGGGTGAATTGTTTTTATCAGATTGAACAAGGGCAGCATTATTTTAGTTTGAATTTTGCTGATTACAGCAATTCAAAAGGTGAACTCGTAGCACTGCAGACCACTAAAATTGATATTACCGAGGGCGCTGTCTATAAACTTGATAAAACATTTACTACAGAGCCGGATTTTATTGGCGCTGCTGGAATCTACGAACCTGATTTCAATAACAGCTTTTACACCAATACTATCCAAACCGGAGAGCTCAAAATCACCCATCTGGATTTGTCAAAATCCATCATCTCGGGTACCTTCTGGTTCAATGCCGTGAATTCAAAAGGAGAAAAAGTAGAAATAAAAGAAGGTCGTTTTGACTGGAGCTATTAATCACTAATTTAATTCTCAACATATACACAACTTCAATTCCACTCAATATTCGTCTAGCTGATTCAAAATTTTTAAACCCTAATCTGTTTTGTATACGCCATTTGATAAAACGATGATCCAGCTCTACATTATTGTTGAGATATTTACATTGCCGGAATTTAATCTTTGAAAACGAACGCTTATTATATACTTTGATAGCTGTCAAATTAGAACCACTTTTATCAATATTAATTACTCTCGGCCAGTAGTTATTACTAATTGCTTTAATTAGAAATGACTGTGCACTCATTCTCGGTCTTTTTCTGGTCAAAAGAAAATCTACCGTATTGCCTGGTTTATTCAGCATTATTTTAGAAGCGCTATAAAAATATTCGCAGCTGAGGTCCGTTTTATTTTTATAAATTTACACTATGAAACAAGCCGAAAGCGTTAGCGATTTTTACAAACGACTTCCTAGCCATGCACCAGCACGTGTACCACTTAATAATGCAGGCATCGGACACATTAATATCTTCAGCAGAGATAGCTGCTCGGTGGTAAGTCCTTACAGCCGCCGGGATTTTTATAAAGTTTCCCTAATTATTGGCAAGGGTAAAATTTATTACGCTGATAAATGGATACAAATCGACCAGCCAGCACTACTTTTCTCTAATCCTGTAGTACCTTATTCCTGGGAAGCAGAGTCTGAGCAGCAGTCAGGTTGGTATTGTTTGTTTACCGAAGATTTCATTCAGCATAGCGAGCGACTGGGCAGCTTACAGGATTCGCCTTTATTCAAAATTGGCTGCAACCCGATATTCTTTCCCGATGCTATTCAATTGAAGGAACTTTCGTCTCTCTATATGAAGATGCAGGCAGAAATGCTCTCCACTTATCCACATAAGTACGATGTATTGCGCAGCTATCTGCACCTGATAATACATGAGGCCATGAAAAATAATCCTGCAACCAATTTTCATACCTACACTAATGCCTCATCAAGGGTTTGTACTTTATTTTTGGAATTGCTCGAAAGACAGTTTCCAATTGATTCGCCCGCTCTTGTGCTCAAACTGAAAACCCCTGCAGATTATGCGGCTGCTTTATCGGTTCACATCAATCACCTTAATCGTGCGGTAAAACAAGTAAGCGGCAAGACTACAACTGAGCATGTCACAGCGCGCATTATAAAAGAAGCAAAGGCATTATTACAACATACTAACTGGAACATAGCCGATATTGCTTACAGCCTTGGCTTTGAATATCCTTCTTATTTTACTCTTTTTTTTAAAAAGCATACAGGTCTGACACCCTCCCAGCTGAGGTAGTCTGTTTGAATATTATAACTATCAGTTTGATCATTATAAATTCTGCTGAGTTTGCTAATCTAAATTTGTTGAAACAAAATTAGATAAAAAATGAAATACAGAAAACTTGGAAAAACTGACGAACGTCTATCTGCACTTGGCTTGGGATGTATGGGTATGAGCTTTGCTTACGGACCTACAGATGATCAAGAAAGTTTAGCCACGCTGGAAAAAGCCCTTGACCTGGGGATCAACTTTTGGGATACAGCCGATATGTACGCCAATGGTGCCAATGAAGAACTTATATCAAAGGTATTGGTACCCAACCGCGATAAGATATTTATCGCAACGAAATTCGGATTCCGTTTTAAAGATGGTATTGCAGGTCCCAGCAGTGCAGCCAGCACCTACTTTGATGGTTCGCCTGCCTGGATGAAAGTTGCAGTTGAAAACAGCCTAAAACGTCTAAAAACAGACACTATTGATCTTTATTATGTACATCGTGTTGATCCAAATATTCCAATTGAGGAAACTGTTGGAGCAATGTCAGATTTGGTAAAAGAAGGAAAAGTACGTTATCTTGGCCTGAGTGAGGCCTCGCCAGCCTCGATTCGCAAGGCGCACGCTGTACATCCAATTGCTGCTCTGCAAAGTGAGTATTCGTTACTAACCAGAGATGTTGAAACAGAGATATTACAAACTACCCGTGAACTTGGAATCTCACTGGTGCCCTATTCTCCCTTAGCACGAGGTTTGGTTACTAATGTCCTTAATATCGACACTTTTGCCGATAATGATTTTAGAAAAACCTTACCGCGCTACCAACAGGAGAATATAAATAATAACAATATTCTAGTGCGTGAGTTTGCAGCTATGGCGATGAATAAAGAATGCACGCCGGCACAGCTAGCTCTTGCGTGGGTATTGGCTCAGGGTAATGATATTATCCCAATACCCGGAACCAAAAAAGAAAATACCTGCAAGAGAATGCAATGGCAGTTGATGTCAACATAACAAACGAGGATCTAATGACAATTGACAGACTCCTTAAGCAATATCCTATCATAGGAGATCGATACAGTGAAGATGCTATGAAAATGGTCAATCATTAAAATAACAAGGTTCTGATAAACAAGCCTCCAAAGTCATTTGATTTTGGAGGCTTGTATTTTTTTTATGGTTCTCTAGATGTACTGTAATAAAAATCTCAATGAACGGAAATGCATCTGTAAAATTGAAGCAGAATGATAAAAATATAAAATTATATGAAAATGAAAAATAATAAAATTCTATCAGCCATCATTTTACTTTTTACAATACTGGGCTGTAAAGGTCAAAATATTTTCATCCCTAAATTGACAAATCTGTGGTCTAAATTTGGGCATGTTGTATGTAAAGAACCGTAAGCCGCCAAACCTCACAAATCAATGTTTATGGCTCCGGTTATCATACCATAATTTATGTAGTAGCCAAATTTCATAATAATAAATAATCATGGAGTAAACCCACGAGGTAATGTCAGAATAAAATATTACTTATCTTTAACAAAGTAAAGTGAAGCGTTATTTTAATCTATGAAAAACCTGATGATATGAAATTTTGGAAAGGCTTTATTATATTTTGGATACTCTATTTGTTATTTTTTGCTATTGGACTGCCACTCATTCTCCATTATGCAGGAGATCATCATAAAAACGATTATGAGATGATTCACACATCTGCCAGCGAAGCATTTGTTTTACTTGGCGTGGGCACGGCACTTTGGTTTATCGTATTTATTTATTACATCAAGCTATTTTTAATTAATCCTCTTTCAAAAAAAAATGGCTTTATTCGATTGCTCGAGCCTGGTAAAAAAAGAAAAGGAACCGTTTTGGAAGAGTTTGAGTTTATGGACTTAAAACCACATCAACGCCGCTTTGAAGTGGGCAATACCACTGGGATTGTGCCGAACAGAGAACCGAAACCTCCATACATTGATATAGACGGACATGTAGTGAAATCGAATGCAAAAACCATAGTGCTTACTGTGATTGGGCTATTACTATTGATTGCTTTGGCAGCAGGAATATTGGTTTATAGCTATATAAATGAAAACCATGGTTATGGTTGGAGGTATCTGTATTTTTGGCATCCCTATATCATGATTCCCGGCTCTTTTATTTTTTATTTAGGTTTTTTATTTGGTATTACCAATACTGTTTTTTCAAAATATTTGAGCAAATCCTAAAAACCGTATATGCTACTTTTCAGGAAGAAATGATTATTGCTTAAAATTTGATATAACCCGCAATTTTGTTGAAATGAAAAAACGACAAACAGACAAAAGAAATTTTCATAAACAAAAAATAAAGCAAAATAAAGCTCTGGAAAGTTAGTTTCGAATATATTAAACTCTGCGAAAAGCCTAAACTAAAGAAAAAACAAAGTTTTCAAAAAAAGCCTAAAAAAGCGGGTATAATACCGATTGTAGTAAAATATAACTGGTATAATATCTGACAAAAAGGATGTTTTATGGGATATTTTTTTATCTTTGAAATTCAGGATTTTTAATCCAAATGGCTTTATCTTTGAGCCTTTAGAAAAATTGATATTCATTATGGAACAGAAAATACATCAGGGAAGAAACGTAAAACGTTTCAGAGAAATGCTTAACATAAAACAGGAAGCATTAGCTTATGATCTGGGAGAAGACTGGAACCAAAAGAAAATTTCTATGCTGGAGCAAAAAGATGTAATTGAAGACCACCTGCTGAAACAAATCTCTGCCGTATTAAAAATTCCAGTTGAAGCTTTTCAGAATTTCGATGAAGAGCAAGCGATAAATATTATTTCTAATACTTTTGATAATGGAGCTTTTTTTAATACAGGTCATAGTGCAACATTTAATGTTAATCCAATAGAAAAATTGATCCAACTTCACGAAGAAAAAATTGCGTTATATGAGCGTATGCTAAAAGAGAAAGATGAAATGATGGCGAGGCTTGAAAAACTAATCAATAAATAATTATTTATAAAGATATATTAATTCTATAAAGAGACTTTCGAGTCTCTTTTTTGTTTTAGACCATTATTTACGGTTGCGAAGTCAGGAGACATTCGCCTTTACTTTTCATAAGAACTATTCAAAGAGCGGGTAAATTTTACCTGTAAGCGCCATCATTGTAACTATTATTTGCTGTATTAACTTATTTTTAAATCTAAAAAAACAGACCTCAAATAAGGAAATTTTAATTGTTTAAATAAATTGTAATATTTACATTTGCTTTATTTTAATCAAGTCTAAATAAATAATGAAGCATTTTTCTATTTTACTACTAGTGGTGTTCTTTTCCATAAGTTCACTTTCTGCACAACAGATTTCTAAAACCAACAAGAATAACGAAAAAGAAAAAAGCGTAAATGCCAAAAGCCAAGATAGCATCTCATCGGCTGATAATGAATTGCAGGAAATTGTCGTTTCTGCATCGAGAAAGGCAGAGATTTTAGATGAAGTCCCCTCTTCTGTTACTCTTTTATCTAAAAAACAAATACAACAGCAATTAAGTATAAGTTCTAATCTTAGTGATATCCTTGGTGCAACGGTACCTGGTTTAGGGTTTACAACTAATAGAACTCAAAATTTAGGGCAAACTCTTCGTGGTCGCCGTGTATTGGTTATGATTGATGGGATTCCGCAATCTACACCTTTAAGAGACGGGGCAAAAGACATGCGCTCTCTTGATCCTACTGTATTAGACCGTGTAGAAGTGATTAAAGGTGCAACTGCTATTTATGGTAATGGTGCAGATGGTGGTTTGATTAATTATATCACTAAAAAAGCGAATACAGACAAGGCAATAAGCGGATCAACAGAGCTGGGAACAGCTTTCTCTCTTATCAAACCTAAAGGAACAGCTGGTTTCTTTGTTTCTCAACTATTTACAGGAAAAGTAAAGAAATTAGATTATGTAGTAAGTGGACGCTATGAAGAGACCGGACTTTATCGCGATGCTAAAGGCCGTGTACTTTCTCCAGAATACGGAATGAATGATCTTAAAAATTGGAACGCTTTTGCGAAAATTGGTTACGACTTTAATGATAATAATCGATTGGAATTCATGTATAACTATTTCGAAAGTACTCAGCATACGGATTACGTTGCAAAAGCCGGTGTTTATGGCAATTTTGATTCGCCAACTACAGGAGTTAAAGGACAACGCCCTGGAGATCCGGAAGGAACGCCTTACAACCACAATGCAAGTTTAAGTTATATTGGAAAGAACTTAATTGGAAAAACAGATCTTAATGCTACTCTTTATTTTCAGGATTACCTTACTCTAATTAACTATAGCGACTTTTTTGAAAATAATGGACAACCAGCAACGCAAAGTAAGAAATTTGGTTTCCGTTTAAATTTAAACACTCCATATGAGTTTAGTTCTCTTATTTCAGGTAATTTAACTTATGGGCTGGATATACTTTCAGATGTGACAGATACACATCTTACTGATAACAGAGTGGTAATTCCTGAAATGAATATGACAAACCTTGCACCATATTTTCAGCTTAAAAATATGTTCGGACCAAACTTAGTATTAAAAACCGGCTTAAGGCTCGAAAATGTAAATATCGATGTGCCGGATTATACGACAATTGGAATTCGTAATTATGTAAACGGAACTTATGTAGGCGGCGGTATTGCTGTTAATGGCGGAGCATTAGATTTCAGCGCACTTATGTTTAATGCGGGATTGCGTTATACAAAATGGTCTTTATTTAAACCTTTTGTTAGTTTTTCTCAAAGTTTCAGCGTTGCCGATTTAGGTTTGGTTTTGCGCGCTGCGAAAGAAAACACAGTTAGTAATACTTCGATAAAAGCAGTTACGGCTAATAATTATGAATTTGGATTCTCCGGAGCTTTTGATAAACTTACTTATGAAGGAGCTGTTTATTACAGTACTTCAAAATTAGGAGCTTCTTATGTTTATGTTGATGGTAATCCGCAGATTTCACGTTCACCGGAGAAAATTTACGGCTTTGAATTGTCAGCAAAATATCGTCTTCATCCAAAAGTCGATATCGGAGCCAATTATTCCTTTACTGAAGGAAAACGTGAACTTGCAGACAAAAAAGTATATTTAGGAGGAGATCGTATAAATCCGCCTAAAATAGCAGCTTATACCGTTTTCAGACCTCTTGAAGCTTGGTCAATATTTTTGCAAATGACAAGTACAACAGGAAGAGATAGATTTGAACCTGTTAACGGAGCTTATACTTATGGAACAGGACCAATAAAATCTTTCACTGCATTTAATCTTTCGTCTAGTTATACTTTCAGAGAAAAAAGTACTTTCCGTTTTGGTGTTGAGAATCTATTCAATAAAGACTATTATACTGTAATTTCACAATGGCAGTCTAATAATATGAATTATGTGAAAGAAAATGGTACTCGCTTGACTGTAAGCTTTACTCAGGCATTCTAGTGTTCAAATTTGTAAAACATTTTTACATATAAATTCCCCGCTCTACGAAGTGCTCGCACTTACTGTACGAAGTCTCCCGACTTCGTACCCGTTGCTACATTCCGTTCCATTTTTCTTTTTTGATTCTCTTTGTAGATTATTGGAGTGGGTACGAAGTCGGGAGACTTCGCAGCGATCAGCATATTTTATAAATAAAGAACACTTCGGAGAGCTGGGACTAAATTAAGTCCATTCTTCGGATTTGCCAGATATTCCAAATACAAAACCATCTTTCCAATAAGCCTATTGCCCAAATTGGTTGTAGTAACTGTTGTGTGCTGGTTTTTTATTCAATTTCTGTTGTTGTATTGCAATTACTACACCACCAAAATTCTTCAATTTTGTCTTTTAACTTCGTTTCTGTTTTTTGATTACACTTCAGACATTTTCTTATATCACTTTCATTTTCAAATGCAATGTATTTACAATTTAGACAGCACCATATTGTTCGCGGAGTCTCTTCTTCGTCAATATACCAACCAAAATTATCTGTTTTACATTTTGGACAAATTTGTGTAGCCATTTTAAATTTTTATGAGTCCTTTTGACAATTAATGTTCACGGTAATATTTTACAATTCTAAATAAAATCAATATTATTGATATTGGAACTAGCAGAAATATCATCGCAAATCCTCCGCCTGGATTACACATATCTCCCGGAACCAAAATATTTACTAGTATTGCCAATAAAAAATATGCTATAAAAAATATAATTGTAGTTTTAATTCTATTGAAAGGATTTTCCATTTATTGATTTTATCTGTTTTCTTTTAACCCTAAATTTTCTGGTAAACTAGCACACAACGTTCTGGTACTACAGCGGGTTTGGGACTAAATTAAGCCCATTATTCGGATTTGCCAAATCATCCCAAATACAAAACCAACTTTCCATTAAGCCAAATGCCCAAATCCGTTGTAGTGGCTGTTAGCAGTAGTGCATTTTAATACTAATTATTCCTTTTCATACATTTTCGTGATACTCTCAAATTTTTCTAAATTAAATCTATATTTGGAAGTTGTTTCAGGATTTAATTGCTCAAGCATAAATTCTTTCACTTTTATTTGATTAGTTAAACATGCACCGTTACTACATTCAACTTCAGAATTATCATTTTTATGATTGTATAATATTTCTCTAATTCGCGTATTGTTTCGGCTATTTAACCCTTTAAATGCAATACAACGTATAATTGGATATTCATTGTCAGTCAAGTAAATTAAATCTTCGTCTGTAGCAATCTTTAATAGATTCTGATAGTTATTACTTTGGTCAACTTCATCCAATAATACCGATATTTTATTTCCTTGAAAATAGCTTGCGATAATTTTTTCAGTTTTTAATAATTCAACTAATTTCATAACTTCTGTATTTGGTTTATTGCAATTAGCAAAAAACAATATTGAAATAAAAATCAAAATTTTTCTCATTTTCAATCTATTTATTTGAATTTTTATTTGTTATTTTTTTGGGTTTTTCTCGATTCTGCGGGTGCATTACTGCTAACTTGTATATATGTCTGACGACATCAGACATAGCACTCCTAAATTGGGTCGCTATGTCTGACAAATTTCAGTGTTTATTTATTTTCAAATATATAATAATAAACTTATAAATGATCCTAAGGGCTTTTAATTTATTGAATACCCCGCTCTCCAAAGTGTTCTTCTTTACGCTGTTATAATCTTAGAATCAGTCTTTTTTTGTATATACAATTTCACCTTTTCTAACCGTATATTTTACATCCGCCAAAGTTCTGATGTCTAGTTCCGGATTTCCATTAAAAACCACCATATCTGCAGTCATGCCAACAGCAAGTTTGCCATATTGCTTTGAAAAACCATATTTTTCTGAGGGTATTGTAGTAAGCATTGCCAGAATCTGTCGGAAATTAAGTTGTGCCTTTTGCAAATAAACATACTCATCTGTTGGGTCAAAATCATCCATGAAACCAATATCAGTTCCAAATAAAAGTTTTCCTCCTGCTTCATTAAAATCTTTTACTTGCCCAATAGCGATAGAAACAAAATCTTCAATTTGTTGCGGCGATTGATTATTGTTAGCTAAACTCCACTTCCAAAGTTTTAGGGTTGGAATTAGATATAAATTCTTTTTAACCATTTGTCGAATCATTTGACTATCCCAAGCCAGTCCGCCGTCAGGAGTGGTATGTGCCAGTATATCGACACCGGATTCTAATGAAACTAAAATCCCGTCATTTACAGAAGGATGTGCAAAAACGAGTTTGCCTTTTTTGTGGGCAGTATTGATAACAGCTTTCGCTATTTCTACAGGCATCATCTTTTCGGCTTTTCCGGGTCCCATAGGAGATCCGGAAAATATTTTTATTCCATCTAAACCCGCAGCAATATTTTGGTTTACGATTTTTACAGCGACATCTACAGAAGTCAGTTCCGGCAATTTTATATTCATTGCTTTCACATAGAAAGGAGTGCCATCCTCTGCTGTAAGCGGAAGACCGGTAGTCAGAATGAGAGGACCTGAGATGGAACCGTTGTTAATTCGTTGTCTTATATTATTTGTGTTATCTGGAAACGAACCTATATCAAAGGCATAGGTAAATCCATATTTGATTAAAAATTGTTCAAGATAATTGGATAATTCACTATTACTTAAACTTGGCGCATTGGCAATTTTTGGATCGGTAAAATGAACGTGACTATTCCAGAATCCCGCTGTAATTGTTAAATCCTTGCAGTCAATTAGTTTGGCGTTCTCTGGTAGTTTTACCTCGTTCTTTTTACCAACTGCAATTATTTTATCATTCTCAATAACTACGATTCCTTCAAGAATCGCCGGATCGGTTGGTGAAACATATATAGTGGCATTGATGAACGCCAAAGCATTTTTAGTTTGTTTGGTTTCTTGCCCATTAACAACAGAACAGTGTAAACTCAGGACAATAAAAAATGTCAGGAAAGTGCGAACGATATTATTCATATGTAGTGAATTAGTTATTAATGAAATGTAAATAATCAGTATCAAAGACTGCAAATTTTGCTGAGTGTTACAATTTAATACCTCAATTAATTTTTTTTTTGTTTATATTGCCTCTGACTTTAAAACTAATTTTCTTAGAATATTTTTCCTGAATGTAAAAAAAATCTAAGGCAATAAATAAGAACTAACAGTAAAAAGTCGGGAGACTACTATCAGATTTATAGTTTCTACAGAACAAAGATTTACTACCATATAAGAATGGGCATGAAATTTATAGCAGAAAATTTAATATAATAAAAAATTATGAAATCAAATATTATACTAATTGTTGTGATCTTAGCGCTAGCTTTTGCATGCAACAAAAAGGAAGAGGCGAAAGTTAATATTACATCTGAAAACTCTGGAACTTTTTTTAAGAAAAAATTATCTAATCAAAAATTAATGGATAGTTTAGAGAATCGTGCCCTGTTTAACGGTGATACGCTAGCATATAATGAATTAAAAGGGATTTATTATATAGGTGGACAAAAAGTTACAGGATTGCTTTATTATTCTTTGATTATGTCTAATAAATATAATTATAAAAGAGCTTCCTATGATGTGTATGATATTCTTACACACGATAAAAAAGTTTTGGATGATAAAACAAAAAAAATGGCAAATGATTACTTAAAAAAAAGCAGGTGAAATTGCAATGCTTTTATCACATACGTTTCGTTGCGCATATCTGAGCGATTGAGTAACCTTTAAATAGCTATCTCATTTCAATAACATTCTTTCCGTAATAATTTTATTTGAGGAAGTTTCAATTCCCGTAACTTCGGCATACTTTACATTTGGCAACCAAAAAGAACCTCCTTCAATACGTACAAATATTTTTTCTACTTGTATTCTTTTTTGATTTACACTTACAAAGACATGATATTTTTGATCTGAATCTATCTTTTTCAAGGTGAAGGGTAACTTTTTATACGATACAAATTGAAGCTCAAACTCTTCATTATTTACCGTTTTACTTTCTATTCCGTATGCAAATTTGCGTTGCATATAATTAAAATCTTTTTTTTCTCCTTTCTCGGCATATCGAATCCAATACGCTTTTATAGGATTACTTTTGTCTATTTTTCCATTTTCCTGGTAGTTTATGGCATAAATAGCCGTGTTTACATTTGGATCCCGTTGAATGTAAAACAGCATGTTTTCTATATTTTTAGGTGTTGGAAAATTCAATGGCGATGGATTTTTGGATTGTGCCAATAGATTTCCAGAAAGTATATTTACTAAAATCGTTATAACGATTAGTGATTTTTTAAAATTTTTAAATGATAATTTATTCATGATGAAATTTTTATGCTTTAATTTAAAATCTTTGGGTTTAATTATTTTTAACACATAGAATCATAGATATTGTAAACTTATAACAGGCGTTTCACTGATATTAACAAACATAGCTATGTGTAAAGAAACTAGTTTTTTTTGTTTTCTTCTTTTATATATAAAATCTATCTCGTCCCGAAGTTTGGGGATCGGGCAAAGTCATTAAGTTAAGCTTTTAGTAAATAAAATTATTGCAAATCAAATCTGTTTTTATCTGCGTCAAAATTAGACGCTGATTTTACTGATTCGCTAAAGCGAAAACGCTGATGAAAACGGATTTTCTAATTACTTTCTTGATTGAACCGTTAAATAATTTATCGCAAATCAAATCCGTTTTTATCCGCGTTTTTACGAAGTAAATCTGTTTTATCCGCGTCAAAATTACACACTGATTCTACGGATTCGCTAAAGCGAAAACGCTGATAAAAACGGATTTTTCTAATTACTTTCAATTACATTCTGTCTATCCTTTGCCTTAAAAACCCAATATTTAATCAGTGGATAATTAAAACCATAAGAAACAAAACTATCTGTGATTAATCTTCCGATTCTATAATCGATTTGAAATACTTTTTGCAAAATAAGCGTACCAAATGATTTTAAGGAAATGCTTCCCAATACAACCAACGCAAATTTAAAAAGCTGACTATTGATGGGACTGCTATAACCAGATTGATTTTTAAATACCCAAAATCTATTGATGCTGAAATTGACAATTGCGCCAACAATTCCGGAGATTAGAATAGAAAAGGCAAAATGCAATTTAAATACTTCTGTTAATAAAATCATTACCCCATAATCTGTAATGCCACCTAAAAATGCCGCGACTTGTGCTTGTAGAAAAGTAAAAACGGCTTTTTTCCTAAACATATCAGTTTTGGTTTTTATCTTTTAAATCGCCCAGCTTTAAAAGCTTTAAACTATCTATAGTATTAATTATAAATAAAATAACGGTGATTAAGCTAGCCAAATAGGTAATAGATTCCTGAAATAAAACTTCTATAATTAAAATTAAAGCAATAATAAATCTAAGTTCTGTTGGACCAACAAAGCCGGAATCTATACTATATTCATTTGTAATTTTGTAGCGTAACTGGCTGATGATAATAGACCAGCCATACAATGCGACAAAAGCAAAGGCTACTATTTGTGTTCCATTCTTAGCATAAATGTAGTAGCCAAAGCCTATAAGTACAATACCAATCCAATCGGCAATAATATCGAGTGCAAAACCATACCAACGGCGGGGAATATTTCTATAATAAGCCAATCTCCCGTCTAAAGAATCGCCTAACCAATTTATAACCAAACCAATAATACCCAAAAGTAAATACCAATTTGCTGAATAAGTGCCTAAAACAAAAGCTAAAAAAACTAATCCTGAACCAAGTGTACCAATTAAAGTGAGTACGTTTGGCGAAATGAATTTAGGCACCTTTGGCAACAAAAATACAATCGTTGACTGTTCTGCTCTTTTTAAAATATTAGTTCGTTTACGGTCAGAAAATGTTCTTTGTACAATGGCACTATAACCTTCAACCTGTGTTCCCTTCTCCATTAATAGCGCAATATTTGTAAGCCTGATGCTATAGCCAGTTCTACTTTTATAATTTTAAATTTTATTTTTCTTTGCGTATTTTTAAAAAAATCGGTGGTTCTTTTTAGCTTACCTGATCTAACCAGATAACTAAATGCAATAATAATCAGCATATTACTTAACAATACCCGCAAAACGTTGATAGAAAACCGTTGGGCTGTTCTCATTTTTAGGAGCATATTTCCCTGCTATAATCGGAATATAAATAACTCTCCTTCTACTCTCTTCGCCACGGATAGATGATTCTGCAACTCTATGCCACAAACGGCCATCGTGAATGGTTAAATCTCCAGCTTCCGGAGTGATAGAAACTTCCTGTGGATCGGGTTTATTATCTAAAAAGTATTTTTTACGAAAAAGCATTTGATAAACACTTTGTTTGTGAGTACCCGGGATAATTTTAAGGCCACCGTTTTCAGGTTTTAAAGTGCTTAAGTGAATACCCACATTGAGCATCGGGTTTAATTTTACACCATAAAAAATATCTCTCAAACCATCTGTATGCCACCCCATTTTACTAAACTTACTTTCTGGTCCGTTGATATAATGATTAAAAACCATTCCGTCTTTTTCTTCGGTACCTAATCTTGCGCCATCGCCTGCCAATGGTAATAGACTATTAAATCTTGGATCAAGTAAAAGGCCGCTTAAGGTTTGATGATGTTGATTGATAAAAGCAAAACGCTGTACAATAGGAGAACCATCTAAATCTTTTCCGTATTTAATAGGAACACCATTTATTTTTTGAAGGTCATTGTCAATCCATTTTTGCTCAACTTGTTTTGAGGCATCAATGATTGATGAAACAGTTTCTGGATTTATAAATTTTTTGAAATGGATAAAGCCATATTCGTTAAAAAAGTTGATTTGCTCAGCAGTTAATTGCTCAGTAAGGGTAAAGGTTTTATAAGAAGATACCATGATAAATATATTTAATAAATGAAATAATAGTGTTTGTAATTTTATCTAAGAGATTAGCAACAGCAACAACAGCAACACATTCGCATGTTTGCGTGCATTCTGCTCTCAGATAAATTAAACATATTTCTTTTATTAGACATACTCTATAGAATTAGTAGATATTTATACAAATATATTATAATTTCTCTTTTGCAAAAGATTTTTCTTTATTTTTTTTTGAAAAAATTAAACTTTATAAATTCCAGCAGCAGTTTTTTCGATAAATGCCTTTGGTAGTATACGGTTGGCATAAACCGAAACGATATTTGTAAAGCCTGGAATAACTTCTGATTTTTTGTTGAACATGGCTTTTACCGCAATTTTTGCAACTTCATCAGGCTGCATATTGAACTTTTCGGCCATTTTGCTAAAAGCGTTTAAACCAGCTCTTTCAGCAAAACCAGTATCAACCGGACCTGGACTAAAACAGGTTACCGAAATTGAAGTTTGGGCAAGTTCGAAACGCAAGGCGCGGGTAAATGATAAAACAAAAGCCTTTGTAGCCGAATAAACAGCCAGCGTAGGTACAGCCTGGTAGGCAGCAGTACTTGATATATTTAAAATGTAGGCTTGTTTTTCTTGTGAAAGTATGGGTATTAATAAATGTGAAAGTTCTACAACTACATTCATGTTAAGTTGCATCATGCCAAGCTGATCAGTTAGAGAAGACTGACTAAAATTGCCCCACACACCATAACCAGCATTGTTAACTAAAAAACCAACCGGATAGTTATTCATTTTTATCCAATTGGTTACTTTTTGCGCTGCACCATTTGTCGAAAGATCAATCGATAAAACAGAAGCTTTGATGCCGTATTTAGCTTGAAGATCATCAGATAATGTTTTTAATTCCTCGTCACTTCTTGCAACAAGCAATAACGGATAACCCTGTCTAGCCAGTTCATAAGCAATAGATTTTCCAATGCCTTTGCTGGCGCCAGTTATTAAGGCATACGGTTTAGTTTTTTCGCTCATTTTAGTATTTTAATCATCAAATATAAAGATTAATTGTAAACCGTTGGGTTTGCAACGTGTATTATGGCTACCCTCTGCTTCCCTATCCTCTGCGACTTATTGCACTCCGCATCATTATAAGCAGGCAGGTTAGTTATTCTCCTAAGCTAGTTATCGAACCCTAATTACTTATTTTATAATACCCTATCAATCCCCAACAGGACATCCAAACCAAAGCACTAAAGACATCTAAAGAGGTACTACTTGTAGTAAGCTAACCTCTTTAAATCCTCCATAAAATGGTGCAAAATCTGTCCTTTAGGAGTCACAAAAAAAAATCCCATTTCTTACGAAATGGGATTTTTTTTGAATCCTTCTTTGTACTTAACTTGGGTTATAGTCAACTTACCTTCTTTTTACCAATAAAATCTCTCATAATTCAGAAGTAATAAATTAATAGTATATCATTTTTTAATAGACTTCTCTTTGATATTCTTTGAAATAGTCTGCAATAGCAAAACTCCATCTTTCATCTAAAATATATGTAATATCTCCTTTAGCGTCACTTATCTCTTTTTTCGAAAAGTCCATTAATTCTTTATAATTAAAATCTTTTGGGACATTTTGATTATATAGTTCTTCAACCATTTCTTTAAAAAGCAACTCATTGCTCATTGTCTTCTCAAGATTAAAGAACGCCTCGTCAAAGAAAAGTTCCATTTTCATTTGTAATCGGTTGAAATAATATTCATGATATAACCAAATGGCAGATTGAAGAACAGGAAAGTCATTAGCACTTTCCATTACTATTTTTAACTGACTTATAAAAGAGGTATATTTAATAAAGCCCCAAACACCTTGCGCCAAAATAGATTTATTTTCTGATATAATAATTTTACTTAATTTTTCGAATGATTTTAAACTTTCAATAACATGCGAAATATCGTAATTACCATAGCTAACGTAATCCAGCATTCCTAAAAAAACGTCAATATCATCATCATTTTTTAAGAATCTGTTTAAACTAATGTAATCATTAAAAATTCGTAAACTATCTTCATTTGTTTCTCCGTTATATTCCATCTTATTAAAAGCAAACTCCCTAGTATATTCCGCTAATTTATAAGGATAGTGCTCTTCATAATATATCTTTACAGCTTCATCAGACATTATTTTAATTATCTCTTGTGTTAAATGATTATTGAACTTTCTGGGCATAAATCCAGCAAATACAGCTAGTAATAAAAGGTTGTAATATCCTATTAACTCATCAGTCCAAAATCGTTGGTCAAGTTCAAGTCCATAATAGCCCCTTTCTCTATGATGCCCAAGTAAGGAATGTAAGTCATTGTTTCTATTTTCTGAAATTAAATGATTTATCAAATCGAATCCTTGCGACGGCATCTTTTTTTTATAAAATTCAGCCCTTAAAGAATGGTAATTTCTGTCTTTGTTTTCCATAAATACTTAATTTTAGATGATGGCCTTAAGCAAATCCAATGGTTTTGTAAAGCCCTTTTTGGGTTTGCAAACAGATACATGACTTGTCTCTTCTAAAACATCCGGAGTTATATCATTTAGATATTGGAAATTTCTAACTACATTGTCTCCCATAGCATACACAACTAATTTTGCTTTAGTACAATCGCCTTTGTTCTGGTTTTGAAGTTCTTGAGTTGTTTCTTTTATACTATGTATAATACCTTCCTCAGTATGATCTAAATCATTAAGAATTGGATATCTGAGTTTAGCAAAAATCCCAAGTAAGCCAGTTAAGCCTGGTAAAGCCTGCATTGCCAAATGGACAATACTTGCCCCGTGATGGGCAGGCGCAAACAATGCCAAAGAAACTTTATCAGCCCACGACCTATTCTCATTTATAGCAAATATTAAAGCCTGCCTTGTTAAGATAGCACCTAGAGAATGAGCAACTAAAATAATTTTACTGTAATTCCTTTCAGGTAAGCCTTGTTCAATGGGTAAAATATGATTCGCTAGTGGATTTTCTAGAAGATTTAAAAATTTAAAAAGTTGCGCGGAGTGATCACCTGCTTGACCTTTGAAAGTATCATAACCATAAAAAATAATATCAGAGTTTGCAAACTCTGATTCTGATGTGATATAATTTGGGAAATTATTCCATGTTCCAATAGAAGTACCTCCAAAACCATGAACAAACACAATTAGATTATTAGGTTCACTATAACTGAAAAAACCTTGCGAATTTAGCCCGTGTTGTTTGATTCCAATATTAATAGTATGATTTGACATTTTCTAATTTTAAAGTTATAAATAAAAGCTAATAATTTTCAGGTCATTTTAAGTACACTATCTGGCTTGGACTATATAAAAGTAATGATAAATTACAAAAATGACACAAGTATAAATACCTGCTTTTTTACTTAAAAAAATGCTTATTTACTATTGTAAATCTTAGTACAAAAATCTAAATCAGTCTTTTAAGTATATTAACTATGTGATTCAAATTTAAACTGGATAAGATAAATTTAAATGATATTACAAATAATCCCCAACAGTATATCCAAACCAAATTGTTGGTGTCATTCAAAGACAAGTCTTACATATAATAAGCCAATCTCATTAAATCTTCCATGAAATGGTGTCTTATTTGTCCTTTACGGGTCACAAAACTAAAATCCCATTTCTTACTAAATGCTTTTTTTATGCCTTTTTCTGTTTGCATATCCAAAATTTTATATCTAAATTACTAGAATGAAAACAGATGCAGATGTAATAATTGTTGGTGGCGGACTTGCCGGATTGGCAGCCGCTATACATCTATCTCAAAAAGGATTAAAAGTAAGCCTGATCGAGAAATCAGACTATCCCAAGCATAAAGTCTGCGGGGAGTATATTTCTAATGAGATTCTCCCCTATTTGTTATCACTTGGTGTAGATGTTTCAGAACTGCATCCCACCAATATCTCTAAGTTTGAATTTACATCAAGCAATGGAAAAGCTGTAACTGCAAAACTTCCGTTAGGAGGCTTTGGCATTAGTCGATATGCGCTTGACAATTTTTTATACCAAAAAGCATTAGCGAACAATTGTATCATTATTAAAGAAAATGTTATTGATGTTTCTTTTAGCAACGAAATTTTTACAATTACGACTCTAAATCAAATTTTATTGGCTAAAATAGTATTGGGTGCTTTTGGCAAACGGTCTAACATCGATCAGGTTTTAGCCCGGAATTTTATCACCAAAAAATCACCTTGGCTGGCTGTTAAGGCTCATTATTCAGGTAATATAGATAATGATCTCGTATCTTTACATAACTTCAAAGGTGGTTATTGTGGGGTTTCTAAAGTCGAGAATAACATTATAAATATTTGTTATCTGGCAGATTATGCCACCTTTAAACAATATAAAAACATCGAGGATTATCAGCAAAATATTCTCTATAAAAACAAACACTTAAAATCTGTTTTTGAAAACAGTAAACTTCTTTTTGATAAACCCATAACCATAAGCCAGATATCTTTTGATAAAAAACAACCTGTAGAAAACCATTTATTAATGATTGGTGATACGGCCGGACTTATTCATCCGCTTTGTGGCAACGGAATGGCGATGGCGATACACAGCGCAAAAATAGCTTCAGAATTAATAGTTGATTATTATTCAGGCAAAATAATCTCACGCGAATTATTAGAAAAAACCTATACTAAGCAATGGTATAAACATTTTGGTAAAAGATTATTTATGGGCAGGATTCTGGCACAAATCTTAACCAATAAAACCATTACTAATGTACTCTTTGCAATCGTAGCATCATTTCCAGAGATAATGCCTGCAATAATTAAACAAACTCACGGCAAACCTATAGTAATTAAATGGGAATAAGCACTAAATTTAGAACACTAGATACAGAAATAATGGATGATTTTTCTCTTCAGGGGAAAGAGCTCAAAGATGCATTAGACAAAATCGCCAGTATTAATCAATTATTAGGAGGTAACAAACTTACTCTTCACGGTATAAAAGCATTATTAAAGAAATCCAATACTCATAAAACAATAGTAGTTGCAGATATAGGTTGTGGCAATGGAGATATGTTGCGCATGTTGGCGAAATATGGCCAAAGGAACAATCTTAATTTTAAACTTATAGGTATAGATGCAAATGCCTTTACGATAAATTATGCTAAAAAACTCTCCGTTGGATATCCAAATATCGAATATATATGCGTGGATATTTTTAGCGATGAGTTTACTGCTATTAAATATGATATTGTTTTATGTACTCTTACCCTGCACCATTTTACCAATGAGGAAATATTAAATATAATCACTACCTTTAATAACAATGCCGAAGTTGGTATTATTATTAACGATTTGCATCGCAGTAAATTAGCTTATCGGCTTTTTAAAATGATTGGTATTATTTTTAATCTAAATAAAATGTCACGCCAGGATGGACTTGTATCTATTTTGAGAGGATTTAAGAAAAACGAATTAGAAATCTTTTCAAATAAAGTAAATTTTAAAAACTATACCATAAACTGGAAATGGGCATTCCGTTATCAGTGGATAATCGCTAAAACATGAGTGTAAAAATTATAACTGTTGCCAAGCAACTACCAAAATATTCGCGTACAACGGCCGAGATACTCCCAATGTTGAAAGGATGGCTGCACGGACAAGACGAACGCTTTATCAAAAAAGTAAAAAAAATATTCGAAGGTGCAGCGGTAGACAAACGCTACTCCATCATGGATCCTGCCGAAGTCTTTACCGCAACCTCTTTTGAAGATAAAAATGATATTTATAGTCGGGAAGTAATCATTCTGGGCGAACAAGTATTAGAAAAAGCATTAACAAAAGCAAACTGGGACCCGCAAACGCTGGACTACATTATTACGGTAAGTTGTACAGGAATTATGATACCGTCATTAGACGCTTATCTTATCAATAAAATGAAATTAAGACAAGACATCGTACGTCTTCCTGTAACCGAAATGGGCTGTGCCGCAGGAATATCGGGTATTATATACGCTAAAAACTTTCTTAAGGCTAATCCCAAAAAACGTGCTGCAGTAATAGCAATTGAATCGCCTACAGCAACATTTCAGCTGAATGATTTTTCGATGCCAAACATTGTAAGCGCTGCTATTTTTGGCGATGGTGCTGCCTGTTGTCTTTTATCATCGTATGAAGAAGATAATGGCCCCGAAATACTGGACGAACAAATGTATCATTTTTATGATGCTGAACATATGATGGGGTTTAAACTCACCAATACAGGTTTACAAATGGTTTTGGATATTGAAGTTCCCGATACTATTTCCTCACATTTTGGAGATATTATTCATCCTTTTTTACAAAAAAACAATCTAGAGATTAACGATATTGATCATATGATTTTTCATCCCGGTGGAAAAAAAATAGTTACAACAGTAGAATCACTTTTCTCCGGATTAGGAAAAAACATTGACGATACTAAAGAAGTTCTCAAACAATATGGCAATATGTCGAGCGCTACCGTTTTGTATGTTTTAGAAAGAATTATGGACGGAAATCCAAAATCGGGAGAAAAAGGATTGATGCTTAGTTTTGGTCCGGGATTTTCGGCGCAACGGGTTTTGTTACAGTGGTAATTTCTAAATAAACAAAAGATGAAATTTACCGATATCATAACGAAGCTTCCTTACACTAAACCGTTTTTATTTGTAGACGAATTATTGCATGCAGATGAAAATAGTGTTACCGGAACCTATACTTTTAATGAAGATCTTGATTTTTATAAAGGTCATTTTAAAGATAATCCAATAACTCCGGGTGTAATCCTAACCGAAACCATGGCGCAGATTGGTCTGGTTTGCCTTGGTATTTATTTACTTGGAAACAATTATAATAAAGATACCGTAATCGCTTTTACATCGGCAGATATGCAATTTTTAAAACCCGTATATCCTAATGAAAAAGTAACGATAACTTCTCAAAAAATATTTTTTAGATTTGGTAAACTGAAGTGTGAGGTAATTATGAAAAACGAAGCCGGACAGGAAGTTTGTAAAGGTATTTTGGCCGGTATGATTAGTACAAAATTATGAACAAAAGAGTTGTAATAACAGGTTTAGGTGTGGTGGCTCCCAATGGAGTTGGACTTCCCGAATTTACTCATGCTATAAAAAACGGAGTCTCTGGAATTCGGCATGATGCGCAGTTGCAGGAATTACAATTTTCTTGTCAGATCGCCGGTCAGCCACAAATATCAGACGAACTAAAATTGGAATACTTTACAGAACTTGAGCTAAGAGGTTTTAACAGCACCGGTATTTTATATGGTGTTATTGCAGGTATAGAAGCTTGGAAAAATGCCGGATTGCCAATAGAAAACAATGACAATCCCGATTGGGACAGCGGAACTATTTTTGGATCTGGTACATCCGGGATAGATAAATTTCGCGAAAGCATTTATAAAATAGATGAATTACAGGTCCGAAGACTTGGTAGTACTGTAGTAGCACAAACGATGAACAGTGGCGTAAGTGCTTATCTTGGCGGTAAATTAGGGCTCGGAAATCAGGTAACCACAAATTCATCAGCCTGCGCAACGGGTACAGAAGCTATTTTAATGGCTTACGACCGCATACAATCCGGACAAGCGAAACGTATATTAAGCGGAAGCACTGGCGATAGCGGACCTTATATCTGGGGCGGGTTTGATGCTTTACGTGTTTGCAGTTCTAACTATAATGATAATACAGAGCAGGGATCTCGCCCAATGAGTGCCTCTGCATCAGGATTCGTACCCGGTAGTGGTGCCGGAGCATTGGTTATAGAAGATTTAGAAACTGCTCTGGAAAGAGGTGCCACCATTTATGCCGAAATATTAGGCGGAAATGTAAACTCCGGCGGACAGCGCGGAAACGGAAGTATGACGGCGCCAAATAGTATTGCTGTCCAACGATGTATTACTAGTGCCATTTATAATTCCGGTATTTCAGCAAATGATATTGATGCTATAAACGGTCATCTTACGGCCACTACAAAAGATAGTCTTGAAATTGAAAATTGGACTAAAGCACTAGGAAGAAGTGGTACTGATTTTCCGTATATCAACTCCTTAAAAAGTATGACGGGACATTGCCTTAGTGCTGCCGGAAGTATAGAAAGCATTGCTGCGGTTTTACAGCTTCATGAAGGTTTTGTATTTGGCAACACCAATTGCGAAGATCTTCATCCGGAAATTAATGCACTTATTGATCCATTAAAAGTTCCTTTAAAAACACTAAACATTAGCCCTTCTATAATTGCCAAAGCAAGTTTTGGTTTTGGCGATGTTAACGCCTGTATCATATTTAAAAAATTTCAAAAATAATCCCATGAACAAAGAAGAACTTATTGCTCAATTAAAAATAATTATAAAGCCATACACAACAAATACAGAAGCTTATGACAATCTTACAGAAAGTACAGATTTCATTAACGACCTTAATATCAATTCGGCTAATCTGGTAGATATTGTGCTTGATATCGAAGAAACTTTTAATATCGTAATTGAAAATACTGATATGGAACGTATGCTTGATGTTAAAACCGCTGTAGAAATTATAGCAACTAAACTAGCCGCAAAATGATTGGTAATGATATCGTAGATATCATACAATCACGTCACGAAAGTAATTGGCAGCGCAAAGGTTTCATACAAAAACTCTTTACTGCTAACGAGCAATTAATGATCTCAAATGCACTAGATCCTGAAATCTCGGTCTGGTTGTTTTGGAGCATGAAAGAAGCGGCTTATAAAATTTACAATCGGCAAACGAGACGAAGAGAATATATTCCTAAAAAGTTAATTTGTTCTGTACTATCACAAGACAACAATTGTATGATTGGAAAAGTGAATTGCGCCCAAAATGTCTATTATACAAAAACAATCTTCTTAAAAGAAAGTATCCATACTATAGCAGTTAATTCTTTAGACGATTTAGAAAATGTAATTGAGATCGAAAACAAGGACATAATTAAAGACAATAATGGTATTCCGTACTTATGTAATTTCTTATCTAATACATTTCAGGATGTCTCTATTAGTCATCATGGCAGGTTTGAAAAGGTGGTCACCATTATAAAAAAAAGCTAAAAAAAAGATCCAATCCCTTTTAATACTCTAAATATCCCGTTTACTACTTATAACACGCAACACGCAGCTATAGGTAACCTTTTAAAACGCATCAAAAAAAGTTTTGAAGGTTTGTAAGCTACTAGTAATTGTATTGCTTTTATTCCCTAAAAAAACTTAGGGCCTTTGAAAAACTTTATCTTTAACAAACTTTAAAAAGTTAAATATCTATGGTGAGAATATTTCTTATATTAGCTTAAATTATATTACAAATCCATCAAATTTTACTTCATTGATGTTTTTATATTACTGTATAAAAAAAAGAAAATCCCACATAATGAGCATACAGCAACTTATATCACATTTTGATCAATATCTTCCTCTTAATGATATAGAAAAAGAAGAATTGTCTAGTAGGTTAATTGAGCGAAAAATTAAGAGAAGACAATTTATTTTACAAGAAAACGATATCTGCAGACACTTTACTTTTGTTGTTTCCGGCTGTTTTAAAATGTATGGTGTAGATAAAAAAGGCAATGAACATAATTTGCATTTTGCTGCCGAAAATGACTGGATAGCCGACATTGGCAGTCTTCATAAAGAAAAACCAACTAAACTATATATTGAAGCGATTGAACCTTCGGTAATATTACAGCTTTCAAAAGGGGATTTATGGTATTTGTATACCAATTATCCAAAATTTGACAGAAATTTTCGTGTAATTATTGAAGATAAATATATTGAACTTCAAAACAGGCTGCTGGAAACATTTAGTGTAACAGCGCAAGAGCGATATGACTTTTTTTTAGAACAGTATCCAAATCTCTCTAACAGACTTCCTAATACTCAAATTGCTTCTTATCTGGGGATTACACCAGAATTTCTTAGTAAAATTAGAAACGAAAAAAGGAATAACTAAGCCAAACCCTTAATCTATATTAAGAGTATTTCTTAAGCTACATTATAGACACAGGCAGTTCCCTGATCGCATCTTTGTATTGTTAAAATTAATTACTAACAAACTAAATACAAAGAAGATGAATACAATATCTAAAAACACAAAAGTAGCCATTATTGGTTTAGGTAATATTGGTGAAGCAATCGCCGTAAATCTTACAAAAGGAAATCACCCCGTGATTGTCGCCGCAAGAGATTTTGAAAAAGCAAAAAGCCTTTCAGACAAATTAGGTAATCTTGCAGATGCCAAAGAAATAACAGATGCGATCAAAGAAGCAGATGTTGTGATTCCTGCCATTTATTTTGATAAAATAAAGGAGTTTCTACAGCTATATTCAAATGAACTTCAAGGCAAAGTTATTGTCGATGTATCAAATCCTATTGCACCTGATGGTAATGGTGGCTTCAAAAAAATTATAAATGAAAATGATTCTGCCGGAAAAATTCTCTCTGAATTAATTCCCTCTAATTCTAGAATTGTAAAAGCTTTTGGAACATTAGGAGCTGGTTCATTATTGAGCGAAGCATTTAGCGAACCAAACAGAAAGGTATTATTTTATGCATCTGACAGTACAAACAGCAATAATATAATCGAAGAACTTATTGCAAGCAGTGGTTTTGAACCTTTTCATATAGGAGGTGTTGACCAATCTATACGAATAGAAGTTTTTGGTGATTTACATGAATTTGGTAATTTGGGGAAACCGGTAACGCTTGATGAAGCAAAAAGCAAAATAGCTAAATCTTAAGTCAGTAATGATTCTAAAAAAAATGCATAAAAAACTCCTTAATTTCTTAAGGAGTTTTTTTGTGATCCTTGCAAACCTGTTTATGAACGATCTTATACGAGATTAAAACTTAATTTAATATAAAAACAGCTTTACTATCAAGGTCGATAATAATGCAATTTATTTATCCATTCTTTCCATAAATATTGAGCCTTTTGCTGCAGGTGTTCTGATGCCATTTCAAATTCTGTTCGTGTATCAGATGCATTCGAACTATATGCTGTATAGAAACAGACATAAAAAGTACTGCGGTCCACTATTTTTTTTGATAAACCAAAAAATCCACTTTCTACATCTTTCCATTCTACAAGTTCGTACCTAATACCCAAGTCTTCAGATTTTAAATGGATGTAAAAAAAGGAATCGTATATCTCCTCCGTTTCGGTTCTTTTTGTTCTAAACTCAAAACCAATGTACATGTCTTTCTCTACCCATGCAGACGACGAAGGCATCTCATTGTTGGTTACTAAATTTAAAATCTGCTTTAAATATTTAGTATTTTCTTCTTTTGATTTTAAAGGATAATCAAAAAGTCGTGTAGGTTGAGTTTTATAAAGCGAAATAATTACTTCATCAAAGTTCTGTCCCGCATTTATAATATTCAAATTACTTTTAGCATCGTTAACTACATCACGTATATAGTCTAACTCAGTGTTTGCAAATTTATCGGTAATTAGTTTAAAATACTTCTGGGCTTCATTTTTATCGTTTAAACCCAAATAGGCATGAGCCATAAAATAATAATTAAAACTCTCTGCTTTTTCACTTTGCATTTTTTGATAAACCGGATTGCTAAATAAATTACTTAGGTGGCTTATACTTTGATTATGCAAACCCTTAGCCATTAAATAATTGAAATATACAATAGCCGTATCCAGAACTATGCTTACAATTGTTTTATGTTCATCTCCGTTTTCTTCAAATTTCCGGATAGTTTGTTCATAAATCTGTTTTGCCTCTTCATATTTTTCTAATTGTCGGTAAGCACTTATAAGATAAAACATAACCTTATACCATTTTTCTGCTTCCAGTATATTTTTGTAATAATCAAAATTAGAAAGTACTTCAAGGCAGAATTTCTCCAGATTCAGCGCACTTTCATTTCTCCATGAAATTTCCATTCCATTATCTAAATTTTCCCAAAAAGGAGATATTTGGTAACCCTGCCAATGTATGTCTGAAGCGAATTTACAATCATCATTAAGATAGCTTTTGTGCTGATACCAAGACACTTGTTTAATTACGATACCCAGATTATTGCAAAGCATTGCAAAAGTGTGTGATTCATTGTTAATTGGTAACCCCTTATTACTATTAAAGTAATCATCAAATGCGTGATAGCCGGCTAAACCATATTTTTTTGCCGTTTCATAATACATTTGTGCCGAAAAGTGATCGTTTTTATCCTGTGCTTCATTGCCTTTTTCCAGATAGGTAGTTAGTATATGATAACACATTTCACCATTGGGATAAATTGGAAAATCGATACTTCGTAGATCGATATCTAAGTCTTCGGCAGTATCATAATATCTTTCAATAGCTAAATCTTTTACCTGCTCAACTATTTCATAATATTTGGTCAAATTATCGAAGCCTTTTTTTGCATTCTTATCATTAAAATAATAGTTGTTACTCAACATCCTCCAAGCAATGGCATTTGTGGGATTCCTTTCAGTTTCACTTATAATAATGGGCAGATATTTTGCCACAAATTCATCTCGGTTTTTGTATCCAAATTCTGTTGGTATATCAAACGCTGTAGGATAAAATAAATTAAACAAATTCCAATGCTTATTTAATTTCCCTTTATTAAATAGCTCCTCTATCTTTTCTGCATAGTCTTTACACTCAACGGGATCTGCCAGTTCAAAATGTTCAGATAATAATAGTTCAGCCTCATCAAATCTTTCTAGTTCCAGCAAAAGCAAACCACCTTCATAATTTCTGGTCATTATTTTTGGTGCATGTTTAAACGATTTAAGGTAATAATCGATCGCTTTGGTTTCCTCTCCTTTCTCTTGATAGAGATAAGCCAGTCTGTAATAAACATCGCCCAAAGCCTGATCTTGTAAAGCGTAATTATCTTTTATGCCGGCAACATCTGCTAGTTTATCTTGTAAGGTTTCAATAGCAAGATCATTTAACGATAGTTTTTCCAGATATATATAAATCAACCAATCATAAGCCTGAAGTCTGCCCGTTATATCATTACTTGTATTGAGTATAAGGCTACAATCATCTTGTATGGCAGATACATTGTTAAAAACAGGGTTGCTATTTATTCTTATACGCCATAATAATGCTTCAAGATGATTTGGCTCTTTGTTTAGTATAGTTTCAACTATTGTCAGGATATTTTCGCAGATGTTCTTGTTTTCAAGACCTATCAACAAATCGTCTTCATTTGAAAAATCAAGGGTGTCGTATAGTTCTATGATGTGATTAAGTTCGTTTGAAAAATTACTCATTGATGTGCATTTTATAGGTAGACGAAATATAAAGAAATAAATAAAAAGGCAAAAACAAAATCTTGATTAATTTTAACAAGAAGTGGTTATTGATTGCGAGGGCTACTGTTGGCACTAAAACCGAAAATATAGTATTGAAAAAAGGCATTGAAAATCAACTATATGTTGACAATCAATGCCTGGTAATGAATGATGTAGTAAAAACTACTTATTTTTTGTTTTAAGAACTTTGTAACATACAAAAAGAATCCCCAGCCAAATAGGAATTAATTCTACGGATAACTTCATATTAGTGATCCACATGATGGATAAAATACCCAATAAAAACACCAAGCAGATATAATTACTTACCGGATAAAATAAGGAAGCAAACTTCGTTTTTATGTTTTCCTTGTCTTTGGAACGTCTAAATCTTAGATGCGTATACGAAATCATAACCCAGTTAATAACTAAACAAGACACCACTAAAGACATTAAAATACTAAAAGCCTCTTTTGGAATTACTTTATTTATTATAATACAAATAGCTGCAAAGCATGAAGAAATTAAAATGGCATTAATTGGTACCGATTGTTTGTTTAGCTTCATTAAAAATTTAGGAGCATTGCCTTGATCTGCTAAACCATACAACATACGTGAGTTGCTATATACACTGCTATTATATACAGATAAAGCTGCAGTTAATACAATCAAATTAAGCGCGTTAGCTATAAGGCGTGTAAAAAATATTTTATTGCCAAACAACTCAAATTCCATTCCGTTTAAATTTTGAAAAACCATTACAAACGGACTACTATCTGTCGTAATTTGTCGCCATGGTGACAAAGCAAATAAAATTACCAGCGCACCAACATAAAATATAAGGATTCTATAGATAACCTGATTTGTTGCTTTTGGAATGTTTTTTTCCGGATTTTCTGCCTCAGCAGCGGTAATTCCAATGAGTTCTAAACCGCCAAAAGAGAACATAATTAGCGCCATTGCTGCTAATAAACCTTGAAAACTACCATCAGTAGTTTTTTCGAAGATACCTTTTGGAAAGAAACCTCCATCGTTGTATAAATTATGAATTGTAGCATGTTCTCCTCCTGTACCACTTATAAGCAAGTAAGTACCAAAGAGGATCATTGCAATAATTGCGACAACTTTTATGATTGAAAACCAAAATTCAGTTTCTCCGTAAACTTTTACAGAAGCAAAATTCAAAGCATTAATAACCAGAAAGAAAAATAAACTGGATGCCCACAGCGGAATTCCAGGCCACCAAAACTGCACATAAACCCCAATGGCCGTAAGTTCAGCCATACTGACTAAAATATATAAAATCCAATAATTCCAACCTGATGCAAAACCTGCAAAAGAACCGCAATACTTATAGGCAAAATGACTAAAGCTTCCTGATACAGGTTCTTCGACAACCATTTCGCCAAGTTGTCTCATAATAAAAAAAGCGATAATTCCGGCAACAGCATATCCTAAAATAACAGATGGCCCTGCTAATACAGCCGCTGGACCAATACCAAGGAAAAGACCTGTTCCTATTGATCCACCTAAGGCAATTAACTGAATGTGGCGGTTGGTCAGCCCACGTTTAAGCTGATTCTCTTGCGAGACTTCGTGTGTTTTTTTCACAAATTAGATTTTTAAATGAGTAAAATGTACTCACAAATGTATAAACGGCGAAGATAAGTTAAAAAAGGAATCGTACAAAGCATGCGTTATGCTAAAGGAAAATTTTATGCAGTTACAAGATCAATCTGATTCGTTTTCTTGATTTTCTCAACGCCCCTTTCTCTCATTAGTTCTACTGCATCGAGCATTTTTATTAAATGAATATAAGGCGTCGTCAGGTCAGAGTCCCGATCTGCGGCATAGGCAGACAATGCAAGCTCTATTATTAAATATAAAAAGAATTCAAATTCTTTGGGAGTTTTTTCATCAAATGCTTTTTGAAATACAATAAAAGGATTATCATATTCTTCCTTTGTTAGAGAAGTAAAATGAAATACAGTTTCAGAACACAAAGACTTTTTTACTTTCCATTTTTTGCTTTTCTGTTGCAGGCAGTAACAAACTTTGACAAAAGAAAAGATAACCGTATAAAAGACAAAAACATCAGAAGGGTTCTCCTCTTTGTAGACTTTTGTTTTATAGCTGTAACTTACCATTTCGGTTAAATTCTGTTTATAATAATTAAGATCTGCAAAGGCAAAAAAGGCGTCGATTGCCTTAAATGGATTTCCTGCCGAAAGCCCAGCCCAAAAGCTAGTTTCGAAGAATATTTTATTCTTTTTCAAAATACAGAGATTTAAAATTATCAAGCGAAATTCCATTCTTTTCAAAGGATAATCTATTCGGAAATACTGTATGATATTCTTACAAAATAAATATTTTACGATATATTTTTTTATCTTTGAAATGCAAGGTTTTTAATCCAAATGGGGTTATCTTTGAGCCTCTAGAAAAATTGATATTCATTATGGAACAGAAAATACATCAGGGAAGAAACGTAAAACGCTTCAGAGAAATGCTTGGAATCAAACAAGAAGCATTGGCTTTTGATCTGGGAAATGACTGGAATCAAAAGAAAATTTCTGTGCTCGAACAAAAAGACATTATTGAAGATAATTTGCTGAAACAAATCTCAGATGCATTGAGAATTCCTGTTGAAGCTTTTCAGAATTTTGATGAAGAACAAGCGGTAAATATTATTGCTAACACTTTTACAAGTAATGATACATCAACATTAAATGCAGTTAACCCACATTGTACATTTAATCCAATTGACAAAATTGTTCAATTATATGATGAAAAAATTGCTTTGTACGAGCGTATGTTGAAAGAGAAAGATGAAATGATGGTTAGGCTTGAAAAATTAGTTGGGAAATAATTATTTATAGAAGATATATTAATTGCAAAAAGAGACTTTTGAAGTCTCTTTTTTTGTTTGGACTACAGCGGGTTTAGAAAATTAAGCCCATATTTGAATTTGCTAATCATTTCTAATATAAAACGAACTTTAGATTAAACTAGTTTCCAAAATAATTTGTAGTAGCTGTTCTATGCTTTACTTTTTTTTTTACGTTTTATCCGTTAGTTAGTTTTAAATTAAAATTATTCCTTTATATTTGCATACTATAATTAGCAAGACAGAGTCCAAATATGTTTGAATCTAAAAATATTAAAATTTATAATGAAGATGTAATTAATCTTTATGATGAGTGGGAAAAGCCAGTAGTTATAATGTCAGATGGTCCATATGGAATTGGAGGTTATCCAGGAGACCCATTAAGTCCAAATGAACTTAGAGAATGGTACAAGCCACATATTAAAAAATGGACAGAGTTGTCGACACCTTTAACTACATTGTGGTTTTGGAATACAGAACTTGGATGGGCGAATGTCCACAATGAATTTTTAGAACAAGGTTGGGAGTTTGTGAATTGCCATATTTGGGATAAAGGAAAGGAACATATTGCAGGTAATGTGAATACTAAAACAATGAGGAAATTCCCTGTTGTTACGGAAGTTTGTGTTCAATATGTGAAAAAAGCATTATTTAAAGTTGAGGATAAAAACTTATCAATGCAAGACTGGTTGCGATATGAATGGAAAAGAACAGGACTGCCATTCTCAAAAACTAATGAAGCTTGTGGTGTTGCAAACGCTGCTTCTAGAAAATATTTTACAAATTGCCACTTATGGTACTATCCCCCTAGTGAAGCTTTTGAGAAAATTGTTAACTATGCAAATCTTCATGGTAAAAAAGAGGGTTATCCATATTTTTCAGTAAATGGAATAAATTCACTAACTAGAATCGAATGGGGTAATATGAGAGCTAAGTTCAAATGTGAATTTGGTATTTATAATGTTTGGAGAGAACCTCCATTGAATGGTAAAGAAAGATTAAAAAACGGTTCAAAATCTTTACATTTAAATCAAAAGCCCCTCAAATTCATGAAAAATATTATCCAATCTTCTTCTGATGAAAATGATGTAGTTTGGGAACCGTTTGGAGGTTTGTTTTCATGTTTAATAGCTGTAAATCAATTAAATAGAAAAGGGTATGGAGCCGAAATTACTTATAGTACATATGAGTTTGGAAAAAAAAGATTAGAAGATGAAATTTCTATCAAAGAATATCATTTAGTAGATCTGTAATATTCGTATTTTCATCATTAATTAATTTAGACCATTCTTTTATAGTATGATTGTGGATTTTAGTTTCTAAAACCTGTTTTTTAAATTTTTCTAAATCTTCATGCTGAATTCGATCTATTTTAGCAAAATTTGTGTCTAAGCGATAATTAAAACGACCTAAAAGTTGTTTTATTTTTTGTTGGTACTCGTCAGAATGATTATAGATTCCCTTCGGTTCATTCCATGAATCTACAATTTTTTTTACCTCTTCAAATTCGGCGCTATTTCCTTGAAATTTATAGCCATTTGTATTTGTTTGTTGTAAATTGGAAGTTCTAGCACTTGTATCTTCTGGCTCGAAAACTAAATAATCTGGTGGATTGTGGTAGTGATTATCTCTAGAAATTGCTAAACTTTTTGCAGTACCGACCCAAACATAAACATCTATGATTTTTGGTTTTCCGTAAATAATAAATTCTGGAAGCCAAGCAACAAGAGCAACGTTAGTTTGGTCATGTTCAAAGAACTTAACAGTGTCTTTAAAGCGCGCGGTTATTTCAGTAGCAAGAGGGAACCAAGTTTTAATTTCAATACCTGGAGTGGGAAATAATTCGCTTACAAAAATAGTATCAGGAAATCCTGGGTCTTGTCTTTTCCATATTCCAGTGTTTGACCACTCTAATTTATTTAATTCAATGCAAACATTGTATTCAATCATATTCCCAACTAATGGAGAAAGTTTTGAAATTATCTTCCCAAGATGTTTAGCGTAATCTAAATTTTCCGGTTTTGCTACTTCTAAAACTGGCATTATAGTGCCTTTCATTGAAGATAAATGGTTGCTTGCTTTTTCTAAAACTACTCTATATGCCATTACAGATTTTACTAATGCTTGTTTCTAATGCTTGTGATATTTTTGCAATATTGATAAGAGTTATATTTTTTTCAGCTCTTTCAATCATTCCTATATAAGTTCTATGCAAATTAGCTCTGGAAGCCAATTCTTCCTGTGAAATTCCTTTTTCAAGTCTTAATTGCCTTATTTGTTCGCCAAATTTTTTTAATATGTCTTTATTATCAATCATAGCTAATCATAGTATGCACAAAGCTAACTATAGTATGCATCTACTACAACATACTATAGTTAGCATTTTTTAAATAAATTTTTGATAAAAAACTAAAAGCTAAATTATTTTTCTTTTCACTCAGTTTTTTGAGTATAGCATATAACGTTCTGGCACATCAGCGAGTTTGTTACTAAATTAATTGGATTTGCAAAATAATAACAAATAGAAAACCAACTTTACATTTAGACCTATGAAAGAATCTGTTGTATTAGCTTTTATCCTATTTCAACAACATCCTCTCAGTAATTATTTTATTTGACGAAGTCTCAATTCCGGTAACTTCAGCATACTTTACATTGGGTAACCAAAAAAAACCTCCTTCAATACGTACAAATATTTTTTCTACCTGGATTTTTTTCTGATTTACACTTACAAAAACATGATATTTTTGATCCGAATCTATCTTTTTCAAGGTTAAGGGTACCCCAATCGCGCGGATTTGCAATCCGTGCCCGCAAAGTATATCTTAACAGATTTAAAAAAGAAAATCCAGTTTTTATTAATATTAGGAACGGGCACGGAAAGAATTTCCACACTATCGTTGCGAATATCTGAGCGCTCGAATAATATGTGTGTTGGTGGTAGTTGTTTATTATTTAATCAGTTTTTTAACCAATTTACAGCTCCCAGCTCAACGAAGTGTTCTTTTTTTTAGGCTGCGCAAATGTCTCTGACTTTGCGCCATTTTAAATATATATAATTGAAAACAGAAACCTCATAAAGTCTCCGACTTCAAACTAATTTTCTTAAATGCTGTTTTACTGAATATAAAATAATCAAGGTAATATAAGAACTAAACGTCAAAATTCGAAGACTTTATCAGGTTTACAATTTCTAAGAAAAAAAACGCAAAGTCAGAGACATTTGCGTAGCTTTTCATGAGAACACTTCGGAGAGCAGAGGCTTATTTAGTTCCAAACCACTGATATAAAAGAACGTTAGCAGCAAGTTTAAAACAAACATAATTTTACAGTAAAGAGCATAAAAAAAATCCCAATATAAATTGGGATTTTTTTTATGCCTTTTTACCGTTTTTATATATCAAAATACAATTTGCATCTAAAGTAAAATTAGCAACATTAATGGTTGTCAAATTCCCTGCGATTGTAAAAAGCGTCATCGTTACTATCATAGTTAGGATCATTTTCCGGATAGTAAGACTTCATAACTCTTTTTTCGTAGTCTCTGTCAAAATTATTTTGTGTGTTATACCTGCTTGTGTTTCTAAAGGTATCATATCCTATACTGTTTGCCATCACAGTTTTGGTATCTTTATTTATGTTTACAGATCCAATTGGTATGATAATATGGCTATCGCCTTCTTTATAGATAAACTCCTTTCCGTTGTCGTTTGCTATAACATCACGAACCTCATTGTGGTTGTCGTCTAGTAATCCTTTGTCTAATTTAACATCCAGATAAACCACGCGTTTCATATCTTTATTAACCCAGAGATTATCAATTTTGCCTATAGTGTGGTTTTCAGCGTCTACGATCTTCCATCCTCTTACATCAGAATAATCTGAAGCAATTTTATAATTAGACAGTTCGTTCAGTTTGTATAAGTTTTTGTCTTTATTTTCCATATTTTTTATATAAAAATTATATTGTTTTTTGTGCCGGATATAACTTCAGGAAACTAAACTGATATTAGTTTGCCATATCCGGTTATAGTTTCTTATTGTGCAGTAGTGTTTTCAATTTCTGTGCTGCTTTCGGTGTGAGTTTCATGATCTGTACAATAGATGTAGTATATAAGTCCTCCAATTATTAGCAATAGCACAATCAATAGCCACATTGGTTTCTTTTTCTCAATTTTAATCTCTGCCATAACTTATTTTTTTTGATTAAATAATAGTTTTTAAATACTAATTAAAGATACAAATGAGAATATGTTCTAAAGTATTTAATTTCAGCAGGATATTACACAATTCCCAGTAGATGTATTTAGGGAATTATTTTATTTTTTGAAGAAGCGAAGATTAATTTTTTTTGACACAATTAAAAAAAGCTTTCCTCAACTGTTATTATCCCAACAATTTCCTTAACAAATCAACAACAACCTATATTCTCCTTCATTTTCATTATAAAAACTAAAGCAAGTTTCAGAATCAATAAATGAAGTTTGTTTTTTATAGATTCTTAGTTTTAATTTCATCGATGATACGGTTTACTTCTAGTTTAATCCTATCCGTCTGTACCTCCATTCCCCCAATACTCCTATTTTTTATTAATACCCTATTGTTTTGCCAATCCAAAACATAAAGTCCTGCTTTTTTAGTGTAATTATTTTCGATTCCAACAAAGGCATACTGGTAATCTATATATTCAGGTGCCGAGTTTTGAAAATAAACGATTATTGTTAAAATAGAGCTATGTTCAATATCAGTTGGATAATCTTCATAAGTAACTTTATAAATTTCACTTCCTTTTTTAAATACCGTTATGGTCTTCTTGTCAGAAGGTGATTCATTTGGTTTGTTTTTTCCTTTGAAACTTTTAATTTCCAGCGACTTATCATTATCAACTTGATTAACCAATTTATCTATTGGCAAAATTTTAGAATCATTATACAAACAAATCATTGGCTCCCCTGAAGTGTCATATATCACATAACGAAACTCACCATTAACTTTTACTAAAGCCATTGCCATTGTACAGTATATATCTCCTTTGTCGTAATATAACATCTCATAGTTTTTGATGTTATTTTTGGCCATACAAGATGCAACAATCTCTTGTTGATCAGTATAATCTGTAGGTTTCCAATTAAACATTTGAGAATTATAACCGTCATTTCTATAAAATTTTTCAACTTCGGCACGTTTTGCAATGATCAAATCGCGATACTGCACATTCTTTTTGTCTTGCTCAAGATTACCGCTGCTTTTTAACCAATAGAAAGCTTTATCTTTTTTGTAATAATAGTACAAACCCATGTCTTTATTAGGCTCAGAATCTCCGGAACAATCACCGCTTTTGGTAATTTTTTCCAAATAAAAACAAATATAGTTTTTGTCTATAATCTTGTATTTTCCTTTAGTATTTGTAAAACAATCATTGCCACAAAATGCACTATAACCACATTCAAAAGTTTGGTCAGCATTTATCGCAATATGATTTCCATGATTATTCCCATCAGGATTTATAGGATATATAGCGTACTCTTTTGTTTCGTCGCTTTCTATTAATTGGTCTATATTCCAGTCGCCTTGTAAACTTGTTATTGACGAATTATGCTTAACCTCACTAAAGCCTTTGTAATTTGAGTTTTCAATCTTATTCTGGTTTTTCGAACAACTAATAAAAGTCAAGCCAACTAGCAGCGATAAAAAAATAGTTCTCATAGAAATGATTTTTGGATAAATTATAACAGTTTTTTTAAGATAAAAATAAAATTAGTCTCTAAGTTGTCCGCTTCCACTTGATAAAATATATCCGTTTAAACCGTCGACTGTAATATATTTGAATAGACCATTGTTTATATCGTATTTAATATGGTAAATCATTTTATTTGTTTTTTCATCTAGTCCTCTATGCACACTTCTATCTTCTTTTCCGTCATTAAGGTTTATCTTATATGTTTTCTTTATCTTTTCGATTAAATCGTAAGCTGAAAAAGTAAAACCTTTATTTGTATCTCGTTCTTCTATCACTCTTCCTTCTTTATTATATTTCCTAAAGAGATTAATTCCTGTATCATAAAATTTTGTTCCTGACGCGATCATTAAATTATTTCTCTTATTGTATACAAAAAAATTATTGATAGATTCGTTCTTTTGACGCCTGGTCTCGCCGTATGATTCTCCAAAATCGACTAAAACAACAATACTGTCCCCTTCTGAAAATTTCGTTTTTTTGTATAGAGTATGAGTTAATCTAATTCTGTTTAAATACTCGCTTTTTATTCTTTTAACAACAACAATATTACTTACAGGTAAATTTTCACTTTCCTTTTTCTCTTTATTGCAGCTCATAAAAGAAATGCAAACTGCAAGTATTAAAAGTTTTTTATATAGATTTTTCATATAAATTTCATTTCTCTTAATTTAATTATTCTTCGTCTTTAATAACAACATTGTCAGCCGTTATGTAATTAATCTTTTCACTGGTACTGCAAACAAAATAGTTCTTATTTTCCTGACAATAAACGGAATCGTAAAACATTGGGATTACAATTTTATTGTTTAAGTTAATTACTCCCGTTTTAGAAAAATCTGAAGCTATTAGATATTTTTTATTCACAATTTGCTTTATTTCTCCATATGAAATTGGAATTTTTAATGGCAGAATTTTAGTATCAGCAGCTTCCAAATCAATAATTCCCTGCATTCCGTTTAAAGAAAAATCCTGATTTTGTGCAGGACAAAGCTGTATTAGGAGCAGGAAGAAAAATAGTATTGGGTTTTTCATTTTTTTCTAATGCGGTTAATTATCTATTGCCAGGGTTAAATGATCCGTTTTCTTGTTTTTTTTACAATAATATATTCCCTTGTAAAAATTAATGTTGTCATACTTATACGGAATCACTGTTTGCTTTTGTGAATTTATTACACCGTATTTTCCAGCTTTTTTTATTATATAAAAATCTTCATTTGGTACTATAATAATTTCCTCATATAAAAAAGGCAGAATTTGTTTTAAGTCTTTTGTATACAAGCCGTAAAAACCATCTTGGTCTTGTATTAATAAGTATTCCAAACGTTCACCCATAAAATCAATAGTTTGGTCCACTATTTTAAAACTCACAACAGGCGTTTTATGAAGTAAATTGCCATTTTGTGAGAGATAATATTTTCCGTCTATTTCCTTTGAATAAGTTAATTTAAGCCGATCTTCCCAGCTCATGTAGGGGTTTTTATCCTTAATATTTCCGTCAAAATCTATATAAAACAATTTGCCGTTTTTGTACAAATGATACATGTTATTGTTGTCCATGTCAACACTATCAACGGCAGCCGAAAAACTTTCTTTAAATGTATAGTCGTAAACACTTACAACCGAATCTTTTTTAGCAGTTATTATAGTTCGCGAAAGTTTAAGTTCGTCAAATTCAGTTGGCAAAAGCGTTCTTGTATTAGCATCAAGAAGTCCAAACTTGTTCTTTTCTTTCACTTTATAACCAGAAAATCCAATTGTATAATCAGAATTTCTGTCTTTGATTTCACCCCCTTTAATGTCTTGATATTTTTTATCTATAATCGTTAGATTGTCTTCATTTATTATTCCAAATAAATCATTGCTTTTACTGATAAATAATTTTCCGTTTTTAGACTCTAAATAATCATATACATATGGAATTCCCGGTTTTCCTTTAGCGTTGACGGTGCCATATTTGTTATTTTTTTTTAGAATATAATTTTCATTAAAGCTTCCGTAATACGGCTGATTCTTTGTTACAATAGTATCAAATATCATTTGACCTTTGCAATCATATTTTACATATTTATCCTGAGTCGTTTTGTTATCAATATAAGAAGCTGTGTAGCCAGAATCTTTGTCGTCCTGAAACTGATTTACTTTTATATTCAATAAGATTTTTTTGCTTTTTAGATCATAGAGTTTTATTGAATCAGTGCTTCTTATAATGATTGCGCCATTATTAGCACTAAAATTCCAATTCTCTTTATTTTTTAGTTCAAATGCAGCAATAATTTCTTTTTGACTGCTAATAATATGTACCGTTTTATTTTCTTTCCCATTATTTGTACAGGCAAACAAATCACTTTTATATTGTTTTAAAAACTCATTCTCGGGAAAAAAACTGTATTGGAATTTATTCATTTCCGGAAAATACGCCAATTTAATATCATCATAAATTTCCGGTTCAATAATTACCGTTCCTTCAAAGTTTATTATTCCGTTTTTTACTGAAGTACTATTGGAATTAAATCTAAAATAAGAAGAAGCTTTTTCACAATATTCATTTGAAGGATGCGGATATATCTTGCTATAGTCATCGATAAGGTTTTTTAAAACAGGATATCTAAAATTCGCAGCTTGCATTTTTTTGTTCATTACTCCTATTTTATTCTCTTCCTTAAAAAAATAATTGTCGTTTTTAATTTCATAAAAAGGATGCTCCAATGTTACTTCATTACTTAAACTATCAATTACAGTATCATAATCATGAGCTTTAGAGCCAAAAAGCCTATTATTCCCATAATCATTAATAATTTCGCCATGTAAGTTGTCTATAATTTTTCCGTTTTTTAAGTTATAGACAATTAGTTTTCCCTCTTTACTAGCTATGAAATTAGAACTTAGAAATTCAAAAGAGTAGCCCTCCAATTTTAGTTTTTCGACTTTGTCATCTTTAGTTTTTAAAATAACATTTATATATGATTTCTCTTGTTTTTCAGAATTGTTTTTTTCGACTACAGGTAAAAATTCTGTAGCAAAAACATAATCCGTTTTTGTTTTAATATCAAAATAACTATTTGTAATTTCTTTGATATTAGCCGGGTAAATCTCTATTCCTTTAGAATTAAAAATACTTTGTAATCCATTCTCAAATGTTACATAAAACAAATCAGAAAAAGGGTCTCTATATTCAATTTTAGCGCATTTAACGGGAATAATTTCTTTGCCATTATGATCGATCAAACCTACTTTTGAACCGCGAAAAGCTATGAATGTATTGTGTTTAGCGAATTGAATTTTACTATATGTGGGAGGCAAAACTTCATTATAATCAAAATCATCCAAACCAAACTTCCCATTTTTTTCAAATACATTTCTGTCAAAATCATTTACCCTTGCATAATCATTCATATTTGTTATTGAAATAGAATTTTCAAAACTTATATAATTTTTGAGTTTTCGATTGTTTTGAGCTTTAAGATCCGGTTTTTCGCCGTTTCTTAAAAACTTGATTGCTTTTTTATTTTTATAGCAGCCAATATTCCCAAAATCGCCACTTAAATACTCAATATTGTTGAATTGTGGCGATATAAGTTTATCCCCTTTTTGAACGCCTGTAAAACCCCATTTTTGTCCTTTTCTTAAAATAAAAACATCATTCCACAGAAATCTTATTTCATCATAATCAGCTTTGGTAATAATTTTACCGCTCAAATCCATAAGTCCAAACAGATTGTTTTTCTTAAAAACAATTGCCACAGGTTTATCAAAGTCAGGCGGGCAGATTTCTTCACCGTAAATAAGATTGATCCATTTTCCATTATAAAAAGTATTGCCAAATTTATTGATGGAGTCATAAACCGGTTCTTTATAATATTTGTCTTTTGAGATATTATAAATCCCGAATTTATTGTCTCTTTTTACTATGGTATAATTGCTAAAAAAAGAAGCTTTTGTAGGATCTAAAACAAATGGTGCATTATCCTTACTATTTATAAGCTTTGTAATCGCATTATCAAAGTAATTATAATTAGCGTACAACGGAATAAATGTATCAAATTTATGAGGGTCTATAATTCCATTTGGAGTGATTTCATAGAGATAATATTGACCGTTTTTGCGAAATGGCAACCATATATTATCAGGCACGCTTTCGTTTTGTACAATACCCCCACTCGGATCAAAAAACTGGTCAATATCATCTACGATTACCTTTTGGGTTTTTATATTAATTATTTGGTATTTATTATTCTTGTTTTTAGTCCTTATATAATTTGGATAATACACAAAGTTAAAAGTATCCATATCTTTAAAAAGCACGTTTCCATTTAAATCTAAAACAGTTATAATATCATCATATGAAAACAAGTTTTTAGTGTTTTCAGTACTTAAAATATAATCCCCGTAAAATATACTGGAATGATTTCCTAACGGGACAATAACTTTTCCTGTTTCAATATTTACTAATGCCTCTTGTTTGTTTTTATAAACGCTTTTATATTTGAAATATCGTTCATTAAGAGGAATAGAATCATAAACTGGCGGCAACGTATATTTTTTTGATTTCTCGTTATAAATCCCTTGCGATTTTAATACGCTCGATTTAATATATACTTTGTATAAAGAATCATTTAGCTTCGTTTTCTTAAAAAAACGATACTGCATTATATTTTCTAAATGAGTCTTGTACAAATTGACATTTGTATTTTCAAGAGTTTCTTTATCTTTTATCTTATTTAAAGTTTGATATGATTCTAAAAAATCTCCCTTTTCATAGTAGGTTTCGGCCTGTTCACGCAATGTCTGCATGTTCTGCGAAAGCACAGTAAACGGAAGTAAAATAAATATAAACAGTACTCTTTTTATCATATATTTTTATAGAATAAATGGAAACATTAAAAGTGAATTTTGGCAAACTTATACCTCTCTTATTAATTATAGATGCATTAAAATGTAAAAAGGTTGGGAACAAGTGTTTTTTTATTTACTTCAAGAAACCAAATATAACATACAATCTGCTATTTTGAAATAACTTAAAAAAGCTATCCTGTAAATTCACTTAAAAATATACCGATTTCTTTAAATCTTGCATAAAATGGTTTGTAAGTTATTCCGTTAAGGTTATAAAATTGTATAAATAAACATTTGGTTTACTACTATTTCAACATAATTTAAACCGCATAAAATTTAGAATCATTCTAATACCATCATATTGATTACTTATGATATTTTGAAGTAATTTTATTTAGGAATTAAGGTCCTCACTATTAACATGATAATAGCTGTCCTACTTTTGAAATGATTCTTAAAGACATAGCTCTTATGGAAATGGAAAAACATTATATAAACAGAAGCGGATGGCTAAGAGCCGCTGTACTAGGGGCAAACGATGGAATTTTGTCTACGACAAGTTTGGTTATTGGTGTTGCGGCTGCAAGCAGTTCCAGAGAGCCTGTTTTACTGGCTGCAGTAGCTGGTCTTGTAGCTGGAGCCTTATCAATGGCTGCCGGTGAATATGTATCGGTAAGTTCTCAATTTGATGTAGAGTCGGCTGATTTAAAAAGAGAAAAGTATGCCCTTGACACCATGCCCAAAGAGGAACTGGAAGAACTCACTGATATTTATATCCAAAGGGGATTACATAAAGATTTGGCCAGAGAAGTAGCTATTCAATTAACATCGTATGATGCATTAGAAACTCATGCAAGAGATGAATTAGGCATTAACGAAATTACACAGGCCAACCCTCTAACGGCAGCTTTTGCATCGGCAGCATCATTTATTATTGGAGGCGTACTGCCACTTTTGGTAGCTATTTTCGCCCCCATAAAAGAAATGTTGTTTTTTCAGTATGGTTTTTCGATTCTCTTTTTGGCCTTTTCAGGAGTATTAGCGGCTAAAGCCGGAGGTTCAAATACAATAAAAGCGGTATTACGAATCTGTATTTGGGGAACTTTTGCAATGGGAGCTTCTGCGCTTGTAGGTTATATATTTGGAGTTCAGACTGCTTAAAAACATTTTTTTTTGTTCAATAAAAAATTAAACGATTAAACAATATAAAATAAAAAACAAGATTTTAAAATTTTATTTGCTCTTTAATATCACTCCCAATTCAAAATAAGCATCCGGTTCAGGTCTAAATCAGTTAAACTCCGTCCCCGAATTTAAATCATTTTTGATTTTCGTTTAATTTACTTTATAGGGCCACAACAAAAGAAAATCAAAAAATTTTCATCTGTAACTACGCTGTAAATTAGGTGCTCATTTTAAATTGAAAATGATTATAAATATTCTGAAAAATGTTTTATTTTATTCTAATGACAACTTTTCCCTTAGAACGTCCGCTTTCTACATGAGCTAATGCCTCGTTTGTTTTTTCGAAAGGAAAAACTTTATCTAAGACTGGTTTGATTTTCCCTGACTCAATAAGTTGGGTAAGTTTATCTAACTGGTCTCCATTTGCTTTCATAAATAAAAAAGAATATTCGACATTTTTGTTTTTAGCCTTTTTGCGAATGCCAAAACTTAATAGAGAAAGAATCATTTTTACAAACCACGGCGCATTAATTTCTTTAGCAAAATCTGGCGTTGGCGGTCCTGAAATAGAAATTAGTTTTCCGCCTGATTTTAGTATTTCTAACGATTTTTCGAGTGTTTTCTGATCTTGGCTATTCAATACAACATCGTAATTATTTAGCCTGTTTTCAAAATCACTATTCTTGTAATCGATAATAAGATCGGTACCAAGCTCATTAAGTAAATCAAAACTTTTGGCGCTTGCTGTTGTAGCAACAATAGCCCCAAAATGTTTTGCAAGCTGAATTGCAATTGTACCTACACCTCCTGATCCGGCCTGAATAAATACTTTTTGACCTTCTTTAATTTGTGCTTTTTCTACCAAAACCTGCCACGCTGTTAATGCCACTAACGGAATCGACGCTGCTTCTTCCATAGAAAGATTCTTAGGTTTAAGGGCGACATCATTTTCATCAATAGCAATAAATTCAGCAAATGTACCTATGCGATAATCTGCTGGTCTGGCATAAACTTCGTCACTTATTTTGAACTTTTTTACCTTTTTACCAACTTTTACAATGACTCCTGCTACGTCATGTCCTAAAATTAATGGCATTTTGTAGGGCAGTATGAGTTTAAACTCTCCCGTTTTTATCTTAGAATCCAACAGATTAACTCCGGCTGCGTAAACATCAACCAGAACGTCATTGTCTTTTACTTCCGGAACAGGCATTTCTGCAAGCTGTAAACCTCCGTTTTTACTGTATTTATTAATTACAAATGCTTTCATTCTATCTACTTTAGAGTTTTATTTATTGTTGCAGACTTGCATAAATCTTTTTAGGATTCACCAGGTTAAAAGCCAGTTCAGGAAAGAACCTGCTTACGATATAAAGCAGTTTTGTATCGCCTGTGCGAATGGTGTATTGATCTTTTTTAATTCCCGTAATCAGTGCTTTAACCAACTGTTCAGGGGTTATTTTCTTATCCTTTCTTTGGGCCGTCATTTCGGTTGCTACAACCGGAGGAAGCAATTCAAACACTTTTACAGTACTTTTTAGGATCTCTAAATTCTTTCTAAGTATCCTGGTATAAAAACTCAAAGCCGCTTTGGTTGCAGAATAAGTTGGTTCTTCAAGAGCGGGTACCATACTCAAAATAGAAGTTGTATTGATTATGGCGGCTTCTTTTCTTGATTTCAGCATTTCTATAAAAAGATTATTCAATCTAATAACACCAAAATAATTAATGTTCATTTCGTAAAACGCATTCTTCAAAATTTGCTCATTTGCAATCCCTAAATTAAGTGCCGGACTTCCAACGCCTGCATTATTGTACAAAATATCGATTCCGCCTAAAGAAACCACTTTATCAAAAAGAGCAATGGCATCTTCCGGATTTTCAACATCACTTTTTATAATGATTAGTGACGGGAATAACTTTTTTGCCGCCTCTAATTTATCCTGATTCCTGCCCGTGATAATTACTTTTGCACCTTGGGCTAAAAATTGTTTTGCAGATTCTAAACCAATCCCGGAACCTCCTCCGGTAATTAGGATCGTTTTGCCTTTTATATCCATGTTTCTTTTATTTAAAAATCTGTTTTTTTGCTAATGCTAATCCAATTCCAGCACTTTTGCCACTTATGAATTTTGTGTTTCCTGTTGCTTTCATTCCCTTTTTATTACATTAAAAACATTCTTATTTACTTTTTCATTCTAAAAACGGTATCAATTACTGCTTGTTTTAGACTTTATAGTTTATTTTAAAATATACTAAAAAGTCTATTTTACAACAAAAAAAATCAAATTATGTACAGTTCTAATTCAGCCTTTAGACTCTTAATAAGACCCTGCATTGGTTTTGCTGTATTCATAACTCTACACATTACAATACCTCCCTCTACAGATGCTACCAATTTGAAAGCAAAAACTACTGGATCAAGTTTATTAGAAAATTCGCCAATATTGATTCCTTCCTGAAGCAAAGCAGTTAATTCCATCTGACCGTTTCTAAATACTTTGGCAACTTTCTCTTTTATAAAAGGATAATTATCATCTGCCTCAACTGCTGCATTAAAAATTGGACATCCTCCGGAAATATACGTTTCAATAGGATTCTTATAAAAATCTAAAAAGGCAAATATTTTACCTTTAATCGTTTTCCCGCTATAAACCGCAGCTCTGATTTTGTCTGAAACCATCTTAAGCGATAAATCAATTACTTGCTCAGACAAATCTTCTTTATTTTCAAAATGGCCATAAAGACAACCTTTTGTTAACTTTGTAGCTTCGAGAATATCGTCTATATTCACTCCTGAAATACCTTTCTCATTATAAAGAGGTATTGCAGTTTCAAGTATAAATTGTTTTGTTCTTTCTGCCTTTGTTAGCATTGTAGTTTATAAATTATAGTGCAAATATACTAAAAAGTATATTTAATAATCAAAAAAAAAATATTATTATCAATTTGGAATGTTTCCTAAGATGAAAATTATAGTGGAAATATCTAAAAATAAGGCAAAACCGTTTTCTATTAAAAAAAACACTCCTTTTCAGGATTTATTAATTAAAAATTTCCTGCAATTAAGCTCCTGTCCTCTTCTACAAAAAGTGGTGGTATTCAAATCATTTAAAAATATTTTCATCCTTTATAAAATAATTTTATCTTCACTCCCAACCTTTCTTAATAAACTATACTCTATATATAAAAGAGAAATTATAATGTCTCTGATTTTTAATTACTTTTCAGAATCGAACTTTATACCTAAATATGAAAAACATTTACTTATCTGTCTTCTTTTATCATTTAAAATTACAGGATATTGATGATTATAAAGAATTGTCTAAATCCTTTAAAGTTCTTAATTGTATATAGTAATTACGTAATTTTTAACAATCAAAAAAACTAATAATCATGAAACTAAAAGTCGTATTTGCTTTACTACTCTTCACATCATTATCTCAGGCACAAACCAAGATAATCGCACACAAGAGCCACAGCGGATCTAACAGCTCCTTTGCAAAGGCATACAAGAATAATTTGTTTGATATAAGTCGTTCCAATTTTGGAATAGCGAATACATACATTCGCAGATTAGATACCATTATTGCCGTAAACAATTCTATAACTATAGTAAAATATAGACAGTCTAAAGAAAAGTACGAGCCTGGAGCACAATTTAGAGATTTAAAAAAAATAGATTTTACACATCTAACTGATACACTTATCAATGATCCTATATTAAATAAAAAAAATACAGTAAAATTTATCAAATCCTCAAAGAAAATACTGTACAATACTCCTACTAATGAAGTCGTATTCATTGGCTTCAAAAATAAATAAACCTTAAATGAGAAAATCAGGATTTTTCGCGTACCAAATACTTCTAATATTTTCATTACTAGGAGTGTTATTTGTGCCTTTTTCTTTTCGATATCTTGATTTTCAATCTAAAATAACAAAACTTTTTTTTGAAGATTTAATTCACCTTATTACTTATAATTTCAAAGAAATTACAATTGCAAATTCTGAAATCACATCAGATTCTGCAACCTTATATTTGCTGTTTATTATACTGTTTCTGATTGCTGTAATTGCAGTTTCAATCCTTTCTTTTTTTGATTTTTGGAAAACGCACAAGAATTTTATTTTCAAAGTAATTCAAATAATATTGACGTATTATCTTGCCTGCATTATGCTCAAATACGGTTTTGATAAAATCTTTAAAGTGCAATTCTATCTTCCGGAACCTAACACTTTATACACGCCTTTGGGAATGCTCGATAAAGACATTTTGTTTTGGAGCACTATGGGAACTTCCTATAGTTACAATATTTTCATGGGTTTAACAGAGGTTATTCCTGCTTTGATGTTGCTTTTTAACAAAACAAGGGTTCTTGGTCTTTTTATTCTTTTGGGAGTTTTAATAAATGTTGTTTTTATCAATTTTGGATTTGATATTTCGGTAAAATTATATTCCTTATTCTTACTGCTAATTTGTTTTTTATTGCTTTCGCCGAATTTGAAAAAGATCATTCAATTTTTTATATCGAACAAACCAGTTGTATTATCTCGTCTTGAAGGTTCAGCCTTAATTACTTCTAAGCCCATAAGAATTACTATAAAAACATTAGTATTTTTTTTCCTTTTCATGGAGTCTGTTTTTCCATACGTTCAAAAAGAAAATTTTAATGACGACAAAATTGCTCGAAATCCGTTGTATGGTGCTTACGAAGTTGTAAAAACAGAAAAGAAGCAAGTGGAGAAAAATTCTGTAAATCTGAAAATAAAACGCATCTTCATTCATCGGAATAATTATTTTATTTTTCAATATACAGATGACACAATGGAAGATTTTCATTTAGAAATCAATGAAACTGAAAATCAATTTACATTAACCAATTACGATGGTCAGAAAATAAAATTACAATACAAATACTCGGAAAATTCAAAAACATTAGAAATTTATTCCCCAGAATTGGGCATTACTATTTATTCTAAATCACTGCCTTGGAGAAAGCTCCCATTATTACAACCTCTTTTTCATTGGACAGTAGATGAAATCCATTAAAAACAATAGATTTTAATTAACATTGAATAAAAATCTAATTATGAAAAACTTCAAGATATTTTTTATCCTAATTCTGTTTTCACAATTATCCTTTGCACAAAACAGAATAGTATACGGGACCGTTATGGATAGTCTGGGACTTCTAATTCCGGGAGCAAATATCTTAATTGAAGGAACAAAAACAGATGTGCAAAGCGATTTTGAGGGTCGTTTTTCTATTAAAGTGAATTCAGATCAATTCTTAATTTTTACTTATATGGGATTTTTTCGCCAAAGAGTTAGTGCAGCTAAAAATGATATTGAAGTGATAATGCAAATGGATCATTCACATGAGAACGAATGCATAGTTCCGCCAATACCTGTAAAAAGAGAAAAATTTCGTAATGCTATTACAACTATTTCCGCCGAAGATTTAAAAAACTCCAATGATCCAAAATACAATTTCAAGAGAGATTATTACAGCCCTCTTATTTTTATTTTAGACTATGGTTTGAAAAAACCAGATTATGAATTTCAACTAAAATATAAAATAAGTTATGCGCCAATTCAGGATCGTAGTCCTGAATATGTAAAAGCGTACAATAAACTGACTTTTAAACATTTAAAAAAGAAATATAAAAAAAGCTGGCAATCTGAGATTAGAAAAGACGCTATTGGATTAAATGAATTTTTAGGAATAGATTAATTTTCCAGGCAAAATAAATTTACATCTATTTGTGTTAACAGAAAAATTTTAGGACGATACTATTGATCGTTAAAAACCACGGCATTTTAATACAAAATACCGTGGACTTTTTTATAATTACTCTTTATGATAAGGACATCCTGACGCTGATGCTGAAGATTCATATTTTTTAGAATCCGGAAATTGCTCTTCGATTAAACGTTTCTGATCAAGAGGTACATCTTCGATTTTACGAAGCGTATTAACTTGTATATGTGGCCAGCTTGTAGTACCTCCATCATCTCCAAAATCAAATTCAAAAAATATAACTTGCTCATACTGCAACTGAAGAATTTCTTTACCGTCTTCTAAAACAGTTTCTATCCACATGCGCGTATTCATTTCGACTGTAGGAACAAAACGATTTACAAACGGAACATTTAATATCCCTCCTTGTGCTCCGGTTTTATTTTTGGATGACATTTCAATAAGGACATAATTGATTATGTTATCTCCTTTATTGGTATCCCGAAGACGTAAATCAGGCCTTACTGAATAAGGATATAAGGGATCTGCAAGTATTCGCTGTGTATAGATTTTATTTTCTCCGAAATCATTAATATCATTAAGTTTTTCGAACACCCAATCAGGTGCGGGTTTGTCAAGGTTAATAGGGTCTTTTTCGCTCGCACCGGCTCCTCCCATGGTTTTCGAAAGCGAAAGATGATCATATTTCCAGGCAGCATCGCCCTCTGGAAATGGTGGCGGACCTTCGAATAAGAATTTTTTATCCTTTTTACCCGCATTATTTCGAACCAAATCTCCTAACAAAGTTATGGTACTTCCATGCGGAATTACTCCACTTCTGGAAATAGAATAATCCGGTATGAAATATTGCCCAGTTTGACCCGCTCCAACTTTAAGCTCTTTGGCTGCGATAATTTCGTAATATTTTCGTCCATTTAAATTTTCCTGCGTTACATATTCTTTTTGACCAAGGTCATTTAGAATTAGAAAAAGGGTTTCGTCCTGATATCCGCTTTTATATAAATCTTTGTTGGGATTAGTCGGTGATACAGCATGCACACCGCGATCATCCTTAATCGTTTTTTCGGTGGCAGCATAATTAAACACATCGCTAAGCCATAAATACATCCCATTCTCCTCATGAATTGGAGTGTATTGCAAAGCTTCCTGACCTTCAACAGTAGTTACGCTTTTAATGCTTTGGTCGTATTTTACAGCTCCGCAAAATTGTTCATTTGCCCCACCGCGATTACGAACTCCGCCAGGAACCAAATCAAATGTTAGTTTTTCTATATATTCCTGACATTCAAAACTATATTTTCCGGGAATTGTTCCTGCATTTGTACCCGGCGAAGGCATAATGGTAGTATGTATACCAGTTCCATTTAATTTTCTTTGGCTTTGTGCGCTATTGTTATAACTCACCCAAGTTCCTTGTAATACTTTTAAAATACCATAATCTACATTGTTTACTATTTTCTGTAAATTATCTTCATAAAAAGGTCTAATTGGATCTTCAATTTGAACTTTTGAATATCCCGTCATCAATTTATCTAATGTCACTTTATTGTCCTCCTGTAAAGCTCCCGGAAAGACTTCTTTTCTATTTTCAACTGAATTTAAGTTTGCCTGAGCTAAGTTTATCTCATCTTCAGCATTTTTACGTTTTAGCATAATATCTTTTTTATAATTAATAATCCCTACACCCAAAGGCAGATAATACATCACCCTTTTTTAAGAAATTGATTCGATTTACCAACCCAAATAATACGTTTCAGGTATCCAGAATGGACGATCAAGTCCAAAATATTCCTGAAGCATTTTCTCTGCTTCACAAAAAGCACCTTCTACCCAACCCTGCTGATCAGAATATGCTTCTCCGCAAATATGAATTTGTTCATTTGTATCTGGTTTTCTCATGTACGGCATAACATTTTTAACAGAGTACCCGGCTTTCCAGGCATGATAACCTGCGCCAAAAGGATCATCTGTCCAATCTTTAAAATAAGTTACATAAGGTTCCGGTATCGTTACATCTGCACCGTGCAATTCGCGAAGCTGATTCATCAATTCGCCAACCATTAATTTAGTAGCCTGAACATCATTTAGTTGATGCAACTCTTTTAACGAAGCTGATTTATTAGGTTTTACCTCAAAAAGGACTTTATCATCAGAAAGTGCTTTCCAGAAGGTTTCTGTTTCCATATCTCCATAACTTCCCAACAACATTGAATTCTGATTTTCAGGATCTGTTCCAAAATAATAACATTGTCTCATAGGTAAATCGGTAATAGAATGTCCAGAGTCAATTCCTAATTCTTTCCACCATGGATATTCAAAGCCCATTAATATTTTAAAAGCGGGTTCCATAATTACAGAACGAATGTTTTTATTGATAACGGAGTTTTCATTTACATTAAAAAAGAAATTATTCTGATCTAAAAGTTCCAAAGATCTTCTCGGCATAGCCAAAACGATATTATTGGCGTATACATGCCAGATACTGTTTGTTTTCAGATTTAGAAACGTCAATTGGTATTTATGCGTTTTCACGGAATGTTCTTTGGTAAAAGTCACCAGTTTATTTTCAGACCAGATGCAGGCGCCTTCATTGTCCATATAAGAATTGGCTAATGCATATGCGATACTATCATATCCTTCTTCGATAGTTTTATAAATTGTTCCTGCCGAAAAATCGCCCACCATATAAGGGAAAGCTTCGGCTGAGTTCCAATTTATCGTATTGGAATAATAACCTCCGGCATTCGCCAAAAATTCATATCCTTCCTGCGAAACCTGATCCTTGATTAAATTCCAAAAACCAAGATCATTTACTTTACGTTTGTCGTAAGGAGAATTAGGGAAATTATAAACCAATTTGGGTTTTATATCATCCCAATCCCTACTATCCAATTCAAAACTATAATCGTAAATAGTACTTCCTTTTATGATTTTCTTTCCAAAATTTTCCGCAACCCACGGATCAGCCATTAAAACATCGTAGATAATTTTATTAAAAAGCTGATCTGAACTAAACCCAAAATCATTTTCATTTAGATAATATCGGGTTGGCAATTTTTTATCTACTGCCTGAGCAACATTCCAGTCGTCTTGTTTAAAACGCTCTTTTCTAAGATACATTAACAACTTTGACGGATCGCCCATAGGAAACGGCACTGGTGTCATGATATCTTTTAGAATAGGAATATGTTTGCCGGGTTCCCCCGGAGGTACATACCCTTCAATCAATGTGGTTACAATTTTTTGGGAAGTCAGGTAGCGCATTCCTCCTAACTCTCCCCAAAAATTCATTCCCGGCATAACAACAGATTCCAGTCTTCCGCCTAGTTTACTGTTCATGTCAAAGATTTGCACCTGATCAGCGGTATGTTTTTTATCAGTTACCAGACGATAAGCAGTATACAGTCCAGAAGTTCCGGCGCCAATAATAGCAGTTTCGATTTTTAAATCAGGACTCATTCCTGAATTTAACGGAGTATTTTTGTTCATAATATTGTGCGTTTTAAATTGCTCTAAAATATTTGTATCCTAATTGAAATGGGGTAATATCAAAATCTGTATGTCCGTCTAAAGCAAGATCTGACATGATTTTTCCTAAAAACGGAGTGAATTTCGCAGCCCATCCTGTAGCATATAGCACAATGTTTTTATGGTTTGGTACATAGCTTGGGGCAAAATCAATCAACAATTCTTTATTTGCAATTTTACTCAGTGCAATAAGACATGTTGAAGTATATTCTGGTTCTGTGCTTAATCCTGTCATATGTTGTTTTACCCAATCGGACGTATATCCTAATTCTTGCGGATTAGGAATTAAAGTTCTGTCACTTGGTTCTTGAAGAGGATCAATAACAAAATCCGGTGCAACCCGAATGTATTCCGGATGGTCCCAATCGACGGATGGAAACCCATAAAACTGATTGCCATTTTCGCCTATTGCATTTTGAAAGACAAACCATGTTGGGTATTGAATACCAGGATCTGCTTTTTTGAAATAGGCCGAAGACATATTCCAATACGTAGCTTCTATTTTAAAATCCAGAAGATTGATTACACTATTAATGTAAGGACCGGGAATAATGGCTATTTTTTTAGCGATATAAATCCCGTTTGGAGTGGTAAGTTCAAAAAGTTCCCCCGACTGTTTAATTATCAGTACCGGAGAATTCTCTTCTAATTGAACCGTTTCTTCTTTTTTGCACAACTCTAAAAGCGTCTCATTTGTCGCTTTAAAATTAATGCTGGCTCCATCAGCCTGAAACAATCCGGTATAGTTTTCCGGTAAGTTTTTAAAATGATACTTTTCTTCGATTTCCTTCGCTGTTAGCGTTGTATAAGGAACTCCCAATGCCTTTAATGCTTCTTCGGCTTCAGCAATATTACCTTCTGTCGAATGTACTGCGGGATCTCCAAACCAAAGCGTGCCTACTTTATCGAGTAATGCAGTGTCAGTTTCTTTTTCCAGCGCGTCCCAATAAGGCTGCGCATCTAATGCCATTTGTACCATATATTCTTGTGGATATGGAATTCTAAACTGGCGCGAAACTCCTGCAGAACTCCCTAACTGGTTCACAAACGTAAATTGCTCCAATACTAAGGTTTTTGCTTTTCGTTTGCCAAGATGGTATGCTGTGGCAAGACCTATTGGACCGCCACCAATAACGATAACATCATAATTTTCTGTGTTCATAGTTTTGTTTTATAGTAGATTTTGGATATGTTTTTAGAACAATAACTAAGTATTGCCATGAATCTAAATTACTCGAGATACAAAATCAATTATAAAAAAATGGCACAAAACGGAGATTTTGAGTCACAAAACAAGTTATACATTGTATGAAATAGGCTACAACATAAAAAAGCACAAAGTCCGGAGACATTTGTGCCTTTTTATTGCATTATTTAGAAAATCAAAAAAAAGCTCCCTTATCTTTAAGAAAAGGGAGCTTCATTATATTTATTTTGAAAAAATCTAACGCCAGCCAAGCTCTGGAGCTATATATTTTAGAATACTTGAAAGTATATGTACATTATAGTCAACGCCCAATGTGTTAGGTATTGTCAACAACAAAGTATCGGCTTCCTGAATAGCTTCATCCTCTGCCAGCTCTTTGATGAGTTTTTCAGGCTCTGCGGCATAACTCTTCCCGAAAATTGCTCTTTTATCTCGTTCAATATTACCAAAACTATCAGAACCTCTGCCCTGATCACCAAAATAATATTTGTCCTGATCGTTTACCAATGCAAAAATAGAACGGCTTACTGAAACTCTCGGTTCATAAGGATGTCCGGCTTTTTTCCAGGCTTCTTTATATATCCTGATCTGTTCGGCCTGTTGGATATGAAAAGGTTTTCCGTTTTCGTCATACTTCAAGGTAGAACTTTGCAGATGCATTCCGTTTTCGGCTGCCCAAACGGCAGTAGCATTAGATGCAGCTCCCCACCAGATTCGTTCGCGTAATCCTTCAGAATGTGGTTCAAGACGCAATAAACCCGGCGGATTTGGAAACATCGGAAACGGATTTGGCTCTGCAAACCCCTCACCTTTTAACTTGTCCAAAAAATCCAACGCTTTTTGGCGTCCCATATCAGCATCTGTTTCACCCTCCTTAGGTTCATAACCAAAAGTGCGCCAGCCGTCAATAACTTGTTCCGGTGATCCTCTGCTGATTCCTAATTGTAAACGTCCTCCTGAAATTAAATCAGCAGCACCGGCATCTTCCACCATATACAATGGGTTCTCATATCGCATATCGATAACACCTGTTCCAATCTCAATTTTACTCGTTTTAGCACCAATAGCCGAGAGTAAGGGAAAAGGCGATGCCAACTGCGTTGCAAAATGATGTACCCGGAAATAAGCACCGTCCAAACCAATTTCCTCCGCAGCAACTGCCAAATCGATCGACTGAAGCAATGTATCGGCTGGTGTACGAGTCTTATAGGAAGGATGATTGGCCCAATGCCCAAACGATAAAAATCCTATTTTCTTCATAGATAGCATTGTTATAATTTATAATCCCAAATATACGAATCATTATTAATGTAACTACAACATTTGTATAGAAAAATGTCGTCGTTTAATACCGAGGCTTTCAAGCATAATTCTGTTTTTAATTGTTTATTTCCCTACCGCTTTTTGAAAATGAGCAGGATAACGATCTCCTTGTATTATGGTTTGAGAAAAAGCGTCATCAATTTTTTTAACATCATCTGCAGTCAGATCAATTGAAGCTCCTCCAATATTCTCTGTTAATCGGTGCGATTTTGTTGTTCCCGGAATTGGTGCTATCCAAGGCTTTTGTGCTAAAAGCCAGCCTAATGCAATTTGTGCAGGAGTCGCATTTTTTTGAGAAGCAATTACAGATAATAGATCAATTAATTTTTGATTTGCTTTTCTGTTTTCTTCACTGAAACGAGGTAAATTATTTCTGAAATCCGTACTTTCAAAACTTGTGTTTTCAGTAATTGCTCCCGTTAAAAATCCTCTTCCTAATGGACTAAAAGGTACAAAACCAATTCCTAATTCTTCAAGTGTTGGTAGAATTTCTAATTCAGGTTCTCTCCACCAAATCGAATATTCACTTTGCAAAGCCGTCACGGGCTGAACCAAATGTGCTTTGCGTATAGATTCAACACCAGCTTCTGAAAGCCCAAAGTATTTTACTTTTCCTTCCTGTATAAGATCTTTAACCGTTCCCGCCACATCTTCTATAGGTACATTTTGATCTACTCTGTGTTGATAGAATAAATCAATAACATCTGTTTTTAATCTTCTCAGAGATTCCTCGGCAACTGCTCTGATATTTTCCGGTCTGCTATCTTGTCCGTTAAAAGCATTTCCATCTTTAAAACCAAATTTTGTAGCAATAACGACTTCTTTTCTAAAAGGACTCAAAGCCTCTCCTACCAACTCTTCATTGGCAATTCCATAAGCTTCGGCAGTATCAAAAAAGGTAATTCCTTGTTCGTATGCTTCTCTAATTATTTTTATCGCTTGCTGTTTGTCCGTCGCAGCGCCATAAGCAAAACTTAAACCCATGCATCCTAATCCTAATGCAGAAACTTCTAATCCTTGTGTTCCTAATATTCTTGTTTTCATCTTAGTATTTTTTTATATTTATAGGTATAAACATTATAACAGTACAAATTTCCTTCAATACTAAGCGGTTTTTATAATACATATTACGGTAATTATTACCATTTTTACTGATCTGGGCAATCGCTTTAACTTACTAAGGATCTGAATATTATATTTGTGCTATAAATTTAAAGAATCCAAAAATGGAACGCATTATAAAAGTTGAAAAAGTTTCACAATACAATGATCTTAAAGGAGTTGAAACGCAACATCCCTTAATAAGTGTTTTCGATAATTCAGCAACAAAAGCATTGCCAAATAATAACCGTATGCATTTTGGTCTTTATGCCATTTTTCTAAAAGGTGGAAAATGCGGTGAATTAAAATACGGACGTAATAATTATGATTATGACGAAGGAACAATGGTTTTTATTGCTCCGGGGCAGGTTCTGGAAGTTAACAATCCAGATGATTATCTGCCAACAGGAATGACGCTGGTATTTCATCCTGACTTAATAAAAGGAACTGCTTTGGCGAAGCAAATGAGCCAATATTCTTTTTTTTCTTATGATTCTCACGAAGCGCTTCATTTGTCTTTGAAAGAGCAGCAGATTATTAAAGATTTATTTGATAAATTACAATACGAATTGGATCAGTTTATTGACAAACACAGTAAAAGTATTATAGCCAATACTATAGAACTACTGCTTAATTATTGTATTCGTTTTTATGACAGGCAGTTTATCACTCGCGAAAATGTCAATACTGATACACTCTCAAAATTTGAGAACTTACTAAATGATTATTTCTTAAGTGATACAGTACAGGAGATTGGTCTTCCGTCTGTGGGTTATTTTGCAGATCATTTGCATCTTTCTCCAAATTATTTTGGTGATTTAATTAAAAAAGAAACCGGTAAAACGGCACAGGAATATATTCAATTGAAACTAATTAATCTGGCGAAAGAAAGAATTTTTGATACTGATAAATCTATGAGTCAAATAGCCTTTGAACTGGGCTTTAAATACCCGCAGCATTTTAATCGGATGTTCAAAAAAAATACAGGATACACACCTATAGAATATAGAAATCTCAATTAAAGAATTTTATTGTAAACCTCTAAGATTAAAAGAAATTGGTGATTTGTCTATTATCCAAATCTTCCAGTTTCTGTTTTATTTCACCGTAAGTGTAAATTCATTAGACGAAGCAATCTTTTTTTTCTTGTTTATTTTCATTGTAAAAATAAAAACTGACAGGGCTAAATTTTTACTTTCATAAGAACAATTTGTTTTTGGTTGTTTTATAATAATATAAAGTATAGTTTACAAATTTGATTAAGAAAACAAAACATAAAAATTTCACTCCTCTCCCAACCTTTTTAGATTTTGATGCATCTATATAATAAAGAGGACAAAAAAACTATAATAAATGCCACATATGAATAGATATAACTTCGTCTTATTATCAATTATTCTGTTTTCAAATTTAAGCTGTGCACAAAATACCGAATCTATTTCTATAAAAGATCCTATTATAGATTCTACTTTAACAATTTATACCAATGCCGGTTATGAGGGTCCTCTTTATATCAGAAACAAAAACTATATTGTTTTTCAGAAAAATGCCTATGAACGAAAAATTCTAAAAAACGCAGATATTACATCCTTTATATTACCGAAAAATAATTATGAAGGTCTTTTTGCTTTTGACAAAAACGGTGTTTATTATAATGGCGATTTTGTAGCAACTGATACAACCGGATTTAAATTCATTGCCGAAATTATGAGGGCAAATCGTCAAGCCGGTATCAATGTTGTATGGAGAACAAAACATAAAATCTTCAGAAATAATATAGAAATTAAAGAAGATATCGATATCGAAAGTTTTAGAACTACTGGTTATAGGGTAACTCGATACTTTAAGGATAAAAATTACCTCTATTGCGATTTCAAAAAAGTAAAGAATGCTGATTTGAGTTCCCTTTCGGAGTCATCCGGTGATTTAATTTATGACAAAAAATTTGTTTACATTGACGGAAAAATAGCAATGCATAATGGAGATACACTTCGTTCTGTAAATGATTTTTTGATGAAAACTTCAAAAGAAGTACTAACATTATATGAGCGCAAAGTTATTCCTTACATCGATGCAAAAACTCTTAGTCGTTTGTCAAGGTTTTACTGTGTAGATAAAAACTTTGCGTATATCAGAGACCAAAAAACTGCCGTAACAGGAAAAAATGCAAAACATATTAAAGTTTGGGATCAGGTGAACAGTGCCTACATTTCAGATGGCAAAAATGTATATCGCGACGCCAGTCCTATTAAATTGGAAGTTGATGCTAAATCTTTTGGAATGGTTGCGTCTTCGGATTATTATTTTGACAAAAGCGGTATTTACGAACGAGAATGGGATGACAAAGAAAAAAAATCTTATGCTGCGAAATTTCCTTTTAGTTATACAAAAAAAATTACGAACAATAACACATTTCTTAGCCGTGATTATAGATATCTAATCTATGAAAATCAAGCTTGTGATCGCTCAAGAAAAAAAATGTATGAAAATCTCTCTCAGGAGCAAATCAATGTAGCAAAAAGCGACAAACTAAAAATACTTAATACTACTGACAAAATTGAGGAAAAAAAGATTTACGAAAACCAGCTGTATAAAGCCAACAATAAAATATACATTAATGGTACGGAAACAACAGCAGATGCGGAAACGTTTGAAAGGATTCTGGATTTTTATAAGGACAAAAATAATGTTTACAGCTATAGAGATCAAAAGCTTATTCCTGTTAAGGGTCTGGATGCAAAAAGTGTTAAGCCATTCTTTAATTTCCTGACAGATAATGATTATATCTACTACGGTACCAATAAAGTAATCAAAAATAAAAATCCTGAAATATTAGCAATTATAACAGGAAACAGGTCCGGATGTGGTTTCGACACTACACCTCCTTCTAATTATTATATACTTAAAAATGATGAAGGGTATTGGCTGGCTCTTATTTCAAATAAAGCCATAATTAAATTTTTAGGAAATAAACGTATTGAAGGCATAGGAAATATTGATCCTCTATATACTTCACCGCCAATAGTCACGCCTGAAAGTATAGAAGAAAACAAGATTTATAATAGAACAGAAGTAGATGTAATGGCAGATTATAAAGGAGGAATAGCTGCACAAGTAAACTTTGTAGATAAAAATTTTATCGCACCAAAAGATAATGGAGAAAAGATTGAAGGAAAGGTTTATTTGTCCTTTGTAATAGAAAAAGACGGAACACTTACTGATGTAAAAGTAATGAGAGACTACGGTTATGGTTCTGGTAAAGAAGCTTTGAGAGTCCTAAATAAAATGCCCAAATGGATTCCGGCACAATTTAAGGGAAAACCCGTCCGGACTTTTAACGCTACTGTATTCACTATCCATTAATAACTAATGAATTATTAAATTCAATTTATAAATAGGATTAAAAAAGTTCCATTCCTATTTATATTTGAAAAATCATACCCTGTAATTCCAATCTTTGTAAAAGAGAATTTATGACAAAAACACTATTCATTATTTTACTTTATTTCGCATCAAATAATTTATTTTCACAAGCCATAACAGGATATACCTTAATCCCTGACGTTAATTTTGAGAAAGCTTTAATTGAGCTGAAATACGATTCTGGAAAGCCTGACGGAAAAGTATTAACCGCTGCTATTACCAATATAAAATCACTAAATATTTCAGAAAAAAACATTTCCAATTTAGCAGGGATAGAAGATTTTGAAGCATTAGATAATTTAGACTGTTCCGGAAATAAATTAACGAAGCTGGGTCTCAGCAAAAATACCGTTTTGACTTTTCTATCTTGTTCAGAAAACAAAATGAGATCATTGAATGTAAGCAAAAATACAGTTCTTAGTGTCTTATTCTGTTACAATAATGAGTTGAAAACTTTAGATGTGACACAAAATGTAAAGCTAACTGACCTAAATTGCTCCAGGAACAAATTAGCAACTTTAGATGTCACACAAAATACAAAGCTAACTGACTTAAGTTGCTACACGAACAAATTAGTAACTTTAGACGTAAGCAAAAACACTAGTTTATACAATTTAATTTGCATCCAAAATCAACTAAAGTCTTTGAACTTAAGTCAAAACAGTACTTTAGAAAATTTACAATGCTATAATAATGAATTGGCTTTTCTGGATTTAAGCCAAAATAAAAAATTAACTAATTTAGAGTGTCAATATAATAAATTAACTCTGTTAAATTTAACTCAGAACATTAATCTGATTTCTATACAATGTCAAGATAATCAATTAACAACCGTAAATTTTTCGCAAAACAATGCCCTTACCAACATAGACTGTCGCAATAATCAATTGACTACGTTGGATGTTAGCGCAAACAAAACTTTGACCGAATTGGCATGTAGTGGGAATCAGTTAAAAAAGTTGGATTTCTCAAATAACCCTTCTTTAAAGGGTTTCGATTGTTCTAATAATCAATTAACTGATTTGAATATTAAAAATTGCCGTTCTATACATTACATATTTACTGAGGAAAATCCCGATCTAAAATGTATTAGTGCAGATTTCGATGGTAAACCTTATGATGGGCGCAATATGTCAGACTTTTCAAAATGCAAAATATCATGTGTAGAAATGGAACCCGGATATACAGTGATTCCAGATGTTAACTTTGAGAAAGCTTTAATTGCATTGAAATATGATTCTGGTGAGCCGGACGGAAAAGTCTTTACTGCTAATATTGCCTCTATAACAGATTTGGATGTTTCAAATTATCAAATTAAAGATCTAAAAGGTTTGGAGGATTTTGTTGCTTTAAAAACGTTGGATTGCTCTGGAAATCTTATTGAAAATCTGGATATCAGCGAATATAAAGCCTTGACAAAACTGATTTGTGCCAAAAATCAAATGAGCTATTTAATTGTCAAAAACAATAAAAATCTGACTGCGCTTTACTGCCAGGAAAATTGGATTGATACTTTAGACATTTCTGCAAATAAGGCCTTAAAAGAGTTAAATTGTGAATCCAATAGTATAGATTTAGATGTTAGTCAGAACAAAGCGTTGCTTACTTTGAGATGTGGTTATAATAACCTGAATCTTTTGGACGTTTCTAAAAACAAAGCACTAACTGAATTAAATTGTGAAAATAATAACCTTACCATTCTAAATGTTTCCGAAAATAAAGCACTGACTACTTTATATTGTGACAATAACTTATTAACTGAATTAAGCGTTATTAAAAATACTTCATTAATTGAATTGGACTGCCATGGCAATCAACTAAAAAATCTGGATTTATCCAAAAACATACGTTTGGATTATGCCGATTGTCAATATAATAAAATAGCAAATTTAGATCTATCCCAAAATATTGCTTTGACAATTTTATACTGTGGAAATAATAAATTAACGGCCTTGGATTTATCTAAAACTCTAATTTTAAATGGGTTGTTTTGCAATAATAATCTATTAACTGCTTTAGATGTAACTCTGAACCCAAAATTAGAAAAACTTTCTTGTGCTACTAATCAATTAACAAGCTTAGATATATCTAAAAATAAAAACCTGCTCACGTTGTACTGCAATGAGAATAAATTAAAAGTACTAGATGTAAGTTTAAATACACTATTGCGTAATTTTAGCTGCGCGTCAAATCAACTAACCGATTTTGATGTCTCAAAAAATAAGGTTTTGTCGTATTTTAAATGTAGTTCTAATAAATTGACCAGTCTAAATACGAGTAAAAATACTCTTTTAATGTATCTTGAATGTAATTCTAATCAATTGAAAGATTTAGATTTAAGTAAAAATACAGCCTTGAAAGAGTTTAGCTGCCAGCAAAATGAATTAGAAAGTTTAGATCTGTCTCATAATCTGCAATTAACCACCGTTTCATGCAAACAAAATAAGTTAAAAAGTCTCGATTTATCCAAAAACACAGAATTATTTAGTTTAACTTGCTCTTCGAATGAATTGACTGCGCTCAATCTCAAAAACGGAAATAATAGTAAAATATCATCTGTTGACGCACTCAAAAACAAAGATCTAAAATGTATTCAGGTTGATAAGGCAACCGCTCCTTCTTCGAAATGGCTTAAAGATCCTGGTGTGCTTTTTTGTACGTCATACCAATAAAACAGAGATAGCGTTACAAATTTAGTCGATTGAGATACCGTAACACCGTAATTATGTTGGAACTTTGTATCCTTTAAAAACGATAATATATGAATACTTTAAAGTTATTAATTGTTGTAACTGGTATTAATATGCATTAAAGGATAATCCGCCAACCGAAAGCCATTTATAAGGAAATATCTAAAACTAAAAATTATGCAGACAATATTAGGTGCAAGTGGACAAATAGGAGAAGAATTAGCAAGAGAATTGAAGCGAAATTTCACTTCAGATATTCGAATTGTAAGTAGAAAAGCAGAAAAAATAAACGATACAGATACTGTGTTTTCTGCAGATCTATCTATTGCAGAGAATGCAATTGAAGCTTTAAAAGGCAGTGAAATAGCCTATTTTACTTTAGGTCTCCCAATGAATTCTGATTTATGGGAAAAACAATTCCCACTTATCACAAAAAACATTATTGATGCCTGTAAAATCAACAAAACAAAATTGGTCTTTTTTGATAATACTTATATGTATCCGCAGGATAGCCGCCTGCTTACCGAGGAAACTATTTTTGCTCCGGTAGGAAAAAAGGGGAAAATAAGAAAAGAAATGACTGAAATGATTTTAAGAGAAATGAAATCAGGTCAATTGGAAGCCGTTATTTGCCGCGCACCTGAATTTTATGGTCCCGGGAAAACACAGAGTATAACCAACACTTTGATTTTTAACAACATAAAAGAAGATAAAAAATTAAAAGTGCTATTGAGAGACGATAAATTAAGAAGTTTAATCTGGACACCTGATGCCAGCCGTGCAACAGCACTAATTGGTAATACTCCTGATGCTTTTGGGCAGACCTGGCATTTACCGATTGATGACAACCGATTAAATTATAGACAATTTATTACTCTTGCTTCAAAAATTTATGGAAAAGAATTAAAGTATTCAATTATACCGAAGTTTGTTTTTAAAATTGGAGCATTATTCGATAAAAGACTGAAAGAATTACAAGAGTTACTTCCCAGATATAAATATGACAATTTATTTGACGACTCAAAATTTAAAAAGCGTTTTCCTGATTTTAAGGTAGTAACTTACAAGCAAGGCATCGAACAGATTAAAAAAGAGCAATTATCAGTCTAAAATTAAATTGCAACTTATTGATGTATAAATCAGAATTGCAAAGTTGGTTTAGTTTCTGAAAAAAAATGAAATATTAATCTTTTATGCTATAAAGAATGTTTTGAAAATCTGTTTTTACCTTGGTTTTATTTTCTTCCGGAGTCCATGAAATAATTCTATAGAAAGCCTTATTTGTTTCTGCAATACCAATAAAATAGTATATAGTTTTCTTTTTCTCTGTATCAAAAATAGTCATATCGGTTTCTATAAAATTTATTGGACCTTTCTTTAAAAACTCCGGAGCTGAAACTTTCCTTTGTTCTTCGTATGTCATATAATCTTTAATTACCGCTTCATAGTAATCGTTAACGGCGTAAGATTCCGGCAGATTATTATTTTTTTTATGGTCATAAATTATATAACCGCGAACATCATTTTTTTCACTTTTATATTCCATTGCCGAATAACTATTTATTCCCGAAGTTTTACTCATATAAACCGGTAAACTAATATTAAAGGTATGACCAGCCTTGTAGGTTACTAATTTCAAGTCTTCGCTGGTAAATTCTTTATCGATAATTTCGACAAACATGTCATTAGATTTTATTACTCCGTCCTGACTGTACATCGTTACCCTTGGAAGTCTCAATCGTCCTGGTCTAATCGCTTTTAAAGAAAACGAAACTTCACTGTAATTTGATTTTGTACTTGTATCAGGGCCACTTTCTACTGTAAAATTTTTACCTTCTATTCCGGCTGAATCAATCTTTTTCTCAATTGTATACGTTATCGATATCGGTTCGTCTATACCATACTTTAATTTGTCAATTTTAATTTTAATTCCCTGTGCCATTACATTATAAGAATGGAACATGATTAAAAAAAGTACCGGCACTAATGTTTTGTAGTTCATGTAATTTTTACTTTATATTTTATAATACTGTTTTGATAATTTAAAAAATCAAGCAGCTGTTTTTCCTTTTAATTAGTCTTTCAAACTGTATAATACCTTTTCGAAATCTGCTTTGAATTTTGTTTTGTTTTTCATCAGTGTATAAAAAACAACTGTGTATAAAGTTGTTTTGGTCTCTGCTGATCCAATAAAATAATAGACTTTCTCGTTAGTTTCGGCATCATGATACGTTATATCTGTTGCTACAAAATTGATGTCTTTACCTTTTTTAATTAGTGGCTGGGATACTGTCTTTTTTTTGGGCATTTTTTTGGAAAAATCAACAATTGTGCTTCCATGATATTTATCAAGCGAAGTATATTTTCCTCCTGATAATTGAATATCTTCCTTTTTTTCAAATGATGTGTAACCAAAAATAGTCTTTGCCGTGTTTCCGTATTGGATTGCTGCAGCATTATTAACGTCAACAGTTCGTTCTAAATATGCAGGCATACTAATATCAAAAGTATGTCCCGCTTTATATTCTTTAAGCGGAGAATTTTCGGTTTTAATTTTATCTTCTATTTGCTTGTCTGTTAATAATGTTCCTGTTACCTGAATAAACATTTCATCTGATCTTATTGGCTTCTCATCAACATGCATTATCAATCGTGGCAAGCTTATTTTTCCAACGTTGAGCGGCTTTATAATATACGAGTAAGAAGTACTTTTTGTACTCTTTCCATTAAGGTAAGTTGTAGAAAGAGATTGTGAAGGTCCTGAAATAATCTTAAATTCACTTTCATCAATTATATCAGCTGAATCAATGCTTTTATCAATTTGATAAGTCACTGTTATATTATCTGTTATATTATAGTCAGATTTGTCTGTGGTGGTTTTTATTTCCTGACCTATTAAATTTAAAGATTGCAGAAATAAGAAAGACAACGTTATTACTTTATAAAACTTCATATTGTATCTATTTTTTGGCTTGGTTTATTTAAACGTCTTATTAAAAACAAAAGTTTTGTTTGCATCTTCGAACTCAATTTCAACATCAATCACAAACTCTGTTTCGCTATAAAGCATCACACAATCATTTACTTCAAAGTCCTTGTTTACAGACGCAAATTCATTAATTGATATCTTTTTTCCTGAAGTATTAAAAACCTTAATATTTCTATACTTCGCATTTTCATCCTCTTGCGTCATTTCTGCCATTTTATTCCCATTTGGATAAAACAGTTCTACAATTTTACCTTTGTCAGTATATGTTACTTTTTGAGCTGCCTTATTGGGGCTTGATTTATAATAATACTGCCATTCACCAAATTTATTATTATCCCGTTTATTTTCTCCTGAAAATTTTATATTTCCATTTTCAAAATACCCGGTCATTTTGCCATTCCTCCGACCGCCTTTATAATTAATTTCAGAAGCTAAAACACCATCTTCATAGTACGATTTGCAAAGCCCGTTTAAACTTCTGTTTCTTAATTGTTCTTCTACTTTTAGTTTTCCATTTTCATAATAAACCAGGTGTTTTGCCGTAACGTCGTTTCTATCATTACTAATTTCTCCATAATCTGTCTGTTCCTTAATTTTCCCATTTTGATAATAGGTTATCCAGCTTCCGGTATTATAATTTTGAAAGACTTCTCTAACATTTTTAGATTCGACCATCTTATAAATCTCTGTTTTTTCTATTTGCCCATTCGGATAATAATAGGTATGTATACTGTCTTTTAATTGTGGATTTTTAGAAACAAATTTTCCAATAAATTTTATTTTCCCATCTTTATAAAAACTTTTCCATATTCCATCTTTGAAGTTTTTTTTATAATACCCTTGTTCTGCAATTTTTCCGTCAAAATAATGAGACTCAAAATAACCGGAGTAATAAGTATTATCGTAATGATATAATTCTGTTATTGAATCTCCGTACACTTTTTTATAACTTTCGTTTTGAGGATAAAGCAGTCGCTCACTTCTTAATTTACCGGTTCTGTCATATTCCCTTTCCATCCATCTGGTATCTTTTCCTTTTTCGTAACCATAAAGATTTTCTTTTTTTATTATACCCGAATCATAAAAATCTGATTGTAAAATCTGATTGTGATCCTTATAAATTTCTCTTATTCTAACCGTTTCATCTTCATTCGTTACTTCATAAATGCCATTTCCTTTTTTATCAATATCTTTTACAACCGCCAATCTGCCGTTTGTAGAATAGCCTCTAATAAAAACAGACCTTCCTTTTTTATCAAATTTTTCTACTTGCGAAATTTTTCCATTTTCAAAAAAGTCTGTGTATGTTCCTGATTTATTTCCGTTTTTGTATGTTCCTTCTGATCTTTTTATTCCGCTTTCATAATATTCCAGCAAGTCGCCATCGAGCTTTCCGTCTTTATAATTTTTAATTACTTTGACTTGTCCTTTATTATAAAATTCTTTTCCAACACCGTTATATTTCCCTTTGATATAATTTTGTTCTTCTGAGATATTTCCCGAAGAATAAAATCGCTGCCATAAACCAGTCTGTAAACCATCTGCATCCAGATAGCCTTTTTCGGTACCATAAACATTATATTTTCGTTCAACGAATTTTGTTTGAGAGAATGAGAGGTTTGCTATAAATAGGAGAATTAGAGTAAATCTTAAATACATTGTTTTTATTTAAATTTTAAAATTTTGTCAGGATAAATAACTGTTCGAATTTTAAGCGAATCATTAATCGGTGAAGTACTCGATCTTTCTTTCCATAATGGCAGAAACTTCACTTGACGGATCATTCACCCTAATTTTGCATTCTATCCAATTATCGTATTCATCGTATTTATATTCGTAGTATTTGTCTAAATAAAGCTGTGTTTTTCTAACTAGTTCTTCGTCTTTTGGCTCAACATGCAGTAAATTGGCAATCAAATCTCCTTGTTTATTGTATTTACGAGTGTAATTATGCACATCTGATAAATAATATTCCTCGGGATATTTTTGAAATATAGTTTCGCTTTCTGCAAAACCATCCTTTGAATTATAGTCATATTTTACAAAACCTATTTCTTCTTTTACCTTCTCGACAATTGTAAAAACGGTGTATTTTAACAAACGATCTTTTTTGTCGTAATCACATACTATTTCTGCTTTTACAGGTTTTCGTTCGTAATTATAGGTTACAATAATGTCTTGTAATTTATACTCTCCGCCAACGCTAATTTTTTTCAACAACCCATTTGAGCCGTATTCAAAATGCCATTTACTCTTCAGATTCTTGTCGTAGAGATCTTCATTTTCACCATCTTCGAGTTTTTTACCTTTGTTTACTGTTCTGTAAAGTACTCTATCTGTAATGTATCTATTGTCTTCATCGTAATTCATACCATAAAGTTCATGTACTGCACCGCGCAATTCGACAGCGCTTTCCCTATATACACTTGTATTGGCTGGTATACGATAAAATTGCTGCGATAGCATCGAAGGATAATCTTGTTTGCTGGTACGTTTGTTTTTATAAATCAAATCGTATTCACTGTACTTATATACATCTAGATCCTCTAATCCTTTTGGTTCTAACTCTAAACTATCGTTAAAAAGACCCATCAAAGATTTTGTCTTTAATCCATACTTGTTATATTCAACAAAAACATTTTCATAATACTTCCCTTTTGGGGTCGCAATCCTGTTTTCATTATTGTATTTATTCTTTAGGTCAATGTATTTTGCCGTTAAATGATAGGATTTTACAGGTCCTTTTAGATTTTCATCTTGCAAATCTGAGTAGAGAATTTTTTGAAGATTATTTTTTGATGCCTGAGAAAAACCTGCAACATTGAGTATTAGAAAAAATAAAATAAGGTTCTTTTTCATTTTTGATATTTACAATTTTGTTTTTGGCAGTAATAAATCTTTTAAGATTGTCTTAACTATTGGGTTTTTAAAAGTAAACAAAAAAAAATTAGACAACACAAAATATTATCAAAACAATAAGAAAAAACAGATCTATAAATCCTGGAAAATCTACATGATATTATATAATAAAATATCGTAGAAAAGAGTCAAATTTGTAATATATTACTAAATATACTGCTATGAAATTTTTTACAATACTTGCAATCTCGATTTTCTTTTTCTCTTGTCAGCAAAAAGAGAACAAAAAAACTTCTGTTTCTACTTCAGATTCAATTATAACAAAGAAAATCAAAGAAGAAAAGAAAGACGATAACCAACAAATTGGCGATACTATATTCCTGAAACTTAAGGACGAAAAAGGTTTATTTGTAGCCAATGGTTCCTTAGATTCAATTCATTCGCGAATATATGTCAAATTTAAAAATGAAAATATAAGCGAATTAAAAGCAAAGATTATCCCTGCTCCAGGCAAAGGAAATATCCGTTTTAATCAAATTATTTTTCCGGATAAATCTTCAGATGGTCCTTTTGGAATGGATTTAAGCATTCATCTAACACAAAAAGGAAATCATATTCTGGTCATTGGACATTCTCTTATGGCTGATAATCCTTATTGGGGTAAATTCAAAGTGGAAGTTGAGAATCAGAATTAGTGATTTGATATGGTATTCTGAATTTGAAAAAATATCCTTGACGGCAAGTCTGCTAATAGGTCTTATCAATGGATTATTACACATTATAAGCTGGATCTTTCTATTGGAAATTATTCCATCGGTTTACATTCTGAATTTTAAAGGCTATTATCTTCAGCTTGTATTCCTGCACAATATTTTTATCATTAGTGCTTTTTCTATAAACTGGCTCATTATGTAATGGTTTTTACATTTATTAAAGCATAATTTTAAACAAATACCACATCATAAAAATAAAGCTGCCTCAATGAGGCAGCTTTATTGCTTTTATTATTCAGGATCAATATCGTGATCCATTTTATTTTGCATCAAACCATAGTTTTGTAGTCAACAGGTCTTTTCCCTGAACTGATATTGCGGCTTGGTAACTTGTTCCGTTCAGTGACTGTTCTGTACCCGGATAAAAGAAACGAGAAGGTATTTTTCCGTCCAGAACCGTAGCGGGACCAGCTGTCAATACCGGATAATCAAGTCTTCTCCACTCTACAAAGGCATCAAGACCTTGTCCGAAGAATGCAATCCATTTTTGAGTACCTATTGATTTAGCATAATTTGTTGCATCGTATTTTACAGTTGCCTGATTAAGATAATTAGCAACAGTTGTTGCATCTGTAATCCCAAATTGATTTAGCGATGCCGTAATCGCACTTTTATAAAGCTGCTCTGCATCTCCTGCAATATACCCACGTGCTACTGCTTCAGAAAGATTGAACAATGTTTCTGAATAAGAAGCTATTACAGCCGGTGATGACGAGGTCAGAAAGTATTTACCCGGTTTTGATGTTTTGGCAAAACCCTGACTATTAGCATCACTATTTGATAATCCGTTAGCACCACCAACATATTTACCCACACTTGCATCAGAAGGTAACTGCGCATAAACCGGTAAACGAGGATCAGACAACTCATATAACTTATCAACCAATGTTTTAGAAATACGGAAATCATCTCGTGTCTCAAACCATGCCGAAGCCGGATTTTGCTGTGGTGAACTCGTGTAAGTAAACTGAAAAGTATCGCTATTGCTGCTCAATACTCCTGCTGCATCTGTTGTGGCGTCAATCGCAGCTTGTTTTGCCAAAGCAGGCTCTTTGTCCGAAATTCTCAATGCAATACGCAAACGAAGCGAATTTACCAGTTTCTTCCATTTTAAAATATCTCCTTTATAAACCAAATCTCCGGTAACAGCACCATTTGCAGTGTTTAATAACGATTGTGCTTTTTTCAAATCTTCAAGTAATCCTGTGTATACTTCTTTTTGAGTATTATATGCCGGTGTTACTTTTAAGCCTGCTTCTTTGTACGGAATACTTCCGTAAGCATCTGTTAGCAATAAAAATGTCCATGAACGCAAAGTCAGTGCGATTCCTTTATAATTTGAATTTGCCTGTTCATTCGGAAAATTCAAAATCGTATTTAAATCGGTAATCAAAGTCGAATATCCTGTATTCCACAAAGAAGTAAATGACGTATTAGAAACATCGTATCTGTCCGGTTCTGTATATTGAATTTTAGCCCAATGCTGCACAAATAACAAAGACGAATTAAAATTATTATCAGAACCCCAATATAAATCTGCGCCCTGTTTTAATGTTCCTGTCAAAAGATACGGTGCCAATGGAGTTTCGGTTGCATTTGGATTTTTATTAATATCATCCAGGGTATCACTGCATGAAGTCAGTGACAATGCAAGTAGTGTTGTATATAATAGCTTTTTTAGCATGATTTCGTGTTTTTAAAATTTAAGATTAACATTGAAGCTATAACTTCTGGTAGTTGGCAAAGCCAAACTCTCTAATCCTTGTGCGTTTCCAGTATTGAAAGCTGTTTCAGGATCAATATTTGGCGCATCTTTATAGATAAAGAAAAGATTACGACCAACAGCAGTGATACTCGCTCCTTCTAATCCAAGTTTTCTAACAAATGATTTATTGAAGTTATAAGCCAATTTTACTTCTCTTAATTTTACAAAAGTTGAACTGTAGATATAAGCTTCACTAATATTGTACGATGCTTTGTAATATTCCTGAGCACTAAGAACAGAGGTATTTGGAGTTCCATCAGCATATACTCCTTTAAAAATCATTCCGTCATCATATACTGCTGCACCACCTGGGGCACTTGCACCTGCCGGAAGCAAAGTTTTTGTAGTGCCTGTATAATAGTAATTTAATCCGCCATTTTCAGCACCACGTCCCGGAAGCGTCTGAGCCAAAACACCTGTGTAATTACCGGTTCTGTTCGTTCCAGAGAAAAGTTCTCCACCTACACTGGCATCAACCAGAAATGAAAATTCAAGATTTTTATACGTTAAAGTGTTTGTAACACCCGCTAAATAATCCGGAGTATAATGTCCTAATACTTTCTTTTGCGGATCAGCTTTTGGCAATCCGTTTGCTCCTACTACAATATTTCCGTTAGCGTCACGCTGATAAGCTGTACCGTAAAGTGCTCCATAAGCCTGTCCCACAGAGGCTAATACATCAACACCACCAGAAGTACCAATTGTATAGTTTTTAATCTGTTTGTCGTAATCCAGAATATCAACCTTGCTTATATTCTTTGAATAATTTACAGCCACATTCCATTTGAAATCTTTAGTTTGAACAGGATTTCCATCCAATTGAATTTCTATACCATGATTGTTTATTTTACCAGCATTTATTAATTGCGAAGTATATCCACTTGCTGCAGTAGTTTTTATCTCTAAAATCTGGTCAAAACTATTGGTGTTATAATAAGCGAAATCAAAATGCAATCTGTTTTTCCAGAAAGAAGCCTCAAGTCCAAGTTCTGTAGAACGTGTTGTTTCTGGCTTCAGGTTCTCATTCAGTTTCTTTTGAGAGGAGGTTTGAATTGGATTTCCGTCAAATGCAGTTTGAAAATTGTAAACTGTAGACAATTGATACGGATCTGCATCATTACCAACTTCAGACCATCCGCCACGTAACTTTAAGAAATCAAGTGTATTACTTTTCAGATTTAAGGCATCAGATAATACTAAACTTCCATTAAATGAAGGATAAAAATAAGAACGGTTATTGCTTGGCAATGTCGATGACCAATCATTACGGGCAGTTACGTTTAAAAAGGCATAATTTCTAAATCCAAATTGTGCCGACGCATATGCACTATATACTCTTAATCTTGATAACGAGTTTGATGACGTTAACGGATCTCTTGAATTCGTCAATGTATATAAATCCGGTACCGCTAAACGTGGTGCTTTTTGATAATTGTTTGCATCACTGTGGTTACGAATATTGAATCCGGCAAGAGCATCCAGACTAAAATCGTCATTCAGTTTTTTGGTATATGTAAAAATACCCTCTGTATTTTGTTCGCTTACCGTATAAGCGTCTTCGGCATACGATCCAAAAGGAGTTCCGTTTGTACCATATCTAATCTCGTACTTTCTGCGATCGTTATAATAATCAACTCCGGTACGGAATTTAAAATTAAGACCTTCGGCAAGTTTTGCATCCAGGTGAATATCTCCAATTAAACGATTACGCTGTTGACTTGTCGTATTGTAATAAGCATTCCAATATGGATTACTATAATAGCTGTTATTCCAGTTAACATTTCTGTTATTTCTAAGCTCGTTAACGTCTACCTGACGTCCAAACCAAAGAAACTGAAGCATTACACCCGCAGCACGGTTACCCGTTGGACCACCCGGCAATGCTGGAGCATCTGTAACAATATAGTTAGCATTTACTCCTACTTTTACATTTTTGGATATTTGATAATTCGTATTAACCGTAAAATTTGTTTTGTTTACTTCGCTGTTAGGTACTATTCCTAATTGTTTTTGATTGTTTACTCCTAAACGGAAATCTGATTTATCATCTGATTTTGCCACCGAAATACTATTATCATAAGTAAGACCAGTATTAAAGAAATTCCTAACATTATCAGGATGAGCCACAAAAGGCACCGCCTGGCCATTTGAATAAAATTGCGGAATAAGGCGTCCGTCTAATCTAGGTCCCCAGCTTTCATCAACTCCATCATTAACTCCGCCACCTTTACCGTCTACAAAGCTAAATTTTCCGTTTGATCCTTGTCCGTAAGAGTTTTGAAAACTTGGCAATGTAGCAACCTGAGAAATTGTTATACCTGAACTAACATTGATACCAAGTCCTTTTTGATTTCTTCCTGATTTTGTAGTAATCAAAACAACACCATGTGCAGCACGAGATCCGTAAAGAGCCGCAGCATTAGGTCCTTTTAATACCGTTAATGATTCAATATCCTGCGGATTTAAATCGGCAATTGCATTTTTGAAATCGCGAGAAGCAGGTGTTCCTCCAACAGTGTTCAACTGCGAATTATCAACCGGAACTCCGTCTACCACAAATAATGGTTGGTTATTTCCCGCGATAGAAGTTTCTCCACGAATTACAATACGCGAAGATCCCATATCTCCCTGAGAATTCGTAATACGAACTCCCGCCAATTTACCGGTAAGACTATTCAAAAAGTTAGTTTCTTTTGTGTCTGATAACTCCTTGCCTTTCAGCGCCTGAGTGGTATATCCTAAAGATTTCTTTTCTTTCGAAATTCCAAGTGCTGTAACGACTACTTCAGATAATGCATTTTGCTCCTGAGTAAGACTAATCACAACCGAATTTTGAGTAACTACGGTTTCTGCTTTTTTATATCCCAGATAACTTACTATTAATGTGTACGGAAATTTTTGTCCGGTTTGGAAATAAAACTTCCCATCTAAATCTGTTGCAACACCATGTGTAGTTCCTTTTATGTTTACCGAAGCACCAATAACAGGCTCTTTTGTAACCGCATCGATTACTGTTCCTTCGAGTCTGGACTGGATTAATGGTTTGGTTTCCTGCGCCTTAATTCCTATGGAAACCAACAAAATACATAGTCCTATAAATCTATTTAATTTTTTTTTCATTACTTTGTTTTAGTTTAATAAATAAGGCAAGCCCAAAACAGATTTACTCTGCTCTCACTTTCCTTATAGAGATGTACAATTTCTTTAAGCTTCACCATTTCTGTTCCCGCAGAAATGGTTCTTTTTTATATGCTATGCATTCGTTTTTTCATTTTTACTTATTTTGGATTATTATTATTTGATTTTGTCTTTGTAAGATTTCAACGCTAAATATTAAAGCGTCCTCTTATTAGAAATTTATATGAATTTGAGATTGGAGAAATTTTAAAAGCGATACATCAGATCAAAACTGCCAAATGGCTTTTACCTGTTCAAACTAAAAATGTATCTGATAGGCTGTTTTTATTGTATTAATTTTAAATTCTACTAATTTGATAGAACAAAAGTATGTTAAAAATTTTAACACAAAAATTTTAATCACTTTTTTTGAAAAAAAAATGTCAATTAAAGTTTTAGTAAAGTTTTAAATTACTAAAAACAAAGCAGTTAATAGTTATCGGTATTTTTTTTGGGTGTAAGAAATTTACCAATTTAGCAAAGAGAAATTGGCGAAATCGAAGGTTTTTAAAACCTGGAAGTAGAAAAAAAAGGGTGTAATAGAAGTAAATAAACTTTTGACTTTACAATAGTTTATTCTGACAGAAAGAGGAATAAAATTGTATTACCTCTTGTAATTTAGAGTTTTGTAATATCTGTATAAATGGTCATAAACAACCAATTCATACATTCTTTGTTTAGAAGTATATTGTCTGTTAAGCATCATGTGAATGTGACTTGACAAAAAATCATGAATCGGAATTTGAATTACAGTTTCAATTTCTAATGCCTTTTTTGCAATCTGATTTTTTTTTGTTTCTAAGATTTCGAAAAAATACGGAAAGTCATTTTTAGATGTTTCCGAAAAATAATGCTCTATTGCTGGTAATAATTCTCTATACTTTTTATCAAGTTCCTTTTTTAATATTTTATCTGCTTCAAATTCTTCTTTAAAAGATGCTTGTAAACTGTGCATTAAGTTTAGTTTGTCTGAAATTGATAAGTTAAAAGCGTTTAAAAAAGAATTTATTGAACAAAAACTGAATAAAAGCGGCATTTCTTTTTCATCAAATGTTTTTTTTAAGGAAAGATATTCGATTATCATTTCGCTATCCTTCCAAAACAAAAATTCTGAATCTTCAATAGTGTTTTTCCCGTATCTTTCCAGTTCTCGTTGATAAGTATCAGTTTGAACTTGCCATGCTAAATTTTCCTGAAGCAAATCATTTATCACTGGATAAAGCATGTTTATTGCTTTTGATAAATTCTTTTTGTCTTCTATTAGAAATCGAATTCTAAAATGAGCATCATTATCATTGTATCGAATAAAGAACCATTTTTGAATGATCTTTCTTTTTTTTAATTGTGAAATAATGGGATAAAATTTTTCAAGTAAAATAAGATCCGTTGTTTGAACTCCGGTATAAATTTTATAATAGAGCCACTCACTTCCTAAACAAAAATTTCTTTGCATTTTTATGACTGTTCTTTATAAAATGATAGTATAAACTGATTACTGAAAATTTCTTCATTACTATTTTTTATGATAGAATTTTCGGCAAATAGAAATTCTTCTAAGATAATTTTACTTCTGTTTTGAGTAGACTTTAAAAATAGCTGAATACCAATTTCTGTTCGGAAATCTAATAATAATGTATTGTCAAAATTAGCCCAATTAACTAAATATGGAATATTTTTGCTTATTCTCCAATTAGAAAATGCTTCAAACAAATCAGCACTGTTTACCGCATTAAAATCTGTCAAATCTTCTTTAGTTATAATCCATTTAGCCTTTGAAAGTATAACTTCTTTATATTCTACTCTTGGAAAATAATTATAATGAGACTCTAAAATCCCCCAATCAAAGTTAAAGATTGGTTTTGTGTTTTGTGCCTGTAAATCACATAAAAAATGATATAGCGGTAACGAGTTATTAGAAAAATTGTGAGCATTTGATAAACAAGGAATAATTTCTTTATTGAGTTTTTTAGAACGAAGTATAATTTTGTCGTTTTTTATGGACACGAACAAATCATTCAAATCAAGTACATTTTCCTTTTCGACCCCTGAATTTGCCAAATAAACGATTTCATTATCCCTTAAAATAGGTCTTCGTAGAATATTTCCTGTTCTGGATTGGGGAATATGAACAATCTCGGCTAAAATTTTATTGTGATGAAAAGCTTCTTCTTTCTGAATAATTTCTTTAGTCAAATTATGAATGTCTGAATTTCCGTTGCAAAATCTGCCTAATAGCTTCGCCGCACTCACATTGCCTGAAGATTCTATGGCTACTTTTTCATCACCATAAATTTCAACTAATGCCGAAAATGTAACAGGAACAGAATCAAAACTAGCGTCAAAATCGGGGAAATCATTTTCGGATAAAGTGATTTTAGTTTGCTTATTTGAAAGACATTCCTGAAGCTTTTTTTCTAAGATAAAATCGTGTGAATTCCAATTTTGATTCACACTTTTTTCTTTCTTTTGTTTAAAAGAGAAGCCCTCTAATAGTTCATGAGAATCATTCATTTCATGATTTATAGGATAGCCTAATCCCGCTTCGGTATCTAAGATATTCATAAGCGGCATTTCTTGCGATTCATACCTTTTGGAGAATTCTCTAACGAAAGTCTTTAGATTCTTAAATTCTTTTTTAGACTGTATTCCATTTAAAAAATAAAGTCCCTGAGTTACTTTTTTTACAATACCCCTATCTAAGTTATTTGATATTGTCGCAGTGTTTAGATCCGTTTGGAAAAGATATTTTTCATCATAATCAAATCCTTCGTTATCGATACTTTTTTTGATCTTTTGGTATTGATTTGGTGTTGGAATTAAAGAATAATCGAGATCTAAAATCTGTTTATTAATGTTTTTGAGAAATTGATATTCTCTTTTTAAATCGGGAATATTCTTTAAAATCGATAAGATTCTGTCAAATTCATTATTGCCGGTTACAACAGCATCTAATTCGCTTACCAGAAATTGAAATTTTATAAGTTGATGGATAAAGTTTGTAGCTTCTTCTTTTTCAGAATCATTGTCAGCCAAAAATGAAATCATATCAGCAACAGGTAATCCTGATTTTGTTTTCAGCATTATTTCGGTTAATATATCCGATTTTCGTAATGCCGAAATAGTATGTTCTCGTTGTGTCTTAATATATTTGTATTCTATATATCTATAGAAATCACCAAATTCATAAATAGAAGAATTAGGAAAATATCTTAAATGAGAAATTGCAGCTTCTCGTTTAGCGATATTTTGCAATAAAACCACCCAGAATTGCATATCAAACTGAGTAAACCGTTTAAAATTGACAGAATCTTCTAGAATAATTTCCGTTTCAGTAGTTATTCTCCCCATTGAACAACCTGCAAACAGACCAAATGGCGTACATCTAGAGGACATTCTAGCCAAGTATTTTAGAAATGTAATTTCTAACTTTTTTGCTTTTTCATCAGATAAATTGGAAGCATCACTTAGCCATTTATCCAGTTCTTTTATCAAATCAGGAGAAGCCAGCTTAATAGCTTCTTTGATTAAAGGATTTTGATAAAGTTTTTTTGCTTTTTCTATTGAATAATTTTCGACCGTATTAAGATATGATGTTACTGGTAATAAAGGAGTTCTTAATACATAGGAAGAAAAAGACGTAATCTTGAAATTTGATATCATCTTTTCTTTTTACTGACCTTATCGGCAAGTTGCATTGCATTATAGACATTCAATACTTTTCCTGATTTCGATAATTCCGAAAAAGGAACTTTTTTATTCTCTGTTCCAGGTACTATAACTTGCAAATCATAAGATGTTCCTGAATCCATAATGATTTGTTTAACCTGTGCGGCAGTAAGATTTGGATAATAAAGCCAAATTAACGCTGCAGTTCCGGAAACCATTGGTACGGACATTGAGGTGCCTGAATCAAATTTGTATGTATTACCCGCAGCAGTCGAATATATATCATCACCCGGAGCAAATAAATCAACATTTTGTTTGCCATAATTAGAAAAATCACATACAAAGGTACTGTCCAGCTTTCGGGTAACAGCCCCTACTACCATAAAATTAGAACAAAATTCTTTATGGTCATCAAAATTAGTATCTGTTGTATAATAGGTTACCTTATCAATATCATCTCCTTCATTACCTGCACTGCGAATTAATAATACATTGTGCTCTTCAGCATACTTAATTGCTTCTTTGACCCATTCAGGATGTAATGAAAACTGTTTACTAAAAGACATATTAATGACTTTTGCTCCATTGTCTACAGCATAACGTATAGCCATAGTTATATCCTTGTCATGCTCATCTCCTGAGGGAGAAATATTCAAAGGCATGATCTTAACATTTTGAACAATTCCTTTTATACCGATATTGTTTTCTCTATTAGCACCAATAACTCCTGCCATTTTTGTACAATGATCCTGAATAGGTCTGTGTCCTGCTTTATTATTGCTAACATTATTATTACCATAGCCTTTTTCTAACACATTAGGATTGTCTCCTATTAGCAAACGCTCGTTGTAATCAATATTCAGATTTTTATTTACAATAGAATCAAGCTGAGTTTGCTTATCTACTACATCTTCTAATGTATATTGATCCATATCTAAATTGGCCATCATACTACCGATTAATGCTCCTAGATCTTTATCATTATCATTGCGTCTTTGCCAAAATTCTTTATCATTAATTTTATACTTTTTATAGAGACTATCTAATTGTTTATAGGTATAATCTTCTTTTGGAAAAAAATATTTTAACGTATCTTTTGCTATAGGATAAAGTGCCGCTTTATAATTCAAGGATTTAAACCATCTTTTATAATATGGCTCTTTTTCTTCAAACTTTTTTAAAGCTCTTTGATATTCGTTATACTTATATAGGTCTTTAGGATCTATTTGAGCTTCTGTTTTATCTTTAAATAATGGTCCCCATTTTTGAATAATACGAACATATTCATACCTGTTCCATACTACATACCCCCCGCTTTTAGTTCCGGTGAAACTCCAACCGTTTACATCATCTACATAGCCATTATGGTCATCATCTACACCATTATTTGGGATTTCTTTGTTGTTTGTCCAAAGTTGTCCTTGTAGATCTTCATGATTTATATCAATCTGAGTGTCAATAACTGCTACAATGATACTTTTGCTTTTGGGTGTTTTTTTATTTAAACGATACCACTTGTCTAATGAAATACCGGGAATACTATCTTCTTCATAATCTTTTTGATACCAAGTTTGTAACTCTAAAGTTGTTAACTGTTTTTTGAATATATTGTTTTTAGAATAATTACCCGATTCTATAGTTGATTTACAACTTATTAAAAGGAAAAAAAACAAAATAATTATATAAAAAAATTTAATCATAAAGAATATTGGTTTTATTTTTTCACAAAGATTGATAAACCTCAAAAATACTATTTATGGCATTCAACACTTGAATCTTTTTTTTGTTTATGATCATTCGTATCCGCTGGATCATCATTAACAGGACCAGTACTTCCTCCTCCTACAATTGAATGCAAACTTTTTAATTTGGCTATTTCAAATCTTTCAATACCAAATTTACCAGCTTCTTTTTTTTCGTTTTTCGTTTTCATCTTAAATTGATTTTTTTGTTTATTATTATCATTACAAATATATAGTCCTTACGTTATCGAACTAACAAATAATTTTCTTTACTTGTCGGAATTCAGGAATTTCGAGTTTATATTTTCAATCAAAACATTGTTTATCATGAATTTACAGCCAAATCTAATTCTTTAATGAAATAGGTTGGTTTTATACCTGTTTTTTTATAAAAGGCAGTCGAAAAAGATTCAGCATTGTTGAAACCAAATTCTAATGCAAGAGCCTGAACCGTATATTTTCTTAATTTATTGTTTTCTTGCAATTGTTTAATAGCATGCTCGATTCTTAATGCATTAATATATTGTATAAATGATTTTCCTTTATATACATTCACTATTTTAGAAACATATTTACTATTGGTATCAAATGTTGATGATAATATTTGTACGGTAAGATTCGAGTCCAGATATCCTTTTTCTTTTTCAAAACGGCTGAGTTTTTCCAAAATCTGATCTATTAGTTCCTCCCCAATACCTATTTCTTCAATTTTTGGAGTGTCAATTTTTGTTACATTTTCAGTATTAAATTCCTCCTTTTTATTGGCTTTTGCTTCTTCTATTATTTTTTCAAATCTTGATCTGTATCTTTTTTTAGTTTTGTATTGATGTATTGCAAAAACTCCTATTCCAATTATCGCTAAAAATGAAAACCCTAATCCCCAATAGGTTTTAATTTTATCATTATTAAGAGAAGTAATAAGACTTTCTTTATCCGAAATTAAACGCGGAGTATCATATTCTTTATATACCAACTTATTTAGTTCCCGATAATTTTTCTGTAGGGTACTGTCTATAATCATATACTTAGATATGTATTTTAATTGATTTTCTTTATCTCCTAAGTTTTTAAAATAAGTAATCAAATAGGGATATCCATCTACAAACTCGATAGTTATTTCCTTCGTAATTTTATAAATAGAATCTACTCGTATAAAATTCTCAGCCGCTTTTGCTTTTTTTCCTAACCCCTCATACGATTTTCCTAAATAATAATAACCAGCCAATAAATTGCCCGTATTATCATATTCAATCATTTTAGGTAATACTTTATTAATACTGTCCAGCGCTACTTTGTAATTCTTTTTAAGCACTTGGTTTGCGCCTTCATTTAAGACAAAAAGATATTTATATTCGTCATTCTTTGTTGCTTTAGATTCTTTATATCCCAGTATGTTATAATAGGAAGTTGAATCTCTATTCTGTAAAGATTTATAACAATCTGCTATTCCAAAAATGATACTTTGATAATCTTCTGAATATTTTGAACTTCTTACGTCTTTGCTTTTATAATATCGATAACATTCTTTATAAATATCTAATGCTTCATTGTATTCTCCCAAATCTTCAGATTTGGTAATCCCAATATATTCTCTTACTTTATAATAATAGTCAATATTAGTTTGCAGTGCTACCTTTTCTGCCAGATTATAATTGGTCATGGCTTCTTTAAACTTAAACTGGTATTTGAGAAAATTGCCTTTTTCACAATAAGCAGCAGCGGGGAAAAATTTATCATTTGTTCCTTTCGAGTATTTTATAACACTGTCAAGATATTGAATCGCTTTATTCTCATCAGATTTATAATAAAACAAGGCAATTTGATAATTAGCTTTAGCTTTCCTTATGTTATTATTTTCTCTTATTGCCTTAGTCATATAGGCATTTGTATATAGTATTTGTTTCTTTTGATTACCAACATTATCAAAAT
>NZ_FZNL01000025.1:65161-87251 GCF_900187965.1 Flavobacterium sp. ov086 | reverse complement strand
CAACAAAAGCCTGTCTTTCCAATAATGCTTTTTGCTTTTCCAATAATTTCACTTGGGCTTCGAGTTCCATTATCTTCTGTTCAGGTGTTTTTGCCATTTGGGTTGGGGTTTGGTTCTCCCAATCAAAGTTACCAAATTTTCTTAACCAATTTAAAACTGTTCCATGACTCTGAATACCATATTGTTTTCTTGTTTGAGTAATAGAAATATTTCCTTTTTCAATCTCACTAACAATTTGAAGTTTTAGTGACATACTGTAATCTCGTTGACTACGCTTTACATAATTTATTTGATCTTCCATAACGATGGCTTTTTGTGTATCGCTATTTCAGGACGAGACAATAGAGAGAAATAAAAAAGCATCAGCTGCGGCTGATGCTTTTTTTGTTTTAGCTTTTTTTGGATATATTATTTACCCGGTTTTAGCAAAAATACACTTTTGTATCTTTTCTTGATTTCGGCTAAGTTTCTTTCTGCTTCTATTCTGGTTTTAAAATTTCCAACGATTACTTTGTAGTTAGGAGTGTTGAAAATTATTGTACCATCGATATTGGCATTTTCTCTTTTAAAATCGGCAAGCGTTTTTTTTGCTTCCTCACTTTTTCCACTAAAAATTTGAATTTTGTAAGTGTCGTTTGTGTTTATTGACGTGTTAATTTTGCGTTTGTCGTTTAGTAACTGCTCAAATTTAGGATCTTGATTTAGTGTTAAATTTTGGTCTTGAGCATGAATATTATATGCTAAAGTGAACATTGTTAGTGTTAAGAAAACTCTTTTTGAGTGGGTTAAAATTCTCATAATGTGATGGTTTTTATGCAAAAATAGTATTTAAACTTTGTATGGAAAATTTTAATATTATTTAGAATTGATATAAATTGATATTTAAGAGTATTTTAAGGTTTTGAGAATAGTTCATAAGTCGTATTTTTGTGCAAGTTTTAAAAGAAGGTATTAGTTTTTTGTTGATTTACTACAGAAAAAATCATACCAAAAATTAGTAGATAATTATTATACTATATGAAAAAGGTGGGTAACCATAATTCGATCTCCAGAAAATTACTACTTAGCTTATCGCTAACGTTGATTTTCTCCCTAACTTCATCCGCTCAAAATGCTGCTGCTGCTCCGGCGGCGCCAGAAGCTGCTGCTGCTCCGGCTGCAACTGCTGGTGGTGATCCAGTAAAAGGGAAAGAACTTTTTAATGCAAATTGCGCTGCATGTCACAAATTAGATGCTAAATCAACTGGTCCTGCTTTAAGAGGAGTTGCTGCTAAGCATGAAATGGCTTGGATCTACAAGTGGGTTCACAACAGTTCTGAAGTTATTAAATCAGGTGATGCTGTTGCTGTGAAACTTTTTGAAGAAAACAATAAGTCTGTGATGACTGCTTTTCCTCAATTATCTACAGGTGATATTGATAATATTATCGCTTATACTTCTGAAGTAAAAGCTGAGCCTGTAGCTGGTGCTCCTGGTTCTGCTGCGCCTCCGGGAACAAATGTTGAAGGTGGCGGAATCTCAAATAACATTATTTTAGGAGCTCTTGCTCTTGTAATGGGAATTTTGGTTGTAATGTTGTTCATGGTGAACAAAGTGTTGACTAAAGTTGCTAGTAATAATGGTATTGTAGTTGCTCCAAAAGAAGCTAGATTGCCAATATGGAAAGCTTTTGCTAAAAATCAATTCCTGGTATTAGTTTCGTCTATATTCTTGCTTTTGGCGAGTGGTTATTTTGTTTATGCTTTCTTAATGCAAGTTGGTGTTGATCAAAATTATGAGCCAATTCAGCCAATTCATTATTCACATAAAATTCACGCAGGAGATAACGAGATCAATTGTAAATATTGTCACTCTGCTGCTCGTGTTAGTAAAAATGCTGGTATTCCATCTTTGAATGTTTGTATGAACTGTCATAAAAATATTTCTGAGGTTGCTGAATCTACTGCTACTCCTGAGTACAGCAAAGCTTACTATGATGGTGAAATCCAGAAGTTATATACTGCTGTTGGTTGGGATAAAGCCAAACAAGCATATACTGGAAAAACGCAGCCTGTAAAATGGGTTCGTATTCATAATCTTCCTGATTTTGTTTACTTCAACCACTCTCAACACGTTACTGTTGCAGGAGTTGAATGTCAAACTTGTCACGGTCCAGTGCAGGAATTTGAGATCATGAAGCAATATTCTAAATTAACAATGGGATGGTGTATTGATTGCCATAGAAAAACTGATGTTAAGATGGAAGGAAATGCATATTATGATAAAATTCATGCTGAACTTTCTAAAAAATACGGTGTAGACAAATTGACTGCAGCGCAAATGGGAGGTTTAGAATGCGGTAAATGCCACTATTAATCGAATTATTAAGATTTTAATATTTATATACAATGTCATCAAACAAAAAATACTGGAAAAGTGTTGAAGAACTAGAAAATAGTTCTATTGTTGAGGCGCTTAGAAATAACGAATTTGTTGAAGAGATTCCTACAGAAGAATTCTTAGGGAATGCAGATGCTTTAGCTTCATCTGGAACTTCACGTCGTGACTTTTTAAAGTACGTAGGATTTAGTACTGCAGCGGTAACTCTAGCTGCCTGCGAAGGTCCTGTTCACAAGTCTATACCATATGTGTTACAACCGGAACAAATCATTCCTGGTGTTGCTGATTATTATGCAACTACTGTTTTTGATGGTTTTGATTTTGCTAACTTATTAGTAAAAACTCGTGAGGGTCGTCCAATTAAAATTGATAACAATACTATTTCTGGAGCTAAGTTTTCGGCCAATGCTAGAATTCATGCGTCTATCTTATCATTATATGATAGTATGCGTTTGAAAGAGCCTAAATTGGAAGGAAAAAATAGTAGCTGGTCTGCTGTTGATTTGAAAATAAAATCAAGTCTTGCTGATGCAAAAGCAAAAGGTGGACAAGTGGTATTGTTGACAAATACTTTGGCAAGTCCATCTACTGAGAAATTAATAGGGGAGTTTATTGCTAAAAACCCAAATGCAAAACACGTTGTTTATGACGCTGTTTCTTCTTCTGAAGCATTAGATGCATTTGAAACAGTATACGGAGAAAGAGCTCTTGTTGATTACGATTTTTCAAAAGCTTCTTTAATTGTTTCTGTTGGAGCTGATTTCTTAGGAGATTGGCAAGGTGGAGGATATGATGCTGGATATGCACAAGGACGTATTCCTCAAAACGGAAAAATGTCACGTCACTTTCAGTTCGAATCAAACATGACGTTGTCTGGAGCTGCTGCTGATAAGCGTGTGCCAATGACACCAGCGGATCAAAGACAAGCTTTAGTTTTAGTTTATAATATTATTACAGGTGCTTCTGTTCCGGTATCTTTAGATGCCAAATTTAAAACGGAAGTTACTAAAGCTGCTCAACAGTTAAAAGCTGCTGGTTCAAAAGGAGTTTTAGTATCTGGAATTGAAGATAAAAATGCTCAATTATTAGTTTTAGCTATCAATCAGGTATTGGCTAGTGAAGCTTTTAATACAGCTGGTACAAGACAAATTAGAAAAGGTTCTAATGCGATTGTATCTCAATTAATAAAAGATATGAATGCTGGAAGTGTTCATACTTTAATCATGAGTGGTATTAATCCGGTTTATACATTAGCTGATTCAGCTTCTTTTGTATCTGGATTGAAAAAAGTAAAAACTTCAGTTGCTTTCTCTTTGAAAGAAGATGAAACTGCTTCGGTTACTACAATTGCTGCTCCAGCTCCTCACTATTTAGAATCTTGGGGTGATATTGTGATTACAAAAGGAACTTATAGTTTAACTCAGCCAACTATTCGTCCTATATTCAATACAAAACAATTTCAAGACGTTTTATTGTCAGTAAATGGTGTTGCTGGAACTTTCTACGATTATCTTAAAGCTAATTCAGCTGGGATTATTGCAGGTTCTTCTTGGAATAAAGTTTTACATGATGGTATTTTTGTAATTGGTTCTACTGCTTTATCTGCAGGTTCTGTTGATTATGCTTCTGCTGCAAATGCAGTTTCAAAATCAAAAGCTGCCGGAGAATTTGAATTAGTATTATATACTAAAACAGGTTTAGGAGATGGACAACAAGCAAACAACCCTTGGTTGCAAGAGTTTCCGGATCCAATCACAAGAGTTTCTTGGGATAACTACGTTACTGTATCTAATGCTGATGCTAAGAAACTTGGTTTGACAAATGAAATTGTTGCTAACGGAGGTTTAAACGGAAGTTATGCTACAATTACTACTGCTGACGGTTTAAAGTTGGAAAATGTTCCAGTAATCGTTCAGCCAGGACAAGCTGTTGGAACAGTTGGTTTGGCTGTTGGTTATGGTCGTAAAGCGGCTTTAAAAGAAGAAATGGTTGTAGGTTTAAACGCTTACGCTTTATATAAAAATTTCAATAGTGTTCAATCTGTTTCTATTGCGAAAGCAAATGGAGTTCATGAGTTTGCTTGTGTTCAAGGACAGAAAACATTAATGGGTAGGGGAGATATTATTAAAGAAACTACTCTTGAAATTTTCAATACTAAAGATGCTGAATTTTGGAACGAACAACCAATGGTATCTTTAGATCACGAAGAAGTTAAGGCTACTACAGTCGATTTATGGGAATCATTTGATCGTTCTACAGGACATCACTTTAACCTTTCAATTGATTTAAATGCTTGTACTGGATGTGGTGCTTGTGTTATTGCTTGTCATGCAGAGAACAATGTTCCTGTTGTAGGTAAAGCAGAAGTTAGAAGAAGTCGTGATATGCACTGGTTGCGTATTGACAGATATTATTCTTCTGAAAGTACATTCGCAGGTGATAACGAAAGAAAAGAGAATATTGCAGGTTTATCTAGTTCATTATCTACATTTAATGAAATGGAAAAACCAGGAGATAATCCACAAGTTTCATTCCAGCCAGTTATGTGTCAACACTGTAATCACGCACCATGTGAAACAGTTTGTCCTGTTGCTGCAACATCTCACGGTCGTGAAGGTCAAAACCACATGGCATACAACAGATGTGTTGGTACTCGTTACTGTGCTAATAACTGTCCGTATAAAGTTCGTCGTTTTAACTGGTTCTTGTATAACAAAAACAGTGAATTCGATTATCACATGAATGATGATTTAGGTCGTATGGTGTTAAACCCAGACGTAAACGTTCGTTCTCGTGGTGTTATGGAAAAATGTTCAATGTGTATTCAAATGACACAAGCTACTAAATTAAAAGCTAAAAACGAAGGTCGCCCAGTTGCTGATGGCGAATTCCAAACAGCTTGTTCTAACGCTTGTTCTTCTGGAGCAATGATATTTGGTGATGTTAATGATAAAGAAAGTAAAGTTGCTAAATTAGCGGCTGATGAAAGATCATATCACTTATTAGAGCATGTAGGAACAAAACCTAACGTGGTTTACCATGTTAAAGTTAGAAATACTTAGAATAAATTATTAATTAAGAAACATATAAAGGATTATGTCGTCTCACTACGAAGCACCCATTAGAAAACCTTTAGTTATTGGTGATAAATCTTATCACGATGTAACTGTAGATGTAGCTGCACCTGTTGAGGGGCCTGCAAACAAACAATGGTGGATTGTATTTTCAATCGCATTAATAGCCTTCCTTTGGGGGTTAGGTTGTATAATTTACACCGTATCTACCGGTATCGGAACATGGGGATTAAATAAAACAGTTGGTTGGGCTTGGGATATCACGAACTTCGTTTGGTGGGTTGGTATTGGTCACGCCGGAACATTAATTTCTGCGGTATTATTACTTTTCCGTCAACGTTGGAGAATGGCTATTAACCGTTCTGCAGAAGCAATGACTATCTTCTCAGTAGTTCAAGCAGGTTTATTTCCAATTATTCACATGGGACGTCCATGGTTAGCATACTGGGTTTTACCTATTCCAAATCAATTTGGATCTTTATGGGTAAACTTTAACTCACCATTGCTTTGGGACGTGTTCGCAATTTCAACGTACCTTTCGGTATCATTAGTTTTCTGGTGGACTGGGTTATTGCCTGACTTTGCAATGCTACGTGATAGAGCGGTAACACCTTTTACAAAAAGAGTTTATTCTATCCTAAGTTTTGGATGGAGTGGAAGAGCTAAAGATTGGCAACGTTTTGAAGAGGTATCATTAGTACTGGCTGGTTTAGCTACTCCTCTTGTACTTTCTGTACATACGATTGTATCGATGGACTTTGCTACTTCTGTTATTCCGGGATGGCATACAACAATTTTCCCTCCGTACTTCGTTGCAGGAGCGGTATTCTCTGGATTTGCGATGGTAAACACATTGTTGATCGTTATGAGAAAAGTATCTAATCTTGAAGCTTATATTACAGTACAACATATCGAGTTAATGAACATTGTAATCATGATTACAGGTTCTATCGTTGGTGTAGCATATATTACTGAGTTATTTGTAGCTTGGTATTCAGGTGTAGAGTATGAGCAATATGCTTTCTTAAACAGAGCTACCGGACCTTACTGGTGGGCATATTGGTCGATGATGACTTGTAATGTTTTCTCTCCGCAATTTATGTGGTTCAAGAAATTAAGAACAAGTATCATGTTCTCATTTATTATTTCGATTGTGGTAAACATCGGAATGTGGTTTGAAAGATTCGTAATTATTGTTACTTCTTTACATAGAGATTACCTTCCATCTTCTTGGACAATGTTCTCACCAACATTTGTTGATATTGGTATTTTCATCGGAACAATTGGTTTCTTCTTCGTATTGTTTTTATTATACTCTAGAACATTCCCTGTAATTGCTCAGGCAGAGGTTAAAACAATTTTGAAAGGAACAGGAGATAATTACATTAGAGAAAGAGCAAATAAAGATTCACATCATGAGTAATAAAGTAATATACGCCATTTATAATGACGATGATATTTTGATGGATGCAGTAAAGAAAACCAGAGCTGCACATCATCATATTGAAGAGGTTTTTACTCCATTCCCAGTTCACGGATTGGATAAAGCTATGGGTTTAGCACCAACAAGATTAGCAATTTGTGCATTTTTATATGGATGTGTTGGTATTTCTGTTGCAACAACCATGATGAGTTATATCATGATTCATGATTGGCCACAAGACATTGGAGGTAAGCCAAGTTTTAGCTTCATCCAGAATATGCCTGCGTTTGTGCCTATTATGTTTGAGATGACAGTATTTTTTGCTGCCCACTTAATGGTTATTACTTTTTATATGAGAAGTAGATTATGGCCGTTTAAAGAAGCTGAGAATCCTGATGTAAGAACAACGGATGACCATTTTTTAATGGAAGTTGCTGTAAATGATAACGAAGCAGAACTAGTTTCTTTTTTCGAAGGTACAGGAGCTGTTGAAGTTAAAGTAATTGAAAAGAATTAATTGTAGCTATGAAAAGGATATATAAAATAACACTTTTAGTTGGTATAACTATTTTAGTTTCATCTTGCCACAATAATTCGGCACCAAACTATCAGTATTTCCCTAATATGTATGAGTCTGTAGGTTATGAAACCTATTCAGAAGCAAAAATATTTAAAGGAGGAAAAGAAGGACAGCTTCCTGCTGTAGGAACTATCAATAGAGGTTTTGAGCCTTATGAATATGAAAATTCAACTGCTGGTTATGAATTAGCAAAAGCTAATTTAAAATCACCTTTAAGTGAAGCAGATAGAAATTCTGGAAAAGGAAAAGAACTTTTCGAAATTTACTGTATCAGTTGCCATGGTGCAGCTGGAAACGGTAAAGGTAAATTGGTTGAAAGAGAAAAATTTCTTGGAGTACCTAGCTATAAAGACAGAGAAATCACTGAAGGAAGTATCTTTCACGTTGAAACTTATGGTTTAAATGCAATGGGTTCACATGCAAATCAATTAAGTGCCCACGAACGTTGGTTAGTTGCTGACTATGTTCTAAAACTAAGAAGCCAATTATAATTGTTGAACAAACTGATCGTAATAGATATGTATACATTTTCAAGTAAATTAAAAACTTTTTCTTTCATCTTAATGGCCGTTGGTATATTAGGAATAGGATATGGTTTTTTAACTGCTCCTAAAGATATTCAAGATGTTGAGAAAATTCTAGCTGCAGATGCACATGGATCTCATGGTGCTGCGCATGAAGCAACAGCAGAAACTTCACATCATGAAGCTGCTGAGGCTTCGCATGAATCACACGAAGGTGGTGAGCATGCAAAAGTTAGTGCCGCTGATGAGCATAAAGAACATTTAACTCATGTATTGCACCAATTGCAAAATAAGCCTTGGTCAGCATTATATGTTGCATGTATTTTCTTTTTGCTGCTTTCTATGGGAACTTTAGCATTTTATGCTATTCAACAAGTTGCTCAGGCAGGTTGGTCTCCGGTTTTGTTTAGAGTAATGCAAGGGATTACTGCTTACTTACCAGTAGGTTCGGTTATTTTCTTTATTATTTTAATTCTTTGTGGATTACACTTTAATCACATCTTTGTATGGTTAGGTGAAGGAGTAACAGATCCTAATAGTGCAAACTATGATAAAATTATTGCTGGTAAAGCTGGTTACTTAAATTTTGGTTTCTGGATTGCTAGAGCTGCTATCTTTTTATTGGGATGGAATTTATATCGTTACCAATCTAGAAAAAATTGTTTGGCTCAAGATGAAGCTAATGATGATCTATACTACAAAAAGAACTTTAAGTTAACTGCTGGTTTCTTGGTATTCTTTATCGTATCTGAGTCTATCATGTCTTGGGATTGGATTATGTCAATTGATCCACACTGGTTCAGTACTTTGTTTGGATGGTATGTATTTGCTTCTTTCTTTGTAAGTGGTATTACTGCAATCGCATTAGTTACTGTATATTTAAAATCTAAAGGATATTTAGAATATGTAAATACAAGCCATATTCACGATTTAGCTAAATTTATGTTTGGTATTAGTGTTTTCTGGACTTATTTATGGTTTTCTCAATTCATGTTAATCTGGTATGCAAATATTCCAGAAGAGGTAACTTACTTCGTAACTAGAATTCAATTATACAACTTGCCATTCTTTGGTGCTGTAGTTATGAACTTTGTTTTCCCATTATTAATATTAATCAATACAGACTTCAAACGTCTTAGCTGGGTAATTGTAATGGCTGGTGTTGTTATCTTATTAGGTCACTATGTTGATTTCTTTAATATGATTATGCCTGGTACAGTAGGAGATAAATGGTTTATTGGTGTTCCTGAAATTGCATCTATTCTTTTCTTCTTAGGATTGTTTATTTTTGTTGTTTTTAATGCATTAACTAAAGCTCCTTTGTTAGCAAAAAGAAATCCTTTCATTGAAGAAAGTAAACATTTTCATTATTAATATTTAAAGAAGTAAACAGATGACAAGTTTGTTGGTAATTATAGTTGTAGTTTTATTAGCAGTTGCATTATGGCAATTGACCAAGATATTTGATCTTACTCAAGTAGGGTCTTCTTCGGACGATTCTCAGGTTGCATCAGATAATGATAATAATGTTCAGGGATATGTTATGTTTGGCTTTTTGGCTTTCATTTATATATTTACGATTTACGGTTTACTAAAATGGGGTCATTTAGCACTTCATACTCCTGCTTCAGAGCACGGTCTTTTAGTAGATAATTTAATGAATATTACTTGGGTTTTAATTTTTGTAGTCCAATTCATTACACAAGGTTTACTTTACTGGTTTTCTTTTAAAAACAGAGGACATAAAGATAAAAAAGCATTATTCTTTGCTGACAGTAATAAATTAGAAGCAATTTGGAGTATTATTCCATCTGTAGTTTTAGCTTGTTTAATTCTTTACGGATTGTATGCTTGGAACAACATTATGTTTGTTGATAAAGACGAAGATGTAATTGAAATTGAATTATATGCTCAACAATTTAAATGGACTGCAAGATATGCAGGACAAGATAATGTTTTAGGAAAAGCAAACGTACGTTTAATTGAAGGTGTAAATACTTTAGGAGTTGACATGTCAGATCCTAATGCTCAGGATGATATTGTAGTTTCTGAATTACATATTCCAAAAGGTAAAAAAATACATTTCAAAATGCGTTCTCAAGACGTTTTGCACTCAGCTTACATGCCTCACTTTAGAGCGCAAATGAACTGTGTTCCTGGAATGGTTACTGAGTTTGCTTTTATTCCAACTTATACAAGTGCTGAATATAGAGAGTTACCATTTATGGTAGAAAAAGTTGCTAATATCAATAAACTTAGAGCTGAGAAAAGCGTTGAGTTAGTTGCTAAAGGCGGTACAGCTTTAGATCCTTATACATTCGATTATTTATTATTATGTAATAAAATTTGTGGAGCTTCTCACTACAACATGCAAATGAAAGTAGTTGTTGATACTCCAGAAGATTATAAAAAATGGTTAAGCGAAAAAACTACTTTAGCTCAGGATATTAAAGCGGCTGAAGCTGCTAAGAAACCAGCTGAAGGAGAAGGAGCGAAAGCTACTACAGATAGTACTGCTAAAGATACTGTAAAAGCGGTTATTGATACTGTAAAAGCAGTTGTAGCTAAAGTTGCTATGAAATAATATTTATTAAGAAAATTTAAAGTACACATATATGTCAGCAGAAGCGCACGGTCAGGATCACGGACACGATCACGAGCACGAACATCATCATAAAGACACGTTCATTACTAAGTATATATTTAGTATTGATCACAAAATGATTGCTAAGCAATACTTAATTACCGGTATTATCATGGGAATTATTGGTATTGCAATGTCTTTGCTTTTCAGAATGCAATTAGCATGGCCAGAAGAGTCTTTCAAAATCTTTAATGTTTTATTAGGAGATAAATTTGCGCCTGATGGTGTAATGGCTAATGATATTTATTTGGCCTTAGTTACAATTCACGGTACCATCATGGTATTCTTTGTACTGACGGCTGGTTTAAGTGGTACTTTTAGTAACTTACTTATTCCGCTTCAAATTGGAGCAAGAGATATGGCTTCTGGATTCATGAACATGATTTCATACTGGTTGTTTTTCTTATCTGCTGTAATTATGTTGTCTTCTTTATTTGTTGAAGCTGGACCAGCTTCTGCAGGTTGGACAATTTATCCTCCATTAAGTGCTTTACCGCAAGCGATTCCAGGTTCTGGAACAGGTATGACTTTATGGTTAGTTTCAATGGCAATTTTTATCGCATCTTCTTTAATGGGATCTTTAAATTACATTGTTACTGTTATCAACTTAAGAACTAAAGGAATGTCTATGACTAGACTTCCGCTTACAATCTGGACATTTTTCGTAACAGCTATTATTGGTGTTATCTCTTTCCCGGTATTGTTATCTGCTGCATTATTATTAATTTTTGATAGAAGTTTTGGTACTTCATTCTTCTTGTCTGATATTTATATCGCTGGAGAAGTTTTACATTACCAAGGAGGTTCTCCAGTATTGTTCGAACACTTATTCTGGTTCTTAGGTCACCCTGAGGTTTATATCGTAATCTTACCTGCAATGGGACTTGTTTCTGAAATCATGGCTACGAACTCTCGTAAACCAATCTTCGGATACAGAGCGATGATTATGTCAGTTCTTGCAATTGCATTTTTATCAACAATTGTTTGGGGTCACCACATGTTTATTTCAGGTATGAATCCTTTCTTAGGATCTGTATTTACCTTCACAACTTTATTGATTGCAATTCCATCTGCTGTAAAAGCATTCAACTGGATTACAACTTTATGGAAAGGTAACTTACAATTCAATCCTGCAATGTTATTCTCTATCGGAATGGTTTCTACTTTCATCACTGGAGGTTTAACTGGAATTATTTTAGGAGATAGTACTTTAGATATTAATGTTCACGATACTTACTTTGTAATTGCTCACTTTCACTTAGTAATGGGGATCTCTGCACTTTACGGAATGTTTGCTGGTATCTACCACTGGTTCCCTAAAATGTACGGAAAGATGTTGAATAAAAACTTAGGTTATATTCACTTTTGGGTAACAGCAGTTTGTGCTTATGGAGTATTCTTTCCAATGCACTTTATTGGATTAGCTGGTTTACCAAGACGTTATTATACAAACACAAACTTCCCATTATTTGATGATTTACAAAATGTGAATGTTTTAATTACAACATTTGCTCTTGTAGGAGGAGCTTTCCAATTGGTATTCTTGTACAACTTCTTTAGTAGTATTTTCTACGGTAAGAAAGCAGTTCAAAACCCATGGAAATCTACAACATTAGAATGGACAACTCCAGTAGAACATATTCACGGTAACTGGCCAGGAGAAATTCCTCATGTATACCGTTGGCCATATGACTATAGTAACCCAAATCACGATGTAGATTTTGTACCGCAAAATGTACCAATGAAAGAAGGTGAAGAAGTTTTGCACCACTAAAAATATTTAAAAAAGACCATCTGAAAGGATGGTCTTTTTTGTTTTTGTTAAAGTCAGGATTTGGTCGTAAATTATAATTACGGAAATATAATAATATTGGAATTTGGTATTTTAGATATTGGAATTTTACTGCGGAGCTTCAAGATTTTATTTGAAATTTATCTGTTTTACAAACTGATTACTTTGTCTATCTTTGTAAAATGAATGAGAACCTAGATCCCACTACAAATGGGTATAACCCAGAAGAATTAGATCTTGAAAAAAGATTACGTCCGCTGTCATTTGATGATTTTGCCGGACAAGATCAAGTTTTGGAGAATTTAAAAGTTTTTGTTGCTGCTGCAAATCAACGTGGTGAAGCACTTGATCATACACTTTTTCACGGACCTCCCGGATTAGGAAAAACAACTTTGGCTAATATTTTGGCCAATGAACTTGAAGTTGGAATTAAAATTACTTCAGGACCTGTTTTAGACAAACCTGGTGATCTGGCCGGTTTGCTTACAAATCTTGATGAAAGAGATGTTTTATTCATTGATGAAATTCATCGTCTGAGTCCAATTGTTGAAGAGTATTTATATTCGGCAATGGAAGATTTCAAGATTGATATTATGATTGAGTCCGGGCCAAACGCCAGAACGGTACAGATCAATTTGAATCCTTTTACTTTAATTGGAGCAACAACACGTTCCGGATTGCTAACAGCACCTATGCGTGCACGTTTTGGAATTTCTTCACGATTACAATATTATACTACTGAACTTTTGACAACTATTGTTGAAAGAAGTTCCTCTATACTTAGAATGCCAATTTCATTAGATGCTGCTATCGAAATAGCTGGTCGAAGCCGTGGTACACCTCGTATTGCAAATGCATTATTGCGTAGAGTACGTGATTTTGCACAAATAAAAGGAAACGGAACCATAGATCTGGAAATTGCCCGTTATGCATTAAAAGCGTTGAATGTGGATGCACATGGCCTTGATGAAATGGATAACAAAATTTTGTTGACGATTATCAATAAATTTAAAGGAGGACCTGTTGGACTTTCTACTTTGGCTACAGCAGTATCTGAAAGTAGTGAAACAATTGAAGAAGTATATGAGCCTTTCTTAATTCAGGAAGGATTTATTATGCGAACTCCAAGAGGTCGGGAGGTTACAGATAAAGCGTATAAACATCTTGGAAAAATAAACACCAACATTCAGGGGGGATTATTTTAATTCTATTAAAAATGTCTGAAAGTAGAAAATATAATTACCCAAATAGACTTTCAATTTTGAGATTTTTTTTGGATGCAGAAGGTATACGTAAAAATCCAATTCCGTTTCATAAAAGATATTTTGATAAATTTGGAGATTCTTTTTCTCTAAAGATTGGTGTTTCAAAGCATATAATTTTATCGCGCGATAATGATATTGCACAGTATATTTTACAGAAAAATCAAAAGAATTATCACAAGTCTAAATTTCAATCTGTGTATCTTTCTAAATATTTGGGGAAAGGACTTTTGACGGTTGATGGTGATTTTTGGTTAAAACAAAGAAGATTAATTCAGCCTGCATTTCATAAACAAAAAATGAATCAGCTGGTTGAGAATATGAATCAAACTATTGCCTTGGAACTTGAAGGTTTAACGGAAGAAAAACCAATAGATCTTTTTCCGGTAATGAGTCAGTTAGCATTTAATGTGGTGGCTAAATCATTATTTCAGCTTTCAATATCGGAAGAAAAACTAAATCGAATAAAATTTATTATTGAAGAAGTTCAGAATTTTCTAATCAAAGAAATTCGACTTCCACATAAAGCCTGGTGGTTTTCGTTAAGCGGACAGGTAAAAAAACATCTTGAACTGGCAGAGGAAAATAATAGGATTATCAAGGAAATTATTGACGAAAGAGTAGTATCGAAAGGCGAGATTAATGATTTGCTTAATATGCTTTTAGAAACCCGATATGAAGATACGGGAGAAGGAATGTCTGTAAATCAGTTAGTTGATGAAATTAAGGTTTTGTTTATTGCCGGTCATGAAACCACTGCAAATGCGTTGACGTTTACGCTTCATCTTTTAGGAAGAAATCCGGAAATACAGGAAAGAATATTCAACGAAATTACTGAAATTGAAGCACAAACAAGTGATATTGTAGAACAGCTTCAAGGAATGACTTATACCAATGCCGTTTTAAATGAAGCTATGCGTTTGTATCCACCGGCATGGATTACAGACCGACAAAATGTAGAAGACGATATCATTGTTGATTATAGTATAAAAAAAGGAACATTGATTGGTGTTTCTTTTTATGAATTACATCGAAATCCTAAGTATTGGGAAAACCCTGAACAATTTGATCCGGAAAGATTTTTAGGAGAACGAAAGAAGCAGTCCATGCAGTATTTTTACCCTTTTGGTGCCGGGCCAAGAATGTGTATTGGATCTGGATTTGCAATTTATGAGATGTGTTTAACGCTTTCTCAGATTGTAAAAAAATATGTGATTAAATCCTGCAAGAACAGTGTTGAGTTTAATCCTTTAATTACATTAAAACCAGTTGGAGTAGAAGTTTTATTCTCAAAAAGATGAGCATTAATTCTAAAGAGACATATTCGGAATTTATTAAATCTGAGGCGAAAAGGCTTGGTTTTCTTTCTTGTGGAATATCTAAAGCTGGATTTCTGGAAGAAGAGGCACCGCGGCTTGAAAAATGGCTTAATAATAACCATCATGGCCAAATGGCTTATATGGAGAATTATTTTGATAAACGCTTAGATCCAACTTTGTTAGTTGATGATGCTAAGAGTGTTGTCTCGCTTTTGTTGAATTATTATCCAAATGAAACCCAAACTGACGAAAGTTTTAAGATCTCAAAATATGCTTACGGACAGGATTATCATTTTGTAATCAAAGAGAAGTTAAAAGAATTTTTGCATTCGATTCAGGAAAATATTGGTGATGTTTCCGGTCGTGCTTTTGTTGATTCTGCACCTGTTTTAGACCGAGCTTGGGCTGCTAAAAGTGGTCTTGGCTGGATTGGTAAAAGTGGTAATCTATTAACTCAAAAAGTAGGTTCTTTTTATTTTATTGCAGAATTAATTCTTGATTTAGAACTGGAATATGATCATGCCACTACAGATCATTGCGGTTCTTGTACCGCTTGTATTGATGCTTGTCCTACACAGGCAATAGTTGCTCCGCATGTGGTTGATGGGAGTAAATGTATTTCTTATTATACAATTGAACTTAAAGAAAATATTCCTTACGAAATGAAAGGAAAATTTGATGAGTGGATGTTTGGCTGTGATACATGTCAGGACGTTTGCCCTTGGAATCGGTTCTCAAAACCTCATTCAGAACCTTTGTTTAATCCAAACCCCGAATTACTTTCTTTTTCTAAAAAAGATTGGATCGAAATCACAGAAGAAACTTTTCGTGCAGTTTTTAAAAATTCTCCTATTAAAAGAACCAAGTTTGATGGTTTAAAACGAAATATTACCTTTTTAAAATAAATTAAAAAAAAGTTATTTTTTTTTAACGTCATGATCAGTTTTTAAACAGGTAATGTGTTTGTTATCATTTTTTTTATGATTTTTTAGCATTTAGTTTTTACTTGTAACTTATTTATTATCAGTTATTTGTGTTTTTATTGTTGTATTGTTTGTAACCGTCTAATATTCAATGAGTTTGTTGATTTTTTAAGTTTTTTTATAAATTTGTGTTAACCCCGTTTCGCATTTTAGGCCACTTCTTTTTTTTAATTCCATCCAACAATACTACCGCTGAATGCTTGTAAAATTACAATTTACAATGCAGTTTCTCCTAATGGAGATGAAATAAATGATGTTTTCAAAATTGATGGAATTAAATGTTATTCAGATGCTTATGTAGAAATTTATGACCGTTGGGGAGTTTTGGTTTATGATTCTTATGGTTATGATAATGAAATAGTTGTGTTTAGAGGAGTATCTGAAGGAAGACCAACTGTTAAACAACAAGATGGATTACCTGATGGAACTTATTTTTATGTAATAACTTATAAAAACATATCTAAATGAGTCAGTTAGCTTAACAGGATATTTATATATCTCACAGAGAGGTAAATATCTGTTTGTCAGTGGTTAAAGATAGAAGTGCGATTTTGTCGCACTTCTATCTTTGTAAGATATATTGGGGTATTTATTGATAATTTCTATAAAAGCTGGTTTATTGATAAAAAATTAAGAATTTTCTGTTGTTTTGTTATCAAATAGTTATGTTTTTTAGTGCCTTAGGTTAAATTTAGTCGATAAAAAGTGTATTTCAACGTTTTTCCATGTAGTTTGTCGACTAATGTAGCTAGTAATTAGGTGTTTGCATATTTTCGCTGCGCCAAAAACTACTTAATTTAACCAAAAGACAATTTTGTGTCTTGAACCTAGTTACACTTATGGTCCAAATGCCACATTTTATGTATAAAGATCTTGAAAAGACTTTTTTCAGATTTTTGACATCTATTCCTTTTATTTTTTCGTATCTGTTTTTTGTGTCGAATGACCTGTTGGGTTATTTAACATCTGTTATTTCTATTCTCCAAAACCTAGCTGTTTATGCGTAACTTTACTTTTAATCAGCCTAAATTTTTTAGGCTAACCCTTCTTATTGCATTTTTATTATTAGTATCTTATAATGCTTCGGCTCAGTTCTATACAAAACACTATATCGCACCAGCACCTTGGCAATATTTTAGTAAGGCAAATGAAATTGTCATTGCAACAAACTCAACAGCAACGGTAAATATTACATTGTCTAAGAGTGATGGTACTTTAGAAGCAAATTTAACAGCCATAAAAGGTACACCGGCAGTTTATAGGTTTAAGCTTAATGCAAGTACTCTTCCTATGAATGCTTTAACGACGGTGTTAAACGCTGCAGGTTTAATCATTACAAGTACGGCACCTACATCTATAAATTTACGAAATGTTGCTTCAGACGATTATTCAAGAGGAGAGAACGCTGATGTAAATATTAAAGGAAATGCTGCATTAACAAGTTTTGGTGATGCTGGACTTGGAGTACGTTTTCGAGTAGGTTACTACAGAGATGGCTCGTTGGGAAGCTTTAGTACTTTCGGAGATCAACGTCCAATTTACAGTATTATGGCTACTGTTAACAATACTAGTATAAAAATAAGCAATAATGTTGTCACTACACTAAATGCCGGACAGAGCTATTTATTCAAAGCTCCAATAGGAACTTTGGTAGAATCGTCAAATCCTTGTGTTATGAATACTTCGGCTGCAATAGATATGCCGGGTGGTTGTGGTGACGGGGCTTTCAATCAAATTCCACCAGAAGCAGTTTTAGGAACAGAATATTTTCTTGAAAGAGGAACGGGAAATAGTATCGCAGAGCAAACTACAGTAGTAGCCACAAAAGATAACACAGTTGTAACGGTAACAGGATATACAGCTACAGGAACATTAGTGACAACAAATACTGTTACTTTGGCCCTGGCTGGAGATTTTTATACTTTTGTAAATGGCAGCAACGGCACAAGTTTTACTGCATCACGTGTGGTTGCTGATAAAAGAGTTGCGGTATATTCCGGAACAGCACAAAAATGTGAGGTCGATGTTTCGACAATTGCTCCGGTATCAGAATGCGGAGGATCTAATTTTATAGAAACAGCAAAGTTTAGGGATTATGCGTCAAATACATTAGATTATTTTGGATATATTCTCTTAAGAAGCGCTACAGATATTGTATATGTAAACGGTGTTAGTATTGAGTCTATAAGTGGTATTGCACCTCGTTATCAAATAGGAACGACAGGTTGGTATTTGATAAACTTTAAAAATACTCAAATTGGAGGTCCTGATTTTCTTTCTATTTCAAGTATAGCCAAACTAACCGTTTCGATTGTACAACAAGATGGAGGTTTCTCGATGGCTGGGTTTTTCTCCAATTTTGCGGCACAGCCCGAAGATCCAACTTTAACCTATATTTCAGGAGGAGGATGTACAAATAATAAAGCCGAATTAACAACACCTGCTGGTTTTGCACCCTATCAATGGTATTTTAACGGAACGGCTATTACAGGCGCAAATTCTTCAACATATACCGCTACAAAAACGGGTTCATACTCCGTATCTTCTACTTTGGCTTGTGGAGCTCAGACTCCTTCAAAACCAGTTAGTGTGACACTTTGTACAGATTTGGGAATCACAAAAACAGTCGATAATACAACACCATGTATAGGTTCGAATGTAGAATTTACTGTAAAAGTAAGTAACTTAGGAGGAAATAATGTTTCGGGAATTTCAGTAAACGATTTACTTCCTTCAGGATATACTTATGTAAGTTCAACTCCTTCAGTTGGAGCTTATGATTCAGGAACAGGAGTTTGGAGTATTGGTGATGTAGATGCAGGAGCAGTATTAACATTAAAGATTATTGCTACCGTAAATTCATCAGGCAATTATACAAATACAGCTTCACTACCAGCTTCAGTAGATACCAATACGGCAAATAATTCAGCGAGTGCGGCAGTAAATCCAAAGGCGCCTTATTTAACTGTAACAAATCCTGCAGCTGTTTGTGCAACCGCTACAATTGATCTTACTGCTGCGGCAGTTACTGCTGGAAGTACCGGGAATTTAACACTTTCATATTGGGTAAATTCTTCGGCAACCACTTCTTATACAACACCCACTACAGCAACTGCTGGAACATATTACATAAAAGCAACTTCGGCTGAAGGTTGCGTGTTTATAAAGCCGGTAGTAGTAACAAATAATCCGCTGCCAAGTACTCCGGAGATTTATGTGAGTAAAAATTCGGCTACATGTACAACAGCAGGAAATACAACTTTAAGGTCAACGGATAGTGCAACCAACTATAATGGAAGTACCTATTTATGGTCAACTGGTGAAACTACACGAACTATTACAATCAACACCGAAGGAACTTATTCTCTTAAAATAATAAGTGGTTCAGGTTGTGCCAGCAGTAGTTCAGCACCAATAACGGTAACTTTTACGCCAACAGCACCATCAGCATCTGCCCAGACATTTTGTTCTTCTGAGAATAAAAAAGTCAGCGATTTATCCCCATCCGGGTCTACTATAAAATGGTATGATACAAGTAGTTCAACCTCACCTTTAGCAGGAACGACGGCACTAACTTCAAAAACATATTATGTAAGTCAGACATCATCAAGTGGATGCGAAAGCGCAAGGACTGCAGTAGTGGTAACTGTAAACAGTACATCATCTGCACCATCAGCTTCTCCTCAGACATTTTGTGCTGCTGATAATAAAAAAATCAGTGATCTGTCTCCATCAGGATCAACTATAAAGTGGTATGATACAAGTAGTTCAACATCGCCTTTAGCAGGAAATACGGCATTAACTTCAAAAACATATTATGTAAGTCAGACAGCAAACAGTTGTGGTGAGAGTGCAAGAACTCCAGTAGTAGTTACTATAAGTACAGTTCCTTCTGCACCAGCGACTTCACCTCAAACATTTTGTATTAATGATTCTAAAAAAGTAAGTGATTTATCTCCATCAGGAGCCGGTATCAAATGGTACAGCGCCATTACTGGTGGTACGCTCTATGATGGAACTGAAACTTTGACAAGCAAAGCTTATTTTGTAAGCCAATCTAATAGCTGTGGAGAGAGTGCAAGAACTTCAGTAACAGTAACGGTAAATAATACAGCTGCACCAACAGCTTCATCACAGACATTTTGTGCTATCGATAATAAAAAGGTAAGTGATTTATCTCCATCAGGAGCAAGTTTCAAATGGTATAATGCCAGTACAGGCGGAACCCCTTATACAGGAGCCGAAACATTATCTTCAACAAATTATTATGTATCCCAAACCATAAACGGTTGCGAAAGTTCGAGAACGTTAGTAGCGGTTACGGTAAATAATACGGCTGCACCAACAGCTTCTTCTCAGACATTTTGTGCTGCCGATAATAAAAAAGTAAATGATTTATCTCCATCAGGAGCAGGTATCAAATGGTACAATGCGAGTACAGGAGGAACAGCTTATCTGGGAACGGAAACATTATCTTCTGCAAATTATTATGTATCTCAAACTCTAAATAGTTGCGAAAGTGCCAGAACGTTAGTATCAGTTACAGTAAATCCTACCCCAGATGCACCGTCGATTATTGCGGGTGGTTCAACAACATTTTGCCCGGGCGGAAGTGTAGTTTTGACTTCGAGCGGAGGAAGCAGTTATTTATGGTCAACTGGAGAAACAACTCAGGCTATCATAGTGTCTGCCTCTGGAAGTTATACTGTAAAAGTTGCAAATGCTACAGGATGTCTAAGTCTTGCTTCTACGGCAACATCCGTAACAGTTAATCCTACGCCATCTGCACCAAGTGCCAATGCTCAGAGTTTCTGTTCTGTTGATAATAAAAAAGTAAGTGATTTATCTCCTTCAGGAGCAGGTATAAAATGGTACAGTGCCAATACAGGTGGAACACTTTATACAGGAACTGAAGCTTTAACAAATGGAACTTATTATGTAAGTCAAACGACGAATGGTTGTGAGAGCCCTAGAACTTCGGTAGCGGTAACACTAACAGCAAAACCTGCAGATATCGTAACCAATAAAACTATTTGTTCTGGAGAGAGTTATACATGGTCGGTAAACAATACTGTTTACACTACTAATCAAACAGCATTAAAAATTATAAATAATAGTTGTACAGCAGATCAGATTTTGAATTTGACAGTTACGCCAAAACCATCAGATATTGTAACAAATAAAACAATCTGTTCGGGAGAAACCTATACTTGGACAGTCAACGGAATCGACTATACTACAAACCAAACAGGATTAAGAATTTCACACGACGGATGTACAGCAGATGAAGTATTGAATTTGACAATTACTCCAAAACCGACAGATGTTGTAACCAATAAAACAATCTGTTCAGGAGAAACATACACTTGGTCAGCCAATGGAATTGATTATACAAGCAATCAAACAGGATTGAGAATTCCGCACGACGGTTGTACAGCAGATGAGGTATTGAATTTGACTGTTACTCCAAAACCTGCGGATATTGTAACAAATAAAACCATCTGTTCAGGAGAAACATACAATTGGTTAGCCAACGGAATTGATTATACAAGCAATCAAACAGGATTAAGAATTTCGCATGATGGCTGTACGGCAGACGAAGTGTTGAATTTGACTGTTACCCCAAAACCATCAGATATTGTAACAAATAAAACGATCTGTTCGGGAGAAACATATACTTGGACAGTCAACGGAATCGACTATACAAGTAATCAAACCGGATTAAGAATTCCGCACGACGGATGTACAGCAGATGAGGTATTGAATTTGACTGTTACACCAAAACCATCAGATATTGTAACAAATAAAACCATCTGTTCAGGAGAGAATTATACATGGTCAGTAAATAATACAGTTTACAGCACAAACCAAAACGGATTAAGAATTCCGCATGATGGCTGTACGGCAGATGAAGTATTGAACCTTACTGTTACACCAAAACCAGCGGATATTGTTACCAACAAAACGATCTGCTCGGGAGAAACCTATACTTGGTCCGCCAACGGAATTGATTATACAAGCAATCAAACAGGATTAAGAATTTCGCATGATGGTTGTACGGCAGATGAGGTATTGAATTTGACTGTTACCCCAAAACCATCAGATATTGT
>NZ_FZNL01000025.1:0-63026 GCF_900187965.1 Flavobacterium sp. ov086 | reverse complement strand
AACAAAACGATCTGCTCGGGAGAAACCTATACTTGGACAGTCAACGGAATCGACTATACTACAAACCAAACAGGATTAAGAATTTCGCATGATGGTTGTACAGCAGATGAAGTATTGAATTTGACAGTTACGCCAAAACCATCAGATGTTGTAACAAACAAAACGATCTGTTCGGGAGAAACGTACACTTGGACTGCCAATGGAATCGACTATACAAGCAATCAAACAGGATTAAGAATCCCGCACGACGGTTGTACGGCAGACGAAGTATTGAATTTGACTGTGACACCAAAACCAACAGATATTGTTACAAACAAAACAATCTGTTCGGGAGAAACATACACTTGGTCAGCCAACGGAATTGATTATACAAGCAATCAAAACGGATTAAGAATCCCGCACGATGGTTGTACTGCAGATGAAGTGTTGAATCTTGTAGTTAATACTATTTCAAAACCAATCGTTAGTACAATCAATCAGCCTACATGTTCATCATCGGTTGCAAGTGTTGAGTTGAGCAATTTACCTACAGGTACATGGACCATAAATCCAGGAAATATTTCTGGAAATACAACGACAACAACAATTTCCGGATTACTTCCTGGGAATACCTATAATTATACCGTTACAAATTCTTTAGGTTGTGAATCTTTAGCTTCTTCAAACATTGTAATATTAGATTTCATCTGTGCCGAAGACGATACACCATCAGCAATTAATGGAGCGACAGGAGGAACAATTTCAACTATTTTTGTAAACGATAAAATAAATGGATCGTCATTTTTGCCAAGAGATGTTAGTGTTTCAACAACAACATTACCAACAGGATTTACATTTAACTCAGATGGTACGATTGTAATAGCGCCTAATACTGTAGCAGGAACATATACGATTACTTATACAATTTGTAAATCGACAAATCTTTCAATTTGCGACTCTGCGACTATAGAGGTTATAATTACAGCATCAGTTATAGACGCAGTTCCGGAAACAACAGCTTCAATAAACGGAAGCATTGGAGGAAAAACAGCATCGCTTATCACGAATGATACCTTAAACGGAGCAGCAGCAGTTATTGGAAACCAACCAGGTCAGGTTATTTTAACAGGCATAACAGTTCCAGCAGGATTAACCTTGAACGCAGACGGAACAGTAAGCGTAGCAGCAGGAACTCCAATAGGAAATTATGAAGTTGAATACAGAATTTGTGAAGTCAATAATATAAACAACTGTGATATTGCTAAAAGTATTATTCCGGTAACGGGTGCAGTATTAGTGTTAGTTGATGATTCGGCAAGTTCAGTAGTTGGGACAAATCAGCCACAAACAGTATTGAATGTTCTTGGGAATGATACCAAAAACGGACAGCCAATTGTATCAACAGAAGTTAGTATTTCAGAAACAGTTTCAGATCCAACAGGAAGCATAAAATTAAATCCTGACGGAACAATTGTTCTAAAAGAAAATACGCCAGCAGGAACTTACGAATTAACATATCAGGTTTGTGAATTACACACAACAAATTGTGCAACTGCAACGGTAACAATATCGGTTGTAGCACCAGTTATCGACGCAGTTTCGGAAATAACAGCTTCAATAAACGGAAGCATTGGAGGAAAAACAGCATCGCTTATCACGAACGATACTTTAAACGGAACAGCAGCAGTTATTGGAAACCAACCAGGTCAGGTTATTTTAACAGGCATAACAGTTCCAGCAGGATTAACCTTGAACGCAGACGGAACAGTAAGCGTAGCAGCAGGAACTCCAATAGGAAATTATGAAGTTGAATACAGAATTTGTGAAGTCAATAATATAAACAACTGTGATATTGCTAAAAGCACTATTCCGGTAACGGGTGCAGTATTAGTATTAGTTGATGATTCGGCAAGTTCAGTAGTTGGAATCAATCAGCCACAAACAGTATTGAATGTTCTTGGGAATGATACCAAAAACGGACAGCCAATTGTATCAACAGAAGTTAGTATTTCAGAAACAGTTTCAGATCCAACAGGAAGCATAAAATTAAATCCTGACGGAACAATTGTTCTAAAAGAAAATACGCCAGCAGGAACTTACGAATTAACATATCAGGTTTGTGAATTAAACACAACAAATTGTGCAACCGCAACGGTAACAATATCAGTTGTTGCGCCAACAATGACAATAACAGCAGATAGTTATTGTTCAAACAACGTTCCTTATGTTTCGTATAAAGTGACTCCGGATAATTTTACTCCAAACAACTTACTAACAATAAGATGGATTGATAGCGCAAATAATGTGGTTGCAACACAAACCAACTTACCATTAAGCGGAGACATTCTATGGCCAGGTGCAGCAATTGACAGTAACGGAAATGGTATGGATTGGCCAGGATGGTTACTATCAAATGGACAATGGACAGAAGGCGCTGATGGATTTGAAAATACCAGACCGAGTGTTACAATGGAATTTTTATTAAGCCCAACAGCAAGCGTTGTTGTAAATTACCCAGCCGCAACCGCAGGATGTAATGCAAAACCATCATTTACAATTAAGGCAAATGATGATGAAGCAGGACCAATTAATACAAATAAGGAAATAAGCACATCATTGAACATTTTTAATAATGATACCTTAAACGGAGGAACATTAAGCGCAGCAAATGTTGTCTTGACTACAATTATTCCAAACCCTAATTTGGTTCTAAATGCAGACGGTTCAGTAGATCTTAAACCAAAAACGCCATCAGGAACATATCAATTAACGTATCAAATTTGTGATGCTTTAAATACATCAAGCTGTAGTCAGGCTATTGTAACGATTACAGTATTGAATTCTTTAGATCCGGATCCTCCGGTTATACCGCGAGTTATAATTGCTTTAACAAACGACACAGCGACTGTTGACGGAATTAATGGAGAATTAGAATTTATAAACGTTTTGGATAACGACTTATTAAAAGGATTGCCAATTAATATCGCAGATATTGACTTCAGTAGTACATCAAACAGTCCTTATTTTGAATTTAATTCAGACGGAACAGTAAATGTAAAACCAAACACACCGGGAGGAGATTATGCATTGACTTATCAGGTTTGTGAAAAAGGAAATCCAAACAATTGCAGTACTGCAACCTTAAATGTTTTTGTAGAAGTTCCTTCTGTAGCGATTATTAAAACGGCTTCGTTCAATGATGAAAACGGAGACGGAGTGGCAGAAGCCGGCGAAACAATTACGTACAAGTTTAAAGTAACCAATACGGGTAATGTAGCATTAACACAAGTTATGGTTACAGATCCTTTGCCGGGAGTTGTAATCTCCGGACAAGCAATTGATTTAGAATTAAACGAATCTAATGAGACAAACTTTACAGCCGAATACAAAATAACTCAAAATGATATAAACCACGGAAGTGTTACCAATCAGGCAAGCGTTGAAGGACGAAGCAGAAAAGGAGTTGTTGTTAGCGATACATCCGATAAGGAAAATAACGCTGAAGACAGACCTACCGTTTTAGTTTTGAATGGATGTGAGATAAAAGTCTTCAGTGCTTTTTCTCCAAATGGAGATACAAAAAATTCACGATTCTATATTCAGGGATTAGAATGTTATCCGGATAATACAGTCGAAATATACAATCGTTGGGGAGTTTTGGTTTATGATACAGACCATTATAATAATCAGGATAGAGTTTTTGTTGGAGTTTCACAAGGACGTGCAACCGTAAAACAATCGGATGGGTTGCCGGCAGGAACTTATTTTTATACCCTGAAATATAGAGATAGTGGATCAAACCAACACGAATTATCAGGTTACTTATATCTTAATAAATAAAATAATAAACGGCTTAGAATAGGCTAAGCCGTTTTTTTTAAAGATCATCAAATGAAAAAATTAGTTTTAATTTTTATGTTTTTTTCCGTTGTATGTAATGCACAACAAGACGCGCAGTTTACACAATATATGTATAATACCATTGCAATTAATCCCGCTTATGCAGGTTCGCGAGGCGTTTTAAGCATTTTTGGTTTATACCGTACACAATGGGTTGGACTTGATGGAGCGCCAGAAACAAGTACATTTTCAATAAATACGCCTTTAAACAATAGTAAATTGGGGTTAGGAGTTTCATTGGTAAATGATAAAATAGGACCAACAAATGAAAACACATTATCAGCTGATTTATCCTATAGTATTCCAACCTCAGCAGACTTTAAACTGTCTTTTGGATTAAAAGCAACGGCAAATCTTTTCAATTTAGACATAACCAAATTAAGCTATGAAGATCAGGACGATCCCCAATTTCAGGATTTAAACAACAAGTTTACCCCAAATGTTGGAGCAGGAGTTTATTGGCATTCAGACCGAGCTTATATCGGGTTGTCAGTTCCAAATTTTATCCAAACTAACAGATATAGTGATAACGATACTGCTATTTTCAAAGACAAAATCAACTATTATTTTATGGCCGGATACGTCTTTAATTTAGATCATTTAGAATACATAAAATTCAAACCGGCATTATTAACAAAAATGGTAGAAGGAGCACCTTTGCAAGTTGATGTTTCAGGGAATTTCATGTTTAACGATAAATTTGTAGTAGGACTTGCCTATCGTTGGAGCGCTTCGGTAAGTGCAATGGCCGGTTTTCAGGTTTCAAAAAGCATGTATATAGGATACGGCTTCGATCAGGAAACTACCAGATTAAGAAGATACAATTCAGGATCACATGAAATTTTCCTTCGTTTTGAGTTCTTCAATAATTACAGCAGACTTACATCACCTAGATTCTTTTAATTGATTTAATATGAAGATTAAAAATTTACTTTATTTCTTTTTGTTCTTTAGCGTTTTTTTCAACGCAAATGCACAAACGGCAGGCATAAAAAATGCAGATAAAAAATATGATAATTACGCTTACGCTGATGCAATAAAAGCATATGAGAGGTTAGTAGAAAAAGGAGTTAGAGACGAAAAAGTATTCCAAAGACTTGGTAATTCCTATTATCTTATAGGAGAATTACAAGAAGCTTTAAAATATTATCAGGAATTATTTATCCTTAACGAAAATCAGGAAGCAGAGTATTTGTACAAATATGCGCAATGTTTAAAATCAGAAGGAAATTATGCTCAATCAGATGAAATTTTAGAAAAACTAAGCCAAAAAGCACCATCAGATAAAAGAGCCGTTTTATTCTTAAACAACAGAAACTATCTGGAAGATATTAAAGCAAATTCAGGCCGATTTGATATTGCAGATGCTGGAATTAATTCAAAAGATTCAGATTACGGAAGTACGATTTTAGACAATAAATTAGTATTTACATCTGCAAGAGATACCGGTTCAATTATTAAAAAGAATTTTAAATGGACCAATAAAGCCATTTCAACTTTATATTCCGTTGAATTAAATCCTGATGGAAGTGTTGGAAAACCAATGTTCTTTCACAAAGAAAATTTAAAAGTCAATTTCAATCAGTCGACTCCCGTTTTTACAAAAGACGGAAGAACAATGTACTTCACCAGAAATAATTCTGTGGATGGAAAAAGAAGGCAGAATGAAAATAAAATTACATTCTTAAAACTCTATAAAGCCACATTAATTGGTGAAGAATGGAAAGAAGTTCAAGAACTTCCTTTTAATAGTGATGAATACAGTGTTGCGCATCCGGTTTTGAGTGTTGATGAAAAAACATTGTATTTTGCATCAGATATGCCTGGAACGTTTGGGGCATCAGATATTTTTAAAGTAAGCATAGAGGCCGATGGGACTTTTGGTAAACCTGAAAATTTAGGCCCGGAAATCAATACAGAATCAAGAGAAACCTTCCCTTTTATTTCAGATGAAAATGAACTTTATTTTGCCAGCGACGGAAGACCCGGTTTAGGTGGGCTTGATATTTATGTTTCGAAAATAAATAAAGACGGTTCTTTTGATGAGGTTCAGAATATTGGAGAACCTATTAATAGTAAACAAGACGATTTTGCTCTTATAATTAACAGCAAAAACAGAAATGGTTTTTTCTCTTCAAACAGAGTAAACGGTCAAGGACTGGACGATGTTTATCGATTTACAGAAAACCGCAGATTAATTTGCGAACAACTGATATCAGGAACAATTACAGATCAGGAAACAAACGAAACACTTTCAAATGTAAGTTTAATTTTGTTTGACGAGGCAGGTAAATCTGCTGTTGAAACAAAATCTGATGCTAACGGAAATTATAGCTTTTCGAATGTAAAATGCGGAAAAAAATACTTTATCAAAACCTCAAAAGAAGAGTATTTGTTTAAAGAAGTTTCTTTGACCCTAAAAAAAGCAACAGGCTCCGTTTCTATGCCAATAGCTTTAGAAAAGAAACCAAAACCAATAACAGCAATTCCGGTGGTAATAAAAGCAAATAATTCTATTAAAGCAGTTAAGGTTTCGATTACCGTTGGAACCGATTTAGGGAAATTATTGCAAATCCCGATGAACTTTTTTGATTTAGGAAAAGCTACGATCAAAAAAACATCTGAGCCTCAATTGCAGAAATTAGTTAACATGTTAAAGCAATATCCTACAATAAAAGTAGATATACGTTCACATACAGACAGTCGTTCATCATCTGAAAGCAATCAGATTTTATCAAACAAAAGAGCAGAATCGACTAAAAATTGGCTGATACAAAAAGGAATTGATGCCAACCGATTAACAGCAAAAGGATACGGAGAAACACAATTAGTAAACAAATGTGCCGATGGCGTAAAATGCACCGAGAAGGAACATCAGCAAAACAGACGAAGCGAATTTATAATTGTAAGTCTGTAATTTGATAAATAAAAAAAAGACCTTTTCTAATCTGGAAAAGGTTTTTTTTATATGAAATTTTCATCCTAGCATTGTAAACCTATATTTTTAGCTGGACTCAAGTCCAGCCCTACAATATAAATCAAACCGATGGCTTTTTTGGGTTTACAAACGGCAAAATATTTTATAAAACTAAACTAGAATTACAACATCTATAAGAGTAATTACTCTTTATAAAGTTTCGAAGAAACAAATTATATTGTAGGGCTGGACTTTAGTCCAGTTTACTTCAATCATTATGCATTGTGGTTTAATTGTTTCCAACAAACATTTGGTTAATTTCGTCTAGTACATCAAATTCATTCGTAGGAATTAATTCAAGCACCATTTCTAAAATGAGCGCCACATTAATGGGTGAAGTTTTAATGGTATCCGAAGTTTTATGTGCGTTTTCATTTAGCGCTACAATGCATAATTTTAAGGTTTCGGTAATAATACAATCAAGTTCAGAATAATTTGATAGTTTAATTTGAGCGACATTAGTTTTTGATTTGCCATCAGATGATCTTATAGTACTGAAATATTGAGCGGATAATTTCTTTATGCGGTCTAAATTTTTAGTTTCATATGTTTCCATGATATATTTTTTTAATGTAAATAGTTATAGATTTAATTTTTTTTTAATTCTTCTGAAAGTGTTGTTTTAATTTTATGCAAGTTGCGTTTTATGATTTTTATTTTCAACATACGACAATATGTTAATTAATTATTTTCTTACATTTTTAGAAAAAACCAAAGATATTGAAACGTGAAAAAACATAGGTAGACATATATGTCGTGTTGATAACTTTTTTAGTTAGCAATCTTATCATTTTGAACGAGAGATCTCCGTAAGTAGCTCGACAAAGATTGGCTACTTTACGGAGTTTCCTCGTTCCTCGGAAATGACAAATAGTGATGAAGACAAATCGTTCTGTTGCAAGCTAAACGAAAAAGATTCTTATGAAAACCATTGCCCTAGCCCCGATAGAAGCGGAAATTCTTTTGCGTCCGCCGCCGCGGACATAAAAAGATTGAAGCGGATTGCTTCGCCAGTTCGCACTTTCAGGCTCGGGTTCGGGATTAGCTCCTTATTAAAATTATTCTTTTATATCTCCCTACGGGATATTATTTTTGGGTGTAATGATATTGTTTTCTACCAATCCATAGCTCCTAACAGAGTTTCTGCTATAACTTAATTTCTACAAAAAAACACTCCGTTAGGAGCATATGGTTGGTAGCACCCAAAATAATAACGACGTGTGATTTGTCCTGTAAGGACAATTGGATTCAAACAAATTGCAATGAATACAAATCGTTTCCAAGCCCGACAGGTTTTTAAAACCTATTGGGTTTGTTGCAGAAAGTAGAATAATTCTATGAAAAAGTTCCGGAGGAACGAAACATATTGTAGAGATGTCCCGATCCCGAAACGTCGGGACGGGATCAATCCATCATTCGCAATGTAACCGCAATCTTTGTCGAGTTTCTTACGGAGATCCCTCGTTCGGGATGACAAAATCAATGTGTTTTTCGCAAAAAAGCGCTAAAATTCGTTCATTTTTTTAAATAAAAATTTCTTTATAATGAATTTTAACGTATTATATTAAAAATGAATGCGTTAGGTTTTAAAAAATCGTTTTCGTTGTTTTTTATATTCATTTTTTTCTAACTTTATAGATCTAAAATTTTTCAGATATGACTGTAAATCAAATACTAAACGCAAAAGGGAAAAATGTTTACTCCGTACTTTCAACAACAACAGTTTATGAAGCGTTGAAAGTCATGGGAGAAAAAAACATTGGGGCAATTCTGGTTATCGACGGAACCGATTTAAAAGGAATATTGTCTGAGAGGGATTATGCCCGAAAAATTGTTTTGAAAGACAAGTCATCAAAAGAAACTTTTGTGCATGAAATCATGGAAACCAATGTTTTCTCGGTAAATCTTTCAAATAATATCGAAGACTGCATGGAGTTGATGAGTACCAAAAGAATCAGACATTTACCAGTTTTGGAAGATGAAATTGTGGTAGGAATAATTTCGATCAGCGACGTTGTAAAAGCGATTATAGAAATTCAAAAAGATACTATAAATCATTTAAACTCTTATATTTCACAGTAAAATAAATTCAAAAAACGAACTTTATTAAATAGTCCAAATTACAAAGGACTATTTTTTTTGGTTTAGCGAAAACGTTTTTTTAAGAAAAGAAAAATATAAAAAGACGCCATTTTAAACCAAGACTTATATCTTTGTAAGCTAGAATAAAAGCTAAATATAATGAACAAAGAGAGTAAAAGAAGAGAAGCGTTACTGTATCATTCAGAACCAACTCCAGGAAAAATTCAGGTAGTTCCAACAAAAAAATATGCAACCCAAAGAGACTTATCTTTGGCTTATTCGCCGGGTGTTGCTGAGCCATGTTTAGAAATTGCAGCAAACGTAGACGACGTTTATAAATACACGGCAAAAGGAAATCTGGTTGCCGTTATTTCAAACGGTACAGCAGTTTTAGGCCTTGGAGATATTGGCCCTGAAGCTTCTAAACCGGTTATGGAAGGAAAAGGTTTGTTGTTTAAGATTTTCTCAGATATTGACGTTTTTGATATTGAAATCGGAACTAAAGATATCGAAGAATTTATTCAGACCGTAAAAAACATTGCTCCAACTTTTGGAGGAATAAATCTTGAAGATATTAAAGCGCCTGAATCTTTTGAAATCGAAAGAAGACTGGTAGAAGAATTAGATATTCCGGTAATGCACGACGATCAGCATGGTACGGCAATTATCTCTTCGGCAGCTTTAATCAATGCACTTGAATTAGCAGGAAAAAAAGCAGAAGATGTAAAAGTAGTAGTTTCCGGAGCAGGTTCTGCAGCGATTGCTTGTACAGATTTATATGTTTTGTTAGGTGTTAAAGTTGAGAATATCAAAATGTATAATAGTAAAGGACTTTTAACAAAAGACAATCCTTCACTATCAGAATTGCAATTGAAATATGCTGTTGATGGACCTAAAATTGAATTAGCAGAAGCAGTAAAAGGAGCAGATGTTTTCATTGGACTGTCTTCGGGAGGTATTTTATCGGCCGAAATGTTGTTGACAATGAAAGACAATCCAATTGTTTTTGCGATGGCAAATCCAAATCCGGAAATCGATTATAATTTAGCTACAGAAACTCGTAAAGATGTTATTATGGCTACAGGACGTTCAGATTTTCCTAATCAGGTAAACAACGTATTAGGTTTTCCATATATTTTTAGAGGAGCACTAGATGTTAGAGCGACTAAAATTAATGAAGCTATGAAAATGGCTGCCGTAAAAGCCTTGGCTATCTTGGCCAAAGAACCAGTTCCTGAACAGGTAAATGTGGCATACGGTGCAACAAAACTAGGATTTGGTAACGATTATATTATTCCTAAACCATTTGATCCAAGATTGATTACTGTTGTAGCGCCAGCAGTTGCAAGAGCGGCTATGGAATCTGGTGTTGCAAAAAATCCTATTACAGACTGGGCAGCTTATGAAGATGCACTTCGTGAACGTATGGGTAATGATAATAAAATGGTTCGTTTGATGACAAACCGTGCTAAAATGGACCCTAAAAGAATTGTTTTTGCCGAAGCAGATCAGTTAAATGTATTAAAAGCAGCACAAATTGTTCACGAAGACGGAATTGGACACCCAATTTTATTAGGAAACAAAGAAGTGATTTTAGAGCTTAAAGCCGAGTTAGGTTTTGATGCTGAACTAGAAATCATTGACCCTAAAACAAATGAAGAAGAAGCAAGACGTAATAGATTTGCAACTTCATATTGGGAAACAAGAGAAAGAAGAGGCGTTTCGTTATTGGATGCTCAGAAATTCATGCGCGAAAGAAACTATTTCGCTGCAATGATGGTTAATGAAGGAGAAGCAGATGCTTTAGTTACTGGACATACTAGAAGTTATCCTACGGTTGTAAAACCAATGTTGCAATTGATTGAAAAAGCACATGGAGCTTCACTTGTTGCAACTGCAAACATGATGTTGACTTCGCGCGGACCTATGTTCTTGTCTGACACTGCAATCAATATTAATCCTTCAGCCGAAGATTTGATTAATATTGCTATTATGACAGCAAAAACAGCAAAAATGTTTGGTGTTGAACCTGTTATTGCAATGGTTTCGTATTCAAATTTTGGATCGTCAACAAGTCAAAGTGCTTCAAAAGTAAGAGAAGCAGTGGCTTATTTGCATAAAAACCATCCTGATATGATTGTTGATGGAGAAATTCAGGCAGATTTTGCTTTGAATCAGGAAATGCTTGCCGAGAAATTTCCTTTCTCTAAATTAGCAGGTAAGAAGGTAAATACATTAATTTTTCCTAACTTAGAGTCAGCAAATATAACTTATAAATTATTGAAAGAATTATATAAAGTAAATTCTATTGGTCCAATCATGATGGGAATGGGTAAACCGGTTCACATTTTTCAATTAGGAGCAAGCGTTGAAGAAATGGTAAATATGGCTGCGATTGCAGTTATTGATGCTCAGGAAAAAGAGAGTAAAAAAAATAAATTAGCTAAATAGTAGAAATAATAAGGGTCGAAGTAATATTGTCGTATTTTTATTGCATTTTTATTATATTTGACCCTATATAAATTATACTATGATAGCACATTTGCAAGGCAGGCTAGTCGAGAAAAACCCTACAGATGTCGTAATTGATTGTGGTGGTGTTGGATATCAGGTTCATATATCCTTACATACCTTCTCGTTAATTCCTAATGCAGAGAATATAAAATTGTATACGCATCTTCAAATCAAAGAAGATGCGCATACTTTATTTGGTTTTGCAGAGAAATCAGAGCGGGAAATTTTTAGAATGTTGTTGTCTGTTTCCGGTATTGGGGCAAATATTGCAAGAACAATGTTGTCTTCTATAGAACCCAGACAAATAATAAACGCTATTGCCTCTGGCGATGTGGGAATTATACAGTCTATTAAAGGAATTGGGAACAAAACTGCACAAAGAGTTATACTTGATTTAAAAGAAAAAGTGTTAAAGTTGTACGATTTAGATGAAGTTTCTGTAGTACAAAACAATACAAATAGAGATGAAGCGTTATCTGCATTGGAAGTTTTAGGATTTGTTAGAAAAACTTCTGAAAAAGTAGTCGAAAAGATCGTAAAAGAAGATCCGGAAGCTACTGTTGAAACAATCATCAAAAAAGCTTTAAAAAGCTTATAAACTCATTTTAAATAAAGGATTGATATGCGTAAAATTTGTATTTTTTTGCTGGTTTTATTTTGCGGTAATGTTTTGCGTGCGCAAGTAAATAAACCAATACAAGATACAACAAAGACGCAATTTTCTGTAGGTAAAGTAGAACTTGAAGATCCACCAAGTATACTTTCTGCTTATAAATATGATCCGGTTATGGATCGATATGTTTATACCAATTCGGTTGATGGTATTTCTATCAATTACCCAATTATTTTAACGCCTAAAGAATATGAAGATTTAGTTTTGAAAGAATCCAGAAGAGATTATTTCAAAAAGAAATTAGATGCTATTGATGGTAAAAAAGTGGGCAGCGAAGCTGATAAAAAGAATTTATTACCGAGGTATTATATCAATTCGAGTCTTTTCGAAAGCATTTTTGGAAGTAATACAATTGACGTAAAGCCTACAGGATCAGTTGAAATGGATTTGGGTATTAGATATACTAAGCAAGACAATCCTTCATTCTCACCTAGAAACAGATCAAGTTTTACTTTTGATTTTGATCAGAGAATCAGCATGAGTTTAATGGGGAAAGTAGGAACCAGATTAGACGTTAATGCCAATTATGATACGCAATCTACATTTGCATTTCAAAACTTATTTAAATTAGCGTATTCCCCTTCTGAAGATGATATTATTCAAAAAGTAGAGGTTGGTAACGTTAGTATGCCATTAAACAGCACGCTTATTCGTGGAGCTCAAAGTTTGTTTGGGGTCAAAACACAGCTGCAATTTGGTAAAACAACAGTAACCGGAGTTTTCTCAGAACAAAAGTCACAAACAAAGAGTATAGTTGCAGAAGGTGGCGGGACAGTTCAAAATTTTGATTTGTATGCTTTGGACTATGATAATGACAGACACTTCTTCCTGTCACAATATTTTAGAAATAAATATGATGCTTCTCTAGTAGGATATCCATTTATTGAAAGCCGTGTGCAGGTAACCAGAATTGAGGTTTGGGTAACCAATAAACAAAACAGAGTAAACACAACAGGGAATAATTTACGTAACGTTATTGCACTTCAGGATTTAGGAGAATCACAAGCAACTGGAATTCCTGATAATCAGGTTGTGGTTGTAACTCCAACAACCGGATTTTTCAACAATGGCCCTGATTCACCGGCAGAGAACGAGAATAATAAATATGATCCTGCAGCTATTGGTCAGCCGGGTTCGTTTTTAAATTCAAATATTAGAGAAATTGTTACGGCAAAATCAGGATTCAATAATGCAAACGTAAGTGAAGGTACAGATTACTCGGTATTAGAAAATGCCAGAAAATTAAATGCAAACGAGTTTACATTCAATCCGCAATTAGGATATATCTCTTTACAGCAACGTCTGGCAAATGATGAGATTTTGGCTGTTGCTTACGAGTATACTATGGGGGGCACAGTGTATCAGGTGGGAGAGTTTGGTAGTGATGGAGTTGATGGTACAATAGTTACTGGAAACAATACTCAAAATCAGGCTATTATTACCCAAAGTTTAATTCTAAAAATGCTTAAAAGCAGTTTGACAAACGTGCAAAATCCAGTTTGGAACCTGATGATGAAAAACGTTTATCAAATTCCTCAGGCTTATCAAATTAAGCAAGACGATTTTAGATTAAATATTCTTTATACAGATCCGTCTCCTATAAATTATATTACACCGGTACAAGGAAGTACTTTTCCTCTAAACCCAACACCGGGTAATAAGGTTGATCAGACACCATTATTAAATGTCTTTAATCTGGACCGATTAAATTATAATAACGATCCGCAAACGGGAGGAGATGGTTTCTTCGATTACATTCCGGGAGTGACAGTAGACGTTCAAAATGGCCGAATTATTTTTACTACAAAAGAGCCTTTTGGAGAGCTTTTGTTTAAAAAATTACAAAATTCAGGCACAGGAGAAAATTACAATGATCCAAGTACTTACAATGTCAATCAACAGAAATACGTGTTTAGAAACATGTATCGAAACACACAGTCCGGAGCACTACAAGACAGTGATAAAAATAAATTCTTATTAAGAGGAAAATATAAATCATCCGGAAGCAACGGGATTCCAATTGGAGCATTCAACGTACCGCAAGGTTCAGTTGTGGTAATGGCCGCAGGGAGAAGGTTGGTAGAAGGAATAGATTATAGTGTCGACTATCAATTAGGAAGAGTGCAAATTTTAGATCCTTCACTTCAGGCTTCAAATACACCAATTGAGGTTTCGTTGGAAAACAATTCAATTTTTGGGCAGCAAACCCGAAGATTTATGGGATTCAATATCGAGCATAAAATTTCGGATAATTTTGTTGTTGGAGGAACTTATCTAAAAATGACAGAAAGACCATTTACTCAAAAATCGAGTTATGGGCAGGAATCTGTAAATAATACTATTTTTGGTTTTAACGGAAACTATTCAACAGAAGTTCCTTTCTTCACCAGATTAGTAAACAAATTACCAAATATTGACACTGATATTCCGTCGAATCTTTCGATTCGTGGAGAGGTTGCTTTCTTAAGACCAGACGCTCCAAAAGCAAGTGATTTTGAAGGAGAAGCAACAATTTATGTAGACGATTTTGAAGGATCGCAATCTACAATAGACATGCGTTCAGCATATGCATGGAGCTTAGCTTCAACGCCATTTATTACCAACGATGGTGATGCAACTTTTAATGCTAATTTTGAAGATTTAAGATATGGTTATAAAAGAGCAAAATTAGCTTGGTATACCATTGATCCTATATTTTATACTTCAAAACCATCGGGTATTTCAAATGATGATTTATCATTAAATACAACCAGAAGAATTTATAGCCGTGAATTATATCCAAATACAGATATTGCTCAGGGACAAATTCAGGTTATCAATACACTCGATTTAAGTTATTATCCATCAGAAAGAGGTCCATATAATAACAATCCAAGTTTTAATTCAGATCCTGCATCTTCAAATTTTGGGGGAATTATGCGTGCTTTAAATTCTACAAATTTTGAGCAGGGAAATGTTGAATATATTCAGTTTTGGGTACTTGATCCATATGTGGGAAATGGAGAAGCGCCAACGAACAATACAGGAAAGATTTATTTCAATTTAGGGGAAGTTTCAGAAGACGTTTTAAAAGACGGAAGAAAACAATATGAAAACGGATTAGGCCCTGGTCAGATAATGGTAAATCCACAGCCAATTTGGGGAGATGTTCCGGCATCACAATCTTTAATTTACGCATTCGATACCAATGCAGATAATCGTAGAAATCAGGATGTTGGTTTAGACGGTTTGCCAGATTCAAGAGAAGGTTCGATTTATACAAATTATGCAGGTGATGAGGATCCTGCGGCAGATAACTATACTTATTATTTAAATACAACCGGTGGAGTTCTTGATCGGTATAAAAAATACAACGGAGTAGAGGGAAACTCGGCTGTAAGTATAGACGATCCTAATCGTGGCTCTACAACATTGCCGGATGTCGAGGATATTAATCGTGATAATACAATGAGTACTATAAACGCTTATTACGAATATAGTATCGACATTAAGCCTGGAATGCAGATAGGGCAAAACTTTATTACGGATATTCGTGAGCCGGGAGATGTTGGTCCTGTTGAATTGCCAAACGGAGGAACAACATCTGCAAGATGGATTCAGTTTAAGATTCCTGTTTCTCAGCCTCAACACACTATTGGTAATATTACAGACTTTAGATCTATTCGTTTTATGCGTATGTTTATGACTGGTTTTAGCAATCAGATGACTGTGCGTTTTGGAGCTTTAGACTTAGTTAGGGGAGAATGGAGAAGATATACAGGGACTTTGGATGCAAATGATACAGACCCAACTAATGACGGAACTGAATTTGATGTTTCTGCAGTAAATATTCAGGAAAACAGTACAAAATGTCCGGTAAACTATGTAGTTCCACCTGGAGTACAAAGAGAGCAATTGTACAATAATAATACAATCATCAATCAAAACGAGCAAGCGTTAGCATTAAGAGTTGGAGGATCAGGTTTGCAGCCTTTAGATTCAAGAGCTGTATTTAAAAATGTAAGCGTAGACATGCGTCAATACAAAAAACTGAAAATGTTTTTGCACGCGGAATCTTTACCAAGCGAGGCAACGTTGCAAGATGATGAATTGGTTGGATTTATTCGTTTTGGAAATGACTTTACACAAAACTTCTATCAGGTCGAAATTCCATTAAAAGTAACCAGAACAGGTGGCTCCTGTACCATAAGTCCTGATTTAGTTTGGATGGAAGAGAATAATATCGATCTGGCACTAGAATTATTGACAAGGATGAAAATTAAGGCCATGAGTCTTGATCCTAATTCTCCTAAAAGAGATATTAACGGTATTTATTATCCTGATAATGATCCGGATGCTCAAGGCGGGGATGGAGATAGCAGATTGACCCTGGGTATAAAGGGAAATCCTAACTTTGGTTTAGTTCGAAACTTAATGGTCGGAGTAAAAAGTAAGGCAGTCCATAAAGATCTTAAAGGGGAAGTATGGTTTAATGAGCTTCGTCTGGCCGATTTAGAGAATAAAGGCGGTATGGCAGCGATATTAAATATTGACACCAACATGGCTGATTTTGCTACCGTTTCTGCAACAGGTAAAAAGAGTACAATTGGTTTTGGATCTTTAGAGCAAGGAGCTAATGAACGAAGCCGTGAAGATATTCAGCAATATAATATTGTTACTAATCTAAATCTAGGTCAGTTATTGCCACGTAAATGGGGAATCAATTTACCGTTTAACTATGCAATTGGAGAAGAAGTAATTACACCTGAGTATGATCCTTTTAATCAGGATATAAAACTAGATCAGCTGATTAGAGAAACTACAGATCCTGCTCAAAAAGATAATATTAGAACTCGTGCTGTTGATTATACAAAACGAAGAAGTATTAATTTTATTGGAGTGAAAAAGGACAGAGCTCCTGAGCAAAAACCACACATTTATGATGTTGAGAATTTAACTTTCTCACAATCCTATAATGAGGTTAACCGTCATGATTATGAAGTAGAATCTTATCAGGACCAACAATCTAATACAGCTGTAAATTATGCTTATACTTTTCAGCCAAAAGAAGTTGTTCCGTTTAAAACAACCAAATTCATGAAAACAAGTGAATATTGGAAAGTTTTAAGTGATTTTAATTTTAATTATTTACCGTCTAATATCACATTTAATACTAATATTTTAAGACAAAGCAATCGTCAGCAGTTTAGAGATGTTGAAACACAAGGGATTCCAGTTTCCCCACTTTATAGAAGAAATTTTGCATTTAATTATCAATATGGGTTTGGTTTCAATTTGACAAAATCATTAAAATTAAATTATACGGCTGCATCAAATAATATTGTTAGAAATTTCTTGAATGATGATAATACGCCTAAACAGGATTTTAATATTTGGGATGATTATTTGGATATTGGAACGCCAAATCAGCACGTTCAGCAATTAGTACTGAATTATGAAATACCAATTAATAAAATACCCGTTTTTAGTTTTGTAAAAGCGAGTTATTCATATACTGCCGATTATAACTGGCAGCGCTCTTCGACAGCTTTTTCTGAGCATCAGGTAGAAAATGCAGATGGATCATTTACAACATATGATCTGGGGAATACGATTCAGAATGCAAATTCTAATACATTGACTACAACTTTTAATATGAATATGTTGTATAAGTATTTAGGTTTGACACCAGGAGCTAAAACTAAATCCGGAGCAAAAGCCAAGACAGCGGCACCACCAAAACCGGGAGAAAAAATTGTAAATACAGCAAAACCTGTTGTAAGCAACAGCCCGTTTTATGATGGTTTGATTGGAGTCTTGACCAGTGTGAAAAATATTCAGGTAAATTATACCAAAAATAGCGGAACTGTTTTACCGGGATATACACCAAGTGTAGGGTTTTTTGGAACCTCAAGACCTACATTAGGTTTTGTTTTTGGTAGTCAGGATGATGTACGTTACGAAGCAGCGAAAAACGGATGGTTGACTGATTATCAGGATTTCAACCAAAGTTTTACGCAGGTAACGAATAAACTTTTGAAGATAACAGCAAACATTGATTTATTACCAGATTTAAAAATTGATTTGGCAATGGATCGTGCTTATTCTGAAAATACATCTGAGCAATTTAGTGTGGATCCTACTGATAATAGATATATGCCTTTGTCGCCATATACTTACGGAATGTTTTCTATTTCGACAGTGTTGATAAAAACAGCTTTCTCTAAGAGTGATGAAACACAATCAGCAGCATTTGATGATTTTAGAAACAATCGTTTAATTATCGCAAACCGTTTGGCGGAGGATAGATATGGAGATGTAATTCCAAGATATGATGCCTCAACGCTTCCGCCAGAAGATAGTTCTCAACCAATCGAAAATTTGGCAAACCCTAATAATACTCAAAGAAAGCAAATAATGTCAAATGATGGATATCCAGTTGGATATGGTAAGAGTAATCAGGCTGTCTTACTGCCATCCTTTTTAGCGGCTTATACAGGAAGCGATGCATCGAATGTATCAACGGGAATATTTAGAAATTTCCCTATTCCAAACTGGAGTATTAAGTACAATGGTTTAATGCGTTATAAGTTTTTCAAAGATAAATTCAAGCGATTCTCATTGCAAAATAATTATAGAGCTTCTTATACCATAAATCAGTTTAGATCTAATTTTGATTATGCAGAAAATCCAAATGGTCAGGATATAAATACAAATTTCTTCAATAAGACTATTATGTCAAATGTCAATTTAGTAGAGCAGTTTAGTCCGCTTATCAGAGTTGATTTTGAGCTGAAGAGTTCTTTGCGTATTCTTACCGAAATTAAGAAAGACAGGGCATTGTCTATGAGTTTTGATAATAATTTATTGACAGAAGTAAAAGGAATTGAGTATGTTGTAGGAATGGGGTATCGTTTTAAAGATGTTATTTTCTCGTCAAGATTAGCAGACAGTCCAACCGGAATTATCAAAAGTGACATCAATATAAAAGCTGATTTTTCTTTTAGAAATAATCAAACATTGGTTCGTTATTTAGATTATGATAATAACCAATTGGCAGCAGGTCAGAATATTTGGTCTTTAAAAATGACGGCAGATTATGCGTTTAGTAAAAACCTTACAGCAATTTTCTATTATGATCATTCATTCTCTAAAGCAGTAATCTCAACATCATTCCCATTAACAAATATTAGATCAGGATTCACACTTAGGTATAATTTCGGAAATTAATTTTTAGTTTCTAAACCGGATTTCTTAGAAGATTATTACATTTGTGGCTTAATTACTAAATTATCAATTTTCAAACAACACAATTATGAGCATACCAGCAAATTTAAAGTACACAAAAGATCACGAATGGGTTAGCATCGAAGGAGATGTTGCAACTGTAGGAATTACTCATTTTGCACAAAAAGAGTTAGGGGATATCGTGTACGTTGAAGTAGAAACTTTAGATCAAACACTTGATAAAGATGAGGTTTTTGGAACAGTTGAAGCTGTAAAAACAGTTTCTGATTTGTTTTTACCTTTAACAGGAGAAATTATTGCTTTTAATGAAAGCTTAGAAAGTGCTCCTGAAACTGTAAATTCTGATCCTTATGGAGCTGGATGGATGATTAAAATAAAAATTGCTAATGCTTCAGAAGTAGAAGGTTTATTGTCTGCAGAAGCGTATACAGAATTAATCGGTGCCTAAACAATTACTATTAATCTGGGCAATAATTTGTTCAGGAATTATTGCTTATTTCTGTCTTGTAGATTCAAGTAAGATTCCTATAATTAATTTCCCCAGTATTGATAAAATCGTTCATTTTTGTTTTCATTTCGGATTTACAATTTCCTGGATCTTATTTTTCAAGAAAGAGCTTAAAGGAAGAGAGGCAGATGATTATAAAGCATATTTGATTTCGTTTATATTTTCGATTTTTTTTGGAATTACAATCGAAATTTTACAAAGCGTTCTTACAAAAACAAGAGCGTCAGATGTAACAGATGTTTTGGCAAATGCCCTTGGTGCTACAATAGCAGTTTTTACTGCGATAGCCTTCAAGAAGCAAATCGATAAAATATAAGAATATAACTACCCACTTCGGTGGGTTTTTTATTGTCTAAAAATCAGGCTTTACTAAGAGTTTTTTTTGAATTTAAAATGTATTTTTGTCCCGATTCAATTTAATTTCAAAATCATGAATGTTAAGCAATATTTGGATTCGACTTATTTAAAAACTGCTTCTCAAGCCAGACTTACAGAAGCGGAAAATAAAGTTGTGGTAGAAAATACAATTGCCGAAGCAATTCAGGAAGGTTTTAAGCTAATTATGATTCGGCCGGAGTTTGTTGCTTTAGCCAAAGAAATGATTTTGAAAGCTAATTCGACTTTGTTGGTTGGTACCGTTATTGATTTTCCCGAAGGTAAATCAAGTATAGAGATTAAAATCAAAGAAGCAAATGAAGCAATTGAAAACGGAGCAGACGATTTAGATTTTGTCTGTAATTATGAAGCTTTTAAAAGAGGTGAAATTGCTTTGCTGAAAGAAGAAATCTTAATTGGAACTCAAATAGGTTTAGCAAATAATAAAACAGTAAAATGGATTATTGAAGTTGCTGCATTAACAGATAAAGAAATTATTCAGCTTTCGGCGTTGATAAAAAATGTCGTAATGTCGAACTTTAAAGAAGAGAATTACTCCTCTATTTTTGTAAAATCATCAACAGGTTTTTTTAAAACTGAAGATGATGCTCCAAACGGAGCGACAATTCCAGCCATTATTATGATGTTAGAAAATGCATCGCCTTTGCAGGTAAAAGCTGCCGGAGGAGTCAGATCGTATGAAGATGCAATAGAAATGATTCGTTTAGGAGTTAAACGCATCGGAACTTCGGCTGCAAAAGCAATTGCAAATAGAGAAAATACCCCAAATCAATATTAAATGAAAACCAAAAATTACGTCAATAAGATTTCTTTATCTTTTGTTTTTACACTCTCTGTCTTATTTGCTTTTTCTCAAGAAAATAATAATTCATCTATTAAGCCTGGTTTTACAGCAGAGCAATTTCCTGTTTTTCCAAATTGTGAAAATTTAGAAGCAAAAAAACTGGAAAATTGCTTTTATAGAGAAGTTCAGGATTTTGTGTATCATAATTTTGAAGTGCCTGAAAAATTAAAACAAAATAATTATAAAGGAGAAGTAAAAGTGCTTTTTGAAGTCGATGCTAATGGTGAGTTCAAAATGATTTATGTAAATGCTGCAAATGAAGAATTATCAGAAGAGGCAAAACGTGTTTTTGGTAAATTTCCAAAAATAAAACCTTCGACCTATAATGGGAAACCAACTTATTCAAAATATACAATTTCAATTGATGTGCCGTTAAAAAGTGCAGATCAAATTGCTGCCGAAGCTTTGGCTGCAGCCGAAATTTTAAAACCTGTTGAAAAACCAATGACAGAATTGGATAGTATTGTGTATAAAAAATACAATAATCCTGAATTTGAAAGTCATTTAAATATACCATTTTCACATAGTTATTATGCGCAATTTGATAGCGCAATGAATCAGGTTGGAACTAATAATCACACTGCTTCTAAACCTTATACCTATGCTGAAGTTTCGAAATATTATAATTTAAAAGCAGTAAATGAATCGCTTCAAAAAAATGTTTCGACTTGGTTAGGAAGAAAATTTTGGAATGAAAATTTAGTACAAATTCAAGGTGAAGATTATTGGTTGGCATTAAATCCTATTCTTGATTTGCAAATGGGGAAAGCTTCAGATCTTGATGCTTCTTATACCTATGTAAATACCCGAGCCTTAAATTTTAGAGGAGGTTTAGGAAAACAGATTAATTTTACAACAACAGTTTTTGAAAGTCAGGGAAGATTTGCGGGATATTACAATGATTATGCGGAAACATTAAAACCTTCGGGTGGAAATCCGGCAATTATTCCGGGAATGGGAATTGCAAAACGATTTAAAAGTGATGCTTACGATTTTCCTTTGGCAGAAGCTAATATAACATATACTCCAAGTAAGATTTTTGATTTTCAATTAGGTTACGGACGTAATTTTATTGGAGACGGATATCGTTCTTTGCTTGAAAGCGACGGAGCAAGTCCGTATCCGTATTTTAAAATCAATACAACTTTCTGGAAAATAAAATATACGAACACTTATATGTGGCTTAAGGATGTTCGTCCGGATGTTACTTTGGAGAAAACATATGCAACGAAATTCATGGCGAACCATTATCTAAGCTGGAATGTTTCGAATAAATTAAATTTAGGATTTTTTGAATCTGTAGTTTGGACAGATACAAATAATAGAGGTTTTGATGTCAATTTTGTGAATCCAATTATTTTTTATCGTTCTGTTGAGTTTGCTTCGTCGTCTAAAAGTGGTAATGCGCTTTTAGGATTTACAGGTAAGTATAAATGGAATAATAATGTAAATTTATACGGTCAGTTTTTGCTTGATGAATTTTCAGTTGGAGATATGGCAAAAGGAGAGCAAAGCTGGAAGAATAAATTTGGTTACCAGTTAGGAGCAAAATATTTTAATGCTTTTAAAGTAAAAGATTTATTGTTGCAATTAGAGTACAATCATGTACGTCCATATGTATATTCGCATAGTGCAGTTATTACTAATTATGGTCATAATAATCAAAGTATTGGGCATCAATGGGGAGGTAATTTTGAAGAACTTGTTGCAATTGGACGTTATCACAAAGGACGTTATTATGCTGATGGGAAAATAACAATTGGAACGCGAGGTCTTGATTTTGATACCGCTGAAAATAATTATAACTATGGAGGTAATATCTATAAGAGTTACGATCTTAACCGCCCATATGATACAGGGGTAAAAGTAGGTCAGGGAAATAAAACAAGTGTTTTTATTGCAGACTTTCAAGGAGGATATGTAATAAACCCAATGACAAATCTAAAATTGTTTGGAAGTTTAATTTATAGAAATTTTGATCCAACGCAGGAAACAGCTACAACTTTTAAGCAAAATACGACTTGGTTTAGCATCGGATTGCGTTCTGATGTCTTTAACTGGTATTTTGATTACTAGTATTTTTAATAAGATTTTTCGAAATAATTGTGTTAAAGATTTGCAAGTCCTTATTTTGTAAAGGTTTTATTGAAAAAAATCTAATTTTATAGGTCAGGATTCTACAATCTAATTTGTACATTTGCACCACTCAAAAAAAACATACAAACAAATACCGTATTGAACGCTACTAAAAATACATTTTCAATAAAATCAATATTTAACGATTTCAAAGAGATAACAAAGGCTGGTTTAGCTATTAGTGTGTTGTTTTCTTCCATTGCTGGATATTTATTAGGTGTAAATGATGCACATCCTTTTAAATGGAGTGTTTTAATTGTTTTGATGATTGGAGGTTATTGCATGGTTGGAGCATCAAATGCTTTTAATCAGGTAATCGAAAAAGATATCGATTCATTAATGGATCGTACTAAGAATCGTCCCGTTCCTTCAGGGCGAATGTCTCCAAAAGTAGCTTTGTTTGTAGCAAGTTTGCTTACTGTAGTTGGTATTACATTGTTGTATACCATCAATGCAAAGTCAGCTATGTTTGCTGCGATTTCAATATTTTTATATACAAGTATTTATACACCTTTAAAAACAGTAACTTCGTTATCGGTTTTTGTAGGTGCATTTCCAGGTGCAATTCCGTTTATGTTAGGCTGGGTTGCGGCAACCGGAGAATTTGGTATTGAAGCAGGAACCTTATTTTTGATTCAGTTTTTCTGGCAATTTCCTCATTTTTGGGCAATTGGCTGGTTTTTATATGAAGATTATGAAAAAGCTGGAATCTTTATGCTTCCTACAGGGAAAAAAGATAAAGGAACGGCCTTGCAGATTATTTTATATACAGTTTGGCTTATTATAGCATCATTATTGCCGGTTTTAGGATATACGGGGCAATTGTTTATTTCGCCAATTGCTGCAGTTTTAGTCTTTTTATTAGGACTTTGGATGTTGTTTTACGCAGTGCGTTTGTATAAATTGCGAACAGCAAAAGCGGCAAGAACATTAATGCTGGTAAGTGTTTCGTATATATCACTACTGCAAATTATATATATAGTAGATAAATTTTTAAGATAGTTATGGAAATGACAATGACAAAAGGTGAGGAACAAGTAAGGAGCGCAAAATCAGCAAAACTGATTTTGTTATTCGCAATGGTAAGTATGACTATGATGTTTGCCGGACTTACAAGTGCATTTGTGGTAAGTAAATCAAGAGCTGACTGGTTGAAGAACTTTGAATTACCAACAGCATTTTTTTATAGTACAGCAGTAATCATAGCATGTAGTGTTACTTTTTATATGGCTAAAAAAGCAATTCAAAAAGATAACAGAAGCGCAACTACGGCATTGCTTTTAGGAACATTAGCCTTGGGGATTTTATTTGTGGTTTTGCAATTTGTAGGTTTTGGACAAATCGTAAAAAGCGGGTATTATTTTACTGGAGAAGGTAGCTCAATTACTACAACTTTTCTTTATGTAGTAACGGTAACACACTTGTTGCACTTGGCTGGAGGATTAATTTCACTTTTAATTATAATTTATAATCATTTTAAACAAAAATACAATTCGACTCAAACTCTTGGTATAGAACTAGGTGCGATGTATTGGCACTTTTTGGATTTATTATGGGTATATTTATTTTTATTTTTATATTTCTTTAAATAAGAAAAAAACGTAAATTTGGGAACTTTTTAACGAATATCTTTTATGGAAGCGACAGTTACTACTGCAAATAACGAAGAAAAAACTTGGGGAGGCGGCAATGAGCCATTAGGAGCAAGTTATGGTAAAATGATGATGTGGTTTTTTATCGTATCAGATGCCTTGACATTCTCTGGATTCCTGGCAGCCTATGGTTTTTCTAGATTTAAATTTATTGAAACCTGGCCTTTGGCTGATGAAGTGTTTACTCACTTCCCATTTATGCATGGTGTTTCGGCTCCAATGTATTATGTGGCCTTAATGACTTTTATTTTAATTTTCTCATCTGTAACAATGGTTTTGGCTGTTGACGCAGGTCACCAATTGAAAAAAACAAAAGTTGCAATCTACATGTTCTTAACTATTATTGGAGGTTTAATTTTCGTTGGTTCTCAGGCTTGGGAATGGAAAAACTTCATTAAAGGTGAATATGGAGCGGTTGAAACAGCAGGTGGAAGTTTATTGCAGTTTGTTGATAAAGATGGTAAAAGAGTTGCTCTTGAAGCGTTTGCTGTAAAATTACCAGAACAACCAGAAGAACTTACAAGGGCTAAAGGAAAATGGTTTATGGAAAGTGCTGAGACGGTACCAACATATTCTGTTGCTGAAGTTCAGGCAGGATTTAAAGCACATCCTGAATTATTGATAAGAACTGAACAGCTTACTGAGAAAAAGAAGAAAACAGTATTGACAAGAGCAGAATCTGAGTCTCGTTTAAGTACTGCAAAATATGTTGTAGAAGGAGCTAACTTAACTAGAAACGAATACGGAAGTAAATTATTTGCTGATTTCTTCTTCTTCATTACAGGATTCCACGGATTCCACGTATTTTCTGGAGTTATCATTAATATCATTATTTTCTTTAATGTGTTGTTAGGAACTTACGAAAAAAGAAGAAGCTACGAAATGGTAGAGAAAGTTGGTTTATACTGGCACTTTGTCGATTTAGTTTGGGTATTTGTATTTACAGTTTTCTACTTAGTTTAATTTTTAAGATTTATTATTATGTCACACGATCACGAATACGTATCAAATACAAAAAGAATCTGGGGTGTTTTTATATTACTATCTGCAGTAACGACAGTAGAAGTTATTCTTGGTATTTATAAGCCTGGAGTTTTAGAATTTAATCATTTTGTAGGTTTGAATTTGTTGAACTGGGTATTTTATATCCTGACAATATTCAAAGCATATTATATAGTATGGGCATTTATGCACATGGAAGGTGAAAAAAGCAGCCTTAGATGGTCTGTTGTATCACCAGTTATTTTCCTAGTTTTATATTTATTGTTTATTCTTTTGACAGAAGGACATTATATTTATGGGGTTTTTAAAGATTCTACTATTAAATGGAATTTTTAACATGATATTAATTCGAAAAGAGTCCCGATAACATCGGGATTTTTTTATTTTTGTACCTTAATAACTTCGGTAATAAAATGAAAAAAAATATAGTTCTCTTTGTACTTTTTGTTTTGCCAATTGTAGCCTATTTGTTTTTTGCTTCAGGTGTAAATAGTTTTACTAAACTTCCCACAATAACTCCTAAAATTGCCGATTTTGGTAATTGGAAATCTCTCAAAGGAGAAAAAGTAACTTTAAATAATAAAATCACGATTCTGGGTTTTTCAGGTACCGAAATTTTAAAAAACAGAGGGAATTTTTTCAACTTAAACGAAAAAATTTATCAGCGTTATAATGGCTTCAAAGATTTGCAATTTGTAGTGATTTGTCCGTTAGGAACAGAACAGGATGCACAGAAGATAGAAGAATCACTAGGAGCCTTTACAGATGTATCAGGATGGCATTTTATTTTTGCTTCGCCAGATGAGATTAAAACATTCTACGATCAGCTTCACTTAAAAGGTAAACTCGATAAAGATCTTGGAACTCCAAATGTTTATATCGTCGATAAAGAACGAAATTTAAGAGGAAGAAAAGACCAAAAGGAATATAAGGAAGGATACAATACTTTTCATCCTTCTGAGTTGAGTAACGAGATGTTAGATGATTTCAAAATCATTTTGTATGAATATCGTGCAGCTCTTAAAAAGAATCACAACGCAACAAAAGAACTTTAATCTTTATATCATGTTTAAAAATAAATCATATATCGGAATTTCGTTTATCATTTTAATTTTTGGAATTTATGCTGTGCCGAAAATCGTTGATAGAATAAAAAATGGCGAAGTGGTAAAAGGAAATCGTTTGGATAATGTAGGTTTGAAAACTTCAAAATCAGATGCTAAATTATTAACAATTGGTCTGGCTCCTAAATTTGAATTGACAAATCAGGATAATGCTAAAATTTCAAATGAATCTTACAAAGGAAAAGTATATGTTTTAGAGTTTTTCTTTACTACATGTCCATCAATTTGTCCAAAGATGAATTTAAGCATGTTAGAGATTGAGAAAACCTTTTTTGGTAATCCTAATTTCGGAATTGTTTCTATCACTATTGATCCCTCACACGATACGCCGCAGGTTTTAAAAGATCATGCTAAACTTTTGGGTGTGAAATCTTCAAATTGGAATTTCCTTACAGGAGATAAAGCAACGATTATGAACTTATCAAACAAAGGTTTTAATTTGTATGCAGGCGAAAATGAAAAAGTAAACGGAGGATTTGAACACTCAGGTTTATTTGCTTTAATTGATAAAGATGGAAATATTCGTTGTAGAAAAGATGATTTTGGAAATCCAATTTTATACTATGACGGACTTGATAAAAAAGGAGTAAGAGACATTCAGGAAGATATTAAAATATTATTAGCAGAATAAAAATGGAAGATCATTCATTAGAAAAAAAATATAACAAGTTTATTATTGCAGTTTCAATTGTAATTCCAACTTTAGTTGGAATATTATTCGCAGTTAAACTAAAAGATTTTGGAATTAATGTGGCGCCACTTTCTTTTTTACCTCCAATTTATGCTACAATAAACGGAATTTGTGCTATCGTTTTGATTTGGGCAGTAATTGCTATTAAAAATGGAAAACGCAAACTACACGAACGTTTAATGACTTCTGCAATTGTATTAGGAGTTGCTTTTTTGTTGATGTATGTAGCATATCATATGACCGCCGATTCTACTAAATTTGGTGATTTAAATCACGATGGAATCCTTGATTTTGCTGAAACGGCCAAAATTGGTTCATTACGTTACATTTATTTCTTTATTTTAATAACCCATATTTTATTGTCTATTGCAATTATTCCGCTAGTATTGATTACTTATGTAAGGGCTCTTGCGCAACGATTTGACAGACATAGAAAAATAGCTAAAATAACTTTCCCGCTTTGGTTATACGTTGCGGTTACAGGTGTTGTAGTTTACTTAATGATTGCTCCTTATTATGCTTAAAATGGAAAATAGAATAAAGAATAAAGAAAATGGAATAGCTGATAGAAGCAGGGTCATGAAATTTTTCTCAACGAAATGTTTCTATGTTCTTTTCTCTATTTTCTTTTCTCTAAGTATGAATGCTCAATGTGCAATGTGCCGTGCGGCGCTTGCTGGAGATTCGAATGTAAAAAAAGCTGAAGCAGTAAATAACGGAATCGTTTATTTGATGGTAATTCCCTATTTACTTGTTGCTATAATTGGTGTTCTGATCTATAGAATGTACCAGTCAAAAAAGAAAAAAGCAGAATAATTATTCTGCTTTTTTCTTTTTAGTTCAATATGTATTACTTCAATCCGTCAACAGAGACATTTACAGTTCCGTTTATTTTTATAAAAGCAATTATGGCTTGATTCGTTAATTGAATTTTGTCAAACTGAATATCTTCCATTTTTCCATTTACAAATACACCAGGAAGTGGAGAATAGTTTTTTAGATAAGCTGCGATGTTCTTTTTGCCATCTTCAAGGTTTGGCTGTATTGAATAACGGCAGCTTTCTTCCATTTTTCTTAAGATATAACCTTGTCCCAGCCAACTCGCAGTTCTCATTAATTTGCTTTTGGTATCTAAAACATAATCTAGTTTTTCGAAATAGATTTCTTTAGTTTTTGGATTATAGGACGGAAATCCGTCTAAATAAATGGTTCCGTTTATAGATCCTAAAATGTCAAGTGCAATCACCATTTTTCCGTCTTTGTGCCAAATTGCAACATTTTTAACCGTTATTTTTTTGCTTCCTGAACCAAATTCCTGACCGGCAAAATTCTTTGTCATTATTTTTGAAGCATCCATATAAGTTGAGATCGCAGCAATATTGGCAGAGATTTGATTCGGAATTTTTGCAACAGGTTTTAAAACTATTTTGCTTGCGCTGAATTTTGATTCCGGTTGTTTACCAACGATAGTTTCCATATTGCATTTCATTCCCATATCCAATAAAAACAAATCATTTTTGAGTTTTGCATTAGTAGAATAAATTTCGATAGGAACAATTCTTAACCAGGTTTCATAAGTATCACTCATTTGAAAAGGAGTACAGATTTTTTCTAAAGCTAATAAAACATTTGGCTTAAAATCCATTGACTTTTCTATGGCAGTATCTATACTTTTTTCGATTTTTGATTTAAAGATCGAAATGGCCGGATTTACCAAATAGGTAATTGGTAAACTTTTTCCAAAAACAAGCATTGTCGGGCTTTCGTTCCAATCAAGAGATTTGAATTCAGTTTTAGTATTTAATTTCCAATTGGTAAGTGCTACTTCGCTTGATAAAGTAATTACTCCATTTAAGTTAAATTCTCGTGTATCGTAAAGCTCAACTCCCAATTTTTTAGTTCCAATTCTATATTTTATCGTTGCTTTTAACGGTAAAATTGTTTTGATTTTTTTATCCGGATTTGCCGGATCATTCTGGATTTTTATCGGAGCCTGTTTCCAGATTTTCATTTCGATATCATCGTCTTCAATGTTATTGTCTTCATAAATTAATCCGTTCAATAAAGAATTAGTTTGGTTCTCAATATCGCTGAGTTTTACCGTTATTGGCAGGTTTATAAAAGAGGGATTTGCGTCATAAACCAAAGGTGTTGCATCATCTGGTTCGGGTTTTAATGTTTCTAATTTTTGAGATGTAGAACAGCTGACAAGTACGGCAAGTACTGTAGATAAAGAGAAAATTGAAAAAAACTTCATGATTAAGATTTTTTTGAGTGATGCAAAATTAAGAAAAGTATTAAATTATCTTAAAAAAGTGTAACATTTGATAACGAATACAGTCTTATCTAAATAACAAAACGGAATTATTAACGTTTTCTTATCATAATTTACTTAATAAAAATGTTATTATTGTTTTAAAATTTAACAATATCATGATCGAAATTAAAGATTTACACAAGTCCTATAAAATGGGAAGTTCAAGCTTACATGTGTTAAAAGGGATTAATTTTAATATTGCTGAAGGGGAATTAGTTGCGATTATGGGGTCTTCGGGATCTGGTAAATCTACACTTCTAAATATTTTGGGAATTCTCGATGAGGCCGATTCTGGTGAGTATATTTTAGATAAAACGCCTATTAAAAACTTAAACGAAACGATAGCATCAAAATATCGAAATAAGTTTTTGGGATTTGTATTTCAGTCATTCAATTTAATAAATTATAAAACTGCACTCGATAATGTTGCGATGCCATTGTACTATCAAGGTGTCAAAAGAAAGGAACGTTATGAGATTGCAATGAGATATTTGGAGAAAGTGGGCTTAGGTTCTCATTCTCATCATTTACCTAATGAACTTTCAGGAGGGCAAAAACAACGTGTTGCAATTGCAAGAGCATTGGCATCAAATCCTAAAGTTTTATTGGCCGATGAGCCAACGGGAGCTTTAGATACTAAAACTTCTTATGAGGTTATGGAACTTATTCAAGGGATTAATGACGAAGGAAAAACGATTCTGATCGTTACACACGAACCTGATATTGCCGCAATGTGCAAAAGAAATGTAGTCCTGAAAGACGGATTAATTATCGATGATAAAAAGGTAGAACAAGTTAGAGCTTCATCTTATGTTTAATATTGAGCGTTGGCAGGAAATCTTTGAGGCAATCTCAAAAAATCGGTTAAGAACTTTTCTTACCGGAGTTTCTGTGGCTTCAGGTATTTTTATTCTTGTGATCTTGCTGGGTGCAGGTAAAGGGCTTCAAAACGGAATTGAAAAACAGTTTGAACGTGATGCCGCTGGGCTTATTGAGGTTTGGTCTGGAACGACTACTAAAGAGTATAAAGGATTGAATCCCGGAAGACAGATTCAGTATAGAGATGCTGATTATAAACAATCTGTGCAAAAATTTGATGATAAATTAGATATAAGAGCGTCGAGTTATAATTATTGGGGAGCCCCATTTTCGTATGGAAAAGAATCCGGAAGTTATCAATATAGAGGTGTTACCCCTGAATATGATAAAGTTGAAAATCTAAAGATAGTTCAAGGCCGATATGTAAATGACAATGATATAGCCAATAACGAGAAAGTAGCTTGTATTGGAATGAAAGTTAAAACGGATCTTTTTAAAGATAAAGATCCTATGGGTAAAGAAATCATAATTAATGGGATCAATTTTAAAGTAGTTGGTGTTTTTACTGATCCCGGAGGTGAAAGAGAAGAAGCAAGGGCTTATTTACCTTTAACGACGGTGCAAAGAGCTTTTGGAAATGGAGATAAAATCAGCAATTTGTTTTTTACAATGAAAAAAACTAATGATTATGATGAAGCTCTGGCACAATCTGAAAAATTTACGCAAGATTTGAAGAACCTGTTAAAAAGCAGAAACATGGTTGCTCCTGATGATGATGGTGGTGTAGGGGTTTATAATTCAGTTAAGGATGCAAAGCAATTTTATGATTTAAACCTTTATATCCGATTATTCTTTTGGTGGGTTGGTATTTGTACCATTATTGCCGGAGTTGTTGGTGTAAGTAATATCATGCTGATCATTGTAAAAGAAAGAACTAAAGAAATTGGAATCAGAAAGGCTTTGGGGGCATCTCCGTTTTCAATTATTTCTATGATACTTCACGAATCCATTTTTATTACCACAATTGCTGGTTTTGTTGGATTGCTTGCAAGTTTATTATTATTAGAATTTGTAGGTCCGATGGTGCAGAGTGAATATTTTCAAAATCCTCAGGTAGATTTCAATGTGGCATTAACAACACTTGCTTTACTTGTATTTGCTGGCGCAATGGCGGGATTTTTTCCGGCGTACAGAGCGGCTAAAATTAAACCTATTGTAGCACTTAGAGACGAATAATTATGTTTAAAAAAGATAATTGGGATGAGATTTTACAGGCTTTAACAGCCAATGTTTTCAGGACGGTTCTTACTGCTTTTGGGGTATTCTGGGGTATATTTATTTTAGTAATATTACTTGCAGCAGGAAATGGTTTAGAAAATGGTGTAAAAAAAGGTTTTGACGGAATCGCTACAAATACGATGTTTATGTGGAGTCAAACGACTTCTAAAGCGTATAAAGGATTGCCTAAAACACGTCGATATGATTTTAGAAATAGTGATGTGGCAGCTTTAAGAGCAGCTTTGCCGGATTTGTTATATGTTTCGCCAAGAAATCAGTTAGGGGATTTTAACGGAACAAATAATGTAGTTCGTGGCACTAAAACTTCTTCCTTTACTATTTATGGTGATTATCCTGAACTGATCAAACAGCAGCCAATGGATATTATAAAAGGACGTTTTATAAACCAACAGGATATTAATGAAAGAAGAAAAATTGCTGTAATTGGAAAAGGGGTTATTAGTGAACTTTACGGAAAAGAAGAGGAAACTATTGGAACTTATATAAAAATTAACGGTGTTAATTTTATGGTGGTTGGAGTTTATAATTCTAAGCAACAAGGAGGAAATGCAGAGCAGGAACAAAAGAATATTTTTGTTCCGTTTACTACTTTTCAACAGGCCTTTAATTATGGTGATAAAGTGGGGTGGATGGCACTTACTGCAAAAGATGAAACTTCGATTACAGCTTTAAAACCGAAAATTTTAGAACTGATTAAATCACTACATTCTATTAACCCTGCAGATGATCGTGCGGTTGGAAATTTTGATTTATACGAACAATTTAACAAAGTGCAAAGTTTGTTCAGTATTTTAAAGATTATTGCATACTTTGTAGGAACATTAGTTTTAATTTCGGGAGTTATTGGTATTTCAAATATCATGCTTATCGTAGTTAAAGAGCGTACGAAAGAAATAGGGATTCGAAGAGCTTTGGGAGCAACTCCGGGAGCTATTCGAGGGCAAATTTTATCTGAATCTATATTTTTAACTATTATTTCGGGAATGTTGGGTATTGCCGTCGCAACCGGAATTATTGCTATTTTGAATATGGTATTGGCCTCTATGCCAGCGGATAGTAATACGATGTTTGCGAATCCAAGTGTTGACTTAGGGGTTGTATTTGTAGCCTTATTAATATTAGTAGGATCTGGTTTGCTGGCAGGATTTATTCCGGCTCAAACCGCAATTAATGTGAAGCCGGTAGATGCTTTACGATCAGAATAAATTATCAATCAAAAATAATCGATTAAACCAAAAACAAAATGAAAAAAGGAGTAACTGTAACCATTTTAATTTTTATTGCTTTAGTTTTTTTTGGCGCGCTGTACTATTTGTACGCTAAAAATCAAGAGTCGCCAATAGTATTTAAAACGGAAAAAGCAGAAATTAAAACGATCGTAAAAAATACAATCGCAACAGGTAATATTCAACCAGATGAAGAGGTACTAATCAAACCAAACATCTCTGGTATTATTGAAGAAGTGTATATCAAAGCTGGTCAAAAAATTAAGGCGGGAGATATGATTGCGAAAATTAGAGTTGTAGCAAACGTTTCAAATGTGAGTTCTACTCAAAATCAAGTGCAAACGGCTAAAATTGCTTTAGACAATCAGGAGAAAATCTATAAAAGACAAAAAACTTTGTTTGAAAAAGAGGTAATTTCTGCTAATGATTTTGATGCCGCTCAATTGGCTTACACACAAGCAAAACAAAACTATATTGCTGCAAGACAAAGTTTAGATATTGTAAAAACCGGTACAACAACATCATTAGGAAATTATGCTAATACTTTAATTCGTTCAACAGTAAACGGAATGGTTTTGGCGGTTCCTGTAAAAGTTGGAAATCAGGTTATCGAAAGTAATAACTTTAACGAAGGAACTACAATTGCCAGTGTTGCTGATGTTGGAAGAATGATCTTCATTGGGAAAATTGACGAATCTGAAGTTGGAAAAATAAAAGTTCAAATGCCAATTGAGATTACAGTTGGAGCAATTGAGAACAAAAAATTCGATGCCCGCCTAACTGATATTGCACCAAAAGGAGTAGTTGAAAATGGCGCAATTCAATTTGAAATTAAAGCTTCTTTAGAAAATAGAGATGCTACTTTTATCAGAGCGGGATTAAGTGCAAATGCATCAATTATATTAGAAAAAGCAGATAAAGTTATGGCAATCAAAGAATCTTTGGTCCAATTTGATAAAAAAACTCAAAAACCATACGTTGAAATCGAAACTGTTCCTCAAAAATTTGAGAGAAAAGATCTTGTACTAGGAGTGAGCGATGGAATTTATGTTCAGGTTAAAAGCGGTATCAAAAACACGGATAAAATTAAAATCTGGAATCAGGGTTTGATTAGTGAAGGTGAAAAAAAATAATCTGAAATTGTAAAGTTTTTTTGGTTTTAAAAAATGTTAAATTTGCGTAGTCATTTACTATGCTTTCATTCAAAATATATGAAAATAAATAAATATAATAGTCTCCTTTTTGCAGCGTTATTTGGTCTTGGATTTTCCGGCCATGCACAATCAAAACAATGGACTTTAGAGGAATGTGTGCGATACGCATTAGATAATAATATCACAATAAAATTATCAGAGTTAGATGTAAAAAGTGCTGATATTGATAAAAGAGGAGCTTTAGGAAGCTACCTTCCGTCAGTAAGCGGAAATGCTTCTCACTCCTGGAATATTGGTTTGAATGTTAACCCGGTTACGAATATTGCGACAACTCAAACGACGCAGTATTCTTCTGTAGGTGTTAGTGCCGGAGTAGATATTTACAAAGGTTTGCAAAACCAAAATACTTATCGAAGAACAAAGCTTGCGATTATAGCATCACAATATCAATTGTTGAAAATGCAGGAAGATATTTCGCTGAATGTTGCTAATGCATTTCTTCAGATTTTATCTTATAAAGAAGAATTAAAAATAAAAAAAGAGCAATTAACGATCGATGAAAAACGTTTGGCACGTTCTGAAGAAATGGTTAATGCAGGAACAATCCCAAGAGGAGATTTGTATGATCTGAAAGCTACTATTGCAACAGATCAGCAAAGTATTACTGTATCAGAAAATAATTTATTGATTTCAAAATTAAGTTTAGCACAGCTTTTACAATTAAAAGAATTTGCAGATTTTGATGTAGTCGATGATACAAATGCAAAAGACGAAAATAATATCATGGCACAAAGTCCAACCGATATTTATAATAAAGCTAAAGAAACAAGAACAGAATTAAAACTAGCACAAACAAATCTTGAAATTGCTCAAAAAAATGTAGCGATTGCAAAAGGAGCTTACCAGCCAACACTTCGAGGCTTTTATCAATTTAGTACAAGTGCGAGTTATAGTGACAGGCTTGTAGGAACAGATGGTAGCGGAAACCCAATTTATGCAGGACCAAATTCTGTTTTAGATCAGTTTAGCGATAATAAAGGGCATAACTTTGGTTTTCAATTAAATGTTCCAATTTTCAACGGTTTTTCAGTTAGAAATAATGTAGAGCGTAATAAAGTAAGTTTAGAGAAATCTAAAATAGATTTAGAACAAAAAAGTTTAGATTTGCAACGTAATGTTTATACTGCTTTTACAAATGCAAAAGGAGCTCTAAATACTTACGAGTCATCAACGGTAACATTAGAAGCAAGACAACAAGCTTATAATTATGCCAAAGAAAAGTATGATGTAGGTTTAATGAATTCTTTTGATTTTACTCAGGCTCAAACATTGTTGACCAATGCACAATCAGATGTTATCAGAACAAAATACGATTACATATTTAAAATAAAGATACTTGAATTCTATTTCGGAATTCCAATTGTCCCAATTATCGCAAAATAATTTATTATGTCAAAAAAAACAGTTTATTTCTTAGTAGGTGGCGCTATAGTAGTCATTGCAATCTTGGTTGGTCTTTCGAAATCGGGAGTTATAGGAAATAAGGATGAAGGTAAAGAAGTTGAAATTTCAAAAGTAATGGCATCTACAATTGTCGAAACAGTTTCGGCAACGGGTAAAATCCAGCCGGAAATTGAAGTGAAACTTTCTTCAATGGTTTCGGGTGAGATTATTGCATTAAATGTAAAAGAAGGTCAGGTTGTAAAAAAAGGAGATTTATTGGTAAAAATAAATCCTGATTTATATACTTCAGGACTAGAAAGATCTGTTGCAAATTTATCAGGTACAAAAGCTGGTTTAACGCAATCTGAAGCTAGTTATAGAGAAGCTAAAGCCAGTTATGAGCGTAACAAAACTTTATATGATAAAGGTGTAATTTCAAAATCTGATTGGGATAAATCGGTTTCTACTTATGAAGTGGCAAAAGCTACTAAACAAAGTTCTTATTACAATGTTCAAAGTGCATCAGCGTCTGTAACAGAAGCTAAAGATAATCTTGGACGTACTTTAATTTATGCTCCGGCAGACGGAACAATTTCAGTATTAAATGTTGAGTTAGGTGAGCGTGTTTTAGGAACACAACAAATGGCAGGAACAGAGCTTTTGAGAGTGGCAAACCTAAACAACATGGAAGTTGAAGTTGATGTAAACGAAAATGATATTGTTAAAGTAAAAATAGGCGATGAAGCAAATGTTGAAGTAGACGCTTATCTTAAAAAGAAATTTAAAGGTACAGTAACCAGTATTTCCAATTCGGCAAGTACAACTTTGACCTCAGATCAGGTGACTAATTTCAAAGTTAAAGTTCGTATCTTAAAAGAGTCATATCAGGATTTATTAGAAGGTCAGCCAAGTACATATTCGCCTTTTAGACCAGGAATGACAGCTACAGTTGATATTATTACAAGAACTAAGAACAATGTTTTGGCAGTGCCAATTAGTTCTGTTGTAGTAAAAGCAGATACAGCTGCTGTAAAAGATATTAAAGTAGAAGATCCAAGCGAAGACAAAAAAGCAGCTCCAAAAAGCGATAAGAAATTTGAGTGCGTTTTTGTGAAAGTTGGAGATAAAGCAAAAATAAGAATCATTAAAACCGGAATCCAGGACGATACTAATATCGAAGTAATGTCAGGACTAAAATCTGGTGATGTTGTGATTACCGGACCTTATACAACGGTTTCTAAAGATTTGAACTCTGGTGATAAAGTGAAGCTTAAAAAAGCAGATATGCCTAAGAAATAATTTGGATTATGATTTCATTATGTGATAGTCCTCCGGATGGTTTCTTTCAAATTATAGAAATTGGATTAATTACTTTATCAATATTTCTTTTTTATGTTCATTATAAAGCATATAAAAGCCAATATTATAATGAAGAATATGTCTATTTTTCCACTGGTAGAAAGTTTTTAATTTACATAGGTTTTTTGGCAATAAGTTTATGTATTACTCCTGTAGTGATTTTAATATCTTTTTTCATTTATGCAGGATTGTTCAAATAAATAATTAATTTTTAAAAATAAACACATTGTCTTTTATTCTCAATATCGAAACGGCTACGAAAAACTGTTCAGTCTCTATTGCAAAAAATGGAGAAACCATTTTATGTAAAGAAATTGCCGAAGAAGGTTATTCGCATGCCGAAAAACTGCATGTTTTTATTGAAGAAATAATAGAAGCAGCCGGAATAACTGTTCAGGATTTAACTGCAATTGCAGTAAGTCAGGGACCTGGTTCTTATACGGGATTAAGAATAGGAGTTTCGGCAGCAAAAGGATTGTGTTTTGCCTTAAATATTCCGCTGATTGCAGTTGATACATTACAAACATTAGCTTCTCAGGCAAAAGTGTCTGATGGAAAAATAATTCCAATGTTAGATGCCAGAAGAATGGAAGTTTATAGCGAAGTTTTTAATGCTAAATTAGAAGTAGAGAGAGGTATTGAAGCAGAAGTTATTACAGAAGATTCTTTTGCCACATATACAGATGTGCTTTATTTTGTGGGAGATTGTGCAGACAAGTGTAAACCAGTTTTAACGAAAGACAATTTTGTTTTTTTAGAAGAAATAAAATATCCATCAGCCTCGGCAATGAGTAAAATCAGTTATGATAAATATCAAATAAGCGACACTGTAGATGTCGCTTATTTTGAACCTTATTATTTAAAAGATTTTATGATGACATTGCCATCTAAAAAACAATAAAACTATATTATTTTTGAAGTGTAAAAGGTTGGATTTTGATTCCGGCCTCATCAAGTGCAGCTTTGCAATTCTCTAAAGTTTCAGAGAAAACAGCTCCATAATTTACATTTTTAGCCCACGGGCGAACCGCAAATTCTACAGAACTGGCTGTTAAGTTTTTTACAAAAACCTCCGGAGCCGGTTTTTTAAGAACCTTAGGATTTGAGTTTAAAACATTCAAAAGAACTTCCTTCGCTTTTTTGATGTCAGAATCATACGAAACGGCAAAAGTCAAATCGGCTCTTCTTTCTCCCTGCATCGAATAATTAATAATTGTACCGTTTGATAAAGCTCCATTTGGTACAAAAACAGTTTGATTATTGGCAGTAAGCATTTTGGTTACAAAAATCTGAATTTCTACAACCGTTGCAATTACACCTTGTGATTCAATAGTATCACCAACTTTAAATGGTTTGAACACAATAATTAACATTCCTCCCGCAAAGTTGGAAAGCGAACCTTGTAATGATAAACCAACAGCAAGTCCCATTGCTCCTAAAATGGCAACAAAAGACGAAGTTTCAATACCAAGTTTTGAAATAAAGGTAACAAACAATAAAATTCGAAGTGCCCATATTAATATATCCGAAAGGAATTTTGTTAATGTGGGATCTAAATTTCTTTGAATCATTATTTTCGTAATAATTCTATTGATTAATCTGATGGCATATATACCAACAAATAAAATTAGAAACGCCGAAATTAATTTAGGCGCATAGTCAACTAATACGTCAATTAATTTTGTGGCGTAGTTACTAAGTTGTTCAGGACTCATCATGTTTATTGAATAAAAAAAACCTTCTCAAAAAGAGAAGGTATATTAGTGGTGCAAATATAAAGATATTTCTTTTATAAGAAAAATAAGTATCTATTCCTTGTCTGCAGTTTCGTCAATAATTTTATCAGTTGCGTCTTCAGCTTTTTCACTTGCATCGACTACAGTTTCAGAAGCAATTGTTTTGGTATCGTTAGTAAGATCACTGGCTTTTTCTTTTACGGTGTCAATTACATCACCTATAGAATCTGACGCTTTTTCTACATATTCACTAACAATATCTTTTGCCTGATGTGCGTATTCTGCAGCACTGTCAAGTATTGGTTCCGAAGCTTCTTTGGCTTTTGCGATTGTTTCTTCGGCAAAAGCTTCTGCTTTTTCTACATAAGGTGCAGCAGCTTCTTTAGCTTGTTCAATAGTACTTTCTGCCTGATTGGCTAAATCTGTAGCGGTTTCTTTGGCTGAGCCAAATAAATTCTTGAAAAATGATGATACTCCCATGGGTTGAATTTTGATTTGTTAATAATACAATATTAAATCTTTTTTACAAGAATTGTAGTGTTATGGTTAAAATAATTTATTGATAATAAATGAGATATAAAAAAAGCGTCTGCTATTGGCAGACGCTTTACATTTTTGTAAAGAATGTAATATTACGCGTTCAAAGCTTCAACTTTAATACCTTCATCATTCAACATGCTTTTTAGCATATTTTCGATTCCGCTTTTTAAAGTAAAAGTAGATGATGGACAACCGCTGCAAGCACCTTGCAAAATTACTTTTACCGTTTTGTCCTCTTCATTATAAGAGTCAAAAGCAATATTTCCACCATCAGCCGCAACCGCAGGTTTTACATATTCTTCCAGGATATTGATAATTTGTTGAGAAGTTACATCCAGTTTATCAAATGCTTCGTCTTTTGTGATGTCGTTTTTAGTCGCAACTTCAATTAAAGTTTCGTCTAAAACTGTTCCTCCGTTTTCGATAAATTGTTTGATGAAAGATCTTACTTCCAATGTGATTTCATCCCAATTATTAATGTCATATTTTGTTACCGAAATATAATTTTCATCAATAAAAACCTCTTTCACGTAAGGGAATTTGAATAATTCTTTTGCCAGAGGAGAAGAAGCAGTCTGATCGATATTTTTATATTCAACCGCATTTCTGGTTAACATTCTGCTCACTACAAATTTTAATGCAGCAGGATTTGGAGTTGTTTCTCCATAAACCGTAATAGGTTGTTTTTTTGTATTAGTTTCGTCAACTTTTATAATCACGCCACCTTTTTCAACAAATGCTTCAATTTGCTCTGCAACAGCGTCTTTAACATCATCCCATTCTACAATACTGTATCTTTCGATCGCGATAAAGTTTCCTGAAATATAAACTGTTTTTACAAATGGCAAATAGAATAATTGTTGTGCTAATGGCGATGCTTGTGCCTCATCAATATTTTTGAATTCAAAACTTTGATTTTGGGTAATGAAATCTTCAAATTCGAACTTTAAGATCGTTGGATTTTGAGTTTCTTTTATGGTGATTTTTGTCATGATTTGTAATTTTTTACAAATTTAGTAAAGTTATTTTCTACTAATACCTATATTTGATTTTTTAATAAAATAATTAAGACTCTTTTCAAATAAATCGTATTAAATTATGAGAGTCAAAAATATAAGTAAACAAAAATGCCTTTATGGAATTTAGAATCAAGGTTTTATTCATTTTTTTAGTCACATCATTTTATTCTTATTCACAAGAGGGGATTCCGGTTTATTCGGATTATTTATCAGACAATTATTATTTAATTCATCCGTCAATGGCGGGAGCTGCAAACTGTACAAAAATAAGATTGACAGCCAGAAAACAATGGTTTGGTCAGGAAGATGCGCCGTCGCTTCAAACTTTAAGCATGAACGGAAGAATTGGAGAAAGATCAGGAGCCGGTATTATCCTGTTTAATGATAAAAACGGGTACCATTCTCAAAAAGGAATAAAAGTTACTTATGCGCATCATATTATGTTCTCGAGAGATGAAATAGATTTAAATCAACTTTCGTTTGGTATAAATGCGGGTTTGATTCAAAATCAATTGGACGAAACTAAATTTGGAGGAACTTTTGATCCAATTGTTTACGGGCAAATTCAAAAAGATTCTTATTTTAATATGGATGTTGGAGCATCATATAATTATTTAGATTTTTATGCGCATGCAACTGTTCAGGGTTTATTAGAAACCAGAAGAGACTTATATACAGATTATGAAAGCGATAATTTGAGAAAATATTTGCTTAGTGCCGGATATGTTTTTGGGAAAAGAGAAAATATTACCTGGGAACCGTCTATTTTGTTTCAATTATTTGATAAAACAAAACAGAAGTCTATCGATTTAAATATGAAGGCGTATAAGAGTATGGATTTCGGAAGTTTATGGGCTGCATTGTCTTACAGAAGAAGTTTTGATGGCGCACAATATAATAGCGGAAGCGGGGTTTCGGCCCAAAAACTACAATATTTTACGCCTATTATAGGAGTGAATTTCAATAATTTCATGTTTGCTTATACTTATTCTCAGGTTGTAGGTGATGTGAAATTTGATACAGGTGCTTATCACCAGATTACTTTGGGAATTAATTTGTTCTGTAAAAGAGAACGTTACGACTGTAATTGCCCTGCTATTAATTAAAACAATGTTATGTTAATTAAATCTGTAAACGGAAAAAAACCTCAAATTCCTGAGGATTGTTATGTTGCCGAAAATGCTACGATTATTGGCGATGTTACTTTTGGAGATTCTTGTAGCGTTTGGTTTAACGCTGTAATTCGTGGCGATGTTCACTTTATCAAAATAGGAAATAAAGTTAATATTCAGGACGGAGCAATTATTCATTGTACGTATCAAAAACACCCTACAATTATAGGGAATAATGTTTCAATAGGGCACAATGCAATTGTTCATGGCTGTACGGTTCATGATAATGTTTTGATAGGGATGGGAGCTATTGTAATGGACAATTGTGTGATAGAAAGTAACTCTATTATCGCTGCCGGAGCAGTTTTGACTCAAAATACTGTTGTAACTTCCGGAAGTATTTATGCGGGTGTTCCTGCCAAAAAGGTAAAAGATATCGACCAATCTGATTTTGCAGGCGAAATTGAACGTATTTCAAACAATTATGTAATGTATTCTGGCTGGCTTAAAGACGAAGAATAGATTCTAAATAATAAAAAGCGAAAATTCCAAATTCCAATAAGTGTAATGCAATAGGAATTTTTAAAACTATAAATTGATTCTTTCAAAGAAAGCATTTTTATAACTTTCGCTAATAGGAATTCGTTTGTCACTAATCAAAACTTTATTTTTCTGTATCGATTTTACGTGTTTTATATTAATGATATAAGATCTGTGAATCCTTGAAAAACCTTTGCTCGAAAGCAAGTTTTCCAACTTTATCAAGCTAATTAAGGTTAAGGTAAATTTATTGTCTGTAGTATAAATTTTCACATAATCTTTTAGACCTTCAATGAATAAGATATCTGAAAAATTCATTTTTACGTTTTCATATTCCGCTCTTACAAACATAAAATCCTGTTCTAATTCAGGTGCAGTTGTATTTTCGGAAATAGCCTGAATAGTTGTTGAAGGATTTAAAACTTGTTGCGCTCTTACAACAGATTTTAAAAAACGATGAAACGGAATTGGTTTTACCAAATAATCTACAGCACCTAGGTTAAATCCTTCAACAGCATAATCAGAATAAGCTGTTGTAAATATGATTAGCGGTTTTTTTTCGATTGTGTTTAAAAAATCAATACCAGAGAAATGCGGCATCTGAATGTCCAGAAAAATCAAATCAACATTGTTTTGATTGATAAAAGAAACAGCATCAATCGCATTATTAAAAGTGTTAATCAGTTCAAGTGAATCTACTTTTCGAACAAAATCCTCTAATAATTCAACTGCTAACGGCTCATCGTCTATAATTACACATTTCATTTGTTGGAGATTAGATTTTTAAAAATTCTTTTTTGGGTGTTCAAAAGTAGTTTTAAACCAATGAATTAAGTTTTAAAATTTTCATAAAAAAACAAATTCATTTTCAAACTACCCGTTTACTGTAATAGTCTTGCTTAAGGTATAACCATCAGTTAGATTACCTGTTAATGTTGCCAATTCGTTGGCTAAACTATCTGAAAAAACATTGTCTTTTGTGTTAGAAGTATCAGCCTGACCGTGGGCAGCATAATTGGTACTCGAATACACTTCGGTAGATATATTTTCAGGAAAAGCAATTTGTGTTACTAATAACGATGTACCGTTGCTGGTCATTATTTCGACATGCACGTGTGGAGCTCTGCCTTGATACCAACCCGGGAAAATAGAAATAAAGGAAACTTCTCCTTTGGAATTTGTCGTTTGTCTGCCTCTTAAAAAATGAACCGAAGTATAATCAGTTTGCTGCATTGAAGTTCCTCCATATTCAGAGTAATTTCCATCTTTATCACAATGCCAGACATCTACTAAAACACCTTGTAAAGGAGAGCAATTATTGTTTTTATTTTGGATCGTCAGATTAATAAGTAAAGCAACGCCAATTCGATCAGATTTTATGTTTTCTAATACCAGTTGGCTTGGTGTTTTAATAGGGAATGGGCCTTTCGTTTCAGCGGGAGAAACAGTACAGCTTCCGTCGGTAGACGAATTTGTGACTGAATCGTCATTGTCACTTTTAGAACATGATTCTAATATTTTAGAGGCTGTTGCCAAAGATGCAATTCCTAATATACTATTTCTAATGAATTTTTTTCTATCCATGATTTGTTGTGTTTAATTGATTGTATTTTGAATTTCATCTAACTTTAAATTCAAATGCACACGATAAAAATCGCTGTCTTGTGTGATTGTTAGTTCGTGAGCATCCGGATAAAGCAGATCCAGTCTATTTTGAATGTTTACTAATCCAATTCCTGAATTTTCAGGATCTTTTAGATAGTTTTCAATTGTGTTTTCGATCCAGAAATCAAGACTGTTTTCCAAAATAAAAATCTTAATTTTTACGTGAGCAGCACCTTTATAATCTGTACCGTATTTGAAAGCATTTTCAACAAATGAAATAAGCAATAATGGCTCAATAAATTTGTTTTTTGTGTCTCCATGAACATTGATAACAATGTCTTCAATATTATTAAGTCTGAGCTTTTGTAAGTCGATATAATTTTGAATATAGTTGATTTCTTTTTCCAAAGCCACCGTTTTATTATCTGTTTCATAAAGCATATAACGCATTAGTTCAGATAACGTGACGATGGCATCGGGGACCAAATCAGATTTCTTGTGAGCCAAAGAATAAATACTATTTAATGAATTGAATAAAAAATGCGGATTGGTTTGTTTGCGCAAATAAATCAACTCAGTATTTGTTCGATGTGTCTCGGCAATAAGTTTGTTTTGTTGGTTGTTATAAAATTCTGTCAGCGTTCTGATGGCCGCACTAATAGTAATAATTAAAATATAGAAAAGTGATGGACCGATTTTAAAAAAAAGAGGTTGTCTCATTTCCAGTCTTAGATGTTTGGCTGGCCGAAAAGTATTGGGGTCAATTGGGATTGTTCTTGAAGGTATGATATTCTGAGTTCTTAAATGTCTGAACTCAGGGATAAAATAATTGATTCTGATAATCATAAAAACAGAAATCAGAATAAGAACAAAAGTAAAATAGAGCCAATATTTTTTTTGCAAAAGCAATGCTGGTACCAAGTAAAAATAGTTCAGATAAAATAAAATAATTCCGGTAAGCCATTGTACATAAAAGTCATTATTGATCCTGAATGGACTTTCGTAAAACTGAATCAAGGAAGTCAGAATAAAGAAAACCCATATCATACAATGGAATAAAATTTTATTGGAACTCGTATTTTTAATGGTATCTATTTTCATTTATAATTTTATTTTTAATAAAATTAAATCATTTTTCGTTACCGTTGGCGATATCCGCTCATTGAGTTTCTCAACGACTAAATGAGCTACTTTTAAGGCATCATCTTCCGTGGAAAAACTTTTAGAATCACTTATTACCGGAATTATGGATTGCTTGATTATGATTTTACTTTTATAAGCAATCGAATATCCCCAGCCAGATTTTGTTTTGAAAGATTCGGTTTTAAAAGTTTCATTTTTTGTACACGCAACGAATTGCGAAACAAGCAAAAGAAACAATAAATTCTTCTGGATTTTAGCCCAGAAGAATTTTAATTTTGTATTAATTATCATCGTCATTTTGTGCATCTAAAGGTTTGAACTCCCAGGCATCATCAAAGTAAGTTGAACCTATTCTTCCCAACATATAAAACCCTCGATTGTTTATCGCAAATCCTATGGCATCTGCTCTTGTGGCACCTTCCATTGGAGTTCTCTCTACCCATAAATCAGTAGATGGATTGTATTCCCAGACGGTTTTAATGCTTTCACCACCAACAACATATCCAAGCCCGTTCATAGAAAAACTAGATGCATTTGCACGTACAATTGCATAATCGTCGTTGTAAGTAGGATCATCATCAGTATCTTTATCAATGTCACGTTTTCTCGTCCAAACATCAGTTGAAGGATCAAATTCCCAGAAATCCTCCTGATAAACACCATTGTTTATACCAGTCACCAAATACGCTTTAGTATCAATTACAAAAACAGTAGCATTACGTCTTTTGTTTCCGCTAAATCCATTTACAAGGGTCCATGAATTTGCCTGATCATCATATTGATAGAAATCCTTCAGATAATTTCCGTCGTAACCAGTTCCAAAATAAGCTTTTCCGCTCACCTGAAAACCTACTGCGCCATAACGTCCGGTTCCTCCAAAATCTGTTTTTTGAGTCCAGCTATTACCCGTTGGATCATATTGATAGAAATCTTTCAATTTATTAGTTCCGTCATAACCAAGACCAACATATCCTTTTCCGTTAAGTGTAAAACTTGAAGCAGAGCTTCTGCCAACTCCGGTAAAATCAGCTTTTTGTTCCCAATAATCTCCGTTAGAGTTGTAAGCCCATAAATCTTTTAAATATACATCTCCAGTATAACCAGTTGCGATATAAGCAAAATCTCCTATGACAAAACTAGTCGCGCTAGATCGTGCAGGTCCATCAAAGGCAGATTTTTTAATCCAGTTTCCTACCAAATCATCATCGTCATCATCATGACTACAGCCTATAAAAAAGAGGCTCGAAAACAGTGCCGCGAATAATATTCCTTTTTTTAAATTATTCATAGTGTATTAAATTTATTTATTGTTTGTATTTGATCCCAATCCCCAGAATATATCCATTGCCGGTATTGAAATCATAGATTCTGTGATTATCATTATCCTGCAGGTTATATTTTTTGTTAAAGTCATAACCGGCTTTAAAATTTAGAAACCAGTTTTTGGTTACATTTCTTTCGTATTCAAATGCCGAAGTCATTTGTGATAAACTCGCTTTGTTAGCATTCTCATAGAAATTGTTTGGAGTATCTAAATGATAAAATGTTCCATTAAAGCTATTCGTCAGGCTGAATTTATTTCGAATATTGTTTGAATATGAAATGTTTGAATCTGGAAATCCAAGCAACATATTACTATGATCGTTCATTTGATAATTTACAGATAAAGTTGGAATGAATTTGGGATAACCAAAAATGGCTGATCTTGCCACTCCAATTTTAAGAGTTGTCTTTGAATTGAATTGTTGACTGATATCAAAACTTCCAAAAAGCGAAAAATCAGAAGCATCTAAGTTTTGCTGAAAATTTGCAGAAGGAGTAATTGCCAGTTCCAATTTTGTTGCATTTGAGATTTCATGTTTAATTTCAAACTTGTTTTCGATCTTATTAAATTGATCAAGATCTTCGGTGTTTTTAAAACTGATTACATCATAATTCACTTTCAGACTCGAGTATTCTAATGTATTTGTTATTTGATTTTTGGCATTTAATTCTTTGCTGAACTTGATTCCAATACTACTTTCATTAAAATCAATTTTATCCGTTGGTTCCGTTTTCAAATTCATATTTACCGAAAAATTTTCCTGTGCATTCATATTGAAAAATGAAATTGAAAAAATCACCCAAATTAAAAACCTTGCTTTCATTACTTAATTATTGATTCAAAAGTAGGTGGGTAATGGTTTTAAAAAAAAGAAGATATATGTATGGTACTTTTTGATAGACTAAACACCCCTTTTTAAGGCCGAATGAAGGATTTGATGGTAAATATGTATTGTAGATGTTTTTTTGCTATTTATAGGCTAAAAACGCGTGACGGTATATGTTATAGTGTTGTGCAGAAGAGTCCATTTTATATTTGTTCAAAAAATTGATTATGCACAAGTTTATATTGATGTTCTTTTTTGCGTTATCGCTAATTTCATGTGGTACTGATACAGATGCGGGTGAGTTTGTTGTTGGCTCTGATTATTTGGCATTGAATAATAAAGTTATTCTGGTAGATACTATGACGGTCGAGATGTCTACAATAAATTTGGATTCGCTTATAACTTCTGGCCAAAGCCGAATTTTGATCGGCAATTACGATGATCCTCTCTTTGGAAAAGTAAAGTCTGATAGTTATTTTCAATTATCAACTACGACATATGCTTTAAATAATAGCGGTTCAGATACAGAAGCAGTGAAATTTGTTTTTGATTCGATCTCTATGATTCTAAAATACGATAACTATTATTTTGGAGACACTACAAAAGTGCAGACATTTGATATTCATCGTTTGATCCAGAAGGTAAAACCCAATACAGAAGACAATAATTTCTATAACAATTCGGCATTGAGTTATAGCCCGGAAAGTCTTGGAACAATTTCGTATAAGCCGCGTCCAATAGAAAAAGATTCTATTAATATTAAAATGAGCAGTGCTTTTGGCGAAGAACTTTTTCAGAAATTAAAGAAAAGAGAAGTCACAGATTTTGACACTTTCACAGAATATTTAAAAGGATTTGTCTTGGTGCCATCGGCTTCTAATTCTTCGAGTGTAATAGGTTTTAGTGCAAACACGAGTAAAGTCAGGTTGTATTATTCAAAATATCAGGCAGATACCGAAGAAACACCTTATATTGTTGACTTTACAATACTTGACAAATCAAAGCAGTTTAATGCTATTTCATCTGATAAATCAGGAACTTTGCTTCAGAATTTATCGGTTCCAACAAGTAAGCTGACAAGTTCTTTAACCGAAAATCAGGGTTTTATTCAATCCGGAACAGGAGTTTCCTGCAGAATCGATTTTCCTAATATCAAAGAATTTAAACGTATCTCAGCGAGCGGTGCAATTGTTGCCGCCGAATTACTTTTAAAACCAGTCAATAATTCGTATTCGGATAAATATCCTTTATCTGATTCTCTAAGTGTTTATGTAGCCGATAATTTAAATAGGGTTAGTGGTCCTTTGCTGAATTCTCAAAGTAAAACAGTGTACGGGATTTTAAACAAAAAAACCGATGAGTTTAATGAAAACATTGGTTATACAATTCCTATTGGTGGATTTCTGCAAAAAGAAATGCTCAAACAATCTGATTCTAAATCTTCCCTAATCCTTACTTTACCCGTACTTTCTAAAGCCGTTAACAGGGTTGTCTTAGGCGATCAAAAACATTTGAACAATAAAATTCAATTGAAAATTTATTACATCTCTTATTAAATGAAAAAGAAAATAGTTTATTTAAGTTGCGCCATTTTATTGTCGTTGACTTCATTTGCTCAAAGTATTTCGAGTTCTCCTTATTCATTGTATGGAGTTGGAAGTTTATACGATTCTGATTTTGGCTCACTTCCCTCAATTGGATCTTCTGGTATGGCATTGCCTTCTGACACTTTTATAAACAACTTAAATCCTGCATCATTAGGTTATTTACCTCAAAGTCACTTTATGTTTGATATTGGAGGAAAAGCTATTGCAACTACTTATCAAAGCGGTTCAAGAAGCGAAAAACGAAATAATTTCCAATTTTCACATATTGCTTTCGCATTTCCGGTGACTAAAAATTCGGGATTTAGTCTTGCTTTGCGTCCTTATTCAAGTTCAGCATTTAAGATTTCTAATTTAAAATTACCAATTACAGACAGTCAGGAATTCTACTATTTAACTGCAGCAGGTTCTGGCGGATTAAATAATTTTGATTTTTCATATGGATATCGATTTGGGAAAAAGTTATCTCTGGGAGTTTCAGCCGCTGTTTTATTTGGAAATACAACCGATGACAGAAGTTTTCTGATTGCGAATTCAATTACAACAATGAGTAAAAAGACAAACTATAATGGTTTGCGAGCCACGTTTGGTGCTCAATATAAAATCGATTCCACTTTGACAATTGCTACAACTTTTAAACTGCCAACTCAAATCAACGCATCAAAAGTACAATCTGTTCAAACGATTACAAATGATGTCGCAACAAGTATAGAATCAGATGTCGCAAGTGATGTTGATGATTATTATATGCCATTAGAAATGGGAGTGGGGATTAGCAAACGCTTTAAAAATAATTTAAACCTGACTCTTGACTATGAAAAGAGTTTATGGAACAATACCAATCAATCTGAATTATATGGAGATTTTGTTAATCAGGACAGATTTGCTCTTGGTTTTTCTTATCGTGCCAAGAAAAATGTCAGGAGATATTGGGATACAGTTCAATATTCAACAGGGGTAAATTTTGATACCGGTTATCTTGAAATCGACGGAAAAAGAATTAATAATGCGGCAATCTCATTTGGAATTTCGCTGCCAATCGAAAATACATTTTCAGCTGTAAATATTTCCTATTCCTATGGACAAAAAGGAAGAATCTCAGATAATCTTATTAAAGAAAACTATCATAAGTTATCCTTGAATTTATCTCTGGACGGAATATGGTTCGTTAAGCGAAAAATTGAATAGAGGTTTAAAAATCTTTTTCGATTACCGGATATTTATAATTTAAAATTGATTTTAAAACTGCAGGATTTGAGTTGACATAAAATGTAGGTTCATTGCTATTTTGAGCATCTGTAAAACCTACTTTTTCACGTAAGACATTTTGAGTTTGTCTTGCAACTGCTTCCCCCGAATCTATAATTTGAATATGCTCCGGCAGAATCTTTTTTATCTGTGGAATCAAATACGGATAATGGCTACAACCTAATACCAGATAGTCAATATTCGCATCAATCATTGGTTGTAAATATGATTCTAATAATTGAGTCATCTCTGGAGAATTTAGATTTCCGTCTTCAATAAGCTGTACAAGGCCGTGACCAACTTGCTCAATTATTGTAGTATGCTGAAACATCTCAGCTGTTTTATTAAACAGCTCACTATTCAATGTTCCTTTAGTAGCAAGAATACCAATTACTTGTGTTTTTGAGTTAGTGGCTGCTGGTTTTATTGCAGGTTCAATTCCTATAAATGGAACATCATAGTCAGCACGAAGTTCTCGAATTGCATTTGTTGTAGCAGTATTACAGGCAACAACGATAATTTTACAATTTTGTTCTAGTAGAAAATCAACATTTTTTTTGCTCAACGTAACAATCTCTTCTTTGGTTCTTTGACCATAAGGAGCATTTTTACTATCGGCTAAGTAAATTGTTTTTTCGTTTGGAAGTAGATTATGAATGGCGCTCCAGATGGAAGTTCCTCCAATACCAGAATCAAAAACGCCTATAGGATTGTTGTTCGTCATATTACAAAGTTACATATTTCTAGGTTTTTCTACAATCAGGACTTCAAATAATTAAGCTAATAAAATATAAAAAAAGTGCATAATTGTGAAAGTAAAAAAAATGGCTCAAACTTAAAAAGTTGAGCCATTTTTTATAATGAGATTTATTTCTTAGAATCCTAAGTCTTTTTTAACATCAGCAGTAATGTTTGGACCATCAGCTAATAATAAAGTAGAACCGTCAAGAACATATTGGAAACCTTTAGCTTTTCCAACTTTTTGGATAGAAGCTCTTACTTTTTCCATTAATGGTTTTACGATATCAGTTTCTTTTTGTTGTAGTTCTTTTTGTGCATTGTCTCTATAGTCAACAATTCTTTTTTGCATGTCTTGAACTTCTTTAGAACGATCTCCATTTATAGCATCAGTTACTGTTGCAGCTTCAGCCTCGTACTTTTTAATTTTTACTTGATATTCGTCAACCATTTTTTTGTATTCTGCATCATATGTACCGCTTAATTTTTGTAATTGGTTTTGAGCATCTAGCATTGCAGGCATTTTCGACATAATCTCGCTAACATCAACATGAGCTACCTTAGCTTGTGCGTTAATTGTGTTACTTGCTCCTAAAACTAAAATGGCAGCAATTAGTAAAGTTTTGAATTGTTTCATCATTTTTAAAATATTAATTAATTATTGGTCGTATTTGCTTTCTGTGTTTCGGCTTCTTTTGCTTTTTTAGCCGCTTCTCTTTCCTGTATGATTTTTTGTCTTCTTTCCTCTAATTCTTTTTTGCGCTGTTCATAAAGTTTTTGTCTTTCTTCTGCTTTATTAACTGCTGGTGTCGCCGGTGTTGTTTCAGTTCCAGCTGCTGCCGGTGTTACAGTTTTTCCTGTTGCATCTGTTGTTTTAGGAGCGTCAGTTGTTTTTGCTGTTTCAGAAACCGTGCCATTTTTTTTGGCCTCTCTCTCGGCTTGTATTGCTTTTCTTCTGTCGTCGTATTCTTTTTTCTTAGCCTCCTGCTCTAATCGTCTGTCTTCGATTAGTTTATCTCTGGCAGCTTTCTTTTCGTCCAATGCCTTTTGTCTGTCTTGCAATGCAGGATTTTCATCGATGGCATTTTCTTTGCTTTCTTTAGCTTCCTGGTCTTTTAATTGTTTTTTAGTCAACTGCTCACGCTTGTCGGTTCTGTTTAAAATACGTAAAACCTGATCACTAATGTCAAATCGTTTGTTGCTAAAAAGCATTGTTAAATCTGATGATTTGTCAAATACAAAGTCATAATTTTTAGCTTCAGCTATATCTTGAACAGCTGTAAAAACCTGATCTTGTATAGGCTTTGCCAACGCCTTTTTTTGGTGAATTAAACTTCCGTCAGCACCAAATTGTTTTTGTTGGTAATCCAACATTTCGTCTTCAAGAAATTTGATTTCAGTTTCTCTTTCATCAATTAGCTCTTTAGTAAGTAAAGCTTTTTCGGCTTTGAGACTTTCTTTAAGAGTATTAATGTTTAGCTTTTTGGTTTCTATTTCTTGTTTCCATTTTTGAGCTTTTAACTCTAATTGGGCTTTCGCTTCTTTATAATCAGAAACGTTTTCCAAAATGTATTCCATATCGATGTAGCCAATCCTAGTCGTTTTTCCTTGTGCCTGACTTGTATTAGCTACAATCAAAGCTAAAAATATAAATAAAAACTGTTTTCTCATAACATTACTTTATTTGGAAATTTTTAACCAAAATTTATTTTATCTAGAACTGTTGCCCTATGATAAAGTGCGGTTCCCAACCGTTAGGTTTATTAGATGGCGTTCCTGGTGCAGCATCAAATCCGTATCCAAAATCAATACCTAATAATCCAAATGCCGGCATAAATACACGTAAACCAGCACCTGCTGAACGGTATAAATCGAATGGGTTATATGCTTTAAACGTTGGATATGATGACCCAGCTTCTAAAAACGTTAATACATAAATAGATGCTGACGATTTCAATGTAATCGGATAACGTAATTCCATAGAGAATTTGTTATAAATTGTTGCTCCAATTTGATCTCCGTTAGCATTTACAGGAGTTAAAGAGCTGTTTTTGTACCCTCTTAATCCTATTGTTTCTCTACCATCCATTGAGTATTGCGCCATTCCGTCTCCTCCTAAATAAAAACGTTCAAACGGTACAACTCCTCTTGCCTGATCATAGGCTCCTAAGAAACCAAACTCAGTCAATGTTCTTAAAACTAATTTACCATACACTTTAGTATACCAATCAGCTTTAAATTTAATTTTATAATATTCTAACCAATTATATCTTTTCTGATCGACTTTACCCTGGTCTGTATCTGCACTAGCATAATCAGATCCAACACTTACTGTTCCAGTAGTTCCTGCTTTGATATAATCACCATTGTTTAATGGTTTTCCATCAGCACCAAAACCTGAATCTCCGGTCCATCTCTCTTTATACTCTTTCTGATTTGCCAAATCGCCATAATCAATACCATTAAATAATGAGTATGGAGGAGTAATCTTTGCAGAAACACTAAACTCAGATCCGTACGTTGGGAATATTGGGTTAACCCCTTTATTACTTCTGGAAAGTCCTATTGTGTATGCTAAGTTTCTTGACGCACCATTACCAAAGGTAAACAAACCTGTGTTATAATTATTCAAATCATAATGTTGGTAACTTACAGATTGTGATAATACAAAATAATCATCCGGCACTGTTAGTCTTTTTGCTAAACCAACTTGAAGGGTAAAAATATTAAAACTTTTGCTTTTATCAACACTTCTGGTAACATAATTATTAAGAAATTGTTTACTATATGAAATAGATGAACTAAACTGTACTGGTTTTTTTCCTCCAAACCATGGTTCTGAGAATGATAAACTATACGTTTGGAAATAAGTACTTCCTTGTAAGCGTAGTGCTACTTTTTGGCCATCTCCCATTGGTAAAGGCTTGTAGGCATCTTTGTCAAAAAGTTTTCTGGCAGAGAAGTTGTTAAATGATAAACCTAACGTACCAATGAAACCTCCACCACCGTAACCTCCTTGAAGCTCAACCTGACTGGATCCTTTTTCTACAACATTGTATTCGATATCAACAGTTCCTGCTCCGGCATCTACGTTTTTGAACTTTGGTTCAATTGCCTCAGGATCAAAGAATCCTAATTGTCCAATTTCACGAATTGTTCTAACTAATTGTTCTTTACTGTATTTTTCTCCTGGCTTAGTTCTAAGCTCACGGTAAATAACGTGGTCATTTGTTTTGTCGTTACCAACTACCGAAATTTTATTGAAATAAGCAATAGGACCTTCGGTAACTCTAATTTCAAAATCGATAGTATCATTTACTGTTTTTACCTCTACCGCATTGATGTTCGAAAACAAATAACCATTGTTTTGGTATAAGTTTGTTATATCTTCAGCATCAGGTTTTGATTTATCAGCAATTCTTTTTTCAAGTAAAACACCATTATAGGTTTCTCCTTTTTTGATTCCTAAATAGCGGCTTAACAATTGATCTGTATAAACGGTATTTCCTAAAAACTTAATGTTTCCAAAGTAATATTTATTTCCTTCTTCCAGATTAATTTTTATTGCAAGCATATTTTTTTCCTTGTTGTAAACAACAGAATCATATATGATACGAGCATCTCTAAATCCTTTTTCTTTATATGCAGAAATAACCTTTTCTAAGTCGGTTTTGTATTTTTCAGGAATAAATTTTGAAGCTTTTAAAATGCGAAGTACATTTTTTTGCTTTGTATCTTTCATTGCGCTTCTTAACTGTGAGTCTGTAAGTTGCTTATTTCCAATGAAGTCGATGCTGCTTATTTTTACTTTATCACCTTTGTCTACCCGTACGAGCATGTTTACCTGGTGCCCGTTTATAGTATCCGGAGTAGTGGTGATGGTAACTTTGGTATTATAGAAACCGTCTTTTTTGTATTTGTTTTCTATATAGTTTTTAGTGGTAGTAATTAAATTTTCGTTGACAATTTTACTCTTCGTTAAGTTATTGTCTTTAATTAATCCTTCGACCTTACTTTTCTTAATACCAACAAATTTGACTTCGTTTAATTTAGGTAGTTCGACAATATTTAAATCTAGATAAATACTATCATTTTCTACCTTATTAATATAGAAGGCGATTTCGTCGAAAAGACCAAGTTTACCTAATTTTTTAATTGCGCCACTGATTTCTTCACCAGGGACGGTTATTTCCTGCCCTTTTTGAAGACCGGAAAAGGTAACTACAGTTTGTTCATTGAAGCTTATTTTACCAACAACAGAAACTTTAGCAAGAATATATTTTTTCCCTTGATCAAAAGGAACTCTATCTTGTGCTTTTATTTGTGAAAAACTACCCAAAAGAAGAAGGGTAAGGGCTATTTGTACTCTTTTTTGTAACACTAAAAAATTATTTAATTTGTTCACTGGTTTTTCCAAATCTACGTTCTCTTTTTTGATAACTAATAATAGCCTCATATAAATCTTGATCTTTAAAGTCTGGCCACAAGACATTAGTAAAATATAATTCTGCATAGGCTATCTGCCACAGCAAAAAATTACTTATTCTATGTTCTCCACTTGTTCGTATTAATAAATCTACATCAGGTAAATTTTGCGTGTAAAGATGCTCATTTATAATTGAATCGTCAATAGTGTCTATTGAAATTATATTATTTTTAACTTTATCACTGATGATTCTAACGGCATTTACCAATTCTTCTCGTGATCCGTAACTTAAAGCCAATGTTAGCGTGAGACGTGTATTGTTTTTGGTTTTATCGATTACATCAAGAAGCTCTTTTTGGGCAGATTTTGGTAATTTTTCAAGATTACCAATTGCATTTAGTCTGATGTTGTTTTCTTGTAGAGTAACTAGCTCTTTTTTTAGAGAATTGATTAATATTTTCATTAATGCTTCAACCTCAAGTTTTGGGCGATTCCAATTTTCTGTAGAAAAAGCATAAAGGGTAAGATACTCAATACCAAGTTTGGCGCAAGTAGTAATTGTTTTTTTTACAGATTTAGTCCCATTTTCATGGCCAAAAGCTCTTAAAAAGCCTTGTTGTTTGGCCCAACGACCATTTCCGTCCATGATAATGGCCAAATGTTTGGGTAAATTTGTGTGATCTATAGAGTCTATTAAATTCATTGTATTATTCTGCGCAATAGCAAGGTTTTTGTCCAAAGGTATAAGTTAAAGTTATACCTGAGAAGACATACCAGTCATTATTATTTAAATTCCCGAATTTTTTTATATTCGTGTTGCTTGTATTAGGATTACTTCCATCAATATCATCTGTAAAAGTGTAGCGAGCTCCAACTTCAGCGCCTAAAACCCAATGCGTTGCGATATTCGATTTTACACCTAATATTATAGGTATCGCAAATGAACCCGATCTTTGTGATGTAGTTAAATTTGGATTGGATGCTTGTCGGTATATTTCATCAAACCTAAAATAACTTAATCCTGAGTATATATAAGGAGTAACTTTTGGATGATAATCGTGTAAATTAAAATCAAAAAAATTAAATTCTAAACCGGCGGATAATTCTTGTACTGTGTTTTCAAAACTGTAACCTCTCTTATTTCGTCCCGTTTCTTTTGAATCGTAATCGTTTCCGCTAACAGATGACTGTGTGTACGAAAAACGATAAGAATGGCGTGGACTCTTGTTCCATTTATACAAAACACCAAAAGCTAGTTTTTCCGGTGCAATATAGGTTGTACTTCCTACGTCACCAACAAAGTTGCTTCCACCAAGAAAAACACCAATCTCATTGATTTGAGCATTTAGTGTGATAAAGGGGAAAAAACATAACAATAAATTAAAAATTTTCTTCATTTAATTCAAAATTGCGTGCAAATATAATAATTATCGATACGAATCAACGTTGCTTTAGTTAAATGTGCTTTTTTTTCAATTTACAATATGAATTTCAGACATTTAATGAGGATTCAATACATGCAGAACGAGAAAAAGTGGTATTATCGTATAGGTGAGTGTCAGAAAAAGACTTAGTTTCTTTTGTCTTCTCCCCAGAGTAGCTTATTTCTTAATGTTTTCAAGAAAGTTTCACCTGGTATTTCGACCATTTTTATTTTAAAGTCAGTTTTCGTGATGGTAAGAATGGATTCGTTTTTTACAGAAGCTATTCTGGAGTCCAGAGAAACTAAATATTGATCTTCTCGTCCGGAAACACGCAGTTTTACTACTGTATCATCCGGAATAACAAGTGGTCTTGCTGTTAAATTATGAGGAGCGATAGGTGTTATCACTAAGCTTTTAACATCCGGAGTTAATAATGGACCGCCGCAACTCAATGAATATCCGGTAGAACCGGTAGGAGTTGAGATAATTAAACCGTCTGCCCAGTAAGAATTTAAATATTCATCGTTTAAGTAAGTTTCTACTGTAATCATCGATGTAGTATCTTTTCGGCTCACCGTAACCTCATTCATGGCAAAATTCAAATCTTCAATCGCTTCGTTTTTTGGATCACAAGTAAGGCTTAATAAAGTTCTTTCGGAGGTAGTGTAATTCTTATCAATGACAAATTGTAAAAAGCTATCTATGTTTTCTTTTTGAACTGTAGCCAAGAACCCTAATCTTCCGGCATTGATTCCTAAAATAGGAACGCCAGAATCACGAACTAATGTTGCTGCTCTTAAAATGGTTCCGTCACCACCAATACTAATTAGCATTTCAAAACTATTATCTAAAGATGTACTAGCCGAAAAAGTTTCATATTCATTGTCAATGAGTTGTTTTTCGTAAAGCATTTTTAAAAAGTTTTCTTCAATTACCATTTCTACATTATTGGAATTGAAGAATAGAAAAATGTCCTTAATAATAGGTTCGGTACTGTTTTGATAATACTGTCCGTATATGGCTACTTTCATCTGATGTTTAATCGATTTTTTGTTTAATTGTTTAATCGTTAATTTTCTTCGTTAAAACGATTAAACAATTAACCGATTCAACAAGCAATACTATATATTAAGATACTTATCTAAGTAATCTGAACGTTCTTTTAAGCTATTAATATAGGCGTCTTCCTGATGTTCTGAGACGATTTCGTAATTATAGCGTCTAAAAGTCTGGATGATTTCATTCATTGGACCAACGCCAATTTTTATCGTGATTTGAACATTTTCCAAATCAGCTTCAGATATAAAACAGCCTAAAATTTTACCGTTATTACTCTCTACAATCTGAGTTACCTGACCCATAGAATAATCTAAAAGACCTTTTTGGACAATAATTATTCCGCCTTGTTCTTTTAAAAATGGAGTCTCCTGAAAAAATTTCATGATATCTTCCATTTCATAATAACCTATATAGGCATTGTTTTCGTCAAGAACGGGAATTACGTTGGTGTGATTTTTTGCAAAAACTTCTAAAACATCCAGCCAAAGCATTGATTTTCTGGCAAAGAAACGTTCTAAAGTATATTTGTAATCAATAGCTTTTTTATCCGTGTCAAAAGTTTCGACATCGTCAGAAGCGATACTTCCAATGAAAATTCCGTTTTCCAAAACCGGAAAATGCGAAAAATTCAAATCCGCAAAAAAGTCCTGAACAGAGGCTATCGTTTCCTGACTATCAATCGCTCTGAAATCATTGGTGATATAATTAGTAATTTCTGTCATAAATCAATTGAAGATATTTGATGCAAAATAATCAAAAAATAGCAAAAACTGCTACGTTTTACTTTGTATTTTTGTCGTAACAAATATAGTGTTACTAGAATTAATTATCTATTTATATGACAAAGTTAAGTGTAAATATCAATAAAATTGCAACCTTAAGGAATGCACGTGGCGGAAATGTTCCTGATTTATTAAAAGTTGCCACAGATATTCAGAATTTCGGAGCTCAGGGAATCACAATTCACCCACGTCCGGACGAGCGTCACATCCGTTATCAGGATGCGCGTGATCTAAAAGCAATCGTTCATACCGAATATAATATTGAAGGAAATCCTCAACATAATTTTATCGATTTAGTATTAGAATGCAAACCAACGCAAGTAACTTTAGTTCCCGACGCAATTGGAGCAATAACATCTTCTGCGGGTTGGGATACTATTAAAAATGAGTCGTATTTAATAGAAGTTGTTCAGGAGTTTAAGCGCAACGGAATCAGAACTTCGATTTTTGTTGATCCGGTTTTGGAAATTATCGAAGGAGCCAAAAAAACGGGAACTGATCGTATTGAATTATATACCGAAGCTTTTGCACATCAATACAGTCTTGGAAATAAAAACGGAATCGATCCTTATGTCGAAGCTGCAAAATTGGCAAACGAATTAGGTTTAGGAATCAATGCAGGTCATGATTTAAGTCTGGATAATGTTCAGTTTTTCAATCAAAATATACCGGGTTTGTTGGAAGTTTCTATTGGACATGCTTTAATTTCAGAAGCGCTTTATCTAGGTTTAGATAATGTGGTGAATATGTATTTGAATAAATTGAAATAATATGGGTTTTAAATTTGTGACGTAATGCGTCACAATTTGATTTTGAAGATTTTTTTCTATTAAATAAATTGAAATAAAAAGAGTAGGGCATGACCCGCAGTCCCGAAACCTCGGGAGCGGGTCGGGCTATTCGTTTTGATCTTCTGTTTAGAAAAAAAACAGAAGGATTTCCACTATTATCCCTCATGCGGCTTCTCGGTTTCGATACACTTTTTAATGCACGAGATTTAACTAAAAAAAATAAAATATTTACTTCACAGAATTGATTTATAATTGATTATTTTCGCATTTTTCTTATTAAAACCAAGTGCCGAAAACTATAATTCTCTTCTTTTTATTCTGTTTTTCCAATGTATTTGCGCAATCTAAAGGCAATATTATTGGAAACATAAAATCTTCCGAAAACGAAAATCTTGTTGGTACAAGTATTTCTTTCAATAGAAATAACCAGCATTACTACGCAATCTCAGATTCTATTGGTAATTTTTTACAAAATATTCCGTTGGGAAAAATCGAAATTGCGATTGACCAATTGGGTTATCTTAATAAAACGATTCATTTTAATTTTACAAAAGACACCGTAATTTCGATTGTATTAGAAAAAGATATTTCACTTTTAAAGGAAGTAGTAATAGCCAATGACAAAAAAAGAGGAATCACGAGTTTATCCGGTGGTAAATTATCCTTCAATTTAAAAGAGTTATCCGGAGTTCCAACCGTTTTAGGAACCACAGATATTATAAAACTTTTACAGTTAACGCCCGGAGTTCAGAATTCTGGTGATGCAAATGGATATTTATATGTAAGAGGCGGAGATCCCGGACACAACGCGATTTTATACAACGGAACACCTATATATGGAATGTCGCATTTATTGGGAATTTTTCCTTTCTACAACACAGATCATATTAAGGAGGTAGAATTTGATAAATCCAGTTCGAATGCTAAATATGGCGGACGTTTGAGTTCTACAACACTTTTGCTTCCAAATAAAACAATACCTTCTGAATTTGGAATACAAGGAAATGTTGGGATCTTGGCGTCACAATTAAGTGTGGCAATTCCTGTGACAAAAAAATCCGGCTTTTATATCTCAGGCAGAAAAACATATATTGACGAAATCGTTGCACCATTATTGCGTTCAGGTTCCAAGAATAATGACGTTCAGGATATGAAATATGGTTTTTCAGATGGAAATATTAGCTTTTTGTCTCAGATTTCAAAGAAGAATTTATTTTCTATCGATGCTTTTATTAGCGGAGACGAACTGAAAATCAATGATGGAAATCTGGCGCTGAAAACCAATTTAAAATGGAGTAATTTTACAGTTTCTCCAACTTTGGTTACCACATTTTCGCCTAAAGTAAGTATGTCAAATTCGGTTTATTTTACACAATATTCTAATAATCTGGATATGGAACAAGCAACAATTCAGTTTGGAGTTTCTTCTTATGTAAAAGATTTTGGCTTTACAAATTCAGTGCGTTATTCTGTTAAAAACATTCCTTTTGAATCGGGTTTGCAATATGTTTATCATGATTTACAACCTCAAAAGGTCAATGTCGAAAATCTGACATCCAATAATAATGCATCTCAAAATAGTACAATTAATGCCAATGAAGCGGCTGTTTTTACAACCGCAAAGCCAAAGATATTTGAGAATCTAATTGCCGAATTAGGACTCAGAATCAACTATTATACTTCAGGATCTAAGGATTCATATTTGCATTTTCAGCCAAGAGTGATCTTGAATTATTATCCAAGTGACAAATATTCTTTTTATGCTTCTTATAATAAACAATATCAATATTTAAGTTTAATAACGACTTCGAGTGTTGGAATTCCGACTGATTTTTGGATCGCCAGTTCAGATGGAATAAAACCACAATCTTCAGACGAATTCTCTATTGGTTCCAATCAGAATATTTCGAGAAACTTTAGTTCTTCTTTTGGAGGATTTTATCGCTCAATGAAAGATTTACTTGAATATCCATATGGAATTACGCAGTTTAATGAAACGACCACACTAAAGAATGATTTGTTGGTTGGAAAAGGAAAAGCATACGGATTCGAAATGATGTTGAAAAAAAGCAACGGAAGATTTACAGGCTGGTTAAGTTATACGTTAAGTTGGTCTGATCGAAATTTCGACGAATTGAATAACGGAAATACTTATTTTGCAAAATATGACCGCCGTCATAATCTTTCGTTAGTGGGAATGTATGATTTAAATTCAAAATGGAATTTTGGCGTTACACAGATATTTAGTTCCGGAAACCGATTTACAATGCCAACTTCCTGGTATTTTATTAATAATAATCCAGTCAAAGAATATTCAGGATATAACAACGCACAAATGCCGAATTATATCAGAACGGATCTTTCGGTAAATTACTTTTTCGTGAAAACGAATAAAAAAGAAAGCGCTTTGAATTTTTCTATTTATAATACATTCAATATTGATAATCCAATTTATGTCGTGCTGGATGTTCAGGTAAATAAAGATAAAAATAGTGTGGTTGTAAAACAAGAAGAGAAAGTTTTGTATCGAATATTACCTTCAATAAGCTGGAGATTTAAATTTTAAAAGATGAAAAAATATATACTATTTCTTTTTGCACTACTATTAACAAGTTGTTCCAAAGATGATTTTATCGAGCAAAATATTGAATCTAAAGTTGTAGTCGAAGGTTGGATAGAAGAAGGCGATTACGCTCAGGTTTTGCTTTCGAGCAGTATTCCGGTTACAGATGTTATTGATTCTACAAATGTTTTGAATCACGTAATCAGATCGGCAAAAATCACTATTTCTGACGGGCAGACATCAGAAGTTTTAAGAGTTAAAAATGACAAAAACAGAGTTCCTCCATTTGTGTATTTTGGGTCAACCTTAAAAGCAGAAGCAGGAAAAGAATATTCGCTTAAAATTGAATATTTAAATAGAATTGTAACAGCAATAACCAAAGTTCCAAAATCAGTCCCGCTTAAAAGTGCCGAATATATAAAGAAGAATGCGACGGATACAACAGGATATATTTTTGTAAAATTTGATGATCCTGTAAACGAGAAAAACTACTATCAAATTGCGACAAAAATCGATGGTGAAGAACCTATTTTTGTTCCTTCGTTTTATGGTAATTTAGATGATAAAAACTTTAGCACATCACAAGTTTCGGTACAAATTAACAGAGGGGTTTTACTTTTTCCCAAAACAAAGTTTACGCCCTATTTTGCTGATGGAGATTTGATTTATGTAAAATTAAGAACGCAGGATAAAGATGCTTTAGATTTCTGGAACAGTTGGCAAAACGAAATTGTAAACAGTAAAAACCCAATTTATCCGGCAAATGCAAGTTTGAAATCTAATATAAAAGGAGGAATTGGTATTTGGGCAGGATATGGAAAAAGTATTTTAGTTGTAAAAACACCTCCAAAAAAATAAAGCCGATTTGAATGATTGAACATGCCCCAAAAAGTTAGACACTATTTGGGGCATTTTTTATGGAAAGAAAAGTAAAGTATGACTATGCATTTAAGTTAGAATGTGTAGAATTGGTTTTAAAGAAGCATTATTCAGATGGATATGTTTCAAAATTAAAACAGACTCCAAGATGGAATATTCGTAAGTGGGTCAGTTTTTATAAGGCATATGGTAAAATTGGTTTATTGCCACGAATGAATCAAAGCTATTCAGCCGAATTTAAGCTAAAAGTGCTCAATATCATAGAAAAGGAATCCCTTAGCTTGATGCAGGCTGGTATAAGATTTAATATTCCCGATATTTCCATAGTTTTAAAATGGAAAAAAG
>NZ_FZNL01000017.1 GCF_900187965.1 Flavobacterium sp. ov086 | reverse complement strand
GGGAATATTAAATCTTATACCAGCCTGCATCAAGCTAAGGGATTCCTTTTCTATGATATTGAGCACTTTTAGCTTAAATTCGGCTGAATAGCTTTGATTCATTCGTGGCAATAAACCAATTTTACCATATGCCTTATAAAAACTGACCCACTTACGAATATTCCATCTTGGAGTCTGTTTTAATTTTGAAACATATCCATCTGAATAATGCTTCTTTAAAACCAATTCTACACATTCTAACTTAAATGCATAGTCATACTTTACTTTTCTTTCCATAAAAAATGCCCCAAATAGTGTCTAACTTTTTGGGGCATGTTCATTCTGGAATGGCTTTATACATTCTATTATTTCTTCTTCAACAACATCTATAAATATTCAACTTTTTCTTTTTCGGCAAGAACTAAACGTTCGTAAAGTTCTACCACTTTATCAAGAGGATTAAAATTGCAATGAATTTCTTTAAGAATGAAAGTATTTTGGTTTCTAAATTTTTCTAAATATTTTCCTCTTAAGATTTTTAATATATAGAAAAGTAATGATGCCGTTTAAAGAGATAACTTTCAAAAATTATAGTTCTATCAGGATAATTTTGCTTAAAAATGTAATACTTAACTTTTTGATAATACAGAGTTTAATTATAGTTTCTTAATTTTAAGTAAAAACTTAAGCTATGGGAATTAATTGGTTTATAATAGCGATTGTGGCAGTACTAGTAGTTATTCTAGTTGTACTGACAATCAGAAAAAATAAAAAAGAGAAAAAGAAATTAACAGATTTATTGAATAATGATTTCAAAAAAACTGTAAAAGATAGAATCGACCCTGATGATTCGGCAAATGAGAAGTAAGAATCACTTAAAAAAAAGTAAAACCCTTGCAAATCTAGTTTTGCAAGGGTTTTACTTTTAGAATGCCGAAGGGATTATCATTTGCTTGCGCAAGCGTCCCGCTCATGCCCGCAAAGATTATGGCAAAATGATACTTTTAAAATCAGTATGGTTTTCCGTAGATATTTGATCAATTAAATGAAGATATTTGTTTTGTTTTAAAGCAATGATTTTTAAAAACTTATAGTTTGATTTATTTTCATTAGCTTAGTTTTTAATTTATTAAGTTGTTTAACTAACAAACTACCAAAAATGATCGTAACTATACCTAAACAATCCATCAATCAATTAAAGAAAACTCTCGAAAGTTTTAAAATTAATGATGCAATAGAATTGTGTACTAATGAAGCTCAAACCCGTAAGTTTTTGATTGAGCCTTTTTTTCATATCCTAAATTATATTTCTAATGATTTGATTCCAGAATACAACGCTGATTTTGGAGATCGTATAGGTCAAAAAATTGATTATGCTATTTTGTTAAACAAAAAAGATACAATTTTAATAGAAGCAAAAAAGTATAATAGTAGACTTAGTGATAAAGAGGCGGGACAACTTAATGGTTACTTTAGTAATACTAAAAATTCAAGAATTGCTGTATTGACAAATGGAATTGAGTATCGATTTTATTCAGATGTTTTACAATCTAATGTAATTGATAATAAACCTTTTTTTGTGTTTAATTTGTTGAATTACTCAGATAAGGACTTAGAAACGTTAATCAAATTTGATAAAAGATACGTAGTAGTTAATGAGATTATAAAAACAGCTCAGGAGTGTGTTTTTACAGAAGATTTCGAAGCTAGTTTATTAAAAGAGTTAATTGCTCCGTCGAAGGATTTGTTGAAGATTATTCATAGAAATATGAATTTTAAAACCAAATTTACTGAGGACACACAAGCGAAAATGATAAAAATGATTAATTCGGCATTGCTAAAATCTTTGTATGAGAAAAAAGTATTGGATGAATCAAACTCAAATACCGGAGGCATTATTACTACTGAATCTGAAATTCAGGCTTATCATACAATTAGAACTTTGTTGATACAGAATAAAAAGATACCGAGTCAAAGAATTTTCTTCAAAGATTTTAAAAGCTTTTTTAATATTAGTATTGATGATAATCTTAAAAAAGTGATTTGTAAATTAGTTTTTACCGATTCAAAAATGAAAATACTTATCGAAAATAATGAGTATTTATTAAGTAATATTGATGATGTTTTGAAGTATAAAACTGAATTGACGAATAGAACGCTTGCGTTACTTGAATAATTCGAGGTTAGAAAAACTTTGTCGAGTTACGCGTGTGATTTCTCTCTTCGGTCGAAATGACAAACAAGCTGAAAATTCTAAATCCCAAACTCCAATCGAAAGAGATTTGGAATTTGGGATTTTAATCCCGATAGCTATCGGGATGGAATTTATTTTCCTTTTATGGTTTCAAAATCAAAACAGATGGTGTATTATTCAACCATGTACTTTGAGATTCGATTAGTTTTTTCCAACTGTCAAGACTTATGATCATTAAGTTTTGACTTTCTAAGAATTCTTTTTTAAGGGTTCTGTCATGCATAATCATAATGTGATTTGGTGCAATTTGTTCGATTGAACGAATTGTTTCCTGAATGTCACGAGTGTTTTTTACTTCGCCACTCGCATCGAGAACTGTAATTTGCGATCCATTATTGTTGATTAACTTTTTGGCATATTCTATTAAAAAAGCATCTTCTTTACTAAAAATTGGCATGAAAATCTGATTTACTTCTTCTAGTTCCTTGTCAATGAAAATTCCAACGGGCATTTTGCTTTTTGCAATAATATGACGTGTTCTTTCGTCAAAGGGAGAGTTTTCGAATAAACCTTCTTTTCCCGATAACTTATCGATTAAACGATCCGGATTTACGATTCGGGTTGTAAAGCCAAGGATTTTTCCAAGAAGAGTTCCGTCAAAAATAGACTGACCTAAACCAACCAGTAATAAATCGTATTCACCTTGATTCGCAGTATCAATAATATCAGTATCGATATCATTTGTGACTTTAAAGACACTTACCATATTTTGATTCAAACGCTCAGATTCTTCAATAACAGGCACAAGCATTTTTCGTTCGTGATCTTTGATGTCAAACGAGTGTATTTCTGTACTTAGAGAAAGATGCATCGCTGTTACTATCGAATTATCACCTTGTTTTTTGACTAAGCTGTTGGCAATTTGAAGTAGTTTTTTTCCTCTCTCGGGGGTTGCAAACGAAAGCAGAATTTTGTATTTACTTTTGTTTCCAATTTCCTGTGGGATTGCGGTTATTTTATCTTTAAAAATAAATCCTATAAAATCCAGGGCCGGACCGGTCATAAATGTGGTTACCAAAGCCATAATTACCATCATGGTAAAAATTTCTGTAGATAAAACGCCTAAATCATAACCAATGTTTAGAACTACCAATTCCATTAAACCTCGTGTATTCATTAACGCTCCAATTGCCAAACTGTCTTTCCAGCTTTGTCCGACAAATTTTGCGGCAAAAGCACTTCCAAAGAATTTTCCAATTACGGCAACGGCAATAATGACTCCCGTAACTTTCCATAAATAAGGATCGTTCAATAAACCTATTTGTGTACGTAAACCGGTAAATACAAAGAATAAAGGTAAGAGGACAATGATGGCAACGTCTTCGACTTTTTCGATAAATATATTTCTGAATCGGTTATTTTCCGGCATAATTGCTCCGGCTAAGAAAGCGCCAAATAAAGCGTGAATTCCAATTAACTCAGACGCATATGCAGAGAATAAAAGTGTAATGAAAAAGATTGCTACAACTGGTTTGTTCAAACTTTCGCGAGTTGAATTTAAATCTCCAACACGTTTTAGGAACGGACGAACTATTTTTAGCATTACAATTACATACAAAATTGCCAAACCTATTACATATAGTGCGCTTGTGAATGAACCTGCTTTTACGATCGCAATTACAACGGCAAGAATACACCAGGCAGTAATATCATCGGCAGCAGCACAAGTTATGGCAATGGTTCCGAGTTTTGTTTTTTGCATGCCTCGTTCCTGCACAATTCTGGCGAGAACCGGAAATGCTGTAATACTCATGGCGATTCCCATAAATAATCCGAAAGAAGCAAATTCAACTCCAACCGGTGCAAAAGTATGATAGATAAAATAAGCTAATGTTAATCCCAAAGCAAAAGGAATTACAATGCTTGCGTGGCTAATTACTACGGCATCATGCGCTTTGTTTTTTAGTACTTTCAAATCTAATTCCATTCCAATCACAAACATGAAAAGGATCAAACCAATCTGGCTTAAAAACTGTAAGTTCCCTAAAGATTCTTTTGGAAATAAAGCGGCTGAGAATTCCGGAAAATACATTCCGACTAAGGATGGCCCTAAAACAATACCTGCAATCATTTCGCCAATTACAGATGGTTGTCCGATTTTTCTAAAAAACCAACCAAACAAACGTGCGACTAATATAATAGTAACGATCTGAGCTAGTAAAATTGCCAAAGGATGTTGTAAGTTCTCTACCATCGAATGAAGAAAATCATTCCAATGATTGCTTACAATCTTTTTATGAACGATTCCGCGCCCAACTTCAAGTGATGCGCCTTTTGAAATTACCCAATATATTAAAGCGGTGAAACCACCAATAACAGTAATGTAAAATAAGGAGTTTTTAATATTATTCATAACTCGTTTTTTAGATTTATTGGTGCAAATATGAGAACTGAAAATTAAGTGAAAAAGCAAATTTAAACCTAATTTTCAATGTATGTAACAAGTCCGAAAAACTTTGTAATAAGTTATGAAAACGACTGTCATCCTGAACGAAGTTGAAGGCTTTATTACGTAAAAGGGGCTTCGCCTTCGCTCAGCCTAATATGCGTTAACTTATTTAGTTTATTTAGATTTTTACCTTTTTCAAAAAGTCAGAACGATATGTTTCGCTTAAAATCAACGTGCTGTTTTTGTCATTTTTTTCTAAATGATGCAATACAATTTCGTTATGATTAAAAAACTTAATAGCTTTTACAGCGACAATTTCTTTTTTGTTTATTCGGCAGAAATCGGCATCTGGTAATTCGTTTAAGAGCGTGTCGAATTTAACGTTTTTTAGGTTTAGAAAACTTCCGTCAACCAGAAGAACTGTTTTGTCCCGACTATCGCTAACAGCGGTTTTGATGTATTGAATCTGATTAAAATACAATAAGGTTTTTCCTTTGTCAGTATTTAACTGAATGAATTTTTTGGACGTTTCAGGTTTGTTAAAACGCTCAGAAGCTTTTGAGATTGCTTTTTGCAAACGTTCCAGTTTTACCGGTTTTGTAATGTAATCTACCGCATCAATATTAAAAGCATCAGCGGCATATTCTTTATAAGCCGTGCAGAAAATAACTAATTTATTGTCCAGCATTTCCGCCAGATGCAAACCGTCGATTCCCGGCATTTCGATATCTGATATTAATAAATCAAAATCGAGATTCGGAATTTCGGCAAGGAGTTTTTCAGGATTGTTGAATGTCTTTACAATTTCGATTTCAGGAATTTGTTCGCAAAGCATTTTCAGGTACATTAATCCCGGTAACTCATCGTCCAGAAGCAAGCATTTCAGTTTTGTATTCAAGTAAATCTATTTTTAAATGTGCGATATAAATGTCGTTTTCTACGAATTTATCGAGTTTGAAATTATTCTTATAAATAATGCGCAATCTATGTTCTAATGTAGTGTGGCCAAAACCGCTGCGTTCTTTTTTTAATACTTTTTTATCGGATATCTTATTCGAAACCGTCATAAAAAAAGAATTATCTCTAAACTCAAAAACAACCGAAATAAAAGCATCGGCGCTTTGTAAATCAGCATGTTTAAAGGCATTTTCTATTAAATCAATAGAAATTAAAGGTGCCAATAAAGGTTGTTCGTATAACTTGTCGTCCTTATTAATATTGGTTTTGATCTTTAATTCAAAAAGCGGACTGATTTTGATTTTGTTGATTTCGATTAGATTCAATGCAAAATCAATTTCTTCTTTGGCGGTTACAAATTTCTTTTTGCTTTCGTATAAAATATAATCCAAAACATTCGCCAATTTATCCAAAGCAAAATAAGTTTGATAGGCGTGCGACTGAATTGAATTCAATATATTCTTAAACAAATGCGGATTCAGTTTTGATTCTAAAGTTTCTAACTGCAAATCATTCACCTTCATTTCGAGCGCATAAAAACTCTTCTCAGCATCATCTTTCGCTTTTTTGAATTGCAATAGTTGATACATTAAAAAACAGATAATGACAATTAGCAATAAAAGAATTGCCAGAAAAATAAAAGTGATAGTGTTGTTTTCTTGCATTGTTATGTAAAGTTTTTTGCCACAAATTTAAAATTTAATTAATCTGCTCAATCTGCGTGCTATTTTTTCGCCACGAATTTCACGAATAAACACGAATTATAATATCTGCTTAATCTGCGAGAGCTTTTTTTATTTAATTAAAATAAATTAATCTGCGTAAATCCGTAAAATCCGCGGGCAATATTTCTTAATGACTAGAAACAAACTTCAACCCAATAATTGAAGCAATTAAAGTCGAAAGAAAAAATATTCTCCAGAAAGTTGCCGGTTCTTTAAAAATTAAGATTCCAACCAAAACAGTTCCAACGGCGCCAATTCCTGTCCAAACGGCATAAGCAGTTCCAATTGGTAAAACCTGCGTGGCTTTGTATAATAAAAACATACTGATCGAAAGACAAACGAAAAAACCAATCATCCAGTAAGTTGATTGTATTCCTGTTGTTTCTTTGGCTTTGCCTAAACAGGAAGCAAATGCAACTTCAAAAAGTCCTGCAATTATTAATAAAATCCAGTTCATTTTCGTTTCATTTTTAAATTTAAGTACAAATATGAGAAAAGCTAACGTAGGATTGTATAAAAGATCTAATTTTTCCTAAAAATCAGAATATCAATTGTGTTAACAAACAGTAAAAACGAGCCGAATATTTATGATTTCGAGCACTTTTCACTACATTTGCATCCATTTTAAAGAATTTATGAAAAACGCTGTACAAGTTGGATTTTGGGAAAAATTAGCCAGAATCATACTTAAAAATAGAATTGCGATACTCGTGGGGGTTTCGGCCTTGACAATTTTCCTTGGTTATCAATGGAAGAATCTTGCTATGACGTATACTGAAGCGAATTTGCTTCCTAAAAATCATATCGCAAATAAAGACTATCAAAAATTCCTTTCTAAATTTGGCGAAGAAGGAAACCTTGTTGTAATTGGTTTTCAGGATCCTAAGTTTTTTACTCCAAAAAATTACGCGGCCTGGAATGAATTAATGACGGGTTTAAAAAACTCTAAAGAAGTTGATTTGGTAGTCTCTTTGAACGATTTAAAGAAACTGGAAAAAGATACTGTTAACGAGAAATTTGTTCTTGCTCCATTTATAGATCAAAAGAAAGCGACAGATCCTGAATATTTAAAAAAGGTACAATATGATTTATTTCATAATTTGCCTTTTTATGAAGGTTTGCTTTTTAATAAAGAAAGCGGAAGTATTCGTTCAGCAGTTTACATCAATAAAGCGCTTGTTAATACGGCTGAAAGAAAAACTTTTATTCTTGAAAATCTGGTTCCGAAGATCGATAAATTTGAGAAAACTACCGGAATCGATTTGAAAGTTTCGGGAATGCCATACATCAGAACAATTAATGCTGATAATATGAAAGGCGAAATCGGGCTCTTTATTGGTGCGGCTTTGCTGACGGTTTCTTTGATTTTCTTTTTCTTTTTCCGTTCATTCAGAGCGACATTTATTTCGATTTGTATTTTAATTGTTGGTGTAATCTGGTCATTCGGAACACTTGGATTATTTCATTATAAAATCACGATTTTAACGGCTATTATTCCTCCATTAATTATTGTTATTGGGATTACGAATTGTATTTTCCTGATCAATAAATACCAGCAGGAAATTAAACTGCATAACAATCAGGCAAAGGCTTTACAGCGTATTATTTCTAAAATTGGAGTTTCGACTTTAATGACGAATTTAACAACGGCGATAGGTTTTGCGACGTTTATGATTACAGGAAACGACCTTCTTTTTGAGTTTGGTTTAGTAACTTCGATCAACGTGATTTCGGTTTATTTATTGACGCTTTTAATTGTACCAATTGTGTACAGTTTTATGGAAGTTCCGGGAGAAAAACATTTGTACCATTTGACTAAAACGTACATTTCGACTTTGTTGGATTTTGTTGAAAATGTGGTAAAAAACAAGCGAAAAGTAATTTATACGATCTACGGATTGCTATTGGTTTTTAGTGTTATTGGAGTTGCACAAATGAAGGTTTCAGGAAGCTTGATTGGTGAAATGCCAAAAAGCGCTTCTTTCTTTAAAGATATTTTATTCTACGAAAAAGAGTTTAACGGTGTAATGCCGCTCGAAATAATGATTGACACCAAACACAAAAAAGGTGTTATGAAATTGTCAACGATGCGCAAAATGGATGAATTGCAAAATACGATTGCAAGTCTTCCGGAATTGTCAAAACCGGTTTCTGTGGTGAATTTGGTTAAATATTCGAAACAGGCTTTCTATAACGGAAATCCTGAATATTACCAATTACCAACTTCACAGGAACAGACTTTTATTTTGTCGTATGCTAAGAATGCAACAAAAAACAGCAAAGACAATCTTATGAAAAGTTATGTTGATTCGACTGGACAATACGCCCGAATCACTACTTTTATGAGAGATATTGGTACGGATGAAATGGCGAAAGTGGAGAAGAAATTACACAGTAAGATTGATGAAATTTTCCCTAAAGATCGTTATGAAGTTACCGTTACTGGAAAAGCATTAGTTTTCCAGAAAGGAACATCTTATTTGGTTGACAACTTAATCGAATCGCTGATTTTTGCGATTTTGGTAATCGCAATTTTGATGCTGTATTTATTCAGATCGTTTAAAATGGTTTTTGCATCGGTAATTACGAATATTTTACCGCTTTGTATTACATCGGGATTGATGGGGTATTTTGGGATTCCGTTAAAACCTTCTACAATTTTAGTATTCAGTATTGCGTTTGGGATCTCGGTAGATAATGCGATTCAGTTTATGGCTAAGTACAAACATGATTTAATACAAAGTAACGGGAAAGTAAAAAAATCTGTTTTTAGTGCTTTGAGAGAAACCGGAATTAGTACTTTTTATACTTCGGTAGTTTTAATTTTAGGATTTGCTACTTTTACGCTTTCTAGTTTTAGTGGAACAATTGCGCTTGGAGGATTAATTTCTTGTACATTGGCGTTTGCGATGTTTGCGAATTTATTGGTTTTACCGGCTTTGGTTTTGACTTTTGAGAAGAAGAAGGCTAAGAAAGAGGATTTGGAAGATTAGTTTTTTTGCCACGAATTCACGAATTAAACATGTAATCTTTGTCAAAGTTTGCACGCAATCTTGTCATTTCGACAGAGGAGAAATCACACACGTAACTCGGCAAAGATTGGCGATTTTGTTTGCGTAAATTCTAGTGTGATTTCTCCTTCGTCGAAATGACAAAACAGGACTTTTGAAAACTAAAGCCCTAGCCCCGATAGCAGCGGTATCCTTTTTCTTACTTCTTTAGGAAGAAAAAGATATAGCGGATAGCGGGAAACAGCTTCTAATTTTAATTATTATCGTTTATATTTGCAGTTATTACACAACAAATAATTTAATTTCAATATTATATATAAAATGAAACACACAAAAGTTAAAGACTTATTAAACAGTACGACGACGCTTCAGGAGGTTAATGCAAAAGGATGGGTGAGAACATTTAGAAATAATCAGTTCATCGCACTTAATGACGGTTCTACCATTAATAATATACAATGTGTTGTTGATTTTGAAAATACACCGGAAGAAACTTTAAAAAGAATTACAACTGGAGCTGCAGTTTCTGTAATAGGAACTTTGGTTGAAAGTAAAGGTGCAGGTCAGAAATACGAAATTCAGGTTAATAAACTTGAAATCTTAGGAGATTCTGATGCGGAGAAATTCCCAATGCAGCCTAAAAAACACTCTTTGGAATTCTTGAGAGAAAATGCACATTTACGTGTTCGTACAAATGCTTTTGGAGCAATTATGCGTGTGCGTTCGGTATTGTCATTTGCGGTTCATAACTATTTTCAACAAAAAGGGTTTGTGTATGTAAATACGCCAATCATTACCGGATCTGATGCGGAAGGTGCTGGAGAAATGTTTAAAGTTACGGCTTTACCTTTCGACAATACACCAAGAACTGAAGACGGAAAAGTAAACTATAAAGAAGATTTCTTTGGAAAAGAAACGAACTTAACGGTTTCGGGACAGTTAGAAGGAGAAACTTTTGCAATGGCTTTGGGTCAGATTTATACTTTTGGACCAACTTTTAGAGCTGAGAATTCAAATACTTCTCGTCACCTTGCAGAATTTTGGATGATTGAGCCGGAAGTTGCTTTCAACGACCTTGATGACAACATGGATTTGGCTGAAGATTTTATTCAATACGTTATAAAATATGCTTTAGACAATTGTAAAGATGATTTGGCATTCTTGGAAGGAAGACTTATTGAAGAAGAAAAATCAAAACCACAAGCAGACAGAAGCGAAATGCCTTTGTTGGAGAAATTGAACTTCGTTTTGGAGAACAACTTCAAACGTGTTTCTTATACTGAAGCAATTGATATTTTGAGAGATTCAACTCCAAATAAAAAGAAAAAATTCAACTATATCATCAACGAATGGGGAGCTGATTTACAGTCAGAACACGAGCGTTTTCTGGTTGAGAAGCACTTTAAATGTCCGGTAATTTTATATGATTATCCAGCAAATATCAAAGCTTTTTACATGCGTTTGAATGATAATACAGAACCTGGAAGAGAAACAGTTCGTGCAATGGATATCCTTTTCCCTGGAATTGGAGAAATCGTTGGAGGTTCTGAAAGAGAAGAGCGTTACGATGTTTTGATCGAAAAAATGAAAGCTTTAGAAATCGACGAAGAAGAATTATCATGGTATTTAGATACCAGAAGATTTGGATCAGCGACTCACGCAGGTTTCGGATTAGGATTTGAACGTTTGGTATTGTTTGTAACTGGAATGACAAACATTAGAGATGTAATTCCTTTCCCGAGAACTCCGGGTAACGCAGAATTTTAATAAAAAAAGTTATAAAATTTGTTTCAGGTTTCAAGTTTCAGGTTGTTGGACGTTCAGCAACCTGAAACTTGAAACTTGAAACTTTTAACAAAAATAAATGCTAAAGCAATTTTTAAATTTAAAATTATCCCAAAAATTATCTCCACAGCAAATTCAGCTGATGAAGTTAATTCAATTGCCTACGCAAGCTTTTGAGCAACGTTTATTGGAAGAAATGAACGAAAATCCAGCTCTGGAAGCTGGAAAAGAAGAGGAATACGAAGCTGATGAATTCGCAAATGAAGACTACGACGATTATGACGATGCTGAATCGGACAGAATCGAAGCAGACGACATTAATATAGACGAATATTTAAGCGACGACGATACCCCGGATTACAAAACTCAGGTGAACAATTATAGTGAAGACGAGGAACGTGAAACGCCTTTTGCTTCACCGATTAGTTTTCATCAGGATTTAATCAATCAGCTGAATACTTTTATTTTGAATGATGAAGAACGCGAAATCGCCGAATTCCTTGTTGGAAGTATTGATGATATGGGGTATATCCGCAGAAGCGTTCCGGATATTGTAGATGATATGGCATTTACTCAGGGTATTTATACCGATGAGAAAATGGTCGAAAAAATGCTTCAGGTAATTCATGAACTTGAACCGTCAGGAGTTGGAGCGCGTGACTTGCAGGAATGTTTATTGTTGCAATTAAAGCACAAAACACCAACAGAATATGTTGATTTAGCAATTGATATTATCGAAAATCAGTTTGATGCTTTTACCAAAAAACACTACGATAAACTGCTTCAAAAATATGGTGTTTCGAATGAACAACTTAAAAAAGCGATTCATGAAATCGAAAGATTAAACCCAAAACCGGGAGGATCTTACACAGGAAACAATAAAGTAACGGAAAATGTAGTTCCGGATTTTGCGATCAGAATTGTTGACGGCGAACTGGAATTGACCTTAAACGGAAGAAATGCTCCGTCGTTGCACGTTTCTAAGGATTATCAGGAAATGATGCAGACGTACAAAGATTCTCGTGATAAATCATCGGCACAAAAAGATGCAGTTCAGTTTATTAAACAAAAACTGGATTCGGCTAAATGGTTTATCGATGCAATTAGACAACGTCAGGAAACCCTTTTTGTAACTATGAATGCGATTATGCATTATCAGGAAGAATATTTCCTTGATGGTGACGAAACCAAACTAAAACCAATGATCTTAAAAGATATTGCAGATATGGTTGGTTTGGATATTTCGACAATTTCACGTGTTGCAAACAGTAAATATGTTGAAACTCCATACGGAACAAAACTTATTAAAGAGTTTTTCTCTGAAGCGATGAAAAACGATCAGGGTGAAGATGTTTCGACTTTGGAAATCAAAAAAATTCTTCAGAATACAATTGAGGAAGAAGATAAAAAGAAGCCTTTGCCAGACGATCAATTGGCAGAAATCTTAAAAGAAAAAGGATACCCGATTGCTCGTAGAACGATTGCAAAATATCGTGAACAACTTGATATTCCGGTAGCAAGAATGCGAAAGAAGATTTAGCATAATTGTTATAATCGTAATTAAACCGGATTAAAATCCGGCCCTACAATACACATCGAGCCGAAGGCTCTTTAAATAGTTCCAAAGGAACAATTTATATTGTAGAGCTGGACTTCAGTCCAGTTTAAAAGATATAATTGCATAAAAACAAGAAACCCGACAAATTCAAAATCTGTCGGGTTTTGTTTTATAATAGAATTTCTAATTATTTATATTGTTCCGGAGTAATTGTAATTTCAAACAGATAATTTTCTTTTTTATCATCGTAGTTATAAATCAAAGTAAAATCGTTGTCACGAAATGTCTGAAGTCCTGGATTTGCTTTAACGGTGCTAAGAAGACTTTCTCCAATGTTTTTCTTTATCGTTTCAATTTCTGCGCTCTCTTTTTCGACATTTAATAAGGTTAAATTGTACTGAACAACTTTGTCTTTTGGCAAAGTAACATTGTCCAGACGAATTCCTTCCTGAATGACTAAAGGGCAATTTTGATTGTACTTTTCAACCAATTCCACCATTTCTTTGTCAGTGACAGGTTCTTTAAAAGAATAATATAAGACTAAAACTAACGATAATGCTACAATTGCACTTATTACTAAAATAATTAAATTCTTTTTTGTTGTAGGTTTCTGCATTTGTAGATTGTTTTATTAGAAAGAAAAAAAATTATTTATCCTGAATCTTTTTCATGGCATTATAATATGCAGCACGACTTAGGGGTTCATATTCTTCGGTTTCACCCAGCATTACTAATTTGTCGTTATCTGTTTTACGAAAACTATAGTTGGCAAGATTTCCTGTTCTGGTACAAACGGCGTGAACTTTTGTTACATATTCGGCTGTAGCCATAAGTGCAGGCATTGGTCCAAAAGGATTTCCTTTAAAATCCATATCAAGTCCGGCAACTATCACACGAATTCCCTGATTTGCAAGATCATTACAAACGGTAACGATTTCATCATCAAAAAACTGGGCTTCGTCAATACCAATAACATCGCAGCCTTGTGCTAAGATAGCAATATTGGCAGCGGCGGGAACCGGAGTTGAACGAATTTCGTTGGCATCATGAGAAACGACCATTTCGTCATGATAGCGGGTATCAATAGCGGGTTTAAAAATTTCGACTCTTTGTTTGGCAAATTGGGCGCGTTTTAATCTGCGGATTAACTCCTCGGTTTTACCCGAAAACATTGATCCACAAATAACTTCAATCCAACCAAATTGTTCTTTGTGATTTACTGTATTTTCGAGAAACATTTTGTATTTTTCTACCTTTAAAAATGAATAGTTTTTATTACTTTGTACTGGTAATAAATTGACGTAAAATTTTGATGTTTTACGTTTTTTCAAAAGTAGAAAATTTTTATCAAATCGGAGATTCGCAAACGCTTATTAACAGAAATAAAAAATTGTTCTGCGAATTTTCCACAAGAATAAAAGCATTAGATTACAAAATATACTAAAATACCCTATTCACTATAATTTCAACAGTTATGAAAAAAAAATTGGAAGCCGATTTAATCAGCATTGCACATCGAATTTTAAAGCTTAAAAACAAATCCGATATCAATCAATTGTATCTTGAAACGCAGAAATTATATGAAAAATTAGCGGTATTGAAGTTTGTAGACGAAAACTTTGATACTGTAAAACCAACAATCAGTCACAGTGAAATTACTGCTGAAGTTGAAACGATCTTCGAAAAAGAAGCAGAAGTTCCGGCTGAGGTTGTAATTGAAACTCCAGTTGTTGCCGAAGTAATTGCGGTGGAAGAAACTCCGAAACCAGTAATTGTTGAAGAAGTAGTTGCCGAAACTACGGAAAAAATAACTCCTGAACCGATTGAAGAAGTTGTTGCCGAAACTCTTGATGAAACAATTCTGGAACAGGATGAAGAAATTATTGAAGAACCTGTTGTTGAAAAAGTAGAGGAATTTGAAGCAATTAAAGAAACTGAACCTGTAGAAGAAACTAAAGCACTTTTTGAAGAAATTTCATTTACAACAATCAGTGATTCAAAACCAATTCCTAGTTTTATTCCCGCTTTTGAGTTAGATAGAGAAGAGGAAAAAATAGAAGATAAAATAGAAGAGAAGATAGAAACTTCGACAAAAGCAGAACCTGTTTCGATTTTGTTTGAAGATTTTGGAATCAATTATGCAGATGCTGAATTTGTAAAAGTAGATAGTTTCGAAGCTGTTTCTCCAGCTCCGTCGATCAGTGAGTTCAAAGAGAATAAAATTGTAGAAACAGCCGTTTTAGAAACTCCTGTTGAACCAAAGCCTGTTACTTTGAACGAAAAATTGGCAAAAGGTTTTCATATTGATTTAAATGACCGAATTGCATTCACTAAAAATCTTTTCGGAAACAGTTCTGAAGATTACAGCCGCGTTCTAAATCAATTATTGACTTTTGATACTTACAGCGAAGCTCAGGAATTTATCGAGAACATGGTAAAACCGGACTATAATAATTGGGAAGGAAAAGACGATTATGCAGAACGTTTCCTGGGAATTATCGAGAAGAAATTCGCGTAAACACGAATTTCACAGATTTACACGAATTAAAAATAATTTTAATAATTATTAGTTTGTGCAATTTTTAAACAAACAGAATTCGTGCTAATTAGTGAAATCTGTGTTATCTTAATTTAAATTTAATTATGTCTAAATTATATATCGTTCCAACGCCAATTGGCAATCTTGAAGACATGACTTTTCGTGCTATTCGGATTCTGAAAGAAGTCGATTTGATCCTTGCTGAAGATACCAGAACGAGTGGGAAATTGTTGAAGCATTTTGAAATTGGCACGCACATGCACAGCCATCATATGCACAACGAACATAAAACAACCGAGAATTTAATTGCACGTTTGAAAGCCGGTGAGAATATCGCTTTAATTTCGGATGCTGGAACTCCGGCGATCTCAGATCCCGGTTTTTTATTGACGCGCGCTTGTGTCGAAAATAAAATTGAAGTTGAATGTTTACCTGGAGCCACAGCTTTTGTGCCCGCTTTAGTAAACAGCGGATTACCAAATGACAAGTTTGTTTTTGAAGGTTTTCTGCCTGATAAAAAAGGGCGTCAAACTCGATTTTTGGCTTTAGCCGAAGAAACCCGAACAATGATTTTATACGTTTCTCCTCATAAACTCGTTAAGACTTTAGCTGAGTTTATACAGTATTTTGGAGAAGACAGACAAGTTTGCGTTTCAAGAGAATTATCAAAACTGCACGAAGAAAATGTTCGTGGAACCGCAAGAGAAGTATTAACTCATTTCGAAAAAACAGCACCACGCGGCGAAATAGTTGTAGTTGTTGCCGGAAAAACAATAATAAAAGAACCTAAGAAAAGTAAGTTTTCGAAGGATGAAGAAGAAAAAGAAGAAGAATAATTTTCGCCACGAATTTCACTAATTTCCCGAATTAGAGCTCACATAAATTAAAAATTCGTGTTCAATTAGTGAAATTCGTGGCAAAAACAATAAACTATAATCATGAGCATACAAGCCTTTTTAGAAAAAGTAAAACAAACTCCAACTCAAATAACATTTCCTGAAACTATTGCTGTAATTGAGGAAAATTACAACTTTACTCCAACTGCTTTCCAAAACGGAACACAACATAATGCAGCAGGAGAAAACTCAGGTTCTTGCAAATTGTTTTCTTTCGCAAAATTGCAAAACTTGAGCAAAGAAGAAACTTTAGCGTGTTTTGGAGCTTTTTATTTTGAAGAAGTTTTAGGAGATCCAAACGGAACAAACCATCAAAACATTAGAAACTTCATCAACTTAGGTTGGGATGGAATTCAGTTTGAAGGAAGTGCTTTGGATATAAAATAATTTTAGATTTTAGAATGTAGATTTTAGATTTTCTGGAGTCTCCTTTCTGCTCTAAAAAGCTTTGTCAAAGTTTGAAACTTTGACAAAGTTAAAAACCGAATATTTTGCCACAGATTAAACGATTTCAGATTTCTAAATCTAAGATCTAAAATCAAAAATCTACAATAAAAAATGCGTTGGACCTTAAAACCAAAACCTTCTGAAGATAAAATCAAACATTTGGCGCAAGCCTTAAATGTAGAAGATTTTGTAGCAACACTTTTGATTCAGCGTGGCATTGAAACTTTTGAAGATGCCAAGAATTTCTTTCGTCCTTCATTAGAACATCTCCATGATCCATTCTTGATGAAAGACATGGATAAAGCTGTTGCTAGAATCGAATTGGCAATTGAAAATCAGGAAAACATTCTTGTTTTTGGTGATTATGATGTTGATGGAACTACGGCTGTCTCATTGGTTTCTGCCTATTTAAAATCGCATTATCCAAATATTGCGACTTATATTCCGGATCGTTATGCCGAAGGTTACGGAATTTCTTTTAAGGGAATTGACTTTGCTGATGATAACGGATTTTCATTAATCATAGCGCTAGATTGTGGTATTAAATCCATAGATCATATCGCTTACGCGAAAGAAAAAAACATCGACTTTATTATTTGCGATCACCACAGACCCGGGGAATTTTTGCCGGATGCGGTTGCAATTTTAGACCCAAAAAGAGAAGATTGTTCGTATCCTTATGATGAATTGTGTGGTTGCGGAGTTGGTTTTAAACTGATTCAGGCTCTGGGAACAAACAGAGGTGAGACGATTCAGGATTTTGTTCCTTATCTGGATTTAGTTGCTACGGCAATTGCGGCGGATATTGTTCCGATTACAGGAGAAAACAGGATTTTGGCTTATTATGGATTGCAAGTTATCAACTCAGATCCGAGACCTGGAATAAAAGCCTTAGTTCATCAGGTTAAAAAGAAAACATTAGATATTACAGATGTTGTTTTTATTGTTTCGCCAAGAATTAATGCTGCCGGAAGAATCAAACATGGTAATCATGCGGTGGAACTGTTGACGGAATTTAATTTTGAGCAAGCACAACAATTTGCTTCAGAAATTGAACAATACAATTCAGATCGTAAAGACTTGGACAAACAAATTACTAAAGAAGCTTTTCAGCAAATTATAGAAAACAACGAAGAAGATCGATTTTCGACAGTTGTTTTTCAGGAAGACTGGCACAAAGGAGTAATCGGAATTGTGGCTTCAAGACTTATTGAAACCTATTATCGCCCAACTTTAGTCTTTACTAAAAGTGGCGACAAATATGCCGCTTCTGCAAGATCCGTAAAAGGATTTGATGTTTATAATGCACTCGATGCCTGTTCTGAACATTTAGAACAATTTGGAGGACATATGTATGCAGCAGGAATGACATTGAAAGCCGAAAACTATGAAACCTTTAAAGACGCTTTTGAAAAACAAGTGCAGGAAACTATTTTACCCGAAATGCGAACTCCTGAAATTGAGGTCGATGCCGAAATAGACTTTACTGATATTACCCCAAAATTTATTCGGATTTTAAAACAATTCGAACCTTTTGGGCCTTTGAATATGACGCCTGTTTTTATGACCAAAAATGTAAAAGACACAGGTTACGCCAAAACTTTAGGAGCCGATGAAGAGCATTTAAGACTTTTCGTAAAGCAGTATAATTCAGATGGAATTGCTGCAATAGGTTTTGGACTTGGGAAAAAATTAAGCATTACAAAAAATCAAAATCCTTTTCAGTTGGCTTATTCACTGGCTGAAAATGAGTGGAACGGAACCGTTTCGACTCAACTTATGCTAAAAGATGTCAGAACAAATGAAGAATAAAGAAAAGAAGCAAGATCCTTATCAGGCATTGCGTTATAGAGAATTTAATGTCTTTTTATTATTGCGTTTTGCAATGGTTTTTGCCTGGTCAATGCAATTTATTGTAATCGAATGGGAAGTTTATAGTTTAACAAAAAATCCGCTTTCGTTAGGACTTATTGGTTTAATGGAGGTTATTCCTGCAGTTTCAATGGCATTATTTGCCGGGCATATGGTTGATCAACGCGAGAAAAAAGGATTATTGGTAAAATGTATTCTCGGGTTTTCAGTAATTAGTTTTGGATTGTTTTTATTGACCTGGCCAAAAGTTATTGGAGGTTGGTCTACAGATCTTATCTTGTATTCTATTTACTTTTTAGTCTTCCTTGGCGGATTAGTTCGTGCTTTTCTTGGACCAACAATATTCTCTCTTTTATCTTTAATTGTTCCTAAAAAAGCATATCCAAATGCAGCAACATGGAGTAGTTCTGTTTGGCAGATTGGGTCAGTTTTAGGACCTGCAGTTGCAGGTTTTTCAATCAATTTTATTGGTGTTCACTGGTCAATGTGTCTGGTTGTTGGATTTTCGGTTTTCTCTTTAATTGCGCTGTCGCAAATCGAGAAAAAACCAATACTGAATCCAAAAATTGGCGAACCAGTAATGGAGAGTTTAAAAGAAGGAATCAAATTTGTCTTTAATAATAAAACCATTTTAGGAGTACTTTCTCTGGATATGGTTGCCGTGCTTTTTGGTGGAGCCGTTGCTTTATTACCTGTTTTTGCACAGGATATTTTGAAAGTTGGGCCCGAAGGTTTTGGAGTTCTGAGAGCTGCACCGGCAATTGGAGCCTTTATTACGATGTTAGTTTCGGCTTATGTTCCGTTGTATGAAAAAGCGGGAATGAAACTTTTAGCAGCGATTTTTATCTTCGGATTATGTATTATATTGTTCGGAGTTTCTACAATTTTCTGGTTGTCTGTTGTTGCTCTGTTTTTAAGCGGAGTTGCTGATGGAATTTCGGTTGTAATTCGCCAGACAATTTTGCAACTTAAAACGCCTGATCACATGCGTGGCCGTGTTGCTGCTGTAAACTCAATGTTCGTAGGTTCATCAAATGAATTAGGAGCTTTTGAAAGTGGTTTAACGGCTAAATTAATGGGAACAGTAACTTCGGTAGTTTTTGGAGGAAGTATGACACTTTTGACTGTTTTAGGTTTCGGAATCAAATCACCTACATTTAGAAATTTAGATCTTCGAAAAGATATGGAAGATCACCAAAATATGGAATGAGAAAACTGAAAAAAGTATTCCTGAAAATACATTTAGCATCAGTAATTCTTTTATTGATTAATTTCTTTATCAAGACTATTTTTGGGTTAAGTTTAATTTCTAATTTAGTTTTGATATTTAAAATCTTACTTTATGCGTCAGGTATGCTATTGTTTTTTTTATATCTAAAACCTTTTAATAAGTTGTCTTTTTATTTTTCATTATATATATTTTCTCCCATTATAATTGGTTTGAGCTGGTTAATAGACGGAATTTTTGGAGCGATATTAGGATCAGTTTTTCTTTTTTTATTTATGCCAAGTGACGTGAGATTCGAAAACAATGAAATTCTTATCAATAAAAAATCCGGAGGATTATTAGGCAGTTGTTGTGATTATGAAGTGATTAAAAAGAAGATGTTTTTATTCGAAGAAAAAGTGGTAGAATTTAATTTCGCCGAAGATATTTATTTGAAAAAAAATGATGTTCAACTTCGTGAAAACTATTTACAAATACACCTGATATTAAAAGATTACGATCTTAAAGAAGATCACGATGTAGCGAAAGACACAACTCTTTTTGTACTTATGAAGTAATTTTTCTGTTTTTAAAAGTCAATATCTAAATACTGAATAATGAAAAAAATATTATTGCCTTTCTTTTTTATAATATCCTTTTTTGGAAACGGACAAAATCTATACATTAAAACATACGGAAACGAAAAAGACAAAGCTGTCATTTTTATTCATGGCGGTCCAAGTGGAAATTCAACTTTGTTTGAAAGCACCACGGCTCAAAAATTGGCTGATCTTGGATTTTATGTCATTGTTTATGATAGAAGAGGCGAGGGAAGATCTACAGATCCGGAAGCAAAATTTACGTATCAGGAAGCTTTTCAGGATTTAAATGCAATTTATAAAGAGTATCATTTAAGTAAAGCGATACTTTTGAGTCATAGTTTTGGTGGTTTGGTAGCAACTCTTTATACCGAAAAATATTCGCAGAATGTAAGTGCACTTGTTTTGGCGGGTGCTTTGTTTTCGCAACAGGAAACGTACGATCATATTTTAAATTCCCTGACTAAGAAATATACTAAGAATCTAAATCCTGAAGAACTTAAGAAAATAAGTTCTATTGAAAAATTAGATAAAAATTCAGCTGAATATAGAAAAGCTTGTTATGATTTGGCTGGTGAAAATGGTTATTTCAAAATGCCAAATCCAACTGAAGCATCAAAAAAGCTCTATGCAGATTATGAAGTGAGCGAATTTTATAAAACGAATATTAGAAATAAAAGCGCTCCATTGCTTTTCTATAAAAATGAAAAACAAAACAATATTGACAGCAGACCTGCTTTAAATAAAATAAAAGCAAAAAGAGTTTCCATTTTTGCTATTTATGGCAAAGAAGACGGCATTTTTTCGACTGCACAAATCAAGTCTATTAAAAGTTTAGTTGGCGAAAACCATTTTGCTTTATTAAACAATTGCTCGCATTATTTGTTTGTAGACCAGCAAAATGAATTTCTATCCAATGTAAAGAAATGGCTGAATTAAACGGGTTCACGATATAAGTTATATAAGTTCATTTAATACTAATTGCGTAGTCTAACATGAACTTAGATTAGTTATATGGTAAATTATTTTTTTGCAATATTTTATGAATTTTTTATTTAGAATTAATATAAATAATATTTATATTTGTTGGAATAAAATGATTTACGATGAGAGAAATAGAGCAAATATATCATAACAACTTCGGAATTGCCTTTTATTGGAAAAAGGAAAACGCAACTATATTAGACAAAGTACAGTTGGTATTTAAGGAAACCGGCTTTTATTTTACAGTACAGGAATTAAATCATTTTTGCGATTTAATCGAAGATAGTATGATCGAAAATGCTTGTTGTGAAGCTTGTGAATTGAAATACTCGTGTCATAAATTCTTATTGAAAACTCCTTGTGCTTCTATAGATTTAGCTGTTTCAATGACGGAATTAAAATCGATTAAAGATTTAGTTGAAGGTTCTTTATTTCGAATTGACTTAGATGAGTATATTTATGGAGTTGGCTTAAATTAAGAAGTATTCTAAATATTTTAACAACAATTTTTCATTGCCGTAAATATATTTTGATTTTATTCAAAAAAAAGTATATTTACGGTAATGAAAAAATCACGCATTCTTTTTGCCATTGTTGTTTTGGCGGTTTTCTTAACAAACTGCACAAACAAATCTGATGAATATATTGATCCTCGCGGAACTGATTATGCGGGTTCAGAAAGTTGTATTCAATGTCATAAAACACAATATGATATGGCTTTGCAAAGTTCTCATTTTAAAGCAACTGCTCCAGCGATCTTAGGCAATGTTTTGGGTAATTTTGATAAAAAGGGTCACGTTTTTATCTATGATAAAAATACCAAATTGGTCATGGAACAACGCAATGATAGTCTTTATCAGGTTTTATATAAAAACGGAAAAGAAGTTGAGGCGCATCGTTTTGAGATTGTTTTTGGGGCTAAACATGCTCAAACTTCGGTTTACTGGCGTGAAAAGAATACCTACGAATTACCGGTTTCTTATTATAAGGCTATAAATGGTTGGGCTACAAGTCCCGGATTTCCGGCTGATAAACCTTATTTTGACCGAATGGTGATGAAGGATTGTTATTCCTGCCATGCTTCAAATATTAGTAGTAGAAGTGTGGGGCAGAAATCAACAGAAAAAAACTTTATGTCTATGGATGTTGAAGATATTATTGATCCTAAAACGATTGTTTACGGGATTGATTGTGAGCGTTGCCATGGACCAGCAAAAGATCACGTTCAATTTCATCTTAAAAATCCAAACGTAAAAATTGCAAATAGCATCACAAGTTATAAAACATTAAATCGACAACAGAAACTTGATGCTTGTGCACTTTGTCATGCAGGAAATGACGATATGAAAATGAAATCTCGTTTTGATTTTAAGCCCGGAAATAATTTATCTGAATTTTACAGAGATACAAGAAGTATAACGGATACGGCTAAATTTGATGTGCATGGAAATCAATTTCGTCTAATGTCGCAAAGCAAATGTTTCATTAAAAGCGAAAAAATGGATTGTATTACATGTCATAATCCGCACGAAAATGCTTCTAAAAATATCACTTCATATTCCAAAATTTGTATGAGTTGTCATCAGGGGTTAAAACACAATGAAAAGACTCTAAAAATGACGTCAGGAAGCTTATTGGCTAATAATTGTGTAGAATGTCATATGCCGAAAAAATCATCCGGAGCGATTAAATTTCAGCTTTCTAATAGTAAACAATTGTCGAATTATATTTTGAGAACGCACAAGATTGGAATTTATCCTGCGAATCAAAAATAATTATGATTCGAATTTTTGAAGTTCAAACGTTTCACCATCAAAAACACCGTAGGTAAAATACCCGATCCAGTCGCCCAGATTTACATATTTTGATTCTTCTCCCACAGGAATAATCATTGGTAAGTGACGATGTCCGAATATGAAATAATTATAATGTTTGGTTTCGAGTTTACGTTTGGCATACAAAACCAACCATTCGTTTTCTTCACCCAGAAATTTTACATCTTCGTCGCCTGAAATTAATTTGTTTTTTACTGATAAATACTGGGCTAAACTCACGCCAACATCAGGATGTAACCAACGGAAAAGCCATTTTGAAAACGGATTTGTAAATACCTTTTTCATTCTTTTATAACCTTTGTCGCCAGGACCTTTTCCGTCGCCATGACCAATTAAAAAAGTTTTTCCGTTGAATGTAAACTCTTTATTATCATGATAAACGGGAATATTTAATTCAGTTTGAAAGTAGTCATTCATCCATAAATCATGGTTTCCGACAAAAAAGTAAATCGGAATTCCGCTATCGCGAATTTCGGCTAATTTGCCTAAAACGCGTACAAAACCCTTTGGAACAACTGTTTTGTATTCGAACCAAAAATCAAATAAATCGCCTAATAAAAAAATAGCTTCTGCATCTTGTTTTACGACATCTAGCCAAGCCACAAATTTTTGTTCGCGAGGCAAACTCAATTCAGGAGTTGGAGCTCCAAAATGCTGGTCAGAAGCGAAATATACTTTTTTCATTTAGATTATTAGATTGTTAGATTTGGTTGTATGTCATCCTGAGCGCCCCGAGACTTCGGGAGAAGGATTGGAATTTTCTTTTTTCTATTTACAAATTATCAGAAGCATACCATTCGGCAAACGACGATTCTGTTTCTTGAAGTTTTAGTGAGAAAAGAGAGATTTCAGAAGGTAAACGTGCAATGATTCTATCGGCAAAATCTACAACCATGTTTTCGCTTGTTGGCTGGTAATCAACTAAAATTACGTGATGACCACGATTTTTTAATTCATTTGCCAATTCGACATGTGGAGTTGTTTCGTTAAAAACCGTTGCGTGATCAAACTGATCAACGATTTCTTCTTTTACAATTTTCTTTAGATCCGAAAAATCAATTACCATTCCGAATTTTACATTTGATCGATCTGTAATTGGCGAACCAATAACGGTAACCGACAATTTATAACTGTGGCCGTGAACGTTTTTGCATTTTCCGTCATAGCCATATAAAGCATGACCGGTTTCGAAACTAAATTGTTTTGTAATTCTGATATTACTCATCGATTTGAATTTTAGGTTGCAAATTTACGAATTAATAACCGTTTTTATCTCTTTTTTTAGCACGGTTATACATCCAGTAAGCAATTCCTACTAAAATCACAAATGGAAGAAATGATCCAATCAAAACTCCAATTTGATAACTGCTGTCCGGAGCTGTCTTAAGTTTCTCTGCAACATCGACTTTTTGGAATAATGAAATAATATACATTTTATTGAAATTTTAATTGATATATAGTAATATTGGTATGAATAATAAATTCCAAATTCCAACTGGAAATGGAGTTATATTGGAATTTGGAATTTCTTTTTTTACTTCTTAAATTGAGTCAAAGCATTTCTGCTGAAATCTGATAAAACTAATTTTCCGGTAATTGCGGCACGTTCAATAAGAAGGAATTCCCAATGTTCTGTTCCTTCCCAGATAATTTTTTTCATTTCGAATAAGGCTTCCGGATTATATAAACTTAGTTTTTCTGCGAAATTTTTAACTGCAATATCCAATTCGTCGGCATTATGAAGCGATGCATAAAGTCCGTTTTGAAGTGCCCAGTTTGCCGATTTCCATTCGTGTGCTGCGAGCGTCATTTCGGCCATTGCTGTTTTTCCAATTTTTCGGGTAACTGCGGGTTCAATCACAAAAGGACCAATCCCAATAGCAAGTTCGGATAATTTTATAGCGCTTTCGGGTGTGGCTAAAACATAATCGCATGCTGAAATAATACCAACGCCGCCGCCAACAGCCTTGCCCTGAACTCGACCAACAATAATTTTAGAGCAAGTGCGCATAGCGTTTAATAAATGAGCAAATCCGGAGAAAAACTCCTTTCCTTGTTCTTCATTTTTTACAGCCAGAAGTTCGTCAAAAGAAGCACCAGAACAAAAAACTTTCGAGCCTTCGCTTTGTAAAACAATAACTGAGATTGTTTTATTTTGGTTTAATAAATTGATTTGGGCAGTTAAACGATTTAATAATTCACGTGGAAAAGAATTGCTTGCCGGATGACCGAATTGTACTGTTGCAATAGCATTATTTAAAGTGGTTTGTAAAGAACCGTTTTGATTTTCTGAACTCATAAAAATAGATTTGATCGTAAAGTTACGGTTTTGGAAAATATTTTCAGTCGAAGCGATTTGAAATTTGTTTTTTGAGAATTAATTGACTTTATTTGCTAACGCTTTGGGGGATTAGCTCATTTGGCTAGAGTGCTTGCCTGGCAGGCAAGAGGTGACCGGTTCGAATCCGGTATTCTCCACAAATATTTTTAAGTCTATAAATCTTGATTTATAGACTTTTTTTGTGCCTAATTGAATTAATTGTATGACATAAAAATTTTACTATTTTTGAATAGACTAAAAAAAATATAAACCCTAATAATACCAATAGAAGATAATGAATGATAAGATTAATTTATTAATTATTGTGACTGTAATCTCGTTATTCATTTCTTTATTTCTTGCTTTTTTTCTACTTACAATCAAAACAAAGCATAAGACAAGTAATTCCCTTTTTGCTGTTTTTTTAATTTTAACTGCAATAGATACCAGTCAAACTATATTTGACTTAATCGTTGATGGACCATCAAATTTCGGGATGTTAAGGGCTTTATCCGCTTTCTTGCAGATTCCTGTTTTTTATCTATATGTATTATCTGTTTGTTATTCAGATTTTAAACTTAAACCCAAATATCTAATACATCTGGTTCCATTTTTAATTGCGAATCTGGTTTTATTACCTCGCTTTTATATAGTGGATTTTGCCTCTAAAATTAATTTTATCAAAAACTATCAAAGTATGATTGAAATACAGTTCAATCATATCCTTATACATGTTCAGCTAATTGTATATATTATTGCTGTTTTTGTGGTATTAAGAAAGGCCAAAAAGCTATATCTTGAAAATAATGCAGGTACAACAAGCATTGAATCTTACAATTGGTTATTTCAGTTCACGATTGTACTGACTGTTTTGTATTTGCTTGCTATTTTAAAAAACATTTTTAAATTTTCGGATTATCTGTACATCTCAGAATTGATAAAAATTGGGCTTTTGGTGTTTCAGTTGTTTATTATTTGTTGGTATTTGTTTAAGGCATTAAGCAATCCTGGTATATTTAGAAATATTGATTCAAAATTAAAACTTGTAAAAGATTTAATTTCTGAAGAAAAAAATAATGGAGAATTAGTCACAAATGAAAAAGAGTATAACGAAGAGTTATTGAAATTGAAGCAATATATGGTTGAAGAAAAGCCATTTCTAAATCCTTCTTTAACGATTCAGGATGTTTCCGCAACTATTGAAATTCCAGTTCGCGATTTATCTCTTTTAATTAATCATAAATTAGAACAGCATTTTTATGATTTCGTGAATACTTATCGCATTGAGGAAGCTATGGAAATTTTAAAAGATAGTACTAAAAGTAAGATGACTATTCTGGAAATTCTATATGAAGTTGGTTTTAATTCTAAATCTTCTTTTAATACGGCTTTTAAGAAACACACCAGTAATACACCAACTGAATATCGTAAAAACTTGTCATTTAATGCTTTGTAATTACTAGTACGCGTAGTTTTAATTATTCGTACTTATTTTTTAAAACAAATGCGTTCGAGTGTTTTTATTCGGTCACACAGGTTTTATTTCTCCCGCATCTTTGTATCGAAATAAATTTTTAACCTTAAAAATTACGATACAATGAGAAATATTATCTACCTACTGCTTCTTGTAGTAACAATTGCAAGCGGTCAAACAAACAAAAAAGTAATATCAAAAGAAAGAGATTATAGTTTTCTTACGGACAGTTTAAATATTGATAAACAACTTGAAAAATATAAACTTGCGGGATTTAGTGTTGTTGTTTTCGAAAATTACGAGATAGTTTATTCAAAACAATTTGGTGTTAAATCAGCAAATTCAAAAGAGAAAATAGATAAAAATACCGCTTTTTCTACCGCTTCAATTTCAAAACCAATTACAGCGCTTCTTTGTTTTATGCTTGAAGAGAAAGGATTGCTCAATTTAGACGCTCCTATAGATGGTTATCTAAAACGCTGGCACTTGCCAAAGAGTAAGTTTACTGAAAATAACAGCCCAACCTGGAGACAATTTCTCAATCATACTGCTGGTACAACTCAAGGTGGATTTGCAGATTATTATGAAGGTGATACAATCCCGACAATAAAACAAAGTCTTTTAGGAAAGATTCCAAGATATGATAAAGAAATTGAATTCTTGTTTACGCCGGGAACAAGTTGGGAATATAGCGGTGGTGGTTATGTAATTGTCCAAATGGCATTAGAAGATACTTTTAGTAAATCTATCAGAGAACTTGCTGCAGCATATATTTTTTCACCTCTTGGGCTAAAAAACACAACAATGATACAACCTAATGAAAAAGGGTTTCCAACAAATGTAGCTCTTGTTCACGATGAAAATGAAAAGATTATTAGAACTGGTTTGCCAATCACACCACAAGTTGGAGCATCAGGAATGTGGTCTACACCAACAGATTTAGCTAAATTAGCTATTGAGATGCAGAATGCCTTACGCAATAAAAACAATAAAGTGATTTCTAATAATGTTGCAAAAAAAGTAACAGAAGTAAGCGCTTTAAAAGATGCTGTTGGCGGCTGGAGTTATGGATGGCAAAAGTCTTTTGGTTATAATAATTATGAGTGGTTTGTATGTAACGGTTCAAATACAGGAGTTGGAGGTAGTGTTTTTGCTACTATGAAAGATGGAAACGGCTTTGTGTTTCTGGCCAATGGCGAAAAACCAAATCGTTTTCCTGTAATGGCACAAACTCAAAGAAAGATCCTGACATTAATGGGCTGGGACAATAAAGCTTCTAATGAAGAAACTCAGGAAATGCCTTCAAGCCTAAAAGAAAAACTAATTGGAACTTATGATGATTTTCTTTATGGACAGAATATGGAAACCAAAATCGTAGAAAAAAATAATCGTCTGTATGTTGAATCTCCACTTGTAGAACATTTTAAAGGGAAAAATGATGCTGAGTTAGTGTATCTTAAAAATGGATTATTTAAAATTATAGATTATCCAAACTTGTTAAAGTTCGATTTTAAGGACGGAAAATTGAGTTCAGTAGTGCTGATAAGAGGTGATATGACTGCTGAAGGTAAATTAAAGCTTAAAGGAGATATTGCTAAAAGGTAACGAGATTCTTAAAATTGGATTCCGATTGCGAATGATGGATTTTAATCCGTTGAAGCGAAAAGAAAATAGCTTTTATAATATTTGACTACAATCCTAAATCAAGAACATAAGATATCTTAACCGCAATATTATCTTCGAATTTCAACAACTGATTTGGGCCATAACGATAAAATCCGCCAAGACCAAAACCTTTAAAAATCTTGTTTAGTTCAATTCCGGATTCAAAGAAACCTTTGTCCAGTGTTTTGTAAGTTGGACCAACATGCTGTTCCGGGTTTTCCATATTTCCCCACGCCATTCTGGTTACAAGTACCAATGATGGGCGTACTTTTTTGAAGATTGTAATTCGGTCAAAACCGTGTTTTATTTGGAAAAATATATATTGACTTGAGAAGAACTCATTAAAATACATGGTTTCAAAACTGTTTCTACCGGCAAAAGTAATACGTTGTACAACTGTTTCTTTTGTTAGATTATTAGGCATTGTGTTATACAAGTGCGTAATTGGAACATCGCCGATTGCGTAACCTCCCTGAAGGAGTAAACTGGTTTTTTGACCGTTTAGATATTTTTTTTCGTACTCAGTTTTGAAATCTATTTTACCAAAAGTAAAGTCGTTTTCTAAAACATTTGGTAACGATTGTGTGTATTGAAAAGTAAATCTTGGAAATCTTTTTTCAGATTCATTTCTTCCGGTTGGCGTTTGCATGAAATCACTAAAAGGTGCCCAAACAATCGAAAGCATTGCCGTAGTCATGATGTAACTCGAATATAATTGTCCGTTGTAATTGAAAAGATAATCGAATTTGGGCTCCACATAGGTTCGGGCTAATTCAAAAATAGCTTCAGTTTTGGGAATAATCTTGGTCTGAACATTGGCTTTCCAGCTAATGTATTTGTAGAAAGTGCTAATGTTGATTGGTCGTGGATCATAAATTTTAAAGACACGCTTATCTACTGCAAAAACAGTACTCGCAATCTCCCGAACATCATCTGTATAAGATCCATTTAGCCAGGTATTGGTGCTTTTGTCGAGCAAAACGCCTGAGCCGATACTGTATTTAACTTCGCCATCTTTGGTTCCGTAAGCAGAATATCCTTCGATTCTAAAGCTTTTAGAAAAACGATCATTTGTGATTCCACCCAAACCAAGACGAAAACCCTCATAATTATTGTAGCTGATGATTTTTTTCAAGTCCAAATCAACAGGCCCTATTGGGAAGTAGCCATTGATAATTTTTCGCCCGAGACCCAAACGCTTTTCAATTCTTTTTTTAACAGAAAGACTGTCTATTAATAAGTACGTTTTTTGGCTTTTCAGGTCCAAACTTTCTTTTCTGTAGGTATTCCAGAATTCTTCGGGTTTTTTGCTTGCGTCGTCTTTAATTTCAATATAAAGAGATGGATTTTTTATTGGAGCAGTTGTGTTGTAATGAATATCAAAGTTGTTACTTTCTGAAAGTAAATAAGTAAAATCAGAAGCCGATTTTTTTCTCGGTTCAAAATTATCTTTAACATCTCCGTCAAACTGAATTGTTCCGCCTAAAATCTTAATGTCGTCGTCGTTTTTCCCTTTTACAATCTTGAAAGTAGTGTTGCTCTGAAACCATATTTTCTCACTCGGAACATATTCAAATTCATGAATTCCGCTAATGTCCAAAACGCCTTTTATTCGCATTACCGCTTTGGCGACAGCAAAATTTTCCTGATCGATATATAAAACACCTTCTAAACCGGATGATTTTCTTTTTTGTTTGTTTTTAAAGTAAATCATATAAGTTTCGCGTCCTTTTATGTTTACAGTATCCAATAATTTGTAGTTGTAATTTGAAGGCGCTCCGTTTGAGATTGGGTTTTCATATTTGGTTTCGAACAATTCATATCTTGAGCCATAAATCGAAATAGATTGCAAATTGAATGCTATAATCTCATAAATAGGTTGTTTGAAACCTGACATTTTGGTACCCAGAACAGTTTCTTTGAGTGTATGATCTCCAAATTGATATTGAGAAACTTTCTCCGTTTGAAACAAATGCTGTTTGTTTATAATTTCTTTAAACTTATAATCTGATGAATCAATATTGATCTTTTTTTTATTGAAATCTTTATAAGCTGCAGAAGAATCAATTCTACCGTCGATAGAATCAGGATTGGCAGTTACAATAAGTTTGTTGTATGTTTTGTACTCAAAACTGTTGAGTCTTTTTTGAGGATTGTTTTGGTTTTTATTAGCAATAACCTTTTTTATGATAGTCAAAGCGGGATTTTCGTTAGAAACGACGACTTCTTTTAAATCATCTGTTTTTTGAGAAAGTGAAACAGAATAGAATTTTTTATTTTCTGTAACGGCAATAATTTTAGTCTGAAAACCAATGTATGAAATAGCAAAAGAGCTTGTTTTTTCGGTTATTCTAAAATCAAACTTTCCGTCAACATCTGTAATAGTATTGGTATTGTCTGAAGTTGTAATAGTTGCAAAAGGAAGAGGCTTGTTGTTTGAATCTGTTACGATTCCGTTTATTTGAAATTGCGCCTGAATACTAAGCGTGAAGAACAAAGTCAAAAAACAAAATAGCTTCATAAAGAGGGTTATAGTTTCAAAAACGAAAACAATGTACTTTTGGTATGCAAAAATAAGAATAAAAAAATCCGTCTGGCACAATTTTAACCAAACGGATTCTTAATTTATTGTTTAAAAAATTAGACTTTCATGATTTCAGCTTCTTTAGCTGCTAACAATTCGTCAATTTTTTTAATATAAGTATTTGTTAGATTTTGCACTTGCTCTTCTGCAGATTTACAAATATCTTCTGAAGTTCCTTCTTTTTCTAATTTTTTGATATCAGTATTAGCATCTTTACGTACGTTACGAACACCAATTTTCGCATCTTCGGCCTCAGATTTTGCTTGTTTAGCAAGATCTCTACGACGCTCTTCTGTCAAAGGCGGAACACTAATAATGATTACATCACCATTATTCATTGGGTTAAAACCAATGTTTGCAACCATAATTGCTTTTTCGATAACTTGAAGCATGTTTTTTTCAAAAGGCTGCAATGTGATTGTTCTGGCATCGGGAACACTAATTTTTGATACTTGCGAAAGTGGTGTTGCTGAACCGTAATAATCTACAAAAACGCTTCCAAGCATTGCCGGAGAAGCTTTTCCTGCACGAATGTTAAGAAATTCTTTCTCTAAATGCGCAATCGAACCGTTCATTGATTCTTCTGTACTATCTAATATAAATTCTATTTCTTCAGTCATTTTTTTTTAGATTTTTAGATTTTCAGAGAATACATTTTTAGATTTCTAAAAATGTATTCCTCTAATTTACTAACTAATATAATTTTATTTTTTGAATATTGTTTTTAAACGATTGTCTAAATTTAAAGAAATCTATCCCGATAGCTATCGGATCTAAAAATCTGGTAATCTAAGTAGTCTAAATATTGACTACTGTTCCTATGTTTTCGCCTTCGCAGATTTTCAAAAGGTTACCAATTTTGTTCATATCAAAAACAACGATTGGTAATTTATTTTCCTGACTAAGTGTAAAAGCAGTTGTATCCATTACGTTAAGTCCTTTTTTAAGAACATCGTCAAACGAAATGAAATCGAATTTTACCGCCGAAGCATTTTTCTCAGGATCACAATCATAAACTCCGTCAACGCGAGTTCCTTTTAGGATCACATCAGCATTGATTTCGATTCCTCTTAAAACCGCTGCAGTATCAGTTGTGAAATATGGATTTCCGGTTCCGGCACCAAAGATTACAATTCTTCCTTTTTCAAGGTGACGATCTGCTCTTCTTTTGATGTATGGTTCTGCGATAGATTCCATTTTTAAAGCAGTCTGTAAACGCGTTTTCATTCCTTTGTCTTCAAGTGCACCTTGTAAAGCCATTCCGTTAATTACGGTTGCAAGCATTCCCATATAATCGCCTTGTACTCTATCCATACCTGCGCTTGCACCAGCAACGCCTCTAAAAATATTTCCTCCTCCAATAACAATAGCAATTTCTACTCCTTTACTGTGAATTTGCTTAATTTCTTCAGCATATTCGGCTAATCTTTTAGGGTCAATTCCGTATTGTAAATCACCCATTAAGGCTTCGCCGCTAAGTTTTAGAAGAATTCTTTTATATTTCATGTTTGTGTTGCGTTAATTTGTGCAAATATAGACATATTCTGATTTTTAAAAATAATGTTTACAAAAAATTAATTGCTCTTTCTTTTTTAAGGAAATAAAGCTTTTGTAATTTATTTCTGTTGAATGTGATAAATGTCATTCTTGCGTTTACTTTTAATTTGTAATTTTAGCATATTCAAAACGAAACATGTATGAAAAGTATTGTAGCCAAGGCATTATTCCATAGTTATTCTTATGTGGAATATCGAAAATTAGTTACCGATTTATTGTCAGAAGGAAAATCAACAGGAGATGAACAATCTGAAAGTTTGACTCATTATACAAGTCTGAATGAAGCCAGAATGAATCGACTAGAGAAAACTATCAAGATTTCTGAAACGGTAACAACAAAGCTGCAAAACTTAGACAATCATTACATTTGGCTGGTAATATCTGAAGGCTGGTGCGGCGATGCGGCTCAAATACTTCCTATCATTGATAAAATGGCGCATGAATCGAATAAAAAGATCGATCTCAGGATTGTTTTGCGCGACCAAAATGATGATTTGATGAATAACTACTTAACGAATGGCGGAAGAGCAATTCCAAAAGTTATTGTGATTTGCAAAGAAGCAGGAATTGTTCGTGCTGATTGGGGACCTAGACCAAAAGGAGCTACTGAATTAATGGCGAACTATAAAAAAGAATTTGGAGTTATTGATGAAAAAATCAAAACCGATTTGCAATTATGGTATTTGGCTGATAAAGGAGTTTCTGTTCAGCAGGAATTAGTCGAAATTATGGAGAATATTAAATATAACCGATTATAATTTTTATAATAAAAAAATCGTTGAAACGCTATGTTTTTCGGGCAATTGACTGAAAATAAGTATTTTGACAGTAAAAAATGTGTTAAAATATTTTTTTGTAGCATAGAAATTTTGTAACTTGCTGATATAGTCCCACTTCTATTATCTACTTTCTGATTTACTCTTTTTATTGGTGTTTATTTAATCCTTTAACAATTAAAAAATACACTATCATGAAAAAGTTATTTAACAAGTTTTACGATTTTATTTCAGGTTTACTATTTGGCGGAAAAAATATCCCACATTATTAATTCCAAAAAGGCCAACTATGAGATAACTGTACTTTAACTTAGAAGTGCACATTATACTATTGCCTCATTTTGTAATGTGCTATTGTTTTTTATTTCAAATTTAGACTCTCTTCAAACAATGTAATATCAATTGCATTTGTTACATCGTAATCTCCAATTTTAGTTCGGCGTAAAACCGTTAAGTGAGATCCTGAATTCATAGCTTTTCCAAAATCAAAAGCTAATGAGCGAATATAAGTTCCTTTGCTGCAAACTACTCTAAAATCAATTTCGGGTAATGCAATTCGGGTAATTTCAAATTCGTGAATCGTTGTTTTTCTGCTTGCAATTTCTACTGTTTCTCCAGCACGCGCATGTTCATATAAACGAACGCCGTCTTTTTTGATTGCTGAGAAAATAGGTGGTTTTTGATCGATTTCACCAAGAAATTGTTTCACTGTTTCGTGAATCAAAGCTTCATCAATATGAGACGTTGGAAAAGTCTCATCGATCTCTGTTTCTAAATCATACGATGGAGTAGTGGCGCCAATATAAAAAGTTCCGGTATATTCTTTTGCCTGACCTTGAAGCTCAGAAATTCTCTTGGTAAATTTTCCTGTACAAACTAATAATAATCCGGTTGCCAAGGGATCTAAAGTTCCGGCGTGACCAATTTTGAACTTTTTTGGAAGTCCAACTTTATTAATTAAAAGGTATTTTAATTTATTGACAGCTTGAAACGAACTCCATTTTAAAGGTTTGTCAATCAATAAAACTTGTCCGTCTAAATATTCTTCAGTTGTCATTATAAAATCGTAAGGGGATGAATGAAAAAGTGAATCAGTAATAAAATGATTCCGGCAATTATTCGGTAATAACCAAAAACTTTAAAACCATTTTTAGTTAGGAAACCTATAAAAGATTTAATAGCCAAAAGTGCTACAATAAACGCAACAATATTACCAATAACTAATAAGTTAACCTGACTTTGAGATAAATCATATCCTGCTTTGTAATAATCATAGCATTTTTTTACCGTTGCGCCCAACATTGTTGGAACAGCAAGGAAAAATGAAAATTCTGCAGCTGTTGTTCTTGATAATTTCTGAGACATTCCGCCAACAATACTTGCCCCACTTCTTGAAACTCCGGGAATCATTGCTATACATTGGAATAATCCAATTTTGAAAGCTTGTAGATAAGTGATTTCCTGTGAAGTTTCTGCTGTATTTGGTTTGTTGAACCATTCGTCTACTTTCAATAAAATTATTCCTCCTATTAAAAGAGAAATCGCAACTGTAACCGGATTTTCTAATAAACCATCAATAAAATCACTTAGCAATAATCCCAAAACTACCGCCGGAATAAATGCAACTAAAAGTTTAAAGTAAAAATCAAGTGTTTGAAAAAAGCGTTTAAAATATAAAACGACTACTGAAAGTATTGCACCAAGCTGAATAACAATTGTAAAAAGTTTGGTAAAATCATCGTGTGCGATTCCGAAAAAAGAAGAGGCAATAATCATATGACCAGTTGAAGAAACAGGTAAAAATTCTGTGATTCCTTCAATAATGGCAAGAACGATAGCTTGTAATGTATTCATGTATTAGATTGTTAGATTTTTAGACTTTCTTAGACTTCTTAGATTTTCAGTAAAGATTAATCTAATAATCTAAAGATCTAAGAGGTCTAAGAAGTCTGAAAAAAAAGTCTATTTAGATTTTTTGAAAATAGAATAAATCGTGATTCCAAAACCAATTAAAACAGTTGTTGGAGCTAAACGAATACGTCTAAAACTAAAAACATCTTCATTAAATACATTCGGATTATCACTTCCTCCACCAGACATTAGGATAAACCCAAGTGCGATAACACCAATTCCAATTAATAGAATTTTGTAATTTATACCATCAAAAAGAAATTCTTGTTTTTGTGGTTGTTCTGTATTGTTGTTGTTTTTCATTTTTATAAGTTTGTAAGCCTGAGCGATCCCGAAATTTCGGGAGAAGGCTTTATTATGAGTTTATTTTAAAAATCTAAAATCTACTCCCGATAGCTATCGGGAGTAATCTTTAATTAATAAAGATCGTCAGTTCTTAAATTCAGGAAACGTTGTGTTGCAAAGTGTGTACTTACCCAAGTGATCAAAACTCCTAATCCAAAAACGGCTAATAAAACCAATCCTATTAAGGCTTTGTCTTCTAAAATTCCTAATCCAGGGAAATTTGATTCAACATAAAGTAAAAGGGCAATTAAAGCAATAATTGCTAATCCGGCACCTAACATCCCTAGTTTTACGCTACGCATTACAAATGGCTTACGAATAAACGATTTTGTAGCACCAACCATTTGCATGGTTTTAATGATAAAACGGTTTGAGTGAATGGATAAACGTAATGAACTGTTGATTAATAATACGGCAATTACCGCAAGGAAACCGCTGATAATCAAAATCCACATACTTACTTTTTTGATGTTATCATTTACCAGATTTACTAATTGTTTGTCATAAACAATATCTTCAATCATAGTATTTTGTCGTAAAATGCTTTCGATTTTTGAGATGCTGTCTCTCTCAACATAATCAGCTTTTAAGTGAATGTCGTAAGAGTTTAATAATGGATTTTCTCCCAAAAAGGTTAAGAAATCTTCACCAATGATATCTGTATGTTCTTTTGCTGCTTTTTCTTTAGAAACATAAGCATAAGATCTTGCGAAAGGCGCCCTTTTCAATTCGGTATTGAATGCTTTTATTACACTATCATTAGCCTCATTTTTGAAGAAAACCGTCATCGCGATTTTTTCTTTAAAATCATTGGCTAGTTTTTTAGAATTGATAATGAATAATCCCAGTACTCCCAAAAGGAATAATACCAGGAAAACACTTAACACAACCGAAAAATAAGAGGAAATTAACCTGCGCTTTTGAAATTTATCAAAGTTAGAACTCATAGTTTGCTTAAATTATGTGGTAAAAATAATAAAGTATTTCTTTATTTAAAGTTAATAACGATCAAACTTTTAACTTTCGTACAATAAATATACGATTAGATAATTAATAAAAAGTTTATTTAACCGCAAAGTACGTTAAGTTTTTTTTTTAATGCGGGGGTTATTTAACCGCAAAGTGCGCAAGGTTTTTTTTAATGCCGGGTATAGTAAAAACGCAAAGTTCGCAAAGCTTTGTATTGATTCTGCTTTGCGAACTTTCTGTTTTGTGAGTTTATTTAACCGCAAAGTGCGCAAGTTTTTTTTAAGTGCTGGGCTTTATAAAAACGCAAAGCAGGCAAAGTTTTCTGTTGATTTAGCTTTGCGTACTTTGCGTTTTGTGAACGTAACTATAGATAAAAACTTAGCGCACTTTGCGGTTAAATTATTTCGTTTCCCAAACCAACGACAGATAATACAATCCGCCAATTGAAGGTCCGCCAAGAATTGAAGTATAGGGTTTGTTTAGAATATTGGTTCCGCCTAATTTAGTTGTCAAACCTGTTTTTTTGAAGTTATAGTTTACTTGAGCATCCATTGACCAGTAAGCTGGAACAGTTCCTGAGACTAAGAAAGAAACATAATCAAAGTTGTTTTGATATCTCGCCGTTGCGCTTGCGCCGAGATTTTGCCAGATATTTTGCGCCATTAAAGTTCCGTTTACATTAAATTCAGGAGTATTAAAACCATCTTCAAGACCATCTTTATCATCAGTTCGATCGAGTTTTGTGTACGTAAGATTTGTTAGCGCCGTAAAAGTTTCATCGATTCGATATTTTAAACCTAAACTTGCTCCATAATTGTAGATTTTACTTTTGGAATTTGTCCAAAGTCGATATCTGTTTTGAGTGCTTTTGGAATATAAAGCTGTCGGAATTTTATTTGGATCTGTTGTATTTGGAATACTTGCTTCAACTTGCGCAATAAAGTTTTTATAAGAGTTGTAATAAAAATCAACATCAATAAAAAGATTTTTGTTCAAGGCCATTCCTCTAAAACCAAACTCGAAAGATTTTACAAATTCAGGTTCCAAATACGTGTATGGATTCTTTTGAATCGTGTTTTTATTCTTTTCAATAGCTTGTGCCTGAGTTAAACCATTTGTGTTTACATCAGTATTAACTTGCGCTTGAAATTTATCAATTGAGGCTTTGGTAAATGAATTTTCAAAAATGCCATCAGACATAATTCTTAATCCGCCAACACGTTTTACACCTCCGGAATTTACATTCGAAAAACCTTCGAAAATACTCGGAAAACGATAACCGGTTTGATATGATGCTCTAAAATTAATAGTTTCTTTTGGAGAATAAACAGCTGTAAATTGTGGAGTGAATTTAGTGTCAAAATAATCAGCTTTGTCCATTCTTATGGTAGCGCCCAACCGTAGTTTTTTTTTGAAGAAATCTTTCGTTAATTGTGTAAAAGCACCATGTTTTTGATAGGTTAAGTTTTTAGAAGCATTTACCGGATTGATAAAATAGTTTCCGTCAGGAACAATAATGTAGTTTCTGTAATCAAAACCGCTTAATAATTTGGTTTCAATTTTTTCGAAGAAACTCGAAAAAGCTTTATCCCAATTGATCAAACCTTCGCCATGAACCAAAGTCGATTTTACGCGTAAAGCGGCGCCAATATCCCAATTATTGATATTGACTAATTCATTTTTCTTTTCTTCATAAGCTACTGTTCCTGGTTCAAAACGCCCTTGATCAGATGAAGTTCTGGCTATTCTATGTGCATCGGCAACAGAAGCTCCGTTTGTTATTGCGTTTTTGTAAGCCGTCGAATAATCTGCAAACCATTTGTCATCAGATTTATAAGCCCGATCCATGTTTTCGGCAAGGGAACGCATATTGTATGAATCTCCCGTATTCTCAGTTGTTGCATAAGCTTTTACCTGAAAAATAGGCGTGTGATAATCAACCGAAAATTGATTTAAAGTATAATTGTCTAATCGGAATCTGTTTGAACGCTGATAAATTGTATTGATTAATACTGTTTTATAAGTTACGGCTAACTCATTTCCTTGTTTTGGACGGAAATAAAAACCAATATCAGCTTTGTAATTTTTAATGTCATAATCAGAAATATCCGTTTCGCGATACCCTGTTCTGGCAACGACATAATTTTTACCATTTAGATTTAAAGTTTTTCTATTTGCCGATTCATTTCCGTAGCCGTTCACTTCGTCGTAAGCCGGATTATCTGTACCAAATAAATTTGTGGAAGCATTTGCATTTGGAGCCAAATCCGTTCGATCATCAGCAACCCAATCTGTTCCTCCGGTTGTCGAAGCATTTATTTTGAAAGCTAGTTTTTCATTGAATGCTTTTGCGATACGCAAATTAAATTGAGAATACAATTTCGGCGAAAAGCGATCATTATTTCCAACGTGATTTACACCGGTCAATTGCTGGATACTAATGCCTTGATATTCAAAAGGATTTTTAGTCTGAATATTTGCCAGACCATTAATGGCGTTCATTCCGTATAAAGCGGCAGCAGTTCCCGGAATAATTTCGATTTTATCAATGTCGAGATCATTCGCACCAAGCGCATTTGCAATTGAAGCACCCAGATGAGGCGCCTGATTATCGATTCCGTCTACTAATTGAGCAAAACGGACATTGGTTGAATTGGCAAAACCTCTTGTGTTAATAACCTTAAAACCCAAACTTGGCGTTATAATCTGAACGCCTTTTACATTTTCAAGCGCTTCATAAATACTTGGTGAACCCATTTTTTTGGCTTCCGCCGATTTTAATTGTTCGATACTAATCGGAGATCGCATAATGTTTTCGGAACGGCGAGAAGCTGTAACTACAATTTCGTTCAGTTCTTCGCCTTTGATACTGTCTTGAGTTGTTTTGGATTTTTGGATTTGAGAAAAGCTTTTCAGGCTGATAAAAAATAGAAATAAGTATAGTTTTAATTTCATAATCTGATTTTGATTTTCAGTATGTTTTAAAATGAATACTGATAGTTAAAAAAAATGGTTTTGGTTATTTGGTTGTTTTTTTAGGAATGATAAAATGGTTTTAAAACTTTAGATTCTGAGTTTCTTTCAAAGCAAAGTCTTTAACGCGTTTTTCGATTTCATAAAAAACGATAATGGCTTTTTCTCCAGCTTCGGTTAATCTTGCACCACCGCCGCCTTTTCCTCCAAGTAATTTTTCTACCAAAGGAGATTCAGCACGCTGATTCATTTCTTCAACTAATTGCCAGGCTTGACGATAAGCCATTTTCATTTCTTTTGCAGCGTTTGTTATAGATCCCGTTTTTCTAATATTTTCCAATAGCCAGATTTTTCCAATTCCAAGAAAAGGACCTTCGGTTTCTTCAATCCAAAGTCTAACTTCAATAGAATATTTTTTGTTATTCCCCATTTGATTCTTTTAATGATCTTGTAAAAATAGGTATTGTAATGTAATATTTATTCTTTCTTTATGCTGGACTGAAGTCCAGCTCTACAATATTGGTTGTTCCTACGGAACTTTATATTGGATGATATATTGTTTTGAAATTTTTCATACAAAAGATTGTTTTCTAAGTATTACAATGTGAATATACGTATTTTTACGTAATTAAAAATACGTATGTTGTTATTTTATTTGTTTGTCAACGAAATAGCTTTGGTACAATCTGTAATAAATGTAAATTTGCGAACTTAATTAAGTGCCAAAACCTTAGAACCTTTGTCACTTAGAACCTTTGAACCTTTTTATAATGAAATACAATCCAAACGAAATCGAAGCGAAATGGCAAAAATATTGGGCTGAAAACCAAACTTTTGCTGCAAGTAATAATTCTGAAAAACCGAAACATTATGTGTTAGATATGTTTCCTTATCCATCCGGAGCGGGACTGCACGTTGGGCATCCGCTGGGTTATATTGCTTCAGATGTTTATTCTCGTTTCAAAAGACATCAGGGTTTCAATGTTTTGCATCCAATGGGATACGACAGTTTTGGATTGCCGGCAGAACAATATGCGATACAAACGGGGCAGCGTCCTGAGGATACAACTCGTGTAAATATTGATGGTGGAGTTGATAAAGAAGGAAAACAAATTGCAGGATATAGAAAACAATTAGATAAAATTGGATTTTCATTTGATTGGAGTCGTGAAGTACGTACTTCAAATCCTGATTATTACAAACATACACAATGGATTTTTATCCAATTGTTCAATTCATGGTACAATAAGAATTCTGATAAAGCTGAAGATATTTCGACTTTAGTTTCGATTTTCGAAAAAGAAGGGAATGCAAATGTAAATGCAGTTTGTGATGATAATATTGCAGGTTTTACGTCAGGCGAATGGAATTCTTTTTCGTCAGATGAACAACAAAAAATCTTATTACAATACAGATTAACTTATTTGGCAGAAACAGAAGTAAACTGGTGTCCTGGTTTAGGAACTGTTTTGGCAAATGACGAAATTGTAAACGGAGTTTCTGAGCGTGGTGGATATCCGGTTATTCGTAAAAAAATGACACAATGGAGCATGCGAATTTCAGCTTATGCAGAGCGCTTGTTGCAGGGTTTAAACGATATTGACTGGAGTGAATCTATAAAAGAATCACAAAGAAACTGGATTGGGAAATCGGTTGGTGCAATGGTGAATTTCCCCATCCTATCCTTCCCCGAAGGGGAAGAGAACTTGGAGTCTAAAAAAACTTTGGGTTATATGACAGGTGGAAATAATTCTCATTTATTGCTTGAAAGAGCTAAAGAAATGAGAAATAATCCGACCGAAGCGGAAAAAACATTGTGGTTACATTTAAAATCAAAAGGTCTTGAAGCTAAATTTAGACAACAACACTTAATAGATGATTTTATAGTAGATTTTGTATGTCTTTCAAAAAAGTTAATTATTGAAGTCGATGGAGGAATACATGATTCGCAACAAGAAGCAGATGCAAAAAGAACAGAAATTCTTAACGAAAAAGGCTTTAAAGTAATTCGTTTTAATAATAAAGAAATATTGAATAATATCGATAGTGTCTTAACTATTATTAAGCATGAATTGCTAAATGCTATAGATGTTCCCCCTTCGGGGGCTAGGGGGATTGATGTATTTACAACCAGACCTGATACCATCTTTGGAGTGACTTTTATGACTTTGGCGCCAGAACATGATTTGGTTGCAAAAATTGTAACACCAGAACAAAAAGCTGCTGTTGAAGCGTATATCGAAAAAACAGCAAAACGTTCAGAGCGTGAGCGTATGGCCGATGTAAAAACTATTTCGGGAGTATTTACAGGAGCTTATGCGGAACATCCTTTTACAAAAGAAGCAATTCCGGTTTGGATAGGCGATTATGTTTTGGCAGGATACGGAACTGGTGCTGTAATGGCGGTTCCTTGCGGAGACGAAAGGGATTATGCTTTTGCTAATTTCTTTAAAGGGCAGCAAGGTATGCAGGAAATCAAAAATATTTTTGCAAACGTTGACATTTCAGAAGCGGCTTACGGTTCTAAAGACAATGTTGAAATTGCAAATTCGGATTTCTTAAATGGATTAAATTATAAAGATGCAACTCAAAAAGTAATTGCTGAGTTAGAAAAACTTGGTCAGGGAACGGGAAAAACAAATTACCGTTTGCGTGATGCGGTTTTCTCTCGTCAGCGTTATTGGGGAGAGCCATTTCCGGTATATTATATAAATGGTTTGCCAAAGATGATCGATGCGCAACATTTGCCAATTATTTTGCCTGAAGTAGAGAAATATTTACCAACCGAAGATGGTTTGCCTCCGTTAGGAAACGCAGCTGTTTGGGCTTGGGATACAAAAAACAATAAAGTTGTCAATACAGATTTAGTAGATCATGTAACGATTTTCCCTCTTGAATTGAACACGATGCCAGGTTGGGCGGGAAGTTCATGGTATTGGATGCGTTATATGGATGCGCATAACGAAACTGAATTTGCAAGCAAAGAAGCTTTAGCCTATTGGGAAAGTGTTGATTTGTATATTGGAGGAAGCGAACACGCAACCGGACACTTATTGTATTCTCGTTTCTGGAATAAATTCTTAAAAGACAAAGGTTTTGCTCCAACCGAAGAACCATTCAAAAAATTGATTAATCAGGGAATGATTTTGGGAATGAGTGCGTTTATCTATGTTTATATGCTTAATTGTAAAACAAAAGAAGGTTATAATAAAGGAAATATGGCTATAGATGTTCCTTATCCTGTAAAGTTATTAGTTTCTAAGGCGTCTTATGAACAAATAATTTCTGGAATTGTACCTGATGAAGTTGAAAATTGGATAGAAAAGAAATATGGTGAAAAATCGGGTAGATCATTTGATGTTATTTGTTCTAATGAAAACGTTTTAACAAGACATGTTGATATTAGCTTATTGAAAGGAACTACTGATGAATTAAATGTTGAGGCATTTAGAGTTGATAATAGATATGATGATTTGAACGATGTTGTTATTTTGAATGATGAAGAAAAATATATTTGTAATCGTGAAGTCGAAAAAATGTCGAAATCTAAATATAATGTAGTAACGCCAGATGATATTTGTAATGAATATGGGGCCGATACATTACGTTTGTACGAAATGTTTTTAGGACCATTAGAACAAGCAAAACCTTGGAATACTGCTGGAATTTCAGGAGTATTTGGTTTCTTGAAAAAATTATGGAGATTGTATTTTGATGAAAATAATGGTTTAATCGTAAACAACGACGAGCCAACAAAAGACAACTTAAAATCATTACACAAAACGATCAAAAAAGTAGCAGAAGATATTGAGAGTTTCTCTTTCAACACTTCGGTTTCTCAATTTATGATTTGTGTAAATGAATTGTCGACTCAAAATTGTCATTCAAGAGCGATTTTAGAACCATTAGCGATTTTAGTTTCGCCTTATGCGCCACATATTGCTGAGGAATTATGGTCACAACTAGGGCATACAACTTCTATTTCTGAAGTAACTTTTCCTGTTTTTGAAGCGAAACATTTAGTGGAGACTAATAAAGAATATCCGGTTTCTTTCAATGGAAAAATGCGTTTCACAATTGAATTGCCTTTGGATTTAACCAAAGAACAAATCGAAGAAATTATCATGAAAGACGAAAGAACATTACGTCAGTTAGATGGTAAAACACCAAATAAAGTGATTATTGTTCCTGGAAAGATTATCAATCTTGTAGGATAAATAAAAATTCCAATCCCGATAGCTTCGGGATTAAAATTCCAAATTCCAAATTCCAATTTTACGATTGGAGTTTGGGATTTTTTTTTGCTCATATTTTTTTTTGCCACGAATTCACGAATTTAATCCTTCAATCTTTGTGGAGTTACTTGTGAGGATTTCTCGTTCGAAATGACAAGATTGCGGAGTTTCTTTGATTTTTTTTCGCCACGAATTACACGAATTGACACAAATTAAATTCGTGAAAATTGGTGTAATTCGTGGCAAAATTTGATCGTGCTCGAATTGGAATTTGGAATTTTAAAAAATTGAATTTTATTTTTTTTTCAAAAAATCTGTAACATTTTAAATCCTCTCGTATCCAAAAGGCGAATTAAATCATTTAACAACTTAAATCTATTAAAAATGAAAAAGTATATCATCTTAGTTATCGCCTTATTATTTTCAGCATTATGTTTAAATGTATTTGCACAAACAAAACAATATCCGTTTGAGGTTCTTAAAACCGGAAAAGGAAAACAAGCTATAATATTCATTCCCGGATTTGCTTCTTCTGGAGATGTGTGGAAAGAAACCAAAACCAATTTCGAAAAAGAGTATACCTGTTACACACTTACAATGGCTGGTTTTGCCGGAGTAAAACCTCAGGAAAACGCCAGCTTTAAAAACTGGGAAAACGAAATCGCTAATTATATAAAAGACAATAAAATCCAGAAACCAATCGTAATTGGTCACAGTATGGGTGGCGGATTAGCATTGGCAATTGCAGCAGATTATCCTGGTTTGGTTAGTAAAATTGTTGTAGTTGATGCGCTTCCTTGTCTGGCTGCTTTGTCTGATCCAACTTTTAAATCAAAAGAAAATAATGATTGTTCGGCAATGGTAACTCAAATGACGTCAATGAGCGATACTCAATTTTCTGATATGCAAAAAAAGATGATTCCAAGACTTTTAGCAGATACTTCAAAAGCTGAAATGCTAGTAGATTGGAGTGTAAAATCAGATCGAAAAACATTTGCCGAAATGTATTGTGATTTTTCTAATACAGATTTAAGAGAGAAAATTGCAGCTATAAAATGTCCATCATTAATATTATTAGAATCTTATTTTATAAATTTAAAACCTGCTATCGAAGGGCAATATAAAAATTTAAAAACCGGAAAGTTTCAGTATGCAAATAAAGGATTACACTTTATTATGTACGATGATACAGAATGGTATTTAGGACAGTTGAATAATTTTATTAAATCTTAAGAATGGAATTTGAAGAGATCTATAAAACGTATTGGGATAGAATATTCAGGCTTTGTATGGGTTTTGTAAACGATTATGCAATTGCACAGGATCTGGCTCAGGAAACCTTTGTTATTGTTTGGCAAAAGCTGGACACTTTTAGAAATGAATCAAGCATTGGGACCTGGATTTTTAGAATCGCGTCTAATAATTGTTTACGGCAGATTGAAAAAGAGAAACGTTTTCTTAAATCGGATTTGCCAATTAATCTCATTGAAGAAAAGCAGCAATCGCTGGAGCCACAAATTCAATTTTTGTATAAATGTATTGCCGAATTACCGGAAACGGAACGTATTATTATTTCGCTGGAACTCGAAGACATTAAACAAGCAGAAATTGCTAAGATAGTCGGGCTTTCAGAAGCCAATACAAGAGTGAAGATTCATAGGATAAAAGAAAAATTGACTCAAAAATTTAAAGAAAATGGACCACAATAACAATATAGACTTTAAAGATTTATGGAAAAAACAAACCGTAAGTCAGCCCAATATCGAAGATTTATTGGTGAGATTAAAGCAATTTAAAAAAGCAGGTTTGCACAATTTATGGATCACCAATATTTTGCTTTTTGCAACCTGTGCCTTCATTGTTTCTATCTGGTATTATTATCAGCCTGAATTTATTTCGACAAAAATCGGAATCGTTTTAGCGATTCTGGCAATGGTTATTTATTTGGGTTTTTATAATAGATTGGCTTCAGTTTATAAAGATATTGATACAACACAAACGAATCAGGAATATTTGCAAAAGCTAATTGAAATCAAAAGAAAACAACAATTTATGCAATCGACAATGCTGAGTTTGTATTTTATTTTACTCGGAATCGGGATTGGTTTATATATGTATGAATATGTAGTTAGAATGACGATTTTGGGAGCAGTTTTTACATATGGAATAACTTTACTTTGGATGGGCTTTAATTGGTTTTATATTCGTCCAAAACAAATTAAAAAACAGCAATCAAAAATCAATGAACTGATTGATAGATTTGAAGACGTCAACAATCAATTACAATCATAAAAGAAAAAGCTTTGTATTATCTACAAAGCTTTTTCTTTTTTTAACCTTCACCTTTATAAATTATCACGGAAAAAGATAAGGAGCAAGAGTTAGAACAATGATTCCGTCATTGTTTGTTTTTGCAGTAGTTTCTTTTACCACTTGTCCACCAACATAAATTTTAGCAGTTAATGTTTGGTCTTTTACGCCACCATGACCACCTGCGCTCATTGTTATGCCCTGAACACTTGCATCGACTGTAACTTCTTTAGTCCAAGGTAGTTTGGTAACATCTTCATTTAGCGGATTCCCGCCTTTATCAAAAAAAGTTGCGCTAAGTTCTCCAGTATAATTTCCTGTTATCTCATATTTTACATCTCTTGATGATCCTGGTTTGCTGTTATCATCGTCACTGCTGCAGGATACTGCTGTAAAAGCAAGAGTTAATACGATAGCAAGAGTTCTTAAAATTGATTTCATAATATTTTTTTTATTAATTAATATTCGTTTGAAACAAAATTAGATGCTTACAAAAGAGATGGCAATACCTGATAAAGTGTATTTTTAATTACCTGATATCAGGTAAATAGCACAATTTTTTTTTCAAACGTTTTTAATTTTAATAAATTTGAAAAAACCACAGTCCATGAAGAAAACTTACCTATTTCTGCTATTTCTACTTTTTTCGACCCTTTCTTATTCGCAGGTTATCCTTTCATTAGACGATGATAGAGTTTATATAGACAGCATTGCCGGAATTACTAAAAATACACATTCAGATAGTGTAAAAAGCCTTTTCAGTTTTAGATTGTCTAAGTTGTATTTGATGATTCAGGACGTTAATAAATCAAAAGAATATCTAAAAGAAGCCAACAGGTTAAAAACTAAATTCCCTTTTTTAAGAGACGCATCGATTTATTACAATTCGTATAGTTTTTTAGAAAAAGGTGATGCCGATGGTTTCGAAAAAGCATTATTAGAAGCTAATACTAAACTTAAAAAGTACAATAATACAGAGGCATTCAGGCTGCGTGCGATTATATTACAGAATTATGGTATTATGCAGCAGCGAAAGAATAATGAAAAAGGCTATATGAAATTATTGGTCAATGAAGCCATTCCAATTGCCAAGAAAAGTCAGGATTATGAACTTGTAAGTGCTTTGTACAAAGCGGTTGCAATTATTTTAATGAATAATAACGAGCGCCAGAAAGCAAGTGAATATTTGAAGGAAGCGCAGGATTATATCGAAAAAGCAACCAAAAGATCGCCTACACTCGTAGAGTCTAAAATGGAAACCTATATTATTAATGCCGAAAATCTGGTAGAACTGAAGCATTTTTATGATGCAAAAGAAGTATTGGATAAAGCATTTTCGAAATTGCAAAAATTCCCGGAATCGAATTTAAATGACTCTTATTTTTATTCAGAAGGAATATATTACGCAAAGCAAAATAAGTTTCCTGAAGCTTTAGTAAGTTTTGAGAAAGGAATTAAATCGGCAGAAAGAAATCAAAACCAGATTGCATTAAACAGATTAAAATTTGCAGAATATGAAGTGTTATTCAAATTGAAAAAATACGATAAAGCCAAAGGTAATCTGGAATATCTTTTAGAAAAAACACCATTTGTTGTAGATAAGAAGAATTATTACAATGAATTGTCAAAAGTCTATAATGTGACCAAAAATTATGATAAAGCTTATTTTTATTCGAACAAATACAATGTCATTAATGACAGTTTAAATAACACGAAGTTTAAAAGTGAAATCGTAGAGCTTGAAGCGAAATATAAAAAAGCCGAAAATGAGAAGATGATCACAGTGCTTCAATCGGAAAATGAAAAAGCAGCATTATTGGTCAATAATAATCGTCTGAATTCACTTTTACTTGCGGTTTTGTCGATTCTTTTGTTTCTGACGGTTTTATTTCTGTGGATATTGAATAAGAATCAGAAGAAGCTGAGTGTTCAAAAAGAGATCAATCATCAGCAAGAATTAACAGCGCTTGAAAATCAACAAAAATTATCGGTTTCAAATGCTTTAGTCGAAGGAGAAGAAGTAGAAAGAAAAAGAATTGCCAGAGATTTACACGACGGACTTGGCAGTATGCTCTCAGGCTTGAAAATTCATTTGAAACTGGCCGGAAATGAAAATGCTTTAAGCACTAAAGAAGTAGGTGTTTTATTGGATGATTCAATTAAAGAACTGAGAAATATTTCACAGAATTTAATGCCCGAAAGTTTGCTTAAACTGAGTTTAGAATATGCTTTGCGTGATTTATGCATGGCAAATTCAAACGTAAAAACGACTATTGAATTCCAGTATTTGATTAAAGAGTCTAATTTGCCTAAAAATTACGAGATTGTGATTTACAGAATTATTCAGGAGCTGTTGAATAATGCTTCGAAATATGCAAAAGCATCGCAAATCTTGGTTTCGTGTTCTCAGAATAAAGAAACTTTTTTTATTACGGTTGAAGATAACGGAATTGGTTTTAATGTCTCGGAAAACAGAAGCGGAATGGGATTGAAAAATATTAAAAACCGTGTTGAGTTTTTGAATGGGAAATTAGAAATAGAAAGTAGCGAAAATAAAGGAACGTCTGTTTATATTGAATTAAAAGTGAAAAAAGAGATTTGAAATGAGTAAGATTTATAAAACCGTAATTGTAGACGATCATCCCATTGTGATTTCCGGAATTTCCGGATTATTGTCTGATTTTGATGCTGTTGAGATAGTGGGGAAATTAGAATCGGGAGTTACACTTTTAGATTATATCGAAACAAACAAAGTCGATTTAATTTTGATGGATATTTTTCTGCCTGTTATAAATGGAGTGGATCTTTGTAAAACAATTAAACAAAAATATCCTAAAATGATCATTATCGGGATGAGCAGCCAATCTGAGAGAAGCTTGGTAATGCAGTTTATTCAGAATGGCGGTAACGGCTATATTCTTAAAAGCGCTTCGTTTGAAGAATTTAAAAGGTGTATTGATGAAGCAATTGATGGTGAAATTGTTTTTAGCGATGAGGTCAAAACGATTATCAGCCAGCCATTATCTGATGATTTAGACCGTATTCCGAGCTTGAGCCGCAGAGAAAAAGATATTACATTGCTGCTTTCAAAAGGCAAATCGACTCAGGAAATAGCCGACGAATTGTTTTTAAGTTTTCTAACAGTACAAACTCATCGACGTAATATTCTGCAAAAGTATAAAACCAAAAATGTAGCCGAATTAATTACTTTTCTGCTGAAAAATAACCTTTTAAATTAACAAAATCTTCTGAATGCCAAAATGACATTTTTTGAAATTGGTTCGTAAATTGCTGTTTGTTTTGTGACTTTAAAGTTCAATCAAAAAATCATATAAAATGGGAAGTGGATATTTAATTATTGCTGGAGCAATTATGTTATTCAGCTGGTTGGTGAGTTCAAAATTAAAAAGTAAGTTCGAATTATATTCTAAACTGCAACTTCGAAACGGAATGAGCGGTGCTGAAATTGCCGAGAAAATGTTAGCAGATAACGGAATCACAGATGTTCGTGTTATCTCAACTCCGGGTCAGTTAACAGATCATTATAATCCGTCAGATAAAACCGTTAATCTAAGTGAAGCAGTTTATAATCATCGTAACGCGGCAGCAGCAGCAGTTGCAGCGCACGAATGTGGTCACGCTGTGCAGCATTCCATAGGTTATGAATGGTTGACAATGCGTTCTAAATTAGTGCCAATTGTAAGCGTTGCCTCAAATTATGTACAATGGATTTTGTTGGCAGGGATATTAATGATTAGAACTTTTCCGCAATTATTGTTAATCGGAATAATCATTTTTGCGGCTACAACATTATTTACAATCATTACTTTGCCGGTAGAATACGATGCAAGTAACAGAGCGTTGGCCTGGTTAGAAAATAAACACATGCTGACACAAGAAGAACAGGCAGGAGCAAAAGATGCCTTAAAATGGGCTGCAAGAACTTATGTCGTAGCTGCAATTGGCTCAATCGCAACGTTGTTGTACTATATCTCGATTTATTCTGGAAATAGGAGGAATTAATGTGCTAATTAGAAAATTAGTCAATTAGATAATTTATAGCAAACCCGATTGGTTTTTGAAACCCTTCGGGTTTTGTTGTTTTAAGATTGTAGATAATTGTTCATCTATAGGTTGCAACGAATTATCAAATTATCTAATTGCCACATTATCTCATTATAATTGAATTTGCCTATCAATCTGCTGATCCAGCGAAATAAACGTCTCAGTTCTTGAAACACCCTCTATTGCTTGAATTTTAGTGTTTAAAAGCTGCATTAAATGTTCGTTGTCGCGACAAATGATTTTAATCAAAACAGACCAGTTTCCTGTGGTGTAATGACATTCCAGAACTTCGGGGATTTTTTTTAAATCTTTTACGGCTTCTGAGTTTCGGGAAGCTTTATCGAGATAAACTCCAATAAAAGCCATTGTATTATAACCAAGGACTTTTGGGTTTACGGTGAATTTTGATCCTGAAATTACGCCGGATTGTTCCAGTTTCTTTAAACGCTGATGAATTGCTGCTCCTGAAATTCCTATTTTGTTGGCAATTTGCAAAATTGGTTTTCGGGCATCATCCATTAAATAGCGAAGAATTTCTTTGTCGATACCGTCGATTTCGATTAAAAGCGAGTTGATTTTCATAACAGTTGTAATTTGAAACTAATTTTAGTTTTTTGGTTTGAGTTAGAAATCAAATTTAAGGATAAAACTTTAAAATATATGAAAAAATGAAGATTCGAATGAATTGTTTTTGCGTAGATTTTTTACTATTAAGATATTAAGTAAAGTTAAGCTTTGTCTTGTAATTGATATTCAAAGAGAATATTAAGCATTGCTTCTTAATTTTTCTTAATCTCTTAATGGTGAAATCTCAAAATACTGTAAAAAGAAAAATTCCAAATCCCAACAAGAAAGTTGGAATTTGGAATTTTTAATATTGTGATCTATAAAGAATTATTTTCCTTTATTTGCTTCGCTAATGTATTTTTCCAGAGCCATTGTCATAGAAGGAGTTTCAGGAGTTGGAGCAAGAATGTCGATTCTTAAACCATAGTCTAAAGCTTCTTTTTGAGTTGTGCTTCCAAAAACAGCAATTCTGGTTTCGTTTTGTTTAAAATCAGGGAAGTTTTTAAACAATGATTTTATTCCAGTTGGGCTAAAAAATGCTAAAACATCATAATAAACATCTGCTAAATCAGATAAGTCGCTCATTACAGTTTTATAAAACACAGCTTGAGTCCAGTCTACCTTTAAGTTGTTTAGGGTAACAGGAGCGTCTGCATTTAATTGATCAGATGCCGGAAGAAGGAATTTTTCGTCTTTGTATTTTTTTATCAATGGAGATAAATCAGCAAAGTCTTTTGCTCCCACGTAAATTTTACGTTTTCTGTACACCACATATTTCTGCAAGTAAAATGCTACTGCTTCTGATTGACAGAAATATTTCAATCCTTCCGGGACTTTATAACGCATTTCATCTGCTACTCTGAAAAAATGATCAACCGCATTACGGCTCGTCAAAATGATCGCAGTATAATGATTAAGATCGATTTTTTGTAATCTGATCTCTTTTGCATTAACCCCTTCCACATGAATAAATGGTCTGAAATCAATTTTTATTTTGTGTTTTTGTTGGAGCTCAAAGTAAGGAGAATTTTCCACTTTAGGTTCAGGCTGTGACACCAAAATTGTTTTCACTTTCATATTATAAACATTTTCTAAGCACTCCCTTTTGTAATCCAATAATAGAGAAAATAATAAGGGGCTATTTCAAGAGCGCAAAGATATAAAATAAAATAAAATAACTTACCGATTATTACGTTTTGATACGTTTTTATTGAAATAAAATATGAGTACAGGCTAATACACAGTGAAATACCAATAATAACGAGGGGTATAGTTTTTGGAATATTGTCATAATAGAACAAAACTGCATTAATAGGAAGGATTAAAATGCCAATATATGTTCGATAAGTGACTTTTTGTAAGTTAAAAAGCTCCATAAATTCGTCGATATTGAAAGAAGCTGCTACAATTTTCTCAATTAAATACTTTGCCAGAATAAAATAAAGTAAAAATGTGGCAATCTGAACAAACAAAATCCAATCGGTTTTTAATATTTCATAAGCTCCTGTTTTAGGATTTTGCGAAAATATATGCAACGTAAGCAGAATGAAAAAAGCGTACGAAATAATTTGTACAAAAAACAAACCAACCGTAAAGCTACTTTTTAGATGATTGTTGTCGCGGTAAATTTTTGCGTATTTATCGGAGAAAATAAGCTTGCTAAATTCACTAAATCTAGTTTCATAAGCTGATTTAGTCATAGCAACAACAGCAAAAGTCAACACAAATAAAAGTGTTGCCCAGTCTTTGTTCTCGAGAATTCGGGGGTGAAGTTGATCAATCATAACGATCACAAAATTAGTAATTTTTTGTATCAATACTTTTATTATATATTTATTATGAATCAAATGCTATAAAAAGTTTACTTTTGCGGTGAAATTACCCAAGAAAAATGAATGATAGTATTGTCATAATTCCCACTTATAACGAAATTGAAAATATTGAAAGTATAGTTAGAGCTGTACTGTCACAACATAAGTCTTTTCATCTTTTGATAATAGATGATAATTCGCCTGATCATACTGCTAGTAAGGTAATTGCTTTGCAGGAAGAATTTCCTGAAAGATTATTTTTAGAAAAAAGAGCCAAAAAATCTGGTTTAGGAACCGCTTATGTTCATGGTTTTAAATGGGCATTAGAACGCAAATATGATTTTATTTTCGAGATGGATGCTGATTTTTCACACAACCCAAACGATCTTGAAAAATTATATGACGCCTGTCATTTTGGAGGCGCAGATTTAGCTATTGGATCACGTTATGTTACAGGTGTAAATGTGGTAAACTGGCCTTTAAGCCGGGTTTTAATGTCATATTTTGCATCAGTTTATGTGAAATTTATAACGGGAATGAAAATTCATGATGCCACAGCCGGTTTTGTTTGTTATAAAAGAGAAGTATTGGAAAAGATTAATCTCAATAAAATTAAATTTGTTGGATATGCCTTTCAAATCGAAATGAAATACAGAACCTATTGTGCTAAGTTTGAAATCAAAGAGGTTCCTATTATCTTTACAGATAGGACTAAAGGGGTTTCAAAAATGAGCAACGCCATTATTAAGGAAGCAATTCTGGGGGTGATTTCACTTAGATTAAAAAAATTAGTCAATACGTTATAATACCACAGTAATGAATAGGATTTTAATAAAAAATGCCAAAATTGTAAACGAAGGATCTATTTTTGAAGGTGATGTCTTGATTGAAAACGACTTAATTGTTGAAGTTGCAGACAGCATTAGTTTAAAAACATCCGATTGTATTGTTATTGATGCCGAAGGAAATTATTTAATGCCCGGTGCAATAGATGATCAGGTACATTTTAGAGAACCGGGATTAACTCATAAAGGCGATATCGAATCTGAATCGAGAGCTGCTGTTGCAGGCGGAATCACTTCGTTTATCGAACAGCCAAATACGGTTCCTAATGCGGTTACTCAGGAAATTTTGGAAGATAAATATCAAATTGCGGCTGTAAAATCATTTGCGAATTATTCGTTTATGATGGGGGCAACAAATGATAATCTTGAAGAAGTTTTAAAAACAAACCCAAAGAATGTTGCGGGAATCAAAATCTTTTTAGGTTCGTCAACAGGAAATATGCTTGTAGATAATGAAGCAACTTTAGAAAGAATATTTTCAAGTACACCAATGTTAATTGCAGTTCATTGCGAGGACGAAACTACAATTCAGAATAATCTTGCCGTATTCAAGGAGCAATACGGAGATGATATTCCGGTAACGGCGCATCATTTAATTCGTAGTACTGAAGCTTGTTATATTTCGTCTTCAAAAGCAGTGGCTTTGGCGAAAAAAACAGGAGCTCGTTTGCATATTTTCCATCTTTCTACTGCGAAAGAAATGGAGTTGTTCACGAATAAAATTCCATTAGAGGATAAAAAAATTACTGCTGAGGTTTGTGTACACCACCTTTGGTTTACAGACGAAGATTATAAAACAAAGGGAAATTTTATTAAATGGAATCCTGCGGTTAAAACCAAAGAAGACAGAGCTGAACTTTGGAAAGCTTTGAATGACGGACGTATCGACGTAATTGCTACAGATCATGCGCCACATACGAAAGAAGAAAAAATGCAATCGTATTTAAAAGCACCTTCAGGAGGTCCACTTGTGCAGCATGCTGTTGTGGCAATGTTTGAAGCGCATCATCAAGGAAAAATTACAGTAGAAAAAATTGTAGAGAAAATGTGCCACAATCCTGCTAAAATCTTTAAAATTGAAAAAAGAGGTTTTGTTAAGGAAGGTTATTTTGCTGATTTGGTTATCGTAAATCCAAGTTTACCCTGGAGTGTTAAACCAGAAAATATCCTGGCAAAATGCGGTTGGTCTCCATTTGAAAATTATACTTTTAAATCCAGAATAACGCATACTTTTGTAAACGGAGAATTGGTTTATAATAATTTCAAAATTAAAGACATTCGCGCCGGAAAACGATTATTATTTGATAGATAAAAAGCTGAAATGAAGAATTTTATAGTAATAATGTTGGTTTTGTTTCTTTCTGTAAGTTGTAAAAAAGAGTTGGTCAAACAACCTGCAAAACTTATTGAGAAAGGAAAGATGATTGATATTATGTATGATTTGTCTCTTTTGGAAGCCATTAAATATCAAAATCCAATGTCGGTAGATTCAAATGAAACGAATCCGACTAAGTTTATTCTGAAAAAGTATAAAGTGGATAGTTTACAGTTTGCGCAAAACAATATGTATTATGCTGCCGATTATGACAGTTATAAAGAAATGTTTGATGAAATTGGGAAACGATTGGCAAAGAATCAAAGAGCAACAGACTCTCTGGTGAAAATTGATGAAAAGAAAGCGGCTAAAGAGAAGAAAAAAGAGGTGAAACAAACTCTGAAAGACACTATTAAAAAGCCATCAAATAAAATAAATATTGATTCGATCAAAAGAATGATAAAGTTGAAAAACCCTAATTAGTGTTACAATTTTGAAACTTCTTTTATGTATTGATGCACATCTGAAAAAACCGTTCCCAGAGCGGTTTTTATTTTTTGATTAGCATACAGATTTTTAGAATAAGACGCTTTTGCGGTTGCTTTTGTAATACGTCTTTTTTGGAAAAATAAAGTCGAAAATACTCCGTCAGCAATCCAAAGAAAATTCATGAAGATTGGTTTTGCATGAATAGTTGGCTTCTTGACGTTCAAAGCCTCTGCAGTTGTATTAAGAATATCTCTGAAAACAATATTGTCTGCTATCAACGTAAAACGTTCGTTTTTGATATCGCTTTTCATTAATTGATGAGCTATTTTTATAACATCATCTACAGTTATGAAACCTGTGCTTCCCAGGGTATAAAAAGAAAGTCCGTTTGCTACCTTTGAGTAAAGTTCAGCGCTTCCTTGTTCTTGGCTTTTTGTTTTAGGGATTGGGCCTAAAATCACTCCCGGATTTATGATTATAATATCTAAACCTTCCTGAACACCACGCCAAACTTCCATTTCGGCACCATATTTAGAAATGGCATAATCGCTGTGAGGTTTCTCCGGATTCCAATCTGTTTCTTCGGTAATATAAGTTTCATGTGAAGCCAAATCTCCCAAAGCAGCAATAGAACTTACAAAACAAAATTTCTTGATTCCTTTGGCTAGAGAAAAGTTGACCATATTGGCGGTTCCTTCAATATTAGTCTTTCGAAGTGCATCTTCATCTTTTGGATCAAATGAAATTAAAGCGGCGCAATGGTAAACATATTCGATATCGATAAAAGCAATTTCCAAAGAAGGAACATCGAGGATATCGGCTTCAAGCCAATTGATTTTTTCGAATAAATCAGTTTTTTTATACAACTCAAAAACTGATTTTGTCTTTTGGATATTATTCTGATTTCGGTAAATAGCCCGAACGTTTTCTCCATTTTCAATTAAATGAAGTAATAAATGCGCGCCAACTAAACCTGTACCTCCAGTTACTAATACCATTTTGTAAATATAATACTTTCGATTTATCTATATGCAAATTCTGTACGATTGAAAGTAGAAAAATTACAATAAAGCAGATTGAAAGATATACTTTTTGAAGCTGCTTTATTGTTTTTATGATCAAATGTTTGATGTAATATTTATTAGAAAATGGTGTATCCTAAAACAAAATCTATGGAGCTATATTGTGCAGAATATGATCTGTAATTGCGCATTAATTCTTTTTTGGTATTTAATCTTGCTTCTAGGCTAAATTTGTTTTTGAAGTTATAACCAAGACCGAAAGCCAGATTGCTGGCAAAAGACTCTTCGTAGTTTGTTGTGTTTCCATTTACGACATCAGTATAAGTGATATTTGTTTTGCTTCCTAAATCAAATGTATAGGCTGCATTTATAAAAATTTTGGAGGTTTGGTTTATAAACATATAATGCCTGATACCAATTGGGACTTGTATTGAAGAATATTTTACTTTTACATTATAAGGTGTTTCCGGATTTGCTATAAAACCGCTGGGAACATTGTATGTTTTCTCATCCTGATATTTTGAGTAAGCAGGATTTATAAAGACACTCCATTTGTTTTTGTTGTATGGAAGGATGTATTCTGCTTCGGCTCCAATTTTGAAGTTGATTTTGTTGTCTAGTTGTGCGTTCTCGTTTGGATTATATTGGTTATTGGTTGATAATGATACAAAGCTGATAGTTGGTGTTATTTTGACAAAGAAAAGACCTTTATTTAGTTTTTTTTTTCCTCATCAGTCAGATTAGGTTTGGTGCTATTGTATTTTATGAAATACTTAGTAAGATCCGATTTATTATAATTAAGTTTTATAATCTCTTTTTCGGTTGTTTTCTCTGTTTTTACATTTTTAAATAATTGTTGTTTGTATTCATTATTTTCGGCCAGTATTGTTGGAGCATCATTACCATCAAACTGATAATATTTTATATAAATAAGCTGTCCTACAGGGATTGTTTTTGTTTCATAAAAATATCTAATAAGGTTTTGATCCGTATAACTATATAGAGTGGCGTCACCTTTTGTAAGTATTTTTAAAAAAATCACTTCTTCTTTAAATACAGGGTTTCTATCAGTTAATAACTTATTTGGTTCGTCGCTTGTACGGTCCATTTTTATTTTAAATCTCTTGAACGTGCTTTCATTATCAATTCCAAATTCTTGAACGTTTGTAATGGTTTCAGTTTTATAGTCGGCGTCATTAAGTTGTGTTTTGTATTTAAAATCTGTTGGATTGTTCTTCCAGTCTAGATTTTTTATGAAACATTCTGTTCGGGTTCCGTTATTTAATATATAATATCCTTTTTGAAAAGATATTTGTGCGTATGAAAAGGTCAGGCAGAATAAAAAGGAAATGGTTAATAGTAGTTGTTTTTTCATGTTATTTTGTTACTTTTTACCGAAAGTAGTTGTTTTTTGGGATTTATTTTAATTTTTAATAGATAATAATAATTTTTAATACGAACTTATTCATTAGGGTATTAACGAATTAATATTTTGCAACAGGAGTGTTTTATAGTGTTTACTCCTAAAGGAATTAATTATATTTGCACAAATTATTTTAAAAATGAAGAATCTAGTTGAAGAATTAAAGTGGCGCGGGTTATATCATGACAGCATGCCAGGAACGGAAGAACAATTGCTGAAAGAAGTAACGACGGCTTATATTGGTTTTGATCCAACGGCAGATTCACTACATATTGGTAGTATGGTTCAGATTATTTTATTGGTTCACCTAAACAGAACTGGCCATAAAGCGATTGCTTTGGTTGGTGGTGCAACCGGTATGATTGGTGATCCATCTGGAAAATCTGATGAGAGAAATCTGTTGAACGAAGAAACTTTAGCTAAAAACGTTGCCGGAATCAAAAGTGTTTTGTCACGTTTCTTAGACTTTAATTCAAGCGAAGCAAATGCTCCGGTTATGGTAAATAACTATGACTGGATGAAGGAGTTTTCGTTTATTGATTTTGCTCGTGAAGTTGGAAAACGTATCACGGTGAATTACATGATGGCGAAAGACTCTGTAAAAAAGAGATTGAGTGGAGAAGGTGAAGGAATGTCTTTTACTGAATTTACATACCAATTAATTCAAGGTTATGATTTTTATCATTTATATAAAAACAATAACTGCCTTTTGCAAATGGGAGGTTCTGACCAATGGGGAAATATTACCACCGGTACAGAATTAGTTCGCAGAATGGGAGGAGAAAATGCTAAGGCTTTTGCTTTGACAACGCCATTAATTACAAAAGCAGACGGATCTAAATTTGGAAAATCTGAAGGAGGAAACGTTTGGTTGGATGCTGATAAAACTTCAGTATATAAATTTTACCAGTTTTGGGTAAATGCAACAGACGTTGATGCTGAGAAGTATATAAAAATCTTTACTTTCTTAGATAAAGAAACTATTGATGCTTTAATCGAAGAGCACAAAGCGGCTCCACATTTAAGAGTTTTGCAAAAGAAATTGGCTGAAGAAATTACAATTTTTGTTCACAGTAAAGAAGAATTGGAAAAAGCAATTCAGGCTTCGAATATTTTGTTTGGAAATTTAACTTCAGAAGATTTAAAGCAATTGGATGAAGCAACTTTTTTAGAAGTTTTTGATGGTGTTCCGCAAGCGGAAATCGCAAAAGCTGATTTAGAAAGCGGATTGGATATTGTTACTGTTTTAAATGAAAAAACGGGTTTCTTTAAATCAAACGGAGAAGCAAGAAGAGCTTTAACAGCAAATTCAATTTCTGTAAACAGAGAAAAAATAAAAGAAGATTTTGTATTGACAGCAAATGATTTAATCAACAACCAGTTTGTATTATTGCAAAGCGGAAAGAAAAATTATTTTGTGATTAGAGTGGTTTAGTTTTAAAAACTAAATTTTTAAATAAAAAAGCATCCGCCTTGGCGGATGCTTTTCCGTTTTTGCGAACGTTTTTATTTAATAACTTTTCGGGTTTCGTACTTAGATTTGATAATGTAAATGCCACTTTTTAATGATTCTAATACTTTGTTTTGTTCCTCTTTAGAGTTAACTTTTTTTGTTAAAACTTTTTGTCCTTCAAAATTATAAACATTTATAGAATATGGTTCTACAGGTTCATTAGTTTCTACTATGGCAGTTTTTGCAAAAGGATTATAAAAAGTTACAGGAATAACTGTTACATTGTTGTTTTCGTTTAATTCTGTGTTTGTTTTTGAGTCATCGACAACCATAAGAATATTCCAGTTGTTAAGAAATAAAGTACCACTATTGCTAAAATCAGAAGAAAATATTGTAGAACCTGAAATTATAGAAGATTCTCCGGGATTTATTGCATTTATTGATACGGCAGCTCCATTTGATTTTAAATCTGCTGTATCTAATGTAGTGTTAGATGATAAATAAAACCTAACGTTTGTTGGTGAAGAAATACCGTTTCCTGTGTTTTTAGCAGATACCAAAGATATTCTTAACATTCCGCTTTGGTTACTTATCCTGTGCCTTTTTCCTTGTAAATCGCTCAATGCTGCAGGACAATCAAAGCAATCACTGAACACAATTGTATTATTAGGGTCGATAATTAAATCTGGTTTGCCTGTTGGGTTTGTTGGATTTGTTGGGTTCGTGGGATTTGTTGGCGGAGTTCCGTCTTTAATAGTTATTTTAGATGATGACGAGACTACGTTGTTATAGGCATTAAAATCTTCGCTGTTTGTTACTTTAAGTGTTAAATAGTATTTGTCGTTACTAACGTTGCTTGGAATAGTGTAGATAAAGTTTGAGATAAAGTTTCCGTTTACTTCTGTAGGAATACTAACTTTAGTAGTCAGTTGAATATCATTACCATTTAGGAAGTTTCTGGTTTTAGAAAGATAAAGGGTGGCTGTGGTATTGGTATTTTGAATATTTGTCCCGATACTCCTGATGTTAAATTTAGCACTTTTTGTAGAGCCTCTGTAATAATTATCATTAATAATATTTGGCTCAACTGATACAGCTTGCAAGTCTGGTTTTTGGCAATTGAATGTAATAAGAGAAAAAAGAGAATTGCTATCTGTTGAATCTACTTCATAATCTGCATCTCCACTTTCTACATCTGCTCCATCAATTAAATAGTAATTAGCACCTTTTCCAAAATCCATAAAACAAATATCACCTGAAGATAACGATTTTGCTATTTTAATGTTTACCATTTCTCTGGTAGTATTAACAGTTAAGTTTGAACAAAAGTTGTTTTGAGCCTCTTGTAATGTTGATCCTAGTAAAATTGGTCTTATATATTTTCTGGATAAAGAGTTGCATAAATCGGTAATTGGTGCACCAAAATCAGGAGGAGTATCAATTTCATCTCCCTTATCAGTTCCTGCATCTCCAGCATAAGTTACCTTGTAATATCGTGTACCAAAGTTCCCGTAATTCAAACCTAAATCTGCCTTGTAAATTTTTCCAACTTCTAATTTGAAATTTTGTTTTAAATTTACTTCCCTTACTCCTACGGGAGAATAGTGTTGGGTGCATTCAACTGCAATAGCCCATTCTATATTCGGCCCCAAATCTTGTAGTTCGTGATATCTATAATTTGGATTTTGTGACCAGCTTTTAAAGCTAAAAAGAATAAATACTAATAAAGTAATTTTTTTCATAATTATATATTTAAAATGTTAGGTTAAAAGTAATTTTTAAATATAAATGTAGTATTTTTTGTATATTAAGCGTAGGTTATTAAATTATGTATATTCTTACATTGGGCTGAAATGCGAAAGCGGGATAATTTTAATTAAGAAAGATTACTACAAAACCATTAGGTTGTAACCACGAATATCAGAATTATAAATACATCCCAATACCTCGAAAGAGTTGTTGGGATTTCTTTGTAGCGAAATTATTCTGCTGAAAATCAAATACTAATTTTATTTTAGTAAGTTTATTACGTAAAAACTAAAAAACTATGATTGGAATTTTATTTATTTATTGGATCTGGAAAGCATTCACAAATTTGGCTCTTGAATACGGTAAAAATAAGTGGACTTATTTCTTTTTCGGAATAGCTTCTTATTATGGTGGTACTATTTTGGGAGGATTTCTTCTTGGGATTGTACTAGGACTTATTAAGGGTTTTGAGTCTGTTGCAAATGAAAATTTTGAAAATGCTGGATGGAGTATATTTTTTGTGTTTTTAGGAGGTTTGGCCTGTTATGGTACTCATAAACTTCTCGAGAATAAATTAGAGAAAGAAAGAGAGTTAAATGAGAAAGATGGAATAGACGATATTGGCGTAGTCGAAGAAAATTAATTTTTTGTTTAACTGTTTTGCGATTAATCGATTCAGCAAATAATCGATTAATCTTTTACAAAACCATTAGGTTACAACCGCGAATATCCGAATTGTCAAAACGTCCTAATACTTCGAAAGAGTTGTTGGGATTTTTTTTGCCTAAATCCTGCGTAGCAATAAAGGAACATGAATTAATATTGGCTAAATCAATAACGTTGATTCCGCCGGTTTTTCCATCTTTCACGTAAGTGAGAGCGTCTTCAGGATCGCGAACTAAAATATGCATCCATGAAGGACATTCGAAAACGCCTTCGCCCAGAGAATAGGCTTGCGCTAAAAGTTCGGTCATTCCATATTCTGAGTGAATTGCAGTAACGCCAAAACCTTTGCAAAGCTGTTCGTGTAATTCTTCGCGAATCATTTCTTTACGTTTACCTTTCATTCCGCCAGTTTCCATAATAATGGTATTCTGAAGGTTGAATTGATGTTTTTCAATCAGGTCTAATAACGCATAGGTAACGCCAATTAATATCACATTTTGTCCCGATTCATCAAGAGCAGTCAATTTTTTAATTAAGTCGTCGTGATTGTGTAAATAGAATCCGCTTTCAGGTTGATTGGATAGTTTTATTAAATCTTCGACCATATAAATAAGCGAAGATCCATCGCGTTCAAGATAGGACGGCAAAAGGGCTAGAACAACGTAATCTTCGATGTTTCCATAGAATTGAGAAAATCCGTTGCGGTAACTTTCCTCATATAAGGAAACATCGGTCACTAAATGTCGGCTTGTGATCATGCCTGTAGTTCCGCTGCTGGTAAAAGTAACCTGAGCTGGATCATTGTTAGAAACAACATTATGACTCTTGAAAAACTGAATTGGTAAAAACGGAATCTGTTCCAGTGATTTTACCTGTTGTGGATTGACTTTTAAGAAATCGCAGAAATCACTATATACCTGATTATTCTCATGCTGAAAACGAAACACTTTTAGTGCTATTTTTTCAAATTGTTTATGACTCGAAATGGTAAATATATCGTTGGCTGTGATCAAAACTTTTTTTGTGCAAAGATATTATAATTGTGGACTATTTAAATAGTTTTCGGTCTCCGTTTTTTAGTTATCAAGTCTATGACTGGATACAAAAAAAGCTCCAATAAAATTGGAGCTTTTTTGTGTTTTATCGAATGATTAGCTTTCGGGTTGCCGAAGCATTTTCTTCGATTATTTTGATGATATAAACGCCGGGAACTAAATCGGCCACGTTTAATTCTCTTGAACTTAGATGTGTTTGAAGTACTTTTTTACCAAGAACATCAAAAATGATGATCTCTTTTTCTAAATCATTTTTAGACGAAATATTTACTTTTCCGTTTAAGACTGGGTTAGGGTACAAGCTTAAACCCTCAATGGTTGTGGACTCTTGAGGTTTTGGTAATTGCTTACTATCTTGTGCTGAAACACTTAGAGTAAAGAAAAAAGCCAATAAGAATGTAATATAAAAGTAGTTTTTTGCCATCGCTTTATTTTGATTACAGTAAATATACAAAAAAAATTACAAAAACTACGCCAAAAAAAAACATCCTAAGAATTTAGGATGTTTTTAACAATTTATGTTTGAAATATGATTTTCAAATTATTTGATCAAGTTTACACCATCAACTGTTGCCCAAGCTCCAGGAATTAATGTAGCTCCAGTAGCAGTAGTACTAGTTGACCAGTTTGTTAGAGGAAGAAAGCTAGCAGCAGATAATGTAAAAGTAGCCTGTCCTGAAATGAAAGTAATAGGAGAGTTAGTAATTTTTACGTTATTTAATTTGATTTTTCCACCAGCAACTTGGTGATCGTAAGTAACTTTGTCTAGTATTTGTAATACACCACCATTAAATGCTGTAGGCGTAGTTTGACTAACGTAACCATCGATTACGATGTTACTGTAGTCTCCATTTCCTTCTTTTTTAAATTGAATAGCATCCAATTGAATTTCTTTTTGTTCTTCTGTAACCGTACCTGCAGCTCTTTTTAGAGTGATATTAGTTACTTTTGGAAAAAACGCATTGTCATTATTAGAAGCTTCAATTTCCATACCATAGTTTCCTTTATCAACTTGGTAAGCATACCAGTTTGTATTTGCTTGACCTTGCCATCCATCTTGCCAGTCAAATGAATCATCATAGTTACCATAAGAGATAGAATTTGTTAAACTTACAGTTCCTCCGAAGAATTCGTATCCGTCATCAGCACCTTTGTAAGATACTAAGTGATCTAAAGTTGTTCCTGAACCTACAGAGTAGAAAGTAAAACCATTGTTTTCTTTTGCACCGTCAGCTAATTTTGAACCTGCGTATTCCACTCTTGTGTAAACTAATGAACCACTGTTGTGAGTAGGATTTGTACCTCCGTAAGAGATGTTGTTTCCGTCTTCAGATGTTGAAGTCGATCCTCCACCAGCTACTTTTACAGGAGCATCACCATACATAATGATTCCTCCCCAAGATCCTGGAACTTTTGATTTTTCTGTAAATACTACTGGTTGGTCAGCAGTACCTTTTGTAATTAATTTTCCTTCTTTTAAAACAACTAATGCGTTGTCTCCAGTAGCTTTATCGATAGTAATTGTTGATCCTGCTTCAAAAGTTACAGTTACACCAGCATTGATTTTTACAATACCTTTCAAAGTGTAGTTACCATAAGCATAAGTTTTGTTTGCAGTGATTGGACCAGTGATTTCGCCTGTTGCAGGTGTAGGTGCAGGAGTTGGATCATCACTACTTGAGCAAGAATTTAAAAATAATCCTGTAGCAAGTGCTAAAGCAAAAAGTTTAGTTTTCATAGTTGTGTTATTATGTGTTTTTATTTTTGTCAAAAGTAGAATGTAAATACTTTTAGGGTGTTATCTGAATATTACATTACAGTTACCAAAAAACAACTAAAATGTGAAGAGAATGTTAAGAGGTTTTCTACGATAGTCAATAAATAAAAAAAGCCCCGAATGTTATTCGGAGCTTTGATTTTTAATACAGAATATTTTATAGCTTATTGAAATATAATTTTTCCTGTTTTAATTTCTTTGTTTTCAGATACAATTTTATAATAGTATATTCCTTTTGGGTAATTCGCTGGGATATTACATTGTACAATTTGATTTGGTGTAGCAATACCTTTAAAAATTGATTGAGTTTTCCTTAATTCTTCTGAATAAACAATTATTTCTATTTCTTTATTACTGGAAAAGCCAGTAGTGAAATTTATAGAGCCCGATGTAGGGTTTGGATAAACAGCAGATGTTACCATATTTTCTTTATTCAAAGCTTTAGCTGTAATGGCATTAAGAGCTAATTTATTACTAGTCGAAGATATTCCAGCTGTTACTATTCTAATTAATAGTGAACCATCAAAAAAATTGGGATGAGAAGTTAAATCTAGGTCTTTAGTAGTTTCGTCCAATTCTATATAAGTACTTGTAGCAAGAAGTGCCCAAGAATATGTATAATCCCCAATTCCTCCAGTAGGAACGCTTCCCGTTACATAGTAGCCATTATTTGAAATAATATTGTTTTGTATATCAGCAATATGTGGTATATCGACATAATTACTAAATGAACGCTGATTTCCTGAATATACTATCCTTCCTAGCTTAAAATTATGAGATGATCTTCTATAATTATCGAAAACAGGTGTTAAGAGAGTTGCAGTTGCAGTTGTAATTTCAGTTAAATCTCTCGACTCTCCATCTTCATCAATTACAAACCAAATATAGCTATAAGAATTTTGACCTAAACCTCCTGTAAGTAAAGGATTGCCATAAATCCATGTCCCATCTATGGTGATGGTATTGTTTTCTATCAGAGGTGCAGGAATAGCTGTAATCGTTACTTCATTACTTGTGCTTGTTAAACCTGCTGATGAAACATTTCGTCGATATGATTTTGTTGCAGCAGGAATACCTGGTGAATAATTAATACCGTTAGCACCTGATATAACAGTCCATGAACCGCCTACAAGTTTTTCCTGCCATGAATAAGTAAAATTTCCGCTACCACCAGACGGAGTAGTCCCGGTTATTGTATTCGTAGGTTGTCCTTCATAAACGGTTTGATTTCCTGAAATGGTATTATTACTGATTGGAGCTGAAGGTTTGTAGTTAACAGTAATTTTAATCATTTTAGATTCTTCTTGAAAACAGCTGCCATTGGTAGAAAATTTATAAGCAATCTGAGTATTACTTGTCACTGTTTTTTTAAACTTGTATCTTATAATAGTATTTTGCCCAGGTGTTAATATACTCCCATTTGTGTAGCTTGTTGAAAGAATACCGTCATTATTAGCACATGATTGCAATGCATTAAGAAATACAGGATCGCTGGTGCTTCCATAGCAATTGACCAATATATCAACGGTTCCTTCTACTCCTGAATTAACATCAATTGTTTTTGACATTGGGCTGTAGGTAACATAATTTTGAGAAAATCCAATTTCTGCCAAAAAAAGCAGAGACATCATAAATAGTAATTTTACATTTTTCATAAGTTGTTGTTTAAAATTCCAGATAAAATTAGCAGGATAATTTTGACAACATGTTATATAGGTATTACATTACAGTTACCTAAAAGACATTTAAATATCAGAAAAACGCTATGAGTTTTTTTCAAGGATTTATAAATAAAAAAAGCTCCAGATATCTGGAGCTTTCATTTTTATATTTATTTGAATGGGTACTAAAAAGTATATCCTAGTTTTAAAGAGAAACCAACTCCTTTTTTATAGCTGTTTGCTAGTAAAGAGGATTCATCTACTTTTATAGTTCCTTCGTTTCCAAATTCACGTTTTCTCCATGAATTCAAAATGTTATCGGCAGTGAATTTTACATCAAAGTGATCAGAAAGTTTGCTTCCCCATACAAAATCCAATTGTTGTACAGGCAACTCATAGATATTGTCTTGTCCATTGGTTCCTACAGCATATATTCTTTTTCCAAAAACACCATAAACAAGAGACATAGTATTTGGCATGTCTTTTCCTAAATTAAATTCATATTTTAAATCTGAATTTACTAACCAGTTTGATGCTCCCTGCAGTGATCTTGATTGATGTGTTTCAATAGAAGGTTTTACGGTAATTATCCCGTCCTCATCGATAGATTCAAAAGTTGGGCTTACAGTAACTTTTGATGACATCAAAGTAGCATTTAATCCCCATGAAAAATTATCTAAGTTTTCGCTGATTCTTTCTAAACCAACAAGTAATTCAGCTTCTACTCCATATATGTTAGCACTTTCAGAATTTAGAAAAGTAGTAACTGTTCCTGTTGTTGCGTTTGAGATGAAAGTTTTTTCAATTGGATTGATAAGGTGTTTTCCAAATATTCCAACAGCAATCATTTCTTTACTCGTTGGGAACAGCTCATATTTTAAGTCAGCATTGTAATTGTCGCTGTTTTTCAAAATTGAATTTCCTTGAGTTGAAGTTCCGTCAGCATTGATGAAAGATATAGGGAAAGCCTCCATGATAACTGGTTTGGTGTATGTTTTGCTTGCTGCAAAACGAATGTTAGCTTTGTCAGTCAGCAAATACTTAAGATTTACTGATGGTAAAAAATAGGCATTATCATATTTTAATACTCTGAATGGAGAATCAAAAGAACCTAGTGTTCTGTAATGAGTTTCCTTAAGAGTGCTTTCAAAACGAACTCCTGCGTTTACTTCAAGTTTCTCTCCAAATTTTAAAAACAAATTAGTATACCCTGCATTAGCCATTTCGTCAAGTTTAACTTTGTAAGTTGCATTAGAGTTTTCGCTAAAAGTCATTTTATTCGCTGAAATGTCGTTAGTTATTTGAGTATCTATATTATTTATGCTTGAAGTAAACCCCTCATTACCGGTACTTGAAACAAAACGGTATGAAGATTCCATCTTAGATCCGCTGCCATTATATCCAACGGTTAATTTGTTTTGTTTGTCATTTTTCCCGAATTTCAAATTATACTCTACTAATGCTGAATAAAAAGAATTACCATCGACAGTTAAATATTGGCGCAGGAAATTATTTGCTCCATAAGAAGTGCTTATTATATCATCGCCTGTTTTAAGACCAGAGAAATACTTTCTATCTGGCTGCTCATATTTTGTAGTAGCAAATGAGGCTCCCGCTTTAATAGTTTGGTTTTTGTCTTTGCTTATTGCGTATTCACCTAATAATTGGGCATTCAAATAATCACTTTTGTCTAATTGATTGGTACGGATAAATCCATTTTCAGCAGCTGTTCCTCCTGATGGCCCGTACTGATCTTTTATAGAGTTTAAGTTAGTTCTGATGTATAATGTGTTGAACGATAACTTAAGTCTGTCATTGCTGTAGTTTAAACCAACTAATGCTGAATTTGTGGTTTTGAAACGATAATCAGTAGTGATAAAATTGTTTACATATTTAGATCCGGAAGACTGTAAATCGATAGTTCTGTCAACTCCTTCTCTTATTGAAAAATTATTGTCGTAATTTATAGAAAGCAGGTACGAGAAAGCTTGATTATTACTCAAATCGAATTTCTCTGCATGCAAAAGGTTGATACTTGTATTTAAAGGACTTTTAGTTTCATTTACATTAAAACCTTTATCGTTACTTACTGAGTTTAAAGCCTGGTCAGTTGTGTAAGTTTGTCTCGTTGCCTGATTGCCAAGAAAACTTGGTAATTCTCTGTCTTTACCATTAAAACCTAAAAAACCTGTTGCAGTATCTGCATCATTTGATAATAAGAAATCTTTAAAGCTGTTTCCGGTTGTGTAACCTGCTCCAACGCTTATTTTCGTAATGCTTTTTGTTGGCTTTGAAGTTTGAATATTGAAAGTACCTCCGGCAAAATCACCATATATATTTGGATTAAATGTTTTGTACACATCAATTACTCCAACAACATTCGTTGGAAACAAATCCAAAGCAACAATTTTAGTGAATGGGCTGTTTGTTGGTGCAGCCAAATCATTAATCAATAAATTATTATATCGGTCTTCCAGTCCACGTACAAATATTCCACGGGAATCTACTTTTGTGATTCCGGTAATTTTTGTCAAACCTTCCTCAACATCATTAACACCTTTTCTAGCCATTTCCTGTGCACCAATACTTTGTTTGATAACAACAGCATTTTTTTGGTCTAGTAATAATGCAGTTTCTTTTTCTTTATTTGCTGTCGATTTTACAACAACATCTTTAAGAGTATAACCTCCGGACGAAAGCACCTGATTAACAGTAACAGTTTCGTTTGCTTTAATAGTTACGGGTTTTTCTACAGATTCATATCCAACGAAACTAAAAATAATAGTATAGCTTCCTGGATTTACAGTCAACGAATATTTTCCGTCGATGTCAGTGTTTGCGCTAATGTTTGTACCTTTAATTAAAACATTTGCAAAAGGTAACGCTTGATTGTTCATTTCTTTGTCAGTTAATAAGCCAGAAATCGTACCTTTGTTTTGTGCGACCGAAATCGTACAGATGAATAATGCAATAAATAGAAATTTTAAATTGAATTTCATTTCAGTGTTGTGTTTAATTTATTTTTGTGCAAAGAAAGAAACGCTGTGTAAAGTTCATGTTAGGTACTCGTTATGTTTTCGTGTCTTGTAGATTATCAAATTGTTACCAGATTAAATTACGGTTAACTGCAATTTTTGACCGTTGTTTTATTAGTATATTTACCATCTCAAATGAAAATCATCGAATGTATAATAAAGAAAATTTGATGTAAGAATCTCAATTTTTGCTATTTATGAAAAAAACACAAACCAAGATTTTATTAGTTGACGATGAACCAGATATCTTAGAAATCGTTGGCTATAACCTTGCTCAGGAAGGCTACCAGATTGTAACAGCTTCTAACGGAAAAGAGGCCATTGCAAAGGCTCAGAAAGAATTGCCAGACTTAATTATTATGGATGTAATGATGGCAGAAATGGATGGAATGGAAGCTTGCGAACACATTAGAAAAATTCCTGAATTAAATAATGTTATCATAACATTCCTAACAGCGAGAAGTGAAGATTACTCACAAGTAGCTGGTTTTGATGCAGGTGCAGATGACTATATCACCAAGCCAATAAAACCAAAATTATTGGTAAGCAAAGTAAAGGCTTTGTTAAGAAGGTTAAAAGAACAAGAAGTAGTCAGCGACACCTTAAACGTTGGCGGAATCGAGATTAATCGAGAAGAATATAAGATCATAAAAGGCAATGTAGAAATTGCTTTACCAAGAAAAGAATTCGAATTATTTTACTTATTAGCTTCTAAACCGGGGAAAGTTTTCAAAAGAGACGAAATCCTGGATAAAGTTTGGGGCAATGAAGTTGTAGTTGGCGGAAGAACAATTGATGTTCACATTAGAAAACTACGTGAAAAAATAGGAGAAGACCTTTTTAAAACAATAAAAGGAGTTGGTTATAAATTTGAAGTTTAATTTTTTTAAGTTACTAAGGCATTAAGTGATTTTGCTGAAGATTTAAACGGATTTGAATTACATAAAAAATAAACCATATAAGGGGTTAGAGATCGTATGAACTTTAATTTCTTATATGGTTTTTGAGTTAACTTTGTTTGAGTTCAAATGTTAATTTAGGAGAATTTCATTAACTCAAAGAGAAACTTAATTTTTCTTAATCTCTTAATGGTTTAATACTATCAATGAAAATTAATTTTAAAAAAACATACAAATTTGCTGTCAAATCGGCATTATATATAAGTCTTTTTGCAACAGCGTTTGTATTGATGTTAATGTCTTTATTTTATAAAAATCAACTAAAGCATCAGGTTGCATTCGGAATAATTTTTATTATCTCAATTTATGTATTTGCTTTTCTGGTTTTACAATATCGTGTAGAACGTTTTATTTACAGAAGAGTTAAGAAAATATACGATGAGGTTTCGTTGCTGGAATCGACCACACTTATCAATCAGCCTATAACCACTGATATGGAAACGCTTTCACGCGAAGTAAAGAAGTTTGCGACAGATAAAAAACTGGAGATCGAGATGCTGGAAATTCGTGAACAATACCGCAGAGAGTTTTTAGGAAACGTTTCGCACGAACTAAAAACACCTTTGTTTACTGTTCAGGGTTATGTTTCGACTTTGCTTGATGGAGCAATGGACGATAAGAACATTAGAAAGAAATATTTAAAACGTGCCGAAAAAGGAGTAGAGCGTCTTATCTATATAGTCGAAGATCTTGATATGATTACTAAATTAGAATCGGGAGATTTGGATTTAAATTTTACTGATTTTAATATTGTTGAGCTTATCCAGAATGTTTTTGATTTATTAGAAATGAAAGCTGATAAAAAGAAAATCAAATTAGCCTTTGAAAGCAAGAATGTTCAATCTGTAGTTGTTCGTGGTGATCAGGACAGAATTCAGCAAGTGCTTGAAAACCTGATTGTGAATTCTATTAAATATGGTAAAGATGGTGGTTTGACTGAAGTTGGGGTTGTAAATTTAACCAAGAAAAAAGTCCTGATTCGTATTAGTGATAACGGAGAAGGAGTTGAAAAACAAAACATTCCAAGACTTTTTGAGCGTTTCTACAGAGTTGATAAAAGCGGAACCCGTTCAGAAGGAGGTTCCGGTCTTGGCTTGGCAATCGTAAAACATATTATTGAAGCTCATAAAGAGAAAGTTTATGTAGAAAGTGAATTCGGAATAGGTTCAGAATTCTCTTTTACGCTCGAAAAAGCAATAAAAGCAATAAAAGCCGAGGTTAAATAATTGTAAGCTATTTTCTGTCGAGGTGCAGAAACACGGGGATTTTAACCTTAATGTAATATTGACTGTCATCTCGTAACAATAAATTTTTATTATAGTAACATCTTGTTAATGATTTCTTAACATAGGTGACACATCTTTGCACCTTGAATTTAAGCGCATTAGAGCAAAATGATAAAAAAGAAAATAATTGCAATTTTATTGCTAATTACTTGTGTAGCAAATGCGCAAGAACTAAGTAAACAAGATGTGAAAAAAGAAGTCGTTCGTCTTCTGGATTCCATAAACAAAGCAAAACTTCCAGACACACAATCAGGGGCAGGTACTGCCGAACATTGGTACGATAGAATCTCATTGCGAGGTTATGCCCAAATAAGATACAATGGTTTACTTTCTACAAATGATAAAGTTTCTTGCGAGCAATGTGATAAATCATGGGGAACAACTTCTACAGCTCCGGATGCAAAAGCAAACAACGGACTTTTTATAAGACGTGCCCGTTTGGTGTTTTCAGGACAGGTTCATCCAAATGTATTTTTCTATTTTCAACCTGATTTTGCCAGTTCACCGGTTACGGGAATCCAAAATTTCGTTCAGATTCGAGATCTTTATTTTGATCTTTCTTTCGATAAAAAAAGAGAATATCGTGTTCGTGTTGGACAAAGTAAGATTCCATATGGTTTCGAAAACATGCAATCGAGCTCGCAGCGTTTGGCCTTAGACAGAAATGATGCGATGAATAGTGCAATATTAAACGAACGCGATTTGGGAATGTTCTTTTATTGGGCACCAGCCAAAATTAGAGAACGTTTTGAGATGTTGGTAAAAGACGGCTTCAAAGGTTCTGGAGATTATGGAGTTTTTGCTTTTGGAGTTTACAACGGACAAATTGCTAATAAACTAGACGGAAACAGAGATCTTAATGTGGTTGCCAGAGTAACGTATCCTTTTGTAATAGGAAGTCAGATTATCGAACCGGGAATCCAGGCTTACACCGGAAAATGGGCTTTTACAGGAGAAATTTCACCAGGAGTAAAAGTAAACGATCCGCAATATGTAAAGGACCAACGAGTAGGGGCAACATTTGTCTTGTATCCAAGACCCTTCGGAATCCAAACAGAATATAATATCGGAAGAGGACCTCGATACAATACACTTACCAACACCGTTGACGAAACAGATTTAAATGGTGGTTACGTATTATTTAATTATAAATTAGACTTCAAAAAACAACATATATACCCTTTTGCAAAGTTTCAATATTATGACGGAGGGAAAAAATATGAAAAAGATGCCCGAAGTTATGTTGTTAGAGACTACGAAATTGGTATAGAATGGCAGCCAATCAAAGCCTTCGAACTTACAGCAGAATATGTGATTGCCGACCGTACTTTCGAAGACAGCGCACTACCAATCAATAGACAACAAGGAAATTTATTGAGATTGCAAGCTCAGTTTAATTTCTAAATTAAATGATTTTAAAATCGGTGCGAGTTCACCACGAATTTCACTAATCCGCACGAATTAATTAGTGCAAATTCGCGAAATTAGTGGCAAAAAAGAAGTATTGGTGTGCGTCTCTAGTCTTCGAATATAGAAAATAACTTATCCCAATCAATGTCTTCATTAAATTGGGTTAAACCTTTAAACGACTTTACTTTTGAAAGATCTTCAATGGTAAAGTCGTCTTGCATTGCATACGGTACCAAGTTCTCTTCCTGAAGTTTTATCGCCAGATATTCTTGTTCATATTGTCCCGGAGTTGGAATAAAAAAGGCTTTCTTGCCCAATTTTGCCAAATCCATAACGGTCGTGTAACCCGAACGGCATAAAACAAATTCACTTTCATTAAACGTTTGTTCCAATTGTTTTGAGTTCATGAAATTGTAATAAGTAACGTTTCCGGCTTGCCATTTGTTTTGTGTTTTCTCTACAATACCTTGTACAAATACCACTTTACCTTGGTAATTAACAATTTCTTTTTGTAGTTTCTCGTCTAGAAAAGTACGCTGAGGTTCCGGTCCTGATAAAATAATCATTAAATCATAGGCTTTCGGGATATCCTTTTTGCGCATTCTGCTCAACGGACCAATATACTTTAAGTTAAGATCATTTGTTTTAAGATGACCTAATTCACCAGTCAAGTTCACCTTCTCATTAGTGTCTGGAACCCAGCATTCAGAATATTTTTTTATAACATGTTGATGGCATTTACTCGTAAACCAAGTCGTATTTCCCGTCATCACATTCAGTTGATGCGTCATAAATACAGAAGGCACTTTTTTGCTGAAAACGCCTAAACGGTTATCAGATATAATACCGTCAATTCCGTGTTTTTTTATCCAGCCATTCACCATTTTTTTCTCATCAAGAATAGCGACGATCATTTTGGGTAAATTCTTAATCAGCTTCCATTTAAAGTTTTTCCCATTTTTAGCATATTCAATATGATAAGATGGTAATTCGAGAGTTTGTACATAAGGAAATTCTTTACGTAGTAAAGCCAATGCAACTCCATCAGAGGCGATTATTGGAATATAATTGTTTTCTTGAAGCGCTTTAATAATTGGGATACATCTTGCCGCATGGCCTAATCCCCAGTTTAATGGAGCAACTAAAATTGTTTTGTTCGCAGAATAGTCAATGCTCATAGTTTAACGCTTTTTAAAAACGAAGATAAAGAAATATGTTTTCTATGATATTTCAGGCGTATTACTAAATTATTAACTCTAGATACTGGTTTAGAAGGCATTTTAAGATAAAAAAGTTTAAAAACAGTAAAATTTATAGTGTAAGGTTATTTGTATGTTAACGACCAATTTGCTATAAATAAGTTTTTTGCAAAAAAAAAGGAACTACCTTAAGATAGTTCCTTGCTGTATAGATGTGAAATTATTATTTATCCTGAATATAAGTTTTGTTCCCATTGGAGTTAATATAGTATCTACCACCCTTTGGTCCTGTGTAAACTTTTTTTCCATTGTATTCTCCGGTAACTTTATCAGCTACTTTTGGAGCTTTTTCATTGGTTTCTTTTATTGTTTTAGAAGCCGCAGTTTTACTGGATGTCACGTCTTTTTTTGCTGTTTTGCTGGCTGCATCTGCTTTTGCTGCTGTTTTAGTTACATCATTTTTTGCGCTTTCAGATTTTGCAGTTGCTTTTTTTGCAGCTTTGTCAGCATCGCTTTTTGTTTTATCGGTTTCTTTTTTTGCTTTCGCAGAAACGTCAGTTGCATCGGCACTAGCTTTTTTCGCTTTAGTTGATTCTTTTTTTGCTTTCGCAGAAGCGTCGCTGGCAGCATCACTAGTTGCTTTTTTTGATTTAGCAGTTTCCTTTTTTGCTGATGCAGTAGCATCGTCAGCTGCTTTTTTAGATTTTGCAGTTGCTTTTTTTGCATCCGAAGTTGCTTTGTCTGCACTTGCTTTTGCTTTTTTAGTAGAAGCTTCCGTTTTGCTCTTAGTAGTTTTAGCAGTTTCCTGAGCATAGAAATTAGAGGAGAAAACAACTAGAAAACAGAGTAATAATAATTTTTTCATAAGGCTAAAAGTTAAAATTTCAATTAAAATTAATCAATTTATTGTAATGTTTTTCGTTAACCACTAAAAATATGCACGCAATTGAATGCTTCCTGTATGTACAATAGAACCAGTTTCACTTTTTCGCCCCTGATAATTCAGGTTAACATCCAGGAATTGTGTTATATTTTTCTGTAATAGAAGCTTCCATACTAAATTTTGTCCTGCCTGAAGTCCTTCCAACATCTGAAACCCTACAGACGAAAATTCATTGCCATTGAATTTATTTTGATAAAAAGAAAACTCCCCATTTAAGGTTACCTTTTTTTCACCGGCAAATGAAAAAGAAGTTCCGAGTCTGTTTTGAACAAGTGTTTCAAAATTTCCTATTTTGTTTTCTTTATTCTGAAACTCATAAAAGAAATCTAAACTCGTATTTTTAGAAAACAGATAACTAATTTTTGGAGCCATTTGATAACCTTTTAAATCATAGTTTTTTTCGACAAAATCTTCAGAAACTAAGTTCGTTTCAATCGTTTTGGTAAAGAAATTAAACAACCAGCTTTTTTGATACAAATGGGTATATTGTAATTGATGTGAACTGTTTTTGACATTTTGAGAACCGATAGAAAGTAAATTTTTCCCTTTATTAATAAGATAAGTATACGTTACAGAGTTTTTTTGTTTTCCGCGATTGTAATATAAGCTGTTTCTAAAACTTGAATTTAATCCCAAAATATTCTCTTCGGATGAATTAAACGGATTCAATTCTAAGCGTTCGCCCTGGCTTTTTACTTTTCGATCCATAATAAATGAAGTCTGATTGTAAAAATAAGAAAGCAGTTTTTTGAAACCTTTTTCGTTTTGCCATTGCATTGGATTCAAAGCAACAGATTGTGAAAATTTGTTTTGATTGGTTTTAATATAAATCTGATTCGGCAGAAAGATTCTGATATATCTTGCCTGATCTGGGAAAGCGGCGATTTCAAATTCTTCCAATTGTTGAATTCCGTCACCATTATAATCATTCCAGGTATAAACTCCCTGTCCGGTTTGAACCTCGATATACGTAAATTCCTGTTGCGCTATAGTTCCGGAACTGGTTTCGTAAGCCGTACCAATTTGCATCAATTGATTAAAAAAGCGATCGTTGTAAAGTATTCTCGAATTTAAAGAAGGCTCGTTTTTTCGGGAGGCATCTGTAAAATCTAAGTTTCGATAACTTGCATAGACCGCTAAATCTGTTTTTTTATTCTGAATCAGTTTTGACTTTAAATAATAGGTTTGCGAATTGTTCACATGTTGTAATAAACCATTTTGCAAACTATCATTTCGGCGTTGTAAATAACCTATTTCTACAAAAACTTTGGTGCTGTCGCCACGACCAACAAAAGCGCCATATTCTGAAAACCTTTGGCTCAGGGCCGAAAATTGATTTGTTACTTTATCCTTTTGCTGATTGTCCTCAATTTGCAGACTTGCACCAACCCAGTTTTTTCCGAAATGATATTTAGTTCTGGTTTGATTTCTGATGAATTTTGAAGTCGAAGCCGTAGCATCCGAATTTAAAAAACTTCCCTGATTTTCAATCGTCCATTGCTTCAGTTTAAAAAGCGCCGTTGTAGTATGTCTCGCTCCCGAATAACTTTCTGAATAATCTAATTTCTCAAATTGATAAGTGAATAAACCAATGTTTGAAGTTTGTTTTTTAGCAAATAAATCAAAATTTAAACCTGTAACCAGCAAACTTTGATTTCCAAAAAGGGTACCGTTCAAATTCCAATCGCGGCTAAACTCAATATTATACAAACGTTCGACAGATCTAAAATCTTCCTGAACAAATTGGTAATTGGCAAAAGCGTCCAAAGTCCAATTTCTGGTAAATAGACGTTTCTTGATATTCGTTTTTAAAGCAATCCCACTATTATCTCCATCATCAATTTGGGAGAATAAGTTTTTATCATTGTTGCTTATAGCAACTTCAAAGTCAACTAATGTTTTTTCGTCAGGATTGTATTTTCCTAAAAAAGTGGCGACTTGCAGTTTTATAGGTGCAACCAATTGTACAATAGGTTCGTAATTTCCCTGTAAAACCCCATTAACAAGCGCAACATATTGATAAATACGTTCGACCGAATTATTATTCTGAATGATATAGTTTCCGGCATTATTGCCAACGAGACTAAATTTTACATTGTATAAAACAGTACTCGGATCGTTCGAATACTCATAAGCTTCAACCGAATTTACTATGATTTTTTTGTACAAAATTTTATTGTCGGCATAAGTATCTTCATAAGCAGACGGCGCTTTCATTAAGTTTGGATCATCGCCCGCCTGACTTAAAATCTGAACCTGCTCTGTAGAAAGATTTTGTTGCAAAGGCTGATTCTTCATATCACTTTCCGAATATAGATAGCCACCAAAACTCCAGTTTTTATTTTCATGTGTAGCGCCGGCGTAGGTCACGATTCGGTTGTAATTTCGATCCGAATATTGATATTCGATATTGATACGCATTTCAGATGTAATCGTAAAAAGCGAAGTAAAAGTAATTTCGCCCGCATTATAATCTATTACGTAATCGTTGTTTTCGCCACGTTTTAGCAAAATACCATTTACATAAACACGCTCAGAACCTGAAATGACCAGAACATATAATTCGCCATTTTGACCTTTTAGTTTATAGGGACCCTGATTGCCTTCCTGACCTGTAAAAGTACTTTTGGCATATTGTCCTTTTGCAAATGAAACCGATGCGAAAATATTGGTTTTACTTTTATCAGTATCAAAATCAAAACTTGCTGAAATTCCTTGTACTTTTTTGTTGAAACTTAAAAACTGAGTTCTTCGATTCTCTAAGAAAACATCACCAGCACGAATGTTCCAGTCATCGCTAAAAAGTTCCATAAAAATATTATCAAACTGATCCAGCTTTTGTGAGTAGCCACCATCCTGCAACGGAATATTACTGTCCTGAAGGGAAGCTCTCAAACTAACTTTGTCAGAGATTTTTCCGGTGATTTGCAAATCCAGATTAGAGTTCAAAACCGCATTTTGATTGTTTCCTACAGTTACTCCACGAGTGATGCTTCCGGAAGTATTTAAACCATCAAACGGAGTTACTTTTTTAGCACTGCTATTGTCTATTTTGTACAATTTTTCAGAACCAATATCATTGGTGACAATTTGATTTGATTTGTAAAGACTGTATTCTTTGGTAATAAAATCAGGGTATTTTAAGTAATTGACAATTAAAGTGTCTGAAGTCGAAGTTAGTTTTTCGTTGAAAAGTAAGGTTCCTTTTTGGAAATTTATTTTATAAAAAGTCGAATCAAGTACTTCATTTTTAGTATTCAGAATCTGAAAAAAACTCGAATTGATACTAAATTCTTCCAGATGAATTGTGTCACGGGTTGCAATTACTTTTTTGGTTTTGTACGATGATTCCGTTTCCTGAGCCTGAAGACCAGAAAACCAAATAAGCAACGTTAAAAACAGTAATTTTTTAAGCATAAAGACTTTAACTCTAAAAAGCCAAAAGTAGTATTTATAATTGGGAAATAATGAAGCCTTTTGCGGGTTGATAATAGTATCAATTAAAGTGTTAGTTTGTTATTTTGAAATACTATTCGCATGATAAGTCAATCTTTTTTTTAGCTTTGTTGGGATATAACCAACTTAAATTATGGATACTAGTAAGGAACTTTTATTCTTTTTTAGTGCTTTAGGAGTTTTCAACGGAATTATTCTTGGGGTCTATTTCTTTTTCTTCACCAAGAAAAAATACCTTACCAATTATTTTCTGGGTGCACTCTTATTTGCTTTAAGCATACGAATAGGGAAATCTGTTTTTGTGTATTTTGATTCGGCATTGCCAAAAATGTATTTACAGATTGGGCTTACAGCTTGTTTTTTTATAGGACCTTGTTTGTATTATTTTCTTAAATCAGCAGTAGAAGAAATCAATATAATGCCAAGATCCTGGAAAGTGACATTAGTACTTTTAGGAATCGTGATTGTTACCGTTGGGATTTTATTTCCATATGAAGGTTATCCGGAATTGTGGAGACATTATTTTATAAGGGTTATTTATTTTCAATGGTTTATTTGTATTGTACTTTCTGGTTTTACGATTAAAGCAGTTTTGAAAAAAATCGTAGACAAAAATCATAAATCATCTCCTTCTGAAGTTTGGTTTAGTACCTTGTTTTTTGGTAACTTTTTATTATTCCTTTTTTATTTTCTTGCAATAATCGGAGCGCCTTCGGCAACTTATATAAGTGGAGCTATTGTTTTTTCATTTATCCTGTATTTAATAATTTCAATTCTTTTATACCGGAAAAAAACCGACGATTTGTTTTTATTGAACGGACAAAAATCTTCGGTAAAAAAGATAGATTCAAACGAAGCAATGATTTTATCTGAAAAATTAGAAAGTGTAATGATTCAAAAAGAACTGTATAAAAACTCTAATTTGACTTTACAGGAATTGGCGCAGGAAGTAAACATTTCGAGTCATCAACTTTCTCAGTTTTTAAATAGTAATTTGGGGAAGAATTTTACGAGTTTTATCAACGAATTCAGAATAAACGAAGCTTGTAAAATTATAAAATCAACGGATAAATTTACTTTAGAATCCATAGGCTATGATGTAGGTTTTAATTCTAAATCAACTTTTTTTGCGGCCTTTAAAAAACATACCGGAAAAACGCCACTAAACTATCAATTGCAGGTTTTATAAGTCTTAAAGAGGGTATTGATTTATAAATCTGTACTCCTGATTTCCATTTTGGAGACTTCATTTAGCAATTTTCGATTGACTTTTGTCATTTAAAAGTCAAATTTATAATCGCTAAAATTTATGAAATTCCCAGTTTCAGTTCTCCTTTCTATTTACAGTCTGTTTTTGTATTCGACAGGAACAAATGCACAAACGGCACAAATTATTTCAGATAAAGTCGCCAATAAGAATAATGAGTTAAATGAGGTTGTTATTAAAAAACAAACATCATTAGTGAAGTATTCTTCAAACGGAAACATCGATGTCAATGTCGCCAATACATTGCTTTCGACAAGTAGTTCTGTAAATGAATTATTAGGCAGAGTCCCAAATGTAATTGTTGCTGAAGGGCAAATTAGTGTACTTGGAAAAGGAGAAGCCATAATTTATCTTAACGGAATATTGATTAATTATGAACGATTTGCTGCAATTCCAGTTTCGCAAATCTCAAGAATTGAAGTAATTTCAAATCCTTCGGCAAAATATGATGCCGAGGGAAAAGCAGTAATTAATATTATTACCAAAAAAAATATCGAAAACGGAGTTATGGGAACAGCTACTCAGCAAGTAACCGTTTCTAAATTTGCTGGAACTAGTACCAATACATTACTCGATTTTAATTACACAAAAGGAAAGTTTTCTTTTATTACAAATTATGGTTTGCAATTAGGAAAAGGTAGAGAGCTGCTATACACAACCAGAACGCGACCGAATCCTGAGGAATTTATGAGGTCAGAATTGACCACAGATTGGAAACGTCAGTTTAATAATTATTCTAATTTTGGTTTTGGTTTGCAGTATACTTTTTCTGAAAAGAATTATATCTCGCTTGCTTATAGTGGTAATATCGAAGATTTAGGCGGAGTTGTCGAAAGTCGAAATTCGATAACGAATAATTCAGGAAATAGTTTTTATGCCACTGATATTGATAAAAATGATGTTTTGCTAAATCAGTTTGTGAATTTAAATTATAATGCCATAACAGATAAACAAGGCTCGTCATTATTTATAGGATCACAATATTCGAATTATAACGGAACTGTAAAAGATTTTATTGATGAAAATGGTTTAGTTGATGACGTTAATACGCAAAAGTATCTTAAGAATAATGTTGGCAATACCATAAATATAATCGCCACACAGGTTGATTATTCTAAAAAAATTAAAGAAAATACCAGATTAGAAACGGGAGCTAAATATAGTTTTGCGACTATAAAATCAGCTACAGAGTTTTTGATTGCAGATGCAGATGATATGAATTTTGAGTTTGATGAGGAACTCTCGAGTGATTTTAAATATCAGGAACGTATTGGAGCAGCCTATTTTAATTATGGAAGTTCAATTGGCAAGAAGTTTGATTTTTCTGTTGGCGTAAGAGGCGAGTGGACGAAATATAATTTGTATACTAGTGCCAACGGGATTCAAAAATTCGAAAAAAGTTATGGAAATCTCTTTCCTAATTTACTTTTAAATATGAATTTTTCTGAAAATTGGAAAGCTCATTTTTCGTATGTGTCAAGAATTACTAGACCAAGATATCAGGCACTGAATCCGTATGTTATTTATCAGGATCCGTTTACGACTATCGAAGGAAATCCTAATTTACTTCCGGAAAAAGTTCATGCATTTGAAGTTGGTGCTATGTACAGGAAATTTGATTTTAAAATAGGGTTTACTTATAAAACTGATCCTATTTCAGGAGCAGCTTTGAGAGGTGATACTCCCAATAGTTATATTTTAAGATCTTTGAATAGAGAAAAAGAACAGGTCTATTTCGCTTCAGTTTCAAAATCATTTACAGCAAAATGGTGGACTTCTACTAATACAGTAAGTATGAATTTAACCAAATCTTTCGACAATAAATATTCGTATGCTTTAGGACCTGTAAAACCACAACTATATTTGTATTCGAATAATACCTTCACAATTCCGAATCTTTTTAAAATTCAACTACTTGCGTGGTATTTGGGAGATAGAAGTTATGGTTTAGGAAGCGATAACAGCAGATCGACAGTAACCTTAGGAATTGAACGAAATTTTCTTAAAGATGCTTTTAAACTGAATTTCACTGCAAATGATATCTTTCATGACTTTATGGTTTCCGGAGATTATAACGTGGGACAAACTCAAATATATTATCATAGAACCTACACAACCAACTACTTTAGGTTTATTGCAACGTATAGTTTTGGGAATTCGAAGAAAATAAATTACAAGAAATCAGAATTGGAGCAAACGGAGAATAATAGAGCGAGGTAGATAATAAAAAAGGCTTTACCATCACGTAAAGCCTTTTTAGGAATATATTGAATTAATATAATTAACTTTTAAAGAAGATTAATTGATCTCTTTAGTTACAATTTGCATTGTTTCTCTACTTACTTGTTTTAGTAAAACTTCTTTGTTTTCTTCAACCGTTTGAGCCGCTTGTTCTGTAAAGTGACGAGTGAATTACTGAAATAAATTATTTTGTCTTTTTGCAAAACAGATAGCTTTTATATAAAACAAGAAGGATGGATAGTAATGTTGGAAGCCACGGATTAAAATCAATTTTATCAAATTGATATAATAGACATAATGAAATTGCAAATAGAAAAAATAAATAAGAGGCAAACAGTTTGCTTTTTTCAGTGATCATACTAATTTCAGTGTTAGCGCTCTAATAACTAATTGCTACTACTGATTTTCTTTATTTTGTTTATTATAATAAATACAACCTATAGTAATTAGAACTATTGTAGGTGTTATCATGTCAAATAAATTTCTGGCTATAAATATATAATACAGCACGAGGGCTATACTTATTTTGGTAACAAGTATAAAAAGGTTATTTTTATTCATGGTTTATTTATTGTATAAAATGCCGTTAGTTCTCAAAGTATAATTCCTTAAAATATTTGATATTCCATAAAGGAATTATAAAGAACAAGAAATCATTTTTCTGTATGACATTTTTTTTTGTAGTCTGTAATAATCAGTGAATATTCTATAGATGTAATAAGATATCAGTAATACAGCAAACATCACAGAATCATTTTGCTTTGCAAAGAAACATAATAAAGATAGTGGTAATAAAATTTGGAAATAGTAAATAATTAAATTTTTCATAGAATTATAATTTAGCTAGTTAAACAAAGTTGTAAGCTACGTGAAGTTATCCTTATGCAAAAATCGGTTATTTTAAGTCGGAATTCGGGTAATTCAGTTTTTCTTTTTCTTATAAAATCTGCGATATATAATATATGCGGGTATTGATCCCTATATGATTCGACCAAAGCCAAGAAAAGAATCTTTTCCAGAAGAAAATCCAAAAATTATAATCTCGTAAATTCCAAAGCCTATCCAAAGAATACAAAGTATTAAATAAAGATTTATCATTAATTTACTAAAGGTTGACATGCTTTTCTCTTTTGAATTATTGGTGGGATTAACTTACAATGTAATTCAAGTAAGTCTAAGTCGATTTTCGGTTATTTAATTCTTTTATTTATAAAATTGTAAAATATTTCTTATGTTTATAACGGTAAAAGAGTTAAATTATGAATGTAACCATAGGAAATAGACTAAAACAATGGCGTAAGGCAAAAAATATGTCTCAGGAAGAAGTTGCTGACTGTTTACATATATCGCAATCCACATACGCACGTATGGAAAGGGGGGAAAGCACTTCGTGGGCAACTTATTTTAATAAAATTTGTAAGGTTTTTGAAATAAATCCGGAAGATTTGGTGAAAGACGAAACGGAATCTGCGAGGAATACAGAACGCTTAACCGAAATTGCAATGCTTAGTGTTTATAGAAAAATTATAAAAAGATATGAGTTACAAATTGATGATCTTAAGACAATTATTAGAAATTTGAATAAGGGTAAAAACTAAAAAAGGCTCTACAAATATGTAAAGCCTTAAAAAGATACTCTTTAATTAGTATTGTAGGAATTAAACCTACCTGTAAAAATGCAATTTTATAGATCCAAACTATATTTTCCATGCTTATAATCTACTATTATTTTTTAGCTTCCCCCAGGTCTTTTTCTTGTACTTTTAGAATTGCAGCATCATTACCTCCTACAGAAACAGACCATGGCTGAATGCTCGAGATGTATTCATTTGCAGTAAAAACTAAAATGTCGTTGCTTTCTAATAAATTTTTAATATTCATTGTTTCAATATACGAGCCTCTGAAAATTTCTATCATGATTATATCTGTGTTGATATAATGTATAAAATAAGTATAAATATTACTGCAAAGAAAACAGAATTGGGATTAACAAAGTTAATTGTGAATCCCATTTGTTTTGTTCTTTTTTTTTGGGAAGAGTCTTTTATCTTCAAGATTGTAATAAAAATTCCCCAAATCCAATTATTTGGATCGTTATGCCATTTGTTTTTGGTTTCTTCGGAGGGTTCGTTATTGTAATCCGTTTTTTTATTATAAGTTTTGCTTTGATAAATGCATAAATTATATTTTTTAATTGTTACGTTTTTGAATGTTCTTTTTATTTAAAAAATAAAAATGTATACTTGTTGTCGATTTAACCATAAGTTAAGATAAAATATTTTTGATAGTCAATTGAGAATATTTTTGATCTAAGAATTTACTTAAACCATAATTTAAATGATTACTAAAATGAAGAAAAACTATTTTTTACTTTTTTTATTGCTTCTGGCTTCCTTGTCAGGAAAAACACAAAATGTGTGGAAGAATGTTCAGATAGGTGGAGGAGGTTTTGTCTCTGGAATTATTACCAGTAAAAATGATGCAGATTTAAAATATGCCAGAACTGATGTTGGCGGTGCTTACAGATGGGATGCTGCGAACAAAAAATGGATCTCTTTGCTGGATTGGCTAAGTATAGATCAGGTTGGTTATTTTGGCGTTGAATCACTGGCAATAGATCCACAAAATAATAATGTGGTCTACTTATTGGTTGGAACCAGTTATTTTAATAATGGAAAAACGGCTATTTTAAAATCCACAAATAAAGGAAATACATTTACCGAAATTGAAGTGACTTCTAAATTTAAAGCACACGGTAATGGTATGGGGCGTTCGAATGGGGAACGTTTAGCTGTTGATCCAAATAATTCGAATATTATTTATTGTGGAACCAGAAACAATGGTATTTTTCAAAGTATTGATGCCGGTTTGACTTGGAATAAGTTGTCAGGTTTTCCAGTTACGACAACTTCAAATGCAAATGGGGTATGTTTTGTTGTTTTGGATCCGGCTTCTGTTTCAGGAGGTAAAACACAAACTATTTATGCTGGGGTTTCACAAGTTGGAGCCTCTAATCTATACAAAAGTCTTGATGGCGGAATTAGTTGGACTGCTGTTTCAGGAGCCACAACATCTTATATGCCGCAGCGTGCTGTTTTAGATTCAAATCGATCTTTATTGATTACTTATGCTGACTTTGAAGGACCATGGAACGGAACCCAGGGAAAAATATCAAAATTAAGCAGTACAGGAATTTTTACAGACATTACGCCGGCTGGTATTACAAGGCCGTTTGGAGGTATTGATGTAGATCCGACAAATCCACAACGATTAATCGCTTCAACGACAAACACATGGTCGTTTCAATATACCACTCCTGGAGGGACAGCTGTATATGGGGATCATTTTTATGTAAGTACAGATGGAGGAACTAATTGGAGAGATTTAGTTGGTAATTCCGGATTTTCTTTTGAAACTAATGGTTGTACATGGGTTAGCGGTCAGTCAATACATTGGGCAACAGATTTTAAATTTAACCCGGCAAATACAGCTCAGGCAAGTATTGTTTCAGGAAACGGACTTTTTACTTGTGATGATATTAATGCAGTTAAAACTACCTGGAAATTTGATGCAATCGGTATTGAAGAATCAGTTCCTTTAGATTTAATAAGTATTCCATCTGGTCCGCTAATGAGTGTAATTGGTGATTTTGACGGATTTAAACATACAGATGTAACTGTTTTTGCTCCGCAACATGCTCCGACTATGGGTACTTCAACTTCTATTTCGTATGCTGCAGGAAACACAAACAAAATTGTGAGGTTAGGGGAGTTCATGTATTATTCTGGAAATCAAGGTGCAACATGGGCCAAAACTACAGCGGCCTTAATGGGACAAAAAGGAAGGGCAGCCTTGTCTTATGATGGTAATACCATTTTGCATTGTCCCGCCGGTTCAACAAGTACATATCGTTCTGTTGATAACGGAACTACATGGACAATCTGTAAAGGTATAAGTGTTAAGGATGCAATCCCGGTTTCTGATCAGGTAACCAATAATAAGTTTTATGTTTATGATCAGCCAACAGGATTAATGATGATTAGTACTGATGGAGGGGTTAATTTTGCTTCTGCAGGTAATGCCGGTTCAGGAGGTTCACAATTAATTCGAACTGTTCCGGGTAATGCAGGACACATCTGGATTGCAATGAGTGGCGGCGGTTTAAAACGTTCAATTGATGGTGGTCTGACTTTTGTTGTTCCTTCAGCAAATGTAACAGCTGCGTCAGCTGTAGGTATTGGTAAAGCAGCTTCTGGAAAAACATATCCTTCTATATATATTTGGGGAACAGTAAATGGAGTTACCGGTGTGTTTCGTTCTATTGATGAGGGTATTACATGGCTTCGTGTAAATGATGATGCATATGAGTTTGGCGGAACAGGAAATGGTAATTTTGTAATTGGTGATATGAATACTTTTGGTAGGGTTTATATGAGTACCGTAGGAAGAGGAATTGTTTACACCGACAACAATGCAAATCTTGGGATTTCTGATAACGAATTTAAGAATGATACTCAAATATTCTCTGTAAAAGCGCATCCTAATCCAATGAAAGATTATGTGGTATTAGAACTGCCTGATTATACAAACGGAACTCTGGTTAATATTCAGGTTTATGATTTATTAGGGAAATTGATAAAGCAGGATATGTATACGGTTTCAAATAATACTGTGACATTGTTCTCTGATGATTTATCAAATCAACATGGTGTATTATTGGTAAAAGTAAAAACCAGCAACGGAAAATCAGGTGTTGTAAAAATTATAAAATAAAAATACCTTTTTTGAATTGGTTGATTAAAAAAATAAAGGTCTCACTTTTTGGTGAGACCTTTATTTTTTTATGCTGAATTTAATAATATAACCTGTCTAAAACTAATTAATCTCTTTAGTCACAATTTGCATGGTTTCTCTACTCACTTGTTTTAGTAAAACTTCTTTATTGTCTTCAACCGTTTGAGCAGCTTGTTCTGTAAAGTGACGAATGGTGTATAAAGTTACATTCTCGCTATAATCTACTTTGAATTTTTTAGAAAGTATTGCATTCAATTCGCTGAAGTTTTCAAATTTATCTTCAACACAAACAGAAAAACTAATAGCAGAATTCTGAATTAAGTTTACTTTGATTTTGAATTCATGGAATAAAGCAAAAATCTCACTGATATTTTCTTCCATTATAAAAGAGAAATCAATTGATGAAAGCGAAATCAAAAGCTGGTTTCTTTTTACAATAAAACAAGGATATTGCGGCTCTAAATCAACACCTTTAGAAACACAAGTTCCTTTTAATAATGGATTGATAAAAGATTTTACATACAACGGAATCTCTTTTTTCTGTAGCGGCTGTAATGTTTTTGGGTGAATAACCGTTGCACCATAAAAGGCCAATTCGATTGCTTCACGATACGAAATCTGATTTAGCAAACTAGCATTTTCAAAATAACGCGGATCGGCATTCATAACTCCAGGAACGTCTTTCCAGATTGTAACACTTTCGGCATTTAAGCAATAAGCAAAAATTCCCGCAGTATAATCAGAACCTTCACGGCCAAGAGTTGTTGTAAAGTTGTTTTCGTCGGCACCTAAAAATCCCTGAGTGATGTTTAATATTTTGCGTTTTACATTTTTACTGATCAGTTGTTGCGTAGTTTCCCAGTCAACTTCGGCATCTCTGTAATTTGCGTTTGTTTTAATAAAATTACGAACATCCAGCCATTGCGTTTGGATTCCCATAAAATTCATGAAATGACTTAGAATAGTAGTCGAAATTAATTCTCCAAAACTCACAATCTGATCGTAAACAAAATTGTAATTAGGAGATTTATTATGTGCCAAAAAGTATTCTAACTCTGAAAATTGAGCATTTACAGCAGTAAAAACGGCATGTTTTTCATCTTCAAATAAATCTAATAAGATTTGATTGTGATATTTTTTTATTTCTTGTACAGAAGAATTTAACTCTGCTGATTTATCAAAATAATTCTTGATAACAACCTCAAGAGCATTTGTAGTTTTTCCCATAGCCGAAACTACCAAAATCACATCTTCGTAACCTACTTTTTGTAAAACGTCATATACGTTTTTAATTCCATCGGCATCTTTTACAGATGCTCCACCAAATTTAAATACTCTCATTTTTAATTTTAGATTTCAGGTTTTAGATTTCAGATTCGGGGTTTGAATGAAATCTTGTTTTATTTTTTTGCCACGAATTCCCTAAATTTTCACTAATTTAATTCGTGCCAATTCGTGAAATTCGTGGCGAACTATCCGCAGATTTTAAAATCATTTTAATCTTAATATCCCGATAGCTATCGGGAGTGGCAAATATTTTTTATAATTTTTCTAAAAACGTATTAATTCCGCTTTCATCCATTTGCACAACTCTCCATTCTTCGAGAATCTTTGCGCCTGAATTCTCATAGAATTTAACTGCCGGAGTATTCCAATCCAGAACATTCCAGTCTATTCTTCTAACGTTGTCTCTTTTTCCTTGTTTCATAATCTCAGAATAAAGTGCAGATCCTAATCCGGTACCACGCATCTTTTCTTTTACAACCAAGTCTTCAAGATGTATTGTTTTTCCTTTCCAGGTAGAATAGCGGTAATAATACACTGCCATTCCAACGATTTCTTTTTCTTGTTTATCGTTTTCAATTTCTGCTACAAAAACATGAAACAATGGTTTTTCGCCAAAACCGTCGCGAACTAAATCTTCTTCAGTTATTACAACGGCATCAGGTTCTTTTTCGAATATTGCCAGCTCCTGTATTAATCCTAAAACCGATTTCATGTCTTCGGGATTTCCTTTTCTAATATTCATATTATGTGCAATTTATTTTTATAATCCTATATAGTATTGCTTTCTTTTTTAAGATGTTTGTTTGCACCAACAATCTTCTATAGCAATTTCATATATTCTTATTATTAATTAGTTATAAGCTAAAAAAGTATGTTTTTTGTGTGTACTTTTTGACTTTAATTAGCAAATATACAATAGTAGCAAACTAACAAAATAATTTTTAAATCATTCTCACAAAAAAAACGATATTTGTGACTTAAAAATAAATCTACAACGATATAGTAATGGAAGAACGCAATAAAACACTAGGAGAGTTTATTATTGAGAACCAAAAAGCATTTCAGTATTCGTCGGGAGAGCTTTCCCGAATTATCAACTCTATACGTTTGGCGGCAAAAGTCGTAAACTATAAAGTTAACAAAGCTGGTTTAGTCGACATCATTGGCGCTGCAGGCGAGCAAAATGTTCAGGGCGAAGACCAGCAAAAATTAGATGTATATGCAAACGAAGTATTTATCCAGACGTTAATAAACCGTGAGATTGTCTGTGGAATTGCTTCAGAAGAAAACGACGATTTTATCACTGTTCAGGGGAGCGACAACAGTCATAATAATAAGTATGTGATCTTAATGGATCCGCTTGACGGATCTTCAAACATTGATGTAAATGTTTCTGTGGGAACTATTTTTTCAGTTTTCAGAAGAATTACACCAATTGGAACTCCGGTAACGAGCGAGGATTTTTTACAACCGGGAGTTAATCAGGTAGCAGCAGGATATGTAATTTATGGAACTTCGACGATGTTGGTTTACACCACAGGTCATGGCGTAAATGGATTTACATTAAACCCGGCTATCGGAACATTTTATTTATCACATCCTAATATGAAATTTCCAAAGGATGGGAATATCTATTCGGTAAACGAAGGAAATTATGTTCATTTTCCGCAAGGCGTAAAAAACTATATTAAATATTGTCAGCGCGAAGAAGAAGACAGGCCATATACTTCAAGATATATTGGAAGTTTGGTTTCTGATTTTCATCGAAATATGATTAAAGGCGGAATTTATTTATATCCAACAAGTTCAAAAGCACCAAAAGGGAAATTACGTTTATTATATGAATGTAATCCGATGGCGTTTATTGCAGAACAAGCAGGAGGAAAAGCAACAGACGGTTTTGGAAGAATTATGGAAATCCAACCAACAGAGTTACATCAAAGAGTTCCATTTTTCTGCGGAAGTTATAATATGGTAGAAAAAGCAGAAGAGTTTATGGCAGAAGCTGAGTAGTTTTCAGTCTTAGTTTTCAGTCTTAGTTTTTAGTTACAGTTCAAACCCGACAGTCCCGAAACCTCGGGATAAAACCTGTCGGGTTTATATTTTGATATTAGTATCAGTTTTAAAAAGGTAAACGACGACTGCAAAAAATCAAAAAGTGTACAATTTGAGTTTTTTGTATAATTTAGAAAAAAAATATTTATGAGAAAAATTGTGCTATTACTCTTGGTGATATCAGGCTTTGTAACTTCATGTTCATCAGATTTGGATGATAAAGGAGGGGTGACTTCGACAATTGTTATTGATGGAGTGAGTTTTAAACCTACTAAAGGGATTTATTTTTATCAAACGGCAAGTTTTGAGTCACAGAAAAAAGTTCGATTTGTAATTTCTGACGAAAAAAATAACGAAAAATTTTATATTGATATTTCTTTTCCTTCTTCTCAAAAAGATTTGAATGGAATCTATGATTTTGGACCAGGAACTGCAGATGAACTTTTAGTAAGTTCTGAATTCGTAACATCAAAAACAAGATATTCTATACTAGGGTACACCTTAAAAGTTACAGATTTAGGTAATTCTAAGTTCGGTTTTGAGTTTACTAATCCTGTGACAGCATTTGATATTGTTAAAAATGCAGAAGTTAGTTTTAAAGGCGGATTTAACGGCAAATTTGAATTTACAGAAGTAAAAGAAAAAATAAATGCAGGAGTTTTTACTATTCAGAATAATCTAAATTAGATAATTAAGTTTAATGACTCTTAATATCTTAATGGTAGATAAAAAATATCTTAGTTGTAAGATTAAAAAAAGCTCCGTAAGGAGCTTTTTTCTATTATTTATGCATGTGTTGCATTTCATAAACAAAAGTATCACCGTCTACTTTTTTGTCGACTAATGATAATGCTTTTGCTATGATATGGTTTACGTTGCTTGGAGTAAATCCTAATGCAATTCCTAATTTTCTTAACATTACTTCTTGTTGGTCTTCAAGATGATGATCAACATGCACCATTCTTGTTAGATCGTACAAACGCTCTAAACGCTGAACATGTAAATAAGGTGGGTTGATTGGGTATTTTAATGGATCGTTAAGAATTTCTTCATACTCAGTTTCTGAAATTTCTAAACGTGAAGCTAATTTATCTAAGAAATTCTTTTCCTCAGGATGTACAATTCCGTCTGCTAATGCTACACGAACAATAGCTGAAAAGTGACCTTTGTTTCTTTGTTTGAATTCGCTATCAAATAAATCTGAAAATGACATAATTATAGTTTTTTTATCCTGCAAAGATAATTTTTATTTTAAATTATTAATTTTAAAGTTCTCATAAAATTTAACTTATTTTTATCCCTTGATTTAAAGTTGGACTTAATTACTTTTTCAAATAAAATCGTAAGTTTACAACCCCTAATCATTTAATAGTAGTATACCTATGTCAGAATTTTGGATTTATTTTCAAATAGGATTAAAACACGTTTTAGATATCCATGCTTACGATCATGTTCTTTTTTTAATAGCATTAACAGTTCCTTATTTGTTTAAGGACTGGAAACGCATTTTGCTTTTGGTTTCTGTTTTTACAGTAGGACACACCTTAGCTTTATTGCTTTCTGTTTATGGAATTATTGCCATAAAAGTAAATATTGTTGAATTTTTAATTCCGATTACGATTTTAATAACAGCCTTTTTTCACCTCCTTACAGCGGGTAAAACATCTAAGAATGACGGTGTGAATTTGGTCTTTTTTGTAACCTTGTTTTTCGGGATTATACACGGACTTGGATTCTCGAATTATTTTAAGACAATTTTAGGAGGTTCACCAACGTCAAAATTACTACCTTTAGGAGAATTTGCACTAGGTATTGAAGTTGCACAATTAGTTGTAGTTTTTGTGGTCCTGGTTATATCATATATTGTACAAACGGTCTTTCGTTTTTCAAAACGGGATTGGGCGCTTGTAATGTCGGCTTTTATTATAGGAGTTGTGATTCCAATGATTATCGAAAGCCCAATTTGGAACAGATAAATTAAATGAAGCTAAAGAAATTAAATAAATACGATAAAGCGTATTTGCGCATAGCAAAAGAGTGGAGTTTACTCTCGTATTGCAAGCGAAAACAAGTTGGAGCAATTATCGTAAAAGATAGAATGATTATTTCTGATGGATACAACGGTACGCCATCCGGATTTGAAAATTGCTGTGAAGACGAAGACGGATTAACACGTTGGGATGTTTTGCATGCTGAAGCAAATGCGATTTTAAAGGTGGCCAGGTCAACTCAGTCCTGCGAAGGAGCAACGTTATATATCACGCTTTCGCCTTGCAAGGAATGCAGTAAATTGATTCATCAATCCGGAATAAAAAGAGTGGTGTATCATAACGGATATCGTGATGATTCCGGGATTCAGTTTTTATTAAAAGCCGGTGTTGAGGTTGAACATATTCCTGTTTTAGAAGAGTAAATGAAATTTAATCCAAAATATTTGCCAATCGTTATCGGAGCTGTTTTTGCTCTCGGAACCGTACTCGGAAGCAGGATGAATGCGCCCGTTGATGATCAGTTGTTGGCTAAAAATTACTCTAAAACCAAGCTGAATAAACTGATTGATTTTATCAATAACGAATATGTTGATAGCATCAATACAGATTCTATTGTAAACTTAACAGTAGATAATATCCTTTCAAAATTAGATCCGCATTCTGTATATATTCCGCCAACGGAACAGGCTGAAGTTGCTGAAAGTATGAAAGGTGATTTCGTAGGTATCGGAATCAATTTTTATATGTATAAAGATTCTGTTGCGATCATAAAACCTATCGAAAACGGACCTTCGGCGAAAGCCGGAATAAAATCTGGAGACAGAATTTTGTTTGCCGGAAAAACGAAGTTATTTGGAAGAAGTTTACCATCTGATAGTTTGTTTTCGAAACTAAAAGGAAAACAAGGAAGCGAAATCGAATTAACGGTTTTTAGAAAATCTGAACAAAAGAAACTTAAGTTTAAAGTAAAAAGAGATATTATTCCGATAAAAAGTGTTGATGCTTCTTTAATGCTTGGAAAGAATATTGGTTACATTAAAATCAATCGCTTTGCAGAAACTACTTTTGATGAGTTTAAAGCAGGTTTAAACAGATTGAAACAAAACGGAATTGAATCCTTAGTAATAGATCTTCGTGATAATGGTGGTGGATATATGGAAGAAGCTATTGCTGTTGCCGATGAGTTTTTGAAAGACAAACAGCTAATTGTATTTACCAAAAATAAAAATGGTACTACTGAGAAAACTTATGCTACAAAAGCGGGTAGTTTTGAAACGGGTAAAGTATATATTTTAATTAATGAAAATAGTGCCTCTGCCAGTGAAATTCTAGCTGGAGCGCTTCAGGATAACGATCGCGGAATTATTGTGGGACGCCGTTCTTTTGGAAAAGGATTGGTACAGCGTGAAATGGATTTTAACGACGGATCGGCAGTAAGATTAACCGTAGCTCGTTATTATACACCAACCGGAAGATCGATCCAGAAACCATACAAAAAAGGAAACGAAGAATATTTTAAAGAATCAGAATCTCGTTTAAAATCAGGGGAGCTTTATGCAAAAGACAGTATTAAGGTTGCAGATTCTCTAAAATTTAAAACTCCAAAAGGTAAAATTGTTTATGGCGGCGGCGGAATCGTTCCAGATGTTTTCGTACCAATGGAAGCAGAACACGGAAATGAAAATGTTGCGTATCTACTTCAAACAGGGATTGTTGGTCATTTTGTTTTTGAAGAATTAGATAAAAACCGAAATGCTTTTTCAGGACTTCATTTTAATGAGTTTTTAAATAAGATGAAAACCTCTGATGTGTATTTCAAAAAGTTTAAAGCCTATGTTTTAGTGACAGGTTTAGACTTAAAATTAGATAAAACAAAAGCGCTGGTAAACCGTTATATTACTGCAGAGTTTGCCCGACAATTGTATGGCGAATTGTATTATTATGATGTGATTTTGAAAGAAGATGCGATGATTAAAGCAGTTTTGAATCCGAAAAAGTAATTTTAATTCATTTTTCTATGAAAACAGAAGACATTGTAAATGCTGAGATTGAACTTTTGACCGCTATTAAAAAAGCTGATGTTTCTGCTTTAGAGAACATGCTTCATGATGATTTACTCTTTAATTTACCGGATGGTCAAACCATCACGAAAGAGTTTGATTTGAATGTTTATCGTTCCGGAAAAATGAAAATTGATACACTTGAAGCTTCGGATCAGATTATTAGTATTATTGATGGTATAGCTGTAGTTGCCGTGACTGTTTTGTTAAAAGGAAATTACGATCACAATCCGTTAGATGGAGTTTTTAAATACATTAGAGTTTGGAAACAATTCAGCGAAAGTCTGAAAGTAATTGCCGGTAGCTGTGTCGAATTGAAATAGAATTAATAATTCCTTAAAATAGAACTTAGCGTCCCGATAGCTATAGGGGGATTGCGGTTAATAAAATAAAACATGAAAAATCTAAAAAGAATAAGTTTCTTAGCAATGCTAATGGCTTTTGTAATTTCTTGTGCGACTATGAAAAGCAACAGTAATAATGCAGTTACAGGTAAAGTAGATTCAATCGAATCAGGAAAAGACGGTTATACGGCTAAAATCTCTACTGATGCTAAGGAAGTGTATTTTGCTACAATCAGCATTGTAAACCTTGGCGGACCTCAAAATTACAAACAATTAAAAATTGGTGATGTAGTTTCATTAAAAGGAGAAATCTGGAAAACTGATGACGAAAAACACATCAGAGTGACGGAGATTGTTTCGGTTAAATAAAAACTAAGCATAATTTTTTGAACCATTAAGATATTAAGTTTATTAAGCTTTGCGGCTAAATTTTCTTAATATCTTAATGGTTTAATCTTTTATAAAAGTTTATTTTTTTTTAATTTTTAGTATTAAGTTGGATCAACGCTAAATGGTGTGGAAATATACTCAGTAATTTTTTTTTACCGCAGAGAGCGCAAAGATTTTATCTAAGAATGCTTTAGAAAGCATAGAGTTCGCAAAGCTAAATCAATACAAAGCTTTACGTCCCGAGCTTCGGGATACTTTATAAAAGCTAAGAGTAAAAAAACTTAGCTCCTGATAGCTATCGGGACTGGGCAATTTTTTTTCTATCTCCACAAGATTTGGGATCGATTTATTAAGTTTTTCAAACGTCAAAGCTTAATAAACTTAATCTCTTAATGGTAAATTAAAAATTTAATGTTTTTTAAATTTTATCGAATGCTATCGTGCGCGTGAGTTTGAACGCCATTATTCCATAAAGTTAGAATATCTGTAGCAACAGCAGCACCGCTTCCGGCAGCAATTGCCAATTGACTTCTCCAGCCTGCTAAAGTTCCAACAACATAAATGCCGTCAGCTACCTTGTGATCGTCGTTTTTAAGCTGAATACGTTGTTTTTCGGGAAGTGCTTTTTTATGCGGTTCGATATATTGCATTAAACCTTCAATATCAAATGTATTGGCAGAACCAATCCCAATAACAATATTTTTGGTCTTATAGGAGTCTTTATTGGTGGTTACAGTAAATTCAGGATAAGAACCTTCAACTTTAACTACTTTTTCGTTTGGTATTTGTGTAATGTGCGGATAACTTTCGGCTAAATGTTCGGTGCTTTCATCCAGTAATTCTGAACCTAATTTACCTGGAGTTATGCCATAAGCGTTGTAGAAAATTGCCTCTTGTAAAGAAGAACTTTTTTGATGTGTAAAAATTCCGATTTTTTTATCGGTAACAAAAGCTTTGTTTTTGGCAGATCCTAAAACTAAGGCACAAGACATGCCCGAAACACCTCCGCCAATAATTAAAACGTCATACATAAGTATTATCGTCCGTTTGTTTTTTCTTCAATTCTTTTTGAGATTCTAAAAATCAAAAGAATTAATACGGCACAAAATGAAGCTGCAATTCCAATAAAAGCAACTACACTATCCCCTTGAAAAGGATTTTTGAAGTCTAGCAACGTAATGTTAAAAACAATTAAAGCTAATGCTAGAAGCACTAAGATGGAAGTAAAAATTTTCATAATGGTTGTTTGTTTGCCTAAAATAATAAAGTAAAACTATAGACTTAAAATTGTCTTAAAGTTATATTTTAGAAATTTTATGGGGTAAATTTATAAAAATAATTGTTAGACAAACAAACCTTTAACATTAGCAGCGAATAATTTAACAGCAATTGCTAAAAGTATAACTCCAAATGTCTTGCGAACCACGCCCAGTCCGTTTTCTCCTAATAAAGTTTCGATTTTTTTAGAAGATTTTAAAACAATATAAACCAGTATAATGTTCAATAAAATGGCAATAATGATATTAATAGTATGAAACTGAGATCGAAGAGATAGTAAAGTAGTCATCGTTCCTGCTCCGGCAATCAACGGAAAAGCTAAAGGAACAATAGAAGCAGATCCTGGTTCTTCGTCACGATAGATTCTGATTCCTAAAATCATTTCTAAAGCCAGAAAGAATAATACAAATGAACCCGCAACGGCAAATGAATGCACATCAATACCAATAAGGCTTAAAAAACCTTCTCCAACAAAAAGAAAAACGATCATAATAAGACCTGCAACAATTGAAGCTTTTTCAGATTCGATATGTCCAACTTTTGCTCTTAAATTCACAATAATCGGAATAGATCCTACGATATCAATTACAGCAAAGAGAACCATTCCAACAGTAATTATTTCTTTAAAGTCGATTTCTAACATATTACTTTGATTTTAAGGGTTTAAAATTTTGTGCAAAGGTAGATAATAAAGGTAGGTGTTTTTTTGATAGATTGTATTATTGTTATAAAAACACGCTTGGTTGATTAAAAAAGTGATATTTGTAACAATTCATAGCTTTACCACGGAGATTCACAAAGATTTTCACAGAGTTTTGCAAAGTTAATTTTTAGATTTTATTAGTCTTGTGAGTTTTACCACAGAGATACACAAAGTTTTTTAATAAGCTTTGCGAAAATTAAATTTCAAAGCTTTGTGGACTTAAAAAAAAACATCCAATGAAGTTAACTCTGCGTATCTCTGCGAAAAAACTTTGCGTATCTCTGCGGTAAAATCTGTCCAAACTGTGTAGTAAAATTTAATCTCATATCATCTGCTTTCTTTGCCTATCTTTGCACTTTATAAATTTCAGTATTTTATTATCATGTTTCAATTAGGTAAAACCATTATTTCAGAAGATATTCTTGAAAAAGAATTTGTGTGCAACTTGTCAGCTTGTAAAGGAGCTTGCTGTGTTGACGGAGATGCCGGTGCGCCTTTGAGCGAAGCGGAAACTAAAATCATGGAAGAAATTTATCCTAAAGTAAAACCTTTTTTACGTAAAGAAGGAATTGCTGCGATAGAAGCGCAAGGAACCTGGGTAAAAGGAACTGATGGCGATCTTGAAACGCCACTAATCGATAATAAAGATTGTGCTTACGTTATTTTTGACGGTAAAACTGCACTTTGCGGAATCGAGCAAGCTTATAATCAAGGAATCGTAGATTGGAAAAAACCTGTTTCTTGTCATTTATACCCAATCCGTGTAAAAGACTTCACGGAATTTGCTGCTGTGAATTATGACAAATGGGATATTTGCGATGATGCCTGTTCTTTAGGTAAGGAATTAGAAGTTCCGGTGTATAAATTTGTCAAAGAAGCGCTAATTCGCCGCTTTGGCCAAGACTGGTATTTGGAGCTTGAAAAAGTAGCCGAAGAACTTAAAAAATCTTAAAAATTCGGTAGCCATTACCATTGCTGAGAAGTACTCTGTTTTTGATCAAAAAAATCAAAAAGCCGCTTCAAAAAAACTTTTAAAAACAATTAAAAATTTCTTGCTTTTTATTCTAAAAAGTCTATATTTTACAGCCCCTTAAGGTGTAAATGACAATATTAAATTACTCATTTACAACAATTTAATTATTGTCTGAAAAATATCTCATTTTTGGTGCGTTGTTAAAAACTACGCCCGATTGTGAATAAGTTTGACTTTTATTTTTGGCTACAAATGACAATCTTTGTAGTCTATTGAATTAGCAAAAATTCGGTACAAAAATTAAACAAAAATTACATGTCACAAGTCGAGCCAATATTACAAGAAAATAAAAATCGTTTCGTTATTTTTCCAATTAAACATCATGATATTTGGGAATGGTACAAAAAGATGGAAGCTAGTTTTTGGACTGCTGAAGAAATTGACTTGCACCAGGATTTGACAGACTGGAATAATAAACTAAGTGACGACGAAAGATATTTCATTAAACACATATTGGCATTCTTTGCAGCTTCTGATGGAATTGTAAATGAAAACCTTGCTGAAAACTTTGTAAACGAAGTTCAGTATGCTGAAGCGAAGTTTTTCTATGGTTTCCAAATCATGATGGAAAACATTCATAGTGAAACGTATTCTTTATTAATTGACACTTACGTGAAAGATGAAGCTGAAAAAGCAGAACTATTTAATGCTTTGGAAGTTTTTCCTGCAATTAAGAAAAAAGCAGACTGGGCTTTAAAGTGGATTGAATCTGATTCGTTCGCTGAAAGACTAATTGCTTTTGCAGCAGTTGAAGGAATTTTCTTTTCAGGTGCTTTCTGTTCTATTTATTGGTTGAAAAAACGTGGATTAATGCCAGGTTTAACTTTCTCTAACGAATTGATTTCTCGTGACGAAGGTGTACACTGTGACTTTGCAGTGCACTTACACAATCATCACTTGATTAACAAAGTTCCAAAAGACAGAATTAAAGAAATCATTGTTGATGCTTTAGATATCGAAAGAGAATTTGTTACAGAATCTCTTCCGGTAAGTTTAATAGGTATGAATGCTGTTTTAATGACGCAATATCTAGAATTTGTTGCGGACAGATTATTAGTAGAATTAGGTTGCGAACGTGTGTATGGATCAGCGAATCCGTTTGATTTCATGGACATGATCTCTCTTCAGGGAAAAACTAATTTCTTTGAAAAACGTGTTGCCGAATATCAAAAATCTGGTGTGATGAACACGGATAGTGATGCTCAGAAAATTTCATTCGATGCAGATTTTTAGACAACAAAAAAACTTTTAGCGCGATCTAAGAAACGCTAAAAAAGAATAATAGTAGATTTTTTAAGATTGAATCTTCATCCCAAATCGTCGATTCAATAACAATTTTTAATGCATTTAAATTCATTTTTCGAATTTGAATCGGGTAACTATTGAGGATCCTACAATTCTCAAAAAATAATTTAAAAACACGCAATGTTTAAGATCTGGAATTCGTTATTCCAGTGTCTTTCATTTTTTCAATAACTAAAATAGTAAGCTTATGTATGTAGTAAAAAGAGATGGCCACAGAGAGCCCGTAATGTTTGATAAGATTACAGAAAGAATCAAAAAATTGTGTTACGGCTTAAATGAGCTTGTAGATCCTGTTAAGGTAGCGATGAGAGTTATCGAAGGATTGTATGATGGGGTTTCAACTTCTGAACTAGATAATCTTGCGGCAGAAACGGCGGCTTCTATGACAATTGCGCATCCTGATTATGCACAATTAGCAGCGCGTGTGGCAATTTCAAACCTACATTCAAATACGAAAAAATCGTTCTCAGAGACGATGAAGGATATGTATCATTACGTAAATCCAAGAAATGGACAAGAAGCACCATTACTTTCGGATGAAGTATTTAATGTAATTCAGGAAAACTCTGCTTTCTTGGATTCTCATATTATATATACAAGAGATTTCAATTACGATTACTTTGGTTTCAAAACCTTAGAGCGTTCGTATTTATTAAAAATCAACGGAAAAATCGTAGAAAGACCACAACATATGTTGATGCGTGTTTCAGTAGGTATTCATCTTGACGATTTAAAATCGGTAATTGAAACTTACGACTTAATGTCTAAAAAATTCTTTACGCATGCAACGCCAACGTTGTTCAATGCCGGAACTCCAAAACCACAAATGTCTTCTTGTTTCCTTTTGGCAATGCAGGATGATAGTATTGATGGTATTTATGATACTTTAAAACAAACGGCTAAAATCTCGCAATCAGCGGGGGGAATTGGTCTTTCTATCCATAACGTTCGTGCAACGGGATCTTATATTCGCGGTACAAACGGAACTTCAAACGGAATCGTACCAATGTTGAGAGTTTTCAACGATACGGCTCGTTACGTAGATCAGGGTGGTGGAAAACGTAAAGGAAGTTTTGCGATTTATATCGAAACATGGCATGCTGATATCTTCGAATTTTTGGATTTAAAGAAAAATACAGGAAAAGAAGAAATGCGTGCAAGAGATTTATTTTTCGCCATGTGGACTTCAGATTTATTCATGAAACGTGTTCAGGAAGATGCATCTTGGACTTTAATGTGTCCTAATGAATGTCCGGGATTATATGACGTTTACGGAGAAGAATTCGAAACCATGTATTTGGATTATGAATTTAGAGGAAAAGGTAGAAAAACGATTCGTGCACGTGAATTATGGGAAAAAATCCTTGAATCACAAATCGAAACAGGAACGCCTTATATGTTGTACAAAGATGCAGCAAACCGTAAATCGAACCACAAGAACTTAGGAACAATTCGTTCTTCGAACTTGTGTACAGAGATTATGGAGTTTACCTCTAAAGATGAAATTGCGGTTTGTAATTTAGCTTCTATTTCGTTACCAATGTTTATTGAAAACGGAAAATTCGATCACGAAGCACTTTACAATGTTACAAAACGTGTAACTCGTAACCTGAACAAAGTAATCGACAGAAATTATTATCCGGTAAAAGAAGCTGAAAATTCTAACTTACGTCACCGTCCGGTAGGATTAGGTGTTCAAGGTTTAGCAGATGCTTTTATCATGTTGCGTATGCCGTTTACAAGTGATGAAGCAAAAGCCTTAAATCAGGAAATTTTCGAAACATTATACTTCGCTGCCGTAACCGCTTCTATGGAAATGGCAAAAGAAGAAGGTCCATATTCTACATTTGCAGGTTCTCCAATGTCACAAGGAGAGTTCCAATACAACATGTGGGGAATGAAAGATGAAGAATTATCAGGACGTTGGGACTGGGCTTCATTAAGAAAAGAAGTAATGGAACACGGAGTTCGTAACTCATTATTGGTTGCGCCAATGCCAACTGCTTCGACTTCACAAATTCTTGGAAACAACGAAGCTTTCGAACCATATACATCAAACATTTACACACGTCGTGTATTGTCTGGAGAATTTATCGTAGTAAACAAACACTTACTTCACGATTTAGTAGACAGAGGTTTATGGAACGAAGATTTGAAACAAGAAATCATGCGTCATAACGGATCTGTTCAAAACATTGACATTATTCCGCAAGATCTAAAAGACCTTTATAAAACTGTTTGGGAAATGTCGATGAAAGACATTATCGATATGTCACGCCAGAGAGGTTACTTTATTGACCAATCGCAATCATTGAACTTGTTCATGCAAGATGCAAACTATTCTAAATTGACGTCAATGCACTTCTATGCTTGGCAATCTGGTTTAAAAACAGGAATGTATTACCTAAGAACTAAATCTGCGGTTGATGCGATTAAATTCACATTAAACAACGATAAAAAAGAAGAAACAGCACCAGCTTTAGTTGCAGAAACTGAAGAGATCAATATTGAGGAGTATAAAGCAATGTTGCTAAAGGCACAAGCAGCAGGTCCTGAAGATTGTGAAATGTGTGGGTCATAATTCTTGATTTAGAAGAAAGAAAATAGAATAAAGAGAAAAGATTTATTCTTAATTTATAGAAAGCAGTTATCGTAAGGTGGCTGCTTTTGTTTTTTTAGGAGCTATTTCCCGCTTTTTGTTACAATCTTTTTTATTCGCCGCGGCGAATAAAAAAGGATTTCCTCTTCAATCGGGGCTATTTAATTACCGGAACTTTGTGAATTACGTTCCGGAGGAACAAATTATATTGTAAGGATGGATTTTAATCCATTCTACGCAATCAAAGTCACATTACAATATCCCTAAAAATTCTCCGTTCTAATTAATACCAAAGATTTTTAAAACTTAGCACCTTAGCATCTAAGAACCTCAGGGCCTTTCTCAAATTAAACCTTTAAGAAAAAGTCGAGTCTTATTGCTAAACAAATTCCTGTGTTATGAAAAAAAGCAATCTTTGGTCGTTACGATTGGGTTTTTCCGGAAAAGAATCCGATAAAATTGAAAAACTAGGATTAGAAAAATTTCTAAAACATTCCTATGGTTCCAAGTTTGATACACAACTTCCAGCTTTTTTAAATGCGGATCCCAAAACGCTTCTTGAGCTTAAAGAATTGCGGGAATCTATCAAAACCGCCGATTCTGAATTCAAGAAAAAAGCCCTCAAAAAAGAAATCTATTCTGCCGTTGAACTAAAAAAATGGTGGATTTCTAAAATGCGGAATGATGAATTTCCTTTACGTGAAAATATGGTTTGCTTTTGGCACAATCATTTCGTTTCTACAACTCAAAAAGTAAAAGTCAATTACTGGATTTATCAGCACAATATGATTTTGCGCGAACATGCTTTTGGCAATTTCAAAGAACTTACCAAGCAAATCGTAAGATCGAATGCAATGGTAAAATATCTGGATAATGTCGACAATAAAAAAGGGAAGTACAACGAAAACCTAAGCCGTGAATTATTGGAATTATTCACAATTGGCATTGGGAATTATTCTGAAAACGATATCAAAGAAGGTGCAAGAGCTCTGGCCGGATTAAATTACGGAGATGATGGCGCAGTTTACAGAAAAAATATAGAAGATAATAGCGATAAAACCTATTTCGGAAAAACGGGAAACTGGAAAGTGGATGATTTGGTTGATATTATTTTCGAACAAAAAAATATTCCGTATCTCATTACCCGAAAAATTCTAAAATGGTTTATTTATGATAATCCTTCAGAAGAATTGGTGAGGTATTACGGCGATTATTTCAGAAAAGTAAAGTTCGAAATTGAACCGTTATTGACTAAAATTTTTACGGAAGAATATAAAAAAGAAACTTCAGGAACGAAAATCAAAGATCCGTTGGTTTATATTTTACAGCTTTTGGATGAATTGCATGTTGATGATCTTGATGATGGAATGGTTATGTTTTTCCTGAAACAACAAGGAATGGATTTGTACAATCAGGTTAATGTAAAAGGTTGGGATGGCGGAAATTCCTGGTTGACTTCGCAGATATATTTGCAGCGCAATAATACCTCAGATTTACTTTGCAGTGGAAGAACTATTACCAGAAAAATTCTTAATTCATTAGGTAATAGTGATGAAAAACCGAAAGCAGAATTCGAAAAAATTGATGTGAAAATCGATTTTGATTCTAATGGAAATAATAAAACCATTATTACAGAATTATCAAATAGGCTATTGTTTAAAGTAAATGATTCCGTTCAAAAAGATATGGAAAATTTACTGAAATATGATTTTGACCCAAAAGAGGAACACGCCAACTTCGCGGTAATAAGACTCTTTAATTACATTACGAAACTACCCGAATATCAATTAATTTAGAAAACTACAGCCATGAACAGAAGGAATTTTCTAACGCTTACTGGAACTTTTACTGGCGGAATGCTTGTGCTTCCTGATTTTTTACATGCTTTTGGTTCGCAGAATAATTTGATAATCGGTGAGCAATGCATTGTTTTTGTACAGTTAAACGGTGGAAACGACGGATTGAATACTTTTATTCCGTACGATAATCCGCTCTATTATGATTTGAGGACCAAAATTGCTTTAAATAAAGATGTGGTTGTTGGAAAAAATAACGGAATGGCGTTTCACCCGGCTTTAAAAGATTTTGCCCAAATGCAGCAAAACGGCGATTTAACCGTAATTCAGAATGTTGGATATCCCGAGCCAGTTCGCTCTCATTTTCGCAGTCAGGAAATTTGGCAAACAGCAACAGATTCTAATAAATATATAAATGAAGGCTGGTTAGGAAGATATTTAGACTTGCAATGTAGCGGACATCAGGCAACGGCGGGAATAAATCTGGATTCTATTGATAATCTGGCTTTGAAAGGAATGGAGCCGAATTCTATAACAGTTAAAGATCCAAACCGATTTAAGGTAAAATCAGACAAAGAAGAAAACGTAACATTATCAGATAATCCACAATTAGATTTTGTTCGGAAAATTGCCAATTCAGTTACCGAGGGTTCGGATGAAATTCAGAAAGCATTGGCAAAGTCCAAAACAGAAATTAGTTATCCTAAAACGGACTTATCAAAAAATCTGGAATGGATTGGAAGATTAATCAAAGGAAATCTGAACTCAAAAGTATATTATACTTCACTTGGAGGGTTTGATACGCATGACAATCAACTCGCTATTCACGAGAAAAAATTAACAGATTTGAATGATGCATTGTACAGCTTTTATCAGGATCTGAAACAAGCACAATTACTTCAAAATGTGACAGTAGTTGTATTCTCAGAATTTGGACGACGTGTAAAAGACAACGGCAACGGCACTGATCATGGAACTGCAGCGCCCATGTTTATTATTGGAGGGAATAACAAAGGAACAATTTTAGGTAATAACCCAAATTTATCCGACTTGGATAATGGTGATTTGAAATATGAAATTGATTTCAGGAGTGTGTATGCTTCTTTGTTACGGCAAAAAATGAATTTTGATTATTCTAAAATTGGGATTAGAAATAAACCGGTTTCTGGGTTGTTTTATAGTTAGCCACGAATTTCACAAATTTTCACGAATTTTTTATTTTATAGTGATCCATTGTTGAATTGGAGAAATTGAATTTTAAAAGCCATAATGATTTGTGTAAATTTGTGTAATTTGTGGCGAAAAAACTAGACAGAATATGAGAATCAAAAAAATATCTGAAGATAGAAATACTGAAAAAAAAGTTTTAGCAGAACAACTATGGAATAATGTTTCTAGTGATGTTAAGAAGGAATTAGATATTCGTATTCAAAATTTAGAAGAGGGGAAAACTGAGTTGTATACTTGGGATGAGGTTAAGGCTCATATAAGATCGATTAGATAATAATAAAATGTCGAGTTACTTGCGGAGATTTACTTCGTCTGTTCGTTATCACTCGAGTCTCCTTCATCGAAATGACAATATTGAGTGAAGATCTTAGCATCTTAGCAACTCAGTCCCCGAGGCTTCGGGATAGCACCTTAGAAAAACCCATTGTAAATATCTCATTTTAAGCTCGTATTTTTATATTATCATACAAAACCTGCTAAATTTGTTAAGAAATCCTTTTTTGTTTCATAAAATGCAATATTTTTTTTGGTGCACTGAAATTAATTTATACATTCGCAGAGAATTTATTGAAAAACACAAACAAAATGTCTAATAACCGTTTTTATTTTAGCAACTCTTTTTATTTCTTCTTTAGTAGAAGTGAGGATTGTGCTATGGTTATTTGAGAAAATTTAAAAGACAAATAAAACTAATATACAATCCTGATGAAAATCAGGATTTTTTTTTGAATATATGACAACTAAAATTGCAATACAAGGTATAAAAGGTTCTTTTCATCATCAGGTAGTGAAAGAGTATTTCTCTGAAAACGTGGAAATTGATGAGTGTTTGTCTTTTGAAGAATTAATTGACAGCTTGCTTTCCGGAAAATCAGATCAAGCAGTTATGGCAATTGAAAACTCGATTGCGGGACCAATTATTCCGAATTATGCTTTGATTGACAAGAATAATTTGCACATTATTGGAGAGCATTATTTAAGCATTCACCAAAATTTAATGGCTTTAAAAGGTCAGAAAATTGAAGAAATAAAAGAAGTTCATTCACACCCAATGGCAATTTTACAATGTATGGATTTCCTGAAACAATATCCAAACATCAAACTGGTTGAAGATAAAGATACAGCTGAAACAGCAAGAAGAATTCAGGAAAAACAATTAACCGGAATTGCAGCAATTGCAAGTAAAACGGCTTCTGAAATGTATGATCTTGAAATTATCGCTCCGGAAATTCAAACGATCAAAAACAACATGACCCGTTTTGTGATTATCAAAAAACAGAATTCATTTTTGCCTGAAGACGAAATCAACAGAGCTTCAATCAAATTTGAATTAGATCATAAAAGAGGAAGCTTAGCAGCAGTTTTGAATGTAATGAGTGATTGCAAACTGAATTTAACGAAAATTCAATCGCTTCCAAAAATTGAAACACCTTGGAAATATTCGTTTTTCGTAGATGTAACATTTGAGAAATACGAAGATTTTGCAAAAGCCAAAACGTTATTAAATATAATGGCAGAATATTTTAAAGTGCTGGGAGAATATAAAAATACTAAGCCTTACATAGGTTAGGCGTTAAAAGTTAGAAAATCAAAAGTAAAAAGAGCCTAAAGCATACAGCTTAAAGCCTAAAGCAGAAAAAAAATGATTACAACAGCAAAAAGATTAGATACAGTTGAAGAATACTACTTCTCATCAAAATTGAGAGAAGTAAGGCAACTAATTTCTGAGGGAAAACCGATCATCAGTATGGGAATTGGAAGTCCTGATTTGAGTCCGTCGAAAGCAGTAATTGAAGCGGTTGCCGCAGCAATTCAAGATGAAAACGGGCATGGTTATCAGAGCTATCAGGGATTGCCGGAATTGAGAAAGGGAATGGCAGATTTTTATCAGAATCAGTTTGGTGTTGAATTAAATCCGAATAACGAGATTTTGCCTTTGATGGGTTCGAAAGAAGGAATTATGCACATTTCGTTAGCATTTTTAAATGAGGGTGACCACGTTTTGATTCCGAATCCAGGTTATCCAACGTATACTTCGGTGACTAATTTGGTTGGAGCGGTTCCGGTTTATTATGATTTGAAAGAAGCAAACAACTGGGAACCGGATTTTGAAGCTTTAGAAAAATTAGATCTTTCGAAAGTAAAAATTATGTGGCTGGGTTATCCGCACATGCCAACAGGAGCGAGAGGAAGTTTAACGTTATTTGAAAAATTGGTTGCCTTTGCTAAAAAACACAACATATTATTGGTGAATGATAATCCGTATAGTTTTGTTTTGAATGATAATCCGATGAGCTTATTGCAAGTTGAAGGTGCAAAAGAAGTGGCTTTAGAATTAAATTCACTTAGTAAAACGTTCAATATGGCAGGCTGGAGAGTTGGAATGGTTTTAGGAAATCCTGAAATTATCGATGCAATCCTAAAAGTAAAAAGCAACATGGACAGCGGAATGTTTTACGGAATCCAAAAAGGTGCAGTTGCAGCTTTAAACTGTGATGAATCCTGGTTCGAAGATCAGAACAAAATTTACAGACGCCGCAGAGAATTAACAGAAAAATTAGCAGAAAAATTAGGCTGCAAAGTTTATAAAGAAGGGGTTGGGCTTTTTGTTTGGGCAAAATTACCGGAAGGAATCGAATCATCAGAAAAGTTCATTGACGAAATATTATACGAGAAACATATTTTCATCACACCGGGAACAATCTTCGGAAGTAATGGTGAAGGATATATTAGATTCTCGTTGTGTGTAAAAGAAGAAAAAGTACAAGAGGCGATTGATAGGTTTTAAGTATTAAGATTTTAGAAGCAAGATATTAGATTTTAGACTTTAGATTGTCTGGTGACAGAAAGGTTAAATTGAAAATCAGAGTTCTTGAAAAAACGTGAAGGCTTAGCCCTGATAGAAGTGGAAATCCTTTTGTGCCGGTCCCGAGGCTTCGGGAGGCAGAAAAGATTGAAACGGATAGCAGGAAATTGCTTCAAATAAAAATAAATATGAAAGTATACGTAATAGGAATAGGGTTAATAGGAGGTTCGATGGTGCTGGACATCAAAGATCAACATCCTGATGCCACTATTTTTGGAATAGATAATAACGAGAAACATTTGCAGGAAGCAATTGATTTAGGCGTTATTGATCAGGCAGGAAGCTTTGAAGAATTGGCCGATGCTGATTTTGTAATTGTTTCGGTCCCTGTAGATGTGGCGCTGGTGGTTTTACCTAAAGTTTTGGATCTGGTTGGAGATAAAACCATTGTTTTTGAAGTAGGTTCGACTAAAAAACCAATTTGTGATGCGGTTGCCAGTCATTCAAAAAGAAGAAATTTTATCGCAACGCATCCAATAGCGGGAACTGAGTTTTCAGGACCTTCGGCAGCGATAAAAGGTTTGTTTAAAGGAAAAACGAACATAATTTGTGAGGTGGAAAAAACCACTTTTAAATTGCAGGAAAAGGCGTTAAAGCTTTTTAGTGAAATAGGAATGAGGATTCGATATATGGACCCAATTTCGCATGACAAACACATCGCTTACGTTTCGCATTTGTCACATATTAGTTCGTTTATGCTTGGTAAAACGGTAATGAATAAGGAAAAAGACGAACAGGATATTTTTGATATGGCGGGAAGCGGATTTGAAAGTACCGTTCGTTTGGCAAAAAGTTCGCCGGCAATGTGGACACCTATTTTTAAGCAAAATAAAGAACATGTTCTGGAAACTTTAGAAGCGTATATTTCAAATCTCAGTCGGTTTAGGGATTTGTTAAAAGAAGAAGATTACAATGCCATTTTTGAAGAAATGGAAAGCACAAATAAGATTAAAGAGATATTAAACGGATTAACTATTAAAAAATAAAAATAAAACTAAAAATTAAGATGGAAAATAAGAAAGAAATGAGAAAGTGGTTAGAAGATTTCAATTTAAATCACCCACTTGTGATAGCTGGACCATGTAGTGCAGAAACAGAAGATCAAGTATTGAGAATTGCTCACGAATTGAAAGATTCAAAAGTTAGTGTGTTCAGAGCAGGAATCTGGAAACCAAGAACGCGTCCGGGAGGATTTGAAGGTGTTGGAGAAATTGGTTTAAAATGGTTGCAAAAAGCAAAAGCTGAAACTGGTTTATTGATGGGAACTGAAGTTGCAACTGCGGCTCACTGTAAATTAGCTTTAGAACATGATATTGATGTTTTATGGGTTGGTGCTCGTACAACTGCAAACCCTTTTGCAGTTCAGGAAATCGCTGATACTTTGAAAGGAACTGATAAAATAGTTTTGGTAAAAAACCCTGTAAACCCAGATTTAGCTTTATGGTTAGGTGGTGTTGAGCGTTTACACATGGCTGGAATCGAGAAATTAGGTGTTATTCACAGAGGTTTCTCGACTTACGAAAAAACAAAATACAGAAACATTCCTGAATGGCAAATCGCTATCGAATTGCAAAATAAATTCCCTGATTTACCATTAATCATCGATCCATCTCACATTACAGGAGATCGTAAAATGATTTTTGAAGTAACTCAAGAGGCTTTAGATTTGAATTACGATGGTATGATTATCGAAACGCACTACGATCCGGACAACGCTTGGTCTGATGCTGCGCAACAAGTTACTCCAGATGCTTTGAAACAAATCATTAAAGATTTGACGATTAGAAAAACGGATGATACTACAGATGAGTACAGCCAAAAAATGAAAAAATTAAGAGCTAACATCGATGTTCTTGATGCTAACTTATTAGAGTTATTAGGAAAACGTATGAAAGTAGCTGACGAAATTGGTCAGGTGAAAAAAGATGCAAACGTAGCTATTCTTCAAAACAATCGTTGGAATGAAATCTTAGGAAAAATGATTCTTGAAGGAGAGAAAAAAGGTCTTACTGAAGAGTTTGTTTTGAGAATGTTCAAAGCAATTCACCAGGAAAGTATTGGTCACCAAGAGAAAATTTTCAATGCATAATATTTTCTAAATCATGTAAGTAATATAAGTCAATTTAAGTTTTTGCAAATTTTGCTCTTTGGTTTTCTTATATCACTATGTTGAAAATAGATTGTTTTTTGAAAATCCCCATCGCTTTGAGAGAAGTGTTGGGGATTTTTTTTGAAAATAAATATTACCTTCCCAACCTTTTGATGTTTTTTGTTCTCTATAAAAATATAACCTTAATTTTCGTGTCATGAAATTAAAATTGTTTTCGTCTGCGTTGCACATTTTCAAAGTGAATTTGAATGTATTGCTTTTCTTTCTGTTTTTTATCGGAACAAAAACTTTTGCACAAAGTCCTGAACTAACCGTTAAAGGTGATGATGCTGAAAAAGTGAGAATGAACAAACTTTTAGTTAATGTAAAAGTGGTGGGCAACATTGCTTATACGACTGCTGAAATGCATTTTTTTAATTCGGGAACTAGACAAATGGAGGCGGAACTTATTTTTCCGTTACCGGAAAATGTTTCGGTTTCGAGATATGCTATTGATATCAATGGTAAAATGAGAGAAGCTGTTCCAGTCAATAAAAATAAAGGAAAACAGGTTTTTGAAGCTATCGAACATCGTCGTGTTGATCCGGGATTGTTGGAGAAAGTAGATGGGAATAATTTTAGAACAAGAATTTATCCGTTAATGCCAAACGGAGAGCGAACTGTGATAATAGGTTATGAAGAAGAACTTTCGGCTTTAGATAAAGATAATCTGGCATATCAATTGGTGAGTCGTTATCCTAAAAAACTAGATAAATTTTCAGTGAAGATTTCTGTTATTGGAGTTTCAACTTCTCCAAAAATTACCGAAAAATCAACTAGAATTTCTTTCTCAAAATGGAATCAGTCTTTCGAAGCTTCTTTCGAGAAAGAAAATTATCAGCCGGATGAAAAATTAGTTTTTGAAGTTCCGATACAAAATAATGCACCGAGTGTTTTGACCCAAGATGCAGGTGGTCAGTATTATTTCTATGGAAATGTTTTTATTGAAGGTAATACTAAATCAAGAAAAACACCTTCTTCAATAGGTTTAATCTGGGATAATTCTTTGAGCTGTCAGAATCGTGATTTGAGAAAGGAACTGGATTTATTGGAAGCTTATTTTCAAAAAATACAGAATACAAAAGTGACTTTGTACTTTTTGAATTACACTTTCGAGAAACAAAAAGAGTTTGTTATTTCTAATGGAAATTGGAATAAATTAAAAACGGTTTTGGAAAATACAAAATATGATGGCGGAACACGTTATTCGCAGTTAAATTTTGCAAATCACGATCAGTATTTGTTTTCTACAGATGGCTTGTCGTCATTGAGTGAAAATTCTTTTCCAAAAACTAAAAAAGCGGTGTTTACCATTTCGTCTTCTGTCTCGGCTGATTTTACTTTTTTAAATTACTCATCTTCACAAACGGGAGGGAATTTCATCAATCTAAATCAATTGAGCACCGAAAATGCTTTAGATAAATTGATTACCACAAATCTGAAATTTTTGGGAATAAAAGAAAATCTTTTAATTACTGATTTGTTTCCGATGGTAGGAACTTCGGTTTCAGGGAATTTTAGTTTTTCGGGAATATCATTAAATCCGAAAAATGAAATTACGTTGTTGTTTGGTAATGGTGATGATACTGTTTTGGAAAGAAAAATAACTTTTGATGCTGCAAATCAAAATGCAAGTGAAGTTAATATTGAAAAGCTTTGGGCACAAAAGAAAATCGCAAATCTTGAATTGCAATACGACAAAAATGCCGAAGAAATTGAAACTTTAGGAAAGAAATACGGAATCATTACCAAAAACACATCGTTGATTGTTCTGGAAAATCTTCAGGATTATATCATGTATGATATTATTCCTCCTACAGAATTACGCGCAGAATTTGACAAGATAAAAAAACTGGAACAAGACAGTCGTTTGGCAAAACAAAATAGTAACTGGGAAAATGTAGGTGGTTATTTTACAGCATTAAATTATTGGTGGAAACTAGATACAAAATATGTAACGCCAAAAGTTTTACCAAAATCAAAGAAAAAGAGAGGTTCTGAAACAATTAGAGGTAATGCTGATGCTGTTTTGACAGTTGATGAGCCTGTTGGTACAGGGTCAGCAAGTGAAATTATGGAAGATAACAGTGTATATAACGCAGCACCAGTATCTGCAATGAGATTAGAGTCTGCAGAAAATCAAGCCAAAAAAGAAAAATCATACCGACCTGCAAAAAATATTGCTCCAGGATTGACTAATACTATGACACAATCTGTTGTTAAACCCGAAGGAGTCAAAACGGAGCAAGAAGACGATTATAGTACAACTATCGTGAGAGGATATTTGTCTGATAGTAAAAACAAGGAACTTTTAATAATTGTTGATGGGCAAATTTTTGATGGAAGACTCGAAGATGTAGTAAATGCAAATATGCTTTCGGTTGACAAGATTACAGATCCTTCTATTACCTCTATTTATGGCAGTCGAGCGTCAAATGGGATTATCAGTATTACTACAAAAAATCCAAACAAGTTTAAAATCTGGAATCCGGACAGATTGTATTTGAAAGCTTTGGCTGCAGCTCCAGAAGAAAAACAATATGATTTGTATTTTGAATTAAGAAAAGCACAGGAAAGAAACCCGAGTTTTTATTTTGATGTTGCTCACTTCTTTTACAATCAAGGTGATGTTAAAAAAGCATTGCAGATAATCAGTAATATAGCTGATTTAGGTTTAGAAAATCATCAGCTATATAAAACATTAACTTATACTTTACGTCAGTGGCAGGATTATGATGATGCAGTATTTACAGCGAAACAAGTAGTGAAATGGAGATCGCATGAGCCACAGAGTTTACGCGATTATGCATTGACTCTTGAAGATGACGGAAAATATCAAGAAGCTTTTGATGAATTGATCAAAGCACTGGAAGTAAATTATTATGGCGAAATGCGCGACCATTATGAGGGAGTTGAGGATATTATTCTGATGGATTTGAATCGAATGATTATAGAACATACGGGATTGAAAACCGAAAAATTAGACAAAAAGTATCTTGACAAAATGCCGGTGGATATTAGAATAATAATGAACTGGAATCAAATGGATGTGGATTTAGATCTTCATGTAATTGAACCAAATGGTGAAGAATGTTTTTATGGTCATAAAAATACTGAGGCGGGTGCTAGATTTTCAAAAGACTTTACGCGAGGTTACGGACCTGAGCAGTATTTAATTCGAAATGCTATTAAAGGGAAATATAAAATCAAAACGAATTATTTTGGTGAAACAAAATTAACAGAGGACGGTCCGGCAACTGTTATGGTAGAAATATATACTACAAGAGCAGGAAAAACATCAAAAACTTTAAAAACAATTCAGTTAGGAAAAATCAAAGAGAATGAAATTTTAGCAGAAATCGTTTGGTAAATTTTTCAAAATTAAGAGTAAGTCTTTAATTTTAAAAGGCGAAATTGCGTTGTTCAATTCTAAAAACGTAATTTTGCCTTTTATTTTTTATTCTTCTAAAGAATGAGAAATCTAATCCCGAAACTTCGGGACTAAAATCAGCAATCTAAAATTAAAGAATGACAGGACTCGTATATAAATCTACAGGAAGTTGGTACACCGTAAAATCGGAACAAGGTGATTTTATAGAATGCCGTATGAAAGGGAAGTTTAGGATGAAAGGTATTAAAAGTACCAATCCTATTGCTGTAGGTGATGTTGTGGATTATGAACTCGAAGAAACCTCGGATGCTTTAACGGGAACGATTTTTAATATTCACGAAAGAAAGAATTACATCGTTCGTAAATCGGTTAATTTATCGCATCAGATGCATATTATTGCGTCGAATATTGATCGCGTTTTTTTATTGATTACCATTAATAATCCTCCAACAACTTTCAACTTTATAGACCGTTTTTTGGTAACTGCCGAAGCTTATAATATTGAAACTATTTTGGTTTTTAATAAAATAGACACTTTTGATGAGCCTACTCTTGAAGATCAATTGTATATGCAATATGTTTATCAGCAAATAGGTTATAAATGTCTTCGAGTTTCTTCGACCGAAATGAAAGGAATCGAAGAATTAAAAGAGATGATGATTGGCAAAGTAAGTATGTTTTCTGGCCATTCAGGTGTTGGAAAATCTACTTTGGTAAATGCTATGGAACCTACCTTGCATCTTAAAACCAAAAACATTTCTGAAGCTAGTAAACAAGGCCAGCACACAACGACTTTTGCCGAGATGTATGACTTGTCTTTTGATGCAAAAATTATAGATACTCCCGGAATTAAAGGTTTTGGAATTGTTGATATGGAAAAAGAAGAAATCAGCGGTTATTTTCCTGAATTTTTCAAATTAAAGGATCAATGTAAGTTTAACAATTGTCTACATAAAGAAGAACCTCATTGCGCGATTAAAGCAGCTTTGGAAAAAGATGAAATTGCATGGTCACGTTATAATAGCTATTTGAAGATCCTGGAAGGTGATGACGAAAATTATCGTACAGATTCTTATGATGAGGACCGAAAAGCCAGCGATGAACTAAGGAAATAGTCGATTACATCTCATATACAGTGTTTTACACTTTGTAATGGTCATTCTACTATCAAAATAACCAGAAATAATTCTCCAAACTTCAAATAAAGAAGCTACAAATTTCAATTCTAAGATAATAAACATTTATATATTTGTAAAGATGCACAGTAGTGCATCTTTTTGTTATAATTGAAAATTTAATAATATGAGAATTGTTCTTCAAAGAGTTTCTTCGGCATCCGTAACTGTGGATAATAAAAAAACAGCAGATATTCAAAAGGGGTTATTAGTTTTAGTTGGAATCGAAGATGCCGACACTCAGGAAGATATTGATTGGCTTGTTGGGAAAATCATTAAAATGAGAATTTTTGGTGACGAAAATGATGTCATGAACTGCTCGGTTCAGGATATCGATGGTGATATTATAGTAGTAAGCCAATTTACACTTCACGCTTCTACAAAAAAAGGCAACCGTCCTTCTTACATAAAAGCTGCAAAACCTGAATTTGCAATTCCTATGTATGAGAATTTTGTAAAAGTATTAGAAAAAGACTTCAATAAAAAAGTCCAAACCGGAATTTTTGGTGCCGATATGAAGGTTAGTCTCTTGAATGACGGGCCTGTAACGATTTTGATGGACAGCAAAAACCGGGATTAAAAAATAATTAAAAAAGGATTAAAAAATAATTAGACGAGTGTTAAGGGTTTCTAAAAATAATATATATTTGGCGAAATTACTTACTAATGAAAATTACTTTTTTTGGGTTATTTTTTTTCTTATTTACCCTTATTTCATCTGCTCAAAAGAGCGAATATGCTGTATTAAAAATTTCAGATAGCCTTAAAGAAAATGCGAATGCAGTAGTTCGTTTGGATCAAATGGATATTATCATTACTTCGCAACGGGATATGACGCTGAAAGCGCAACGAGTTGTAACAGTTTTAAATGAAAAAGGACTGGGGGATATTAATGCTTATCAACATTATGATAAAACAACCGGGGTAAAAAGTATCGAAGCTATTGTTTATGATATGTTGGGTAATGAGATCAAAAAGATTAAACGAAAAGATTTTAAAGATCAAAGTGCAGTAAGCGGGAGTACTCTTTTTTCAGATAATCGTGTGCTTTACTTGGATTATACACCAATTTCATATCCTTTTACTATTGCTTATACAAGTGAGGTTGAGACTTCAAATACGGCTTTTATTCCAAGATGGTATTTCTTGAGTGATTATAATTTAAGTGTAGAGAAATGTATCTTAAATATATCTTATCCAAATAACTTAGGATTTAAAAAGAAAGAGTTTCAGTTTTCCGATTTTAATATAAAAAAAACTAGCGATACCGACACTAAACTTAGTTACGTTGCGGTTAATATTTTAGCTAGAAAAGCGGAGGATTACAGTCCTTCTGCCGAAGATTTGTTTCCTAAAGTTATAATGGGGTTAGAACACTTTCACTTAGAAGGTGTAGACGGTACGGCTACAACTTGGGAAGCATTTGGTAAATGGTATAGCGAAAAAATTCTTGCCGGAACGACTGTTTTACCTGAAGAGACTAAAACCAAAATAAAAGCTCTTGTTGGTGATGAAAAAGATCCTATTAAAAAGGCAAAAATTATATATGATTATGTTCAGAAAAAGTCAAGATATGTAAATATTGCGATTGGTATTGGAGGATGGAAACCTATGCTTGCTTCTGATGTAGATCGATTAGGATATGGAGATTGTAAGGCACTGTCAAATTATACAAAAGCACTTTTGCAGGTAGTTGATGTTCCTTCTTATAATACTATTTTGTATGGGGATCGTTATAAATCAGATATTCAGGCTGATTTTGTTTCGATGCAGGGAAATCATATGATATTAGCAATTCCAAATGGAGAAAGCTATACCTGGTTAGAATGTACAAGTCAGGTTGATCCTTTTGGATACCAGGGTACCTTTACAGATGACAGAGATGTTTTAGTAGTTAAACCCGAAGGAGGACAGATTGTTAGAACTACTATTTATGCAGACAAAGGTAATACTCAAAAAGATAAAGGAACTTATACAATAGATGAAAACGGGAACTTTTCGGGATCGATATCAATGATTTCCGAAGGATCTCAATATAGTTTTAAATCGCAAATAGAATCTTTACAACCAACAGAAAAAGAAGCACATTATAAAAAGCACTGGGATAACATTAATAATTTAAAACTTGGGAAAATAACTTTTAATAACGATAAAGATAATGTTCGTTTTACTGAAGATATTCAACTGAGTGCTCTAAATTATGGAGCAATTTCTGCCAATAAAATGATTTTTGCAGTTGATGCTTTCAATCAAAGTGCCAGTAATGTTAAACGAATCCGTAATCGAAAAAATCCATTTCAAATTCAACGAGGTTACTTAGATACCGATGAGATTGAAATTAACTTACCAGCAGGTTTTACAATTGAATTTTTGCCTTCAAATTTTGAATTAAAAGGGAAATTTGGAGAATACAAAACAGAAATCATCAAAAAAGAAAACAACAAACTGACATACAAGCGCTCGATGTTTTTGAATAAAGGAAAATATTCAAACAAAGAATATGATGAGTATCGCCTTTTTATGGAGCAAGTGTCAAGAAACGATAATGCCAAAATTATATTAACCAAGAATTAATTAAGAACTAATCAAATGAAATTTATTAAACTTTTTAGTCTTTCAATCCTTTTGTTGTTTATTTCAAAAGTAACAGCACAAGAATTTAAATTAGGAAAAGTATCCATTGCAGAACTAGAGCAAAAAGTGCATCCTAAAGATTCATCAGCTGTTGCTGCCATACTTTATAAAAAAGGTAAAGCGAGAATTGAATATGATCAAAATGAGGGTTTTGTTAGTTTAACAGAAGTAGAAACCAGAATTAAAATTTATAAAAAAGACGGTTATAATTGGGCGAATCAAAGTGTTTGGTTTTATAACTCGGATGGGGTAAAAGAGAAAGTTGATTTTGATGATGCGGTTACATATAATTTGGTAAATGGTAAAATTGAAAAAACAAAACTTACAAGTGCCGGTGTTTTTACTGAAACCGTTAATAAATATAGAGGGAGAAAAAAGATAACGATGCCGAATGTAAAAGAAGGATCAGTTATAGAATTTAGTTATACTATAAGAAGTCCTCGTGACGGATCGATTCGTGAATGGGATTTTCAAACTAGTATTCCTATAAATTATTGTGAATTTAAGACTTATATTCCGGAATATTATGTTTTTAATTCTAAGCAAAAAGGATATCTTTTTCCTAAAGTTGTTGCCGAAAAAAAGACTAAATCGATTCTTTTCACAGTTAAGGAAAGATCTAGTGGGGGTGGATTTACAGCTGCCAGAACAGATATTTCTACTGAAAAATTTGATTATGTAGAAACTCAGACAACCTACACTGCAGTTGATTTCCCTGCGATGAAGGACGAAGATTATGTGAATAATATTGATAATTATACCTCAAGCGTTCAGCATGAACTAGCGATGATTAAATCTCCTAATCGACCTACACAATCATTTTCTACCGATTGGAATTCAGTTGTGAAAACAATTTATGAATATGATGATTTTGGTCCTGAATTAAATAAGACTGGTTATTTTGAAGAGGATCTGAAAAAAGTATTAGTAGATAAAAATACCACTGATGAAAAAATTCTAGCAATTTTAAATCATGTAAAATCTAGTGTAAAATGGAACGATTACACAGGATATAGCTGTGATAATGGTGTTAAAAAGGCCTATAAAGAAAAAACAGGAAACATTGCTGATATAAATTTAATGTTAACCGCAATGTTGCGTTACGCAGGTTTGACTGCAAATCCGGTTTTGGTAAGTACTCGTTCTAACGGAATTGCAATTTTTCCAAATAGAACAGCTTTTAATTATGTAATCGCTGCGGTTGAAACTCCAAATGGGAATGTTTTGTTAGATGCATCTGATAAATTTTCAACACCAAATGTTTTACCTTTTCAAGCATTAAACTGGTATGGAAGATTAATTCGTAAAGATGGAACTTCTGAACAAGTTGATTTGATGCCTAAAAAAGCTTCGGCTGATACTGTTTTTATGAATTACAATCTTGATAGCGAAGGAAAAGTGACTGGTAAGGTTAGAAGACAGTGTACAGATTATAATGCAATGATTACGAGAAATAATATTGATGGCGTAAAAGAAGAAGAATATCTGGAAAAACTAGAGAATAAAAATAACAAAATTGAGATTAGTGAGTACACCAGAACAAATGAAAAAGACCTATTACAGCCAACAATAGAGAGTTATTCTTTTGCGGGAGATAACCTGACGGAAGTAATTGGAGGGAAAATTTATGTTCGCCCGATGTTATTTTTTGCAAATGAAAGTAATCCTTTTAAACAAGATGTTAGAGAATATCCGGTAGATTTTGGATTTCCATTTGTAGATAAGTATAATATCACATTAAAGATTCCTGAAGGTTTTGTGACGGAAGTATTGCCTCAGCCAGTAGTTTTTAATATGCAGGATAATTTAGGAAGTTTTAAATTTAATATTGTTGCTAACGGAGATGTGTTGCAAATAGTAATTCAGCATCAAATTAATGAAGCGATAGTTTCTGTTGAACAATATGAAATGCTAAAAGAATATTACAAAGGAATGATTGCTAAAGAAACAGATAAAATAGTTTTAAAGAGAATCTAGAAATGAAGATACGTCCAATTGTTTTTTTATTTTTTCTTATTTTGAGTGTTACTAAAGGTAATGCTCAAAATTTTGAAAAGGGAAAAGTGTCCATAGCAGAACTGGAACAAAAAGTACATCCAAAAGATTCGTCTGCGGTTGCTGCAATATTGTATAAAAAGGGAAATGCAAGAATTGAATATGATCCAAGTGAAGGATTTGTTGTATTAACTGATGTTGAAACCAGAATTAAGATTTATAAGAAAGAAGGTTATGATTGGGCTACTCAGAAAGTTTGGTATTATAATTATAATGGTTTAAAAGAACGAGTATTTTTTACGGATGCGGTTACATACAATTTAGTAAACGGTAAAATTGAAAAAACAAAACTCAAAAGTGATGGAACATTTGATGAGATAGTAAATAAATATAGAGGACAAAAAAAGATTACAATGCCTAATGTTAAGGAAGGATCAGTAATTGAGTTTAGATATACAATTAAATGTCCTAGTGATAGAATAATCAGAGATTGGGATTTTCAAACCTCTATCCCTGTTAATTATTCTGAATTTTCAACTTTTATTCCTGAGTATTATGTTTTTAATTTAAAGCAAAAAGGATATGTTTTTCCTAAAATCACTACACAGAAAAATTCTAAGACTATAACTTTTACAAATAAGGAAAGATCTGAGGGGCGTGTTTCTACAACTACTTTTTCAACAGATAAATTAGATTATTTGGAAAATCAAACTACATTCAAAGCGGTAGATTTTCCAGCAATGAAAGAGGAAGCCTTTGTAAATAATATTAATAATTATATTTCAAGTATTGGACATGAGTTGTCTATGACTAAATTTCCAAAATCGACAACAAAAGAATATTCAACAGATTGGAATTCAGTAGTAAAGACGATTTATGAATATGATGATTTTGGACCTGAGTTGAATAAAACCGGCTATTTTGAAGATGACTTGAAAGCTTTATTAGCAGGGAAAAACACTCCTGAGGAAAAAATATGGGCAATTCTAAATCACGTAAAGTCTAATGTGAAATGGAATGAATATTATGGGTATAGTTGTGATAACGGAGTTAAAAAAGCATACAAAGAAAAAACGGGTAATGTGGCTGATATTAATTTAATGCTAACTGCCATGTTACGTTATTCAGGGTTAACAGCAAATCCGGTTTTGGTAAGTACACGTTCTAACGGAATTGCTTTTTTTCCAAACAGAAGTGCTTTTAATTATGTAATTGCTGCAGTTGAGACTCCAAACGGAAATATTTTAATTGATGGTACTGAGAAATTTTCAACTCCTAATATTTTGCCTTTAAGAGCTTTAAACTGGTCGGGAAGATTGATTAGAAAAGATGGAACATCACAAGAAATTGATTTAATGCCAAGTAAACCGTCAAATGATAATGTTTTTATGACTTATAGTATTGACGCTGAAGGTAAAGTTACTGGAAAAACTAGGAGACAATGTACAGATTACAATGCTATGATCACCAGAAGTAATATTGATGGAGTAAAAGAAGAGGAATATCTTGAGAAGCTCGAGAATATAAATAATAAAATTGAGATTAGTGAGTACACCAGAACAAACGAAAAAGATATTTTATTGCCAACTATAGAGACATACTCGTTTGTGGGAAATAATTTATGTGAAGTAATTGGGGGTAAAATTTATGTAAGTCCAATGTTGTTTTTTACTGACGAAAAAAATCCATTTAAACAGGAAGTTCGTGAATATCCAGTAGATTTTGGTTATCCGTTTTTAGATAAATACAATATTACAATTCAAATTCCCGAAGGCTTCGCTGTTGAAACTTTGCCTGCACCGGCAATTCTTAATATGGAGGATAACCTGGGGAGTTTTAAGTTTAATATTGCAGCCAATGGTAATTCGTTACAATTGATTATCGCACATCAAATAAATGAAGCGATTGTTTCTACTGAAAAATACGAAATGCTAAAAGAATATTACAAAATAATGATTGCAAAAGAAACAGAGAAAATAGTTTTAAAGAGAATCTAAAAATGAAGATACGTCCAATTGTTTTTTTGCTTTTTCTTATTTTGAGTGTTACTAAAGGTAATGCTCAAAGTTATGAACTGGGAAAAGTTACGATAGCTGAATTACAAGAAAAATCAAATCCAAAAGATACTGCGGCTCCGGCCGCTATCTTGTTTAAAAAAGGAAGGACTTTTTTTTCTTATAATCGAACAACAGGCTTTTCCGCTAATCATGTTTATGAATTTAAAATTAAAATTTATAAAAAGGAAGGATTAAGCTGGGCCAATCAAAAAGTAAGATTTTACATTGGTTATGAAAGTTTAAATGAAGACAGAGTAGATTTTTCTGATGCTGTAACTTATAATTTAGAAAATGGAAAAGTTGTAAAAACAAAACTTGAAAGTGAAGGAACTTTTAAAAAGAACATCAATAAATATTGGAATGAGAAAGCCATAACATTGCCAAATGTAAAAGCGGGTTCCATCATAGAGTATAAATACACTTTGCGATCAGAAAATATTACGAAACTGCCGGATTTTCAAATTCAGTACGATGTTCCTGTGAATTATTTTGAATATAAAACGGAAATTCCGGAGATGTATATCTACAAAACAATTTTAGTTGGGAGGCAGCCCGTAACAACAGATTCTAAATTGATTAATGGCGGTCTAAGTTTTGAAAATGAACATAATCAAACCAGTAGGCTTTCTTATAGACAAATTAATACCATTTGTTCCGGAAAAGATGTTCCGGCACTAACAGAAGAGCCTTACGTAAATAATCCTGATAATTACAGAGGATCTCTTCAACATGAATTAGAAAGAATTAGATATGTTGATCAGCCGGATAAAGACTATACAGTAACTTGGGAAGGTGTGGCAACAACAATTTTTAAAGATCAAAGCTTCGGAAAAGAACTTAGTGAAAACAGCTTTTTAGTAGAGGATGTAAAAAGATTATTGACTAACGTTGAATCACCAGACGAGAGATTAAATATCATTTTTAAATTCGTTCAGAATAAAATGAATTGGGATGAAACGAGAGGTTGTTATACTGATAAAGGAATTGTAAAAGCTTATAAGGATCAGACAGGAAATGTAGCTGAGATTAATTTTATTTTGATCAATATGCTAAAAATGGCGGGTATAGCTGCAAATCCGGTTTTGGTAAGCACGATTGAAAACGGAGTTCCAATTTATCCAACAAGAACTGGTTTTAATTATGTTATTGCAGCAGCTGAGATTGATGGAAAACAAATACTTCTGGATGCCAGTCATAAATTTACAACGCCTAATATCTTGCCATTAAATGTTTTGAACTGGAAAGGAAGACTGATTAAAAAAGACGGAACTTCGCTGGAAATTAATTTGGAACCTGTTACACCATCTCGGGAAATGTCTAATTTGTTAGTAAAAGTAGATGCCAATGGAAAAATAGAAGGAAAAGGCAGGATTCAGAGAACAGATTATGATGCTTATAATTTCAGAGTTCACAATGCTGATAAAAACAATGAGACTTATCTGGAAAAGTTTGAACAACAATTAGGCGATGTGAAAATTTTAAATTACACCATTGAAAATAAAAAGACAAATTTATCAGGTCCGGTTTTAGAAAACTTTGATTTTGTGTCAGATAATCAATCTGAAATTATTGGAGGTAAAATATTTATCAATCCATTATTGTTTTTTACAAGAAGTAAAAATCCTTTTAATCAGGAAAACAGACAAATGGCGATTTATTTTGGATATCCAACCTTGGAAAGATATGCTATAAGTTTAGAAATTCCTGAAGGATATATGGTAGAATCATTACCAGCTGCTGTTCGCATTTCATCAGAAGGAAAAGAAATAGTTTTCTCTTTAAATATTTCAAGTGATGGAAATAAAATTCAAATTTTGAGTACAAAAGAAATTAACAATAGTATTTTTGCAGCTGACGCATATAAAGGATTAAAAGACCTTTTTCAGAAAGCGATTGCAAGTCAGAACGAAAAAATTATTCTTAAAAAAATATAATCATGGATTTGAAAAATGCACAGTTAGATGTTGATACCTGGATAAAAGAACACGGAGTTCGCTATTTTAATGAGTTAACCAACATGGCACAACTTACTGAAGAAGTTGGAGAAGTTGCCCGAATTATTGCCCGTAGATACGGAGAACAATCAGAAAAAGAAAGTGATAAAAACAAAGATTTGGGAGAAGAATTAGCCGATGTTGTTTTTGTAGTTTTATGTCTGGCCAATCAAACCGGAATCGATTTGCAAGCTGCTTTTGATAAAAAAATGGATCTAAAATCAGTTCGTGATAAAGACCGCCATAAAAACAACGATAAATTAAAATAATTGTGAAATATCACTCATAAGTTTTGAATTATGAGTTTTGAATTTTGAATTATGAACGGGGAGTGGTAAATTGCGGGGCTGAATTAAGTTTCTAATCATTCCTAATTCATAATTTACAACTTACAATTAAAAAAATGAATTTACTACTTCAAACAACTCAACATAACTTAAAAGGACAAATTGCAGTAACAGGATCAAAAAGCGAAACAAATCGTTTATTGTTGTTAAAAGCTTTGTTCCCAAATATTACATTGGCAAATACTTCAAATTCTGATGATAGTGAAGTAATGCAAAAAGCCTTAATAGGAAATGACGAAATCGTAGATATTCATCATGCAGGAACAGCAATGCGTTTTTTAACTGCTTATTTTGCGGTAAATGAAGGTCGTGAAGTTGTGATGACAGGTTCCAGCAGAATGCAAGAACGTCCGATAAAGATTTTAGTGGAAACTTTAGGACAATTGGGAGTTGAAATCTCTTATGAAAAAGAAGAAGGTTATCCGCCAATTAGAATCAAAGGAAAAAAAGTTACGGCTTCAAAAGTAACTTTGGCAGCAAATGTAAGCAGTCAATATATTTCGGCGCTTTTATTAGTGGCGTCAAAATTAGAGAATGGTTTAGAATTGACTTTAGAAGGAGAAATTACTTCAATTCCATATATTAAAATGACTTTGGCTTTGCTAAAAGATTTAGACATTCAAACCAGTTTTGAAGGAAATGTAATTAAAGTATATCCAAAAGCTGAGGTCGCATCAAAAGAAATGGTAGTAGAGTCTGATTGGAGTTCGGCTTCTTACTTCTTTAGTTTGGTAGCTTTGGCAGATACAGCTTCGATAACTTTGAGCAGTTACAAAGAAAACAGTTTACAAGGTGATTCAGAATTAGTATCGTTTTATGAGAAATTAGGAGTGAAAACTACGTTTCAAGACAATAAAATGACATTGGTAAAACAAGAGGATTTTAAATTTGAAAGCATAAATTTTGAATTAAACAATACACCCGATATCGCACAAACTATTGTCGTAACCTGTTTAGGTTTAGGGATTGGTTGTCATTTAACGGGGCTTCATACTTTAAAAATTAAAGAAACTGACAGACTTGAGGCACTTAGAATTGAGCTTACAAAATTAGGGGCCAATATTTCTGTGACAAATGATAGTTTGACTTTGATAGCTTCAGAAAATATCAACCATAATGTAAAAATTGCTACATACAACGATCATCGTATGGCAATGGCATTTGCTCCTCTGGCGCTTAAAGTACCAATTATTATAGAAGATGCCGGGGTAGTTTCTAAATCTTATCCTGATTTCTGGAATGATTTGAAAGCATTAGATTTCCAAATTTCAGAATTATAATAAAAAAATATTCGTTACGAATTCACGAATTTTAATTTTCATAGATACTTTAAAATAATTCGTTAATTCGTGGCAAAAAAATGAATAACCTCCAGTTTTAACTCGAGGTTTTTTTTATGTCTGTTTTTTCGGCTTTAGCCAAATAAAACCACCATTGATTTTTTAAAAATGCAAATTAAATGAACTTATATTTCTGATATAGTGAAAAAACAGGCAAAACTTGATTTTTATTCAATCAGAAACGCCACTGAATCAACGACTTTTGAAAATAAACATCAAAACACTTGACAACGCCTATCTCACAGTCGTATATTTGCACACGATTAAAAATCAGGTCCTCAAATAATCCTGATTGAAAATCTATAACTCATAACTTTCTCAAATGAAATTATCACATTTTCAATTTAATTTACCGAAAGAACTTTTAGCGGAATTTCCAGCAGAGAACAGAGACGAATCTCGTTTAATGGTAATCGATCGTCAAAAACAAACTATAGAGCACAAAATGTTCAAAGATGTTATCAACTATTTTGATGACGGTGACGTTTTAATTCTTAATAATACTAAAGTTTTTCCGGCTCGTTTGTACGGAAACAAAGAAAAAACAGGAGCAAGAATTGAAGTTTTCTTATTAAGAGAATTAAATTCAGAACAACGTCTTTGGGATGTGTTGGTTGATCCGGCTCGTAAAATCAGAATTGGTAACAAACTTTATTTTGGTGACGACGATTCATTAGTTGCTGAGGTAATTGACAACACTACTTCTCGTGGTAGAACTTTACGTTTTTTATATGACGGTTCTTACGAAGAATTCAGAAACAAATTAACAGAACTTGGAGAAACTCCAATTCCTAAATACATCAATAGAGAGGTAACTGCAGAAGATGCTGAAAGATATCAAACTATTTATGCAAAAGAAGAAGGAGCTGTAGCAGCACCAACTGCTGGTTTACACTTCTCAAAACACCTTTTGAAAAAACTAGAAATCAAAGGAATTAATTTTGCTGAAGTAACCTTACATGTTGGTTTAGGAACTTTTAATCCAGTTGAGGTTGAAGATTTATCTAAACACAAAATGGATTCCGAAGAATTGATCATTAACCAGGAAGCTTGCGATATTGTAAATGCTGCAAAAGCAAACAAAAAACGTATTTGTGCTGTTGGAACAACTTCAATGCGTGCAATAGAAAGTTCGGTTTCTTCTCAAAATACTTTGAATCCTTATGAAGGATGGACAAATAAATTTATTTTTCCTCCTCACGATTTTAGTATTGCAAACTGTATGATTACAAATTTCCACACACCAAAATCAACATTATTAATGATGATTTCTGCTTTCTGTGGACATGATTTAATGAAACGTGCATACGAAGAAGCAATTAAAGAAGAATATAAATTCTACTCTTACGGAGATGCAATGTTGATTATCTAATTAGGTATTCAGATAAAATATAAAACCTGTCAGTGATGATGGGTTTTTTTATTTAAAATGGTTTCAAGTTTCAGGTTTCAAGTTTGTCATTATTTGCGAAATTTAAACGCAAAGTTCGCAAATATTTTTTGCGCAGTTTGTGTTTGCTAAATGCAAAAGCACGCAAAGCTTTGCGAACTTAGCGTTTATAAACGTTAACCTAGATAAAAATCCTTGCGAACTTTGCGGTTAAATCTTCAAAGCATATCAACGCAAAACTTAAAACATGAAACAAAACAAACAAAATTTGTTATTTTAGCAGACAAAACAAAAACACAATGACTTTTCAAAATACACGCGAATTCGCACGAGAGCTTGATTCGCAAGACACATTAAATCATTATCAGGATCAATTTATTTTTCCGAAAGTAAATGACAAACGCGTTATTTATTTTACAGGGAATTCTTTAGGATTACAGCCAAAACGTACCAAAGCTTATATTGACGAAGTAATGAACGACTGGGCAGATCTTGCTGTAGAAGGACATTTTTATGCGAATAAACCTTGGTGGGATTATCAGGAAAGATTTGCTGAACCGCTGAGTAAGATAGTTGGTGCTTTGCCATCAGAAGTTACAGTAATGAATACTTTGACAGTAAATCTTCATTTATTGATGGTTTCTTTTTATCAGCCAACAGCAAAACGTTATAAAATTATCTGCGAAGAAAAAGCATTTCCTTCAGATCAATATATGTTTCAAAGTCAGGTTCATTTCCATGGTTATAAAACAGAAGATGCAATTGTAGAAATCAAACGCCGTGAAGGAGAACATAATATTCGCCTTGAAGATGTTTTGGCAAAAATTGAAGAAGTTGGTGATGAATTGGCTTTGGTTTTAATTGGAGGTGTAAACTATTATACCGGACAAGTTTTTGATATCAAGACTATTACTGCTGCAGGTCAAAAAGCTGGTGCAAAAGTAGGTTGGGATTTGGCCCACGCTGCTGGAAATATCAAATTACAACTTCACGATTGGAATGTAGATTTTGCTGCTTGGTGCAGTTATAAATATATGAATTCAGGACCAGGAAATGCTTCTGGTTGTTTCGTCCATGAAAAACACCATAATAATCCTGACTTACCAAGATTTGCAGGTTGGTGGGGACACAATAAAGAACGCCGTTTTAAGATGGAACCAAACTTTGATCCTGTTCATGGAGCAGACGGTTGGCAAATTAGTAATTTACCGGTACTTTCTTTAGCGCCTTATTTAGCTTCTGTAGAAATGTTTGCTGAGGTTGGAATGGATGCTTTGATTAAAAAGAGAGATCATATTACCTCATACTTAGAATTTATTTTACATGAAATTGATAAAGAGGTACAAGGTAATTTCGAAATTATTACACCATCAAATCCTGAAGAAAGAGCTTCTCAATTATCTGTCTTTTTACATGGAGAGGGAAGAAGTTTATTCGATTACTTAATGAAAAATGGCGTAATTACAGATTGGCGTGAACCTAATGTAATTCGTTTGGCGCCAGTTCCATTGTATTGTTCTTATGAAGATATGTTCGATTTTGGGCAAATTCTGAAAAAAGGAATTTTAGGAAAGTAATATAAATGCGAATTTTTTTATAATTATTAAGCATCTGCTAGAATCTTTTTAAAATCTGCGTGAAACAAGTCTGTTTTATCAGTGTTGAAAGATTAAGAAAACCTTCAAATTCTATAACCTTTCTAAAAAATCATGTAACTCAATCCAGATAAAGCGACCTTACTTTGTAGGGTAATAATTTTAAAACCACAATCATGAAAGCCTTATATATATTAATTGTTGCATTGTCTATTGTTTCTTGTCAAAACCAAGGAAAAGGAGATATCAATAAAGCAAAACAAGCTAGTATTGATTCAATGAAAGTTGAAATTAATAGACAAAAAGTTATTGATTCAATGAGAACAGAAATGGCAAACTTAAGGGAGGAAAAAAGAATGGAATCTCAAAAAGTTGTAGTAGTACATCAACAAGCAGATGGAACAGCAACAACAACTACGACCAAAAAGAAAGGTTGGAGTTCTACAGCTAAAGGAGCCGTAATTGGAGCCGGAGTTGGAGCTATTACCGGAGCTGTTATAAGCAAGAAAAAAGGAGAAGGAGCCATAATTGGTGGTTTAGCAGGAGCAGGTGTTGGTGCGGGAACAGGTGCAATCATTGACGGAAGCAAGAAGAAAGAATAGACATAAGGTCTGTAATTATAAAACCCCGACTCAGGTTTCTGAATCGGGGTTTCTGTTTTTAAGCTAATTCTAAAGTTGGAATCTTAATTTGAGCTAATTCTAATTTATAAAAATCAAAGTCTTTTCTGATTTTACTTAAATCTTCTTTAAAATAAGAAGCCGCTGAAAGTAATGTTTGATAATATTCGATTCCTTCCAGAATATTTGCTTTAAATGTATTCCACTTTTTTAATTGAGCATTGGTGATTTCTCCCGAAAGAGCATCAATTTCATTTCTGAAATAATCAATGTACATTTTCAATTCTTTTACAAAAATATTTGGGCGATTATCGGTCCTTAAAATTGATTTATTTCCATAAATATGACCCAACATATCAGACAAAGAAACTTCTTGGTCAAAATAGGCTATATTTGGCCCAGGACAGATTACAACACCTTGTGCCTGACCTTTTATTTTAATATCATTTTCTAAATACGCAGCATTTGCCAAACCTACACACAAACATGATTTTTCAGTAATATCAAATTTTGCTTTTTCAAAAGCCTCTGCAGAAATTGTGTTTTTTGTTATTTTTAATTCTTCTAGTTTAAGATCCTGAAATTTTTTCGAAGCAGTGCAAATTCCCTCAGGATCGTATTCTTTGCTTAAAGCAAGGAATTTTTTCGGGCAGGAACTTCCGGCTTTATTTTGCTCAATTCTTTTTTGTTTTAAAGTTTCATTTGTAGTTCCCTTCAAAGTATTAAACGGAACTCCTAAAGGCGAGATATGACTTAAATATAAATCATCTTCTTTGGCATTCATCAACAATTCGCGTGTTGCTTTATCTACAGAAGTTGCTTCGGGAACTAATAAAAACGGAGAACCCCAACCAACAGAATCAATTTTGTAGTTTTCTAATAAAAACTCGTGTTCTTCAGCAGTTCCTACACCGCCTTGAACCGTGATTTTAAGAGGCAAAGGATTTTCTGGTGCATAAATTTGTTTTTGCAATAATACTTTTGTCATCAACTCATGCGCAGATTGTATGAGCTGATCTTTCTTTTGCTTAAATTCTTCCAGAATAGGACCTAATAAAAGTCCGTCAGTGGCAAAAGCGTGTCCACCGCAATTTAGCCCGGATTCGATTCTGTATTCAGAAACCCAAAGTCCTTTTTTAGCCAAAAAGTTCCCCTGAATCATGGCAGATCTAAAATCACTTACTTTTAATATGATTTTCTTTTTAAGTTCATTATTTGAATTCGGAAAGAAATCTGAAAAATTTTCAAAGTAGCTGTACAATCTCGGATTCATTCCTGCAGAAAGTACTACCGAAGATTCCAGATTACTATTGGCAAAACCTCTTAAAGCTGCGTGAGCGTCATTAAATTCGATAGGAAGCTGTTCATCTTTATCAAAATTATCTTTATCCAGTTTTGTCATGATATTGACATCAATTAAACCTGGAGAAAGATGTGATTCGATATAACTTTGAATGTTTTCTTTGAAAGAAATTCCATCTTCAAGCAAATTCTGAAAACCTTTTTTGATGTCTGACGTATTAGGCAGCATCGCAATATAATTTTCTACAGCAGTTTTGCTTTCTATCAATTCAGTTTTAAAATGTTCAAATTTATCTTTTACAATTTTATCTACTAAATTAAGATAGGATGTGATTCTTTGTGCTCTATAGTCGTGAAATTTCTGACTTATCTCTTCGTACGGAAAGTTAAACTTCGTACTATAAAAATTACGCATTTTTTCAATTAGATCATCATCAGCGATCGACACAACAGATGAAATACCGTATTGCGCCACTCTAATTGGACTGTCAATTGTATAGGCGAGCCCCATTACAGGAATGTGGAAAGTATGCAAAGGCTTTTTTGTCATTTGTTTTTAAATTAAAATAGAAGCAAATGTTAGAAAAAGAATTTACTATAAACCTGATAATTGTCAGGTTTATAAATGATTGAAATTTTTATAAGAGAAAGGTTGCTACGAATTTTCACTAATTTGATTTAGAGGGAGCAAAATATTAATTCGTGAAAATTCGTGGCGAAAAAATCAAATCAAAATCTTCTTTAAAGATTCAGCGATGCTTCTCCATAAAAAGTTATAAAATGACTTTTCGGGAATGCGATTAAGTTCAACGTCCGCTTTTTTACTTTCGTCTCCTGAGTCATTTTTTAGCAATAAGTTGGCGACTGCCGTTTTTAGTTTAGCTTCTTTTTCGCGGTGTTTCTTTTGATACAATTTTACTTTTAAGTTATCATATTCCAGCGAAGCATTTCCTTTTGCTGTATTATCATTTCCATAAAAATTGAAGCGGTATTTGTCGAAAGTTCCCGTAAACGAAGAGTTTATGTAGGGTTTTGTAAATCTCTCCATTGCTGCAACATTAAAATTTGAAATCGTTCCCTGAATATGAAAACTGTCTTTTTGATCCAGAACATTAAAGCTCCAATCAACCTCTAAAGGTGATGTTTTCATGAACTGACAATTCACTTTTATTTTTACATCGGCAGTTTTCTTTAGCCCAAAACCACTTTTGATATTGGTAATTTGCATGTTAAAATGATCGAAATTTAAAACTCCCGGGCCTTTTGCGAAATCAATTTCTTCTTCATAAACTAGTTTTGATTTAAGAATTTGAACGGTATCGATTTGAAGCGGAAACTTAATTTTTCGCAATAAAGCATTGTAGAGGTATTTCTTACTCAAATCATCTTTCGGTATTTTATTTCTATAAATATTAGCGTCAACATGATTAGCAACAATCGAATTTGCTTTAAAAAAGAAACGATCATTTTTAAAACCCCAATCCATTTTTTCAATATCTGCCGAGTCGAGTTTTATCGTATAAATGTCTTTCTCCTTTTCTAGTTTTCGAACAAAATCTTTCCTGTTAAACTCAGGTAAATAAGAGAAATTCTTAATTCTTAAAAAACGATTTTGCATACTAATTTTGCCAATATTCATATGATAAAATGCATTCGGCTTATAATAAAGACTATCACAGATTAAAACATATTTTTCGAAATGCATTGGGATTTTTTCTTTTAATGTGGCATCAGAAATTAAAATTCCTTCCAATTTCAAAATGATATTTTTAATGCTGAAAATGGGTTTATTATTTTTTAAAGAAACTACATCAACGCTTCCTTCATTGAGATAGATATTAGAAACAGCAATTATTTTATAGAAAGGTTCGATTATTTGGGTTTCGATACTATTGCGATTGTTGAGGAGTTTCTCATCCTTTTTGTATAAAAGCACTCTCGCTTTATTGATCGTAATGCTTTCGGCCTGAATAATATCGTGAAAAGCCAAATTCCAAATATTAAAATCTTTAATGCTGATGGATTCTATTTTGGAGTATATACCAATTTTTGTTTTACTGTTTTCGGGTTGGTTCTTTGGGTGAACCAATAAGGTTTGCGCATCGATATTTCTCGACCAAAGCGACACTTCGATTTTTTCGTAATTAATATTATAAGCTGTTTTGTTTTTCTCGTGTATAATGATTGGTAATTGTTTTTTTATCCAATAATTAAGACCAATATTGACTAAAATCACAAAAAAGAGAAAGGAAATTATACAGATTGCTATTTTTTTATAGACAGACATTTATAGTATTGGTTTTAAATACATAAATTTAGACTTTTAAAAGCGATGTTTCTTACAGTATTTTAGCTTTAAGTTACATCATTAGAGAATCATTTACTATTATACTTTTTTATAAATATGAGAAAAATTAAAAGAATTCTGCTGGTTTTATTCGTTTTGATTGTTGTTCTTGGAATAGGTTTATGTGCCTATATTTTTCATTTAAAGCCCAAGTATGAAGGCGAAGTTCAGTTGAAAAATCTCCAGAAAGAAACCACGGTTTATTTTGATGATTTTGGAGTTCCTCATATTTATGCCGATTCTGAAAAAGATGCGATGACAGCTTTGGGTTATGTTCATGCGCAGGAAAGATTATGGCAAATGGAATTGCTTCGCAGAATTGCACCCGGAAGATTGTCTGAAATCTTTGGATCTGTTGCGCTTAAAAATGATAAATTTTTCTCCGGAATTGGTATCGAAGAAGCTTCGGCGAAAGCCATTGCCAAATTAGACAAAAACAGTCAGAGCTATAAAATGACAATGGCGTATCTTGACGGAATTAATCAATATTTAGAGGAAGGTGTAACGCCGATTGAGTTTACTTTGATTGGGGTGAAAAAGGAGAAGTTTACGATAAAAGACGTTTATAATATTTTTGGATATATGTCTTTTAGTTTTGCAATGGCTCAAAAAACTGATCCTTTATTGACTTTTGTTCGTAATAAATATGGTGTCGAATATTTGAAAGATTTAGGAATTGAAGGCGAGTTCAATACTACTAGAATCAAGATTTCTAAAGAGAATATTGATGAATACACTACGATTTCAAAATCTGTAGCAGCATTATTGGATAATTCTCCAATTCCGCCATTTGTGGGAAGTAACAGTTGGGTTGCCGGACCTCATAAAACAAAAAGCGGAAAAGTGATTTTTGCCAATGATCCACATATTAGTTTCTCGCAGCCTGGAACTTGGTATGAAGCACATTTAGTAACGCCAGATTTTGAATTGTACGGATGTTATTTGGCAGGAACGCCATATCCGTTATTGGCTCATAATCGTAATTATGCTTATGGTTTGACAATGTTCGAAAATGATGATATCGATTTTTATCAGGAAAAGAATAAAGCGGGAGACCCAAATCAATATCAAACGCCAACAGGTTTTGCTACTTATGAAACCAGAACAAAAACGATAAAAGTAAAAGATACTTCGGATGTGGTTTTGACAGTTAAATCAAGCCGACATGGACCAATTATGAATGATGTTTTAGATCGTTTAGATAAGAAAAACCCAATTGCAATGTCATGGATTTATACCCAACAGCCAATTCAGATTCTGGATGCTGTTTATGGACTTTCGCATGCTAAAAGTAAAGACGATTTTAGAAAAGCTGTTGCATTGGTTGCTGCACCGGGATTGAATGTAATGTATGGCGATGCTAAAGGAAATGTGGCTTGGTGGGCAACAGGAACACTTTATAAACATGATAAGGGAGTAAATACGTTTCTTATTTTGGATGGTGCAAGCGGTAAAGATGATATTAAAGAATATCTGGATTTCTCGAAGAATCCATCAGCTGAAAATCCAAAATGGGGTTATGTTTATTCGGCAAATAATCAGCCGGAAGCAGTTGACGGATTTTTATATCCCGGATATTATTTACCGGAAGATCGTGCAAAGAGAATTTCAAGTTTAATGGATGCGAAATCTGATTGGGATAAAGAAGCGATCAGTAAAATGATTTATGATAATACTTCGCCAGTTTCTCCGGGCGTGGTTCAGAGTTTGATTTCGAACATAAATAGTAACGCACTTTCGGCAAAAGAAAAAGAAGTAATTGAAGTTTTAAAATCATGGAAAGGAACTAATAATCTGGAAGATGTTGCGCCAACGATTTACAATAAATGGATTTATTTGTATCTGAAAAATACTTTTGAAGACGAAATGGGTGCGGATAATTTCACCTTGTTTTTAGATACTTCTTTAGGAAAACAAATTATTGCAAGACAAATTGAGAACGAAAACTCAGTTTGGTGGGATAATATTAAAACTAAAAATGTAAAAGAAACCAGAAGCGAAATTGTTTCAAAATCATTTCATGAAGCTGTTGCAGCGCTTCAGACACAATTAGGAAATCAGGTTGCTGATTGGAACTGGGGAAAAGTACATACGGTAGAACACGAGCATCCGTTAGGAAAAGTGGCAGCTTTACGAAGATTATTTAATGTTGGACCATTTGCTGATCCAGGGGCAAATGAAGTAATAAATAATCAGTTCTTCGGATTTAATAAAGAAGGTAAATACCATACAAAAGGCGGGCCTTCGACCAGACGAATTGTAGATTTCTCAGATATCGAAAATAGTTGGAGTATTTTGCCAACAGGACAATCCGGAAATCCATTTAGTAAACATTATGACGATCAGGCGGAAATGTACAATGCTGGAAAATTTAGAAAGATGAAATTGAATAAAGAGGAGATTATTAAAACTTCGACAAAATTGGTTTTAAAACCAAAAGGGGAGTAGGTTTTTTGAAGTTTCAAGTTTCAAGTTTCAAGTTTGCGTGATCTTTGTCAAAGTTTTAAACTTTGACAAAGATTTTAATACTTAGGACCTTAGTAACTTAGAACCTTAGAATCTTACTTAGAAATATATCTTCCGCGAACAATATCATTAGCAAATATTTCAAGATTATAAGCTAGTGCATCATTCGTAGTCATGACGTTTGTGGTTTGATATGCCGTGTCATTTTGATATGTTTTTAATAACGTTTGAAGGTCTATTTCGTTATAAAAAGCAAACATATTATAAACGGCATCTCTAAAGTTTTTATAATTGATACTTTCTGTAGTTTCAACTGTTTTTTGATCGTTCCATTTTTCTGTAGCAGCAGCTTCGTTTATGGTAACCAGACAAAAGTCTACAACGTAGTTTTTGTATTTTGCTGCTTCAACAATTTTATCAATTATGATTTTATTTTGCTGTGTAGGCATTGCTACTTTTGGTGTAGCTGTTTGAGAAATAGCAGCAACAGGAATAAACAGAGATGCTAATAACACTAAAAGAATGTGCTTCTTTAATTTTTTCATAGGTTAATATTTGATATAAATTACAGCTATAACAATTGTAATTTTAGATTTGTTTTGGCAGTGCTAAAATAGTTTTTTTATAATAAATATGGAATCAGAAAATGCAATTTCAAACAAAAAAACTCTGATAATTTTGGTCATAAACCAGAACTATCAGAGTAAGTAAGAATTAGGATAACTGTCCTTGAATACTTGTCTTATAAGTACTATTTTTTCGAAATTTGGTCAAGGACTTTTTTTCCGCTTTCGTTTTTTGGGTCAAGTTCTACTGATTTTTTATAATTTGCAATAGCCAGAGTTTTATCTCCATCAGCCAGATAAGCTTCGCCTAAACTGTCATAAGCATTTCCGGATTTAGGAAAAGTTTCAACATTTATCTTAAAAACTTCAATTGCTTCTTTCTTTTTCCCTTGTTGCAAAAGTTGATAACCAACTTGATTAATATCGCTCTCTTTGATGCCGTACGTTGGATCATTTTTTAGTTTTTTATAAGTACTTAATCCAATTGTCACACCTTGATCTGCGTATACATCCATAAGCTCAAATGCTAATGATTTTTTAGGCTGATCAAAAGGTTGGTCGTATAAAATTTCTCTAATAGCAGCGTTTATTTCGCCTAAAACAGTTCCGCCGGTATTGTTCAATAAAACAACAAGATTTTTATCAGCAGGAATACGCGAAATGAGCGTATTAAAACCGTTGATTCCGCCGCCATGTTCTACGATTCTTAATTTACTCTTTCCAACAGTTTCCTCATTTGTAAACCAACCGTATCCGTAAAAATCAATTCCGCCCGCAGCAATATATGGTTTAAACAAAAGCTCCATTGATGCCGGAGAAAGTAATTTATTAGTATAAAGTGCCTGATCCCAAAGATATAAATCCTCAACAGTCGAGTATAAAGAACCCGCCGCATAAGGAAGACTCATATCGATATAAGAAGTGTTTTTAATAGTTTTGCCTTTTTTCTCATAACCCGCAGCTCTATTTTTTAAGATAATATCGCTATGATCGTAACCTGTATTTGCCATTTTTAGCGGAGTAAGAATGGTTTCTTGCAAATATTGTTCGTATGATTTTCCGGTGATTTTTTCGATAATGTATCCCAATACAAAATACCCCGAGTTGCTGTAACTGAATTTTTCGCCAGGCGTAAAGTCAAGAGGCATGCTTGAGAACGTTTTGACAAACTCTTCTGGAGTATATGGATTTCGGCTAATATCTTTAAAGAAATTCGAGAAAGAAGTATAATTAGGAATTCCTGATGTGTGTGTCAGTAAATGATGAATCGTGATTTTATCGCCATTTGCTTTCGGATAATCCGGTAAGTAAGTTGTAATTGGAACATCGAGTTTGATTTTTCCTTCTTCGACTAATTTTAAAATTAATAAGGATGTAAATTGTTTGCTGATAGAACCTAATCTAAATTTAGTGTTAGCTTGATTCTGGATATCCCATTCCATATTGGCAAAACCATATCCTTTTTTCAGAATGACCTTCCCGTTTTGAGATACAAGCGCAGATCCGTTAAATTGCCCGTATTCGTTGTATTTACTCAAGAGCTGGTCTATTTGTTTGGCCTTATCCTGAGCGTTAATAGTGATTGTGAAAAATAACAGAATTGCGCTGAGTGCAATAAGTTTGATTGGTTTTTTCATGATGATTGATGATTAGTAATTAAGATTATTAAAACGTTGTTTGATTTTTTGATTGAATGATTGAAACTTTATAAACGTTTGTAATTTAATTTGTTAAACGAAATTACAAATTAAAGCAGTGCTTTTAACGATGCTTTAATCTTAATAGACGACAAAAAGATCATTTGGTTTCAGTTTTAATCAATTTTTTTTCAAATACGTTTGCTACTGCGGAATTGCAATGCGTTTGAAGAGCTATTTTTTAATAGGTCTATGTTCGTAACTAACAATTCGTTTTAACTTCCAATCATTACCTGTTCGTTCCCAAATATGAATAAACTTCCCAGTGCCTTCCGGTTTACCATCAAAATAGAAGGTGTGCTCACCCAATTGTACAGCACCAAAATCACCTAATTTATCAATAGTGCAGGAATTTAATTTTCGGGTTAATTTTTTAGCCATCACACATTTTGAGATTAAAGATTTTATCTCATTTGCTTTAGAAGTATTTAATCCGGAACGGTCATCATAAAATTCTATGTCGTCGGCAATTATTTTTTTGAAAAGTGTAGTGTCACATTGATTGAATGCAACTGAAAAAAGCAAACTATCCATTTTGATAATTTCTGTTTTCAAAGCAGCCATTTTCAGAACCTCATTGTTCGTTTGGGCAAATACTACCTGAGTTAAAAATAATAGTATAAGAATAAATAGTTTTATCATGAATCTCATAATTATGATTTTGTTAATACCTGATTTTTTTGACTCGGGCTTATTTCGTTTCTATCTCAATTATTTTCTTTCCGTTTTCGCCAAGATAATGATTCACTAATTTTTCATAAACCTTATAACCATCGTCAACATTGGTAAAAATAATAAGACCTTGTTTTGTCTTCGGAAGCAATATTACAATGGTCTGAACGCCTTTGTCTGCACCGCCGTGAGATAATGCATAATCATTGTTTCCTAAATCATAGATTTCAAATCCAAGTCCAAAGTATTTGTTTTTCTTCGTTTCGACCTGATGCGAAGTCATATCGTCAAAAACTTTTTTGCTCAATCCGTCGCTGTTCATTACACTGCACAAAAATGTTCCGTAATCTTTAATCGTAGTTAATAAATCATCGGCAGCGTTTGCTGTTTTATTTTTAGTAGGCTCATAAGCATTTCCTTTCTTATCATAATTAATGGCATATCTTGAAAGATCGACTTTATCATCCCAGATCATTTGAGTATCCATCATTTTTAGAGGCTGAAAAATTAATTCATTCGCCAATTGATCTAATGTTTTATGAAATTTCTTTTCAAGTGCTCTTCTCAAATATTCTAATCCTTCGCCAGAATATTGATATTTTGTACCGGGTTTAAATTTAAAATCCAGTTTGCCGGATTCGTTCATAAATCTCCAATTTGGGAATCCCGTTTGATGACTTAGTATAATTCTTGTTGTTAAGAGTTTTGTATTTGGATCATTTGCAATATCCGGATCTGTCCAATATTTATAAAGAGGTTCGTCAAGATTCCATTTTCCTGCACTTACCAGTTTTAATGCAACTATTGCTGTTACCGGTTTAGTTAGTGAAGCAACATTCCAAATCGTGTTATATGGCGCTGCAATACCTTTTTTAAGTTCGCCAAATACTTTTATTTCCTGCAGTTTTCCGTTGTTGATAACGCCAATTCCCAAAGTTGGAACGTTGTTTTGTGTTAGCCATTTTTGAATTTCGGAATCATTATCAAAAATGCTTGATTTTGTTCCGGCAGTATTGACCGTTTGATGATCATAGCTAAAAGATCTTCTCAGTTTCCAAACACCATTTTCTAATATCCAGAGATGAGTGAATCTTGCGGTACTTCCAAATTTGTCTTTTTTATCTGGGGTAGGTTCAAAAAACTGATGAATTCCTATTTGCAAAGCACCGTACAGAACGCCATTTTTGGCTAATGGATAGATTTCGGTGCTTCCTTCTACCAGGTCTCTTCTGGCTTGATAGGTTTTGGTAGCGCTACATAAGCCTTTTCTAATGTTTTTTAAAAATAAAGTTCTGTCCTGAATACTGTCTTTATCATGATAAAATTCAAAATTGTTGCTTAGTAAGTTTTCAAACTGAGATACATCGCAAGTATTAAAACCAACATTAAAGAGAAGGCTGTCCCTTGACATAATGGTTTTGTACAGTTTTGAATTTTTTTCTTCCTGAGAAAATCCAATGTGGAATTGGAGGAGCAATATTCCAATTAAAACGGCTTTTAAGTGGAAAAATGATTTGTTGATTTTCATTTGTGATTGATTTGATTGATGATTTTGCAATATTAGTTTAATCGTCACTCATAAAATTGTACAAATGCGAAATCTTATCTTTTTTTTGAAAGAAAATACAAACTTGAATTAAACATTTTTGGAGTTGTTTTGGTTACATCTTTAAACTTCTTGATAAAATGCGATTGGTCGAAATATTTGTTGTAAAGCGCAACATCGGTCAGTTTTAGTTTTTCTAAATCGGAATTCACCATTTGATCGACCGATTTTCTGAATTTTAGAATCTGAATGTAATTTTTAATCGTAAGTCCAGTTGCGGTTTTAAACTTAATCTGCAACAATCGTTGCGAAACACTTAAGCTTTTTCCAATTTCCGAAACCGTAATTTCTTCGTTGTGAAGTTTTATAATATCACAAATTCTCTCGATTTGGTTTTTGACAGGATTTAAAAAATTTAATTCTTCAAAATAAGTATTCAATATATTTACTAATTCCGAGATATCACTGTTTAAGCCCGAATCAATTTTAGTTTTGAAAGGCAATTCGTTTTGATTTATTTTAAGAATGGAATCTGTAAAATTGCTCAAATCATAAATCGGAAACATCGAAAGTGTCCAGGTATGCAATTGTATTATAGTAACTTTAGTTTTAGGCTGAATATTAACCAAAACATTATTCGTCATTTGCGAACAAAAGTAAAAACCTTCGTTCATCGTGTATTTATTTTTGCTAGTATGAACTTCAATCGCATTTCCGCTCACAATAGCCAGATTAAAACAACCGTTTGGTAAAACAAGTTTGTTTTCGATCAGGCTTTCGCCAATGCTGTTGTCTAAACACCAAATTTTATTGACAAAACGCTCGCAATTTTTACTTACATAATATTCTGAATATAGGTTCATTTGGAGATTATTATGTTGTTGAATGATTGTTTGGCTCTTATTTTTTTCCTGTAAATAATTCTACGCTTGATGTTTTCTTAAAAGGCTCAGTGAAAAAACTCATTAAAACCAGATTAAAAAGTTCCGGTTTTTCATAAGCACCAAAATGAGTGGCACCTGGCATTACAAAAAAGTTAGAGTTTTCAATATTATTAAAGATTTTAATCGAATGTTCTAATCTTATAACATCTCTGTCACCGGACATAATTAAAACGGGACATTTGATCTTTTGTAAATCTTTCTCGCTAATGTTCGGCTGATAAGCTAATAAAGTATACAGATTTTTGGTATGAGGATCTTTTGTTGCTTTTAAAGTATCCATAACCATTTGATCAATTTCGTTAAAAATAGCTTTTTTACCAGGAAATATATTGGCACCAAAAGTAGCCACTTTAGCGGTTTTGTCAGGATGATTAATTGCTAATAAAAGGCCTAGAATTCCACCATCGCTCTGACCCCAAATATTAGCGTTTTTAATTTTAAGAGAATCTAATAAAACACTAACGTCATCAGCCATTTGAACATAATTCAATTGTTTATTTGAATTGTCAATAGATTTTCCATGACCTCTGCTATCAATAGCTATGACCTGAAATTTTTGCTTGAAATATTCAATTCGGCGTGTGTGACCTTTAATAGAACCGCCATTACCATGTAGTAAAACCAAAGGTTCGCCGGTTCCATAAATTTCATAATACATTTTAAAACCGTTGATTTCTTTGTAATGCCCAGCTTCTGGATTATTTCCGTATGGAATTTTAATTTCGGATTGCGCAGAAATTTTAGCAAATGTCGATATGAAGATGATTAATAGGAGGATTGATTTTTTCATTTGATTTTGATTGATTGATGATTTTTGAGTGATTGACTTATAATTATTGTTAGACTATTTAATCCTTTTTTTGTTTCAGTTTTGATTGAGAAATTTTAGGCTAAAATGTTTTTACTATTCTTGTTTTACGTTTGCAGATTGCATTTTTAATGAATTTACTAATTCTTTAAAGGAGCCAAGATATTTATCAAATTCTGCAGTGTCTTTAGCTGACAGTACTGCGGTAAATATGGTTGTTTTAGATTCGATTACCAATAGAGCTTCTTTTTTAATGCCCGGATAGGTATAACAAACTGTTTTATAATTTCCGGTTAAGAAATTATCTGCTTTTATATTTTCAAATTTAAGATCTAATTGCTCAATTTTTACATCTGGAATATCTTTTTTTAATTCTGAATTATTTCCTTCAATCCACAAGTTTAAGTCTGGAACTGATGCGTAATCTAATCCATAAACATACATGTAAGTTATCTCGCTAATATTAGTTTCATTTGGTTTTATGAGAAAGGGGATTTGATCGTTTGGTGCTTGAACCCAATTTTTAGGGATCTCTACAAATATTAAGTGTTTGTTACCCGTAAGCATTTTTGATTGTGCGAACGAATTTATATAAATTACAAAAAGTAAAAGAATTAATGCTTTTTTCTTGACCACAATATTTTAAAGGAAATAGTTAATTGTATTAGTTTTTAGAATCAAATAAGACATTTTTAAAAGTAAAAAGCTGACCTTATGAGAAGTTAAAAGTAGTGATTTAGTTGTTACAAAAGTTAATAAATAAACTCAGAAAAATGGTCCCGTTTAGTGCCTTCCCATTCTTCCAAAATCACACTATAATAAACATCATCTTTGCTTTTTCCTTCAGAATCGATATAATTATTTCTAAAGATTCCTTCTTTTATTGCGCCCAGCTTTTCAATTGCTCTTTGTGATTTTTTGTTCTCCAAATCGGCACTGAATTGTATTCTTTTGAATTGTATGTTTTCGAAACCAAACTTTAATAATTCATATTTACAAGCTTTGTTTAAACCCGTTCCTTGGAATTCTTTTCCGTACCAGGTCCAGCCAATTTCGCATTTTTGACTTGCATGGTTTAAGTAACCGTAACGGGTACTTCCGGCAAGTTTGTTTGTGGATTTGTCGATAATTAAAAACGGATAACAAATCCCGTCAGCTTTTTGTTTTAAGGTGTTTTGGATGTAGTTTTTAAAGTCATTATCGTTTCGAACGTACATTCCCATATATTTCCATATTTCATCGTCGAAGATGATTTCTTTGAGTTCGATGTTTCTTTCGTTTTCAAATGGAAGTAATAAAACTTTTTCGTTTTCTAAGATGATGTTTGATTGTAGTAGTTCGCTTTTCATAGTGTTTATTTGAGGGAAGTGGTTTTGTTTATTGCCCACGGATTTGACGGGTTGAATGGATGTACACTGATTTTTTAAGGTAAACAACTTGCGTAATCTGTTTAATCCGTCAAATCCGTGGCTATTTTTTTTCTGATAAGACGAAAGTAATCTTTTCCGGATTTCTAATAAATCATTAAAAACAGGATTTTGTTATGAAAACTTGTGCCGCATGAGGGATTACTTCATATTATTTTATTATTAGCGGAGTTCAGTGAATTTCATTTGAGGAGGTATCTCCCGATTTAAAAAATAAGGCATTTTAGCCTTAGTTTTTGTTAATCGGGAATATAGCCGATCCCGAAGTTTCGGGACGACCCGCTCCCGAGGCTTCGGGATGAGCGGGTCATGCCCATATAAATCATAAATATTTCCTTTATTTTTAAGCTCTTGTAGAATTATTACTTATTTTTACGATCTTATATTTAGATTTTTCTTGATGCAAACTTCACTAAAAATTGCTGTTGTAGGTTCTGGATTAGTAGGATCACTATTGGCAATTTATCTTAAAAAAGCAGGTCACACCGTTCATGTTTATGATCGTAGCCCTGATATTCGCAAAATTAATTTTTCGGGTCGTTCTATTAACCTGGCTATGTCTAATCGTGGTTGGAGAGCGCTTGATGGCGTTGGCGTAGGCGATTCGGTGCGGGAAATCGCAATTCCAATGGACAAACGTGCAATTCATTTGGTTGATAAACTCAATTTTCAGAATTACGGACAGGAAGGCGAGTCGATTTATTCGATTTCGAGAGGAACGCTAAACCGGAAAATGATTGATCTTGCTGAACAAGCGGGAGCGGAGTTTTTATTCGACCAAAAAATCTGGGATGTGACGCTAAGCGATGCTACTTTGCATATTGGTGAAACGGAAAGAGGCGAGTGGGAGGAGAAGAAATACGATATGGTTTTTGGTGCCGATGGTGCTTTTTCGAGAATCAGACACAGAATGCAACGTCAAAGCATGTTTAATTATTCGCAGGAATTTTTGAATATGGGATATAAGGAATTAAATATTCCGGCAAATGCTGACGCTACACATAAATTAGATAAAAACTCTTTTCATATTTGGCCACGTGGCGAATACATGTTAATCGCGCTTCCTAATTTAGACGGAAGTTTTACATGTACTTTGTTTATGCCTTTTGAAGGAGAAAATTCTTTTGCTTCGTTAACAGATCGTAAAATGGTGGAGGATTTCTTTACGAAAAACTTCCCTGATTCAATTGAAGTGATTCCGAAGCTGGCAGAAGATTTCTTTAAGAATCCTACGAGTACTTTGGTAACCATGAAATGTTTCCCATGGACATATGAAGATAAAATTGCTTTAATTGGAGATGCCTGTCACGCTATTGTTCCGTTTTACGGACAAGGAATGAATGCCGGTTTTGAAGATATCACGGTCTTATACGAAATGATTGAAAAATACGGAGACGATTGGAAGAAGATTTTCTCTGAATATCAAATCTCACGTAAACCAAATGCTGATGCAATTGCTGAACTTTCGTATCGCAATTTCATGGAAATGAGCACAAAAACGGCTGATGAAAAATTCTTACTACAAAAGAAAATTGAAAAAGCCTTCTCTGATAAACATCCTGATAAATGGATTCCGCTTTACAGCCGTGTAACTTTTAGTGATCGTCCGTATACCGAAGCTTTGGCAATTGGAGATTTCCAAAATGAAATAATGGAAAAAGTTTTACGAATGGATAATATCGAAAACATCTGGAACACTCCTGAAATCGAAAATAAGATTCTCGAGTTGTTGAAGAAATAAAATTCAATGTCAATTACAATATCAAAATTCAATTTAAAATTTGACATTGATATTGTAATTGATTTTTGATATTGAATTTACTTCTTGAACATTTTTGACAATACGCCAAAAACACCTCTGATAAAAGTAGCGCTCGTTACGACTTTCAATACAGATTTTCCAACAACACTTGCTGTGCTAGGTTCAGATTTTGAAGACCTTGTTGGAGCTTCCTCTTCTTGTTCTGCGCTGGCCTGAACTGCATCAGCAATTTTTTTGTTCAGCATTTCGTAAGCGCTTTCGCGATCAATTTCTTCAATGTATTTTTTAACGAGTTTCGATTTGTTGTTTATTTCTTCGATTTCGTCAGCAGTCAAAATATCCATTCGGCTCATTGGCGCACGCATCATTGTGGCTACAAGCGGGGTTGGAATCCCTTTTTCGTTAAGGGCTGTAACCAAAGCTTCTCCAATTCCTAAATTGGTAAGTAATTCGTCTGTTTTATAATAAGGAGAAGTAGGATAATTATCGGCAGTCTTTTTTATTGCTTGTCTGTCATTTGCTGTAAAAGCTCTTAATGCATGCTGAATTTTTAATCCTAATTGTGCCAAAACTCCGCTTGGCACGTCCATTGGGTTTTGAGTTACAAAATAAATACCTACTCCTTTTGAACGTATTAGTTTTACAATAGTTTCAATTTGTTCCAATAAAGCTTTGCTGGCTTCGCTAAAAATTAAATGTGCTTCGTCAATAAAAATGACCAATTCAGGTTGTTCAGCATCTCCTTTTTCTGGCATTTTCTGGTAAATTTCAGCTAATAAACTCAACATAAAAGTCGAGAATAATTTTGGCTTGTCCTGAATATCCGTCAAGCGGATGATGTTTACGTAGCCTTTTCCGTTTTCGTCAATACGCATCAAATCATCTGTTTCAAAAGATGTTTCACCAAAAAATAAATCCCCACCTTGCTGCTCTAACTCAATTATCTTTCTAAGAATTGTTCCGGTTGTTGCAGTAGATATTTTGCCATAACTGGCTGCGATTTCATCTTTGCCTTCTTCTGTAATATAATTAATGACTTTTTTAATGTCCTTTAAATCTAATAAAGGCATTTGATTGTCATCACAATATTTAAAAATAACAGATACTACTCCGGCCTGAGTATCATTTAAATCTAAAATACGGGAAAATAACACAGGACCAAATTCAGAAACCGTAGCACGAAGGCGAACCCCGTTTTGTTTTGATAAAGACATCAATTCGACCGGAAACGAAGCTATATTATAAGGTATGTTTATTTTTGCATGTCGCTCTGTAATAAAGCTTTCCTCTTTTCCTTCTTTAGCAATTCCGCTAAAATCTCCTTTTATATCCATCATCAAAACAGGAATCCCTGCATTTGAGAGTTGTTCAGAAAAAACCTGTATTGTTTTTGTTTTTCCGGTTCCTGTTGCGCCTGCGATTAGTCCGTGGCGGTTTAAAGTTTTTAGAGGAATCTTGACGTGTGCCTCAGCAATAGGTTCTCCGTCTAAAATGGCTCCTCCTAATATAATGCTATCACCTTTTGATAAATAACCATTGTTTATATCTTGAATGAAATTCTCTTTTTTATTCATGTTTTTATTTGTAATTTAGATGATTATAAGAGTAATGCTCTGTTTTTTAACATTTTTGAATCGTTTTTTTTAGTAGGAAAAAGCTTTTTTCGATTGAAAATAATACAAAAAATTATTTCGCAACTTTTTAAGAAGATATCAAAGGAATGTTTGAATATTTACTAAAACGTTGTAATTTTCCCATTAATCGTCCTTTTTTTTGTTTTATTTAAAAAATGATGTGGGCAATTTAATGAGATATTTTTTAAATTGACGTTAAATTTCCTTCAATAAAATTAAAAAAAGTTTTTTTATTTAAACTAAACGTATAAATTTGCTCCTCTACAAGTTAAATATAACTAAAAAATAAAATTATTTAAAACTATTAAAATTAAAAAAAATGGCAAACGTTAAAGTTAAAAAAGAAAGCACTTCAAATGGAGGAGGAATGATTACTGGAATCATTATTGTTGCGTGTATTTTGGTTGGGGTGTTTATTTGGAAAGTAATCATGGGAGATGCATCTAACTTCGAGGGAGGTAACCCAGAAACAGGTCACCCGATCAATACATTAGGTCAAGTATATAAAGGAGGTTTCATCGTACCAGTATTATTAGGTATGTTTTTAATGGTTGTTGTTTTTTCTATTGAAAGATTTATCGTTATCGGTAAAGCTGCTGGAAAAGCTAACTTAGATGCATTTATGAAAAATGTACAATCAAGTATTAAAGAAGGAAACATCGAGGCTGCTATCGCTTCATGTGACAAACAACAAGGTTCAGTTGCAAATGCAATTAAATCTGCTTTGATTAAATATCAAGATGTTAAAAAAGAAGGTTTCAACAGTGAAGAAGCTTCAGAAGTAATCCACAAAGAAATCGAAGAGGCAACTTCATTAGAAATGCCAATGTTAGAAAAAAACATGACTATTATCTCTACTTTAGTATCATTAGGAACTTTAGGAGGATTATTAGGAACTGTATCAGGTATGATTAAAGCGTTTGGTGCGTTAGCTTCTGCTGGTACTCCTGACCAAGCTGCTCTTGCAACAGGTATTTCTGAGGCACTTATCAACACTGCAACAGGTATCTCTACTTCTATCTTAGCTATCGTTTCTTACAACTTCTTTACTGCTAAGATTGATGATTTAACTTACTCTATCGATGAGGCTGGTACTACAATCGTTAATACTTACAGAAGATTCAGAGGAAGTTTGAAACAATAATTAATTTTTGATATTTAATAATTAAGATTAATTATATCAAAATAAAAATAAAAGAGAATGGCTAAAATAAAAATGAAAAAAAAGTCAACATCGACAGATATGACTGCCATGTGTGATGTTGCGTTCCTTTTGCTTACGTTCTTTATTTTGACCGCTACTGCTAAGGTGCCTGAAGCACTTCCTGTAGATATGCCTGCTTCTGTTGCTGAATTTAAATTGCCTGATACCGATTTGGCAATTATTACAGTAGGAAAAGACAAAGACGGGAAAAGCAAAGTGTTTTTTGACATCAAAGGAAGAGAGATTCGTAAAAGAACTCTTGAAGGAATGGGTGCAAAATTTGGCGTGACTTTTTCAGAAGATGATAAAACTAAATTTGCTTTAATGGATGACTTCGGTGTTCCAGTAGCAGAATTGAAAAGTATCATTGCTATGAAAGCATCTGATAGAGTGAAAGCGGACCAAGGTGGAATTCCAATCGATTCTTTAGATAATCAATTAAAAGAATGGTTGTTAGTTTCAAGAAGAGCTGCAATTGACATTGATGATAAAGAATTGCAAATTGCAATTAAAGGAGATGCTAAAGAACAATATCCACAAATCAAAAAGATTATGGATATTCTACAAGATCAGAAAATCAATTCCTTTAACTTAGTTACAGGTACGAGAGGAAAAGACTTTTAATTAAAAAAGATACACTAAAATGGCTGAATTAAATACCGGCGACGGTGGTGGCGGAAAAGGTGGCAAAGTAAGAAGTAAAAAGCAAAATTCGAAAGTCGATTTAACGGCAATGGTGGATTTGGCATTCTTATTGATCACGTTCTTTATGTTAACCACATCGTTGTCAAAACCTCAATCGATGGACTTGTCTTTGCCGGATAAAGAACCAGATTCGACGAAGACGATAGATACTAAAGTAGATGAAAATCGTACGATGACTGTAATATTAGGAGAAAATAATAAGTTGACCTATTATATGGGATTATTAGCTACTCCTATTGCTGGACCTAAAGATATCACTTATGGTAAAGATGGTATCCGTAGAGAACTGCTTAAAAGAAAAAAATCAGTTTTAGAATATTCTGCTGCTAAAGGGAAACCTAAAAATGGGATCATAGTTATCATTAAACCAACTAAAAAATCGAATTATCGTAATTTGGTTGATATTTTGGATGAGATGGCTATTACTGGAGTAGAAACTTATGCTATTGTTCCTGAGTTTAGTCCAGAGGAAAATAAATTGATAGATAAAAAATAAGAGTTATCTTGTTTTAACATCCTAATAATCAAGAAAAATGAAATTAGATATTATAAAAAATCAGTGGCTTGATATCGTATTCGAAGGACGTAATAAGATATATGGTGCATATGAGTTAAGAAAATCGAACGGCAAAACTACGGTTAAGGCGCTTATTATAGGTTCGATTATTTTTAGCTTTGCTGTTGCAGCTCCTCTTATTGCAAGCTTTTTACCAGATTCTAGTGAAGATGATGTGAATAACAATGTTAAGATCGCGACAATAAAACTACCTCCTAAAAAAGAGGAAGTAAAGCCTAACCAGCCGCCACCACCACCGCCACCACCAAAAGTGGATCAGGTGAAGTTTACAAAACCAGTGGTTGCAAAGGCAGAAGAGGTTACTGAAGATCCTCCAAAAATTGAGGAACTTAAAGACAAAAAGGTAGGTTCTGAAACTATTAAAGGAGATCCGGATGCAGTTTTAACTGTTGATGAGCCAGTAGGTACTGGAACTGCTGCAGTAGTAGAAGAAGATAACCAAGTATATAACACAGCTGGTATCGAAGTAAAACCAGACTTCCCTGGAGGAATTGAGAAATTCTACAAATTCGTAGGAAACAATTACAAAACTCCGGAAGAAGAAGGTTTAAAAGGTAAAGTTTACGTTACGTTTGTAGTTGAAAAAGACGGTTCATTAACCGACATTAAAGTTTTAAGGGATATCGGTTACGGTACGGGAGCAGAAGCAATTCGTGTTCTTAAAAAATGTCCAAAATGGACTCCCGGCGAGCAAAATGGTAAAAAAGTTAGGGTTCTTTACTCTCTTCCTATTACTATTCAATCTGCAGAATAATGTTAAAAGATATGCTTAATAATATTCAGAAGAAATCGCTCAAAGAGCGATTTCTTCTTGTTTTAGGAATACTGTTTTTTTTAATATATCTTGTGCTGGGTTTAATGATTATGTTTTGGGAAAAGCTCCCATTAGACATGGAACCAAAATACAGATATGCTTTTGGTGGTTTGCTAATCGTTTATTCAGCAATCAGGTTTTTGAGATTAATTAATTCAAACACAGAGTAATTATGTTAAAATATAGTAGAGTTTTTGGCTTGGTTGTCTTTGTCTTTTTGTTTGCCATGTGTAACCAAAAAAGCAAAAATGATTCCAATAAAGAAACAATCTTAAAAGGAAAAATGGATATTACGGTTGATGAAACCGTAAAACCAATTGTAGATGACCAGATTGCTGTTTTTGAAGGAACTTACTATGGAGCTCATATTTCGGTAACACCTAAATCAGAAGCAGAACTTATAAATGACTTGTTAAATCAGAAAGCAAAAGTGGCTGTAACAACAAGAGATTTAACTAACGAAGAAAAAGCCAGATTCGACAAGAGTAAGATAAATCCCAGAGTTACTCCATTTGCGACAGATGCAATTGCTTTAATTTCAAACAAGAGCAATAATGATACATTAATTGCGTTGAAAAGTGTAATCGATTTTATGCAGGGCAAAGCTGATCCAAGAATTAAAGGTTTAGTATTTGATAATCCAAACTCAAGTACCGTGCGTTATATGAAAGAGCTGGCTAAAGTTAAAAGTGTTCCTGCAACAGGTGTTTTTTCTTTTAAAACTAACGATGAAGTTATTAAATTCGTTTCTGAGAATGATGGAATGATTGGCGTGATTGGTGTAAATTGGCTGTCACAGCCTTCTCCAAATATGATTGAGGCAATAAAAAAAATCAATATTTTAAGTGTAAAAGGCTTAAATGATGATAAGTATTATGATCCAAGTCAAAGTGACCTTATATTAAGGAAATATCCTTTGGCACGTGATTTGTATATTATAAATTGTCAGGGATATTCAGGTTTAGGAATGGGCTTTGCTTCATTCATTGCCGGAGATATTGGTCAACGTATTGTTTTGAAATCTGGATTGATGCCAGTTAGAACACCGGGAAGAAAACTTAAGATTAGAAGTCAAATTATAAACGATAAAGAATAAATTAATTACAATAAAGATGAATAAATTTAAAATTTTTAGTCTTGCCTTAGTTGCTTCAGCTTCTGTAGCAAAAGCGCAAGATATCAACCAAGCTAAGAAAGCAATCGATGCTGAGCAATTTGATAAAGCAAAATCATTATTAAAATCAATCATTAAAGCTAAACCTTCTGATGGTGAAGCTAATTTTGTTTTAGGTAATATTTACTTAAATCAAACTATTGTTGATTCTGCTAAAATTTATTACTTAAATGGATTAGAAGCAGCAGATAAGAAAAACTTAAATTATATTGGATTAGGTCAATTAGATCTTGATGCTAAAAATGCAGCTGGTGCTAAAGCTAATTTTGATTTGGCTGCAAAAGATATGAAGCGTAAAGATGTAAATGAGTTTATTTACATTGGTAGAGCTTACATGAATTCAGCAAATCCAGATTACACTAATGCTGTTGCGATTTTAAAAAGAGCTTTGTTAATTGAGCCGCAAAATGCTACTGCACTTTTGGCAATCGGAGATGCTTACCATGGAGCAAATAATCAAAATGATGCTTATAAAGCTTACCGTGATGCCTTTACTGCAGATCCAACTCTTTTAAGAGCAAAAATGCAATTAGGTGTTCTTTTAAAAGGAGCTAAATCTTATGAAGAAGCTATTAAAGCTTTTAATGAAGTTATCGCTTTAGATGCTAATTATGGTCCTGTTTACAGAGAATTAGCTGAAACATATTACAAATGGGCTAGAAACAAACCTTCTACTCAACAAGTAAATTATCAAAAAGCAATCTCTAACTACGAGAAATACTTAAGTCTTACTGATTATTCTATGGACTCAAGAATGCGTCATGCTGATTTCTTGATCTTAGTAAAAGACTACAAAGCTCTGGAAGCTGAAGCGAACAAAATGATCGAGTTAGACAAAGTTAATCCTAGAATTTACAGATATTTAGGATATTCAGCTTATGAAAATGGAAACATTGATGTAGCGATCAAATCATTAGAAGATTATGTAAAAGTTCCAACAAATAAAGTAATCGCAAAAGATTATTTATATTTAGGATTCGCTAAAATTAAAAAAGGAACTGCTGCTGATGGTGTAGTTGATGCTGCTGCTTTTGACTCTGGTTTAGCTGATATCAAAAAAGCTGTAGCAATGGAGCCTTTAGCTGTTGAAGATCTTGGAGATTTTGGAAAAGAATTGTTTACTAAAAAACAATACACTCAAGCTGCTGCTTTATATGAGTTAAGTGCTACTAATACAGAATCTAAAAACTATTTGAACGATAATGTATATTATGGTATCTCGCTTTACTATGCAAATGCAAATAAAGAAAAAACAGCTATTGACGCTGCTGGTTTAGCTAAAGCTGATGCTGCTTTTGACAGAGTTTTAGTTGCTTCTCCAACATATGATGAAGCTTATTTATACAAAGGTAGAATCAACAACTTGTTAGAGAAAGATGATTTAATCATTAAAAACTACCAAGAGTATATTAACAGAACATCTGCTAAAGGAGCTGAGGAATTGGCAAAACCTGCAACAGTTAAAAAAATTGTAGAATCTTATAATAGTATTGGTGCAAGTTATGCTAATACTGATAAAGCTAAAGCTGTTGAATATTTCAATAAAACTTTAGTTTTAGATCCTACTAATGCTTACGCAACACAATCTGTGAAAGCTTTAAAATAATTAAAGATTTTTAATTAAATATAAAAACCGATAGTTCAAAGAGCTATCGGTTTTTTTGGTTCCGTATTTAATTGACTATCTTTGCACTTTAAAATAAAATAATGTTATCAAAAGAAATACAATTAGAAGTTAATAAAGGAGCAATGTTGCCTTTGATGGAAGAGTTTTATACCATTCAGGGAGAAGGTTTTCATACAGGAACAGCTGCATACTTTATACGAATTGGAGGTTGTGATGTTGGTTGTCACTGGTGTGATGTGAAGGAGAGTTGGAATGCTGAATTACATCCGCCAACAAGTGTTGATTTAATTGTGAATAATGCTTCAAGTTATGCGGATACTGTTGTGATTACAGGTGGAGAGCCATTAACTTGGGATATGACATTGTTAACGCAGCAATTGAAAGATAAAAATTTAAAAGTTCACATAGAAACCTCGGGTGCTTATCCGTTAACCGGAACTTGGGATTGGATTTGTCTTTCACCTAAGAAAAACAAATTACCAACTCAAACTGTATATGACAATGCACATGAATTAAAAGTGATTATTTACAACAAGCACGATTTTATCTTTGCTGAAGAACAAGCTGAACTTGTAAATGATAAGGCAATTTTATTTCTTCAGCCAGAATGGAGTAAAAAAGAAGAGATGACGCCGCTGATTGTTGATTATGTAATGAATAATCCAAAATGGAGAGTTTCACTTCAAACACATAAATATTTAAATATCCCTTAAGTATTAAAAACAAAAAATCTCTTCAAGCGAAGAGATTTTTTGTTTTTGGTAAATAATATACAATGTATAAAAAAGATACAGTTTCTGATTATTACCAGTTTTTGTGTTTTTTTAAAGAAGTAATGTGTGCCAAATGATGATTCCCATGCCAGGCATAGGTTCCAATAAGCTGTTTGATTCTATATTCAGAATTGTTTTCCGGATGAATGAAGGATTTTTCTAAATCAGCTTCTGATAAATTCTTCATTATATAAGCTAATCTAAAATGCAAACCTTCTAATAAAGCTAGTGTTGGTTGAATTGGCATATTTAAATTGTCATGTAATTCAGACCATAAAACTTCGTCGTAAGCTTTTATCACAGGATTATTTTCAGTCAACGCCCATTTTATTCTAATATAGCAATTCATGTGGCTTTCGGCACAATGATGAATCACTTGTCGAACGGTCCATCCGCCAGGACGATATGGAGTGTCTAGTTGCTCATCCGTCAGATGAATCGTTTCTTTTTTTAATTTTTCAGGAAAAAATTCGATTTCTGCAATTTTTTCGGCAATATACTCAGGGGTATACTCGTGTGGGAATTCAAATTTCCCTATTGGATACTTTAATTTTTCTAAATCTAACTCTTCCATGATTACAATGTTTTATTTTTAAATAGAAAGTTTGGCTAAATAATCATAATGTTCGCCCTCCAAAATAAGTTCACATTTAAGTCCGTTTGCGATTGCTGCATTCTGCAGAGTATTATAATCTAAATACAACCAATCAAAAGGTTCTTCTTTTTCTCCTTTATAAGAAATGTTGAAAACAAGTTCTCCGTAATAATCATTATTTGACGGAATCCATTTTCCACCGTCCTCATCTTCATCAAACATATAAATGATATCTGAGCTATCTATTAAAATTTGCCCATCTGGATTTAAAAGAGATTTTAGTTTAGATAAATATTTGTTGCAGTTTTCCAGTTTTCCAAAAATCCCTGTTCCGTTCATTAATGAAATAATCGTATCGAATTTTTCACCTTCAAAGTCTAGTATGTCTTGAACTTTAGTGTTCTTTACACCTCGAAGTTTGCAAGTCTCGATTGCTTTTTCGGAAATATCAATCGAAATAACCTCTAGATTGCGATCATTTTGTAAAGACAAACTATGGCTTCCGGCTCCACAGCCAACGTCCAGAGTTTTTCCAGTCGCTAATTGCAGTGCTTTTTGCTCAATTTTTGGCATTTCATTATAAGAACGGAACAAATAATCAACGCTCATTTCATCTTCTTCAGAAATTGAAGTTTCTGTAAGCAGATTTTCGGGCGAATTATTGGTTTGAAAGTCGAACATCGCCTTCCCAAATAGATCTTTCATTGTAATTTAGTTCAAAGTTTAAGGTTTCAAGTTTAAAGTTGTTTAATTTTGCAGATCAACTTTAAATATTAAACTTGAAACAAATTTTAAATAACTTAAATAAGTTAGCCAAAGATAAGCATATCGAAAACAAAAAGTATTTTGATAAGCTGAAAAAGAAACAGCCTAAGAATTTAGATTACGTTATGCAGGATTTGCATGATGCTGAATTTAAGAAAACAGACTGTCTACAATGTGCCAATTGTTGTAAAACAACCGGGCCTCTATTTACTTTGGCTGATATTGAAAGAATTTCAAAATCTTTCAGACAAAAGCCACGACAATTTATCGAGCAATATCTTCGAATTGATGAAGACAAAGATTATGTTTTAAAAAGTGTTCCATGTACTTTCTTGGACGGAGAGAATTATTGCATGATTTATGATGTTCGCCCAAAAGCATGTAGAGAATTTCCGCATACAGATCGAAAGAAATTTCATCAAATTACTGATCTTACCCTAAAGAATGTTGCTATTTGTCCTGCGGCATATAATATAGTGGAAGAAATGAAAAAGAAACTTCCTTTATAAGCCGTAAAGTTTTTGTAATTGTTTTTTAGAAGCAAAACATTTTTACTTTTTTAAATGTAATTTTGATTTCGATGAATAAAGCAATGTCATTATAATAATTAATACAAGACAACTGAAAATTTGAATTTAGAATATTTCATAGCCAAAAGACTAATTACTGCCAAAGATTATAAAAGCAGTATTTCTTCGCCTATTATAAAAATTGCTATTTCGGCAATTGCAATTGGTATTATTATGATGCTGGTTTCAGTTGCTACCGGAATCGGCTTGCAGCAAAAAATACGAGATAAGGTTTCCGCTTTCAATGGTCAGGTTATTATTTCGAATTATGATAATAATAACTCGGAGGTTACTTTGATGCCAATTTCTAAAAAACAAGATTTTTACCCAAATTTCAAATCAGTTCCCGAAGTAAAACATATTCAGGCAATCGCAAGTAAAGCGGGAATCATTAGAACCGAAAATGCTTTTGAAGGAATTATTTTCAAAGGCGTTGGTGCGGATTATGATTGGAACAATATAAAAGAATATGTTGTTGAAGGAAGATTACCAAACTTCTCACAAGCATTAAATGAAGAAGTCATAATTTCAAGATTTCTTGCTGACAGGCTTAATTTAAAACTGGGAGATAGTTTTAATACCTTTTTTGTAAAGGAGGAGCAGGGTAAATTGCCAAATATTCGCCGATTTAAAATTGCCGGCATTTTTAATTCGGGATTTCAGGATTTTGATGCTACCTATATAATAGGAGATATTCGTCACATACAAAGAATTAATAAATGGAGTCCGGATCAAGTTGGAGCGTTTGAAGTTTTTGTAAATGATTTTAGTAATATTAAAAAAGCTGGTAATCAAATTTACGAACAAACGCCGTCTACTTTGGATACTAAAACCATAATCGAGAAGTATAGCTATATTTTTGATTGGCTTCAGCTCTTCGATTTTAATATCATAGTGATTTTGGCGGTTATGATTTTAGTCGCAACTATTAATATGGTAGTAGCGTTGTTGGTTTTAATTTTAGAGCGCACCCAAATGATTGGGATTTTAAAAGCAATGGGAGCAAACAACTGGACCGTTCGAAAAATATTTCTCTACAATGCGTTCTATTTAATCATGCGAGGATTGTTTTGGGGCAATCTAATAGGTATATCGCTTTTGTTGATCCAGCAGCGATTTGGTGTAATTGCACTTAACCCTGAAAATTACTACGTCAATCAGGCGCCAGTCTATTTAAATTGGGGTTACGTAGCCTTGCTGAATTTGCTAACAGTAACCGTTTGTTTTTTGGTATTGTTAATTCCGTCCTATATTATAACGAAGATTTCTCCAGTCAAAGCAATTCGTTTCGATTAGTTTAAAAAATAAGAATATATTGTCCCGCTAGTTTTACTAGCGGGCTTTTTTATTTTATATCTCTAATTTAGAATCTGGTCTTGTATATAAGTATACTTGGAATTTGGGATTTAAGAATTGTAATTTGATTTTAAATAAGGAGCTTAATCCCGCTATCCATTATAATCTTTTGCTTTTTAAAGAAAAAGTAAAAGGATTTCCTCTCGGGACTTCGGGACTATCGGGGCTATGGCAGCAGTTTTCAGAAGAAACATTAGTAATAAGAAGAAAAAAACGGGCAAAAGCGAGAAAACTCCAGCACAAACCCTGGCTTTGCGGCTTTTTCAACCCAATAAAAAAGGAAAGCAGAAAACTTCGAGCCTTAGCGCCTTAGTGGCAAAACCATGTAAAACGAGTAAAACCCGATAAAACTAGGTTTTTAGTGCTATTGTAAAGTTGGCAAGGAATGGGCTAAATGTTTGCGAAGCATGTAAAGCGGGATGATTTTATATTAATCAAATTGCAACAAATGCAATACGTGAAAGAAAAAACTTATAAATGATAAAAAGCATGAAATGCTAAGTTTGCTGTTATGAGAATGTTAAGAGAAAGTTTTAAAAAAGATTAAAAATAGTTAAGAAAAGTTATTGTTTAAGAGAATAAACTCCCTACTTTTGCACCCGCAACAACGAAGACGTTCACTGAGAGACTGACAAGAAAAGATAATCAAAAAAGATAATCAAAAAAGAAAATTTATTTTCAAAAAAAGATTAAAAAAAGCTTGTGAGAATTGAAAATGGATGTTACATTTGCACCCCGCTAAAA
>NZ_FZNL01000039.1 GCF_900187965.1 Flavobacterium sp. ov086 | reverse complement strand
TAGTCGAGTAGTACTAATAATCCGTAAGCTTATGTACACCCTTTTCTCTCTCGTCCAAAAGACGAGAGAGAAGAAACTTTCTAATACTTTTATGTTTCTTTATCTCAGTATGTTAAGATATTGTTTAATTGATAATTAACAATTTATAATTGATAATTAATAATTAAAAGTTACCTCAAGTAACAACGACCTTAAGGTGGTTATTGCGGCGGGGCTCACCTCTTCCCATCCCGAACAGAGTAGTTAAGCCCGCCTGCGCAGATGGTACTGCAGTTATGTGGGAGAGTATGTCGTCGCCTTTCTTTTTAAAACCCTGTTTCTAACGAAACGGGGTTTTTTGTTATGTGAAAATGTCTTGTCCTGAAATAACGATACACAAAAAGTATGGATCAGGTGCAAAAGTTTCTTTTAAGAATTCTCGGCATTTATTTGATGGAGATTTTTTTAGACTTATAGCAATAGCAAAGATTGGAATAAAAGCGGTAGCAGTATAATATTGGAATTTTTCCCAAAGCTTCGGTAAAAATTGGAATTCCTTTATGATTACATTTTTTCTTTTTACCGCAAAGCGCGTTAGGGATGGAAGCGGTATCCTTTTGTGATACTCAGTACTTCTCGAAACACTAAAAAAACCTCTATCATAAAAGATTTAACGAACAGCCCGACCCGGAGGGTAACGCCATAAACATGATTATTTGTAATTAATTTACTAGTAAAACACCTTTTATATCTTATATTTTATATTTTTGTTTCTCTATAATTACCAAAACTTTAAAGTTAATTACATTATGAAAAATATTTTTGATAAAGAGGTTTGTAATGATTTTATAAATCGAATTAATAAACTTAGTTCGGATTCAGAGGGGCTTTGGGGAAAAATGAATGTTTCTCAAATGCTCGCACATTGCAATGTATCATATGAAATGGTTTATGACAACATTCATCCTAAACCTAATGCTTTAATTAAGTTTATTCTAAAATCGTTTGTAAAAAATAAAGTTATTGATGAGAAACCATATGTTAGAAATAATGGAACGGCACCACAGTTCATAATTAAAGATGATCGGAATTTTGATATCGAAAAGGATCGGTTAATTGCTTATATTAGTAAAACTCAAGAACTGGGAGAAAATGAATTTAATGGAAAAGAATCTCTTTCTTTTGGTAAATTGAGTTCTGGAGAATGGAATAATATGTTTAGTAAACATCTGGAGCACCATTTGAGTCAATTTGGTGTTTAATAGTAATATTTTAATCTAATTTTTTATGAAAATATATGTTGTATTAGCCTTACTATTGGTTGGATTAGCATCAAATGCACAACAGCAGGACGTGCAGAAAACTATTGAATCGTTTTTTGAAGGCTTTCATCAAAAAGATACTATTAAATTAAAATCAGTTTGTTCTGATAAGATTATTTTGCAATCTATTAGTGAAAGTAAAACTAAGGGAAATAAATTATCTGATGAAACGGCAAAGGAATTTTATAAATCAATTGCTACAATTCCATCTAATTTAAAATTCAATGAAAAGATTCTAAGTTATAATATTCAAATAGATGGAAGTATGGCGCACGTTTGGGCACCTTATGAGTTTTATTTGAATGATAAACTAAGTCATTCTGGAGTAAATACTTTTACTTTGTTTAAAGAAAAAGATACATGGAGGATTATTTATCTGATTGATACCAGAAGAAAATAATATTTCTAAATTACTTCTGTTAGATAGTAATGACAAGAGTCGGCGATTAGACATTCTTCGCATTTTGGTTTTGGTCTGCAGGTTTCTCGTCCCAGGAAAGAAATTGCCATGCCAATTTCTGACCAGATATTTTTTGGCAGAACTTGCATAAGATCTTTTTCAACTTTAGTTCCGTCTTTATTTTCTTTTATTATTCCAATTCTTGGAGCAACACGAATTACGTGTAAATCGGCAATAATACCTTCTGCAGGTTTATGAGTTTCTCTTAGAATTACGTTGGCAGATTTTCTTCCTATACCTTTTAAAGCGGTCAAATCCTTCATGTTTAAAGGAATGTCGTCGTCATTTTTAATTGTTTTCGCAATTTCCAGAAGCCATTGCGCTTTGGTTGGATAATTTCGAACTTTATTGATATAGGGGATAAACGTTTCAGGATCAGTTTTGGATAAACTATTTAAAGTTGGATATTTTTCAAATAAAGCTGGTGCAATTTTATTAATATTTGCGTCAGAATCCTGGGCAGATAAAACAACCATTACCAATAATTGATAAGTATTTTGATATTCCAGAGGATGCTTTTTTCCTTTATATTTGTCTAATATTGGTGCAAGTTTCGTTTCCCAATTAGATGTTTCTCCAAATAAATCCATTTTTGTTTTCTTTAGAATTAAATAATTAAAATCGTAACTATTACAAAATTAGTTAGTTTTGATAAAATTGAGTACTTTTTTTATAACATTTTGATTCCCAAGTATTTTTCGGTGTCCTAATCCGTCTGTTAGATATAAAGTACCATTTTCAAGTTGTTGATGTATGTGAATTCCAGCTTTGACCGGAACTTCGGGATCGTCATTATCATGAATTACTAAAACTGGAATTTTTACTTTTTGTGCTGCTCTATAAGCCGAAAAATCGTCCATTTTGACTTGGTATTTATCTTCAAAAAGATTGCGAAGACGATCGCTTATTTCTTGTTTTAGACCAAGTTTTAATGCAAAATCATCCAGTATATCCTGAACAATATCTCCACTTCCTATTACTACGGCTTTATTTACTTTAAGTCCGTCTTTTATTGCATTCAAAACCGACATTCCGCCTAATGAATGTCCGATTGCGATCTCAAATGGACCGTATTTTTTATCAATTTCGAGAATAGAAGCAATGAACTCAGACATTATAGTCATCTTTCCTTTAGATTTTCCATGTGCAGGAGCATCAAAACTAACAGTCGAGTATCCATTTTTTAAAAGTTCGTCGGCTATTTTGAATAGTTGTGTACCTCTGCCTGACCAGCCATGAACAAGCAAAATCTTGCGATCGCTTTTTCCGTAATGATAAGTTACAATACTTTGATTAATTGCCGGAACATAAATTGTTTCCTGAGTGCTTTTTTGATCCATCTCAAGCTCGCGTTTCGGAATCTTATGTTTTATTGGTGTGGTAAAAAGTCTTGCTGCGTATGATGTGACTAACTTAGTAGAGATAAAAGCACATATTTTACAGGATATAATTATAAACTGCGGAATTTCTAATGATTTAGTAGGATTAGTTGCCTTTTTTGTCATATCAATAAATTTTATTTGTGGGCGGGATTTTGCTTATTTTTTCCTAAATTTAAAAAACATAAAAGTAGCATATTAATGAATGTTTACTGAAAAAAATAATTCACAAATTACTATTTAATACGTTTATAAATTTTTAGAATGGAAATATTTCATATCAGTGCAGAATGTTACCCAATGGCAAAGGTTGGCGGATTGGCAGATGTAGTTGGCGCATTACCTAAGTATCAAACAAATGCAGGACATGACGTTAGAGTCGTGGTGCCTTGCTATGATTCAAAGTTTAGACGGGAAAATGATTTTGAATGTGTTCACTGGGGAAGTGTTAAGTTGGGGAATTTTAATTTTCCGTTTAGTGTTCTAAGAGAAACAACAAATAAGTTGGGTTATGAATTGTATCTGATTGAAATTAATGAATTGTTTAATCGTCCAAATGTATATGGATATGAAGATGATATAGAGCGTTTTTTATCTTTTCAAATAGCAACTTTAGATTGGATTTTATCTCATAATACAGTTCCGGATGTTATTAATTGTCATGATCACCATACAGGAATAATTCCGTTCATGATAAAATATGCTTATAAATATGAAAAGTTAAGTGCTGTAAAAACGGTTATTACGATTCATAATGGTTTGTATCAGGGCTGGTTTGGTTTTGATAAACTTCATTATTTACCGGAATTTGATTTGATTCATGTTGGTTTTTTAGAATGGAATAATTCTTTAAATTCTTTGGCGGTTGGAATTAAATGTGCGCACGCTGTTACAACAGTTTCTCCAAGTTATTTAAACGAAATAAATATCTCGGCAAATGGATTAGAGAGTTTGTTTAATTCGGTTCGTTATAAATCAAAAGGAATTTTGAATGGAATTGATATTGAGGTTTGGGATCCTTGGAAAGATACGATGATTGCCGAAAATTATTCGATTGAAACTTTCGAACATGGAAAACAGATGAATAAAGTAAAGCTGTGTGAACAATTTGAACTAGATCCAACAAAACCTTTGTTTAGTTTTATAGGTCGTTTGTTTGAAGAAAAAGGTGGAGATCTATTGCCTCAGGCATCAGCATTGGCTCTATCTGAAAATTTCGAGAATATTAATATTCTGATTTTAGGATCAGGAAATTCTATTATAGAAGACCAATTACTGCAATTGCGAAATGATTATAATGGTAATTACAATGTTTTTATTGGGTATAATGAAGAATTAGCTCATTTGATTTATGCAGGTTCAGATTATATTTTAATGCCGTCAAGAGTAGAACCTTGTGGATTAAACCAAATGTATGCTTTGCGTTACGGAACGGTTCCGATTGTGAGAAGAACTGGCGGTTTACGTGATACTGTAATAGATTTTGGAGATGACGGAAACGGAATATGTCACGATCAGGCTTCCGTTGGGGATATTTGTTATTCTATAAATCGTGCTGTCAAGTTGTATGACGATAAAATAAGTTTCAATAAAATTGTAAAAAAGGGAATGGCAACAGATCATTCCTGGGAGAGAGTTTGCCAAGAATATATCGAGATATACAACCTAATAATTGAGAAAAATGAAATTTAAAAAGAAAAATGTAGTTGCTATTATTTTAGGAGGAGGACAAGGATCACGTTTGTTTCCGTTAACAGAAACCAGATCAAAACCGGCAGTACCGATTGGTGGAAAATATCGATTGGTTGATATTCCTATTTCAAATTGTATCAATTCTGATATTTTTAAAATATTTGTTTTGACGCAATTCAACTCCGCATCTTTGAATGCGCATATCAAAAACACCTTCAATTTTAGCATTTTCAGCCAGTCATTTGTTGATATTCTGGCAGCAGAACAAACTCCGGATAATCCAACTTGGTTTCAGGGAACTGCTGATGCTGTTCGACAATGTATGTCACATTTTTTGAAACATGAATTCGATCACGCTTTAATTTTATCCGGTGATCAGTTATATCAAATGGATTTTAACGAAATGCTGGAAGCTCATATTGCGGCTGATGCTGAAATTTCTATTGCCACTTTACCTGTAAATGCTAAAGATGCACCTGAATTTGGAATTTTGAAAACCAATCACGAAAGTTGTATAGAAGCTTTTATTGAGAAACCTGACGCATCACTTTTACCAGAATGGGAATCGGAAGTTAGCGAGCAAATGCAGGAAAAAGGAAAAAAATATTTGGCTTCAATGGGAATCTATATTTTTAACCGTCAATTATTGGAAGATTTAATGGCAGATCCGGAAACGAAAGATTTTGGAAAAGAAATCATTCCGCAAGCCGTTGGAAAACATAAGATTTTGAGTTATCAGTATGAAGGATATTGGACAGATATTGGAAATATTGAATCTTTCTTCGAAGCAAATATTGGTTTAACAGCTGATATTCCGGAGTTTAATTTGTTTGATAATGACAATAAAATTTTTACAAGACCAAGATTATTGCCACCTTCTAAATTTAGAAATTCAATTATCAATCAATCATTAATTTCAGAAGGCTGTATTATTAATGCAAAAGAAATTAAAAGTTCTGTAATTGGTATTCGTTCCAGAATAGGTGCAGGTACTGTTCTTGAAAACTGCTACGTAATGGGGAATGATTTTTATCAGGACCTTGATGAATTGAATCATGAAGCAAGTATCAGTAAAATTCATGTGGGAATAGGCGAAAACTGCTTTATACAAAATGCTTTAGTCGATAAAAATGTTCGTATAGGAAACAACGTTCATATAAGTGGAGGAAAGCATTTGGATAATTTTACAAATGAATTATATAGTATAAAAGACGGAATTGTTGTGATTAAAAAAGGAGCTATTCTCTCAGATAATTTTAGAATAGAATAATATTTAGAAGAAATTCCAATAAAAAAATGCCAAATTCCAATTATAAAAAACAAACATGAATAAAGTTATCACGCATTCTCTATTTACTGATTTTGATATTGATTTATTCAAAGCAGGGAAACACTTCAGATTATACGAAAAATTAGGAGCACATTTAGTTGAAGTTAACGGAGTAAAAGGCGTCTACTTTGCAGTTTGGGCTCCAACGGCTCAATCTGTTTCGGTGGTTGGTGATTTTAATTATTGGACACAAGGCGAGCATTTATTACAAGTGCGTTGGGATTCTTCGGGTATATGGGAAGGATTTATTCCGGAAATTACAAAAGGTGCACTTTATAAATATAAAATTCAATCGAATATAAACGGAATTGTAACCGAAAAGGCTGATCCATTTGCTTTGTATTGCGAAAAACCACCTCATACAGCTTCTGTTGTCTGGGATTTAGATTATCAATGGAAAGACGAAAATTGGATGCAGAATCGTCAGGAGAATAATGCACTTGATAAACCCTATTCAGTTTATGAAGTGCATTTAGGTTCCTGGAAACGTGCTGAGAACAATCGCTTTTTAACTTATTTAGAACTGGCAGACGATTTAGTAAAATATGTTAAGGAAACAGGTTTTACGCATGTAGAGTTTATGCCAATTATGGAATATCCTTATGATCCTTCCTGGGGTTATCAATTAACCGGATACTTTGCACCAACGTCTCGTTTCGGGAAACCGCAGGATTTTATGGTTTTGGTAGATAAATTGCATCAGGCTGGTATTGGTGTGATTTTAGATTGGGTTCCGTCACATTTTCCTGATGATGCACATGGTTTAGGTTTCTTTGACGGATCTCATTTGTATGAACATCCGGATCGTCGTAAAGGATATCATCCGGATTGGAAAAGTCTTGTTTTTAATTACGGACGAAATGAGGTTAGGGCTTTCCTGATTAGTAATGCTGTTTTTTGGCTTCAGCAATATCATGCCGATGGTTTGAGGGTTGACGCCGTTGCTTCGATGTTATATCTTGATTATTCGCGTAATGATGGCGAATGGGAGCCAAATATTTATGGCGGAAGAGAAAATCTTGAGACCATAAGCTTCCTTAAAGAATTCAATGAGGTAATCTATGCTAATTTTAATGGAGTTCAAACCATTGCTGAAGAAAGCACTTCTTTTCCAATGGTTTCCAGACCTACGTTTACAGGTGGTTTAGGTTTTGGAATGAAATGGATGATGGGCTGGATGCACGATACTTTAAAATACTTTCAGAAAGAAACTGTTTATAGAAAATACCATCAAAACGATTTGACTTTTTCGATGACTTATGCTTTTACAGAGAATTTTATGTTGCCGTTTTCTCATGACGAAGTGGTTTACGGAAAAAAATCTATTGCCAATAAAATGCCTGGGGATGAATGGCAGAAATTTGCCAATCTAAGATTGCTTTATGGTTATATGTTTACACATCCGGGAACTAAACTATTGTTTATGGGATCTGAGTTTGGGCAAAGTGACGAATGGAATTTTGAGAAGAGTTTAGATTGGCATTTATTACAATATGATTATCATTCCGGAATTAAAAAAGTAATCACAGATTTGAATCAGTTGTATAAATCCCGTCCTGCATTGTATGAAAAACAATTTACAGGCGAAGGTTTTGAGTGGATTAATTATTCGGATCATCAAAATGCTGTTTTATCTTATATCCGAAAGGGGAATAATCCTAATGAAAACCTAGTTGTAGTTTGTAATTTCACGCAAGTGGTAAGAGAAAATTACAGAATTGGAATTTCACAAAAAGGTAAATTGGAAGAAATATTTAATAGTGATGCAGCAATTTACGGCGGAGGCGGTATTGAAAGCTCCAAATCAATAAAAATAGAAGCTACTCCTTATGATGGAAGGGATTTTTCAGTCGAATTAACTTTGCCGCCTTTAAGCGTTACCGTTTATTCGTTTGCATAGAAAGATGGAGATTAATTTGTAGAATGCCGTTTTATCAGTTTAGCGTTTTTAAATTATCGAATTGACGATTTTTTAAGCTGTTATTTAGTACTCATTCAGAAAAAACGTTTTCGTGAATAATCCTTTTATTCATAGGGGTTTACCAAGTTTTTTTGTATGTTTGAAATGAAGATTAGTTTTATACAATTAATTCATTAGCGATATGATTACAAATACATCATTAGAATATAAAGGCGATTTATACCCATCAAAAATTGTCTCATTTGAACATGAAGGAGATTCTATCTTTTTTCATACTGACAATAAAGTAATCTTAAAAGTTACTGTTCTCAGAGATAGTTTAATTAGGTTTCGTTTTACGACAAAAGGCTATTTTAGTAATGACTTTTCATATGCAATTGATAAAACACAATTTCACGGTTATAATTTCTTAGAACTTACTGAAGAAGAAACTTATTTTCAGGTAAGAACCAGTAAAGTAAAATGCAAGATTCAAAAAGTAGATCTTCGTCTCTCTATTTATGACCTAAACGATCTTTTAATTCTGGAAGATGAACTTGGTTTTCATTGGGAAGAAAGTTATGAATATGGTGGAAATATTGTAAAAATGAGTAAATCGTCAAAAGACGGAGAATGTTTTTACGGTCTTGGAGACAAAGCCACTCAGATGAATTTAAAAGGCAAAAGATTAGAAAATTTTGCTACTGATCAATATGCCTATCAAAAAGAACAAGATCCTTTATACAAAGTAGTTCCATTTTATATTGGGTTGCAGAACAAACAGTCTTACGGAATTTTCTTTGACAATACTTTTAGAACTTTCTTTGATTTTTGTCAGGAAAGAAGGAACGTTACCAGCTTTTGGGCTGAAGGCGGCGAGATGAACTACTACTTTATTTACGGGCCACAAATGCAGGATGTGGTTACAACTTATACAGATTTGACAGGTAAACCAGAGTTACCGCCACTTTGGGTTTTAGGTTATCATCAATGTAAATGGAGTTATTATCCAGAGAGTAAAGTAAAAGAAATTACGTCAAAATTCAGAGAATTGAAAATCCCTTGTGATGCCATTTATCTGGATATTGATTATATGGAAGGTTTTCGATGTTTTACATGGAATAAAGAATATTTTCCCGATCCAAAACGAATGGTTGCAGAATTGGCTGAAGACGGTTTTAAAACGGTCGTAATCATCGATCCGGGAATTAAAATTGATAAAGATTACTGGGTTTATAAAGAAGCTTTAGAGAAAGATTATTTCTGCAAAAGAGCCGATGGCCCTTATATGAAAGGTAAAGTTTGGCCAGGCGAATGTAATTTCCCAGATTATACAAATCCCGTAGTTAGAGAATGGTGGGCGGGATTATTTAAAGAATTAGTTTCAGATATTGGCGTAAAAGGAGTTTGGAACGATATGAATGAACCTGCTGTTATGGAGGTTCCAAATAAGACATTTCCGATGGATGTTCGTCACATTTATGACGGAAATCCTTGCAGCCATAGAAAAGCACATAATATTTATGGAACACAAATGGCAAGGGCAACTTATCATGGTGTAAAGCGATTTACGTATCCTAAACGTCCGTTTGTAATCACAAGATCTGCTTATTCAGGAGCTCAGCGTTATACATCGTCCTGGACGGGAGATAACGTTGCAACCTGGGAGCATTTATGGATTGCCAATATTCAGGTACAGAGAATGTCTATTTCAGGAATGGGTTTTACAGGTTCTGATATTGGAGGTTTTGCTGAACAGCCAACAGGAGAATTATATGCGCGTTGGATTCAATTGGGAGTTTTTCATCCGTTTTGCAGAACGCATTCTTCGGGAGATCATGGCAATCAGGAACCTTGGGCTTTTGATGAAGAAGTGATCAATATTACACGCAAATTTGTGAGTTTGCGTTATCAGTTATTACCTTATTTATATACGATGTTCTGGCAGTATATTGAAGAAGGAATCCCAATGTTGAAACCATTAGTTTATTACGATCAGGACGATATACAAACCCATTATCGCAATGATGAATTCATCTTTGGAAATCAGATTTTAGTGTGCCCAATTCTTGAACCTAACGCTGTAGGTAGACGTATGTATATACCAAGAGGTGAATGGTATAACTATTGGACAAATGAATTTGCAATTGGTGGAAGAGAAGTTTGGGTAGATACTAAATTTGATGAGATTCCGGTTTTTGTAAAAGCAGGAGCAATAATTCCGAAATATCCGGTGCAGCAATATGTAGGCGAGCTTGAGTTTGATGAATTAGTGCTTGATTTATACTTTAAAAACGGAAAAGAGAAATCAGTAGTTTACGAAGATGCTCAAGATGGTTATGATTACAAAAAAGGGCGCTATAGTTTTTTATCTTTCACGGCAGTAGGAAAAGAGAAGGAGTTAATTGTACAATTGCATAAAGAAGGAAAATATGATACACCATATAGCAAGTATAAAATTAACCTGATTGGTTTGCCGTTTAAAGTTACTGAAATCGAAATTGACAATGTAAAGGTGGCTTTTGATAAAATTGCATTTGACGAAAATCATTTCTTAATTGTTGATAAAGAGTTTACGGAACTACATATTATTGGAGAATAAGTAAATTCTGATAAATTTTAAGAGAATTATATAAATCTAGAAGTAATAATAATTGTACTTTTGTGTGTTGTAAAATATCAAAATCATGAAGAAACATTTAATATTAGGACTATTTGCCGTTGTTTTAGCCGGATGCGCAACGAATCCAATTACTGGAAAACAAAATTTAAACTTTGTTTCGAATAGCGAACTATTTCCAACATCATTTCAACAATACAGTACTTTTTTAACAGAGAATAAAGTTATTACAGGAACTGCTGATGCAAAGAGAGTTGATTTGGTAGGATCAAAAATTAAAGCTGCTGCTGAAAAATATCTTGCTTATTTAGGTCAGTCACAGTATTTAAAAGATTATCGTTGGGAATATAAATTGGTAGATAATAAAGAAGTAAATGCATGGTGTCTTCCAGGTGGAAAAATTGTTGTTTATTCCGGAATTTTACCAATTACCCAAAACGAATCAGGATTAGCAACTGTTATGGGGCACGAAGTTTCTCATGCGTTAGCCAATCACGGTGCACAAAGAATGAGCGCTGCACAATTACAATCAATTGGAGGCGCAGTTTTAGATGCAGCTACAAGCAGTAAGTCTGCACAAACTAAAGAAATATTTTCGCAAGCTTACGGGATGGGTACACAAGTAGGAGTGATGCTTCCGTTTAGCAGAAGTAACGAAAGTGAAGCTGATAAAATAGGATTGACATTAATGGCAATTGCAGGTTATAATCCAGATGATGCAATCGCTTTTTGGTCTAGAATGTCTGCAAATTCAGGAGCTGCGGGAACACCAGAGTTTATGAGTACACACCCTTCTGACGCTACAAGGATTGCAAATTTGAAAGCATTGATTCCAGAAGCCAAAGCGACAGCACTAAAAGTAGGTATTATAAAATAAAGATATTCATCTAAATAAAATTATGAAAGCTATTCTTTTAGAGTAGCTTTTTTTATTTCATTACAATAGAATCTAATTTCTAGATTGCTCATAATTTATTAATGCAGGAATTTTTAAAAATCTATTTGATTATGATAAAAATTAGATAAATTCGTAGCGCATTAACAACACCATTTCTATGAAAAACCTACAAAAAGGAGATAAAAAATTATTGAATGCCTGGGCATTTTATGATTGGGCAAATTCCGTTTATACCCTTACGATTGCTTCGGCAGTCTTTCCAATTTTTTATGAAGCTTTATTCTCGGATCGCGATCATTATATCGATGTTTTTGGGATGCACCTTAAAAACTCAGCTTTAATTAGTTTCATAACTGCTTTCGCCTTTTTGGTTGTTTCTTTTATTTCTCCATTATTATCAGGAATCGCTGATTATGTTGGGAATAAAAAATCTTTCATGAAGTTTTTCTGCTATTTAGGAGCTTTATCCTGCATGGGATTGTATTGGTTTGATCTTGGAAATATTTATATCGGATTGGCATTTTATTTCCTTGGATTGATTGGATATTGGGGAAGTTTGGTTTTTTATAATTCATATTTACCCGATATTGCATTTGAAGAACAACAAGATAGAATTAGTGCCAAAGGATATTCTTTAGGATATATTGGAAGCGTAATTTTATTGATTATCAATTTAGGAATGATCATGAAGCCAAAACTTTTTGGAATCACCGGAACAGACGGAGAAGCAGCTATGAAAGCGATGCGTTATTCGTTTATAATGGTTGGAGTTTGGTGGATATTATTCAGTCAGTATACGTATTATTATTTACCAAAAGGAAGTAAAGAAACAGGCGAAAAACTAACAAAATCGGTTGTATTCAATGGTTTCAAAGAACTTAAGAAAGTTTGGGCATTGTTGAACGAAAACATTCCATTAAAAAGATATTTAGGCGGATTTTTTGTTTCAAGTATGGCTGTACAAACCGTTATGCTTGTAGCTACCTATTTTGGCGCTCAGGAAATTCAATGGTCATCAAAAGAAGAAGGAACAATTGGACTAATTATTTGTATTCTGATTATACAATTAGTAGCAGTTGTTGGAGCGGTTTTGACTTCAAGAGCTTCTGCAAAATTTGGAAATATTCCAACTTTAATTGTAATTAATATCATTTGGGCCGTGTTTTGTGCGCTGGCATACTTTATCACTTTACCAATGCATTTTTATGTTATGGCAACTGTCGCAGGATTTGTAATGGGAGGAATCCAGGCTCTATCTCGTTCTACATATTCGAAATTATTACCTGAAACAGAAGATACAGCATCATTCTTCAGCTTTTATGATGTGGCTGAAAAAATTGGAATCGTAATCGGAATGTGTGTTTATGGTATTATCGATCAGATTACCGGAAGTCCGCGTGCCGCAATTGTAATTTTAGCAGTTTTCTTTGTTACATCAATTTTCTTATTGAGAAGAGTACACAAAAAAGAACTTTCAGTATAAATAAAAAAACAAAGAGAATTTCATGGATGATTGACATGAAATTCTCTTTTTAATTAATTATCCTTTAATAATTGTTTTCAAACGCTTTATACAAAAAGTAAATTGTAAAACTCAATAATAAAGAAGGACTGTTTTGTTTTTTTTGATTGGATGATTGCTTAAGATTCTTTTATTATTGAGCTTTTATAAAATTAGGCTTTTGAAATATTTCCTGAACCAGAAACTTTAACATCGCGTTTTTCAGGATTTCCGCTGTATTTAATATCTCCCGAACCAGAAACTCTGGCAGTTAAACTTTCGTTGCAATTAACACGGCTATTTCCAGATCCCGAAACATTTACATCAACATTTTTAGATTTTAAATTGGCAGCATCAATATCTCCTGAACCCGAAAGTTTTGTGGTAAAGTTATCAGCATTTCCTTTTAAGCGTACATTTCCTGAACCACTTAAATTAAGTTCTAAATTATTTGAATCTACTGCTAAATTAAAGTTTCCTGAACCTGATAATCTTGCTAAAAATTTATCGTTTTTAATGGGATCTTTAGACTGAACATCTCCTGAACCGGATAAATTTACCTCAGATATTTTCTCAAACGGAATGGTAACTTGTATCTTTTTACCCATACTTGGGCGTAAGTTGATGTTCTTTTTATTGTGAATTTTTAAAGTATTATCCTCGACTTCAACAACAATATTTGCAATAATATTTTCTTCACCTTTAATGATGATTTTACCTTCTTTTCCTGCCACTAAATCAACATCATAAGAGCCTGATACTTTTATGGCATCGTAGTCAGATGTAGTTCTGGTTTCGGTAATTATTTTACCATTTCCTGATATTTTCTCGGATTGTGCATTTGCCGTAAAACCTACTAAAAATGCTCCAAAAACTGCTAATTGTAATACTTTTTTCATTGCTTTAAATTTTAAGTTTGTTATTTTTTGATTAATGATATGTTTCCGTAATTTGAGTTTATCTGAATTTTATTCTGACCTTTTTTCTTATGATAACCGCTTATGTTTTTATTGCTGCTTTTGCTTTCACTTACAGAAATCTCTAAATCATCGCCCGTTTTAATCCCACCGTATCGTGTTGCGATATCAAAATCAAAAGCATAATTTGAACTATATCCCAATGAAACATCAGAATAACCTGAGTTGACATTGATATTACCGGCTTTTTCATTTATAATACCAACACTTAATTTGCTATAAGTAATATTAGAAGTCAGATTGCTTGAAAGTTCAGAAATCTGGATAGTGAGATAATTTCCCGAACCGGAAAAAGAATTCACTTTTTGAAATTTGAAGGTTCCGTAATTGCAATCATATTTAATATTCTGACTATCTCCTACAGTCAAATCGCTGTAACTCGCATCAAGATTTATATTTCCGGATTCGTTGATTTTTAAATTGGAATAACGTGCTTCAATATCTGAATTTTTGATGTAATCAATATTTGAATTTTGGCAATATTCGATATGAACTGTATTGTTTGATCCGTTTAGTCTTCCCAGATTTATTTTTCCGTATCTGCAGGAAATGTCGGTTGTTGACTCTAAATTTAGAGTGGTGATATTTCCGTATCTGTTTTCGAGTTTAACCGAGCCATTTTTTGGAATTTTTATAACATAGTTAATTTCGAAACTATTGCTGCTTCCTTTACTTTTTAAAGAAGAACTTCCTAAGTTCGTTACCGCAGACACCAATGATTTAAGTGCTGTAATATCAACATCGATGCTATTTAGTCTTTCGTTGACCCAATTTTCATTTCCGCCCGTTACTTTGATCGTAATGTCAAGATCTATTTTATCCTCGTCCCAGGTAGATACCGTTATATTACCATATTTATTCGTGATATCAATTCCTGCATTCGAATTTACGATGTAGGTTTTTTTGATGCTTTTTTGTTTTGATATATAATTATCATCATTTGAAAACCCCAAAAGCGGAATTAAAAGGAATAGAATAAGTATGTTATAATGTTTTTTCATGAGATGTGTTTTTTAAATTTTCGTTTTCTTCAATTCGTTTTAAAACAGTTTGTAAAAAAGAGATTCGCGTTTGCAGATTACTGATCATGGCGTAAATGATTTGTTTGTTTTCGCCATTTTTCTGAAGTTCTTTAAGGATTTTTGTATAATCGGCATCAAAAACTTTCATTTGCTTTAGCGCATCATTAATGATTTGCTCATTTTCAGGCGAACTTTTCTCTTTTAATTTAACAAGTTCATTATCGATCAAAATGCTGAAAATAGAATCAGTTCTTTGGGTTTCTTTAGAGGCAAACTTGAATTCTTTTGGTTTGTCATTTTTATAAAAAACAGATATTCCCAACATCAATACAATTGAAGCTGCAACAGCTGTTACAAACCAATATTTCTTTCTGGATTGCTTTTTATTTAATTTATTTAAAAAATCAAGCTGATGGTCAGAATTCATTTCCTGAATGTCCCATTGATTTTCAAACTTGTTAAACAATTCGTCTAAATTGTCATTTTCCTTTTTCATATTTCCTCTAATTTTTTTCTTAAATTCTCTTTAGCTCTGCTTAATGTTGTTCGACAATTGGCATAACTAATATTCAAAATTTCGCAAATCTCTTCCTGATCGTAACCTTCAATATAAAAGAGCGTCAAAACCATCCGATAATTATCTTTTAAAGATAAAATGGTATCCAAAACCTGTTTTACTTTAAGTGAATTCAAATCTATATTTTCAGAAAAAAAACTGTCGTTTTCTTCTACTTTATAGAGTGTTTTGCTCAAATCTTCGACTTGAAAAGCATTGTTTTTTTTATAAAAATCAATACTGTAATTGATAATTATTTTTTTTAACCATGCTCCAAAAGCAACTTCTTGTTTGTAGTCGTTAATTTTTGTAAATGCTTTCAAAAAGCCTTCCTGCATGACGTCTTGTGCAAAATGTTCGTCCTTCACAATACGGTAAGCCACGTTGTACATTGCTTTACAGTAACGGTTGTAAACTTCGAATTGAGCCTTCTGATTGTTTTCTTTACAAAGAGCGATTAATTCTTCGATATTTTGATTGGTTATGTTCAAGTTTTGATTGCTAGTTTTTTATAATGACGTGGCTTTTTTTGGTTTGTTACACTTTTTATAAAAATAATTAATTTTTTATTAATAATAATTTTAAAAAATCTCAGAATGTTGAATTTTAAAGCGGGTAAATTTATATTATGTAAGATTTTTATTTCAATTTATTAAGTCTATATTTGTAAGTTAAAATTGATAATATGAAAAAAATTAATGTTTTGTTTCTTTTGCTTTTTGCTTTAGGAATGTCTTTTACTTCGTGTACTAGAGACTTTGAGGATGGTGGAAATTATAATGGGTCTAATAACGGTATTGGAGGAAATGGTAATGGTTCTGGAAAAGATACTATTATAGAAGGTCCTGGTGTTTTTAAGGCAACTGTAGACGGAAGAATTTTTACCGCAAATACAGTTCAAGCAATCGTCAACGATGATTATATTGCTATTTCTGGCTTAAAAACAGCTACGGGTGAGTTGATTCAAATCACATTGCCAAATAGCAAAGTAGGAACTTACACGTTTAAAGATAATGCCGATGACAAGAATAATTTCGCACTTGCTTATGCAAAAGATAGTGAATGGGCATATATAGGTGTCTCCAATGATAAAGGTAAAGGTCATCCCGGATATCATGATACAGCAGTTGTAAAAATCACTTCTATCGACAAAGATAAAAAGACGATTTCAGGTACATTTCAGTTTACAGGTGTGAGATTTGATGATGCGGAAGGATTAGTAGCAATTACAGAAGGATCATTTACTAAAATCTCATATAAAGAAGACGCACCAATTATCCAGCCTAATAACAAATTTTCAGCAAAAATTGATGGTGAAGATTTTACTGCTACAAATGTAAGCGCGATTAAAACTATGGGTAAAATTGCCATTACAGGCAATAGAGGTAGTCTTGAAAATATTTCATTGTTTCTACCAGGGGATGTAAAAGAAGGAACATATACCATAGGTACAATGGATACAGATTATACAATTAGATATAATAAAGATATGTCTCCTGGTAACATGTTTGATGCAAAAAAAGGCAGTACCATTACTATATCAAAACATGATAAAGTAAAGAAAACGATAAGCGGAACCTTCTCTGCAACGGAAATTACCTATACTACAACTGAAAAGTATGAAATAACAGAAGGAAGCTTTAGTGTTTTATATTAAATCAATAAAGCAACTAAAATAATAAATCCGCCTTGAGCGGATTTATTTTTGGTAAAACAATTTGATTTTATTAGTTTGGCTGATTAATTAGATAATTTCATTGTGTCTTTTGGCATAGTGATTGTCTATTTTAATCATCCGCATTGTAAATGAACTGCTTAGTATGTTTTTATTATAAACTAATAAAGCTAACGTTATATTTGCAGTAAGGATTAAAAAATTAATGACAAAACGACTTATATATTATTATGTCAGACCATAAAATACTCACCATTGACAATCTGTCACTTCAAGAATTTGATTCAGAAGCCGAATTAATTCCATTATTAACTCCAGAAGACGAAGAAGAAATGAATAACGAAGAGCTTCCGCTTTCGTTGCCAATTTTACCTTTACGTAATACAGTTCTTTTTCCGGGAGTTGTAATTCCAATTTCAGCAGGAAGAGACAAGTCAATCAAGTTAATTAACGATGCTAATGCCGGTGGGAAAATCATTGGAGTAGTTTCGCAAATTAATGAAGAAGACGAAGATCCATCAAAAGATGATATCCATAAAATAGGAACTGTAGCCAGAATTTTGCGCGTTTTAAAAATGCCTGACGGAAATGTTACAGTTATTTTACAAGGAAAAAAACGTTTTGAAATTGACGAAGTAGTTTCAGAAGAGCCTTATATCACTGCAACAATCAAAGAAGTTGTAGAAGAACGTCCAGAAGAAGATGATACTGAGTTTACAGCTATTTTAGATTCTGTTAAAGAGTTGGCTATCCAAATTATAAAGGAAAGTCCAAATATCCCATCAGAAGCTACTTTTGCGATTAAAAACATCGAAAGTCAATCGTTTTTGATCAATTTTGTTTCTTCTAATATGAATTTATCCGTAAAAGAGAAACAAGGTTTATTATCTATAAACGGATTAAAAGACAGAGCGCTTGAGACCTTGCGTTACATGAACGTAGAGTTGCAAAAATTAGAATTGAAAAATGACATTCAGTCAAAAGTTCGTTTTGATTTAGATCAGCAGCAACGTGAATATTTCTTACATCAGCAAATGAAAACCATTCAGGAAGAATTGGGAGGCGTTTCGCAAGAGGAAGAAATGGACGAAATGGGGCTTAAAGCCAAAACCAAAAAATGGGACGAAAAGACGCAGAAACATTTTGAAAAAGAATTGTCAAAAATGCGTCGTATGAATCCACAATCACCTGATTTTGGAATTCAGCGCAACTATTTGGAGTTATTTTTAGAATTGCCTTGGGGTGAATATTCTAAAGATAAATTCGATTTAAAACATGCACAGAAAATATTAGATAAAGATCATTTTGGACTTGAAGAAGTTAAGAAAAGAATGATTGAACACTTGGCAGTATTGAAACTTCGTAACGATATGAAATCGCCAATTATATGTTTAACAGGGCCTCCGGGAGTTGGTAAAACATCTATTGGACGTTCAGTTGCAGAAGCTTTAGGTCGTGAATATGTGCGTATTTCTTTGGGTGGTTTGCGTGATGAAGCAGAGATTCGCGGACATAGAAAAACCTATATAGGAGCGATGCCAGGCCGAATTATTCAGAGTTTGAAAAAAGCGGGAACTTCAAATCCTGTTTTTATTCTGGATGAAATTGATAAATTATCAAGTGGAAATAGTGGAGATCCATCTTCGGCATTATTAGAGGTTTTAGATCCGGAGCAAAACAACGCTTTTTATGATAATTTCCTTGAAATGGGTTATGACTTATCAAAAGTTATGTTTATTGCAACATCAAACAATATGTCAGCAATTCAGCCGGCATTGCGTGACAGAATGGAAGTAATCAAAATGTCTGGTTATACAATCGAAGAAAAAGTTGAAATTGCAAAAAGACACCTTTTTCCAAAACAGTTAGAAGCGCACGGATTAACTACCAAAGATTTAACAATTGGTAAAAAACAATTGGAAAAAATCGTAGAAGGTTATACACGTGAATCTGGTGTACGTAACTTAGAAACTAAAATTGCTCAGGTGATTCGTAATGCTGCAAAAGCAGTTGCAATGGACGAAGAATACAATAAAAAAGTAACTGACGAAGATATTGTAACCGTTTTGGGTGTGCCAAGATTAGAGCGTGATAAATATGAGAATAATGATATAGCAGGAGTTGTAACAGGTCTTGCCTGGACAAGTGTTGGCGGGGATATTTTGTTTATTGAATCTTTAATTTCTGAAGGAAAAGGAGCATTGACAATTACAGGAAACCTTGGTAATGTCATGAAAGAATCGGCGACAATTGCTTTAGAGTATATTAAAGCCAATGCTAAAAAGTTAGGTTTAAATGTAGAGCTTTTCCAGAAATATAACATCCACTTGCACGTTCCGGAAGGAGCAACGCCAAAAGACGGGCCAAGTGCCGGTATAGCAATGTTAACCTCTTTAGTGTCTTTGTTAACGCAAAAGAAAGTGAAGAAAAGCTTAGCAATGACAGGGGAAATTACACTTCGTGGAAAAGTGTTACCAGTTGGCGGAATCAAAGAGAAAATCTTAGCTGCAAAAAGAGCAGGTATTAAAGAAATCATTTTGTGTCATGAAAACAAAAGTGACATTGATGAAATTAAAGCAGAATATTTAGAAGGCTTGACTTTTCATTACGTAAAAGAAATGAGTGAAGTTTTAGCTTTAGCTTTAACAGATCAAAGTGTGAAAAATGCAAAGACTTTAAAATAAAGACTTTAAAGTAAATTCCAATATTTTGAAAATCCAAATTCCAATCTGATCGACTCAGTTTTGGAGTTTGGATTTTTTATTTAATTTAGTCTCACTTATAATTGGAATTTGGAATTTAAATATTGGGATTTAATTGGGATTTGGTGCCGAAGCTTTTGCGCGATTCCTTTGCGATCTCAAAGCAAAGCGTAATTAATAAAAACTTTGTGAACTTTGCGTAATCCTTTGCGAACTTTGCGGTAAAATTTCATTAAACGAGTTACTTGCGTGGGCTTCTCCCGAAGCGCAATGTTATTAATTTAAGCTTTTAAAAAATAAAATTATTGCAAGTTAAATCCTGTTTTTATCCGCGTTTTTACGAAGTAAATCTGTTTTATCCGCGTCAAAATTAGACACTGATTTCACGGATTCGCTAAAGCGAAAACGCTGATAGAAACGGATTTTTCTAATTACTTTCTTGATTAAACTGTTAAGTAATTTTATAGATTTCCCTTTAACTTAATGACATTGGAATTTAATTAGAATTTGGACTTTTTCATTATAATTTTCATTTCAATTGGAATTTGGAATTTTTGTATTGGAATTTATTTTTTGTTAGTTATATAATTTTATCTTCGCATTTGCGTTATTCCCATATAGGAATCGCCCCAAAAGCATGTTAAAACGATTTGTTTTACTTTTTTTTAGTCTGATTTGTTTGGTTTCTTACGGGCAAATAGGAGGTCGATATACTTATCAGTTTTTAAATTTAACGACTTCTCCGCGACAAGCTGCTTTAGGCGGGGAAACGATTACAATATATGATGAAGACGTGAATCAGGTCATGTCAAATCCGGCAGCATTAAATGAAGATATGGACAATCATCTGGCAATGAATTACGGAAGTTATTATGGCGAAGCGTCTTATGGAACTGCTTCATATGCCTATACTTACGACAGACACGTTCAAACATTTTATGCAGGCATGAGTTATGTAAACTATGGCTCATTTGAAGGATATGACGAAAATGGTCAGGCAACATCAAGCTTTACAGGAAGTGAAGGTGCATTATCGTTAGGGTATGCTTATAATATTCCTTACACAGACATACATGTTGGAGCAAATGTTAAGTTAATAACTTCAACGTTAGAAAGTTATAATTCTATTGGAGGTGCAATAGATTTAGGTTTTTTGTATATAATTGAAAAAAATGACGTAAATTTGGCGTTGGTAATTCGCAATATCGGTACACAGTTTACAACGTATTCAGGAATACAGGAAAAATTACCATTTGAAATCATTGCAGGAGTTTCTCAGGAATTAGAGCACGTCCCAATCCGTTGGCATCTTTCGTTGGAAAATTTACAACAATGGAATATTTCTTTTTCAAACCCCGTTCGTGGAGAAACCAGCATTGACGGATCAACAAGTAATGAGAAAGTTTCGTTTGTAAATAATGCTTTAAGACATGTTGTTTTTGGTGTGGAGCTTTTCCCCAAAAGAGCATTTAATTTGCGTTTAGGATATAATTTTAGAAGAGGAGAGGAATTAAGAGTGGCTGATCAACGTAATTTTTCTGGAGTTTCATTAGGATTTGGATTAAAAATGAATAAGTTAAAGTTTAATTATTCATATTCGAGATATACATTGGCTGCAAATACGAGTCTTTTTGGTCTAATTTTAAATTTTCAATAGTTATATGAAAATATTTAGTTTGTTTTTGTTTATGACTGTAGGGTTTTTAACGGGTTCAAAACACTACTACAAGGAAGAAACTTCTATTACAAGTGTAGAAATAGAAAGGATTAATACGAGAGTTAGCGAAATAAGAAACATGATGAGTATTGATCCCAAATACAATACTAAAATCGCTTTTTTTGTAGACATGAGAATACCATCTGGTAAAAATCGTTTTTTTGTTTATGATTTAGTAAACAATAAAATTATTGACCAAGGGCTTGTGGCGCACGGTTCAGGATCTGAAACCGGAGTAAAAGGAAGTTTAAGATTTAGCAATACACCAAACTCTAACTGCACCGCTTTAGGCAGATATTCTATCGAAAAATGTTACAAAGGTTGTTTTGGAAAATCGTATAAACTAAATGGTTTAGATGAAACAAATAATAACGCCTTCAAAAGAGCCATAGTTTTGCATTATTATTCGGCAGTTCCTTATGACGAGCAAGACTATTATATCAGTAACAGCCATGGTTGTCCAATGGTAAATGAACAATTCTTTAAACGAATCGAAAAAATAATTGATAGTTCTAAGTCGAATATAATTTTAGACATTTATTACTAGAACTTTTATCACATACCATTTCAATAAAAATAAAATATTATGCTGTTGTCAATTTTTTCAACAGCATTTTTTTTGAAATCACAACATCCTTTTTAATCCTGATTTTTATCTAATCAAAGAAATAATATCCTATGAAGAAGATCTTTTTTGTTTTTCTTGTATTGCTGTTGTTTTTTATTGGATATAAAATTTTCAGGAAAGACAAAGAAATAACTTCCTCAACTGAAAGGAAAATTGATATAATAAAAATCAATGAAGTTAAGAGATTAATTAAGAGTAATTCACGATATAATAACAGAATTGCATTTTTTATTGATATGAAAATTCCTTCCGGCAAGAATCGCTTTTTTATCTATGATCTGAAAGAAAATAAAATTATCGATAAAGGATTAGTTGCACATGGTTCAGGATCTGAAACCGGCATTAAAGGAAAACTAAAATTTAGTAATATTCCTAATTCATTAAGTACTTCACTGGGGAACTATGCTATAGGAAATCCTTATAAAGGCAAATTCGGGAAAGCTTATAAATTGTACGGATTAGATAAAACAAATAGCAAAGCATTTGAGCGGGATATTGTTTTTCATTATTATTTTGATGTTCCGTATAAAGAGAAAGATGGCTATATTTGCAACAGTTATGGCTGTCCCATGGTTAATAAACGATATTTTGAAAGAGTATCAAAAATAATTGACAGTTCTGACTCGGATATTATAATGAGTATTTATTACTAATGTCGCATTAAAGCATAAAAGGAATTAAAATTTAAAAAATAGAAAATTGAAAAAAATTACCATTGCAATTGATGGATTCTCATCAACAGGAAAGAGCACTTTGGCAAAACAGTTAGCAAAAGAGTTAGAATATGTTTATGTTGATACTGGAGCAATGTACCGTGCTGTTGCATATTTTGCAATGGAAAATAAGTTTATTGGAGCTGATTTCTTTGATAAAAAAAGTTTAATTGATTCACTTCCAAAAATTCAGTTAGAATTTAAATATAATGCTGATCTTGGTTTTGCCGAGATGTTTCTGAATGGTAAAAATGTTGAAAAACAAATTAGAACTATCGAAGTTTCTAATTTTGTAAGTAAAGTAGCTGAAGTTTCAGAAGTGCGTTCCAAATTGGTGGAACAACAGCAGGGAATGGGTAAAAATAAAGCCATTGTAATGGATGGAAGAGATATAGGAACCGTAGTTTTTCCTGACGCAGAGCTTAAAATTTTTATGACTGCCAGCGCTGAAACCCGTGCACAAAGACGTTTTGATGAGCTGCAGCAAAAAGGCGATAATGTATCTTATGAAGATGTTTTGAAAAATGTAGTCGAAAGAGATCATATCGATACACACCGAGAAGATTCTCCTTTGGTAATTGCAGATGATGCTATAGAAATTGATAATTCTTATTTAAATAAAGAAGAACAATTCTCGGCTGTTTTAGAATTAGTAAATGATGTTGTTAAAACTGTTTAATTTTTTGTAGATATCATTTTTAATGGTAGTTTTACCGCTTCATTTTTACTAAAAGACAATTTCATCATATGGGAATTAAATTAAGGCTGACAATTATGAATTTTCTCCAATTTTTTGTTTGGGGAGTGTGGTTGATTTCATTAGGAGGTTACATGGGGCAGGTTTTTGGCCCATTAGAAGGAGGTAGTGTTGGTTTGTCGATTGGAAGAACATATGGTTCAATGGGCTGGGCAAGTTTATTTATGCCGGCATTGCTAGGTATAATTGCTGATAAATACTTTAGTGCTCAAAAAGTTTTAGGTATTGCTCATATAATTGCTGGAATAGCAATTTTCTTCGCTACAAAAGCAACTAACTCAACCGAAATGTATTGGGTTATTTTTGCAACTAGTTGTTTCTATATGCCAACTATAGCTTTAAATAATTCTGTTAGTTATGCAGTTTTAAATAAATTCAAATTTAATGTACAAGAAGCATTTACTCCAATTCGTGTTTGGGGTACAGTAGGTTTTATAATAGCAATGTGGGTTACTGATTTAACAGATTGGAAATCAAACACAAATCAATTTATTTTTGCTTCAGTAGCAATGATTATTACGGGTTTATTTTCTTTTACAATGCCTGATGTTCCTGCAGAAAATAAAAATTCAAATCAATCTTTATCAAGTAAATTTGGATTAGATGCCTTCGTATTGTTTAAACAAAAAAAGATGGCAGTATTTTTTGTTTTTGCAATGTTATTAGGTGCAGCACTACAAGTTACAAATATGTTTGGTGATACGTTTATTAGGGATTTTGGTTCTAATCCAGAATATCATGGTACTTTTGGAGTTGAGCATTCAGTATTTATAATTTCATTGTCTCAAATTTCAGAAACATTATTTATTTTAACTATACCATTTTTCTTAAAGAGATTCGGAATTAAACAAGTGATGATATTTAGTATGATTGCATGGGTGTTGCGTTTTGCTTTATTTGGAATTGGAAATCCTGGTTCAGGAGTAATTTTCCTTATTTTATCAATGATAGTGTACGGAATGGCTTTTGATTTCTTTAATATTTCGGGTTCTTTATTTGTTGAGAGAGAAACTGATAGTAAAATAAGATCAAGTGCACAAGGACTATTTATGTTGATGACCAATGGAATTGGCGCTATTTTAGGTGGTGAATTTGCAGGAAGAACAGTAAGTTATTTTACTATTGGAAAAAGAGTTCAGTGGCCAGAGGTTTGGTTTTCATTTGCTGGATATGCTTTTGTAATTTTAATTTTATTTGTGTTTTTATTTAAATACAAACATGATCCAAAAGAAATTGAGAATTTGAGTCATTAAAAAATTAGGTTTATCAAATATTATTTTTTTTTTGATAAAATGTTAGAATAAAGAATTTTTAATAAACATAAAAAATACCACAAAAGTTTCTAATTTTAGAAGCTTTTGTGGTATTTTTGTTATATCTAATTTAAGTGAAGTATTTCGAAACAAAATTTTTAAAAGAGGCAGATGAATTTGTGTCAAAACTTGATAAAAAAACGATCACCAAACTATTATACAATATTGATTTAGCAGAGAAGAATCGCGATCCGAGATTGTTTAAAAAACTGAAAGATGAGATTTGGGAATTTAGAGTGAGGTTTGGTGGTGTTCAAATTAGATTGTTAGCATTTTGGGATAAAATGGATAATAAGCAAACTTTAGTTCTTGCAACTCACGGTTTTATAAAAAAGGTAGATAAAGTTCCTCTTGATGAGATTGAAAGAGCTAAGAAAATAAGAAATCATTATTTTGAAAATAAATAAAAATAAAATTATGAAAAAAAAGACAGCAATAGAATCATACTCTCTTTCGGAAATGAAAGATCGATATATTGGTACAATAGGTACGTCAGAAAGAGATCAATATGAATATGAGCTTAATATGGATATTTTAGGAAGAATGATTAAAACGGCAAGAAAAGAAAGGAAATTAACTCAAGAACAATTGGGAGAATTGATTGGTGTAAAAAAAGCTCAAATTTCTAAATTAGAAAGTAGCGCAAATAGTGCAACAATTGATACGATAATTAAAGTTTTTAAAGCTTTGAAAGCTGAAATAAGTTTTAATGTAAAAATTGAAAATCAGAATTTGCAAGTTTCATAACTTTGAGGAAGGTAATTTTGAACAACAAACCCGACAGATTTTTAAAATCTATCGGGTTTGTTGTTTTTAGAGTTTACGCTAAAGAAGCAATCAAATCTTCAACTTGCTTTTTCTGATCGGCGTATTTTTGCTGAAGTTCAGAACCTTCGCCCATTCGATTATAGTATTCAAGACCTTTTTGAGCAAAAAACTTTTTATGGAAATTGGAAATTTCAGGAAGCTGCGGAAACAAAATATTAAAATTCATTTCGTAATAAGCTTGCCATTCTCTTTCGTTTTTATCCAGAACATATGGCTTTGTTGTTTTTTGATTGACATGAACCATTTCGTGGGCAATCAGGATAAGCATTAATTCTATCGGAAATTCGAAAGTATTTTCAGGAATTCTGATAATTTGAGGTTCTCCAAATTCACCTTCAGTAGTCATTAAGATAAAGTCGGGTTTTGCTTTTTCTCTAAATAGAAAACCTTTTAGATTTTTGCTTTTGAGATTGTACTTTTTTAAAAGCCAATAAACAGCATTAAGAGTCTGTCCGTTTTGATGAAACGAATCAACTTTTTGTTTTATTTGATCGAGTGTCCAAGTCATGAAATAAAAATACAAAAATTCTTCTATTTGAATAATTTTAATTTGAAACAGTATCTAATATAGGTATGCTTATCGAAGGATCATTGGCGTAATATTTTACATATATTTTTTTATTGATACACGAATGATCGTCTTTGCATTTTTTATATAATAGGTTTGATGAAACTTCATTACTATAAATAGCACCATCGACAGTATAATGATATTCTAAATAATTGACAGATTCAATTTCGTAATAGTCTGTAATGTATCCATTGGTTATTTTTGCATTTGAATTGATCTTGCTGCGATCAGTGTATTCTTTGTATGTTTTTTTAAAACTAAAAAAAAGCAATACAAGAATTAGAAATATTACAGGGATTGAGATTTTTTTTAAGTTTTCTTTCATTTATTGCTTATCCTTTTTAAAGCCATTTATCTAAAAATTTTCTTCCGGAAATTCAAGATTTTAGAAAGTATTAAAAGTAAAGAAAATTTTTATGCAAATACATTTTGATTTAGCTAAAGCCTTACTAAGATTTAAAACTCAAATAAAGATGTAAAAATAAATTATAGACAATAGTATATAGACAATAGTTTATGTCTAAAACTTGTCAACTCATTTTTGTTATCCCAAGTTCAGGATGATAGAGAAGTGTCTGCAATTTTACGATTTATCAGAACATCTATAAAATTGATGTTTTATAGCAAGAATCTTTCAAGCTAAAAAAAACTCAGAATCTCAGGGACTCAGAACCTTTTTTGTCACAATGCATTAATTCTGATACTTGCTTTTACCAACGCAAGAGCCTTTATACTTGTTATAGGATATTCGACAGTTTGGTGGTGTGGGTTTTGAGATTCAAGTTTTACATAGTTTTCGCGCTCAGATTGTTTTATGTATTTTGTAAAAAAGGATTCATTCCCATCATTGTTTACATATATAAGGTACATCTCGCCCCATATGATATTTTCGATAGGATTGTTTATCTTTTTATAAATAACAATATCTCCGCTATTCAACAAAGGATACATACTGTCGCCAATCATGTAGAGAGCGCCATCATAATTTGAAATTTTATGAATTTTGATAAAATCTACAGGACTTTGATTTTCATTCTTATCAAATAGATCGCTAATTTCTGTAATGGTTTGAATATCATAAAGCGGAATTTGAGTTATATCGTGAAATATTTCCTGTTTTTTAGGAGTCTCGACGTTTTTCTGAGAAGAAATATCCGATTTAAGCATGTTTCCGTCGCCGGTTAAGAGCCATTCGACGTTAATATCAGTGTAAATTTTTAAGATATTTTCTAATTTATCCAGTCCAATTGTTTTGTTATTTTTTAATTGACTGGCAAAGGAACCGTTCGACATCCCCACTTCTCGCTCGAAAGAGCTGACTCTAACGCTTTTAAAATCAAGATATAGTTTAATTCTTTTTATCGTGTTCTCTGTCATCAATCATTTTTTTTTAGAAAAAATCTTACATTTTCCTTGTTGTTTAAGAAATATCTTAATACATTTGTCCCGACATTAATACAAACAAGGTAATGGACAAAAATATAAAAACAAAACCAAGTTATAATCAAGATGTGCTAAAGATTATTAAAAGAAGGTACGGGTATTCTTTTGACTATATCCGAAAATTGATTCGGGGTGATAGGGCAGGACTAGTTTCTGACATGATAAAAGCCGAGTATAATAAGCTAAATAATGAAGCCATAAAGGCAATAGAGCATCAGGTTTCTAAATTTTAAGAACAATTTTTTGTGAGTTTTTAAAAGGCAAACAGAGCTCTTTTATAAAAAAAAGAACACATTTTGTTTTATAGAATTTCTATTAAAAATGTGTCTTTGTTGAATGTGGTTTTTTCCTGTTTAAGACTAAAATTTAGCGGTTAATAAAATTTAATGTTTCCGGGAATTAAATTTTGTTATGAATGCAGAAGTAAGCGATTGTAGTTTACGGGAAAAACAAATTTTTTAAAAATATTAATAAATAAAAATGGCTATGAAAAAGAGTATTTAAAATAAGCAACACCAAAAGCATTTTTTGCAGTTGCAAAATCTTTTATGCAAATAGTTTTCCTTGTATGGTAAATGATTTTCAGGCAACAGATTTATGACTGTTTAAAGCTTGTTTTGAACTGTTTTGCAAATTATAAAAGATTAAAAAAAAAATCTAGAATTATTCTTGTAATATCATGTTATTATAATTCTGTCTAAGATTTAGGATTACAGAATTTTAAACAATTTAAATAATGAAGAAAAAAATATTTTATATATGGTTCTTTTTTGCAGCCATGTTATTTTCAGTAAATATAAATGCACAAGCTTCTATAGGAAGCAAAAAAAATCCTGAGGCGTTTTCTGTCTTAGAGCTTGCAAATATTGGCGGGCTTAGACTGCCTCAAATGACTACAGCCCAGCGTAATGCTTTTGCTGTAAAAGGCAATGCACTTGGTAATGGTCTTACCATTTACAATAGCACTACCGGTTGTGTAGAGTATTGGAACAGCTCTCGCTGGGTGAGTTTATGTGATGGTACATCACAAACCACTATCAGCCCGACACCTTGTATTGGTGTGGCAGCAGACGGAACTGGCTGTAACCAGACCTTTACAGTAGCAGACGTAGATTGTCCTACAGGACCATTTACTATCACTATAGTAGCAGGCGGCGAGTATGCTACTTTGTATGATGTAGATAATGCAGGCGGATCATTTAAAGTTGCTTTTAATGAAAATGCAAACGTAAATGCCCGTACTATTTTGGTACGTGTTACAAGTACCTGTACAAGTTTATACAAAGAATTTTTATTCTCTCAAAATGGGGTAAATTGTACTTCTATGTCTTATGCAGTGCCAACAATAAGCCCGGCAAGTACTAACCTGTCATTATGTGCCGGAGGATCTGCTTATTTAGCAGTTCCTGCTAATACAGCAAATCTTGATAAATTAATCTGGACCCGTAATGGTGTAGAGGTAGCTCGCGGCGTTTCTTTTTATATCGCTAATCAGGCTGGTAAATATAATGTTTCTATGGGAGCTGTTGGCTGTAATACCAATGCTGCAAATGAGCGCAATGTTACCACATCTGCTACAGCGGCATCTGGGGCTACATCAATTATTGCTTCTAACAATGGAGTTCTATGCGGAAGCAATCCTGTAACGCTTACAGCAACAGGAAACACTGCAAATGTAGTATGGTTACAAAACGGTGTAGAAAAACAATCTGGACCAACAATAAGCTTAACGGGTGATTCAAGTGTAGGAGAATGGTTTGCGGCTATAAAAGACGGAAGCTGTTATTCTAAACCTTCTAATAGTATTACTATTACTAAAAGTGCAGCAACAGGGCAGGTAACCCTTAATGATTCTGATGCACTGGTAAACGGAAAGGCTTTAAGTACTTTTAATTCATTTTGTGCAGGCGGATCACTAGATTTAAGTGTTGCCAACCAAAAGAATGGTATTACTTATACCTGGTACAATGGTAATGATATTATCAGTTCTAATCCTTTTATAGTACCAACTAACTTAACTAAAATTACGTTACGTTTAGTGGCTACAGATAATAGCGGTGCAACTTGTTCTAAAGAGGTAAATGTAGTAGATAAAAGTGTTACAACAGGTGGTGCACCGGCACAGCCTAATATTACAGGAAACTCTGTGCTTTGCGGCGGTACTACAGATTTAACTTTGGTGCCGGCTGTGGCAGGAACCTATGCCTATACCTGGTATAAAGATGGTATAAAAATGGCAGAGACTACACCAACTATTACTGTAACTACACCAGGTGTAGTATATACAGGTATGGTGACTACTCAGGCTGGATGTTCAAGTACTGTGGCTACAAAAACAATTGCAGCTAATGTTTCTGACTTACCGGTACTTACATGGGTTTCTAAACCTGCATCAGGTAATTATGGAACTTCTGTTAGTTTGCAGACTGCTATTGAGTTTGGTCCTGCAGTATCTTATACATGGACTGCTGATAGCGGAGCTGTGGTTACAGGTTCAGGAGCAAGTGTTTCTGTCAAGCTTCCTGCTTCAGGAACAAGTAGTGCAACTTTAACCGTTAAGGTAACTGCTGTAAACAGCTGTGGTAAATCAGTTGAAATAGCAGCAACAATTACCATGAACAATGCATGTCCTACACCTGTGCTTACAGCGCAGTCTGATCCTATTCAAACAGTAACTGCAGGATCAAGTGCTAATGTAGTAGTATCAGTATCCTCTGCGGTAAACGAAACATACCAATGGTATAGCAATGCAACAGCAAGCACTACAGGCGGTACCAAGGTGGGTACTAGTTCAAAAACATATACTTATACTCCGTCTGGAGCAGGTACAACTTATTTTTATTGTATCGTGACTAATGGTTGTACAGGTAACCCAACAGGAACTTCACCGGTATTTATGGTAACAGCAAATGCTAACCCGGCTACATTGCCGGATGGTACAGGAACATTGGGCGGTAAAACATGTTTTGATATTGCCGAAAGCAATGATGGTGGTTCTTGTGTGGCATTGGCATCTCGTGTAGCTTTGAAAGCAGATTTTAGCCAGACCGCTACCAACACACAAACCTATACATTTACACCAAGCGGCCAAGTAAGTAAAATTCGTTTTGCTTATGTAGAATCTTTAGGAGGTGCTATTGTAAAATCGATTACTAATAACGGTAACGAATCAGCTCTTAATGTAACAGCTCCTGTTACAGCAACTATAGTATATAAAAACACTTTGAGCAGCACAAATGGTGCTGGTACAGGTGCGGCTTTTGGTAGAACTACAACAAATGGTTTAAAACTGGATATATATGTAATTTACAATAATAATGCTAACGGAACTGGTGCAGATGTAAAAGTAAAACTAACAGCAAGAATACAGGATTGTGCTTGTTGTGGTGCTTATATGGCTCCTAATGTTTGGAAAGAATTTATGTGTTATAACCTTGGTGCTGACGAAAGTCTTGATCCAATGGTGGCTAACCCTGGTTTAGCTGGAGATTGGTATAGATGGGGAAGTAAGCTTCCAGCTGCAAAAGCTGCTCCATCTCCTTATCTTCCTGTTTACGCATACTACCCAGAACCTACACAAGCGGCATATACGATGTATGATACTGCTTGGAATGACAAGTTAAAAGGAGCGAATGATCCTTGTCCTTCAGGTTATAGAGTGCCAAGTAGATTAGAATGGCTTGCGGTAGCCGCTAATAATACAAAAAAAGTAGTTGGTACTGGTCAAAGTGCTGGTTTTGGATTTCTTTATACAGGATCTATGTTTGGAAATAATTTAATGCTTCCTGCTACAACAGATCGTGGTTATAAAGGTCAATTATCAACCTCAGGGGGATATAATTATTATGGAACTGGAAATTATTGGTCTAGTACGACTGGTATTAACTATAACATTACGAGGCTTGCAAATTATTTTATGGTTCTTTCTACATCTTCAAGTAATCAGGCTACTGATATTGCATTTTCAAAAACAGTGCGTTGTATTTCAGAAAATTAATAATAAGGCGTAGTAAAATTTAGCGGTCTTTACTATTTTTTTAGAACACAAAACCCCGAAAGCGTTCTGTCTCTTTAAACTAAGACAAACTAAGTTTTGCTAAAGCAAAAAATAAATAAAAGTCATGCGCTTTTCATTTCCTGCAACACTGCAGGAATGAGAGGTGGGTGATTTCTAAAGAAGAAAAAACAACTTATAGCTTTAATAAAAAAAAGTATTGCTATAGACTAAAGTTTAAAAAATAATAATGAGGTGTCAGGAAATTAAGCTTGTTTTTAAAACTGGTTTAGTGTAATTGATATCTCGATTTAAAGATTCCATTATTTGTTATATTGTTTTTTGTAAGGGGAGAGAATGCCAGTTCTTGAATTTTGCATGATATTGCAGATGAGTAAACCCGACAGGCGTCAAAACCCTGTCGGTTTATTTTTTTATAAAGGTTTCTTTAGAGAGGTTCAAAGGGACAAAGGTTCAGAGGAAAAAAGTTTTTTTGTAGAGACGCACAGCAGTGTGTCTTTCTTGGTTTTTTATTGTTTTTTAAAATTCATGGCTATGCAGGTTTTGATTAAAATTGATTATGATTGAAATGCATTGCCAATGGTTTCAACCGTTGGAAGGGAATTGATTGGCGTAATCTGTAATGTCTTCAATCGTAATCCCAAGGTAAAAACCTTGGGCTATGCTTAAATTGATTGAGGTTGAAACATCTCAATAGCTTTTGGAAGCAAAACCGCAAAGCTTAAACACAATATTGTCATTTCGACCGAAGGGAGAAATCACACTCGGGATTCGACAAAGATTGGTGAAGTATTTTGCATAGTCTTTATTGTGATTTACTTCATCTGTTCGCTATCGCCGGGACCTCCCTCCGGTCGAAATTGACAAAATTGTAGAATTCCCTCTATCGAGTTAAGGAAGTGTATAGTTTGTTAGAAATTGACAAACTTCCGTCTTAGCCTTTGGGTTATAGTTGTAAAAGGACAGAATTTCAGGCTGTTTGGGCAAGAGCTCTTGTGGTCACATAATTTCTGGTTTAGCCCCGATGGTCCCGAGACTTCGGGAGGTGTTCTTTTTATGGCTTTTTAGATATAAAAAGATATAGGCGAGAGCGGGAGTGAAGGTATTGAAAAATCTTACAAGTTGTGCTCCTGAACAATTGCGTTATAATCATTTATAATTATTTTGCTATTACAAATAAATGTATTAATTTTGCAGTCCTTTTGGCAAAGAAGAGTTTCCTTTAGGTATCAACTATTTATGTAAAACAACTTCTGTTTTTTCTACTGCATTAAGAAACTCGAGAAAAACAGAATACAAATTTTTTATCAGCATGTCTGAACAATTAAAATCACAAGAAGAGTTTTTAGCAAATTTTAACTGGCATAACTTCCAAGAAGGAATTGATGCAGTAGATGAGAAAAACTTACAAGAATTCGAAGAACTAGTTTCAAAAACTTTCATCGCTACAGATCAAGAAGAAGTAGTAGAAGGTGTAGTTGTTAGAATTACAGATAGAGACGTTATCGTTGATATCAACGCAAAATCGGAAGGTGTTATTTCTTTAAACGAATTCCGTTACAACCCAAACTTAAAAGTTGGTGACAAAGTAGAAGTATTAATCGACATCCGTGAGGACAAAACAGGTCAATTAGTATTATCTCACAGAAAAGCACGTACTATTAAATCATGGGATAGAGTTATTTCTGCAAACGAAACAGGAGAAATCGTTAATGGTTTTGTAAAATGCAGAACTAAAGGTGGTATGATCGTTGACGTTTTCGGAATTGAAGCTTTCTTACCTGGTTCTCAAATTGACGTTAAGCCAATTAGAGACTACGATGTATATGTAAACAAAATGATGGAATTCAAAGTGGTAAAAATTAACCACGAATTCAAAAACGTTGTTGTATCTCATAAAGCGCTTATCGAAGCTGATATCGAAGTACAGAAAAAAGAAATCATCGGTCAATTACAAAAAGGACAAGTATTAGAAGGTGTTGTTAAAAACATTACTTCTTATGGTGTGTTCATTGACTTAGGTGGTGTAGATGGATTAATTCACATTACTGACCTTTCTTGGAGCAGAATCAACCACCCAAGTGAAGTTCTTGAATTAGACCAAAAATTAAACGTTGTAATCCTTGATTTCGATGATGAGAAAACAAGAATTCAATTAGGATTGAAACAATTAAACGCTCACCCATGGGATGCTTTAGATGCTAATTTAACTATTGGTGATAAAGTAAAAGGTAAAGTAGTTGTAATCGCTGATTACGGTGCATTTATCGAAGTTGCTGAAGGTGTTGAAGGTTTAATCCACGTTTCTGAAATGTCATGGTCAACTCATTTACGTTCTGCACAAGATTTCGTAAAAGTTGGAGATGTTGTTGAAGCTGTTATCTTAACTTTAGATAGAGATGACCGTAAAATGTCATTAGGTATCAAACAATTGACTCAAGATCCATGGACAGATATTACTTCTAAATACCCAGTAGGTTCTAAACATACAGGTATCGTTAGAAACTTTACAAACTTTGGTATTTTCGTAGAATTAGAAGAAGGAATTGATGGATTAATTTACATCTCTGACTTATCTTGGACTAAGAAAATCAAACACCCATCTGAATTTGTAAATGTTGGTGAGAAACTTGATGTAGTTGTATTAGAATTAGATGTTGAAGGACGTAAATTATCTTTAGGTCACAAACAAACTACTGCTAATCCTTGGGATCAATACGAAGATTCTTTCGCTGTAGGAACTATCCACAATGGTGAAATTTCTGAAATCGTTGACAAAGGAGCTACTGTAGAATTCGGAGATGATATCGTTGCTTTCATTCCTACTCGTCACCTTGAAAAAGAAGACGGAAAGAAATTGAAAAAAGGTGATACTGCTGATTTCAAAGTAATCGAATTCAACAAAGAATTCAAAAGAGTAGTTGCTTCTCACACTGCTATCTTCCGTGAAGAAGAAGAGAAAAATGTGAAAGCTGCAACTGAAAATACTTCATCTGCATCATCTACAAATGCACCAGCTGCAACTTTAGGAGATAACAATGATGTATTAGCTGCATTAAAAGCTAAAATGGAAAAAACTGAGAAAAAATAATTCTTAAGTTTTTTATAAATAGAAAGTCCCACAGCAATGTGGGACTTTTTTTTGCGCTATAGTTTTTATTTTAAGAAAATTTAACAAATAAAGTTGTGTTATAGTCTTAAAAAGTTATTTTTGTTTAAAAATCTAACATATGAAGAAACTCTACTTTTTAGTTTTACCTTTTATTTTTTTAAGCAATCTGAGTGCGCAAAATATTATTTTCACAGATAGTGGCGATTTTAAAGATATTTTGGTCTACTATACCAGTGTTGATTCAAATATAGCAAAGGATAAGGACGGAAATAATATCAAAGTCGATAGTAATAATGATAGAGAAATACAGGTTAGCGAAGCACTAAATGTATATCAATTAAATATGGATGATTTTGATAAGAAAGAATTTTTTTTCACTTCAGGAAGAATGAATGGAATTGAATATTTTACAAATCTAACCTATTTAAATTGTAGAAGTTGTAATGCTAAATATTTAGATGTTACTCAGTTAAAAAAATTAGAAGAGTTAAATTGTGATGATAATTACATGGAAAGTTTAAATGTAACTGGCTTAACAAATCTTAGAAAATTAAGTTGCCAAACAACGATTTTCGATACAATACTTTTAACGGGGCTTACAAATCTGGAATATTTAGATTGCAGTAATGGTATCAAAACAACATTAGATTTATCTGGGTGCCCAAATCTTAAGACATTTGTTTTAGATGGAACATCTTTAGTGAATTTATCAGTATCGGGACTAAATAAATTAGAAGATTTTTTAATTAAAGGGACTATACTAACTACTTTAGTCTTGAAAAATTTGCCTTCCTTAAAAATATTGAATTGTGGCTCAACTGTAAATCAAACTACACCTTATCATATATCAAAACTTGAATTGGAAGGATTAGGTAATTTAGAAGAATTAAATTGTTCCTATAATGATATTGCTGTTTTAGATTTATCCAGCTGTACTAAACTTAAAAGTCTTATTTGTTCTCGTAATAAATTAAGCGGTGTTTTGGATGTATCAGACAAAAAGTACTTAACATTATTACATTGCTATAATAACAATTTGACTGGTTTAATTGCGAAAAATGGTTATGAATGGAAATCGTCAGATATTTTCTTTTACAGTAATCCTAGTTTAAAATACATTTGTGTTGAAAACAATCAATATAGTTCTTTTAAATCTAATGTTGAACTTAGCGGGATGTCATTATCAACAATCGAAATTAATTCCTATTGTACTTTTAGACCAGGTGGAGCAAATTACGAAATTAAAGGTATTACCAAAATTGATAGTGATACAAATGGATGTGATGCAGAGGATGGAGGTTATTCATATTTAAAATATAATATTACAGAAGGCATAGATACAGGAACTTTGGTTGCTAATGCATCTGGGATATTTAGTATTCCGGTTCAAGAAGGGACATTTACTATAACTCCAGTTCTGGAAAATCCTAAATATTTTAATATTTCTCCAGTAAATGCAACGGTTGTTTTCCCAACGCAATCGAGCCCATTGGTACAAAATTTTTGTATCACGCCTATTGGTACTTATACAGATTTAGAAATTACATTAATTCCCTTAGAAGCGGCAAGACCGGGTTTTGATGTGAAATATAAAATTGTTTATAAAAATAAAGGAAATACCATTCAGTCAGGTTCTGTGAATCTAAACTTTGATGACACTATTTTAGACTATATCAGTAGTGACACTGATTTAATAAAGAAAGATATTAATAATTTATCCTGGAATTTCAATAATTTAAAGCCAACCGAATATAAAGAAATAACGTTTACGCTTAAGATAAATAAGCCAACTGATACACCTGCGGTAAAGAACGGAGATATTCTAAAATTTATAGCTTCAATTTCATCACAAGGCAAAGATGAAAGTCCTAATGATAGTACTTTCACTTTAAACCAAAGAACCGTAGGTTCTTTTGACCCTAATGACAAAACATGTTTAGAAGGCGATGTAATCACTCCAAACTTAATAGGCGAGTATGTACATTATATGATTCGTTTTGAGAATACAGGAACATATTCTGCTCAGAATATTGTGGTGAAAGATATGATTGATTTATCTAAGTTTGATATTTCAACTTTAATTCCAACAAGTTCAAGCCATTCTTTTGTAACCAAAATTTCGGAAGAAAACAAAGTGGAGTTTATTTTCGAAAATATTAATCTGCCTTTTGATGACGCAAACAATGATGGTTATATTGCTTTCAAAATAAAAACAAAACCAACATTGGTTACAGGCGATTCGTTCACAAATGACGCTAGTATTTATTTTGATTATAATTTCCCCATTTTGACCAATAAAGCAACATCAACATTTAAAACATTAGGGACTCAGGATTTTGAATTTTCTAATTATTTTGCACTGTATCCAAATCCTACTAGTAATAGTTTGAATATTGCAACAAATCAATCTATAGAAATACAATCATTATCCATTTATGATATTTTAGGACAATTGGTTATTGCGGTTCCAGATGCAAAATCGATTTCTACTGTTGATGTTTCGAGACTTAGAACAGGAAATTACTTTATAAAAGTAAAATCAGATAAAGGAAGTTCAAGTATGAAGTTTATTAAAAATTAGAGAGCTATAAAATAGAAAGTCCCACAGTAATGCTAGACTGCACCCAAAAGTTTAGACGAATTTATAATTAAGTTTGATAATAATGAGCTCGATATTGTATCGGGCTCATTCCTTTTAGATTTAGTTTTATTCTATCGTTATTATAGTAATTTATATATTCAATTATTTCTTGTTTTAATTCACTAACTGAACTGTATTTCTTAAGATAAAAAAGTTCTGATTTTATTATTCCGAAGAAATTTTCTATTACAGCGTTGTCAAGACAATTTCCTTTTCTTGACATACTTTGTCTGATTCCTTTTTGTCTTAATAAATATTGATATTGTTTCATTTGATACTGCCATCCTTGGTCTGAGT